>CAVYYM010000023.1:0-228810 GCA_963772715.1 uncultured Bacteroidota bacterium
CTTTCTGGCGGTAGCTGATGAAGATGTCATAGTTATATCCTTCAATAATGCCTGGCATTGATTGACTATTGTGATACTTTATACTTCAAAATTTTCCCATTCGTTTTTCACTCTTTCCATCAGCTTTTTAAAGCGTTCCTCTTCACGTACGTTATTCATCAGCTTATCGTGTTCATTCAGAAAAGGATAATTGATAAAACTGCGATTCACTGCATTTTCAAGCCACTCAAGAGATTTGTCCTTGTCATTAATAAATGAATAGACGGCAGCCACATGCCATGAGAACTGACAATCCATTTTCAGAGATTTTATCAGATCATCAGACATAACTGATTTCATATTTTCTGTATCTCCCTTTAGAGCGTATTTCACGAAAATCAGAAACCCTGAAATAGAATCCTGCCCGGGCTCCTTGACAGTATCACTTATAAATTCAACCGCTTCGGCTATTTTGTCATTATACAACAAAACAAGCACCTTCCATAACTGGAACATATTTGCTTCAGGAGAAAGGTTATAAGCTTCCAATAAAGGCTGAAGCGCCAGATCGAACTGTCCTTTCATAAATCTGTTAAGCCCTTTATACATATTAATATTCAAGGTGCTTAAAGGATCTAAACTCTTACATTGTTCAGTCAATGAAATGGCTAAATCCGGTTTCCCGACCAGGTGATAACCCCATGCAAGCCACTGGATTGTTTCGAGACTGCTGGGATTATTGTTGTAGGCAAGATTATAATGTTTGATTGCCATCCGGAGATCACCATAATAAAGCATGAAGATATTGCCATAAACCAAATGTGCCTGCGCCAGATCCGGATCAATTTCAAGCGCTTTTTTGACGTATTCCTCGGATTTTCTGATATTCTCTTCCTGATCCAGACCAATATTGGCAAACTGAAAGTAGGCAAATGCTATTCCCGAATAAATAATTGCATTGGGCCCGGTTATTTCAATTCCTTCTTCCATTAATTTCAGGCCAAGGCTGATTTTTTCTTTCGTCCAGGATAAAATTTCAGAGTACGCTCTTAGAAAACGGTCATAAGCGAAGGCATTATCTATCTTTCTTTCCTCCAGCTTCTTCTTATCTTCAGGATTGATTTTAATCTTTAGTGATTCAGCAATAGCCCTTGAGACTTTCTCCTGAATATCAAAAATATCATCCAGAGCACCACTATATTTCTCAGCCCATATATGCGAATCATTTATCCCGTCTATCAACTGTGCCGTAATTCGAAGATTGTTTCCTGACTTTCTTACACTCCCTTCAAGAACATAATGCACATTGACCTCCCTGACGATTTCGCTTATTCTCTTTTTTGTCCCTTTGAAAGTCATCGCAGAACTTCTTGAAATAACAAGCAGATCATGAATATGCGAAAGATCTGTAATTATCTCTTCTGTAAGTCCATCGCTAAAGTAATCCTGGTCCGGATCAGGACTGATATTTTCAAACGGCAGTACAATGATTGATTTTTCTTTTATAAGTGGTTTCCCTTCCGATATTGCAGTTTCCTTTCTCTCAGGGAAGGACTCGACAGGTTCTTTCTTTAATCCTGATATGATCTCTTTTATCGCAAGTGCAACTTTATTTATCTGATCACGATAAAATGTTTTATTTAGATTATCATTGGGACTATCTTCTTTTGATCTTAAAGGTCTGTTGACACCCGGAGATTTATAAATAAATTCTACTCCTCTCAATACTCCATCTAAAACTTTTTCAAATGACTTTATATCAGCATTGTCCAGATCATGTATACGGACCGGCAGCACCCTGCCTGCAACATTGCCGTCAGGAAGTTTAACCTTCAATCCGAACTGATCCTGAGAAGCCTGCTCAATAAATGCCCTGAACTCGTGTTCCCATGCAAATGATTTCGGATCACAGTATGTACGTGAGATTATCGGAATAAAAATCAGGCATTTCAATTTCTCCTTCAGCGATGCATCTACATCGTGTGTCTCAAGCAGTCCGTCATGTGGATTGATATCAAAATATACGCTGATCTCCTCTTTGAAAGTTGATTCCAGTTCTGTTTTCAACGCCTCTACAAACTCACTCACCCAATGCTCACCTTTGTTATCCTTCTGGCGGTATGAGATGAAGATGTCGTAGTTATATCCGGGGATGAGGCTTGCCATGATATGAATTTACTTTTTATAAAATTACTAAAGAAACAAGTGCAAGCCAAATAAAATATGTTCAGTCTTTATTAATTATTTCCATTTTTCTCTGCTGAAAATTCTGAATAAATATTTCTTTCATCTTGTCGACGCCCTGCAAAAAAGTTGTTACAATTTTATTCACATTCTGCACTTATTTCAGACATTTATTTTAGTTTCGTAAAAAATCAATTTTGTTAAGGTAGTTGTTCTATACGATCTTGATCCTGCCTGGGATAAATCTGAAATCAGCATGCCCGGAAATCAAACAGGGTGATCTTAGATTCGCTGAGAGCGAAGGAATAGAGACATATCTTGAAGAACTGAACACTCCTTACCTTGAAAAAACACTTGAAAAATATAATCCCGACGAGACTATTATTTTCAATCTCTGCGAAACACTGCCGGGTATTCCGAACAGCGAAAAAAGAGTTCGTACAGACAATTGAAAATTCAGGATTTACATATACCGGTAACGACCCGGATTTAATAGACCTGAGTTACGATAAACAAAGGTAAAGAAATTACTTGTTTCACTCGGCATAGCAGTTCCGTATGGTGCAATACTAACTCCGGAAGAAGCTGTAGACTGGAACCTTTTCCCTGCAATCGTAAAACCTTCACATGAACATTGCAGCCTCACCATCAAGGAGAAATCTGTTGTTTACGATATGGAATCCCTGCAGCAACAGATCATCCTGGTGAACACCGAACTGAATCAGCCTGCACTGGTGGAGGATTTTATTGACGGCCGCGAATTCCGTGTTTCGGTATGGAACAACGATCCTCCTGAAATATTGCCTGCGGTGGAAATGAGTTTTTCAGCTTTCAGCGAACCAGGAAAAGACTATGCACCTACGATTCCAAGTTTCTTCCTCTTCGGAACATTACAAAAAAATTGAATCCATCGTTCCTGCACCTCTTGATTAGAAACTGTTGAGAAAGCTTGAAAAAGAGAGTCCTGAAAACATGGAAAGGATTCGGATGCCTCGATTATGCCCGCTTTGATTTCCGGATGCGTGATGATGAATTCTACCTCCTCGATATAAACCCCAATAACGATATCAGCATCAATACCAGCTTTGCCCTCTCTCTGGAGCTGGCAAATTATTCATACAACCAGATGGTAAAAAGAATTGTCATGATGGCTGCCGAAAGACACCCTGTGTATCGGAGAAAAAATTCTGGCTATCGCTTAGATATTTCGAAATCCTTTTTTTCAGTCAGCGTCATTTAAAAAGCATGGGTGCAAATTCATTCAGCGCTCTTCGCCATGTCAGCCATTCATGTGCCGTTCCCTGCGATTCATGGAAAACAATGTGTTTGATGCCATGAGCCTTGAGAGCTTCGACTGTTTCCTTCGGATTGCGTTCCTCGGTTCCGGTGCTGATGAACAGCAGGTTTATCTGTTTGTCGAAAGCAGCAGCATCTTTGAAGACACCGTTGAATGCAGTTTCAATCTGCTGACTAATGCTCGGTGCCTGAGCAGCACCAGCTGCGGGTCTTGCTCCCATGCCTCCCATGAAGAATCCGCTGAACGTACCCATCCAGGCAAATTTATCCATGTTATTGAAAACAGTAGTGGTGGTCTGCATTCCGCCTCTTGATAAGCCGGCCATGGCGCGGTTCATGCCTGTCGGTTTTCGTCCGGAAGTTTTTGTCGATAAAAGGAATCAGATCCTTAACATAGATCTGGGTTACATCGTTCGTTGAAGCCGTGCGTACATCTGAGTTTGTCTTGATATCTCCGCAATCCATCACAACAATCATTGGAACAGCCTTGCCGGATGAGATCAATCCATCCATTATGTTCGCCATGTGACCCTGGTTCGACCATCCGTTTTCATCCTCACCCCAGCCGTGAAGCAGGTACAGAACAGGATATTTTTTTGCGGGATTCTGCTCGTACTCGGCAGGAACATATACATTGCAATGACGTTCCATACCGTTTATTTCCGACCAGTAGTAAATTGAACGAACCTGTCCGTGAGGAATGTTCTTATTGAACCTGTAATAATCGCCTTCAGGTCCTTCGGGAATTTCAATCCCTGAATTTTCCCAGTTGCTGCCGAAATAGGCTTCTGTGTTGCGGTCCATCACGGCAACGCTGTCGATCCAGATGGAATAATAATGAAAACCCACAACCTGAGGATCGGATGTGCACATCCATATCCCTTTGTCATTTTTAGTCATATCGTATCTCTTGCCGGCCAGATCGACCTGGACCTTACGGGCAGTAGGCGCTACAACCCGGAAAATGGCCTGACGGGTCTGAGAATTAACAGCCGGGTATTGAGATAAAAAGGTGTTGCACGATGAAGGCTTGAATCCTTCCGGAAGCGGTTCTGTCTGTGGTATACGTCCCGGCTGGGCCGAAACCGTACAATAAATCAAAATTGCGGTAACGATAAAAATAATTCTTTTCATTTTTTTTGAATTTTTCTATTTAAAGAAATTAAACTTCTGATAAACGAAGTTAGCAAAATATAATCAAGGATATCCAATATTGTATATGTTACACACAAAACTACTAACTCTAAAATAAATCATGGTATACCGGCTAAGAAAAGTCGGGATTTTCTATCTTTCCATTCAGTATTGATAAAGGCAAAGCAACTTCTATAATAAGAATTGTACAATCTAATCATTTAACCATGAAATATCTGATTAAAAATTTAATTATTGGTCTTTCAGCCGCATTCATGATCCTCGCAAAGCATTTCCGGTCAGCAAGGCAGAGCTGGCTTCGTCTCACCAGAGGTAATGAAGGACAGGACTGTGACATTCCGTTTCCTGGCTCCCAATGCAAAAGAGGTAAAGCTCAGTTCACAGTTTATTGCAGGGCAGCAGAACCTGGTGAAAGATGATCAGGGATTATGGAGCATAACTCTGGGCCCGGCAGATCCCGATATTTATCCATACTGTTTTATAGTGGACGGTATCCAGGTGGCCGATCCTAAGAACTCCTGGATTTTTCCTAATGAAGGATTCCAGAACAGCCTGGTAGAGATACCTGCAGAGGTCCCGCAGGTTTATGATATACAGAATATTCCTCACGGGACTGTTGCATACAGGTATTATTATTCAAATGAACTTGGATCGCGGCCTTTGCTTATATATACACCTCCGGGATATGAAGAATCCTCAGCTGAGAAGTATCCTGTCTTTTTCCTCCTGCACGGGACAACTGACACTGAAGAGACCTGGACAAAAGTTGGCAGGGCCAACATCATTCTTGACAATCTTATCGCCCAGGGCAAGGCAAAGCCAATGATAGTTATAATGCCTTATGGAAGAGCCTACCCGCTGATAAGCAAAGGATCAGGATCACTGAGGAACTGGGATAATCTGCAGGAATTCCAGAAGGATTTTAAAAATTATCTTCTTCCTTTTGTTGAAAAAAACTACAGGGTACGAACTGACCGGGAGGGAAGAGCCATTGCCGGTTTTTCAGGCGGCGGAGGAACATCCCTGTACATAGGTCTGGGCAATCCTGAACTGTTTGCATACGTATGCGGCTATGCACCCGGAATGTTAAAAGAAGAATTTGACCGGAACAATGCCGTCGCGTTTGCAAATCCTGACCTTACAAACTCAAGGTTGAAGCTTTTCTGGCTCGGGTGCGGAAAAGAAGACGGGCTTTTTGGTGTTTTCCAGGAATATCTGCAGGTGCTCGATCAAAAAAATATCAGGCATCAGACGTTCATTACTTCGGGTGGTCATACATGGATGAACTGCCGGAAATTCCTTAATGAGACAGCCCAATTGCTGTTTAAATAAGATCCTTGAATATGAAAATGTCAATTGTGTTTTCTGCCCTCTTCCTGCTCTTTTGTTCGCAAGAAGTCCCTGACAGGGAAAAAACATATTGCAATCCTGTTAATCTCAATTACCGGTTTCAATTCACTAATGGGACATCATACCGTGAAGCTGCCGATCCATCGGTCTTAAGATATGGGGATAAATATTTATTGTTTGCGTCTCACAGCGGTGGATACTGGTTTTCGGATGACCTGTTAAAGTGGAAATTCATTCCTGTCAGAACACTGCCGGTAGAAGATTACGCCCCGGATGCCATAACCATAAATGACACAACTTTTTTTACAGCCTCCGCCAGTACCAGGAAGCCTATATTTTATTCAACCAATCCGCTGGAAGACAACTGGAAGCCAATGGAAAAAACACTTCCTTTTCCGGTCTGGGACCCTCATTTCTTCAGGGATGACAATGGAAAGATCTATCTGTACTGGGGATGCTCTGACACCCGCCCTATCTATGGAGTAAGACTCAATTCAAAAATGCAGCCGGAAACAGAACCTGAAGTTTTTATCAGCCATAATCAAAATATCAATGGCTGGGAAGTGCCGGGGGAACTTAATGATGAAGCCAGGAATGGTTATAACGAAGGCGCCTGGATGACCAAATATAACAACCGGTATTATCTTCAGTATGCAGCGCCGGGTACAGAATTTAAAGTTTATGCCGATGGCGTTTATACGTCAGATTCACCACTGGGGCCATTTAAATATGAAACATACAGTCCTTTTTCTTATAAACCGGGAGGTTTTGCCGGAGGAGCAGGACACAGTTCGACATTCCAGGACAAGTATGGTAATTACTGGCATATCGCAACTATGTCAATATCAGTCCGTCATATGTTTGAACGACGTCTCGGATTGTTCCCTGCCGCATTCGATAAGGATGGGGTATTAAGGACTTTTACAGCCTTCGGAGATTATCCGACCATTATGCCGGACCATAAAATAAATTTTGAAAACGAGACTCTCTTCAGGGGATGGATGCTTTTATCATACAAAAAAAGAGCAGAAGCATCATCATCAATGGATACTTATCCGGTTAAGAACGCCTTTGATGAAGACATAAGAACATGGTGGTCGGCCACAACAGGAAATGAAGGCGAATGGCTGACCGTGGAGCTGGATGACAAGTCGACCGTGAATGCAATACAGGTGAATTTTGCGGATAATGAGTCGGCTCTTAAACCGGACGGTAAAAACATTTATTATTGTTATCGCATTCTTGCTTCAAACGATAAAAAAACATGGAAAGTCATAGTTGATAAAAGCAAAAATAATGTGGATGCATGCCATGACTATATAGAGCTGGAAAAGCCAGTCAGGACGAAATATATCAGGATTGAAAATATAAGGGTGCCCGATGGCAAATTTTCTATTTACGATCTGAGAATTTTCGGCACCAGGAAAGGGAAAATACCTCAACCGGTCAATGCTTTCACAGTCGATCGAAATGAGGCGGATACAAGAAAAGCAATTGTTAAGTGGCCGAAGGATAAACTGGCAACAGGTTATATTGTAAACTATGGCACGGAAATTAATAAGTTATATACTTCTGTTATAGTATATGATGCCAGTTCCTTACTGCTTACCGGTCTGAATAAAGATATTACATATTATTACAGCATTTATGCATTTAATGAATCAGGCATTGCAAAAGGAACCGAAATAAGAAAAGAATAGACTCTCTGCGAAATCCTGGTTATTGAAAGCTCACCCAGTCTATTTCAACACTTTTAGAATCCTTAAGTGAAATTACCAGGTTGTGAATTCCCTTTTGCAGTTTTGAAACACGCATATCAACTGTTTTCCATTCCTTCCCTTCCGGGATATTCACCTCCGCGACGATCCTCCCCTTCAGGTTATCCTGTCTTATCAGCAGTATGCCGCCTGTTTCTGACATAGCTTTTACCCGGATCTTTTTGAGCTTACTGCTTCCGAAATCGACTGTATTATACTGAATCCAGGCATCCGGCTTGTTGAGAATAGTCTTCCAGCCTTTAAATGTATTTAAGGTATCAAGAAAAGCTATTGATGCGCCATTGTCGCTGATGCTGCTGTACCTGTCGACCTGTATTTCCTTCGTGGCTTCTGACAATCCGACACCACGGAGGGTCGGGGTCACCTTTCTGATCGTTCCGTCTTCGTTGAAGAAGAGACTGTCAACCCTGATGGATCTGTTCTTGTCAAATTTTGGCGACAGGTCATTATGATGATAGAAGAGATACCATTGATTATTGAACTCGATGATTGATTGGTGATTTGTCCAGCATCCGGTTGGCGATTCATCCATAATCACACCGGTAAATTTAAATGGTCCCATCGGATTATCGGAGATTGCATATTCAAGTCTTTCGGTCTTATTCTGCACATGAGGATAAGTCATGTAATAAATGCCTTTCCTTTCAAAAAGGAAAGGTCCTTCTTTTAATCCCTTCGCAGGCATTTCGGTAACCACTATTGGGTCGGAGGCCAGTTCAAGCATATTATCCCTGAGCTTCGCAGCGAAAATATTCCCTCCGGCCCAGTATATATAAGCCTGCCCGTCCTTATCAATAAAAAGGGCAGGATCAATTCCCCTGAGATTTTTTATCGGTTCAGGCTGAGGGATATATGGCCCGGCAGGATTGTCTGCAATAGCAACACCAACTGAGGATCCTCTGCCGTAACCGGACTTCATGCTTGCAGGAAAATAAAAATAATATTTCCCGTTTCTTTCAATGCAATCGGGAGCCCACATGCTGAATGTTGTCGAATCGACCCAGTTTACTTTATTCTGACTGACGATCACCCCATGGTCGGTCCAGTCGGTAAGGCTGGCTGATGAGAAGACATGATAATCTTCCATAACAAACCATCCTGCCCTCCCGCGGCCGGGTTGTGCAGGTATATCATGGGATGGGAAAACATATACCCTGCCATTGAAAACCCGTGCAGTGGGATCAGCTGTAAACTGGTCAGTTACAAACGGATTCTGGGCAAGTACATCAGCAGAGTATGAAAATATCAGGGAAAATAAAAGAAAACCAAAATGAAACCTGTAATTTCTCATGATACTATTTTTTTTGATCACAATTTATTGAATATCCAGGTCATTTCACCCTGAACCAGTCAAAATCCACAGATCCGCCGGGTGTTTTTGTGGCATAGTTGAATAAGCCAAAACGATAACCCATGAAGTGCGGCATAGAATATTCCATCTTAAGCTGCGTTCCGATAGGATTCCATGTTTTACCATCGAGGCTGTAAAAGAAGCTGGCAACATCGGCTCGGTCCCGGAAATTACATTCAGCCTTCAGGAAAACCTTATTTTGTGCCAGCGGAATACTTTGAGCCTCGACAGGCTTGCCTGATTGTGCATTGACCATCACGATTGATTTGGTTCCGTTTCTGAACCTGACTCCAACCTGGCCGAATTTTCTCTGCAAAAGGGCAAGTCCGGCAAAATCGCCCTCCTTCATGTCTGTTACATCTATTGCCGCAGACCCGGAGCATTCAGGACCGAATGTACGCTGGGTCAAAGTATTTCGGGCTTGTACAAAAAGAGTGTCAATGCGTCCGGTGGTGAGACGCAGAAATCCCTTGCGCGCGGTGACAGACCACAAGTTGTTGTCGGGATTGTGATTCCACTGCCACACCAGCGGAAGTGCCGGATCCCCCTTCTTACGACTGAACTCGTCGGAAGCCACAATTCCCGGTAGAAGCCCTTTGCTTGCAGGAAGATCGAGCGTTTCGGGAACTTTACCGTCAGTGCCGATCACCGGCCAGCCATCTTCCCATTTCATTGGGACAATATAAGGTATGCGTCCGACAGATCCGAAATCCCTGAAAAGATAGGCATACCATTTACCATCAGGTGTGTCAACCATTCCTCCCTGGGCAACTCCAAGATCCTGGAAAGCAAGCCTTCCCTCCCAGGGGCCTGTTATCCTGTCGGCCCTGTGTATGACAACCGTTCTCATTCCGCCTCTGGGCCAGGTTATATTAAAAAGATAATATTTACCATTGACCTTAAACAATTGCGAACCTTCTCCAAGTCCGCTTTCGGGTCCCGAGGGTGCACTTGAATTTTCGATGATAACCTGGTTTGTTCCTCCGGGCTTGACTCCTGAAAGATCAGCATTAAGTTCCACAAGGGTAAGTCTTTTATTGCCGTAAATCAGATAAACACGACCATCGTCATCGAAAACCAATGTATGGTCGTGAAAGCTCGGACTGAACGATATCTCTTTCCATGGTCCTTTCTCAATATCCTTTGTTGACCAGATATATGTTTTACCTGTTGTCGATGAAAAGGTCGATACATAAAATGTCTCGTTATGATAGCGGATGCAGCTGGCCCAGGAACCTTTTCCATAGGCATTTTTACCGTTACTAAGAGTCAATGCGTCAACATCACCCAGGGTGTTGTATGCATAATTGACGATCTGCCAGTTGACCAGATCTTTCGATTTCATGATCGGCACCCCGGGAGACATATGCATAGTAGTGCTGCTCATATAGTATGAGTCGCCAACCCTTATCATTGACAAATCAGGAACATCCGCGAATATTATGGGATTCCTTGCCTGTTGTCCCTGTGCCGGAAGCTCTCCGGTGAAGAGAAGCTGTGAAAACATATACAGGCTGCTTTTCCAGAACTTAAAGTCATGAACGCCGGGTTCGACATGATAAACATGAGGTACGCTGTTTGCATCCAGATAATTGTGCGTCCGCAGACTTATATTCAGAAGGTTGTCTTTGTCACCACACGATATCCATAAAAGTTTCAGAACCGCTTTTGCTTTCTCCGGATCAGGCAGGAGTAATGCCGGGGTTTTAGTGTTCGGAGCCGATGAGAATCCTCCTATCCAGGCAAACATGTCGAGATTACCCAGCCCGAAGTTCAACGCCTGACCTCCTCCCATCGAAAGGCCGGCAATTGCCCTGTGTTCACGATCTTTAATTACGGGGTATTTCTTTTCGATGAAAGGGATCAGGTCGTTCAGAAGGTCTTTTTCAAAATCGGCAAAGGCCTGCACCTTTTCCGATGACATGATATTTCCGATGGCACGATCGTCTTTCATCGCCCTGCCGTTTGGCATTACGACTATCATTGGCTTCAGTTTCCCTTCGGAATACAGATTATCCAGAATTATCTGAGGCTGACCTCCCTTTAGCCATTCCTTTTCATCACCACCGATCCCGTGCAGCAGATACAGCACAGGATATTTCTTTCGTTTTGAGTAACCTGGAGGCGTATAAATGATAGCCCTGCGGTTCGCACCCACTGTTTCTGAAAAATAACTGATAGTGTCAATCATGCCTCCTTTTATCCCATCATGTGGTAAGTCAAATCCCTGTGGAGCAGGTTTTAGATCAGGTTGAGATCCCGGCACCTGGGCTGATGAAGGTTGATAACTTAATAACAAAGTAAATAGGATCAGAGACAATGATTTTTTCATGTTACAATTTCATATCAGGATTATCAGAAAAATTACAATAAATATAGCCTATTATTTCATTAAGTGTGTTATTAACATTAATTATTGAAAGGCTTGAATATGCAATCTCCGAAAATCCGATGAGGCCTTTTAGGGTGACGGGAGTGATAATGGCACCTTTTTTATCATAATGAGCAGTATAATCCTGTTGAAATTGATTGGATAAGTTTCAGGTAATCTGCTTTGTCAAGCATCCCTTAAGGATTAATCCTCACGGCCAAAACGATATAACAGCCCGATCTGTAAATTTATACGATTCAATCTCATGGAATTATATCCAAGTGGTACCAGACACTGCTTATACTGCACTGAACTATGCAGGGTAAACCGGTTACTGAACTGGTATCTGTACTGCAGGCCAAAATTTAATGATGCCAGAGGAAGGATATTTTCCCATCCTTTGGCAGAGAAGGTCGCCTGATCACTGATTCCTCCCACAATTGTTTCAGAAGTATAATTCTGCTTTAAGAATGCAATTGATGATAATCCCATGCCAAACCATAACTGGGATCCGGCGCTTTCAAAGAACTTAAAATTGATGGAGACGGGAACTTCAAGATATTTGTAATTGCCGCTTTCAATATATGTAGTGTCCTCAGGGCTTTCAGGAACATTTTCTGAAGAGATTGTTATATGGTAATCAATAGCCTGGTATGAAAGTCCGGCCGAAACTGAAATGGATGAACGTACCGGTCCCTCGAAGCTGATACCAATTCCATGGGCGATTCCAAGGGATTTTAATGAGTTGCTGTGAAGGAATTCAGGAGAGTAAAAAATTGCAAGTTTGTTTGGTCCTACAAACTTATCATAACGCTCCTCTTTTGTAAATATAGAATTTAACTCCGGCCATTGAAATTTAGACTTTGCCGTCTTATCAGAAGAGAGAGGTTTCGTTCCTGAAACCACTTCTGTCTGAGATTTCATTGGAATCAGCTGTGTAATATTGCACTGACAGCCTAAGCTTATTTCTTCCATGAAAACCGGGATAATAACGTTTCTTTCAATACTCCCGGGAATCTCTGCAATTGCCATTTTCGGTTTGAGTATAGTCCTGATAAGTAGCTGGCAAAGAATCTGTTACCTGAACAGTGTACCTTTGGAAGATATGTTTTCTTCTTCCCGGCAATGCCAATATTTGAAATATGTCTTAAGGCAGCTGTCTTTTCTGAGTAAGTTATTTCTTTGGGCTTCTCTGATGCAGAGTAATTTGCAGATTCAGAAAACAGATTGGATCAGCAGCTGAATTTTTATCAGCAGGCATTACGCTGGTAACCTTATAAACTATGAATAAAACTCCTACTATGGTTACACCGGAAAACCAGTATTTGTATTTCAGCAATACTCTTTTGAGCCAGAATACCGGCACAGGTATTTGCTCCCTGAGCTTTTCCCAGGCCTGAGGTGAATAGTCCGGCTCATACTGTTCCATCACCTCTCTGATCCTCTTTGTAATTCTATCGTCAATTGACTCTTTCATAGTGGCTGTTTATTAGGATCATATGACGGAGCATTCTTTTTGCCCTCGTCAGATTTGACCTTGATGTGCTTGCTGTAATACCCAGCTGCAGGGCAATCTCATTGTGCGAGAATCCTTCAATTTCAAATAAGCTGAAAGTATAACGGTAATTCATTGGCAGAGAATTTATCAGTTTTATTATTTCTTCTGCATTTAAATTATCAATAACAGACTCATCAGCAGGTTCATCATATGCTGTTTCAATCGAAATTTCAATATTGTTTTTTTTATCCTTCCTGTAGTAGTCTATTGCAGTATTGACAACTATTTTCCGGACCCATGCCTTGAATTCCTTATCAATCTGATGTGATTTGATTTTCATGAATATTTTCAAAAAGGAATCATTTGCAATTTCCAGGGCATTATCGTGACATGATGAGAAACGCAGGGCAATGCTCATTACATAGCCATAATACTGCTTGAAAAGTTCCTCCTGGGCTTTTAAATCACCCTTTGAGCATCCTTTTAAAACCTTATTAAAATCTTTACTATATTCCTGTTCTCCTCTTTTCCCCACAAAAAGCTTTTTAAAAAGTGACAGCGGTTAATTCATTAAACTTTGTTTTTCTATATCTAAAAATTGAAATCTATACTTTCTGAATTATTGTATCTGTTTATAAACTTTCTATCATTTTCCGCTACTGGGAGTTGTGAAGGAAATCTGTTTCCATAAGCTGTACCTGCACTATTATTGGCGTAGGCTCGTACATAGTACTTGTGTATGGTTGTAATCCTGTCAGGTTGCTGGTGAAACTTCCGGTTCCTGTGCCATCATGCGTATATTATTTAGAATCATGGATACCCTGAGGAGCACTCATACTATACCAATATCAACACCCCTGTCAGTTATGGGTAATGCACACCCATCATAAGTAATATTTCCCCCTGATATTGCAGAAGTTGATGTTATACCGGAAATTGAAGTGGTTGTCAATACTGGAAGTACTGAATTTGGAGGATAAAAAGTTGAATCCTCCCCAAAACTTGTTCCACAGGAATTCTCTGCTTTTACTCTGAAGTGATAAGTCGTACATGGTGTTAAACCTAGGATATCCACACTGATATCTGTAGTATCGTCCCCTACAGGATTTTGTCCTGGTGTTACTTCCTGCCCATAACCTGAAGTATACCATATTGAAAAGTGACATTACAGATGAACCGGAATTTGCACTGACGTATCCATTTAATGTTGCAGTAGTTGAGGTTAAGTTTGTTGCTTCCAATGATGCAACTATGGGGGAAGACCACATTTAAATTCTATATCATTGCCATAAACTGTCTCAAAAGAGTTTTCTGCTTTTACTCTGAAATGATAAGTCGCACATAGTGTCAACCCTGAGATATCTGCACTGACATTTGTAATACTATTTCCTATTACAATATTTTGTGTTGGCGTAACCTCTTGTCCATAACTTATTGTAGTTCCATATTCAATTGTTACAACGGTAGGCAAACCCCTTGGCATTTACAGTACCGTTTAATGTCGTTGCAGTTGATGTTAAGTTGGTTACTTCCAACGTTGTAGCAGCCGGGGGATAGCCATAATCAAATTCCATATCACCACCATAAACCGTATCAAAAGAATTTTCAGCTTTTACCCTAAAGTGATAAATTGTACCAACTGTAAGACCTGTGATTTCTGCACTGACATTGGTGGTACTTTTCCCAATTACCGGGTTTTGTTCTGCCGTTACCTCCTTGCCATAATTGGTTGTAGGTCCATATTCAAATGTTACTTTTGTGGATAAACCATTCGCATTTACAGTACCGTTTAATGTCGCTCCGGTTGATTTTGAGTTTGTTACTGCCAGTGTTGTAACTGATGGTGGATAACCATATTCAAATTCATTGTCACTGCCATAAACTGTCCAGTGAGAATTTTCAGCTTTTACTCTGAAATGATAAGTCGTACCTATTGTCAAACCTGAGATATCTGCACTGACATTTGTGATACTATTCCCGTTACCGGGCTTTGGGAGGCTGTGACACTACTGTCATAACTTGTTGTGGTACCATATTCAAATGTTACTGTAGTGGATAGCCCATTGGGATTTACAGTACCATTTAATGTTGCTCCGGTTTTAGATAAATTTGTAGCAGCCTGGGTGAGACTTTCAGGTTCTTCTTTTTTACAACCCCTGGCAAGCAATAATATAATTGCTGCAAAAATTATCAGGCTGATCCGGAATACCTTTTTCATGACAATAGTATTATAAACATTTCTATCATTTTCCGCTATTTAGAGTTGTGAAGGAAATTATTTTTCCACAAGTGGTACCTGCACTGTTTATAGCGTAGGATCGAACACAGTAGGTTGTTGATGGTTTTAATCCAGTCAGGTTGTGGTGTAACTTCCGGTTCCGGATCCATTCAGCGTACCATAACGAGGAAGGCCTCTTCCAGCCTACGATTTGAACAGTGATAAGCTACCATGGTATCCAAAAAAATACCTCTGATAGTTATGGCTGCACACTCATCATCAATAATATTCCCTCCTAATATTGCAGTAGTATCAGTTATACCGGAAACTGAATGGTAGTCAAAGATTGGAATATGTGCCGAATTAAAAGTTTTATCATGCACCATAGCTTATCCCAAAAGAATTTTCTGCTTTTACTCTGAAGTAATATTTAATACCACATGTGAGACCTGTGAGTGTTGCACTAACATTTGTACCGGTATTTCCTGTTACCGGGCTTTGTTCCGGAGTTACCTCCTGCCCATAACTTGTATGTTGTGCCATATTCAAAGGTGACATTGGATGAAAAAGAATTGGCATTGATAATTCCGTTTAACGTTGCAGTAGTTGATGTTAAGTCTGTTGCTTCCAATGTTGCAGCTGTCGGTGCATGTAATGTAAATTCCATATCATTACCATATGCTATCCCTATGGAATTTGCTGCTCTTACTCTGTAGTGATAAGTAACGCCATTTGTTAATCCTGTAATACAGACGCTTACATTAGTACTCGTGTCTCCTGCAATAAAGCTTATAATTGACTCTTGTCCATAACTTGTTGTTGTGCCATATTCAAAGTCAATCCTGGTTAAAATACTATTGGCATTAACCGTGCAGTTCAATGTTGCTGTACCTGATGCCAGGTTTGTCGCTGCCAATGTTGTAGCTGCAGGAGCCTGACCACCTATATCAAATAATTCCTGGGGCAAACTCCATACTGTCCCAAGAGAATTTTCCGCTTTTACTCTGAAAATATATGTACCATCTGTTAAACCTGTAAGTGCTGCACTTACATCAGTTTCCGTATTTCCGGTTAAAGGACTTTGAACTGCAGTCACTGTTTGCGATACTTCCTTCCAATCCCCGCCATTATCATATTGATATTCAAATGTCACTGTCGTGGGTAAACCGTTGGCATTCACCGTGCCGTTTAATGTCGCACCGGTTTTAGAAATATCCGTTGCAGGCCGGGATGTGACAATGGGCTCTCCCCATGTTGAGAAAGTCATATCCTCACCATATCTTGTGCCTGCTGAATTTGTGGCATATGCCCTGACATGATAAATCGTACCGGCTGATAAACCGGTTATACTGCTTCCATATTGACCAATGCCATCTCCATCAACAGTTTTTGAATCTGATGTTGTAGGCCTGGCATTGGTACTCCAGCAAACACCACGGGAAATATTGTTGCCCCGCAATCGGACGTGATATTGCCTCCGCTTTTAGCAGTCGTGTCTGTGATTTCAGTTATACTGCTTGTTGATACAAAAGGAGCTGAAGAAGAAGGATTCAGACTATCCTTTATGCAGCGAACTGAAAGTCCGATATTCATGTTCATATTGCATTCTGAAACATTGTGTTGGGCATATGAGCAATAAACGGCTAAAAACCATTTATCGGAATTTGAAGAAGACCACCATAATGCAGTATAACCAATGCCTGAAATAGAATCACTCACCAGGGAACTCCTGAGTAAATCCTGCCGGAAGGGCAGTAAATCCGCTTTCGTTTGTTGCACCTTCATTAGGATCAAGCCAATGGCTTGTGCCGGATTCTTTCATTGGTCCTCCTGCATTTTCTTCGCCTCCCAGGTAAGTAAGAAGTTCATCCCATTCTGAGGCGGAAGGCACATGCCAGCCAGCAGGACAGATTTGCCGCCCGTCTATAACGGCATACGCATTATATAAGTTGCCATAGATATCACTACTGATCTGATAAGCGCCGGAAGCAGTATTTGTCCAATCACTCCCTCTGAGGTTTGATAATATCGGATCACCATTGAGATACTTTGTCGTCTTCAGGTTTTCAACAAGCCAGATCTGTCTGCCAATGGTTACAGAGGAATAAACATTGCCGTCAGCATCTATTGCTGCTAAACTATCAATGCTACCAGGACCTTTAATTAATAGATTATAAAGAGAATCAGAGGAAGATTCTGATTCAAGTCCAGGCGATTTAGCAAGTTCATCTTTATCACAACCTGCAGCAAGAAATAATATAATTGCTGCAAGAATTATCGGGCCGATCCGAAATACTTTTTTCATGACAATATTATTATAAACATTTTTATCATTTACCAGTATTTAAAGTTCTGAAGGAAATCTGGTTCCCATAAGCTGTACCTGCTCTGTTTGTAGCGTAAGATCTTACCTGGTAGGTTGTTAACGGGAGTAATCCTGTAAGGCTGACATTGAAACTTCCAGTTCCTTTGCCAACAGGTATACTGCGAAAAACAATACCTCTATCATTATCAGTTCGTCTCCACAAATCAAGACCTCTTTCAACAATCTCTGAACCCCCATCATAAGTAATATTTCCCCCTGATATAGCAGTAGTAGCTGTTATGTCTGTAACTGAAGTTGTTGTCAAAGCAGGAGGTTTTGATTCAAGTACAGACGACTTTGCAAGTTCTTCCTCATTACAACCCGTTGCAAGGAATAATATAGTTGCTGCAAAAACTATTTGGCTGATCCGGAATATTTTTTTCATACTTCAATTTTTAAATAATAAATAAAAGAAGTCAGTAAAAGATATTATAGGATGGATTATGCAAACTCTCATAATATATATGTTTGATTATCTACATTATAAATTTTCTTATATGTAGTTTGTCAAACAAATTGTTTAACAAAGTAACACCAGCAAAAAGCCAAAGTCAAATTTATTTTTATAACCACTATTGCGCTTTCTCCCCATGACGTAAGAATTCTTCCAAACGCTGCAGGGTTTTAGCATTATATAATCATTATTTTACCACGGGGTTACACGGAGTCTGCACGGAGTCTCACTGTTTATTAGCTCTTAAACCCTGGCTTGGCAATTAGAATTTCTATACCTTTGACTTGTCTCGCTAAATATCAATTATTATGACCTTATTACATCAGGAACTCACCAGTTCCATTTTAAATTGCGCCTTTAAAGTTCATAGTGCTTTAGGGCCAGGCTTACTGGAATCTGCATATGAAGAATGTCTTTATTATGAGCTTGATAGAATTGGCCTTACTGTAATCAAACAGAAACCAATGCCTCTTATTTATGAAGAAAAGAAACTTGATTTAGGTTACAGAATTGACCTGTTAGTCGAAAGCAAAGTCATAATAGAGATAAAATCTGTTGATGCCCTTAATCCGGTTCATATGGCTCAGCTAATGACATATCTGAAATTATCCGGATGCAGGATTGGATTCCTGATTAACTTTAATGTTCAATCATTAAAAGAAGGTATTAAAAGAGTAATTATGTAGATTCAGGTAATCCTGTTGTCCAATTTACTCCGTGTTTTACTCTGTGAGACTCCGTGCGACACCGTGGTAAACTTAATATCAATTAGTTATCTACGTTGAGGTACAAATAGAGTACAAGTTCAAGCTAATACCCAATCCGTTCTATTTTCTCCGATGCTGAATATTTAAAATGGATCCTAATTAAATAAAAGAGGCCGTCTCAAAAGCCTTCTTCTTGCCCCCTGCCCCCTAAAGGTGGTTCTGTATGTATCTGATATTCAACATGTCCCCTTCAGGGGATTTAGGGGCAATAAACAAGGATGGAGCTTTTGAGACAGTCTCTGGTGTTAATTGCTTTGCATTAATGATTCATTTATTAGTGGCACTCCGCAAAGTAATTATCAAGTGAAAATATCCACTCACCATTTGCATCAATTGTATAATGTGAAATCCAGTGGATAACAATAGGAGGTGCTCCTTTTTTCTTCAAAATACAAGTACCAGGATAAATAAAATATTCGGTTGTTCCTTTCTTCATTTCTTTTGTCATAATATTTTCGATTTGAAAAGCTGTGTAAACATCACCCGAAACTTCTCCCACCAGGGTACCCGTGGTTTTCATTTGCCACTTGCCATCCCCCCAATATTTTTCGACAAAATTAAGTTCACCGCAAATTGTTTCTCCAATACAAGGTAGTTGAGTTTCATCAAAACATAAATAGGCTGAATGTGCATAACCTTCCTTTTGAGTTTGAGCGTTGATATTGCTAAAGTTAAAAAATGCAAGAACGCCCAATACAGTAAGAAATTTTAATGTTTTCATACGTCAAATTTTTAGTTAGTAATAATCAATTGAACTTTCTTGCCCTGACGTAAGATTTCTCCCAAACGCTGCAAGAACGTATCATTTTTTTTAGCCGGTAGCTTTAATAATAAATAAATCGGGAGTTGCCTTTAAAAGCAAGACAAAGAATTACATCTGTCAGATGTTAACTGGCCGTATTCGGATGGAGCACAATATTTTATTTTACCAGTTGAAAGTTGATATAGTCATAGTTCATCTGACCAATATCAACGGTATGAATGGTGAATGTCTGCAGTCCTTTTTTAAGATGGATGTTTGCAATACTGTCGATATAGTTCCAGTGATGCCATTGTCTCCAGGCGACAGTATCGGCAGGTACAAAAGTTGAAGGACCAGGGATCGGTCCGGATATATCGACATCATTTACCGCAAATGATATTTTCCGTTCTGATTAGAGGTGTACATCAACCCGAGCTTGTAGCTGCCTTCTGTTTTAACATTGATTGTGTATTTGGTCCATTCACCGGGACTTGTCCAGCCCACGTATAGCTGATCTTTTTCAGGTTCGACGAAATTAAATGAATTGTTATCGATTGCAGGTTCCCGGAATTTAGTATAAGAAATATCAACCGCTTCCCTTATCCGAAATTCATTCAGATATGAGCCATCAGAAAGGTTAAGACGGCCGCTCCCTGAATTGATGGAATCATTATCATGATATGCAATTCCTTCACCACCGAGATCATAATACTCACACTGGAGTTTCCCGGGAATGATTTGAGCTCCTTTCTTATAAGCAGAATCCGTATAAGGAGTCCCCCTGTAATTTCCAATGCTGTTATTGGAGTTGCATCCCTGGAATAATAGTATGCTGAATATCATCAACCCAATGAATAATGAGATCTTTCTAAATTTCGATTCCATAGTCCTGATTTTTCTTCTTAAGTCAATGTCAATTTATAAAGTAGGGCCATTTCACCCTGAACCAGTCAAGATCAACATGAACGCCGGGTGTTTTTTAGCATATTTGAACAAGCCCACTTTTTTCATGTCACAATATTCTATCAGGTTCATCCGAAAAATTATTATAAATAAAAATAATATTCTTCATTAAATGTATGATTAATATTAATTGATGATTCAGAATAAGAAACAATCTGAATTAGGAAGTTTATAGTCTTTTGTCATCTTTTGATTTTCTATTCCTGCCCGTTTTCTGATAATCGCAGATCATCGGACTATTGTAGTTTCAATATCTTTTTTTGTTAAGTTTGACCTGATAACCAGAAAACTCAAAATCCCATAGTATGCAATCCAACAGACGCAAGTTTCTACAGCAATCCTTTGCCTCGGCAGCAGGAATGACGGCCGCAGGCATGTTACCGGCAGATATCTTCGGCAGGGACCTTCATAAAACCTCACACCCCGAGGAAATAATCCTGAAACCGGACAAAATTTCCACACCAAAGGAATCGATAAGGTTCGCGGTAATCGGTCTCAACCACGGCCATATTACAGGTATGACCAGCGCCCTGATCGCAGGAGGTGGCGAGCTTGTATCGGTCTACGCCAAGGAACCTGACCTGCTCCAGGGATTCACAAAACGTTACCCGAAGGCTAAGGTGGCAAATAACGAGGAAGAGATCCTCGCAGATAATTCCATCCAGCTTGTTGCAAGCGCCTCCATCCCTGTTGAACGTGCTCCCCTCGGAGTCCGCGTAATGCTGGCAGGCAAGGATTTTATGGTCGACAAACCGGGTATCGTGACTTTCAGCCAGTTCAAGGAAGTCAAAAAAGTCCAGAAAAAAACCGGACGCATCTTTTCAATAATGTACAGCGAAAGATTTGGGAATCCTGCTTCCGTTCAGGCAGGCGACCTAATACAGGCAGGTGCAATAGGAAAGGTGGTTCAGACAATAGGGATGGGCCCTCACAGGATGAACCCAAAAACCCGCCCGGAATGGTTCTTTGATCCCGCCAAAGCGGGAGGTGTCCTTTGCGACATCGGCTCCCACCAGTGCGACCAGTTTCTCTATTACACCGGATCAAAGGAAGCAGTCGTTGCCCAGTCTCAGATCGGGAACTTCAACACAAAAGATTACCCCGCATACCAGGATTTCGGCGACATGGTAGTACGCAGCCCGCATGCGACAGGATATATACGCATCGACTGGTTCACTCCTGATGGTCTCGCCACCTGGGGTGACGGCAGGATTTTCATCCTGGGAACCGAAGGCTATATAGAAATGCGCAAGTATATAGACATTGCAGGCCGTACTGGCGGGAATCACCTGTTTCTGGTAAACCACAAGGAAACAAAATACTACGACTGCTCTGCAGTTAATATGCCGTATGGCGAACAGCTTGTCAATGATGTGGTGAACCGCACCGAAACCGCCATGCCACAGTCTCATTGCTTCCTGGCTACGGAACTGGCTTTGACTGCTCAAAAGAAAGCTTATAAACTGAACTCCTGATTCTTTTCGGAATGAAGTACGATATCTATCCGGCTTTAAGAATTATTCTTTCAGGCACCGAACATTGCGTCCATAAGTTTTTACCATCCCGGCCTGATTTACAACAGTAATGTCAAATTGCAATTCCTTAAAAAATCCATAATTCGGATCGACCGGTGTAGTGGACCACCAGCTCCCTAAATATTTTGCTCCGGAATAAGACCCAATGCTTGGGTACCGGCTGCCTCCGGCAAGGCCGGTGAATCCGCTTTCGTTGGTTGCTCCGGTATTCGGGCTCATCCAATATGTGAGTCCTGTTGCTTTTAATTTACCTCCGGCAACACCTGCGCCCCCCAGGGAACTTAAAAGAGTGCTCCAATCAGCATCATTTGGAACACGCCATCCTGCCGGACATAGTTTCCCGGTATTTATTGTATACCAATTGTAGTATCCACCGTAAACGTCTTTATAGAGAGTAGCATTGTTAAGATACCAGCCAAAAGCAGGTGTAGTCAGTGCACCCCAATCAGCATCGTTATTTACAAATTGTATTGCAGTGCCATCATTCAATGTGGCTGTTTTCAGGTTCTCTGCCATCCATATTTGAATCCCTTTTTCCCCCGGGGAATCACTGTTTTCTGTTTCCCCTTTTGCTGAACCTATCGATACGACAGAATAATTATTACCATCTCTGTCGGTACAGGCAACAAAATTGAAGTTAATGGTTTTACTCGCCGCCGGCACATCTGTCAAAACAGTACTGTAACTCCCGGAGATACCTGTTATTTTTAATCTGTCACCGGTGGTATATTGCATCTGAATTTCTGCCATAGTACCCTTTGAATCACTCACTTTTTCCTGTGATACAGATGAGTTTTCGTATTTAAGTCTTGCAGAACCTTCCCCCGGGCCTGAGCTTACCAGCCTTCCACTGACTGAATATCTTCCCGAACTGATCTTAACGAGATAGATGCCTTCATTAATATTTTCTATCCTGTAAAAATGCTGACCTCTGTTCAGCATATCTTTCGTCTGACATATTTCCTTTCCTGAAAGATCATACAATGTGATCATTGTCTCTCCTTCTTGCGGCAGATTGAATTTAAGTCTTGTTGAGTTTACCATTGGATTAGGGGAGAAACTGATCTCGCTTCTCATATCTTCCGGGATTTGCCCGATTCCTGTTACAACACCCATAAGTCGTAAGGATTCATCTCCACTGATTGTCTTGCTGGTACCCTGTGTCAGGTTCTCAACTTTAACAGTGGCAACTGAAGTGCTTGCCCCTGAACCTGAGAAAGTTATCAGATAGTCTTGTGCCTGGGCATACCCAATTGAAAGAAACAGGAATATTGACAGAGTGCAGATCTTTTTTCTCATGATAAAAAGGTATATGGTTGGTACTAAATTGATTTTCAAGGACCTGAATTAATTAGCAGGTATCCCTGTTTATGACACTAATTTACCAATTTCATTAATCATTGTCAATTAATTCAAGTCTCTTTTTACAATAACTCATATAAATGAAAATAGGAGAATGGCAACTGATCATGAATCACCATTCCCAATAATTTTATCATTTTAATACATTTTTGCGATAAAAATATTTAAGGTATTATTATATCATTGTTCTGTCTAAACCGGCATTTTACTTAATTATCTTAATTTTACAAAAGACATTCAAATAGAATCACACATGAAAAAAGTACTTCCCTTATTCCTCGCATTACTGCTTATCAATATGGTTTCATTCTCCATGATTCCGAAGGATAAGATCTTTAAGCCCAAAGAGATTAAAAAGGCTATGATTAAAGCGGCTCAATGGCAGCTGGCAAATCCGAAACACGAATTGTATGACTGGACCAATGGCGCTTTTTATGCAGGAATATCGGCTGCGTATAGAACCACCGGCAACAAGGAATATCTGGATGCAATGATTAAAATGGGAGAAGCCAATCAATGGAAGCCGGGACCCCGTTTACAGCATGCCGATGACCATGCAATCTGTCAGACATACATCGATGTGTACAGACTGAAGAAGGATCAGAAAATGATCACTCCTTTCATTGAACAGATGGATAAATTTCTTGCAACCCCATACCAGACTAAAGGGATCCAGGTTATTACCTGGTGGTGGTGCGATGCCCTGTTTATGGCGCCTCCTGCAATGGTCAAGCTGTCAATGACCACGGGTGACAAAAAATATATGGAGAAGAGCGACGAGCTTTATCATGAATGCTATGATCTACTTTACAATAAGGAGGAGCATCTTTTTGCAAGGGATCTGGGCTATGTAATCAAAGGCGATCCATCTGACCGTTATGAGGCGAATGGCAGGAAAATATTCTGGTCAAGAGGCAATGGCTGGGTAATGGGAGGATTGGCATTATTATTAAACGAGCTTCCGAAAGATTACAAGGAAAGGTCCTTTTATGAGAACCTTTTCAGGGAAATGGCGGAAAAAATCATCTCTATCCAACAGGCAGATGGACTCTGGAGGGCCAGCCTTCTCGATCCCGACTCATATCCCGGTGGTGAAGCCAGCGGTTCAGGATTTTATACCTTTGCCCTGGCCTGGGGGATCAATAATGGTCTTTTAGACAGGGGAAAATATCTGCCTGCCGTGCAGAAAGCCTGGAAAGGACTCAGCACTCTTATCCAATCTGACGGACATGTAGGCTGGTGCCAGCCTATCGGAGCAGATCCCAGGAAAAATTTCTCTGCCGATAGCTGGGAAGTATACGGGACAGGAGCATTTCTCCTTGCAGGCAGCGAGGTTATTAAACTCGGAAAATAGGGAATTTCTGTTACAGGTATTTTTTTACCCTGTTCCAGTAATAGTAGGTGCGCACACCTGAACCATTCCAGTTTCTGGCTATTTTGCCAGGTTCATATGGGCCGATCTGTTCTGCATAGTACAGAAATATCTTTTCGGATATTTCATAATTGTACATGTCCTTCAGCTTATAATGGCTCCCTGTCCTCCTGTTATAATCCTTCACACGGATAGGCCTTATCTGGAAGTATCCGACTGCCTGTTCAATGGGATTGTAAGCAAGGGTGTCGCATTTGGTCTCTACCATGCCTATCGCATATATGAGCTTTTTATATGGTTCAACAGGCTTGGAATATAAAATAGTAAGTGTTTCTGTGTTGGGTGCGGTTGCCCTTAATGTGAGAGAAAATAAGATAAGAGTAACAAACACTATTTTAACTAAGTTGCTTTTCATTATTAAAATTATCTGATTAAATAAAATCCGGTTTGTATTAATTTTAATCGCCGGGGGTGATGCTGCCGTTTCTTTTCTCTTTCTTATAATAACAAAAGAATGATCTATTTGTTTATTCCGTACTAAACTGAAACGACTACCAATATGCAAAGGTAGGTCTTAACCCACTGTTAATAAATGAATTTCGGTTTGTTTTGTAAACAATGTTTCAACATAAGCGCTTAAACTCCCACAGGTTGGGATGATGGGAGATCAAAAAAAAGCAAAAGCGTCACCCCGAAGCAGGTCTGCTTTTATACCTTGTTATAGTAATGCAAAATAATAACTCAGAACCTGAATGCTATACCGCCGGTAAGCCATGATATGCCATAGCCAAGCTCACCTATTACTCCAAATGATGATGTGAAATAATACCTGGCGCCAATGAATTCTCCATTGCTGAATCCGCTCCAGGCAGTGTAGCCTTCCTCCTCAATGCCTATTCTCCATCCAATGGAGATGCCTGCATAGGTGTCGAGATTTTTAACAAATGTGTAATGAAAACAGCCTCTCACACCCACGAGTATATTGGAAAAATTTGTAAATGACTGAAAACCGGCATACCCTCCGATTCCGACGGCTCCCTTATCAAGTATACCATCAACGATGCCAAGCTCAAAGCCTGCAATTACAGGGGGAAAGACAGGATTGTAAGTAGAAACATATGGCACACCGGCAGTAAAAGTGAGCACTTTGTCTCCTTTTTCAAATGCCAGAGGCTGGCTATTCAGACTTGTCACAGCGACAGTAACAACAATCAGCGCTGCAAAAATCTTTTTCATATCCTGTCAATTACCTGTTTTGCCGGGAATTCTTAAAATTTAAAGGAGACACCGATCTTCAGGAATGTGACCCCATAACCTGCTTCAGCCATAAATCCGAATGAATCTGTAACATAATATCTTGCTCCTACAAATGCACCAAAGTCAAAACCATAGGATGAATAATCACTAACTGTATATCCGGTAATCATTCCTGCATATGTATCCAGATTATCGACAAACGGATAATGGAAAGCGCCTTTGACCCCAAAGTGAAAATTAAAATAATTATCGTACACACCATTGTTCGAGGAAAAGCCTACATATCCGCCGACACCAACTGCTGCTTTTTCCAGGATTCCATCAACAATACCAATTTCAAATGATCCTATAATCGGGGGGATTCCCACATTTCCGTAACCATAACTGGGCAATCCGATGGAAATATCCAGTACTTTGTCTCCCTTAATGAAAGATGGCTGTTGTGCACTCAACTGTGAAACAGCAATAAACATTACAATTAATACTGCAAAAATCTTTTTCATTGTCTTTTAAGTTTTAGTTCATTATGATTATAACTTCATAAAATGTTTTTTGTTCAACAAACGCTGAAATGTGAAATTAAGTATTTCATCATCCCCGGTATTCAGATTTCAGGGCTCAAATTTATATATATCAATTCATATTTTCCGGTTTTCAGTGGAAAATTAAAAACATCAGGGCAGCTAGCGATGCTCCAACCAAAGGACCCAGTATCGGCACCCATGAATATTTCCAGTCGCTGTCGCGCTTGTTCTTTATAGGCAATAGAAAATGCATTATGCGCGGGCCAAGATCACGGGCAGGATTGATGGCATAACCTGTCGGGCCGCCAAGTGAAAGGCCGATACCGAGAACAACAAGGGCCACAGGCAGTGCATTCAGCGCCCCAAGTCCTAATTCAGGCGCGGCCATGAACAGCACTGCCAGCGCAAGTACATAGGTTCCAATGATTTCAGTGATCAACATTATACCAGTAGCTCCTTATATTGGGAATCGTGCAGAACACAGCAAGCTTTAAATCAGCATCATCAGTGGCATCAAAATGCTTTTTGTAGGCAAGCCATGCAAGACCTGCACCGAACATCGCTCCCAGAAGCTGCGCACTTATATATAAAGGCATCAGTGAGGCCGAAAACTTGCCTGCAAGCACAAGTGCCAGGGTTACTGCAGGATTCAGATGTGCCCCGCTTACAGTGAGCAGCCATAAGAACCCCTGTAAATACCCCGACTGCCCATCCGAAGGATATAACGATCCAACCGCTGTTGTTTCCTTTTGTCTTGTTCAGGACAACATTGGAAACCACCCCGCTTCCAAATACCATGATCATGGCGGTTCCGAAGAATTCTGCAAAAAATTGGTTCATTGGTGATTAGTGATTTGTGATTGATTAGTGGTTTTATCTGCTGGTCGCTAGTCGCCTATTTATTTTCAGCCCATGATTCTGCTGCTTTAATTGCCCGTTGCCAGCCGCTGATAAGGCCTTGATTTCTTTCTGGTTTGATTTTGGTGTGAACTTCCGGTCTACCTGCCATTGTTTCCTTATTTCCTTCAGATCCGTCCAGTATTTCACTGCCAGTCCTGCAAGATATGCTGCGCCCAGGGCTGTGGTTTCTGTAATCTTGGCCGCACAACACTTGCCTGAAGGACATCTGACTGGAACTGCATCAGGCTGTTATTTACCACTGCACCTCCGTCGACCCTGAGCTCCCTGATATCAATTCCGGAATCTTTCTGCATTGCCTGAAGCACTTCGAGCGTCTGATAAGCAATGCTGTCGAGAGCCGCCCTGTGCAATATGGGCAGATGTCGATCCTCTTGTAATCCCAGTTATCGTCCCCCGGGCATGCTGATTCCAGTAGGGTGCACCCAGTCCTGCAAATGCCGGTACAAAATATACTCCTCCGCTGTCGTTTACCTTGCCGGCAAGCTTCTCAACATCCGACGATTTCTTGATGATTCCAAGCCAGTCACGAAGCCACTGCACAACAGCTCCTGCAATAAAAATGCTTCCTTCAAGCGCATAGTCGGTCTTGTTCCCGATCTTCCATGCTACTGTTGTCAGCAGCCTGTTCTTCGATTCAATGGGTTTTGTACCGATATTCATCATCATAAAGCATCCTGTGCCATAAGTGTTCTTGACCATTCCCGGTTCGATGCACATCTGTCCGAAGAGAGCAGCCTGCTGATCGCCTGCGATACCTGCTACAGGAATTGCAGTCGGGAAAGTGCCTGATGTTTTTCCGTATACTTCACTTGAGGACCTGACATCAGGCAAAACCGATGCAGGAATATTGAAGATCTTAAGAAGCTCCTCATCCCATTTCAGGGTATTAATATTGAAGAGCATTGTCCTGGAAGCATTAGATACATCGGTAATATGAAGCTTTCCTCCGGTAAGGTTCCATACCAGCCATGAATCGACTGGTCCCGAAAGCCAGATCTCCTTTTTCAGCCAGCTTCCTGGCACCTTTAACATTATCGAGGATCCATTTTACCTTGGTTGCAGAAAAATAAGCATCAATAATCAGTCCTGTTTTCTGTATGAATCTTTTTTGCAAGACCATCTTTTTTAAGCTTGTCGCAAAAATCGGCGGTGCGCCTGTCCTGCCAGACAATTGCCTTGTGAACCGGTTTGCCTGTTTTCCTGTTCCAGACAACAGTTGTTTCGCGCTGGTTTGTTATGCCGATGCCTGCAATATTCTCACTTTTGAGCCTTGCCTTCCTGATCGCCTGCAGCGCTACTTCAGCTTGTGTCGACCATATCTCGAGAGGATCATGCTCAACCCATCCTGGTTTCGGATAATACTGCCTGAATTCTTTTTGCACGGAAGCTGCAGGCAGTCCATTATTATCGAAGATTATTGCCCTTGAGCTTGTGGTACCCTGGTCGAGTGAAAGAATGTATTTCTTCATATTGACATATATTATTCTATTTCCAGAACTCAAGATATGCCGGTGCTTTCATAACTGCATCACTGACTGGTCCCTCCGGCACCCCGGTTTTCTTATTTATCCTGAAGACTGAAATCGTGTCCGATTTCTGATTTCCCGACAGCAGAAACTTCCCGGATGGATCGATTACAAAGCTCCTGGGCCAGTCACCGCCGCAGGACGAATGTCCTGACAGGCTCAGCAATCCGTCATCCCCTATTCTGAAGACAACAATTGAATTCTCACCCCTGTTGGATCCGTACAGATAATCTCCATTTTTTCCGATCAGTATTTCGGCACATGAATTCTTACCGGTAAAGTCTTCCCTGACAGTCGAAAGTGTCTGAACCAGGTCCAGAAATCCATTTTCTTTAACATTGAAAACCATTATCGTCGAACTGAGTTCGTTAATCAGATAGAATTTGGATCCGTCGTCTTTAAAAACGAAATGCCGTGGTCCGGAACGCTTTGGAACAGTGATAATTCCATTTTCAACAGGCTCCAGTTTTCCGCTGCTTTTGTCGAGATTAAAAATGACAATCCTGTCAAGTCCGAGGTCGGTAAGATATACATGCCTGCCTGCCGGATCCTGTGCAATCATGTGCGGATGCGAAACATTTGGCCGTTCAGTTCCGTATAATATAGTATCGGTCACTCTTTCCGGAATCCCGTTCCTGTCCAGTTTGACCACAGCAACAGATCCGCTGGAATAGCTGGCAACAAGCAAAAACATGCTGTCGGACAGAGATCGAAATATGGCAAGGCCCTCCATAGGGCACAAGAATTTCATTCTTCTTTTCCATCATTCCTGTCACAGGATCGTACTTCAGCGTTGTGATGCCTCCACCACGGTTTCCATTGAATTCCATCACCTCATCGAGGGCATATATCAGATCGTTTCTTTTGGAAAAACAAAAGAATGAAGGACTTGGACCTGCATCGGCTTCAGCAATGAGTTCAAGATTTCCTTTTTTGTCCAATCTGAAGAGCGATAATCCTTTTTCTTCGCCTTTGGTAAATCCGCCGGCAAAAAGCTTTTGAGCTTACAACAGGTCCTGAACAGGATGACATCAAAACAAGAAATGCAAAGGCAATCTGAAGAAGTGGAAATGTTTGTTTTTTCATATTATTTTTTTACCACGGTGTCGCACGAAGTTTTACACAGAGTCACACTGTTAAAAACTTCGTGAAACTCTGTGAAACTCCGAGGTTAAGAAAAATTTATGCTTCAAAACTATCAGCTTCCCTGTAGGCTTCGAGTAGCTTTACTTCGCCTTCCTTGCCCTTGACGCTCTTCCCATGCTCCATACATATAACCCCTTCATATTTATGGTCGTATATGTATTTGAACACATTTTTGAAGTTTATCTCGCCCGTGCCAGGTTCGTTCCTTCCGGGATTATCCCCGCAATGGAAAGCGCCTATTTCGTTCCAGGCAGCATTAATATTCGGAATTATGTTCCCTTCAGTGATCTGCTGATGGTAAATATCATCGACTATTTTGCAGGATGGTCTGTTCACGGCACGGCAGATCGCATAGGCCTGCGGCATTCCTGTAAGAAACAGGCCCGGGTGATTTATCAGCGTATTGAGCGGCTCCAGCACAATGGTAAGACCTGCAGGTTCAGCAATGTCGCAGCAATACCTGAGATTGTCTATCACGTTTGCAGTCTGGAAATCGCGATGAAGCTTTTCATCATAACGCCCCGGGACCATCAGCGCCCATTTTGCTCCGGTTCTTTTTGCCACTTCAACTCCATCCTTCATTTTCCCGGCCAGCATCTCCCTGACTTCGGGCTTATTAAGCACAAAGGAGGTTACAGAAAAATCAGCATAAAGGACGAACGGCCCCAGCAGCATCCCAAGTCGCTGCATCTCATTGGCAATTTTTGTCTGGTCCTCAACCGGGCGCCCGGGGAGGCCATTATCGAACATAGCCCTGAAACCCTGGTCGTAGCAGAATTTAATATTATCAACAAGGTCCGTTCCTGCATGTTCACGGAACATTCCGAATCCTGGGGCATATTTCAGCTTGAATGGAGCGACAGGATCCTGAACCTTTCGTTTCTTTGAAATCGCTTCAGATCCAAAAACCGCAGGAGCGGCCATTATGGCGGCTCCCGCAGCTGTTGCTTTTCTTATGAAATCTCTTCGTGAGTTATTCATTAACTTAATAGTAAATTTAACTTTTTACTTCAGGAATATAAGCTTCCCCGGCTATTGGCACTTCTTTCGGAATATCGACTGGTCCAAATTCAAATACCTTCGGGCCAAGTTTCAGGTCGGAGTTCATCATTTCTTCCCATGTAGTATCCTTACCGGTGTATGCCGAAATCCTTCCCATGATTGCCGTCATTGTGGAAATTGCAGTGTTTTCAAGCTCGTTGAATGGCTTGTTGGTCCTGATTGAGGTAACCAAATCGATATGTTCCTGCACTGAGGAGCTGACTTTTGTATTATGAGTCGGTTTGCCTTCCTTATCTACTGCATAATCCTTGAATTCCCATTTCATCTGGTTGTCTTTGCCGTATATAGCACATATCTTACGATCTGATGTATGAACATATCCATCGGAACCAAAAACCATTTCGGATACATTGTTCGGAGTACCGTTGATTTGCCTGCACATGCTGTGAAAATGCATCTCGTTTTCAAAAATATAATCAACACTGAAGTTATCGTACTGATCTCCCGTGTACCTGCGAAGTCTTGAGCCAAATCCTGTAGCTTTAACCGGATGTGATCCGGTAAACCAGTTCATAACATCGAGATTATGAACATGCTGCTCAACAATATGGTCGCCTGAGAGCCAGGTCCAGTTAACCCAGTTGCGGATCATCCATTCCATTTCTGTCCATGAAGGATTATTTTCGCGGTGCCATAGTTTTCCTCCGTTCCAGTAAACATTTCCTCCTACAATATCGTCCGATAGCACCTGCCTGAACCTGCTGGTATATGCAGTAACATAATCGCGCTGGTGACGGCGCTGCGTGCCGGTTACTAATTGATAAGCCCCAGCTCTTTTGCTTTCAGAGCAGTTGCCATAACAGATCTTGCTCCCGAAGGATCAACACATACAGGTTTTTCGGCAAATACATGCTTGCGTGCAGCAACTGCTGCTGCAAGATGTTCGGGACGGAAGAAGGGAGGAGTGGCCAAGAATAATAATATCAACTCCTGAATCAATAACTTTCTGAAATGCATCGAATCCGACAAAGCATTTATCTTCAGGAACTTCCTGTGCTTGTTCTTTAATAATGCCTGCCCTTGTGCTTTCAACCTTGTCTTTGAATGTATCGCCTAATGCCGTTATCTGAAGGTTTGGTCCTGCATCGAGGAAGTTTATAGCAGCTCCTGATCCCACGACCGCCGCAACCTATCAAGCCGGCTTTGAGAACAGGTCCGTCAGGAGCCTGATCGAGCCAGGCCCTTCAGGAACTTCAATAAGGTTTTGGTTTACTGCTGCATGCAGTTAAGATTGTTGGGACAACAATACCTGCTGCTCCGACTGTTGCAGCTTTACCCAGGAACTTACGTCTTGAAATACTTGATTTTTTCATTTGCTTTTAGATTTAAGATTTTATAAAGTTATAATTTCCCTGTCTTCTCATCAAATTCACATACAACCCTGAAGCCAACATTAAAGCAGTCGGAATACCACCAGATGCTTTTGGGTATCTGAGGATCGGTTCTGAGCCATTCTTCAGTTTGTGTATAACTCCGTGCAGCACTGCGCACTCCACCTGCCATATTAAGAAATGATCCTCCCCTTACGACATGCTCTTCTCCTGTTTCCGGTCCTTTCGGATCAACGATAAGCCCTTCAGGATATTGTGAATATGCATCAGGCTGATACCAGTCGGAACAGAATTCGGCAACATTGCCAGTCATATTTTTCAATCCAAACGGATTTGCTTTCACTTTTGAAGGTTCCTGTGTCTTTGAAGGACTGTTTTCCCTGTAGATGATATATGAATTGATTACTGCGGTATCATTCTTTGAAAGCTTTGCCCTGAAACCCGATTTTTCAAATTTTTCCGGATCACCCGGAAAGAAGTATGGTGTTGTTGTGCCTGCCCTGCATGCATATTCCCACTCTGCCTCGGTTGGAAGTCTGTAGGTTTTTCCTGTAACCTGTGAAAGCCATCTGCAGTAGGTTTCCGCCGCATGATAGGAGAATGATATGGCAGGCCTCTTTCCCAATCCCCATCCCTGGTCAGGCTGTCCATATGGCGGTGTTGCACCCGATATTGCATCTGTCGCGGATTTCTTCCGGGTTCTGAAGTCCTTCAGTATCTGAGTGATCTTCCTTCGGCAGCTGTCTGTGCATAAAAGGCCAGATATTCATCCCATGTAACTTCGACCTCAGCCATAAAGAAGGGACTTATCTCAACTTCTCTGACAGGACCTTCATCGGCTTTTCTCAATGGTTCATCATCAGGGCTTCCCATATTGAATTTCCCGCCCGGAATTGCAACCATTTTGAATGAAACTGAAGAATTGGGTATCTGTTCGGTGAATGATGCAAATTCCGTGACCTTTGCAGGTTCCTTAAATATTTCCTTTGGAGCTGAAGAGACTGATCCAAAAGTCGTATTGCTTCCATGTGTATAGCCTTCAATATAATGTCCTGCATTAAGGTGGCAGTTAATACAGTGAAGATCAGGGGTTTTCTTTGTCTGCTTATAGTAGAGATGCGCATCCTCTCCTGCTTTTGTAAGCTTTAGCGGGAAAAGATTTTCATGGCATTTTATGCAGCTGCTTTCATAAACATGACCACGTGCATTTTCCAGTCTGCCTCTGTCATTCCAGTCAAACGAAGCAGAATCTTTTGTCCAGTAGCTCCACAGATCCCGCAGTCCTGTTGTTCCCTTTGCCCACAGGTATCCATCTCCTTTTGGCGGAAGATGGCATTCCACACAGGCTACCCTGTAGCCTGATTGTGTTTCATAATGAACGGATCTTTTCCAGGAGTTGTCTGCAGCAGGATGAATATGGCAGGACATGCAGTATTCATTTGTGGATGTCATATCCAGAGCTTTTCGCCCTCCGATTATCAGTAACACTCCAATTATCAGCCCGGGGAGAAACCAGACGAGGAATCTCTTCATAGTTATGATATGACCGGATGAAGATAAAAAAATATCTTCTATACTCCTTGGATCGTGCTTAAAATTCATTATAAAAAATAATCAGAGAATTATTTATTCCTTAATCACATGCACTCATCCCCCAAACCCCCTTCCCTGCTGAAGCAAGGAAGGGGGCTTAACTTATTATTAATGTGATTGTTCCCCATCTTTGCTTTAGCAGAGAGGGGGATCAGGGGGTGAGTACATGAGATTATTTATTATATTCATCAAAAAAATCATTTCCCTTGTCATCGGTGATGATGAAGGCGGCCATATTCTCGACCCTTATCTTTCTTACTGCTTCCATACCGAGTTCCTCGAAGTCGACGATCTCGACCGATTTGATGTTTTCAGCTGCAAGTATTGCTGCAGGGCCTCCGATGGACCCAAGGTAAAATCCTCCATATTTCTTGCATGCATCGATGACGCACCTGTTGCGGTTTCCCTTCGCCACCATGATCAGGGAACCTCCAAGGCTCTGGAACAATTCAACATAGGTATCCATCCTTCCGGCGGTTGTCGGACCGAAGCTTCCCGAGGGCATACCTTCAGGTGTTTTTGCAGGACCGGCATAATAGATCGGATGGTTCTTAAAATATTCAGGCATCGGTTTTCCTTCATCGATCATTTTTTTGATGCGTGCATGAGCGATATCCCGCGCAACTATAAGTGTTCCCCTGAGGCTGAGCCTTGTTTTTACAGGATATTTCGTAAGCTGTGCCAAGCACTTCACTTATCGGTCTGTCGAGATCGACTTCAACCGGTTTTTCAAGTTCCGGCGCTTTTGCCGGCAGGAAACGTGCAGGATTCTTTTCGAGCTCCTCAAGGAATATTCCCTGATCGTTTATCTTCGCCTTTATGTTCCTGTCGGCGCTGCAGCTTACGCCAAGTCCTACAGGGCATGATGCTGCATGCCTGGGAAGTCTTATGACACTTACATCATGAACAAAATATTTGCCTCCGAACTGTGCACCGACACCATATTCATGACATATCTTTTCAATCTTCTTCTCCCATTCAAGATCGCGGAAAGCCCGGCCACTCTCTTTTCCTGATGTCGGAAGATGATCAAGGTATCCGGCAGAAGCCTCCTTGACTGTCTTGAGAGTGGCTTCAGCCGATGTGCCGCCTATAACAAGAGCAAGGTGATAGGGAGGACAGGCCGATGTGCCGAGTTCCTTTATCTTATCCTTTACAAATTTCGTAAGTCCATCCTCATTCAGAAGGGATTTCGACTGCTGGTATAGAAATGTCTTGTTGGCAGAGCCTCCCCCTTTTGTTATGAAAAGAAACTCATAGGAATTTCCTTCAGTGGCATAGATATCGATCTGCGCAGGCAGGTTGGTTCCAGTGTTCTTTTCATCGAACATCGAATAGGGAACAACCTGCGAATATCTCAGGTTCTTTTCCTTGAATGTCTCATAGATGCCTTTTGAAAGATACAATGCATCATTGACTCCTGTCCAGACCTGTTCACCCTTTTTACCTATTACAATTGCGGTGCCGGTATCCTGGCACCAGGGAAGATCGCCTTTTGAGGAGATTACCGTATTGCGGAGCATGACATAAGCCACAAAACGGTCATTATCAGTTGCTTCCGGATCGTCAAGAATTGCCGCAAGCTTTTCGAGATGAGATGTTCTCAGAAAAAAAGAGAGATCTGAGACTGCGGTTTTTGCAAGCAGTTCAAGTCCTGCGCGGATCCACTTTCAGTATCTTCCTGCCTTCTGCATCAATGACCTTAACATAATCCTTTGTGAGAAGCCGGTATTTTGTCGTGTCCTTTTCAATCTGAAAAGGTTTCTCATAAATGAATTCTGCCATAACAATTGTTAATTAATTAACAGTTAATGAATTAGCCGTGTTAATAAATAATACTATCAAATGTATAAACAATTGACTAAAGAAACAATGATAATTAACTGCGTGGATTATGGAACTTCGGATTATTCAGGGAGATTGCTTCGTCGTCACGCTTTCGCATGCCTCCTCGCAATGACTGTTTACACGTGATGGATCGGTTTAACAATTTAAACAAGTCCTCATTTAGATTACAGTCATTGCGAGGATCCGCCGGCTGGCGGAGACGAAGCAATCTCGTTAAAACTGAATTTATCTTTAGCCCTGATTCCTTTCGGAGTCATTTCAAGTGTACAGCACTCGAAGTGTGCATCATGTTGAAAAACAAGGATATAATTGCCATCCAAAGCCTCCCGGAGTATGCTTTTCTTCTCTTCAATTGTCTTCAGGGATTCAATATCGTAGCTCATATTCCAGATGAGAGGGATATGGGCGATCGTTGGAATGAGGTCACCGGTATAAACAAGCTTCCTGCCGTTAAAATCCAGAACTGGAATCATCAGCCCTGGAGTATGTCCATAGCAGATCCTGACAGAAAAACCTTTGAATAGTTCTCCATCCTCGTCGACCAGGCTTAAGCGTCCGCTCTGGGCTAGAGGCAAAATATTCTCCTCGAGGAATGCATCCTCTTCCCTTATATTATTTGTGGAAGCCCACTCCCATTGAGTCCTGCTCACATGATACTGAGCCTCAGGAAAAACAAGCTCATATCCCGGTCCATCCTGCCTGTTCTTTACGCATCCGCCGCAATGATCGGCATGAAGATGAGTCAGTACAACATCAGTGACATCTTCAGGCGAAAAGCCCCTGTTTTTCAAACCTCCTAAAAGGCTTTCCCCGCCATGCAGATGAGTATGCCTGAAAAATTTCTCATCCTGCTTGTCGCCCCAGCCGCTGTCGACAAGTATTACATGGCCGTCAGTTTCCACAATCAGGGAGTTAAGCGTAAGCACTATCAGGTTGTTTTCATCGGCGGGGTAAGCACGCGACCAGAGCGCTTTTGGGATCACTCCGAACATTGCGCCCCCATCGACTTTGAAATTTGATATGTTGAAGAGATGGATATTCATTCCTTAATCTTTTTACAAGTTTAAGAATTTTTGCAGGTATTTTTAATTCCAATATCTTTAAAGATTGAAAATCATCAATAATTCAAATTAACATGAGAAAAATATTATTTACTCTGGTCTTTTCAGTGATCGCATCAATGCTTTCAGCACAGACGGGAAAAGTTATGGATAACCTTTCACTGCCAAGCAAGATACTTAAAATGGACAGAAAATATGCAGTTTATCTGCCGCCTGATTATGAGACATCGAACCGCAGCTATCCGGTTCTTTATCTCCTGCATGGTTACGGTGATGATCAGACAGGATGGGTCCAGTTCGGTGAAGTTCTTAATATTGCGGATAAAGCAATCAGCGAAGGATTATCGACACCTATGATCATTGTCATGCCGGATGCAAATACCGGTACTCCGGGCTATGTCAACAATATAAAGGGAACATGGCTTTATGAAGATTTTTTCTTCCAGGAATTCATGCCCTATGTGGAAAAAACCTACCGGATCAAATCCGACAAGAGGTACAGGGCCGTCGCAGGATTATCGATGGGCGGTGAAGGCACATTCGTGTATGCACTGCATCACCCTGAGCTGTTTTCAGCAGCTTGCCCGCTAAGCGCTGCCACAGGACCGGCAAGCGTAAAAGAAATTTCAACCTATATGCTCTGGAAAGGTTCAGAAGGAAGCTCCCCTGCTGATCTGGAATCATATTTCAACAGATACAGCACTCTCAGCCTGATCAATAATATGCCTGACACCCAGAAACGCGCTGTAAGGTGGTATATCGACTGTGGAGACGACGATTTCCTTTATGAAGGCAACTCACTGGTTCACATTGCAATGCGCAAGAAAGAAATACCTCATGAATTCAGGATGCGTGACGGAGGTCACACATGGACATACTGGAGGACGGCGCTGCCGACAGTTCTGGAATTTGTTTCGATGAGCTTTCATCAGTTCTGATGAACTGACACTCAGTTAAAGTGGCTTCTTCCTCCCGGATGTGAGCTGGTACATGATTCTCATTGCCAGCCTTATCATCTGGTAAGAGAACCATCCTGACACCTTGTTGTACCATTTGCTCCGGCGGTTATATTCTTCGAAGGTCACTTCCCGGCAATCGTTTTTGATAATTGTCCTGAGAAGCACTTCAAACTTTTGTGCAAATGCTTCATCGAGTATGCCGACATTGATCTCTACGCTCGCATAGTCGCTCACATGGTTCAGGTTATAGCTTCCCACGGTGCTCCATGCGCCGTCGACTGTCGCCACTTTTGCATGAAGGTTAGAAGGCAGGTATTCATAGATCCTGATCTTGTTCCGCAGAATGAAATCATAAAGAAAATGTGTCGCCTTGTCGACCATCGGTGCATCCGACTCGGCAGCCAGGACTATAGTAATATCAACACCTCGCTGACTGGCATTTTTAAGAAGCTTGCGTTCATTGCGTCCGGGGAGGAAATAGCTGGCCAGTATCACAATCCTGTCCGTAGCATGCCTGACAGCCGAGCGGTAGCTTTTCAGGATTTCAATTTTGTTCCTGTACCAGTTGTTCTGAAGAACCCTGAGCTTCACGTTTTCTTCATATAACAATGGTTTTGTAATTGTTTCATGTGCCCGTTCCTCCCTTGGAATGAATCTTTTATTCCACAGCCGCCTTAGAATTGACAGTATCTGCACACATTCCGGACCCCTTACCGCTATTGCAAAGTCGAGCCACTCCTTCTTTGAAGCTGTTCCATGATAACGGTCTGCGAAATTCATCCCGCCGATCACAGCCACTTCTCCGTCGGCCATCACCACTTTTGAATGGAGCCTGAGGCTCAGCTGAAATCCTTTTGTCACAAGTGTGGGTGAGAAGAAACGGAAGAGGATGCCTGAATCTCTCAATGCTGTCGACAAACTCCTTGGAGAGGTATTTGGTTCCATATGCATCGAGAAGCAGGTATGTCCTGACACCTCTTTGGGATGCGCGGATGAGTGCATTGATGATCCTTTTGCCGGTTTCATCCTCGTCGATAAGATATGCCTGGAAATGAATGAAGTGCTTTGCTTCATCCAGTATCTTTTCCACAGCCGCAAAAAAAGGCTCGCCGCTCTGAAGAAGTGTGATCTGATGGCCGCTTTTATAGTTATGCCGGTAGAGTGGGATCTTCATGCTATTGCAAGGATAATCCGCTTATTGCAAATATAAGACTTTAACCGGTGGATAAAGTTTTTTGCTTTACTTTACATCAAATAAATACAGTTTCATGAAAAGAATCACATTTGCATCAGTTTTTTCCCTTTTGTTGCTGATCTCTTTTGCCTCCTGCAAGGGATCAGAGAATAATATTCCCGGGGAACCGCCCCCGCATCCCAGGATCCTGCTTCTGAAAGGAGAGGAGGCTCTCATCGATCAGAATATAGATGCAGACCGGCACTGGCTGACAGTCAGCAGTTATATCCTAGACAAGAGCGATGCGATTCTCGAAATGCCCCCTGTGGAAAGAGTCCTGATTGGAAGGAGGCTTCTCGATAAATCGAGGGAAGCTCTCAGAAGAGTCTTCTATCTTTCATACAGCTACAGGAAGACAGGTGATGCAAGGTTCCTGAAAAGAGCAGAGCAGGAGATGCTTGCTGTTTCAGCCTTCACGGACTGGAATCCGAGTCATTTCCTGGATGTCGCTGAGATGACAATGGCTGTGGCTATAGGTTACGACTGGCTCTATGATAATCTGTCAGAAGAATCACGCAATACCATCAGGAATGCAATAGTAAACAAGGGATTGAATCCTTCGCTTCTGCCTGCAAACTCCGGATGGGCAGACGGCTCAAATAACTGGAACCAGGTTTGCAATGCAGGAATGGTATTCGGAGCCCTGGCTGTTTATGAAGATGAAAAGGAACTGGCGATAAAAATCATTGAACGTGCGGTCAGCAGCACTAATCTGCCTATGGCCGAATATAATCCTGACGGAGCATATCCTGAAGGCTATGGATACTGGGGCTATGGAACCAGCTTTCATGTCATGCTGCTGAGTGCCATGGAAAAAGCCTTCGGAAACTATTATAATCTTCAAACCGTCGACGGCTTTTTGAAAACGGCCGGCTATCTTGAGAATATGACAGGCCCGACAGGGGTGCCGTTCAATTATTCGGATTGTGGAACCGGTGCAAACACAAACGTCGCAATGTTCTGGTTTGCAAAAAGGCTCGAGGATCCTTCGGTGCTCTGGTCGGAAAAATATTTTCTCGAGAACAAGACCCTGCCGTCTGACCGTTTAATGCCCGCTCTTCTGATCTGGAGCGCCGGATTGTCTGTCGATAAGATCACTCAGCCCTCGAAAAATGTCTGGGTAGGTCAGGGTGATAATCCGGTCGCCCTCATGAGGACAGGCTGGAATGACAAGAATGCCGTTTTTGTCGGTTTCAAGGCAGGATCTCCTTACGTGAATCACGGACATATGGATGTGGGATCATTTGTTATGGACGCAAACGGGGAAAGATGGGTAATGGATTTCGGCATGCAGGATTATAATTCACTCGAAACGGCTGGCGTTGACCTTTGGAACAGATCCCAGAACTCGGAGCGCTGGACTGTGTTCAGGTATAATAACCGTGCGCACAACACCCTCACGGTAAACGACAAACTGCAGGCAGTAACCGGAACTGCTATGATAAAAAGTTATTCCGGCCAGTCGGATATGATGAATGCGGTTTCTGATATTAGTGCCGTTTACAACGGACAGCTTAAGAAAGCTGTGAGGGGTATAGCCATTGTGGACAATAAATATGTCATGGTCCGTGATGAGGTGGAGACTCTCGGTTCTGAGACTATTATCCGATGGAACCTGGTGACTTCAGCTTCTGTCACGATAACCGGCGCAAACACCGCTGAACTGGTTAAAAACGGAAAGAAACTTGTTTTGAAAGTCCTGGAGCCTGCAGGCGTAACCATGAAGACATGGAGCACAGTTTCTCCAAATTCTTATGATGCAGCAAACCCCGGAACCATAATGACAGGTTTCGAGGCAAATATTCCTGCAAATTCAAGTGTTCCGCTTACTGTGCTTCTTCTTCCTGACGGAGCAGCTGAAAACAGTTCTGTATCAGTGAAGAAGCTTTCTGAATGGCCTGTTACTCCGACTAAATGAGGGTCCATTTTATAGCGATCGGAGGTGCGGTAATGCATAATCTGGCTATCGCACTTCACAAAAAGGGTTATAAAGTTACCGGTTCGGATGATGAGATCTTCGAACCTTCAAGATCGAGGCTTGCCCTGTATGGCCTTCTTCCCGTTAAGGAAGGATGGGTTCCGGACCTGATAACCGGAGATATCGATACGGTCATTCTCGGAATGCATGCAAAGGATGATAATCCGGAGCTGATCAGGTCGCGGGAGCTTGGTATCAGGATAATGTCGTTCCCTGAATATATCTACGAGCAGACAAAAGCGAAGAAGAGGATCGTTGTTGCGGGAAGTCATGGCAAAACAACGACCACAGCCATGATCATGCATGTTTTCAGGCATGCCGGAATAAAATTTGATTATATGGTCGGATCGTCCATCGATGGCTATGAAACAATGGTGGGTCTGTCAGATGATTCAGAGTTCGCCATTCTTGAAGGTGATGAGTACCTGACTTCCCCCATAGACCGGAGACCTAAATTCCATCTTTACATGCCCGATATCGCCGTGCTTAACGGTATAGCCTGGGATCATATGAATGTCTTCCCCACATATGAAAACTATGTTGAGCAGTTCAGGATATTCATCGATAAAATAACTCCCGGGGGATATCTTGCTTATTTTGACGGTGATCCTGAAGTCAGAAAGACTGGCTCTCGCATCAGAAGCCAATATCAGGAAGATTCCATATAAGGTTCACGGCTATTTCCAGAACAAGACCGGTTTTTACGCTGCAACTCACTGCAGGGTTGTGCCCTTACAGGTTTTCGGAGAGCACAACATGCAGAATCTTTCGGCAGCCCGCGAGGCATGCCTTGCAGCAGGAATTTCCGAGGATTGCTTTTATGAGGCCATACAGAGCTTTGCGGGCACATCCAAAAGGCTTCAGAAAATCTTTGAAAACGAGAAAGGGACAGCCTATTTTGATTTTGCCCATTCACCCTCAAAAGTGAAGGCTACAGTCGAGGCTGTTGCTTCAAGGTATCCCGGAAGGGTTGTAATTGCATGCCTTGAACTGCATACTTATTCAAGTCTTAACATTGACTTCCTGCCTCAATACAGGGGAACGCTTGATAAAGCAACCCTTGCAATAGTCTATTTTAATCCCCATGCAATAAAGCTTAAAAAGCTTCCGTCCCTTTCCATGGAAAAAGTCAAAGAAGCATTTGGACGGAAGGAACTTCATGTCTATGATGATTCGGAGGAACTTTTTTCTTTTTTGGCAGGCTTGAAATCCGGGGATCCTGTATACCTGTTCATGAGCTCCGGGGATTTCGATGGTCACAGCCTTCTTTCCCTAAGTTTTTGAGGAAATTATTTTGCAGATCCAAAAAAAACCGTTTCCTTTGCATCCGCATTTTAAAGTTCTTTGCACGGTCCATTCGTCTAGTGGTTAGGACGTCAGGTTTTCATCCTGGTAACAGGGGTTCGATTCCCCTATGGACTACCATTTTTCTCAGATCCTGTTGTAAATGAGTCAAATACAATGGGATTTTTTGTTTTACAGAACTGATTACACACTTTTTTGATCTCAAATCCCTTCCTTTTCCATTCTTTTCGGTCGAGATCTCATTGATGAGGAAAATCTTGCAGTGACTGGCCAATTTTTGTAACCTGTGAATATAAATCCAATTCTATGGAAAGCCTTTGAACATCCAATCTCCCATCTTTGATTATATAGCTAAAACACATACATCCTGACTTTCAGATTTTAACCTGCTGAAACGAAATAAACTTGACTTTGGCTTTTTGGTAGTGTAACTTTGAAAACATAAAATTACTGTTCAATTAACAGAAAGTCTTCATTATCCATAAAGGTTTTCTTTGTGTTCAGGTTTAAGAGATGTAAATTGTGATAACACATTGAAAAAATTAATTCTTTTCAAGAAATTTATAAATTAATACTTATTGCTATGACAGAAAACAAAAATTTAAAATTACTGAAAGTTTCATTGTTACTCTTTGCAGTTTTAACATTGGTTTACGGTCTTGTATATTTATTTATTCCTGAAATATATGTAAAATCAACAGGAAGTGAACCTATACCTTCAGCCTGGATTCGATGGTTTGGAGGAATATTAATTGCCCTTGGGATAGGTGCAATTATGGTTTTTCGCAAACCTGGTAAACAAGGGATTTTTGTAAAATTGTTGGCCATAGGAACCCTACTCGATGGCTTGATACAATTGTATTCTACATTTTTTGAAAGTGTTGCTAATATTTGGTTCGACTTAGTTCCAGTAATTGTGCTTTTAATTCTCTCTGCCCTTTTATGGATAAGCTTGAAACAGGCTAAAGCTGTACTCTGGAATGGAGGAGAGTAAGTTTAATTTATTTTAAATGTTTTATAATAGCACCATTCTTCCAGTTTACTGAATTGCAGCAAGATGCTGGCCCCCGGATCCCGGGGGCTTTTTTATTTGCTTCGTATTCAATCCTTTCATAACTTTATGACAATGATTGACTAGCTATGGCAAGCCTCATCCCAGGATACGAATATGACATCTTCATCAGCTACCGCCAGAAAGACAACAAAGACGATAGGTGGGTAAGCAAGTTTGTTGACGACTCTGAAGAAGGAATTTGAAGCCACTTTCAAGGAAGATGTTTCGTGTTTATTTCGATGATTAATCCACATGATTGCCTTCTAGGAGACACACAATGTAGATAAAAGTCCTTGAAGGACAAACTGAAATGTCTCATTTTTATCCCAATTATATCACGGACATATTGTGATCCCAACAGTCTATTTGCATGGGAACATGAGTTCAAGGCATTTATTAAACAGGCTACAAAGGATCAATTTGGATTGAGGATGAAATAGTGAATGGTAATGTTGCCAACAGGATACTGCCTATTAGTATACACGATCTGGATCATGATGATATTAAAGTATGTGAATCAGATTCTAGGAGGAGTGCTTCGGGCAATTGAGTTTATCTTAAAAAGAGCAAGCTGGTATAAACAGACCACTTATCGCCGGATGAAGATGATCCAAAAGAGAATCTTAATACAAAACTAAATATCGAGATCCAGATAATCAAAGTGGCTCATGCGATAAAAGAGATTATTCTTGGGATGAAGACAGAACCGTCTGAACAGGTGAAAGAAAGGATCAGCTCAAAGAATCATTTAAAGAAGTTAAAGACGATGGAGAAAATAGAATTACGGAGAAACCTATTAAAATGATTAAAAATCAATATTACTATCCAGGATTATCATCATTGTTGCAATATTAATAATTGCTGCAATATTGTTTATCCAAAAGTATTCAAACGAGATACATTGGAAAAACTGAGATCATCAGGTGAGAGAATATCTATCGCTGTGATGCCATTTCAGAACATGACCAATGATACTACATGGAATGTCTGGCAAGAAGGGATTCAGGATAATCTAATAACATATTTTTCAAACTATCCTGAGGAATTAAAGGTCAGGCAAACAGAATCAATTACTGGTTTGCTGCAGAGCAAGGGTATTACCAATTATGCTTCAATCACACCCTCACTTGCCAGTACAATCTCTCAAAAACTTAATGCTAATATCTTTATCTATGGCAGTATAAATCAGGCAGAAAAAATAATACGTTTAAATGCACAAATAATTGACTCAAAAACAGAAGAGATCTTTAAACCTTTCCAAATGGACGGAACATCTAAAGAAGAAAATATCTTTGATATCATTGATTCACTTTCAATAATGATAAAAAATATATCTCTTAATATCTGAAATTGGAGAACGAGTACCTATCGATATTTAAAGATTATACATGTACAACAAATTCTCCTGAAGCATACAGGTATTATATTTATGGGAAAGAATGCATTTATAAAACTGATTATCCAAACTGCAATGAAATTGGCTTTCACAAGCTATTAGCAATTGATTCAAACTTTATTCTTGCCATCAGACATAGTTTCTTTATGCATATAGAAATCAAGAAATATATGATGAGGCAAAAGAATGGTGTCTCAAAGCTTTATAAAAAAAGAGATAAGATGTACAATACAGCAAAAGATCATGATACAGATTGGTTTATTCCCATTATTTGAAACACCAAATGAAGAAATTAAATCCTTACAGACAACTTCTGGATTTTGATGATCAAAACCCGATATGAATTATTCAATTTAGGAGTTTATTACAGATGATTTGTATCAATATGATAAAGCAATCCCTGACTTTGAGAAAGCTCTGGAAATATATGATAAATGGGACTCAAAACCATTTGGATTCATTATTATACCGACCTTGGAATAGCATATCATAAAACAGGACAGTATAAGAAAGAGAAAAAGCTATATAAGAAAGCAGAACAGGATTTTCCTGATAATCTTGAATTAATCTTACAGCAGGCTATCTTATCATTAAATGAAGGAAATACAAGTTGCTGCAAATGAATATATTAAAAAATAAATATCCATCTTAAAGAATAATTCATCATCTGAGGCAGCATATAGCATCAGAAATGGCTGTTATTTATTCTGAAGCAGGTATTCTGGATAAAGCAGAGAAATATTATCGGAAAGCTCTCTCATTAGAACCTGAAAATCCCGAGAGGATGAATAATCTTGCCTATTTCCTGATTGATAATGATCGGAATATTAATGAAGGTATGGAATCGTTGAAAGGCACTGAAATTAAATCCTGATAATTATAATTATTTAGATATAAAGGCTGGGGATTATATAAGCAGGGGAAATATCAGGAAGCACTGGAAATTCTTCAGAAAAGCTGGGATTTAAGAATGAGAGAATGCCGTTTATGATCATGAAGCCTACCTTCATCTCGAGGCAGCAAAAAAGGCTGTTGCCGAAATGAAGAATTAATAACTTTGTAAAGCAGATGTAGGCAAAGGAGGCTCCTTTTCGAGACCTGTTTAAACGGCACCTCTGTATTTAATTGATTATAAGCGCTATGTGAAAATAGTTCGATTCCCCTATGGACTACAATTTTTCTCAGATCCTGTTGTAAATGAGTCAAATACAATGGGATTTTTTGTTTTACAGAACTGGTTACCCACTTTTTTGATCTCAAATCCCTTCCTTTTCCATTCTTTTCAGTCGAGATCTCATTGATGAGGAAAATCTTGCAACGACTGGCCAATTTTTGTAACTTGTGATTATAAATCCAATTCTAAGGAAAGCCTTTGAACTTCCAATTTCCAATCTTTTAATATAGCTAAAAAACATACATCCTGACTTTCAGATTTTAACCTGCTGAAACGAAATAAACTTGACTTTGGCTTTTTGGTGGTGTAAATTTGATTATAAAGAGACAATTAATTAATACCGTTATGAAAAAGATTGTCATTATTGCTGCAGCACTTGCAGGAATTATTTCCTTAAGTGCCTTTCTGATTTCCCCGGTTCCGGTACAATCTATTCAAAATGCAGGCAAGGAACAAAAGACGATACCTGCCAATGTGATGAAGATAGTCGAAAATTCTTGTGCTGGTTGCCATAGTGAATCCGGAATGAAAATGGCAAGGTTATTCCTTAATTTATCAGAATGGGATAAATATAATTCCGATAAACAGGCTTCCAAAGCAAACAAGATGTGCAAATTGGTTACTAAAAATAAGATGCCTCCAAAGAAATTCAGGGCAAACAATCCAGATACTGTTCCGACAAAAGACGATATTAAAGTTATTTGCGATTGGGCAGCATCATTAAAGGCAGAGAAGAAATAATGTTCAAAATCTGGTTATAACGTTATATGATAAAGTTTAAATTAGAAAATCACAGACAGGAAGTTGCATCGGTACCTAAATTTCTCTTTAGACTTGGCAGCTACTTATTGTTTTCGTTCGCACTTCTCGCTTTCTCACTTTTAATCGGGATTTTGGGGTACCATCATTTTGGACATCTCAGCTGGATTGACAGTTTTCAAATGTCTTCAATGATTTTAACAGGTATGGGACCAGTTGCAGAAATGACAACTAAAAGTGCAAAGATTTTTTCATCATTCTACGCCTTATACAGCGGAGTTGCATTTTTGAGTGTTACGGCAGTATTCTTAGCACCTATTATTCACAGAATATTGCACATCCTGCATATTGAAAGAAATGATGTAAATGACCAGAGAACATAAAGTATATTAATCCCGCAGCAAGGATAAAAAAGCAAGGGAGTTTGTCACTAATTAAGCCCTCGGATCAGCTCCGGGGGCTTTTTTATTTGCTTCGTATTCAATCCTTTCCTAACTTTACTACATTGAATATCTAACATGGCAAGCCTCATCCCCGGATTTGAGTATGATATATTTATCAGTTATCGTCAAAAGGATAATAAGCATGACGGCTGGGTGACAGAGTTTGTTAACCAACTGAAGGGAGAGCTTGAAGCCACCTTTAAGGAAGATATTTCAATCTATTTTGATGAAAATCCCAGTGATGGCTTGCTTGAGACTCACAACGTTGACAAAAGCCTGGAAGGGAAATTGAGATGCTTAATCTTTATACCAATTATATCAAGAACTTATTGTGATCCTAAATGCTATGCCTGGCAGCACGAATTTTGTGCTTTCAATAAAATGGCAAAAGAGGATGGATTCGGAAGGGATATCAGGCTTAGTAGTGGAAATGTAGCCAGTAGAATATTGCCAGTTAAAATTCATGACCTTGATCCTGAAGATAAATCTCTTCTCGAAAATGAGCTTGGAGGTGTTCTCCGGGGGATAGAGTTTATATACAAAGAAGCTGGAGTTGACAGGCCTCTCACCTCAAAAGACAATGAGGAGAAGAACCTGAATAAGACCAGCTACCGGAATCAGATCAACAAGGTTTCTCTCGCAATAAAAGAAATATTTACAGCGATAAAGCACAAAGAGCTAAAACCAGAACCAACTCCGGCAGAACATTCTGGCACCACCTCAATACTCAAAAGAAACAACAGAATAAAAATCCTGACAGGATCATTCACCGCCTTGTTATTGATAATTCTTGGTATTATTCTTATTCCAAAACTGATCAAGCCAAAAGAACAGTTGGAAAAATCAATTGCTGTATTACCCTTTACAAACCTGAGTAATGATCCTGAACAGGAGTATTTCAGCGATGGCATGGTGGATGCGATTTTAGACAACCTCTTTAAAATAGGTGATTTGAAAGTGATTTCCCGTACCTCCACATTTAAATATAAAGGTTCCCGACTCTCTTCAAAAGAAATTGGTCATGAATTAGGTGTTTCAGCAGTTTTAGAGGGCAGTGTGCAAAAAATCGGGAATAAAGTACGAATAACAACTCAGCTTATTGATACAAGAACTGATACCCACTTATGGTCTGAAAAATATGACAGAGACCTTTCTGATATTTTTTCAATCTATTCTGACGTAGCTCAATGTGTTGCAAGAGAGCTGAAAGTTAAATTAATCCCGAAGGAGATTATTCTGATTAAACCTGTTACTCTTACAAATAATCAGATTGCGTATGACTACTATCTGAAAGGAATAGCTTTTCAATCAAAGGAGGAATCTTCTGCTTCAATAGAAATGTTTTCAAAGGCCATTCAGGAAGATCCGGCTTTTGCAGCTGCTTACGCAAGAAGATCCAGGTCTCATTCACTAATTTATTTTACTAAGAGAATAGCAGGATGGAAGGATCATAATACGCTGGCCCTGAATGATTTATTGAAGGCCTCTGAATTAAATCCAGATCTTCCGGAAGTAAAAATCGCTCGCTTATACTATTATTACCAGGTAAAACGTGATTATGAAAACACTCTTAAAACCATAAATGATTTAAAATCAGAAACACCAAATTTTGCCGACTTATATACTTTGTCGGGTTATATAATGAGAAGGATCGGACAATATGAAAAATCAATTGGTGAACAAAAAACCGGTATACAGCTGGATCCCTTTAATGTTTCCCGAATTGCTGAGCTGGCGGGCACATATACGCTTGTGGATCAATATGATAATTCAATTGCCTGTAACAGACAGGGACTGACTATATTCCCCGAAATAAATGCATTTAAATCTGGAATCTATAATGCATATCTCTGTAAGACCTCCGATCCGGAAATAGCGCTAAAGGAATCAGGATTGAACGAATCAGATGTCCGCTATGATTTATATTACTTCACCAGACAATTTGATAAGGCTATTGAATACACGAAACACGATACTTTATCAGTTTCTGATCAATTTGATTATTTTTCGACTGCACACATAATTGCATTTTTATATTTTTTGGCCGGTAACAAATCTCTGAGCAAAGTTTATGCAGATTCGGCAATTATGGATATAAAGGAAAAAATCAAGGTATTCCCTGATGATGACAGGTTTTATGCATCCTTGGGATTCTGCTATGTTTATTACGGAAATTTTAAGGAAGCAATTGCCTGCGGGGAAAAAGCTGTTGCTCTGAAGCCGGTTAAACTGGATGCCTTGCAGGGAGCTGTGAAAGAAGAAGATCTGATGAATATTTATGTTATGACCGGAAATACTGACCTTGCTTTGGACAAAATGGAGAATTTGCTTTCTATCCCAAGTGATTTGCATGCCGGTAGAATAATGATCGATCCTCTCTATGACAAACTACGAGATCTGCCTCGGTTCAAGCAGATCATTAATTCTGCACGAAAACAACTATCGATTAATCAATAAAGAACTATATTTTCATTGCAGGAAGCACTATTGAAAAAAAATTATTACATTTGCACCTGCAAAAAATTAAGAGAAGTAATTTAAACAAGCATTTAATAAAAACAAAATGGCATATCACAAGTCATCGGAAAAAAGGATCAGGCAGACCAAGGTCAAGAATGAGAACAATAAATACAAGGCAAAGACCATGCGTAATGCCCTGAAAAATCTGCGTGAGTCCACCAACAAGAAGGAAGCTGAGGAGATGGCTCCAAAAATGAATAAAATGCTGGACCAGCTGGCAAAGAAGAACATCATTCATCCCAAGAAGGCTGCCAACCTCAAATCATCTGTGGCAAAGCATGTCAGTGGACTGAAGTAATTCAGCAAAACATAAAATGAAAGGGGTTCATGACGAGCCCCTTTTTTATTTTAATACGTTTTTGTAACTTGCAGATGGAATATAAATTTTTCGCTGCATGTCAATAAAGATAACTGACTGGGCTGTTGAGGACAGACCCAGGGAAAAGCTTATACAGAAGGGAACTGCCAGCCTTAGCGATGCCGAGCTTCTGGCTATTCTCATAAGCTCCGGAACAAAGCATAAATCGGCAGTCGATCTCGGCCGCGAGATCCTCAGCATGGTCAACAATAACCTTAACAGCCTTGGCAAACTTTCAGTCGCCGACCTGAAAAAACTCCACGGGATCGGTCCGGCAAGGGCAGTCACCATCTCTGCCGCCCTTGAGCTGGGAAGAAGACGCAAGCTTGCAGAGGCTGAAGATGTTTTGCAGATTAAAAGTTCGAAGGATGTTGCTGATATTTTCCAGCCGCTTCTTTCTGATCTCCTTCATGAGGAGTTCTGGATTCTTTTCCTGAACAGGTCGAATAAAGTGATCAGCAGGATGAAATTGAGCCAGGGCGGGATAAGCGGTACCGTAACAGATGTAAGGATCGTTATGAAGAATGCAATTGAATGCCTCGCCTCCGGCATCATTGTCTGCCATAACCATCCGTCAGGGAACCTGAATCCAAGCGAATCGGATACAAAAATCACCAGGAAGATCAAGGATGCAGGAGAGCTGATGGATATACAGCTGCTCGACCATCTGATAATCTCAGAAAAAGATTACTTCAGCTTTGCAGATAATGGAATGCTTTGAATGTTAACCACGGTGTTACACGGAGTTCTCACGGAGTTTCACTGCAAATAACCGTGTGAATCTGTGTCAATCATGCAATCGTGTAATTTTGCAATCTTACTTTTCCTTTATCCGGACATTCTTTAAGCAATGTATTAATGCTCTTTTTCAGAACAGGATGAACTAAGCCGGGAGCTATTTCGCATAATGGAACAAGAACGAACCTTCTTTCATGAAGCTTAGGATGAGGAATGACCAGGCTTTTTGTATCCATAATTGTTTCTCCATACAGTAGGATGTCAAGGTCGATTATCCTTGAAGAATATCCTTTGCCGCCTCTAAGCCTTCCCATATTTGCCTCGATCATCAGCATCCTGCCAAGAAGACCTGAAGGCTTGAGGCCTGTTTCGACCTCCACGACCATATTCAGAAAAAGATCCTCCGTGCGGAAGCCCCATGGTTCGGTTTCATATACAGATGATAAACGGACAACGGTTCCGATGTTATCGCTTATGCTTCCGGCAGCCGTCTTCAGATTGGCTTCCCTGTCGCCAAGATTTGTTCCAAGACCAAGAAAAACCTTCTTCATGAAAAGGAATCATATATGCCAAAAGTATTAAATAGCAGAATATCATCATAAATTACCAAGGTTTTTATATATTTAAAACTCATATTTAAAGCACTTATCCATGAAGAATTTTCTTATTTATACACTCGCAACAATCACCGGTATTATACTTGCTTCAGTCCTCTTTTTTATAGTGATGATATCGAGCCTGAGCGTAATGGTTGCCTCCGGCGATAAGCAGGTTTCCATAAGCAGTAATTCCATACTTGTACTCAATGCAGGTGTCATCGATCCCGGACCGGACCGATCCCAATCCGTTTGCAGGATTCGACTTTATTAATATGTCCGTTACCCAGGCTCCCGGATTAAATGACATCCTGAACAATCTTGACAAGGCTGCAAATGATCCCAAGATCAAAGGGGTGCTGATCGAGAATGGGGTCTCTGCCTCAGGATGGGCAACAACCGAAGAGATCAGGAATGCCCTGGACAAATTCCGTGAAAAGAGCGGGAAGTTCGTGATAGCTTATTCAGACTATGTGCTGCTGCAGGAGGGTTATTACCTTTCCGCGATCGCAGACAAGATTGTATATTAATCCATCTTCCATGGTCGATTTCAAGGGTCTTAGCGGAGATGTAATGTTCTACAAAAAGGCGCTTGAAAAGATCGGAGTCGATGTACAGGTCATCCGCCATGGAAAATTCAAGGGAGCTGTGGAGCCATTTCTTCTCGATAAGCTGAGCGACGAGAACAGGGAGCAGATTAAGGATTATATCGGATCGATATGGAATCATGCCGTTAGCAAGATATCTGAAGACAGGAACATTCCTGAAGAGAAGCTGAACCAGCTGGCTGACAAGCTTGCAGGATACATGGCAACAGGTGCTCTCGAGAATAAGCTTGTCGACGGACTTCTTTTCCGTGATCAATTGTATGACACAATCAAAATCCTTTCAGGACTCACGACTGATGACAAGATAAACCTTGTGACGATGGCAAAATATTCAAAGGTGCCAAATTCTAAAAAGACCGGATCATCCAAAAACAGGATCTCCGTGATCTATGCATCAGGTTCGATTGCAATGGGGAAGGGTAATGATTATAATATCGGAGGAAACAATTATGCCGATATCATCAGGAGGGAGAGAAAAGACAGTTCGGTAAAGGCAATAGTATTAAGAGTTAACTCTCCGGGAGGAAATGCAATGGCATCGGATGTGATCTGGAGAGAGCTGAAACTGGCAGCCGGGGTCAAGCCTGTTGTCATCTCTATGGGCAACTATGCTGCTTCCGGAGGTTATTATATTTCCGCTCCCGGAACAAAAATTTATGCTAATCCTACGACAATTTCAGGTTCAATAGGTGTTTTCGGACTTATACCGAATGCCGGAAACCTGCTTGAGAAAAAGCTCGGTATAACCCATGAAACTGTGAATACAAATGAGAACTCCGACTTTATTTCACTCTACAGGCCTCTTGAGCCTTACGAAAGAGATGTAATGCAGATGAGCGTCGAAAGGGTTTATGCTGATTTTGTAAGCAAGGTAGCCGAGGGCAGAAAGAAATCGCGCGAATCTATAGACAGCATAGGCCAGGGAAGAGTATGGAGCGGGACGAGTGCTCTCAAGATCGGGCTTGTCGATGAAATGGGAGGACTGAGGGATGCCATAAGCGGTGCCGCACAGCTGGCCGGCGTCGATTCACTCTATTCAATCAGGGAACTGCCGTCAATTGAAGATCCTTATACAAAGATCATCAGTCAGTTAAGCGGTAATATAAGGATGAATCTTCTCAGGAAAGAGCTCGGCGAATACTTCAGGTTTTACAATGAAATAAAGGAGGTAAGTGCTATTTCAGGGATCCAGGCAAGATTACCCTATTTTATAGAGATCCATTGATCCATGGACGACAGGAGAAGCATATTCCTCTATCCGTTTTCCCTGCTCTATTGCCTCGTCACCGGAATAAGGAATTTCCTGTACGATTCCGGGGTCCTGAAATCCCATGAATTCAGCATCCCTGTTATTTGTGTCGGAAACCTTGCCGTGGGGGGCACCGGTAAGACACCTCATACGGAATATCTCGCTGACCTTCTCCGCAAGGATTTCAATGTTGCCATCCTGAGCAGAGGCTATAAAAGAAAGAGTTCAGGATTCCTGTTCGCCGGTCCCGGTTCCACTGCAGGGGATATCGGTGATGAACCCCTGCAGATCTACAGGAAATTCCCTGACATAACTGTTGCGGTTGACAGTAACAGGGTACGCGGTGTGAATACTATCCTCAGGGAGCGGCCGGAAACCGGTGTAATCATTCTTGATGACGGTTTTCAGCACCGGCGGATCACTCCCGGCTATTCCATACTTCTCTCCGAATTCGGAAGGCTTATGATCAGGGATCATATGCTGCCATACGGTAACCTCAGGGAAAGTGTGCACAACATGAGCAGGGCCGATATAATACTGATTACCAAATCTCCGGAAGACATCTCCCCAATCCAGAGAAGAATACTGGTGAAGGAAATCGATAAGCGTCCGTATCAGAATCTCTATTTCACTTCGGTCAAATATAAAGATCCGGTTAATGTATTTGACGGCAAGGAGCCTGAAAATGAATTTCTGACAGTAACCGGAGCTGAAAACCGTGGAATGGTTCTGGTCACCGGAATTGCAAATCCTAAGCCGTTTTCAGAATATCTGGGAAAAAGGTTCGGTGAAATAGTTCACATCTCTTTTGGTGATCATCATGCATTCACTTCAAAGGATATTCAGAAGATCATGGATGCGTGGGGGTCACTGAAATCAACAGCGAAGTATATTCTCACAACAGAAAAGGATGCTGTCAGGTTGAGGGAATTTACTAATATTGCAGAACAGATCAGGTCGGCATTTTATTATATTCCCATGGGAATACATTTCCTGAATGACGACAGGGAGGAGTTTGATAATATGATAGTTGATTATGTTAGAAAAAATAAACGAAACAACCGAGTTTCTTAAATCAAGGGGATTTTTAAATCCTGATGCAGGAATTGTGCTTGGAACCGGACTCGGCGGACTGGCTGCAAAGATGGAAAACTGCATAGAAATTGATTATAAGGATATCCCCAACTTTCCATTATCCACGGTTGAGGGACATGCCGGCAAGCTTATTTTCGGCGATTTCGGCAAAAAGAAAATCGTCGTCATGAAGGGCAGGTTTCATTTCTATGAAGGCTATGGGAAAGAGCATATCGCCCTGCCGATAAGGGTTCTGAAGTATCTCGGGATCAAATGCCTCTTCCTTTCAAATGCTGCAGGCGGTGTCAATCCCAATTTCCAGATCGGTGACATAATGATCATAAGCGATCATATAAATCTGCTTCCAAATCCTCTGATCGGGCAGAATGATGATCGTATAGGCGCACGTTTCCCAGATATGGGAGAAGCTTATGACAAGTACCTTATAAAGAAAGCCCTGATAATCGCAGAGGATCTCAAGATAAAAGTTCATAAGGGTGTATACCTTTCCACCAGCGGTCCCACATTTGAAACTCCGGCCGAATACAAGTATTTCAGAATCATCGGCGCTGATGCCGTTGGCATGTCTACAACCCCTGAGGTTATAATTGCCAGGCATATGAACCTGCCGGTATTTGCAGTGAGCATAATTACCGACCTCGGGGTGGAAGGTAAGATCGCATACACAACACACCAGTCAGTCCTCGACGAAGCCGCCAAAACCGAAGAACGCATGACGGCGCTGATGACGGAGATGATAGTTTCTTTGTAAATCCCTTTTAAATCACATGTACTCACCCCCTTGTATTCCCCCTCTCTGCTAAAGCAAAGAGGGGGATGCGATTCATTTATAACGAATTAAGCCCCTTTCCTTGCTTCAGCAGGGAAGGGGGATGGGGGATGGGTGCATGAAGGGATTACCGAATTACAGTGCACACTTTTTTCCAGGATTCTGTTTTGCCGCTGGAATCGTATAACTCTATAAATATGATATAGATACCCGATCTTACCAGAGAACCGTCATCGGCAGTGGCATCCCAGACCATCGATGTATTTTCGCCTGCCAGGAAGTTTTCCTTTAACCTTCTCACATATCCTCCTTTCTCATCAAAGATCGTGATGGTTATTACACAACCAGGGCCTTCCGGATCGAGGTCTATCACAAGGACATCCTCATAACCATCATTATCAGGCGAGATCCTGCCTGAGGAGAAGCTTAACCTGTCGCCTGCTGCCGGAAACGGACTGTAAACCGAGTTTTCAGCTCCCGGGGTCCCCCATCCCGAACTTTCCGAAGCAGAGTGCCAGTTCATGCTTTCATCCGACGGGATCTCCGGCCTGATCTTTTCAAGTGAAACACCTTCATTCTCAGAAAGAAGGGAATAGTGCATATCATCGCTGTAAATGACCTCATCGATCATTTCCATCTCCCTGTTCAGCAATAGCAGATGTCCTTTATCATCAGGCATGGATGGAAGTGAAGCGACCTCAAAAATATTCCCGGATACAGAACCCGGATACCTTTCGATTATCTTAATACGGTCTGTGGTAACCAAAAAATACGATTCCGGCAGGATGCAACGATGTTCTGATGAAAGAGGTTTTACATCCGACGTATCTCCGGTTTCAGAGTTTATTGATGCAAGCCAGAGCCTTGACGCGTCAATAATTTTTCCCGAACAGTTGTAAAACTCTATAAAATCAGGTTCTTCAGGAAAAGGATTAAAGAGTATCTCATTGAAGACAATTTCCCTGTTGCATGCATGTTCAGGCAATCCGAACCTGAATGAGCGGCTGGAAATTTCGTTGCCTGAAAAATCGTTAACATCTCCGGTCAGGAAAAGAGTATAGATCTTCCCCTTTTCCAAAGGAGATTCAGGATGGATCGTGAATTTTCTAAGAAGAGGATCTGCCGGTTCAACTGAGCTGACGCGTTTTTCACCTAACAAAATATTCTCTTTGGAAAAGTTGGTTAGTGTTTCCGATACTGAAAGACAAACAGAGGAACTATCTGAGGGAAAGACATTCTCAATGCCATAAAAACCAATATCAGGGTTGCTGCGTGACGCCGAATTTATCGTTCCCGGAGTGCCTCCTTTTCCTGATGATGATGCTTCCCAGTTACCTGCAGTAAAGAAGGGATATCCCGTATCGATCATCTCGAGAGACCATCCCCCGTTCTCCCTGAGCTTATCACCGTACCATTCCGATGAATATTCTACACCGTGAATAAAATTTCCTGACGAGTCGCATAGCCAGATCATCCTCCCTTCATCAGTAAGGGAAGGAAATGATTTCACGCCTGTCACCCTGCCATATTTTCTGAAAAGAGACGTGTCTGAAAACGAACATAAAATCATTATTTCAGCCGGTCCGATCTGAGCTGGCGGAATTACTGCTTCCTGATTTTCAGAAGCAATTATCCATCCCCTCAGATCGAATGAATAATCCGTCCTGTTGGATATTTCGACATACTCCTTCTCCGGAAGCGAAACTGAAGGAAGCGGATCGGCCATTATCTCAGAGATGATGATATCGGCGGTTTCGGCCCATACCGGAGTAAATTCGATTCCGGTATTGGTTGTGCAGTTTCCGTTACGGTCACAGAGACTTTTTATAAGAAGATTATTCATTGTTTTATTGATGAATCTCTCTTCAAACCTGATCTCTATTAAAGCCGGCGCTTTTCTTCGCACTTCAACGGCAGGGTTTTCTCCGTTTTCCAATGAAAAAACCGAAGGATCGAGAATATCATCCGACGGGTCTTCATTAAAATCAATTTCAAGTGAATTTGTTCCGGTCATCCTGCTTCCGGTCACCCCGGGAGGGATCCGGTCCTCATAAAAAACACCATCAATCCTGAGATCATCAAGCCAGAGAAGCCTGTCGCGTGTCGAAGTGTACCTGTAGTTCAATATCATCCATGAAGAATTGAACAGTTCGGCATCGACACCGGAAGATGTTGCCAATAATATCTTTCCCTCATCATAAATTGCAATGTTCCAGTTACCCGTAATACTGCGTTCGACAAATATTTTTGCAGATCTGGCAGTGCCAATGTGATTCTGCCAGTTTACGGGGCAGACTGCAACAACTGAGACCGAGCCTTTCCTGATTTTCCAGAGCCTTAGGGTGTCGTCATAGCCTGAAAGGTTAACTCCCAGTGCAAAACCGCTGACTGCCGTGCCGTTTGCAAATGATACCGGATCATGATCTGACATCAGAAAAACAGACCAGTTATTCGATGCCGATGGATCATAACCGTGTTTTATGGTGAATGTCCATTGCGCAGCGCCTTCGGAAGGATGGAGATCTGTAAGCGGCAATCCTATGCAATCGGTTCCGGCAGCACGGATTGTCAAATATGTGATGCAGTGAATAACTGCCATTAATGCTTCCGTCAGCTTCTGCGCTCCAGTGACCATTCACTCCCTGGGTCCAGCCTGAAACAGAACCATCTTCAAAGTCATACGCGATCTGGCCGAATGACAAATACGGAAAAAACAAAAGCAGTAAAATAACTTTTTTCATGCAGCGGGACAGATTGAAAAAAAAGTTAATTTTGACCGTTTTTTTAACGTAGTGTAAATATAGTAATTAACTTGAATTTTTTCAAATTTTTAAGATCATGAAGACAGCTGTTGTTGGAGCAACCGGTATGGTTGGCCGGACAATGATGAAAGTCCTTGAAGAAAGAAATTTCCCGGTAACGGAACTTATACCTGCCGCCTCTGAGAGATCTGTGGGCAAGGAAATCATTTTCAAAGGGAAACCGGTCAAGGTGGTAAGTGTCCAGGAAGCTGTCGATGCAAAACCAGTATTTGCAATATTTTCTGCCGGGGCATCCACGTCAAAGGAGTGGGCTCCTGCATTCGCAAAGAATGGAACTATCGTAATTGACAATTCATCATGCTGGCGCATGGACAGGAATGTACCGCTGATCGTTCCGGAGATAAACAGCCATGTGCTTAAAAAGGGCGACAGGATAATTGCGAATCCTAACTGTTCAACCATACAGATGGTGATGGCGCTCGCGCCGCTTCACAGGAAATACAGGATAAAAAGGCTCGTTATTGCCACATACCAGTCAGTTACCGGCACAGGTGTGAAAGCAGTTACACAGATGGAAAATGAGAGGAAGGGCATAAAGGGCGAAATGGCTTATGCACATCCGATTGACATGAACTGTTTTCCTCATGGCGGTTCATTCCAGGCTGACGGATACACCACCGAAGAGCAGAAGCTTATCGATGAAACCCGCAAGATACTCGAAGATCAGACCATCATGGTGACTGCCACAGTTGCCAGGATACCAGTCGTGGGAGGACATTCCGAGGCAGTAAATGCTGAGTTTGAAAAGGAATTCGATATCGAGGAAGTCAAAAAGCTGATCGGCGGATTTCCCGGAAATGTTATCTATGACGATCCTGCAACCAATAAATATCCAATGCCTGTTCTTTCATACAACAGGGACGAGGTGTTTGTGGGAAGAATAAGGAGGGATCTGTCCAGGGAAAAATGCCTGAATCTCTGGATCGTTTCGGATAATATCCGCAAAGGAGCAGCTACAAATGCTGTACAGATAGCGGAATATATGGTGGAGAAGGATATAAATTTACTTACTCACCCCCTTTTCCCCCTCTCTGGTAAACCAAAAGAGGGCGGAATTACTTGTTATATAATTAGTTATGCCCCCTTCTTTGCTTCAGCAGAGAAGGGGGTTGGGGGATGAGTGCATGTTATTACAGGGATGGGGAGTCTTGAAACAGAAAATCATTGTACGGGTACCTCGTGATGTGGATCTTCTTCACTTCATCATAAAGCAGCTTTTTCAGCTCCCCGGCATTTTCCTTTGTTTTAGCTGAGATAAAGACAACAGGATGATTCCTGTCATTTGCCATCCAGCTCTTCTTCAGGTCGTCAAGCGAGTAATTCTCTTTCTTCACGGGTGTAAGATCATATTCATCCTTCAGCTCATACGAGAACACATCAATCTTGTTGAATACTATTATTGCCTGCTTGTCTGAAGATTTAAGGTCGCGGAGCGTCTCGTTAACCACCCTTATCTGTTCCTCAAAGCCGGGATGGGAGATATCCACGATATGCAAAAGCAGGTCCGATTCTCTCACCTCGTCGAGTGTCGATTTGAAAGATTCGACCAGATCGTGTGGCAGTTTCCGGATGAATCCGACAGTATCTGAAAGAAGAAAAGGGAGGTTGCCGATCACGACTTTGCGTACAGTGGTGTCGAGTGTCGCAAAAAGCTTGTTCTCGGCAAATACATCTGATTTGCTCAGAAGATTCATTATCGTGGATTTACCCACGTTTGTATATCCTACCAGAGCCACTCTTACCATTTTCCCACGGTTCTTACGCTGCGTTGCCATCTGGATATCGATCTTTTTAAGATGCTTTTTCAGAAGCGATATCTTGTCCCTGATGATCCTCCGGTCGGTCTCGATCTCTGTTTCGCCCGGACCTCTGAGTCCTATCCCTCCCCGCTGCCTTTCAAGGTGTGTCCACATGCCTGCGAGCCGCGGCAGAAGGTACTGATACTGAGCAAGCTCGACCTGAGTGCGTGCATGGGATGTGTGAGCCCTGCGGGCAAAGATATCGAGGATCAGGTTTGTCCTGTCGAGAATCCTGCATCCGAGGGCTTTTTCAATATTTCTTATCTGGCTGGCTGTAAGCTCGTCGTCGAAGATCGCGATATCAATGCCGTTTTCGCCTACAAACCGGGATATCTCTTCTGTTTTTCCTGATCCCACGAAAGTACGCGGATCAGGCATATCGAGCTTCTGGATAAACCTTCTTACCGGCTGAGCTCCTGCTGTCTCAGCCAGAAAAGATAATTCGTCGATATAATCTTCTGTCTCCTTTTCTTCCTGACCCGGATAATTTATGCCGATAAGGATTGCTTTTTCAACCGGCCGGTCTGTATCGATCATTTAATTGATGAGCCTCCTGTTTGTTTGAATTGACCCCCTGATGGCATTCTTCAGGGCATCCGAACAGCGGAGAACCATTTCAATATCAGACGGGAATGGAACTATCTGGGATTTTGTCCTTGCGACCTGATCAGGATTGAGTGCCCCTAAGTCGCCCAGTGCTCGTGCCGATACGTTTTCGAAAGTCGTATTGGCACCCATGGGATCCTTCTTAAGCAATTTATTCGGATTCATCTGAATGGTTTCAATATCGCCTTCAATTATGCATGATTTGGTCTGCAGCGTTGATATGAGCGCACATTGAAGAGTCTTGTATTTTTTGATTTTAATATCGTTTCCGGCGGTATCCTTCATTACATTTCCCTTGCTGTCGAGCTGGTATGTGAAACCGTCCTCAACTTCCTTTTTTACAACGGAATCGCGCACAGCGGTCTGGTCGGGACTTACTCCGATATTCTTTACATTTACGTTTATGAAGTAATCGTATTTCGTATCCTTGTCAAGATTGAGTGTATGAAACTCCACCCATTCGCTGTTAAGTGCCTGAATATCGACTGACAGTAGATTTTCCTCAAAATCCTTCGGGAACTTTATCGGAGTTGTATTCTGAAGCGCCACGAAAACCCTGCTCATGCCAAGATATTTCGAATCCTGGATTTTCAGGTCGATCCCTTCATAGTCGTTCACATATTCCTTGGCTCTCACATATTCATAATATGCCTGACGGTAAGAATCCTTGAGTCCGGCTTTCATCAGTTCGTCGCCATGGGCATAGTAGTAATCCGCAGATTTCTTCTTGGCTGCGATCATCTCAACCATATAATCGACATAAGGGAAATTAATCGTCTTTCCTCCTGAATTGAGCGGGAGCACCGTTCTTACCAGAGACTGCCTGTCGTTCATCCTCTTGTAAATCTGGTAGATCTCATCCCAGTTTTGTGGTCTGCCTTCCATCTTGAGGAACTTTATCCTTTCGTTGTCCTGTTCATTCGCGACATTGTAGGAACGCTCAAGTATGGCAATCTGCTTTTCATTGTCTGCGTCTCTGCGCAGTTCTCTTACAGCTGTAATGATGGCAGCGTCGTAGTTGCCTTTTTCGAGCTGTTTTTTGGAGGATCCGCATCCGGAAAGGATGACTGTCAATGCAAAGATCAGAAGTATATTCTTACCCATAATTTTATGTTTTTCACGGCGAATATAAGAAATTGACAGAAAAACAAAACAGCATAATATTCACATGTTCTGTAGTTTATGTTCATAACATAAAAGTCACCGGGATCACGTATCTTACCCTTACAGGTTGTCCGCGCTGAAGGCCCGGAGTCCATTTTGGCGACTCTGATATGACTTTAATTGCCTCATTGTCAAGCAGGGGATGGACACTCTTGACAATTTCCACATTGCTAACGGAACCATCTTTTTCCACAACGAAGGTCAGAGTGACTTTTCCCTTGATCCTGGCATCGACAGCATCCTGCGGGTAGTTTGTATGTTTGTAAATCCATTCGCGAAACTTCTCGATGCCTCCGCCACGGAAGGTAGGCATTTCCTCCACAATGAAGAGTGCGTCTCCGTCTCCCGCACTTCCTTCTCCTGCAAGAAGCTCATCTCCCGATCCGTTGCTGTAATCTTCCTGGTCAGATACAGGTCCCTGTACAAGTGCTTCGTCGGTGGTTATGGGTCTCTGGTCCAGAGGCACGATGGAGTCAATAACAACAGGCGGGACATATTTCACGACCTCCTGCGGCCCCGTTTTTTCAGGAGGCGGTGGCGGCGGGATATAGATCAGCTCTTCAGGCGGCGGCAGGTTTTCCATTTGAACCTGTACAAATCTTCCTCCGCCTGCAATGACATATTCATTTTTATTTTTTTTCAGGGAAGGAATAATAACGGCAGCGCAACCTATCAATGTGGAAACGAGGATACCTGTGGCTATGGCGCGGTTATACAATTTACGGAGCATGTATGCACCATAATCCTTGTTCCGTGATTCGAACAGCAAATCATCAAAATCGGGGATGATATCTCTATTTTTCCGCATTGCCCGGCAAAAGTACAAAATAGGCATCTACTGTCAAAACGCAAAGAGCGGGCCGGTATGTTAAATTATATTTAAAATTTTCTTTACATTTGTCAGATCAGCATGGGGGTTTAGCTCAGTTGGCTAGAGCGTTAGACTGGCAGTCTAAAGGTCAGGGGTTCGATTCCCCTAATCTCCACCTTCGCCCTCCTTCGCTAAAGCTACGGAGGGCTTTTTCTATCTATGCGTATCTTAAGTCGATGAATTGCTCAGGCTCAATAAATACCAGTCTGTCTTTGATTATTTCACCTTTCTCGTCCATGCCATAGAGCTTGATCCCGATGCTGGGTATGCGGCTGTTATCGATATTTGATATAGGAAGAAAGGCATCCTTTATATCATCAAAATCGTTCATATCGTCATAGTCCTCAATAGGCAGATACAAATGCACAATTAAAGTATAGTCGGGATTATGAATCCTGATAAGCACCTTGATAATTTTTGTCAGCCATATGGAGGTTGCAGTATTGTAATACTCAAGATTGAGCCTTAAATTAGTAGTCGGATTGGCATTCAGAATATACTGCTTCACCCAATCCAGAACAGGTTCATAAACTTTAGCCGCATTTTCAGGAATTGACTTTCCGGAGAAGATAAGATCACCTGTAAACTGATTCAAATCAATTTGCGGTGTTTTCGGAGTTTGCTCTATCAATAATTCCGTCAGCATAAGCTTAACCACAGATATATTACCTGCAATTGTTTTTTCTGTTAAACATTAATCAAAGTTATTGCTTATTTCACTGAATCAAGAGCCATTTGTCAAAAACTAAGGCACTATAATCAATTTTTTAGCCTGTTCATCAATGAATTTGACAGAAGACCGATTCTTTTCCAAAATTGAAATCCGGCCTGAACATAAGTGTTCGTTGTGAACAAAATCAGGACCGGGTTAAATAACCGCAGCTGCTATTTGCAGTATTTCCTTATCATTTCATCTGCCTCCCTGTTTCCCATTTCTTTGGCTTTGGTCCAGTCCAGGCATGCTCCTTTCCTGTCGGCAAGATTCATTTTTGAGACGCCGCGTTTCAGATAGACTAATCCATCAGGAGCAATTTCAACCGACTTGTTGTAATCCAGGATTGCTGCTGCATCATTCCCGGATTCGCTTTTTGCATATCCTCTGTAATAGTATGTTAAATTGACACCTGAATGGTGGGGATTGATATCTATTGCCTTTCCATAATCACTGATTGCCGACCTGAAATCTCCGACTGCCTGTTCCGCCTTGCCCAGGATGCAATATGCCCCGGCAGCTGATGGATCGAGCTCTGCCGACTTTCTGCAATCTAAAATTGCCCCCCTGTAATCGCCCATCATGAATTTAGCTTCCCCCCTGCCTGCATATGCTGGTGCCGATCCCGGATTGAGCTCTATTTCGCTGGTATAATCTGCCAGAGCATTTTTCAGCGCCATATTTACTGAATCCTTATCTACACTTGTCCTGGCAAGCAAAAGATTCTGATCTCCCTGAACAGAATAATTGATCTGTCCATGACAAATACTGACAGAGAACAAAACTGCCAGCAATGTCAATGAGATTCCGGCTTTCTTGTTTTCGATTATCATAATTGCAAGAACTTATCCATTCTAAATATTATTCAGTGATATCCCTCCTTCGCGATAATACCCCGTTCAGCATAAACAGCAGGCCGATCAGGAAGAAAGGCGCCAGTATGATCAACGATCCGGGATTACCGGTAAATGAATGCCACAAAACAGCAAGCGCTGCAGACAGGAGGATAAATATCAGGCCGCCGAATATTTCATGTTTCCAGGCAATTACCAGTGCACAGATCAATATCAGCACAGGTATGCTGTGAAGTAAAAATCCCAGTATCTGTTTGCCCACAGGCTCGTCGCCCCCGAAAGCATCAAGGGAGAACATCAGCATAAACAATATCGCCAGGATTGCCAGAACCCGCGTGAACCAGTACAAAATCTTCAATTTCATTTCAGTGTTTTTCTAAATATTTAACTCCTCAGTGCTTTCAAAGTTACGTTTTGTTTGAGTAAAAATCAATTTATTTAGGGTATCAGCCAGCACCGGCTGAATAAAAATATCTTGCTTAATTGCTTTCTGTTTAGTAATTTTAGATTTGAAAGTATACCATCCTTTCCGGGGCAAGTCAGAAATATGAAAAAACTGTTGTTTTTTATATTGACGATCGTCGTTGTTTCATGCAGTATGCGGAATACATCGTCATCACTCCTTGGCGAGGATGAACTTTTCATAACAAGAAAATATGTCGGCAGCTATCTCGAATACCGGCATACGGGAAGTGTAGATTTTGCAGGCCCTAATGTTATCTGGATAAAAACCACGATGGACAGCGTCTATGGAAAAATTGCCGCTTATGGGAAAAAATGCGATTTTTCCGTTGGAGACAGACTGTACCTGAAAAGAGTGTATGCAACCCCCGGAGTTATGGGATACTGGACATATCAGATCGAAAATGATTCTTCATTATTCTATGAAGTAATGAAATTCCAGTCTGACAAAGATATCCTCGTGGAGGAATTGTTTTAAGCTAAATTTCGCTTATATCCCCGGCTACAATGAATTTTATTGGGATATTGATCGTAGAGGAGATATATTCCCCCCGCTCAAAAATATCCACATCATCTTCTTCATAGTACCAGTGAATAAGAAGTTGTTTCCCCTGTCTGATAACCTTGGAGATCTTCTTTAATATGGATGTCAGAAGCATCGTGTTGAAGCTGTTCAGGAATTCAAGAGCGATAATTACCTTGGTCTGTTCGGCAGGATCGAGGGTATAAGCGTCAAGCCATTCCGTCATCTCCTCGGGAGCCTTATCCCTGCTTTCATCAATAGCCCGTCCCTTTATCTTTATGGTCCCTTTGGGATCAAGAGTAATCTCAGGTGTCGTTTTTGTCGGAGGAATAACAACTTCGTTTAATGCCATATCAATTAAAATATTGTTTTACAATCTGATGGATTAATGAAAATCAAGAAAATCAAATTTCAGAAATAAACTTCAATTGGACAAATTTTTAGTGAACTTATTAGTAATTTAGTGTCCGATTGAGAAAACCTGACGAAAATGGAATTTAATGAACTGATACGAATCAGGGAAAGTATCCGCAGTTACGATCCGGACCGGCATGTGCCGGAAGAGGTATTAAAGAGGATACTCGATGCCGGAAGGCTTGCTCCCTCGGCAAACAACTGTCAGCCATGGAAGTTCATCCTTGTCTCATCGCCAGCCATGCTTGAAAAGGTGAAAGCCTGCTATAAACGGGAATGGCTGCAAACTGCCCCTCATATCCTGGTGGTGCTGGGAATGAGAAATCAGGCCTGGAACAGGAAATATGACGGTTATAACTCAGTGGAGACCGATGTGACAATTGCCATGACACATATCTTGCTCGCAGCTGAAAATGAAGGTGTCGGTACTTGCTGGGTTGCAGCCTTCGACCCGGAAATGCTTAAAGAGGCGATCAGACCCGATGCGAACCAGGAGATATACGGATTAATGCCACTCGGTTATCCGAAGCCTGGATTCATAAAAGTCTCATCTAAAATAAGGAAAAGCCTGGAAGAGATAGTCGAATACATTTAAGACCGGAATTGCCAATTATTAACCAATCAGATTAAAGCTATGTCAGAAACAAATGAATCCAACAGGGAATATTTCAGAGTCTCAGGCGATGAGCTGCTGTCAAAAATAAAGGAGATCATCAAGGAAGGAAATGCCACCAGGATCATAATCAAAAATGAGAAGGATGAAACTATTATTGAATTCCCGGTTACAATCGGGGCTCTCGGAGTTGTCCTCGCTCCGATTTTTGCTGCAGTAGGCACAATAGCCGCCCTGGCCATGAAATGCACGATAATCGTAGAAAAACGGAATTCAGATCAGGTTTAAAGCAACTAATAATGCTCCTGTTTTTTTGTATCTTTCAGATGTTTTGGAAATAGTACGGGTCCAGAAATCAAAGGATAATGATGAATTTCCGGCACTGCCATGGAATAAAAAGGCTAATTAGTTTGTCATATTTATTATAAACCCTTATCAAAAATTAAAATGAAAAGTATAAACATTTCAGGACATGGGAGACTTATCCTTTCCTTTGTTCTTCTCCTGATTTCTGCAGGACTTTTTGCCCAGACCAATTTTTCAGGCACATGGGCTTTCAATGAATCGAAGAGCAATTTCGGAGAGAGTCAGTTCCGTTTTGCAGCCACCACAATTGTTGCTGCACAGGATGCTAAAGTACTCACTGTCGAGACCACAAGGCCTGGCAGGGACGGGCAGGAGATGAAATCCACTGCCAAATACAATCTCGACGGCACTGTGAGCGAGAATACAGGGTTCAACAATGCGGTAAGAAAATCAACGGTTACATGGTCGGCCGACAAGTCATCCATTACCATTGCCTCAACAATGACATTTGACATGAACGGTGAAACGAGGACCATGAATTCCTCAGAAACCTGGAAGCTTTCCGAAGGAGGCAAGGTGCTGCTCCTGGATAATGTAATGCCAGGCCGTGATGGCGGAGAGATGAAAACGACAGTGGCTTACGATAAGAAATAGCTCGAAATTCGTCATGCAATCGTGCAAGTCCTGCAGTCTCCTGTAATTAATGATTGCATGATCGCACGATTGCACGATCGCACGATTATTTATCTATCCACCTTTTAAAATCAGCAACCTTATCCCGGCTTACGATAAAAGGATCATCCTTTTCATGACCTTTTATTATCAGTTGCAGCCTGCTGGATGAATAGCTGTTCATTAACAGGATCATATTGATATTGACTATACAATCACGATTGATTCTAAAGAATTTCCTGGGATCGAGCATACTTTCCAGTTGTTCCAGCGAGTAGTCTATACCATAATCCTTACCCTGGTAATCATTCAGGAAGACATATCGCTCACAGATATGAAAATGGCTTATTTCTCCAACCGGTATTGACTTGTACTTACTCCCGATCTTAATAAGAAATCTTGACTTGTATTGATTCCTGAATTCGTACAGAAGTTGCTTAAAATCTCTTTTAAAGGGGTCGTTTTCACCATATAGTTTTTTATACTTTACCAGAGCTGTCTTAAGCGACTCCTCTTCAACCGGCTTAAGGAGATAATCAACGCTGTTCACCTTAAAAGCCTTCAGAGTGTACTCATCATAAGCCGTAGTAAAAATCACGGGGATCTCAACGCTTATTGTCTCGAATATCTCGAAACAAAGGCCATCATCCAGCTGAATATCCATAAGGATAAGATCGGGCCTGGGCGTTTCCTGTAACCTGTTTATTGTGTCTTCGACAGTCTCAACCACTCCCAGTAACATTCACAGACTGATCTATTTTCTGTAATATGCCGACAAGCCTGTCGGCAGCAGGTATTTCATTTTCAACAATCAGTACATTCATATTATTAATGGAATTTTAACAATGAAAGAACTGCCGGTCTCCTCAACGATCATCGCTTTACCTGTTATCAGCTGAATCCTTTCAGCAAGGTTTTTAAGTCCGATTCCTGTGGATGCTGCCAGTGAAGGCATTTTCTGGAGGTTATTTTTCACCACAATGTGCTGATCCTCAATATAAACTGAAATGGTCAGCGGATTTTCCCTGGTTGCAATATTATGCTTTATTGCATTTTCGATTAGGATCTGCAATGAAACAGGCAATATTTCATATATCCCTGTTCCTACAGATTCGATATTCAGGAAGATCTTTTTTTCGCCCCGGACCTCATACATAGTGAAATACTCTTTGAGAAAATCGATCTCTGACTGGAGCGGGACTTTGTCTTTTTGTCCGTTTTCAAGTATATACCTGTAGAACGAGGAAAGCTTATTGATGAATTTCTCTGCAGCGTCCGGCTGTGATTGCACCAACGAAGAAATCGTATTCAGGCTGTTGAAAAGGAAATGAGGATTTACCTGGTTTTTAAGGGTCTCATTCTGGAAGATCAGGTTTTCCTCTCTCAGTTTTTGTTCTCGTTTCAAAGCATCCTGCCATAGTACTGTGATAAGAACAATCCCTCCGAAAATAAGCCCGGCGGTTGTTGTCTTAAACCAGCCCCGGAATTCATACTTAAAGAAATATTTCCAGGTGAGATTGTATGGCTGATCCGTTTGAAAACTTATAAAAAGCCTTGAAAACAAGATAAATAATAAAAGCCGCTGCCAGGCAGGCCAGGTAAAAGAGAATAAAGCGTACTATAACACGCCTTGTTATCTGGCTTCTTGTTTTCACCTGTTCAAAGTTGCCGAAAACAAGCCGGGCAATTAACAGGAATGCTTCAATCTGCAGAAAGAACCATAAAAAGAAAGCAAATATGATCAATGCCTCCCGGGGAGTTCTTTGTATGAATGTATAATATGCCGTGATTACAATTGAGAGGATCAGAATAAGCAAATGTGATGAAAGTCGTTTCTGATCAGTCAGCGTTTCTAAAGTAATTTTCCTCATATGAACAAATTTAAGAGTCTTTACTGAATTCTTTCAACCCAAAGTTCCCTTATTGTCTTTACTAGGAATTTGTCTTTGAAACCCCTGACTTCTATTTCCTGAATAGTTCCGCCATACATTTCGGCATACTCAATTTGTCTTGTTTCCAGATCTATCCATGTAGTTCCCCAGTATTGTTCAGTCCCTTTGGTATTCATCTGTTCCATAGTCAATGACATGATGTTGTCAACAGCCCTGTATTCAATGACTGCACAAAGCCTGCCGCCGATAGCAGATATTCCTGTCCAGCACACCTGAATGTCATTATGGTTATATGTGCCTATGTTTCCCATGTCGAATTCTCCAATGCCTTCTTTCAGCGAATATTTCCTGTTCAGTTTAAGGGAATCGGAATATTTCCATGCGAATTCCTCGATGGTCGACATGTCCCATATCAGGTTTCGGGCAAGAACGTTTTCAGCGCTTGCCGGAAAATTTTTAAAAGCATCTTCCTTAAGCATATCCGAAGAAGGCACATATGTCATGTTTTCCATATATTCCTGCTTCTTCCCTTCCTGAAATGGTTCACTATAATTATTAGAGCCGGCGATGCGGACATTATTCCATTTGACCTGGCCGTTCTCCATACCCCATGTATAATCACCGCTTACCTTAGTCTTTCCGGTGAAATTGCCATAAAGGTCCCTGTTCGTATAAACAGCAGTCATCCTGTATTTCTGAAGGGTAGTTTTTACGGCAGAAGAGGGAAGCTCTGTCAAATATTTTTTAATAGTCGTTTTTTGGTTCTGTCCGTTCAGAAAACCGGGGATCATAATTACCATGACAACTAAAATCCCCCTGATGAATGATTTCCAGATTGTTTCCATTTTTTCCTTTTTTAGATAATAATAAAATCATCATCAAAGGAAAACCGGATTTCCCCCGATAAAAATTAAAAGTTGCGGAATGGTAGAAATTAGCTGCTGAATCGTAAAAAAGGCCTTAATCCCACTCAATTTTAAGAAGGCTTACACCCTGCCGCTGAATTGGCGTGCTTACAAGTAAAACATTATTTTTAACTTTTCCCTTAGATTTCTTCCCGTACATTTCCAGCATGCCTGCCTTTTCAAGTTCCGCATACTGTTCCGGTGAAGGATCCTGTGGCGATCCCATTTTCTTCCACACTTCGTACGAATTGCTGTGATCCTTATCGATCCTGTACTGAGTGATAATTACCTTTCTGGCTGGAATGCCTGTTATGCAGAACTCAACGGAAGCGTCCTGGGAAAATTTATCGTCATCATGATAATTCCAGAACATAACAGTTGCATAATCCAGGCCTTTCGAGGCAAGGGCTCCAACGTCTGTCCTGCTTCCCCTGACTCCTGAATCTATTACACTCTTATAAGTGAATCCTTTATCTGACCGGGCATCCACCCTGTCAGGTCCCATCATTCCGAACATTCTGAAGACATTCAGCACAGGTTTGTCGATACCGTTCGTGGCAAGATCGCGGAAGCCGTGGAACCAGGGCTGATCCTCGAATTCGAAAGACCACGAAACAACTCCGAGAAGGTTTACCTTATATGCATAGGCCAGGTCATATATCCTGGCAAATGATGCGGCAGTATAGCTCGAGTACATTGTACCGTTCCGGTATCCGTTTTGCGGATACTGAGTCATCCCGCATGCTGCGCATCCTTCAGGGTCGCACTCTCCGATAATCACAGGCAGATTGCGATATTTAGGGTTTGATGCAATTATTGAGAATCCGCGGTCGATCTGGCGCAGCTCTGCTCCCATGTTCATTCTCACAACTCCGTCGATGAAGCGGGGCGCACCCTTTGCATGGAAAGCAACAAAATCGAGAGGAGCGCCGGTTTTTCCGGTTGCTGCATTTATTCCTGATTCACAATGCTTCAGAAACTCTGTCAGAAATCTGGCTGCATTTGAATTTGCAGGACCCGTAACATGAGGGCCTCCCACCTTTGCAGCGGGCAGGGCCCGCTTTACTGCATCTGCTGAATAATCATAAAGTGTGCAGTATTCCTCAACCGTCCCTCCCCAGTATTTTGCATCAGGCTCATTCCAGAGCTCCCAGTACCATTTTTCCACTTCATCCTTGCCATATCTTTCAACTGAGTGTTTTACCCATTGGTATATCAGCTCTCCCCACTTTTCATAGTCTCTCGGGGGAAATCTCCATCCGGTATAGATATCGTCATATGGATCTCCGGGTTTCCAGAAGTGCCGGTAAGGCTGGGGTTCTGATGAAAGAGCCTCAGGCATAAAGCCCATCTGTGCAAGCGGCCTCATTTTCCTTTCAATATAAGTGTCAAAAATAGAGTCGATGATCGTCCAGTCATAAACCGGTTTGCCATTAATATCTTCGGTATAGATATTTGTCGATCCCCATTTCAGTGCCGGGTTTTCCGTCGCCCGAGGTAAGCAGGTTATGGGTTCTCACATAAACAGGCACGGGACTCAGGGCTGAGAGCTCAGAAAGAAGCTTCTTTCCGTCCTTCATATAGGTATAGTTCGGTTCGTCATATCCGAACCATGCCCAGAAAGGATTTAGTTCTCCGATCTCACTGTTCAGATCAACAGAAATTCTGACTTTTTCCGGTGTCTCCTGACCTACGGCATTGAAACATATGAAAAGGAGGATGACAGCAAGCCGGGTTTTTTTCATCGGTGATTTACTTTATGGCATTCAGTTCAACAACAGTTCCTGTCAATCCCGGTGATGACAATTTAACGGTAACCGGTCCGGTCTTATCGGTCGATTGCAGATAGATCAGCAATTTGCCATGAAATGCATGCTGCTTATTGTCCTTATAGTCTTCAATGTTTGCCGGATTGGAATCTTCCATTCCGATCAGGCTGGCAGGACCGGTTATCTCACAGGTTATTTCATTGCCTGCGTTGTAGACCAGATTCCCGGACTCATCACAGAGTTTTACGAAAACATGGGAGATGTCTTTTCTGTCAGCTCTTAGAGATTCCTCATTACAGGTCGCAGCTATTTTGACCGGAGAACCCGTTGTCTTTAATTCAAAGGAAGCTGTTTCGACACCCTTGTTTCTTGCCACAGCCTTAAGTGTTCCCTTTTCAAATGGTATTTCCCATGTTATGGCACGATTTTTAAAATCAGACATTTTTTTATTTCCAAGCGATTTACCGTTAAGAAAAACCTCTACCTCCTCGCAGTTTGAAAAGGCATTGATGCTTATCATCTTGCCATCTTCATAATTCCAGAGAGGCTCGACACGCTTATGATCCCAGAGGCTTGGGGGATTTCTTTCCGTCAGCCTGTCAGTAGTCCCTATGAAGACCATCGGTTTGTCGCTCCAGAGACTCTGACGGAAGTAGAATTCGGGTTTTTTGTTTCCAGCCAGGTCAATCACACCCGCTGTATTGGATCGCATCGGGAAACGACCAGCTTCTCCGATATATTCAAAGCCGGTCCACAGGAACTGACCCATCACATAATCGTTGTCGGCCACATAGTTCCACATTTCCAGTGTCATTCCGTTTTCGCTTCCATACAGAGGCCTCTTCGGATATTTCTTATGATCTGATGCATACCGTGACTCCTGGTAGTTGTACCCTGCCACATCAAGGGCATCGGCATATCCTGTTTCGTTCGACATAAGTGCCGAAGCCAGTCCTGCCGTAACAGGCCTGGTTTTGTCGAGTTCCTTTATTACAGCAACCAGTTCCCTTGCGACTTCTCCCAGCCTGTTCGCATGAGGCAATGCCTCGCTGAATTTAGCCCATGTTTGCGGATTGGCTTCGGTATTAAGGATCTGATGAGTGTAAGGATCGTTCGGGTAATCGACCTCATTCCCTATACTCCACATTATTACCGATGGATGATTCCTGTCGCGGAGTATGAAGTCCTTCAGATCGGTTTTTGCCCACTCCCCGAAATATTCGGCATAACCTTGCTTACCCGGGGTTCCGGCATTCCATCCCTGAAGCCATTTTTTCTTTGGCAGTTCCCATTCATCAAAAGCCTCGCCGATAACAAGAAATCCCTTTTCGTCGCACAGGTCAAGGAAGTCGGTTGAAAACGGATTATGGCTTGTTCTTATGGCGTTGCATCCCATCTCCTTCAGTATGTCAAGCCTGCGGGCAATCTCCTCTTTCGGAACAGCCGCTCCCAGCGTTCCTGCATCGTGGTGCATGCATATACCCTTGAGCTTCAGGTTCCTGCCGTTAAGGAAAAATCCCTTGTCAGCATCGACGTTGATGGTGCGGAATCCTACAACTGTGGTCAATTCATCGAGTATTTTCCTGCCTTTCACTTCGGTGACCAGCTTGTAAAGTTTTGGATCGTCAACATCCCACAGTTCGGGTTTTTCAACAATGATTACCTGATTAACAGTTGCTTCGTTCCCGACAGGAAGACGCATTTTACTTGTTGCCTTGCCGGCTACCTTGTTTCCATTCCAGAGAGTGTTTGTAACAGTAACCGATGTTCCGGCTGCATCATGCGAAATGGTCGAATTCACCGACAGAACCGCCTTCTCTTCAGTGACTTCTGGTGTATTGTAGTACACACCCCATTGCTTCAGGTGTATCTGCCCGGTGCTGATCAGTTGCACGTTCCGGTATATACCCGAGCCTGTATACCACCGGGAGTCTCCGTCTTTTGTATGGTCAACCCTTACTGCTATCAGGTTATTGGCACCGAATTTCAGATATTGTGAAATATCATATTGAAATGAAATATATCCGTTCGGCCTTTTACCCAGATATTTGCCGTTTATCCAGACTTCGCTGTTGTTATAAATTCCGTCGAAGCTGATGAAGAATTTTCTGGTTTCCAATTCTCCGGACACCGGGAAAGATTTCCTGTACCATCCTATGCCTCCGGGAAGATATCCGGTGCAGCTTGAATTATCCTTGCTGAAAGGACCTTCGATGGTCCAGTCGTGGGGCAGGTTCAGGCTCCTCCATCCCGAATCGTCGAGAGTATGCTCTGGCCGTCCGCAATGTCGCCTTTATGGAATTTCCAGTTGAAATTGAAGTCTGTGATATCCCGTCCGCGGATCTGTGCATTTGAACTTAAGCATGAAAGCACTGTTAAGATGATTATGATAAAAATCCTGGTATGTATCGCTTTTTTCATTTTTAGTGTATTTTTTACAATAATTGTATCAAAATTAATGAATTTCTCTTATCCACCTATTTTTGGAATTGAAGCAAATTTGTTGAATCTTTAGCGGTCCATGACTGAGAATACTCATACAGATATTGCCAGACAGCTTCACCCCAGAAGGATCATAATACCCATTGCCATAGGACTGGCAGTTGTTATCTGGCTCATAGTGAAGGATGTAAACATAAATGTTCTGCAGGAGATAGTATTTACCTGGAAATCCGCATTCTGGCTCTTTGTGGCCATTATGCTGGTCATCTTCCGCACTTTTTTCTACATGGTAAGGATCAGGATACTTACCAAATAATGATCTGTCCTGGAGACAGGCATTCAGGGTAATTATGCTCTGGGAATTCAGTTCTGCAATAACCCCTTCAACTGTCGGGGGTACGGCACTTGCAGTGATATTCCTGCACAAGGAGGGGATAAATACCGGACGAAGCACTGCGGTGACGCTTGTAACCTCTTTCCTGGATGAATTGTATTTTGTCATTATGCTGCCGATTCTTATTCTCCTGATCGGAGGAAAAGCAATATTCATCACTTCGCTCCAGGGCACCGGAATGGAGCTTTTGAATAATCTGGTCACAGTGACAATAATCGGGTATTCAATAATCCTCGCATGGGTGCTGCTGGTCGGGTATGGACTTTTCATCAATCCTGCCTCGATAAGCAAGCTGATAGTCTCTGTTTTCCGGATGCCAATACTCAGAAGATGGGCATCTGCCGCAGTTAAGGCCGGTTCCGATCTGATCGAAAGCTCCAGAGAGCTTAAAAAAGAATCCGTGAAATTCTGGTTTAACGCTATGCTCTCCACGTTCCTTACCTGGACGTCGAGATACTGGGTTGTAGTCGCTATTCTCCTTGCCTTTTTCAAAATAAGCAATACTTTTCTGGTATTCGCAAGGGAGATGGTGCTCTGGATAATAATGATAGTGAGCCCGACTCCGGGAGGAAGCGGATTCGCGGAGATCATTCTCGGAAGGTATATTTCCGATATGCTACCGGTCGACCCGGTTAATGTAGGCGGTGTTGCCCTCGCAATGACTCTTATCTGGAGGATGATCAGTTATTATCCCTTCCTGATAGCCGGAGCGATTATCGTTCCGGATTGGATACAGCGAAAATTTGTAAAACCTTCAATAAAGAAAAGCTAGAATTTTCATATCTTCGGCTTTCTGAAACGTAGTATTTCACATTTCCTTTATGAGTGAAGAGATCCTGAAGGCACTGATGGAGTTGTTCGCGCTTATCGTCAAGCAGGATGGAGGTATGATATCGGATGAGAGGGAATATGTTTCAGGTTTTCTAAACAAACAGTTATCCAGTGAAAGTGTCAGGGAATATCTTGCACTGTTCGACGAGCATGCGGGACCTGTGATCGAGAAATCAGCCGAAAAGGCACCTGTGGCTCCGTCAGTAAGGGACTCCGTGAAGGTGCTCGGCATTTGCAAACAGATAAACCGTACTCTCAACCAGGAGCAAAAGGTTGTTGTTCTGATGCGCCTCTACGAACTTGTGAATGCCGATCGCAGGTTCACTCCGCAGAGGATGAACATCATCAACACTGTTGCCGAGGTGTTCAGGATATCTCCTGATGAATTTGCAGCAACAGAACAATTCGTAAAAAACAATGATCCTGAAAATCTCGTCAACAGTTCCATTCTTGTTCTTTATCCCGGACACAAGGAGTGTGATCTGTGCAAGAGAATGCTCACGGGGTACCAGGATATAACGATCTGCTTCCTGAGAATTGCCAGCGTTGACCTGTATTTCTTAAAATATATTTCAGACGATCAGCTGTTTTTAAACGGATTGCCTGTCAGACCTGGGCAGGTTTACTCCTTTGCAAAGGGTGCAACACTCAGGTCATCCCAGGGTTATCCGATCTACTACAGTGACGTGAGCTCAACATTCCTTTCCGATATCATTGTACACAAACTCTCCTTCAATGTTGAACATCTCACCTACAATTTTATAGAGGGAAATGCAGCTGTCAATGATATTAGTTTTTCGATCGACGAGGGAAGCCTTGTCGGGATACTGGGAGCCAGCGGATCAGGAAAGACCACTCTTCTGAATCTGCTGAGCGGCATCGAAAAACCTACTGCAGGCACCGTAAAGATCAACGGACTGGATGTAATCGATAATAGTGCTGCCCTGGAAGGTGTTCTGGGATTTGTCCCTCAGGATGACCTTCTGATCGAGGATCTGACCGTTTTTGAAAACCTTTATTTTGCTGCCTGCCAGTGCTTTAAAGGAAAGAGCAAAAAGGAATTAACGGAAATTGTCGACCACACATTATCAAATCTCGGACTTCTTGAAAAGAGAGATCTCAAGGTGGGCAATTCATTCAACAAGGTGATCAGCGGAGGACAAAGAAAAAGACTCAATATCGCACTGGAGCTTATCAGGGAACCTTCGGTTCTTTTTCTCGACGAGCCGACATCCGGGCTCTCCTCCGGGATTCTGAAAATCTGATGGATCTCGTAAGGGACCTCTCCCTCAAGGGAAAGCTGATTTTTACCGTGATCCATCAGCCTTCTTCGGAAATATTCAAGATGTTCGATAAGATCATCATACTCGACCAGGAGGGTTGCATGGCTTATTACGGCAATCCGGTCGATGCTGTGATCTATTTCAAAACTCTTGATGCACAGATAAATTCGAATGTCGGAGAGTGCCCGGCATGCGGAAATGTCAATACCGAACTGATCTTCAACATCATTGAAGCGCAGGTTGTGGATGAATTCGGCCAGTACACCGACAAGAGGAAGGTGAAGCCTGCCGAGTGGGCTGAAAGATTCACTCAAAAGCATCCGTTATCCAGCATTCCCGAAGTGAAGGAGCCTCCGCATAAAAACCTTGAGAGGCCGGGTCTGTTGAGGCAGTTTGCCATTTATTTTACAAGGGACCTGAAGAGCAAGCTGGCCAACAGGCAGTATATACAGCTGACACTTCTCGAAGCTCCTTTACTGGGACTCGTTCTGTCATTTATAATAAGATATATCCCCGATCCTAATTCCACAAAATATGTCTTTGCTGAAAATGAAAATATTCCCATATATATTTTCATGAGCCTTATCGTTGCCCTCTTCCTCGGGCTGACAATAAGCGCCGAAGAGATTTTCCGCGACAGGAAGATCCTCAAGAGGGAGCGGTTCCTGAACCTGAGCAGGACCAGCTACCTGTCTGCCAAGATTGTCATACTGATCATCATTTCTGCGTTGCAGGCAATATTGTTCCTGCTGATAGCAAATCCGATCTTGGGAATAAAGGGGATGCTCTTCCAGTACTGGATGGCGTTTTTCACGACCGCATTCTGTGCAAATATGCTGGGATTGAATATTTCGGCTTCATTTAATTCAGCCATAACCATTTACATAGTCATCCCTCTTCTGATAATTCCAATGATGGTACTCAGCGGAGCCATGTTCCCCTTTGATAAGCTGAACAGGACCGTCGGCAGCGTGGAGAAGGTTCCGGTTATTGCTGAGCTTATGCCTACCAGGTGGACTTATGAGGCATTGATGGTTTCCCAGTTCAAGGACAACCGTTACAGCAAGACAAAATTCAACGCGCTGGGAGAGACTTATTATATTCTTGAGAAAAAGATCAGCAAGGCTAATTTCAACAATGTTTACAGGATCCCTGAACTCAGAAAGGCGATAAATGATCCTGAGAGGCTTCCGCTTTTACGGAACGAACTTGCAAAGATGAATATTGAATATGGATTCACGGGAATTCAGATACATAGACGACCTTACCCCGGAGAAATTCAACAGGGTTATTGCCGATTCGGCAAGAGGTTACCTCAACCGGATTGATGCCAGATTCCAGCAGGATTTTAATTCGGCAGACGAAAGGAAAGACAGGTTTTACAACATGTATTCAAAAGAGCTCGACAAGCTTCGGGATGATTATTATAATTACAATCTGAGAGATATCGTAACAAAACCCTATGAAAGGAAGAAGATACTTTTGTATAAAAATTCGATCATTCAGAATGTCGATCCTATCTATCTCGATCCGGCAAAAAGAGGATTTCTAGGCTTCAGAGCACATTTTTATGCGCCTTGCAAGTATATTTTTGGCATAAAGGTTGATACATTCACGTTCAATATATGCCTTGTATTGTTCAGTACGATTATACTTTTTCTGACACTTTATTACGAGCTTCTTGCCAGGCTTGTGATGTTCATAGAAAAATTCAAATTAAGAAAGCGGTTTTTTAAGAACCTGGTAACATGATTTTTTATATTTTTGTAATAATCAACCTGTAACTGATGAAAGGAAGATCTTTTCTTGTATTTATTCTGCTTTTGCTTGTAAGTTTCGCCTGCAGGAATTCATCTAACAAAAAGGCTGAGTTCGTTTTTCCGGAAGCTGATACGATTCCGATCAGTGAAGCCGAGAAGCTGAGCACTGAAGCGATTGAGGAAATAGCCAAGAATGTAGCGTCGCCTGTCGAGATAGCAAATCTGCTTCAGTCGCTTGCTGTTCCATTTTCGCCCGATTATCTTGCCTCATCGATAGATGCAAACAAGCAGGCGACCTCTTTCGAAAAAGCATTGACTCTTGGGATTCTGGGCGCTGACCTCGGATACCTGAACATGTACGAAAAAACCGGATCATCAATCGATATCCTATCTTCGATCAGGGAGCTTGCTGAAGGCATACGGGTAGGACAGTTCTTCGATTTCGAAACAATAAAGAGGCTCTCACTCAATAAATCCGATCTAGATTCCCTCCTTTACCTGTCGATCGACTCATATACGCAGATCGACAAATACCTGAGGGAGAATGACCGCGGGCAGCTCTCAGCACTGATGATCATCGGGGTATGGCTTGAAGGACAATACCTTGCTACCCAGGTTATGACCGAATATCCTGATCTCGTACTCAGAGACAGGATCGGAGAACAGAAAATAATCCTGAACGACCTGATCCTGCTTGCAAAACCATATTGCAACCGTGATACTGAATTCGGAGCTCTCTGCGAGGATCTCCAGAATATAAAGGATAAATACAGGGAGGTCAGGATCACCTATACCCTCGGCGAACCTGTCAGCAAAGAGGTAGACGGCGCCCTGGTGGTTGAACAGACAGAGACAAGCCAGGTCGACATGACAGATGCACAGCTTGCTGGCATAATCGAGATCACAAAAAGCATAAGAAACAAGCTAATAGCTAATAATTAAAATGAAAAAACATTTTATCACATTATTATTGTTGCTCTCAGCAGGTTTCATTCTGAATGGGCAGTCCACCGATCAGCTTGTAAACAGCTGTGTAATGAATGCAGGCCCCAACTGCAAATACCTGAAAGACTTCAGGATCCAGTTAGCCAAAGCCCCTGCCGCCGGTGAAATGCGCTATAAAGCCCAAATGTCGCTCTGGAAAAACACGAAGTACAAATTCTCGCTGTGCACGGCGGATGATTCCAAGGGTGAACTTATTCTTACAGTTAAAAATGATGCCAACCAGGTAGTCCTCTCCTCTTATGATCAAAAGACCGGAAAGACCTACAAATCAGTGGAGCTCACATGCAACAGGAGCGGCATTTACCAACTGAATTATGATTTCAAGGATGGGCAGCAAGGCTCCGGCGTGGGTGTCGTGTCAATGGTAAAATAACCTGCCTTAAAAAATATGGAACACCTGCACCAGCAGGATTATCAGAAAAAGTCCGGAAAAAATTATCTCAGGCAGGAATTTCCTTTTCGCAAATACAAAATAATGAGCCAGAATATAACTGGCCGGCATTGCTGTTATCCATACCATCTCATAAGAAACGGATGGCAGGGCTAAATATATTATTATAGATATAAAAAATCCCCACAGAAGGATTGAAAAAGTTTTGCGCGCCTTTATTTTCTTGGAATTCATCCCCCTGAGCAGAAATGCAATACCTGAAATCAATATGAGTCCGGTATAAATAATTGCTACTATTGTCAGCCTGCTTAGAACATGACCTGCCGATTCACCGAAAAGATTTTGCCTAACATCCGAAAAGAAGAGGATGAGATCCTTCCCGAGGACAAAATAGAGGCCAGTGACAACTATATAAGGTGTTATCAGTCCCAGAATAGCCACCCCTATCTCTTTTATATTACCGGTTCTGATTATCACAATTCCTACTACCGTCAGAATCCCGAACCAGATCATGTTGGCATAGAAAAGGCTTCCGATGCTTATCAGGACACCGGCATCAAAGAAGTTGTATGCGATATCCGGCTTACGGTACGAATCCATTATTCTCCTTATTGCCAGCATAAGAAAGACAACTGCCGGAAGGACAGGATTAAGAGTCTGACAATGAGGGAATAATGCGCTGAACAATATGTAAAGTGTCGCCGGAAGGAAAGTTCTTTCGTTAATGAAAAACTGGCTTGTATTGAAATTTACAAGGAGGAACAGAACAAGGCACAAAACCGCAAATGAAAAGATCACTCCGGCGACCGGAGAATTTCCGATCAGAAATTTCAGAATGCCGTAAAGTGGCATCGGACAGGTATCGTAAATTGCCGCAGAAGGCATCCGTGGATCAATAAATGCGCTGATCCATAAGGCTGCAAGAGTCAATGACATCAGAATAATAACTCCAGGTCTTGTCCCTCTGAATACTTTTAACATTATTTGTCCTTCAAATCGAATCCGATATCTGGTCTGAAATACATGTTCTCGAAAGTGATCCTGGCGGCATTTCTGTAAGATCCGTCAAGGGCATCCTGCATGTTCTTCCCCCATGAGCTTACGGCAAGGACTCTTCCTCCGGACGTCATGACCCTGCCGTCAGATAATTTCGTCCCGGCATGGAAGACGACACAATCGCCGGTATTTTCAAGTCCTGAGATAACCTTTCCTTTTTCATAATGACCCGGATATCCGCCTGAAGCAACCATTACTGCTGTAACGAATCTGTCGTCGGTTTCTAGATTCTTGTCTGCCAGGCTACCTTCTGCCACTCCTTCGATAAGATCAAAGAAATCCGATTTTATTCTTGGAATTATGACTTCCGATTCCGGATCCCCGAGACGGGCATTATACTCAATGACGAACGGATCACCCTCGACATTTATGAGACCGAAGAAAATGAATCCCTGGTAAAGGATTCCATCCAGCGACAGGCCTTTCATGGTCGGATCTATTATCCTGTCGACGACCTTTTTCATAAATATCCTGTCAGCAAACGGTACCGGCGAAACAGCTCCCATCCCGCCGGTGTTCAGTCCTGTATCTCCGGCCCCGATTCTTTTATAATCCTTTGCCTCGGGAAGGAGCTTGTAAGAATGGCCATCTGTAATGATGAAAACTGAAAGTTCAACTCCTTTCAGGAATTGTTCTATAACAACCTTTTGTCCTGCTGCACCGAATTTCCCGTCGAGCATTGCATTCAATTCCTGAACTGCAGATTCGAGATCGCCGAGGATTATGACACCTTTTCCGGCGGCCAGGCCATCAGCTTTGATAACATACGGAGGCTTAAGTGACCGGAGGAATGCAACGGCTTCCCCGGCATTCGATTTATCAAAGCTTTTATAGGCGGCGGTGGGGATGTTGTGTCTTGTCAGGAATGATTTTGCAAAATCCTTGCTTCCTTCAAGCCTGGCTGCCGATCCGGAAGGACCGATCACCGGGATGCTTTTCAGGGAAACATCTCCCAGGAAGAAATCATGGATCCCTGCAACGAGAGGTGCTTCCGGACCAACGATCACCATTTTTATGTTGTTCTCAAGGACAGCTTTTTTTACCGCTTCAAAATCTTCAGGATCGACCGGAAGATTTGTTCCATGGGCCGAGGTTCCGGCATTGCCGGGAGCAGTGAATATTCTGGTTATCTTTTTGCTCTGGGACAGTTTCCATACAATGGCATGTTCCCTGCCTCCGGATCCCAATACAAGGATGTTCATTCAATATAAATTATTGTATCAAATGTAACACTTCATACTGAAATACAAAACGTATAACCTTTGCCAACCGCTGTTTTGATAAACTCCTTCAGGAAAGATTTGCAGGTTGAAGTTGGTGTATCGTGAAGAACTATGATTGATCCTGGGCGAAGGTTTCTGTTAAGTAAACCCAGAGACCGTTCTGCTCCAAAGCTGGTGTCGTAATCATAGGACATTATATCCCAGAAAACTATCTTAAATGATTTTTTTAGCTGTTTGTACTGGCTGATACGAAGCCTCCCGTATGGAGGGCGAAAGAGACTGTCAGAAGTAAACTGCGAAGCCCGTGCGGCATTTTCACAATACTCTTTTAAAGGTGTGCTGCATCCATTCAGATGGTAATAGCCATGGTTCCCCAATGTATGGCCCCTGCGTTTTATTTCGACTGCAAGCTCAGGATATTTTTCAGCCGCATCTCCGCTGCAGAAAAAAACAGCCTTGACATTCATCGTATCAAGAATGTCAAGAAGCTCTGGTGTCGATTCCGGATCCGGGCCATCATCAAATGTGAGACAGGCTCTCTTTTCAGAAATACTTATCCTGAATAAGGCTTCCCTGAAGAGCCAAACGGCAGGAAGGAAAGGCCTGAAAAAACGCATTACCTCTTCTGCGGATTTAACATTCCGTAATATTTATTGATCAAAGGCTCCACTGCAGTTTTAACGACCGGCAGGTTAAGTTCCTCCGACGTATAGTAAATGTCGAGCAGCGACTGCAGATTGATCGCTATTTCGGTATCCAGGTCGAATCTGTCAGCGTTCTTTACGTTTATAATATATTCAAGGTGATCGCTGGCATATTCCATAATGCTGTTGAAAATCTTTTCGCCTTCGTCCTTTTTTCCGGCTTTAATAAGCACCTCTGCAGGTTCCAGGGAAAAATAATCGTGTGGCAGCTTAGATGCCGGAACAATTTCGAGTCCCTTCGTAACAGCCTCAACCGCCTTTGAAGTATCTCCGGCTTCAAGCAGGGATTTTCCCAGACTGCCGAAAAGTCTCCTGAAATTACAAAACATCCTTCTGTTGTTCTCATCAAGATATACAGACGGATCCCCGGCATTTCCCCATTTGAATTTGTTCATCATATTGTCGTACATGACATACGGATCTATCATACCGTACTCTCCCGGAGGGGTTTCACTGATCTTTACCGGAGCGATCCTGTAGGTCATGCCTTCCTGAATGAAGAATTTTTCAAGGCCCTTGTACTGGCTGCTCGGCACGGTGGTCGACATATATACAGGACGTTCCCAGTTGTTCGATGCAAGAAGGTCTATAATCGCCAGGTCTCCTTTCAGGGCATCGGATTCAGAATATTCCCATATCATTGGTGATACAAGTCTGTCCCTGAAATATCCCTTCACTGTTCCATTTGACAATACGATGGAAGTATCTACATCAATCTGCAGCTTGTTAGTCGGAAGGTAGTTCACATAATCGCCTCTTCCGCTTATGTCGATATGGAATTTCCTGTCGTCGAGCCCCAGGAATTTTAACGCATCCTTTATATCTGCGATCTTTGTTGAGGTTGTGTTTACAGGCATCTGGGTCCTTGTTCCTTCGATGTATTTTTCTGATCCGAGAGAAAACGGAAGAGGATCGGACTCGAATGCTTTCTGCCGCATCATGTCGATATACCATCCTGCCTGGATATAGCTGAGGTTTGCCACCCTTATGTCAGTTCTCACCTGTTCAACATCCTGTACGTACCAGACCGGGAACGAATCATTGTCTCCATATGTAAAAAGAACACTGTTGGGAGCACATGATTCGAGGTAGTTGGCTCCAATGTCGCGGGCGGTATAACGGCCGGACCTGTCGTGGTCGTCCCAGTTCTGGACAGCCATAAGCATAGGACATGCTGCCAGCAGAATGACAAGTGTTACTGTTGCAGACAGCTTATGGCCAAAAATACGTCTCAGCAAATCATACACATACATGAATCCTATCCCTATCCAGATGGCAAATGCATAGAACGATCCGACATATGCATAGTCCCGCTCCCTTGGCTGATTGGGATACTGATTTAGGTAGAATATTATCGCGACTCCTGTCATGAAGAAGAATGCAAACACGAGGAAAAATCCGTTTCTGTCTTTTTTATACTGCCACAGGATACCCAGTATTCCGATCAGAAGCGGCAAAAGGAAATATGTATTTCTCCCGGGATTGGTCTTCAGGTCTTCAGGTATAATATCCTGATCGCCGAGCCTTGCATTATCAAGTAAATTTATTCCGCTTATCCAGTTGCCGTGGATATTGTTCCCGTTTCCCTGGATGTCGTTTTGCCTTCCCGCAAAATTCCACATGAAATAGCGCAGGTACATGAAGCCTGTCTGGTACCTGAAGAAGAACCGCAGATTCTCGCCAAAAGTCGGGCAAACGACCGTTTCCTTTCCTGAGGCTGAACCGACTGAATATTTTCTTCCCTTCACCTTGCCCCAGTATTCATAAGAAGGCTTATGGTGAGATTCAGGGCTATACATCCTTGGGAAGATAGTCGTGAAATTCTCGTTGTAGATGTAATCGGGCTTGTAATAAGGCTTGTATTTACCTTCTATTTTGTTGTAGCCGCCTATCACTTCCTTGACATCCTGTGGAGGAGCACTGTAATAAGGCCCGTGAAATTTGGGCGAGCTCCCGTATTGCTGCATATTAATATAGTATGCAAGTGAAAAAATATCTGAAGGATTATTCTGATTCATCGGCGGCCTGGCCGATGATCTTATCATTATCATGGCGTATGATGAATAGCCTATCATTATAACTGTAAGACAGGTCAGTACATAATTCAGGATCATTTTCCGCTTATTCAGGGAATATCTTATTCCGAATACAAGACCGGCTATCAGCGCGATCAGGAATATGAAAAGTCCGGTATTGTAGGGCAATCCAAAGACATTTACAAAAAGAAGTTCGAACCATCCCGCAACTTTTGGCACACCTGGTATCAGAATGAAAACCATCAATGCTATCAGTATTGTTGCAAGGAGCAGTGTTTTCAGCACACCTTTTGTGGTGACTTCATATTTTCTGAAATAATAGACAAAAATGAGCACTGGCATAACCAGGAGGTTCAGCCGGTGGACACCCAGACCAAGTCCCATTATATAGGCAATGAGAATTATCCATCGTCCTGAACGGGGATCATCGGCTTCCTCCTCCCACTTCAGCATGGCCCAGAAAACGACACCAAGCATGAGGGACGACATGGAATAAAGTTCTCCCTCGACGGCCGAGAACCAGAACGTGTCTGAAAAGGTACAGGCGAGTGCACCCAGGAGTCCGCTTCCGATAATGGCAGGAATCAGTTTGGCTTCGAGGACATTGTTCCGTGTGAATACCCTCCTTACCAGATGTGTTATCGTCCAGAAAAGGAACAAAACAGTGAATGCGCTGCATAGTGCCGAAAGCATATTGACCATCATGGCAACCTTCGATAAATCTCCCCCCGCAAACATTGTCGCTATGCGCCCTATCATCAGGAATAATGGTGCTCCCGGAGGATGACCAACCTGTAACCTGAAGGCTGAGAGAATGAACTCCCCGCAATCCCAGAAGCTGACTGTCGGTTCTACAGTCAGCATAAAAACCACTGCTGACAGCAGAAACACAAACCAGCCTGCAATATTGTTCCAGCGACGATAAGTAGCCCAGACTGAATCCATAACTGATCAATTTTAAAAATGAGAAAACAAATAACGCAAAAAAAAATCAGATGAGGTTAATCAGTATCCTATTTAACATCATTTTAACCTAGATGAATCCCCTATCCCCCCTGCTGGTGATCTCAGAAAATTGTGTGTATGAATACAGAAATCCGCAATCCGAAATTCGCAATCCGAAATCTCTACCTAATTCAGAGGGGTTGGCGGTAAATATAATACCGCCAGGGTTTGTTTTTCCAGATCTCGCCGGCATAGTTGATTCCGATTCTTGGTCCGGTTTTAATTACCGGTTTAATCCCTGCATCTTCGACCCAGATGCGTTTTGAATTCGTAAGGTCCTCACCATAATATGACCGGTCGATATTAAGGGCTCTCGTCACTCTTCCTGGTCCGTTGAAACCTTCAATCCCCCTTATAAGTGCTGCCTGCGGATCATCCTTTTCACCAGCCACGAAGTTCAGCATCCAGTACATTCCGTAAACGAAATAGACATAGATCTTTCCTCCCTCATGGTACATTATTTCTGTTCTGGCTGTTCTCCCCTTGAATGCATGACAAGCTTCATCCTCTGATCCGCGGTAAGCTTCTGTTTCAGTAATCATAAATCTTCCGCAGCTTTTTTCCCCAGTCCTTACAACAAGATTCTTGCCGATAAGTTCCGGTGCTACCAGCAGTACGTCGCGTCTGAAAAAATCCCGTGCAAGCCTGATTGTCTCCGGCATCTCAATACGGGATCTTGTTTTCAAAACCGTCCCACTTTTTAAAAACCTTTTCTCCCCCGGCATCAGAAATTTCAATGAAGCATATTTTTCTTTTCCCGGGGTCAAGGACTATTTCGTCATAAATCAGCCTGTCGCTGAAACCGGATTTTTCTGCATCATTACGGCCTGAACCATAGACAACTTTCTTTATTCCCGACCAGTAAATCGCACCGAGGCACATTGGACATGGCTCGCATGAGGAGTAAAGGACGCAATCCGAGAGGTCGTGTGTTTTCAGAATTGAAGAAGCTCTTCTTATGGCGAGCACTTCTGCATGGGCTGTGGGATCCTTTGAAAGAATGACCTCATTGCTTGCCTCTGATACTATCTTCCCGTTTTTTGTCACGACTGCCCCGAATGGTCCGTGACCCGTTTCAATACCGTTTTCTGCGATCTTCAATGCATGTTGAAGCAAAGACCTGTCTTCTTTCATATAGGATTCATTTTTTCATTTTTCATGAAAAGGATTATAAAAATAAGCTTACTTTTCCGTAACAGGAATAAAATCTGCGCAATATTCTTTTTTTTTAATAAATATATTGTATTTTTGCAATCCCGAAATAATGGGGTATTTTTCGTTAAGTACAAGTATATCAATTAAAAACCAATATCAAGTGAACACCTTAAGTTACAAAACAGTATCGGCAAACAAGGCAACTGTTAACAAGGAGTGGGTGATCGTGGATGCAGAAGGCGCTGTTCTCGGACGGCTTGCAACACTGATTGCCAGCATGCTGAGGGGTAAGCACAAAACCAATTATACTCCCCATGTTGATTGTGGCGACAATGTTGTTGTCATAAATGCTGAAAAGGTAGTTTTGACCGGAGAAAAATGGAATGACAAAGAGTATGTAAGACATACCGGCTATCCGGGCGGTCAGAGATTCACCACAGCTGCCGAAATGATGAAAAAGAACCCTATCGGGCTGGTTGAGAATGCGGTAAAGGGTATGCTGCCGAAAAATCGTCTTGGGAGCGCGCTTTACAGAAACCTTCATGTCTATGACAGGTACAGTTCACCCGCATGAGGCACAGAAACCAAAAAAAGTTGAAATAAAAAACAAGTAAGGATCATACATGGAAACAATCAATGCCCTTGGAAGAAGAAAAGCAGCCGTTGCAAGAGTATATTTAAGTGATGGCAAAGGCAAGATAACTGTTAACGGAAGGGATTATAAAGAGTATTTCGGAAGTGAAATTCTTCAGTATGTTGTAACCCAGCCCCTGCTTGTTTTAAATTGCACCGATAAATACGATATTAATGTAAATCTTGAGGGTGGTGGCGTAAAAGGCCAGTCTGAAGCTCTTCGTCTTGGCATCACCAGGGCCCTCGTTATGATTGATGAGGAGAACAAGAAAATCCTTAAATCCAACGGATTCATTACTCGTGATCCGCGCGAGGTAGAAAGGAAAAAACCGGGCCAGCCAAAAGCCCGCAAGAGATTCCAGTTCAGCAAACGTTAGGATCAGTCCCGTCAGTCAGCAGATGCAAGTTTAGTATCTAAATTGCAAAGACCCCCGCAGGGCGGGGCTACTCTGCAATTGATTTTTGAAGAATGTAAACTTAATTTAGATAAAATGCCCATAACAGATTTTAAAACATTACTCGATGCCGGTGTTCACTTTGGACACCTCAAAAGAAAATGGAATCCCGCCATGGCTCCCTATATATTTATGGAGCGTAACGGCATTCACATCATTGATCTCGAAAAAACCATCGTTAAGCTCGATGAAGCCGCTTCAGCAATGAAGCATATTGCAAAATCAGGCAAGAAGGTTCTTTTCGTTGCAACAAAAAAACAGGCTAAGGAAATCGTTGCCGAGAAAGTGAAAAAGGTTAACATGCCGTACGTGACTGAACGCTGGCCTGGTGGAATGCTTACCAATTTCCCGACTATCCGGAAGGCAGTCAAAAAAATGGGATCCATCGACAAGATGGCAACCGACGGTACATTTGCAAACCTGTCGAAGCGTGAAAAGCTGCAGGTTACACGTCAGAGAGCAAAGCTCGAGAAGAACCTGGGAAGTATTGTCGACCTTACTCGTCTTCCTTCAGCTCTTTTCGTAGTCGATGTATGCAAGGAACATATAGCAGTCAGGGAAGCAAAACGACTTGGAATTCCTGTTTTTGCGATGGTTGATACGAACTCGGATCCTTCAGACATCGATTTCCCGATACCTGCAAACGACGACGCTTCCAAATCAATCTCACTCATCATCGAGCTCCTCTGCCAATCTATCGAGGAAGGCCTTAATGAAAGGAAGATTGAAAAAGACAAAGAGCCGGGCCAGAAAGACAAGAAATTCATTAGAAAAGACCTGGAAGCCAAGGATATCCCTGCTGCCCTTATCGAGGCAATAACCGAAGAAGATGAAGAGGAGGCTGAAGAGGAAACAGCGGCCGGTGAAACTGAAGAAGAAGTTGCCGGTGAACCTGAAGAAGCAGAGGAAGAATAGTGATTAGTGATTAGTGATTAGTAAAAAAGATTAAGATGGCTACAATAACATCAGCAGATGTTGCCAAGCTCAGAAGAATGACACTGGCAGGCATGTTGGACTGCAAGAAAGCTCTCGAGGAATCAGATGGCAACTTCGACAAGGCAATTGAAATAATCAGGAAAAAGGGACAGGCTGTCGCCAGCAAGCGCGCCGACAGGGATGCGACTGAAGGTGTCGTACTGGCTAAAGTTACGTCCGACGGCAAGTTCGGTGCCCTGACAGTTCTCAACAGCGAGACTGACTTCGTGGCAAAAAATGCCGATTTCATCGCCTTTGCAAATAAAATAATTGATCTTGCCCTTGCCAAAAAACCTGCCAGCCTTGATGAACTTAAGTCACTTCCCCTCGATGGCGGAAAAGTCGGTGAGAAGGTTGTGGAATATATCGGTATAATTGGTGAAAAGCTTGAGCTTTCATACTATGAAAAGATAGAAGCTTCTCATGTACAGGCATATATCCATCCCGGGAATAAGCTTGCGACACTTGTCGGTTTCAGCAAAGCCGGCCTCCCTGTTCAGGTTTATAAGGATATTGCCATGCAGATAGCCGCAATGAATCCGGTGGCCATCGACAAGGATGATGTTCCTGAGAAGGTTATCGCACAGGAGATCGAAATCGGCAAGGAACAGGCAAGACGAGATGGCAAGCCTGAAGAAATGCTGGAAAAGATCGCACAGGGCAAGCTTGGCAAATTCTACAAGGATAGTACCCTTCTTAACCAGGAGTTCGTAAAAGACAACAAGCAGACGATTGGTCAGTACCTGAAATCAGCAGATAAGGATTTAAAAGTCACTGCTTTCAGGAGATTTACACTTAACCTTTAAACGTAAGTTCATATTTCATTATAAAGATGGCGCCCTCAAGCGCCATCTTTTTTTATTTATCTTTACAAAAAAGACACGATAACTATGAGATACTCCCGGATATTGTTAAAGCTCAGCGGTGAGTCACTGTCAGGAAAAGAAAGTCATGGCATAAGCGATGACGTGCTCGAGGAATATGCCGGCGGTATTATAGATGTTGTAAGGGAAGGCTGTGAGGCAGCGGTCGTAATCGGCGGTGGAAATATTTTCCGCGGACTGAGCGGTGCGGAATCAGGATTTGACAGGGTAAAGGGCGACCAGATGGGCATGCTGGCAACAATAATCAACAGTCTGGCGCTTGAAAGCACAATCATAAGGCTGGGCGGAAAAGCCAGGGTTTTCACTTCAATCAGGATGGAGCCGGTAGGAGAACTTTACAACAGGGACAAGGTGGTGGAGGAACTGAATAAGGGAACCATCTGTATACTTTCCGGAGGAACGGGAAATCCATTTTTCACCACTGATAGTGCTTCGGCACTCAGAGCCGTCGAGATCGGAGCTGATGTGCTTCTTAAGGGCACCAGGGTCGATGGTGTTTATTCCGCTGATCCTGAAAAAGATCCGGCTGCCACCAGGTATGAAACAATTACATTTGAGGAGGTCATTAATCGCAGGCTGAAGGTGATGGATTCCACTGCCTTTACAATGTGCCGTGACAATGATATGCCAATAGTGGTTTTCGATATGAACACCCCGGGAAATCTCATGAAAGTGGTTAACGGCATAAGGACCGGAACCCTTATTTCAGGTTGACTTGTTTGCTTTTACGGCTATTTTACTATTTTTGTTATGCGTGTAATTTTTAAGTAATCAGAAAACTGCAGCATATGAACGAAGATGTTGAACTCATTATAGAAGAAACTAAGGACAGGATGCAGCATGCCGTAGGGCACCTCGAGCATGAGCTTGCCAGGCTTCGTGCCGGCAGATCAAATCCTGCACTCCTCGACGGGATCACCGTAGATTATTACGGTGTAAACTCACCCCTGGCACAGGTTTCAAATATCAACACACCTGATCCAAAGACTATACTCGTTCAGCCATGGGAAAAGACAATGCTCGGAACCATTGAGAAGGCGATCATGGCAGCCAATATCGGCCTTATGCCGGTAAACAACGGTGAAGTCATCCGCATTAATATACCTCCTCTCACCGAGGAAAGAAGACATCAGCTTGTAAAACAGGTCAGAAACGAGGGCGAAACAGCTAAAATAAGCGTGCGAAATGCCCGCAAATGGGCAAATGACGAGTTGAAAGAACTGTTAAAGGGCGGCCTTCCTGAGGACCTGGAAAAAGAAGCCGTCGAGGAAGTTCAGAACCTTACGGCAAAGCACAATGAAAAGATCGAAAAGGTGGTGTCTGCCAAGGAAAAAGATGTCATGACTGTCTGAGTAATCCGGAAGTACAATTCCTGCAAATATCGACCGCACTCCTTCTGGTAATCACATTTTTTCTGAATAACCTGTATTTCTGTCCGTTCCAGATATCCCTGAACGAATCTTCATTCATGTCGCCCATTACATGATCAGCATCCTTGTCGAAGCAGCACGGTAGCACTTTGCCGTCCCATGTGATAACCGGGTTGAACCATAGCCTTGCACACCTGTCGGGCAGATTGCTCTTTATTTCATATTCACCGCCTGCTTTTCTGTATCTGCTGTATTTTATCGATGAAGGGAGCCATGAATCATAGGAATCCCTGTTAATGATCTGCATCGATTTAAGGTGAAGAGCAGCATTCATTTCTGTGGCAAACTGTCTGGCAGCCATGATCTGATGTTCATTTTTCCTGTTCACAAGGAACTGAATTATCACTTTCAGACGTGAATCATTTCGTTTTTTTGCTTCTGAAATATATTTTATTCCGTTGACAACGGCTTCAAAATCACCCTTCTGCCTGTATGAAGAATATGTCTTCGCATCCATTCCGTCAAGGGATATTATCAGCTTGCCCAACCCTGAACGAACGATTTCCTCAGCATTTTCCGCAGACAGAAAATGCCCGTTTGTCGAAAGTGTCGAATTGATGTTTCTGCATTTGCCGAGAATTGAAAAGAACTGCGGATGCAGCATTGATTCCCCCTGGAAATAGAGATTTATATTATATAGGTAAGGTCCAAGTTCTTTGATGATTTTTTCAAAAAGCCCAACACTCATGAATCCCCGGTTCCTGGTCATTAATCCTGAGCCGGAATTGCATTCAGGACAATTCAGGTTACAGAAATTGGTAAGCTCTGCTCCCAGTGCAGGAGGCATTCCATAAACTGTTGTCCTTCCAAAGAGGGTGCTCCCGAGGTAAGAATATCCGGCAGCTATCGCATTCATTGGTTTTAACAAACGATTCCCCATCAGCCTTAAAAAAAAGTAAGATAATAAAATATTCTTCACGAAATCGATAGGGTAAAATGGCATAATGCTGGTCTTGTGATTGAAAACAGATCAATTTGAAAAATTGCAAGTATCAACTTAAATTGAATATGCCATGAAAACACTTAAGAACATCACTTTTTATGCTGCTGTCGCTTCTTCTGGTATTTATGTTCCAGACAGCAACCGCAGGAGCTGCAGGTGACAGGAAAAAATCTGACCAGCAGCCATATCTTACCATCAAAGGCAAGGTAGTAGACTCTGAGACGGGGGCGCCTCTTGTTTTCGCCTCTGTTGCCGTATCAGATGCCAATGTTGGCATCGTAACGAACATTGATGGTGAATTCACTCTCAAGATCGGAGAATCCCTGTTGTCAAAGAATCTGGAGATTTCATTCATCGGCTATAAGAACAAAGTGGTTCCTATTGCCACCCTCCGTGACAAAGGCTACAAGAATGTCATTTCACTCGAGGCTGCTCCGATCCCGATAAAAGAGATAATTGTGAAGCCGGTGGATCCCTATGAGATAGTGACAAAGGCTATCACCAGGATCAACAGGAACTATGAATCGGTTCCGAATCTCATGACGGCATTCTACAGGGAGACCATCCGCAAAAACAGGACATATGTCTCAATAGGCGAGGCAGTTGTGGAAATCATGAAGGCTCCGTATGCGAACGACCTCCGCTATGACAATGCAAGAATGTACAAGGGCAGAAAAAGTTCCGATGTTGAAAAGATGGATACGGTTCTGTTCAAGCTGCAGGGCGGCCCGTTAAGCTCTCTCAACCTCGACCTTGCAAAGAATACAGAAGATATTCTTACAATCGATGCAATGAAATATTACAATTACACTCTCACAACCGTTATTGAAATAAACGGTAAGCCTCACTATGCGATTGATTTCCTTCAGAGACCTTCCGTTGATGTTCCATTGTTTATGGGAACGCTCTACATTGAAATGGATTCGTATGCACTTACTGAAGCAGAATTCGGATTTAACCTTTCCGACAAGGCAGCAGCACAATCGATATTCATAAGGAAGAAACCGCTTGGAATGGAGGTCACTCCCGAAGTTGCAACATACCGCACAAAATACCGTGAACAGAATGGGAAATGGTACTTCGAGTATTCAAGGGCTGAAGTCAGATTCAAGGTCGACTGGAAGAAGAAACTCTTTAACACTTACTATACGACAATGTCTGAAATAGCCATCACAGATCGTACTGCCGAGGAAGTTATTAAATTTGCAGGAAAGGATAAGCTCAGGTACACTGACGTATTTTCTGAAAAAGTAAATGCATTTGCTGATCCGGATTTCTGGGGTGAATACAATGTGATTGAACCCGATCAGAGCATAGAATCGGCAATCCGCAAGCTTAGCAGGAAGCTGAAATTCAGCGACAGGGATGACCTGGAAAAATAAATGCCTATGATCAGGGACTCTGAAATAATGAGGAGGATCCGGGAGGGTGATGCAGGACAGTTTGAGTCACTTTTCAGATCCTCCTATGTTTCCCTGGTCCGATATGCAAAAACAATAATTAAGGATCACGATACAGCAGAGGAAATTGTACAGGACCTCTTTGTGAGGCTCTGGCAGGACAGGCAAAAATTAAAAATTGAAAGTTCTTTGAACGGATATCTCTTCCGGTCGGTGCATAACCGGTGCCTTCACTGGCTCGACCATTCGAGGGTAGTCGATAACCATGCCAGGGAAATGGCAGTCAGGGAGGTGCAAAATGCAGAAAACCCGGTTGAGATAATACAGTATAAGGAGCTGCAGCTGAAGATCGCAGAGATACTTGAGAGGCTGCCGGAAAGATGCGGACAGATATTCTGCATGAACAGGTTCGAGGGTTTGAAATATATAGAGATAGCAGATAAGCTCTCCGTCTCCGTCAAAACGGTGGAAGCCAATATGGGGCGGGCGCTTAAGGAATTCAGAAAAGCACTTAAAGAAAGATGAAAGAGAAAACTAAAAACGAGGAAATGATTGACAGGAAACTGGAAGAACTTTATTCCAGTAACGACCGACAATAAAGCCAATAGATGTCGACCGGGCATGGAATAAGGTCTGGTCGGGGATAAATGAAGAGGCCCCGGTTATTACGATGAAGCCTGCCAGTCATGTATTTGCAAGGAGCGGTTTCATGAAAATCGCAGCATCAATACTTATCCTCATAGGTCTTGGCACTGCAGCCATTTACATATTTAACAGTGATAATACCAGCAAGACGATCATTGCATCCACCGGCGATGACCAGAAGAATCAGAAAATAATGCTTTCAGACGGAAGTACCGTAACCCTCAATCACAATACACAATTGACCTACAAATCCAACTTCGGAAAGAGAAGCAGGAAGGTTTCCCTTTCCGGGGAGGCATTTTTCGAAATAGCCGCTGACGCTTCTAAGCCATTTACTATAGATGCCGGCAAGGCAAGCGTAAAAGTAGTCGGAACCTCTTTCAATGTTATTACAGAAAATGCTGATTCGGCTGTCGAGGTTTTTGTCACAACAGGAAAAGTAATGCTCTCCGACAATTCAGGGAACCCTGGCATGGTGCTCGAGCCAGGTTATATCGGGACTATGGATTTGAATCATTCCGGGAAGATCCTGAATCAGAATCCTAATTATATGTCCTGGAAGGACGGCAAGCTTGATTACGACGGACAATCCCTGGAAATAGTTTTCCGGGACCTGAAGAGGGTTTATAATATGGACATCAAAGCCGAGGATCCATCTATCCTGTCCAATCCATGGACTTCTCCGATCATTAGCCAGTCAAGTGATACAATTATTCGCATAATTTGTGCTAGCTTTAACCTGAGTTATACGAAGGATGGGAATGTTTACCATCTTTCAAAAAAATAACCCGCTTCTGAATAATGCCGTCGGTCAATGGCTATATCGTAAAAAGTATTTCAGCCGTTGCATTTCTAATCCTGCTGATCTGTCATCAGCCGGTTTTGGGACAGGAAAACATTCTTGATTCAATTTTCACATTCAGGGCGGGACAAGTGAAAACCGGCGTTGCGCTGGATATGATCACCAGGCAAACCGGATATAACTTTACATATGACAGCCGCCTCATCAATGAAGAAAACAGGATAAATCTTTCTTTCATCAGTCTGCGGCTTGAAGTAATTCTCGACAGCATACTGAAAAGTGATTCTCTTGTTTATACAATAATCGATAAATATATAATCATTTCAAGGGCTCTGCCTTCCAGGTCTGAAAAACCTGATTCTGCATTCGCTGAAGAAGTGTTCTATATATCAGGCATCATTTCTGATGCTGAATCCGGAGAACCATTGCCATTTGCCACAGCTGTCATAAAAAACACCGGAAAGGGAATGGTTTCCAACGGCGCTGGCGAATTCGGACTGAATATTTCCAGGGAATCGCTCACTGACACTCTCTCCTTTTCTTACCTGGGATACCTGAGCAGGGAGATACCGGTCGAGCAGGCCATTGGCAATAACTACAATATCGGACTTCTCCGTGAGTTCATTTCAATACCGGAGATAATTATAAAGACCCGCGTACCACAGGAAATAATATACAAATGTGTCGCGGCAATCAACAGCAACTATGGAAACACTCCGGCCTTGCTGACAGGCTTCTACAGGGAGGGGGTTACAAAGAAACAGGAGCTCCAGATATACTCGGAAGCAATATTGCAGATATACAAGAGTTCCTATGCAGCTTCGCTCCTGAACGACCAGATCAAAATATTCAAAAGCAGAAAAATAGAGAATACATCAAGTAGCGATACACTTGCCATAAGGCTAAAAGCAGGATTAAGCACTTGTCTCGAACTCGACGGAATGAGGAATAACTTCGATTTCATGCAACGGGAAAACATGCAGGATTATACCTACAGGCTGACAGACATTGTTCCGACTGACGATGAGACTTCATATGTCATTGATTTCGAACAGCGTGAGGGCATTGATCTTCCCCTGTACAGGGGGACCATGTACATCAACGCCGATGATTATGCCCTGCTTCATGTCGATTTCGAGCTGCACCCCAGGTATATACAAAAGATGAAAGAATCTTTCGTATCGAGCTCCTCGCGCGGTTTTGACACATGGCCCCTGACGGTAAAATATGCAGTCAGCTACAGGAAGCTCAATGGCAGGTATTTCCTGAATCATGTAAGGGGTGATCTTGTGTTTTCCTCAAAAAGGAAGAAGAAACTTTTCAACAGTCAGTTCAAGGTGTTTTTCGAACTTGCCGTAACAGGGATACGCACCGAGAATATAGCCAGGTTTGAAAGAGAAGAGCTGGCTCCCATCCATGCGGTGTTTTCAAAGACAATTACAAATTACGACTTTCTTTTCTGGGGAGATCAGGATTTCCTGAAACCCGAGGATAATCTTCTTCAGGCGCTTGAAAACATGAAAGCCAAGCTCCTTGAATTTTCAGAAGAGAAGTGACAGGCTGCCCTCTAATATTTGTTAATAAGCTTATACAGTTCGGACAGATCCGGCGTAAGGACTACTTCTGTCCTCCTGTTCTTCTGACGGGCATCTGTGGTGTTTCGGGCGTCGACAGGAAGGTATTCGCTGCGGCCTGCCGCTGTAAGGCGTTTCGGATCTATCTTTGATCCCTCGAGCAGGACGCGGACCACCGTTGTAGCTCTCTTTACGCTTAAATCCCAGTTATCCTGCAGTTCGCTTGCACTGGGCTTATACGGAACATTATCTGTGTGCCCTTCGATTGTCACCTGAATATCAGGATTTCTCTCAAGAACTCCTGCAAGCTTTTTAAGCGCAGCCTTCCCGTTGGCATCGATATCCCAGCTGGCTGTCTTGAACAACAGCTTCTCATCCAGGGAGACATATACCTTACCGTTTTTATTGGTAACCGTAAGTCCGTTGTTTTCGAATCCGAGAAGCGCTTCGGAAACTTTATTCTTCAGATCCTGTGCGATCCTCTTTTGTGCATCGAGTATTTTTTCCAGTTCAACAAGCCTGGCATTTCGTTTTTCAAGCTCAAAAGTAAGCTCGTCGAGGGAAGATTTCTTCGTATCAAGATTCTGCTCGAGCTGACGCATTATGTTTTCCTTTTCCTGCAGGTTTTTCTGTGCTGCCTGAAGCTCGGTAAGAAGATCCTGTGTCTCCTTCACATTTCCGCGGATAAGATCTTCCTGTGCATTCTGAAGCTCCGTATATTTTGAGGAGATCTTGTTATATTCATCTACAGCCTTGTCGCGCTCGTCCTGGGCTTTCGTAATCTCTTCCTTTACCGAGCCGAACTGTGATTCGAGCACGGCAATTTTAGCCTCAAGCTCCCTGTTGGACATCTCAAGTCCTATATTATCTGACTTGAACTGATCTCTTTCATCCATATATTGACGACTGGTATCCTGAAGCGTTTTATATTTCTTGCCAGGAACGCATGAAAAAGCGAATAGGGCTGCAAGAAGCAATAAAATGGCGGGAAGAATCTTTCTTTTCATGATTTGAGATTTTTTATGTGCCAAAATTAAGAAAATCCTGCAGATGCTTCTACAGGCTCAGGGGAATAATAATTGCTATATTTGCAGATTATTTCAACAATGATGAACAAGGAAGAGAGCCTGTTATCGGGTATCCGGACTCCTGAGGATCTCAGGAAGCTTGATGAGGCCGACCTTGTGAAGGTATGTGCCGAGCTCCGTCAGTTCATTATTGATTCTGTAAGCAACAATCCCGGCCATTTTGGAGCAAGCCTTGGTGTTGTGGAGCTGACAGTCGCCCTTCATTATGTATTCAACACTCCCTACGACAAGATCATATGGGATGTCGGTCACCAGGCTTACGGGCACAAGATCCTGACCGGCAGGCGGGAGGTTTTCGGCACAAACAGAAAGTACAAGGGTATCAGCGGATTTCCCAAAATGGCTGAAAGCGAATATGATGCGTTTGGCACCGGACACTCTTCCACCTCTATTTCCGCGGCGCTTGGAATGGCTGTAGCCGCAAAGCGCAAAGGAGAAAAAAGACAGGTGGTTGCGGTCATTGGTGATGGCGCCATGACCGCCGGCGAGGCTTTTGAGGGACTCAATAATGCAGGAGCGACAAAATCTGACATTATCGTGATCCTCAATGACAACAATATTGCCATAGATCCGAATGTTGGTGCCTTGAAGGAATATTTACTCGACATTACGACAAGCAGTTCATATAACAAATTCAGGAATAAGATCTGGAATTTCCTGGGGAGAGCCGGCAAGATGGGACCAAGGGCACGGACACTTGCCGCCCAGCTTGAAGCTGGTTTCAAAAGCACGATACTCGACAGGAGCAACCTCTTTGAAGGCATGGGATTCAGGTATTTCGGACCGATAGACGGACATGACATCATGCACCTTACCAAAGTGCTGGGAGACCTCAGGAGGATTCCCGGACCAAAGCTTCTTCATTGTCTTACCGTCAAGGGAAAAGGCTTTAAATATGCGGAGGAGAACCAGACTACATTTCACGCTCCCGGCAAGTTCGACAAGGAAACAGGTGAGATCGTAACCACTGCAGGTGAAAGTGCTTCTCCCCTTTATCAGGATGTATTCGGGAAAACAATGGTGGAACTTGCAAGGATGAATGAGAAAATTGCGGGCATCACACCCGCCATGCCAACAGGATGTTCACTCTGCATAATGATGAAGGAATTCCCGGAAAGGACATTCGATGTCGGGATAGCCGAACAGCATGCAGTGACATTTTCCGCAGGTCTGGCAACACAGGGGATGATCCCCTATTGCAATATTTACTCTTCATTCCTGCAGAGAGCATACGACCAGGTTATTCACGATGTCGCGATCCAGAATCTTCATGTCGTATTCTGCATCGACCGTGGCGGACTTGTCGGTTCAGACGGGGCAACACATCATGGTTTCTTTGATATCGCTTTCATGCGATCCATTCCAAACATGATCGTAAGTGCACCGATGGATGCCTTAGAGCTGAGAAATCTCCTGTACACGGCTCAGCTTGAGAAAAACAACAGGCCATTTTCAATACGGTATCCGAGAGGAAGAAGCGATATAAATGAATGGATCAGGCCTTTTGAGGAGATCGGGATAGGTAAGGCACGTCTAATCAGCGATGGCAAGGATATCGCAGTATTAAGCATTGGCCACCCCGGAAATGATGTTATCAAGGTTGTCAGAAAGCTTGAAAAGGAATCTATCTCTGTGATGCATTACGATATGAGATTTGCCGCCCCTCTTGATACTGAAATTCTTCATTCTGTATTCAAAAAATTCAAAAAATAATTACCATTGAGGATGGTGTTCTCAAGGGAGGATTCGGAAGCGCTGTTATCGAATTCATGTGCGACAATATGTACACCTCTGAGGTTAAGCGGCTTGGCATTCCTGATTATTTTGTGGAGCAGGGTACACAGGAGGAGCTTTTCAGGGAGTGCGGGTATGACCAGGAGGGGATCGAAAAGACTATAAGAGAAATGATCGGCGCAGAGGCGCAGAGGCGCAACGGTGCAATGGCCTAATGCTGATGAACAATTCATTTATGACTTCTTGTGTGTACTTTGTGTACTTTGCGGTTAAAAAAATTAATATGAAAAAAGCTTCTCTATTAATTGTACTGATTCTGGTTGCAGTTTCATGCATCAGTAAAAAACTGAAAAAGAAAACTGGATTCAGCTTTTCAACGGGAAAGATCTCACCGGCTGGGATATCAAGATCAAGGGATCTCCGCTGAATGAAAATTACAAAAACACTTTCAGGGTCGAAGATGGTGTGATGAAAGTCTCCTATGATCAATATGATACATTCAACAACGAATTCGGACACATCTTTTACAAGGAACCATTTTCATTTTACAAGCTCAGGATCGAATACCGGTTTACAGGAGACCAGGTGCCGGGCGGACCCTCATGGGCATTCAGGAACAGCGGGGTCATGCTTCACTCGCAGTCAGCAGCTTCCATGCTTATTGATCAGGATTTCCCGGTATCGGTAGAGGCACAGTTCCTGGGTGGTGACGGTGTTTCTGAACGCTCAACAGGCAATGTTTGCACACCCGGCACTCATATAGTAATGAATGGAAACCTCATAACCCAGCACTGCATCAATTCGACATCCAAAACCTATCATGGAGATGTCTGGGTTCATGCAGAATTTGTGGTTCTTGGCGACAGTATCATTCACCATATTATTGAAGGCGATACTGTTCTTACCTATTCAAAGCCGCAGGTTGGAGGAACAAATAAACCGGCAGATTATCCCATTCCGGACGGAACACTTCTGAAGGAAGGGTATATATGCCTGCAGGCAGAGAGCCACCCTGTTGAATTCAGAAAAGTTGAGTTGCTGAAGCTTAAATAACCCCCCAACCCCCTAAAGGGGGCTTCAAATCCAATAATTATTTTATATTTGCGAAGCCATTTAAGACCTGCACGATTGCATGATTGCACGATTGCATGATCTATTTTGCCCGGATGGCGGAATTGGTAGACGCGCTGGTCTCAAACACCAGTGGCAGCGATGCTGTGCCGGTTCGATCCCGGCTCCGGGTACAAAACAGAGTGAGAGTGAGAGCGAGAGCGAAAGCGAGCACCTTCTCGCTTTTTTTCTTCAGTAATAGATCCATATATCTATTTTCTTTTGTGGAAATACTGTAATTTTATAAATTAATATTTATACCCTCTGCGGGTTTCAAAGTACCTGGTTATGAAAAAACAATTCAAGACTGTTTATTTGTGTGTTAGCAATATTTCTCCTGGTTGGATTCAATCCTATATCTTCCCAATCTAAAAATGATACGATAAAAAATTTTAAAAACACTATCCGGACCAATATTACAAATCCTATGTTATTCGGGGAAAAATATAACGTTATCGGGTATGAAAGAGTAACCTGGAGAAATCAGTCAGTTTCATTCAATGTCGGAAGGTTTGCACTGCCAAAATTCAGCAGTCCGGTTGCAGACTCCCTGAAATTATTAACTGATTTTAAAGATAAAGGATTCACTTTCGCAATTGATTACCGGTTTTATCTGAAGAAGGAAAATAAATACAGCGCTCCGAGGGGAGTTTATGTCGGGCCTTATTACTCTTTTAATTCGCTGGAAAGAGAAAACACATGGCTCCTGAATACTTCCGGCACATCTGAGACTCTGGTGACTAATATGGACTTGAATATCAATCTTATCGGAGCACAGATGGGATACCAGTTTGTTATAAGGAACAGGCTGGCAATTGACCTGATATTTTTCGGACCCGGAGTCTGGTTCTATTCCGTGAAAACATCAATCGATACATCACTGGATCCGGAAGAAGAGGCTATGATTTTTGAAAATATAAATGAAATGCTCGCAGCCAAGTTTCCGGGACATGAAATTCTTATAACCCCGGGTGATCAGGAAAGAAAATCTTCTGTCCAGCTTACATCAGCCGGATTCCGTTACCTGATCCATCTGGGCTTCCGATTTTAGCAATTATATTTTATTTGTTTTAAGTGGAATATCCCATTGGTCCTTTGGTACGACCTTGGGTGTCGGAGGATCACCCTCATATGCCGGCGTCATGATCTGCACACCGTTTTCATTGAATACATCCAGTATATTCTGATGCAGAAGGTTATAGTAATGGAATATTCTGTTAACATCCTTGCAATAAGCATTAATTTCATAGTTAACGGCAAAATCTTCAAGTGATCTCTTCAGCACATAAGGTGGCGGATCTTTCAGGAGACCTTCAGTCCTGTATGCAGCCTCTTTCAGCATGGCATCAACCTGGCGCCAGGATGTTTCATAGCCGATACCGACAATAGTATGAAGGATCAATCCTGTTCCCTCTGCAATAGTGCTGTAATTAATGATCTTATTGTTTGATAAAACCGAGTTCGGGATAACGATCTCTTCATTCTTGTGCGACCTTAATCTTGTAGCAAGCAGAGTTTGCTCTTCGACAATCCCAATTTGATTATCAACCTCTATCCTGTCTCCTTTTTTAAAGGCTCTCCTGTAAATCAGTGAATATCCTGAGATAATATTGCCTATAAAAGATGATGATCCAAAAGAAATCAACGCACCAATAAACACTGAAACACCCTTGAAGGCGATCGAATCTGATCCGGGAATGTGCGGATAGGCAAGTATGACGGCAAAAGCGATTACAAATATCCTCAGTAATCTGAAAGTAGGCATTGCCCAATCAGCATAAAAACCCTTAATTGACATAGCCCCGCTGCCGATACCGGTAAAAAAGAGTTTTATCAGTTTAAGGATGTATCGTGCTACAAAGTAAATCACAATAAGAAAAACGAGGTCCGGCAGGAAATTGATAATTCCTGTCCCTATGGAGATTATAGGATTCAGAATAACACCTCTGATGGAAGCTGCAATGTTTCCTGTCCATGGGAACAGGGTTAGAATGTATTCGATATAAAAAAATATGACTACAATAAGCACGATGATCTTTGTGGTTTCAAATAAAACATTAATGGTTTTCCAGAGATTATTAGACTTGATAAGCTTGTATGACTTGCTTTCCACAGAGTCAATGCTTGCCTTGATCCTGGTCTGAAGCGCTATTTTTGTTTTTCTGATCAGCCAAAGCAAAACAATCAGGACAACTGTTAAAAGAATTGTAGCCCCAAAAGCATAGAAGGATTTCTTTATCAGCGAGTTGCGGCTGCGCCCTGATCTGTAGGAGTCGATGGCTTCGACAATCTTCATCTGAAATGTCATTGCCAGCACTTCCTTATTGATATTTTCAATGCCGGCATCATCATCATAAATATTCATTATAAATTCATTTCCGGCATAAATCATAAGATGGTCCTTAGCGACCTTTACCTTTACGGAATCGACGGGAACAGAAGGATTTGCTGCCGCCTTTTTTATCCTCTTGCTGACGCTCGCTGCCCTGTATTCAGCGGTGTAGGATGAAATCCCGCGAATACTGAACAGAATATTCCCGTCAACCATTACCGGTGCTGTGTGCAGGTTGGCTTCAGCCAGCTCCAGATCGACCTCCTTAGTGGTTTGTCCCTGCATTTTATTCTGGAAAAGTAAACACAGGCTTAACGCAATAACAATGAACGTTCCGGCCGGTTTCATCTTTCGCGAAAACAGAGTCGTGATAATATTCATGGAATTGGAATTATTAATCAAATCAAAGATAGAATACTGCTTACCGCATTCTTAATTCATCTTATCTGTTAAGAATTGGCATTCTGCAATATAATCAAAGTATCATTCATAGTCTTTAGTACTTAGGTTCTATATTTAATGAGGTTCTCAGGTTCTTATTTATAATCAATAATTAAGATAATTTCAAGGAAAAAAGACTATTTTTAGCCCTTCGCATTAAAAACTTAGATGTCAGCAGGCATAACAAATGGTTAAAGCAAGGCTTAAAATTATTATTGCTGCTCTTCTTTTGGCTTCATTCTTATATCCTGAAGCTGCCGCTCGTCCAAAAGTCAGGACAATTCTCATTTTTTTCACATATAATAACAACCTAACTTATCAAAACATGCTGGAAGGATTATCCAGTACCCTCATAAATACTGAAGATGAAACATTCAATATTCTTTCCGAATATCTTGATATCACCAGGACGGACAGAAATGAATACGCGCAATCCATCGTGGATATCTATAACGGGAAATTTAAAGAGGTCCCTATTGATCTCATAATTTCAATTGGCCCATGGACATATTCGTTCTTAAAGGAGGCCGGACTTAAAGCCCTTGGAAATATCCCGGTTATATCATGGAACAATCTTGGTCCTGTTTCAGATACCTTGATCTATATCGAAGAAGATAAGACTCTGGAGATTAATCTGAAATATGATTTCTCCGGGACATTTAAGAAAGCCTTTGATCTTTTCCCTGACTTCAGGGATGTTTATGTCATAACCGGCAGTGGCGAACATGCTGACCGTTACAAGAAACTTATAAAAGCCGCAGAAGAGAATTTTTCAAATACCCACAACTTTAAATACATAACAGGGATCGGTTTTGATTCGACATTGCACAGGGCGATGATGATCCCGGAAGAAAGCATAGTTTTTGTTACCAACTTCACCGAGGACATTAACGGAGTACCCTTCAATACCCATGAGGTGGTCAGTTCCATTGCGAGTATTTGCAAAGCGCCTGTCTTCGCAGTGTTTGACTCGTTTACAAGAAGGAGCGGATCAATCGGAGGTTATGTTTTCAGCAATGTCAGTTTGGGCAGGGAGCTGGCGCAGGCAGCACGAAAGATACTGGACGGGGATGATCCCCGAACTGTCACAATTAATAAAGATGCGTTATTCCAGAACATCTATGACTGGAAGCTTTTAAAAAAGTGGCACCTGCTCAATTCAAAAGAAATACCGGATGACAGTATTTTTTACAATGAAGACCCTTCATTCCTTGAAAAATATAAATGGTATGTTGCAGGTTTTATGTTATTTCTGGTTCTGGAATCACTTCTTATTGTCTATTTATACCGGTTGAACAAAAGACAGAAAGAGATTTCCGTTAAAGTGTCGGAGACCGAAACTATGTATCACGAATTGATTCGTATGGACAGGTTGTCAAAGATGACTGAATTGACAGCCTCTCTGGCACATGAGCTTAATCAACCACTGACTGCGATTCTTTACAACGCCCAGGCCGGCAAGCGATTTATTCTCTCGAATAAGCTGGATCAAAAGCAGGCAGATGAGATATTTGATAATATAATTGAGGACGACAAGAGGGCTGGAGCGGTCATCAGCAGTGTCAGAAGCCTGATGAAGCTTGAAACAAGGGAGAGGGATTCTGTAAATATGAATGAACTCGTTCAGGAAGCAGTCGGTATTTTCCGGAACGATGCACTCCGCCACAGGGTAAATGTGAAAACAAAATTTGAATCCGGCATTGTCGATGTTTTCGCAGATAAGGTCCAGCTGCAGCAGGTATTATTGAATTTCTTCAGGAATGCAGTGGATGCAATGGAAAAAAACAATTATGAGAACAGGAAATTAGAGATAATTGTAAAGTCCGGCAAGGATACAGTAATAGTTTCAGTCCGGGACTCCGGGCCAGGGGTCGAAAAAGATCTTATTAATGAAATATTTAAGCCCTTTGTCACAAAAGGTGAACATCATGGATTCGGGATCGGACTGGCAGTCAGCAAGTCGATTATTGAAAACCATGACGGGAAAATATGGGCTGAAAATATTCCCGGCGGAGGAGCTGAATTTTCATTCCTGTTAAAAACCCTTAAAAATGGATAGCCAGAAAGATACTATATTCATTATAGATGATGACAGGTCAGTCAGAAGGTCTCTCTCCCTTTTTCTTATGTCCCATGATTATTTAGTCGAAACCTATTCCGGTTCCGAGGAATACCTTACAAGAGAGCCTTATGACGGAACAGGTTGCATTATACTGGATGTCAACCTCGAGGGTAAATCAGGCCTGGAGCTTCAGGAAGAATTACTAAATCTCGGCTCTTACCTTCCTATTATCTTTATTACAGGCAGGGGCAATATTAAAATGAGTGTGCAGACACTTAAAAAAGGAGCAGTTAATTTTCTTGAAAAGCCGTTCGGTGATGAAGAGCTCCTTCAATCCGTTGAGGAAGCTCTGTGCAGATGTAAGGAGCTGATAACAGGCAGGGCAGAAGTCATCAATGCTCAAAGACTTGTCAATCTCCTGACCCCGAGGGAAAGTGAAGTGCTTAAACATATCATAAGCGGAATGCTGAATAAACAGATTGCTTATGTACTCGGAATTGCTGAACATACAATAAAACTTCACCGTCACAGTATTTGTGAAAAACTCGGCGTAAAATCCCTGCCGGAAATAATACATATAGCGGATAAAGCCGGCATCAAACCTTCTGAAAAAATTCTGTGATTTTTGCCGGTTCTGATTCACAGGCTTTCACTTTCAAATAGCACCAAAGTACTATATACAATTATATCTCTTTAGAGTATTTTTGATCTATGCTTGTAAAGCTTTATCATTTTATCCCCGGCCAAACAAAATGATTCTATGATCTTCTTAATAGATGACGATAAATCCATAACAAGGGCATTTGAAGTTCTTCTGAAGTCTGCAGGTTATGATATTAAAACATTTGAGAGTGCAGATGAATTTTTATTATCTTTCAAGCCGGGTCATAAAGATTTATTGGTGCTCGATCTGAATCTTCCCGGTATGAGCGGATGTGAACTGCTGAAGAAGTTTCGCCACGATGGTATCGAAATACCGGTTGTCGTTGTAACTGCGGATAACAGCTATCATTTCCGTGAATTTTGCAAGGAATATGGGGTAAAAGCCTATATGAGAAAACCGACTGACAGTGAAGCTTTGCTCGATATTATCCGATATAATCTGAGCAGGTAAGAATGCATTGACTTTTACTTTGCATAAAATACTCTATCAGTGAAATCATTAACCTTTGGACTGATACTCTTTTTTTACTTCATCCAGGTTGCTCAGGCCCAGAAGAATGACACGATTTTTTTGAATAACGGCGACAGGATTTCCGGAGAACTCAAGAAATTTGAATACGGCGTGCTCTTCGTCAGCACTGACGCCATGCTGACCGTTAATATCGAATTCGACAGGATCGCAACACTTTGTTCGACAAAAAACTTTGAGCTTCGCACCACTTCGGGATACCGGTATTTTGGCACTTTGATGAAATCGGCGACCCCGGGTACCGTAAACATTGTCACCAGTACCGACACCATTCCCAAACCGTTCTGGGACATAGTTCAGATCACTTCCATTAAGAACCAGTTCTTCCAGAGAATCGACGGATCAATCGACCTTGGCTTGAATTATACAAAAGCCAGTGATGTTTTTCAATTCAGCATAATGGCTTCAGCAACACACCGGACCACCAACTATGCTACCAGGATCGACCTGAGCAGCATCTTCACTGACCAGGACGGTGATATTACAAGGAATAATGATATAGGACTCGGAGTAGCCCGCTTTTTGCCAGGTAAATGGTTCGCCATTATCCAGTCAAACGGCCAGCAGAATACGGAGCTGGACCTTGATCACCGTATACAGATTGGATTGGGTGGTGGCTATGACCTGGTAAGGAGCAATTCAAAAAGGCTGTACGGTATGATCGGAATATTCGCCAATCGTGAAACGACAATCGACTCTTCACTGGTGTCCAACAACATGGAGGGCCTGGTAGCCGTACATTATAAATGGTTCACGTACCAACCGCCCAAACTGGATATCACCAGCGGTCTCGATTTTTATCCCAGCCTTACTACCGGCGGTCGTATCCGTCTTAAATTTGACCTGACGGCTAAAATTGAAATTGTGAAAGACGTGAATTTCAGCCTGACCATATACGAGAACTATGACAATAATCCTACTTCCAGCAACTCCACGAAAAGTGACTGGGGAATCACAACCTCTGTAGGATATTCTTTTTAATGCTTCCTGATTATCAGGGTAATGTATTGAAAGAAGTGTAAGTGACCTGCAAACAGGATAAATTTTCTATTTTTGATACTTATCGATGAACTACCCTGAACCAGGTCAAGGGCGTGGGAAATTAAAAACTTAAGAAAATAAATACCATGACAACAGAATCATTGCCGGTCACAAAAAGAAAAGCCTGGAAGGCTCTTCTTGATCATAAAAAAATAATCGGACGGCAACATTTGCGAGAACTATTTTCTGATGATCCCGGTCGCGGGGAACACTTGACTGCCGAAGCTGTCGGCCTGTTCCTGGATTATTCCAAGAACCGGATCAACGGTCAGACGCTCAGATTACTGATCCAGTTGGCAAAGGAGTGCGGCCTGAAGAATAGGATAGATTCCATGTTCAATGGAGAGAAGATCAATGTCACAGAAAACCGTGCTGTATTGCACATTGCGCTGAGAACTCCCAAAGGGACAAAGATCATGGTCGATGGGAAGAATGTCATTCCCCGGGTTCATGAAGTCCTTGACAGGATGGCTGATTTCTCAAACCGTGTCCGCAGCGGCGATTGGAAAGGACATACAGGTAAACGCATCAGAAATATCGTAAACATAGGCATCGGCGGCTCCGATCTGGGTCCTGTTATGGCCTATGAGGCGCTTCGTTTTTACAGCAAAAGAGACATGGTTTTCCGGTTCGTTTCGAATATTGATGGAATTGATTTTGCCGAAGCGGTCCGTGATCTCAGTCAGGAGGAAACCATGTTCATCGTTTCTTCAAAGACATTCACGACAATGGAAACGATGACCAACGCGCAAACAGCAAGGCAATGGCTGCTGAAGGGTTTGGGCGGCGATGTTAAAGCAGTTGCCAGACATTTCGTTGCAGTCTCCACAAATGCCCCAAAGGTATCGGAGTTCGGAATTGATACTACTAATATGTTCGGGTTCTGGGACTGGGTTGGAGGACGTTATTCGATGGATTCTGCAATCGGACTCTCCACCATGCTTGCAATAGGTCCGGAGAACTTCCGCGCAATGCTTAATGGCTTTCATGAGATGGATGAACATTTCAGAATGAACCATTTGAAAGCAATATGCCAGTTCTGATGGGACTTCTTTCGATCTGGTATAATAATTTCTTCGGAGCACAAACCAGCGCTGTTCTTCCCTATGAAAATTATCTGAAGAGATTTCCTGCATACCTTCAACAGTTAACCATGGAAAGCAACGGGAAGCAAGTAACTATTGACGGTAAGAAAGTAACCTGCGATACAGGCCAGATTTATTGGGGAGAACCCGGTACCAACGGGCAGCATTCATTTTATCAGCTGATCCATCAGGGTACACGACTGATCCCTTGTGATTTTATTGCTTTCGCAAATCCGCTAATCCCGGTAGGCCGACACCACGATATCCTTCTGGCCAATGTATTTGCACAGGCTGAGGCACTGGCCTTCGGTAAGACCAGGGAACAAGTCCGGGCTGAGGGAACTGAAGAGAGTCTTGTTCTTCACCGTGTCTTCAGCGGAAACCGTCCATCGAATGTGATTATGGCTGACAGGCTGACCCCGGATATACTGGGGAAATTAGTAGCCCTGTACGAGCACAGTACATTTACGCAAAGCGTTATCTGGAATATTGATGCCTTCGACCAGTGGGGAGTTGAGCTGGGCAAAGTGCTGGCACAGAATATTATACCAGAGATCGAAAGCAGGAAAGCTCCAAAACTTAATCATGACGGGTCGACAAATAATCTTATCCTGCGCTACAGAAAAATGGTAAGGAAGACTAAGTAAGTGGATATCAGAGTATTTACTGATGCAGATGCAGTGGCATTGGAGGCGGCCGGATTTATCGCCTCGATGGCAAGACAGACCATTGCTGACCATGGCCGGTTCATTATGGCCGTGAGCGGTGGTAAAACTCCATGGCGGATGCTGCAGGCCCTTGCCTTCGAGGATGTTCCCTGGAATGGATTATATGTCGTCCAGACAGACGAACGCGTTGCTCCGGCAGGGCATGCGGACAGGAATCTTACCCATCTTCGTGAAAGCCTGCTTTCTCATACTCCCCTGAAGGAAAATCATATTTATGAGATGCCGGTGGAATCGGGCGATCTTGAGTCTGCAGCCATTGCTTATTCTGCGACACTCGGCAAAATAGCCGGAATCCCTCCTGTTCTTGACCTTATACACCTTGGTCTTGGTCTGGATGGACATACCGCATCGCTGGTTCCGGGAGATCCTGTATTGAATGTCGATAACCATGATGTTGCCATCACGGGAATATATCAGGGCAGGAAGCGGATGACACTGACCTTTCCGATAATCAATCGCGCCAGAAATATATTATGGATCATTGCGGGAGCAGAAAAGGCCTCCATGCTGAATCGCCTGAAGATTGCCGACTCTTCCATTCCGGCCGGACGAATCAGGCAGGAAGCCGCAATAATTCTGACAGATACCAGTGCCGTGGGAGATATGTTTCTAAAATAGCTCATTTTCAACCGGCTCCGGCCAGGAATCCGTTTTAATGATTATAAAAAAGCCGGCAGGATTTGATTTCCTGACGGCTCTCTTATGTTTACCTATATCCTGCTATTTAACAGACGGAGGATACTTTTCAAATATCATCTTTACTGCATACTTGATATTTTCTTCTCTCTTTTCAGCTGACACGTTTTCAGCGATAGTTCCGACACCACGACCCTGCCATACAAGCTGAAGCTTTTTTGCATCTATCATATCCACGAATAGAGTGCCTTCATTGTAGCTGTCATAATCAATTGTGGTTGTTGTAAAACCTCCTCCCCATCTGTACCTGTATCCATATCCATAACCACCAGTAGTACTGGCTGTTGCAGTTTGAATGGTCTTGGCTACAAGTTTCAGGTCAATAAGGATATCCGAATTATCCGCCTTTGTTAGACCCTTCAGCTTAAGTTCATTCTCCACAGCAGCGATAATCCTGCCTTTGTTCAGATCATCTACCGGAAGGTTAAGTGCATCTGGTGTAAATGCAAAAGTCTTGTAAGCTGAAAATGTCGCAGTTTTATCATAATCGCATGACACCTTTATTGTTGCGCAGGAAGTCGCAATCAGCATAAAAAGAACTGGAAATAATAGTTTCTTCATGGTAATGATATCATATTAATAGTTAAGTACCAATCCAAGATTTATTGTAATATAACTCTGTGCAGGCAGGTCACTTGTCTTAAATCCATAATAATATTTTGAAGAAAGTGAAATACTTGCACCATCAGTTTTATATATTATGCCTAATTCGGGCTTAATGGTGAACGGCCAGGCATCGCCTGTGAATCCATAGGAACCCATATCCATATACTTGATCGAGTACATGGTTCCGATCCCCAAACCTGCAAACGGATTAATTGCTTCGTCCTGACGAAGATAATAATTTAAGGTTGCAAGCATTGGAAAATTATTGCTATACCTGTATTGTTTGCCTGAATAATCAAAGTCACCCCTTGTGTAGGTGCCGAAAGGCTTCTCCTGATAAAAAACATTCCATCCTAATTCCAGTCCTGCAGATAAATCAGGTTGTACAAATTTTTGATAATTAAATGTAACACCCCTGAAGCTTGCAGAACTAATATAGTCATGCAAATCCCCGGTCCCGAATCCAATGGAATATTGCCATGAGACGAGAGAGTTCTGAGCTACTGCCGTTGATGCAATAACAGAAAAAAGGAATATATAAAAGACTTTTTTCATGATTAATCAATTTATTAATTGGTTGATAAATAACCTGATTGTTCGAATGCCTGGTCAATCAAATCAGTGAAACGGGCTTGATCAAATTCCTCGGTCATAATGCCGTTGAGGAGCCCTGTCCACTGTGCGATAGGATGTCCATTGGCGCTTAATTCATTCTTGTCCATCAGGTTCATCATAAGAGAACCGGTAGTATATGAGCTCACATAAACCGGCGGGTAGTAAGGCCACCCATAGCCCGGATAATATCCATACCACCAATACCAGTAGTCGTAATAATAATAAATAGTGGTAGTTTCCCAGGAAGCCGGCGTTAACATAAGATCCGGATTTTCGTCAATATCTACCCTTGTCCACCCCAGGTTCTCCATGTTATCCTCAATTATACCCAGGATAACTGTAGCAACAGCATTCGGAATGAAAACCGGGTCGTCATCTTCCTGAACATCGCCGGTAATTCTTACAATACTGTCGGGCATGGCATAAGTTGCTTTCGCAGCAAAATTATATTCAGGATTATGGTGTGTAACCACAACATCCAGATCTTCTGCATATTCTGCTCCTCCCGGGTAGCATCCCCAGAGCAGCAAAACGCTTAAAACTGCAATGAATGAAATTGTTCGTCTTTTCATAAACGTCATAATTTAAATTGGTTTAACAGTAACAAATATTTTCTTTCTTCCGTAATTAGTATTCGTATCGCTGTAATATGAACCTGCGGTCTTATAAATATTAATAAATATATATAAACAGCATTACAATATTACTTCATTATACAGCCTGTGTCTATAGCACTTTGGTACTATAAGTACTGACATATTCCTGCAGGCTGGGATTTACGTTGAGGCTGATTACAAAGACAGGGGAATTATATATAAGCCTGTCCGGAAAACAAAGGTTAAAACTAGAATGGATAGCCAATGGCAAGATGAAAGAGGCCATTCGATATTATTTCATTGTTACCGAATAACCAGTTTGTCCCGTCAGTCATGTATGGATTCCGCAGAGGAAATCCGAAGTCAGCCCTGAGAACAAAGAATGTGAAATCAAATCTTAGTCCAAAGCCGGTACCTACGGCAAGCTGATCATAAAATGTATGAATATCGAATTTTGCTCCGGGCCTGTTTACATCTTCATTAACCAGCCAGATATTGCCTGTTTCAAGAAACAGGGCTCCTTTTAGCATTTTTGACATGTCGAACCTGAATTCCAGGTTGCTTTCGAGTTTCAGATCTCCTGACTGGTCGATATAGCCGCTCTGATCATCTGTATGATATGATCCGGGACCAAGGTACCTCGCAGTAAAACCCCTTATGCTGTATGCTCCGCCGCTGAAAAATTGTTCAACATAAGGCAAAGCTGTCGAGTTGCCATACACGAAGCCTATACCCGAATAAAGCCTGAAAACAAGGGATTTATTAAATCCATTCCAATAGTATCTGAAATCAGAGGTGACCTTAAAATACTGAGAATAAACATTATTTAAAAAAAGATATGGTCTTTCCGAAGGGTCTTTCCCCATTCCTGCAAAGAGGTCTATTAAGTTGCCGGATGTTCCTAATCCGGCCTGGAAAAAGAAATTATTTGGTTTGACAGTCAAGGTATTATTGAAATTGAATTCATACTTTGCTCCAAAAATGAATTGTTCTTCAAAGCTCTTTCTGATGTATATATTTTCGTTGATAACCGAATCGAACTCAGCTGTTGTGGCAAGAAGGTTTACGGAGTTCAGATAAATGGGATAAAATGAGTGCCGGATATTCTTTTTTTTGCTCCACTGATAATTAATGTTGGTCTTTGCGGAGAGCATTTTATAATAAGCCGTACGGTTCAGCAGGCTTACTTCTGCATTGACAGAAGTCCTCTGTAATTCCAGGGAGCTGCTTTTACCTTGTCTGAAAGGAAGAATGATCCTCGGGAAAGTCAATCCCGTATTTATACCGAATTGATATGAATAGGTGCCAATCTGATCTTCTGATTTTGTTCCCCATTGCCATTCGAATCCACCGGTTAAGCCTACTTTCAGTCTTTCTGCTCCACTGAAAGTATTGTTATTCGAAATGCTGGTGGAAAAGAGAGGACCAATATAACCCGATGATTTCGTTGCCAGATCTGCTTCAACATCCAGGTTAATGTTGTCTGACATAATCAAATCAATCCTGGCGTCGAGTAAATAAGAAAGGCTGTCGGCGTTATTGCGCAAATATGAAATGTTTACATATTTGAACACCCCCAGGTTATTCAGCCGGGTTAAAGTACTCTGATGAGCTTTATAGGAATAGGTATCACCCTTTCTGAAATAAATGGAATTGATCAGGATATCCGGTTTAAGAATGTTTCCTCCCGAAATAATAGTGATTCCGTTAAAAATTGCAGTATCCGGTAAAACAAGAGCAGTATCTGCTCCCTGGTAATTATTGATGATGATATTGTTTATCCTGTAAACGGAGAGAACCGATTGGGGAAGTTCCCTGTCTTTGCCAATTACCAGGTTCAGCTTATTGTCTGGCAGGGTTGTGTCAGCTTTCAGTTCAATGTACTCCGGAATAAAATAAAAATATCCTTCATCCTGTATCCTTCTTGAAAGATCGGCCCTTGAAGATTTCAGCTTATCCAGGTCAAACTGGTCTCCGGGTTTTATCTGACTCATGAAATTATCCTTGCTGATAAGTGTATCTATCTGATCCGACAGAGTGTCCATGACTACCTGGTTATAAAAATTTGGTGGAGCAAGGTCAACAAAATAGGATACTCTCGCTTTTTTCGGATTTTTTGCATTTGTGTCAATGACTGCCCATGCATTGGTATGAAAATAGCCCTTGTCGAACAAGTCATTTTCTATCTTGGCAACCCTCAATTCAGGATTGACATCTGAAACCAGTACGGGATATGAAGAGAGTGTTTTGTAAAGCCAGCTTCTGATTTTTTTTCCGTTATTCACCTTCATATAGTTATGAACCCATAAGCCGACCGGAGGAAGGACGCGCCTGTCGAAAAGGGCATTGTTAACCTTATGGGTTGTGACTGAGCTGACATAATTTTTTACTGATGAGATATTTGAGTTATCGTGAGAATTTATGATTTCTACTTTTTTTCTGCCGGTATAGAGCATCTGGTCTGCTGTCAGGAAACGGGTATTTGAACAGCCCGAAAAGACAATTGACAAAACAACCATAGATATGGATGATCTGATTTTCATTTACCGGATTTTTTTTGTTTCCCGGTTTTTTCTTTTCTCTTCCATATATCTCCAAAGGAAGGATAGCTCTTCCTGTAAGTGAGCCCTATTCCTGTTTTAATAACTTCACCTTCAAATACATCTTCGTAGGTATGTTCGTTGTAGACTTTCAGAAACTTGGTGGCTGCAGAATCGAGTCTGTATTCAAAGGAAAAATTATTCAGAGACACGTTTGAGGAATTTGCCGGGTCGCTTCCGTCATTTATTCTCCCCGAAACCTCTATCTGAGCCCTGTTATTGATAAGTGACTTTCTTACCTCATAGGAAAGGCTTGTTTTTGTCTCCTCACCTCCTGAAGCTGTAGCCTGGGTATATGAATCAATCCCGAATGAGATATCGATACCTTTGATGGTGGTTTTGGTAAGTGCATTCAGCTGGCTGGCAACTATCTGGTTAACCTGTTCTGTCATATAATTTGTGGAGGTGGATATTCCCGGAAGATCGATATTGTTAAACAGCAGTATTGTAATTGCCTGCTTCATCTGCTCCTCAGGGCTCAATGTATTAATGATACTCATCAGATACTGGTCAGGCGTATATATCGTAAATAAAATATCCAGCGCAGAGAGTTTGTTGGATAACTTCAGTGTTACGTCAAAATCGACATAACGCTCTTTATTGTCAATAGGGTTGACATAAGAACTGCTTACCCTGTTCAGGGCTTCGAACTTCAGCTCCGGATCTTCAAGTTTTCCATCCCATCTGATGAATCCTCCCCTTGCGATCCTGAATGCCTTATTTGGCCAGCCGATCATTTTCAGGTCAGCAGATCCTTCGCTTATTTCATACTTGCCTGTCATATTTACCTGACTGTTGACAAGCATATTGTAGTTTAATTCTCCTCCTCCCTTGATTACTAAATCGATATTGAACATTTTTTTTGACAATTTGATATTTATCCTGGTCGAAGGATCAATATCGACAATCGATTCTATCGATGTTTTTCTGTATAATTTTTGTCCCGGTTTAGAAACCGTGGAGTTTTGCTCTGCTGCAGATTTGTGACTTACAAAAGTCAGAACCTTCTCACTTTCCGAAAGGCTTAAGTTTTCCCGCTGTATCAGGTATATGTCAGTTCCTGCAGCAAGATTGATTCTTCCTTTAATCACAGGGCTGGTCACAGGACCTTTTATCGATAGCCTTGTATCGATAAATATATCACCATAGAAAGAGGAATTCTTCTCTTCGCTCTTTTGCAATATCTGCAGATTGGATGAGTTAACTTTCAGGTCAGAAGAAACTGAATTTTTATCGCTGAAATCAATATTGCCCTCAATAATCAACTCATGTCCCAGGGAATCAAGTATTTTAAAATCGCTAAAGACCATTTTCCTGCCTGTAAACCTGATTCTTTCCTCTGGTATCCTGTAAGCTGAATTCAAGGTCTTTATTCTCAGGTTTCCATCTTCGATCAGGATCTCTCCATTAAGAATATTGATATCGTTTTTTGTAGAAAGGTTAAAATCTCCTGAAACATATCCATTTAAATCAGAAAGAAACTTCTTTACAAAAGGCTGAACAGAACTTACTGGCAATAATCTGAAACTGGCATCAAAGTCCCGGCTTCCTCCGGCCTCTTTCACTCCTTCTATGCTGATTTCAGAAGAGTCGATCCTGGCATTAAAATCCAGATTATAAAGCCCGGAGCTGTCAGAAGAAAAGCTGCCGTTCAGGTTTATCTGTTCAAAATTCAGATCTGACCAGCTCAAGTCTTTGAAACTCATGTCAGCGTCTATCTTCTTTCCCTTAAATTCATTGGTACCTATTATCAGGGAACCCGATATCGAGACTTCAGGGTTGCCAGTCAGTATTTCTGTGCGGAGAAGTGATGAGAGTAACACATTGTCCAACTCCATATCCCAGGTTTGCAGTCCATTCTTTTCTTCACTGAGGATATTAATACGTGAACTATCCGTGTGCATCCTGACTGACGGATAAAAAGTCTTCTCTGCACGGTTTATCCTGAAAAGATCAGGCAAATCCATTTGCCATGCCGTTTCGTTAAGGATTATCTGCCTTGAGGGAACTGTAAAAAAGATATAATTGCTGTCCCTCGCTGAACTTAATTCGAAATTGTTAATCAGCCTCAACTCATTGTCAAGGGCAGAAAGCCTGGTAAGACTTTTCCAGTCAGCAAAATGGCTTGCAATATGAATATCATTTAACTGGTGATCGCCGAGCATACAATTATCTGCATTGATCACGAATGTCAATTATTGTTGCTGAGTCAGTCATACTGGCATTCAAATCCCCTAATTTATAAGTCTTAAAAGTGACATCAGTTCCTTTAATCCCGTAATTAAAAGTGCTGTGTTCAATTTTCGTATTGGCTGAAAATGCAATATTCCTGAAAGTGAGGCTGGTATCGGCGATAAAAATCCGGAAAACCTCATGATAGTTCATTTTGACTGTACAATTCATCACAGGCAGGGATGAAAGCTGCTTTATCGCGTGCCCATGCCTGGGATCTATCAATGATCCCATATAATCAATATAATCATGGAAAAATGATGCAAGGTCCCTGACAGGTTTTTCAATATTGACTGAGATATTGAATACCTCTGAATCCCCGTTGAGGGTGGTACCTGAAGTGTCTGATGCAAAGGTTGTCCTGATCTGCCTGATAACGGCAGTATCCCGTGGGGTGGTTAATTTCATGCCCGACATTAGAATGTCAGCCTTTATTTGATCCCTGTTCTTACTGAAATCCGCTTTCATTTTCCCTTCTGCCAGAAGGGTGTCTTTTAATAAGTGAAGGTCATTGAGGCCGGCGAGGAAGCTTCCGTCCGCCGTGGCAGACAAAACTGAATCTGAAGTGCTCAAAGTTGCGTTAAGATATACTTCCAATGATGGATCGTTGACCATCACCCTCAGGTCATAATTATGAGGCCTGATGTCACATTCGATCCTGGAGCCGGTATAATTATAATTATTAAAATGAATTGAATCGATCACTACTGCAGTCTGCGCCGTAATTGATTTTTGCTTTAATCCTTTCCCATTAATTTCACCCGACCCGCTGAATGATCCCAGAGCCTGGTTATTCAGAATATTGCCAAGCATCAGATTATCAAAATCAGTCTTCAGGGAAAAGCTGTCGTGCCTGAAATCGATTGATCCCATCAAGCCAATTTTGCCCAGGTCGCTTTTTATCCTGACATCGAATTTGGGTGATATCAATGAATCAGATAAAGTGCCTTCAAGTGAGAGGTATTTAAAATCCGGGACAGGAATCCCGACATTCAGCCCTTTTAATAAATCTTTCAGCCATGAATTGTCAATGCCTGATATGCGAAACTGCAAATTTCCTCTGGTGTTATGGGATAAAAGGAAATTTTCAATTTCCCCCTGCAGGGAGACACCGATATGGGCCTGTGATATTGAAACTTCAGGAAAGGTGATAACCGATTCCTCCAGAAGTATTCCAGCTTCAAGGTTAATTGGTTCAGCGGCAAGAGATTTGATCAGGGTATTATTCTGAAGATCTGGCTTAAAACAGAAAACATCACTGAGCGAAATCTTGCTTTTGCCGACATCAATTTTTGCTTTCAGTATCTCCCGGGGATCTTTTATGATATCAAAAAAATTTGCGTCAGCGAAACCTTCCATTTTAAACCGGCTCCCTTCTGTTTCAAAGTCAAGATCGTAAACGGTCTTCCCTGAATGTGAATCGAGCCTGGCTTTCATTTTCTTCATTGAGAATCCATTGTCCAGATCAAAATTCAGTTTATCAATTGCAACCTGTAAAACAGTATCACCAAGATGAAGGTCTGAAAGCCTCAAATCCAGACCGGTCAGACCGAATCCTGAATTTGAATTAAATCCGATATTCCCTGATGCTCCATCTATTGCCAGTGAACTCACCATGATTGTTTTTTCCGGAATCGACATTTCATCAATATCGATACGGATCTTCCTTACGTCCTGATTTATAAATAGCCCTGCTGCGGAATCGGCCATCCTGAATCTTATTTTCGAGAGCACCGCTTTGCCGATCACAACTTCCCATGGTTTTTTATTATCATTTTTTTTCTGTTCCGGATCCTGCTTTTCATGGGTAAAGGCTTCGGCAATATTCAGTTGTCCGCTATTGCTGTTCTTTGATAAATTAACTGCGGTATTGTCAAGAAACACTGATGGCAGAATTACTCTTCGCCTGAGCAAGGCCAGTGTGCTGAATGAAGCCCGGATCCTTGAAACACTGATGATTGTATCACCTTCTGTATCTGAAACAAGAATCCCCTGAACAAATACTGATCCCGGAATAACTGCCTTTACCGAGCTGACATGAACAGGCACCTTCGACGCAATTAAAATCTGATTCACCCTGTCAGCGACGAATCGGTGTGAAAAAGGAAGATTAATTATTATGAAAATCAGAAAGAGAAATCCGATTAATGAGATCGTGAAAACCAGTAATGCTTTTGTAAAACCGTGAAGCCTCATAAATACCGGTGTTTATCCTGATTTGTAAACATCCTGCTAAAATAAGCTATTTATAATCATCATGCTTGCAACCTGCTTACTGAAGAAACGCAAAAGGCTGTTTCGTTTGGGAAACAACCTTCTGGAATTGGATGAATAATTTCTATCTTCTCCCTCTTCTTCCTCTTCAGTTAAGGCACTCCTGCTGCAGGTGCTTTTCCAATAGATCTTATCTTAACCAGGAGGTTCCGAAAATAATGTAAAAGGCAAAGTCTTCCTGGCTAAAGGCAAAATCCATTCCCATCTTCATCCCAAATTTTCTTGCCAGCAGATACCGGAATCCGCATCCCAATGTTCTGACACTGTTCCCTTCCCGGAAATCGCTGATCGATTCATAGGCATTTCCAATTCCTGCAAATCCTACCACACTCCATCTCTTATATACATCGATGGAAAATTCCGTTTCCATAAGGGTTGTGTTCCTGTTTTGATACTTCATGAGAGGAACACCTCTTAATTGAACGACAGGGCGTGCCCAAAAAGGTACATCGCCCAGGGAATAATTGCTCCCGTACCTTAAACCTACCATCACCTTTTTACTCGCAGGAAAGTAACCTATAGCGTCTACACTTATACGACCATATAAGCCATCACCTCCAAACCATTCATCACTGTACGTTCCCGTCAATTGGAGAAAAAATCCTTTGGAAGGTGAGAAAACATTATTTCTGGTATCATAGTTTAATATCAGCGAGGCTTCACTTAGGTTGGAACTGAATTCAGTCCCCTCAAATTCCGGCATATCTATCGGAATATCATAAGTATTGTCAGTATTGAAGAGCAGGTATTTGCCTCCTATAAAGAATCCGGAATTCCCCTATTCTTCCTTTGATTTGCTGAAGCAACATCCATGCATCGAGATTCATATTTACTGATTCACCTTCAGGCAATATCCAGATTAAAGGAGCCGTAAAATCCAATATTTGCATTCGCTCTTGCCAATGCTCCCACATAACGGATCCTGTCCTGCTTCCAGTAACCAGCGTGAAATACTCCCGCCAGCCATGTCCCGTTCATCGTACCTCCGCCAACAACTCCGGTCATTGAAGGAGGGCCATTTTTCTTGGTATATGAGGAATGAAAATAGATTACTCCGGCTGCCGCTCCATATCCTACGGCAGGTTCTGTGATTATGGTGGGCATAACCATGAAGCCTCTCTTATTCCCGAGCCAGTCACTTATATCAATTGCATGATCCGTACTGTCTCTCATCTTGGATATTTTTTTCTGTGCTTCCTGGGCAGAAACATTACTGAATACAACACTCAATGTTATGATTAACAGAGAGACTGAAATCCTGGTGAAATCCCTGTCTATTCGATTCATTGGAGTTACATTTTATGTATTTTCCCTGACGCTTGATTCGCTATTTGGCCTTTACAAAAGGTATCTCGCTTAATATGGACGACCTGATTGTCGCAAGAATGTAATTCTCAAAATGGTAAAATTTCAATGCAGTTACAGGATCTGTAACTTTCTTTATTTTATTGGTATATGTAACGATCAGTTTATCAGTGGATTTAGACAGGCTCATTACATCCTTCATCCATGAGTCGGCCGTCTCGTTCGACATACTTTTATAATTTCCGGCATATTGACTAAGAAGTTCGATTCTTCTTTTTCCAAGATCCTTTCGTGCTGTTTCATATTCGTCATATAGTTTCCAGAATGCATCCTGTTTTGCTGCATCGACTTTAATAAAGTCTGCAACCATTGCCTTTTTTTCCATTCCAAACAGTGACTGGAGCAGATCAACTTCTTCCTTGTCAGACTGAGCGTTGGCTATTCCTGCCAGAAGCAGGGCACACATAATTAATGTAAGTTTTTTCATTTTGATTTTTTTTAGTTTATTATCAGCATTTTACTTTATTGTTTTTTCCAAATATTATCGATAACCATCACCCTCTTCAATTTCCAAGCATAAAAACCAGGGCAGCGGTAAAATCACCCTGAACGGCTGTAATTCCTCCTGACATACCATATCCGGTACCTCCTGTTCCAGCAGTGAAATAGGTTCCTGAATAGAACATGGGCAGAATGCACCTTGCCTGTAATCTGAGGCCGATCCGTTCGGATGCACGAATCTTAATGCCCCCCGCAATATTGATCTGCATCTTATTCTCACCTGATAAGTCACCTGACGTAGGACGATAATTCACCAGGCCCAGGCCAAGCAATCCATATGGAGTTGCCCTCGCATCCGGTCTGATCTCCTGCAATACTGCCAGTGAATAGTAATCGACAGCGAGATCGCTGAGCTTGGTATCAGTTGATCCTTCAAGGTAGAGCTGGGAACTTAAATGACTATAGGAGAATTCTGCATACCGGCCGCCACCCATTCCGACGTCAAGCGATCCTCCGTAATTCATTCCGTCATTGATATGAAGATCTCCTGACGTAGTATAAGTCTTGGCACCTGTCTGATAACCTACAAAAGGCGCCAGTTCAAATCTTTGCGCATTAATCTGTGATGTGATCAGCAATTGCAAAGCAACTGCAACACCTATGAATAAATATCTCTTTTTTGCGTTCATGATTGATTATTAATTGGCTGTAAAATTTAATTTAAAAACTGGTTAAAAAATTTAAGGAGTCTGCCTGACATTTGGTAAAATAAACTCTGACTAAATTAAACATTGACAATATGAATGTAAATAGTACTTTAGTAGTATGCCGGATATATGCAACACTGCTTAAAGGTCTTTCAGCAGATCATATCCGGGGGCTACGGGGTAGTTTCCGGATTATCCATTTTTAATGATTTTTAACCGGAATGAAAATTCTGCTCCGCCGCCGGGAATATTTTCAGCCCAAATTTTCCCGTCATGGTTTTCAATTATCGACCGGCTGACAGCCAGCCCGATCCCAAATCCGGTTTTACCTGTTGTAACAAAGGGATTAAACACTTTCCCAAAAATGTCCTTGTCAATCCCGGGCCCGGTATCACGAACGGAAACAGTAACTGTGTCTTTTACCGGTTTCATCGTTACTTCAATTTTTTTATCATCGGAATTGATTCTCTCCAATGCATCCATTGAATTTCTGAGAAAATTCAACAGAACCTGCTGAAGCTGTATCTTGTCTGCAAAAATTAATACAGGGCTTTCGTCAATTTCAGTTGTTATTTTAATTCCGTGCCTGATAATATCATTCCTGACAATATCTATTGTTTCAGTCACAAGAGAATTAACCACTATTTTTTCTTTCTCCCTGATTTCAAGTTTCATCAGACTTCTGACACTGCTGATGATCCCTCCTGCTCTTTTATCGTCAGCAATAATATTATTAAATATTTCTTCTGCCTGCTTACGATCAAGCTTATCTGACTCAAGAAAGCGCTTCCCTGCCTGAGCGTTGTAAAGTATCGCAGTAAGAGGTTGATTAAGTTCATGTGACAGAGAGGCTGTCAATTCAGTCATTTTTGATAATCGATCCTCCCGTACCAGCTTATAATATACTGATCCGGCCTCCAGAGTTTGATTCTTTACCTTTTTATGGATTCTGTTCCACTTGATTAAATATAAAATAAGGCTTGTCTGAAAAACCAGAAATAACAGTAATCCTAAACCATACCATTTATATTTGGCAAAGAATGAAATATCCTGGTAAAGAAAAATACTGTCCCTGGGAATCGCTTTTGAATCAAGCAGGTCCCATCTTTTCAGCTCCTCCCAATTAAAGATATACTTGTGAAATCCTGACTGACTGACTTTGATTGATTTGGGATCAATCCCGGCCAGAATCTGGTTAGCTGCCTTGCCAAGTTCAGTGCCTACAGCTTTAAAACTGAAAACATAACCTCCGATTGCCCCTCCTTTATTCAGAGAAGCGTCACTTACAGTAAATACAGGTGCCCGGGAGATCCTCGAGATAGACGAGATTACCTCAGACGTAATAAATGTGACATTATTTGCATCTTCGGTGTAGGAATTAACTATAATAATACTGTTTTGAGGAATCTGACTGACCCTTTTTAAGGTCGAGTCGAAACTTATACCGGTAATTTCGGTAAAATTGTGTGTATTCCTGAAATCTTTAATATTTTCAATAAAATTGATTCTGTGAAAATTATCATTGGCATTACAGCCACTTATTAAATAAACTTCCCTGAAGTCAGGGAAAATATCAAGCATTGATTTAACAATATTATGATAATCATATTTCGGTACAATTTCAAGAATTGAGTCATTGCTGATGTCGTGTCCGGTTTGTGTTTTTAAAGGGATGTTATCCAGACTGATAACCGGAGTGTTTTTAAGAGCTTTAAGGCCGTTTCTTTCTAAAAATGAATACGTTCCGGGACCAATCAAAATGATAAGTGCAATAGAGTCCGACTTAAACTTTTCATTATAGAGTTTTACGACAGACTCACCGTAAGACTGATTCTGTGATCTAATAATGTCAAGATACTCTGGCAGAACGTTGTTATTACCGGATTCTTTATTAAATGAACTTGTGAATCCATCATTGATGTAATCGTAAGTCAGAAAGCCTGGATTACGGGAATAAAATATAACTATTGATTTGCTTTCTTTTTGAGGGGCAGCTCTGGCAGGAATTACTAAAACTATAAGAAATGGAAGTATTAATATATTAAGTAAGGCTTTATACATCTATCACAATTCTAACTCATTTTCGGTTTTTTGCCAAAATATAAAATTAGAATTTTTTATGAGAATTATTAAAATAGTTTTATCTGCGCCTCTGCGCAGGTAAATTTGAGGAGGGTTGCAGCCTTCGGGAATAGTTCACTTCTTGCTTATCCCTGCTTTTTTAAATCCCTCGCGAAGGCTATTTTTCATTAAAGAAATTTTCCAGGGCGTATACCGGCTCCTGGTTAAGGTTTAAAAGTCCTGTTTCAGGACTGTCAAGGGCTAAAATCAGAAACATGACAACTGTAAATATAATTGCCAGTACCAGGTTCATTACGATGCTCCCTTTTCCTGAAATGCCGGATTGATATCCGAGTACAAGCATCGAGAGGAATGTGATAATAAATAACACCCAGAGTACCTGAACAGGAATACGGTATTGTAATGTCATCGTTATCCGTTGATTAAAGTTATCGACGAGATCATTCACCGAACTGGTGAAAAGTGCGTACACTTCAGAACTGTTGTCCATTTCAGCCAGTCTTTCTGCAGTATTCCACAGTCTGTCCAGTATCTTCTGGGAACCTGCCATCGCAGAGTCGAGCTTTGTAATATCTTCTGCCATTTCAACCCGTAAATGAGTATATTCAACAAGCAGATTTCTGGAATCGGAGCGGAATGGTTCCGGTATTAATCCTGACCTCAAGTAAGCCGTTCGTATGTTCGTAACTTCATCAAGAAGCAATTCTCTCCTGGAATTATACCTGTCGGCAGCAATCTGAAAGGTGAAAGCCAGCATAAAGGCCAGAAGCCCAAAAGCAGCAGCAACAATGGTATCGACCGATGCTAACTGTACGCTTGCCGCCTTGCTCCTTCTATATCTTCCATAAAACTGTCCGATGAATATGGGTGTCAGCACAAACAGAAGCCGGAAAATAAACATCCCTGCAACTTCCAGACTATTAATGATATGCATATTTCCCTGCAATTTGTTGGTTAGTTTAAAATTAGTTCTTTCCCCAGGTTTAAGAATAGTACTTTGGTGCTATTCTGCATCATTGTGGTGTTGTCCGGATTTGAAGCTCTATTCAAATCCGACAAGCAGGATCTTGAATGTAATTAATGAAAGTTACTACAGGTAAGGGATCTCAGGTTCTCTAATTGTTGAAAGAATAAAAGATATTCTTTTTTCTTTTATTCCTTTCCTTTGTAGTAAACATCAAGCACAGCATCAGCATTTTTCAGATCGATGCTTCTGATTTTGACTTTGTCAATTTCTATCCCTGTCCGTTTTGATATATCACTGAGGAGCTCTTCCCTCCTGTCCGGATCAAGCAATGCGAGATTATCATAGAGTACCTGATGTTTGCTGAATTTCTCTTTCCCATCTTTTTTGCCTGCTTTCTTTTTAGCCTTTTTTAAGGCTTTCTTATCTGCTTCGTGCTCATTCCCCGCACTGTATTTATTCAAGAAAAATTCCAGTAAAAATAAAGTAATGACAATTATGATATTTATTAATATTGTTCCACGGACGGGATGCGGAAAATCAAAAAGCGCATTGATAACCGATGTTCCAATTACCGCGAAAAGATATGCCATATCCTTGGCTGCTAAATTCTCTGTCCGGAAACGCATAATTGAAAAAACGGCAAATAAGCCAAGCGCCATTCCCATATTCAATTCAACATTTTTGAGAAGCATGCAGATCAGGAACAACATTATGCCCATAAGAAAGAACGGGAACATCTTATCTTTCTTTTTTGAATGCCGTGAGTATATAAGATAGATACTTACATAAAGTACAACCACGTTTATTGCCAATCGTAACAAAAGACCCCATAAAGGATCCTGGAATTTAAACAAAGTTTCTGTCGTCATAATGATTATGTTTTTCGATCTATAAATTTATTACAGTTTTTCGAATTGGAAAGTCTGAAATGCTAAATTAATCAATTTTCGTCAATGTTTCTGAGATCATCCCATCCCAGGCAATTCATGATCAGGGTATGCAGCCCGGGCAATTAAAGACCTTATGAGGCATTCTCAATTTCGACTTTTTCTTAACTTTATAATAAAATAGAATGCCATGGTGTTATAAAAACATACCTGTCAATCATCTTACTTGTCTTGTTTGCTGTAATATCCGGATGTAAAAACAGACAGACAGATAAAAACCCGGGATCGAGCAGGAATTCCAATGAAAGTACTATTATTGAATCATCTGCGGACACTACAATTCATCTGGCAGCGTTGAATGGCAATTTACCGGGAGTTTTGAAATTTCTTTCAAATGGAACAAGTGCTGATTTAAAGGACTCTGAAGGACGAACAGCTTTAATGTATTCTTCGTTCAATGGGCATACAGAAATTGTCCGTGAACTCTTGAAGAAGGGATCGGATATAAATCTCTGCGACAATTTTGGAAGAAGTGCTTTAATATTTGCATCCTCCGGTTCCTCGGCCGAAACGGTAAAAGTCCTTCTCGACAATTATGCAGATCCGAATATCGCTGACAAGGAAGAGCATTTCACTGCCCTTATGTATGCGGCTTCTGAAGGACAGCTGGAAATAGTCAAATTATTGCTTGCATATAAAGCAGATCGCTTCATTAAAAGATATCGATGGTGACAATGCTTTAACGTTTGCCAGGAAAAATGGACATTCCGATATTGCGAATCTGCTGAATTCTTTATCAAAATAAGAGGCGAGAAAACGAATTACGGTTCAGCTTTCCCTGGCTTCCCGAAAAGAGTGCTCTGCCATCCGATGGAGAGAGTTGTAAAGTCGGCTCCAGCCCTTATAATGGCCCCTCGGCTGTATGCAAGCTTCACTGAATGACGCTTTGCCACAGGCAAGACTACTGTTGCACCAACGCGTGAGTTTGATTGCCGGTCATCATTGACATCACCATCAATTGAGGACCTTCCCCCGGTATAGTAAGTCATGTCAAATGCGGCCCACATTCTTGGCTGGATATTATAACTAATGTGTGCCTGAAATGACCCCATAGGATCCTGTGTTGCGAACAGAATTACCCGGGTAGAATGAGTCGTTCTTTGTGAAAATCCACAGTCCGGCATACACGTCCAGGAGCCATCGTCTGCCAAAAGGCTGTGAAAGAGCCAGTTCGGGTTTGAAGGACCACCGCGACGTGCCAAGGTTAATAAGCTTCTCGGGAAAATATTGACCTGTGGGTGCTGAGATGGTAAAACTTGCACCCAATATGGTATGACGCTCAGCTTTTGCCAGTTCACCTGGTGATGGAGGCAGGTGCTCCAAGCAACAGCATGGAAAACCTTAATCGCATGTCGGTTAGACCTGAGCGATTTGTGCTTTGGGCAGAGCCTCCGATTGTTCCTGACAACTGTGCCCAGGCATAAGGCAGGGCAGCCGTAACCTGTGCTGTCTTGCCAAAAAGTCCGAATGTACGACCGACTCCCAGCGAAGGCGATTCAATTGTCGCAACCAGATCTTCGATAGGTATCGACGGATCAGTCAATATCTCGCCATGGGAATAACCAAATCCTGCAACAAAAAATGTCATGTTCACCGGCACCCAGGCATATGCTCTCGGATCAAGATCCTGGGCTTGTGTTCTACCGGTTATGATCACCAGGCCAAGAACTGCAAATGCATAATAGAGATATTTCATGTCAGGTATATTAGTATCAGGAAATCAGGTTTTATCCATTTTGAAAATGAGTATTACTTTTCCAGCAGTATCCTGAACTGATTATACATTATCATAAGCCCCAGAGCAACCTGAATGATGCCAAGAATTGCAGCTAAAAGAGGAAGGATTATTGCCAGTACTTTAAATATACTGCGTGTTATAAGCATAACAACCAGATTCAGCACCATTATGCCCAAAACTATGATGCCAACGGTAATCTTAGTGCCCGGATCAGGACTCATGGCAAGAAACACTATCACCGCGGCAATCCCATAGGGTGTAACTATCGTCGGAAATGCAAGGGGATTTACGGCCATCTTCAGGGTTGGAGTCAGAGTATTCTCAGCTTGTTCTGTTGCCTGAGAAAACTGTTTAATTATACTCAGAAGAGCAACAAGAAACAGGACCAGGGCTCCGGATATGGCAAGAATGGGCAGCGGAATGTTGTAATTGTTCATGATCCTCTCGCCAAGGAAGGCTGCCAGCAGCAAGGCAATACTTGAAAAAATAGTTGCACGGAATGCAATTTGCCGGGTAAGGGTTTTATCTGCTCCCTGAGTTATTTTTGCAAAGGGACCGATTATCTTGAATGGACCAAGCATCAGGAAGAGAATTGCAAAAATCTGCATTGTGGTTGGCATGGTCTGTTGGTATTAACTTATTGATTAATACTGAAAATAATGACACTGTTCTTCATTATAATCCAAACCTGTATTGCAAACCGGTCATGAACTGCTGCCGGGTTCCCAGGAATCCATATTCGGCTCTAAACATAAAGTGCTTGTTTAACTGAAACTGGGAACCGACAACAAAGTTCCACATGTTTTTCGGACGCTTTGTAAGTGAGTACTGAACCGAAGCTTCCTCTTCATCATTTAGTGCACCGTCAATAGAGGTCAACAAGTTACCGGTTGTTTCAAGGACACGGTTTGCAGTTTCATATTTTGCCATGTTGGCAGGATTCTTTTGTTCTGTGGATGACAGGCTATTCCACCATTCATCAACCATAATAGCAGTTTCTTCAACTTTTGCCAGTCCATCATCCACTTTGGTCTGAATATCGTCAACAGGAAGAACCTCTGAAAGCAGGAGTGAACCATTTGTTTCAGACGACATATGCACTCTGAAACCACCAGCCCAGGCTGAAATGGTCATCCCCGGTTTTTTCAGCTTGAAGGATTTTCCAAATCTTGGTCCGAAGACGAAGGAAAAGACAGGTTTGTCGAGGGCGCTGATGTCATTCCAAAGAACATTCATATCAAGTGCCAGAAAGCCTCCTCCTATACCGATCGTTGGAGTCATTCCAAAGCCTATTCCCGTTGCATCAAAATCTGCTACTGAAGAAAATGAGGTTATTTCGTTCCAGACATTGGCTGTATCAGGCAGCCAGAGTCCTGCATCGATCTGCTGTGGATGTTTTTGCCTTTGAAAAAACTCCATAAATATTCAAAAACGGGAAAAGCCAGATGTCAGGCCTTATACTTAATGCTCCGGCTGTTGACACAGCGTTGTCGAACCTGACAATCTCTTCAAGATTATACATCGGACCATTGTTGAAGCCTACATACAGATCACTTATAAGAATATCTGATTCTTGCCAGAAATAATTCAGGGACAATCCTGCTGAATATGGGAGATCAAATCCCAAGGCTGTAGTTTTCTTACCCCAGATAGGCAGTACATAAGGGTATGGTTTAACCTTAATGCTATCGACCAGGGATTCATTCTTTGCGCCAACAACTTTGTTTGTATATACCTGCCCGAAAGTCAGGTTTAACAAGCCAAGGCTTAAAACAACAATTATGATTAATTTCTTCATGCCTGTCCGGTTATGGTTATTAATATCTTACCTGATGTGTTTTTTATTCTTTTTCTGCTTTTTTGACTCCGATCGGAATTTTCATGTAAATATATAGTGCCGAGTTTTTGACTGTCAGGTCAGGATCATCGCTTACATTGACCAATCCGTAATAGTAATTAATACCTACTGCCATGCTTTTGATCTCCTTCTTGAATTTATACCCGACTCCGCCCGTCAGGCCTGCATCAATGTATTTATAATCATCCTTTACTTCAAGTGTATATTCAAGGTCGCCGTCAAACGCGGATACTTCAAAAATGTCTATTGGCTTATGAATCAGTCCAAGCTGCGGACCTGCCTCGATATACCACCGGTTATTGAACCGCTGATGGAAGAGGATAGGCACATAGAAACAGGGGATTTTTTTTGTCAGTTCCCCATCCTGGAATAACGCATCGAAATTTACGTCGCCCATGGAATATGTCGGCATTCCTTGTGCGCCTCCATTCGATTTTACCAATACTCCGGTGCTCAGATAGGAATTATTTTTCAGGAGGAAATGAAAATAAAATCCGAGATTGAAATTGTTCATCCCTTCGGAATCGCTTATCGTATTGATATATGAACGGTTCATCCCGCCGATCAGTCCGAATTCTATTTTAGGAGTGTTCAGCTTGTCACCCAATAGAAGAGTAATCAGGACCTGAGCATTAAGGACCGTCGGTAGCATCAGTAAGAATGACAGAATGGAAATTCTGAAAAGGTTTTTCATATTTATGTATATTAAGATTGGTAAACTCAACCCAATTTAGTCCGTTCTTACAAATCAATACAAAATCCGGTAGGTTTGTTTCTCACAACGGCTTCATCAGTTACAGGTCCATTAAAATTTGAATCCGATTCCTCCTCCTGCAGTATTTATCCATCCATCATTGTACCAGCTGTTTGAGGCCCATGCTATTTCATATTCCACGTTGATGAATATATTTTCCTTCAGGAATATCAATAGCCCGGCACCTCCTCCACCGTAAAATCCAAAATCAACGTCATTCAGTACGACAATCCCTTCCCTTTTAAGATCGGCAATCTGCATACCCAGTGCACCCTTTATAAATACTTTGAATTTCTCCTTGCCAAACATGAATTTTGGTGCATAATAAATAGGGAAAGAATTAACTGTGTTTGTTATGGTGCCTTCCCCTACATTGTCTGATGCAGAAAGTCTTATGTAGCCGAAAGAGATTCCATGGGCCAGCTTGCTTTCCTGCGGATTAAATTCATAAAGCCCGTTAATTCTCCAGCCGGTACCTTTCGTTTCTGATTCTTCGAGGTTTGCAAACGAGTACCCGCCGCTAAGTGTTACCATGTTTTCCTGAGAAAAAGCCTGTAAGGAAAACAAAGCCAGTAAGATGATAAGAATGTTTTTTTTCATTGTGTTTAGCATTAAGGTTATTATATTTATTTTTAAGGGAATCTTCATCGTTAATCACTTAACGATGAGGATTCTGTATCTGTAGTCTATTTTTTCCTTTCGATAGTCACATAACTGATTTTCCCGTTGAACTTTGAGGAGGCTCCATAATCAGCAACATGGGTGCCGTCGTCGACGCCAATATCAGCCAGATCATCGACAGAGAATATACCCGGCTGTGTTTTTTCAATCCTCTTTTCAGCAACTTTTTTTCCATTTGCCGAAAGTGTGGCAACTCCTCCTTTTCCCAGGCCACCTCCATCGTATTTAAAGTCGCAAACCAATTTGTAATTTCCAGGCTTCAGTGCTTCTTCTGCTATGATATGTGTGGATTCCATTCCCAGTAAATTGTAGCTAAATGCCGGTTTACCGCTTTTCATATAGAAAGAGAGACCCCCAAACCGGCCGCCCTGGCAAACAATTACACCGTTTCCATTAGCATCAACCGCCACTTCTGAAGTTATAGTGAAAGATGCACCCCGCAGGTCAATAAAAATATCAACACCCATGCCCCGCATGCCTTCGCCGTATGTTACAGTGTTTCTGTCGCCCATAACGGTGGGTCTGCCCATTAATTCGGCATTCGTTCTTTCCAGTAAACGGTCATCCAGAGGCAGGACGTGATATTTTTCTGCCTGTGACATGAACAGATCCTGCAAGGCTTTCAGTTTATCAGTGTTCTGGACTGCAAGGTCATTGGCCAGGCTGAAATCTTCATTGGTATTATACAATTCCCATTTGTCTTCCTGCAGTGTATTGTCGGGTTTCTGTTTCCATGCCGGCCTGTGTATTGTACGGGCATACCAGCCATCCTGGTAAACACTCCTGTTACCAAACATTTCAAAATATTGTACAGTATGTTTCTCAGCTGCACCGGCATCATTAAATGTGTATGCCAGGCTGGTACCTTCAATCGGGTCCTGTTCAATGCCATTTACCATTTTTGGCGCGGGAACTTTTGCCAGTTCAAAAATAGTGGGAGCAATATCAATTACATGTCCGAACTGTGAACGAATTTCTCCTTTGGATTTGATGCCTGCCGGCCAGTGGATGATCATTCCGTTGCGTGTGCCCCCGAAATCTGAAGCCACCTGTTTGGTATAGGAGAATGGAGCATCCATAGCAACCGCCCAACCTGCTGAAAAGTGCGGATAAGTGCTTTCAGAACCCCATTCATCGTAATGCTTCAGCATATCCGGAACAGTTTCTGCCACACCACTGAAGTAAGTCATCTCCTGGTACATTCCATTCATCTGGCCTTCGGCACTGGCACCATTATCTCCTGCAATAAATATGATTATTGTATTATCCAGGATCCCTAATTCCTTAATTGTTGAAATGAGTCTTCCCACTTCATAATCAGTCTGTTCGGCAAATCCTGCATACACCTCCATCTGACGGAGAAACAATTTCTTTTCGTCGGCGGAAAGCGTTTCCCAGTCTTTGATATCAGCCGGCTTTGGAGCAAGCGTGGTGTTTTCGGGGACAATTCCCAATTTTTTCTGGCGTTCCAGTGTCTGCTCACGAATCTTATCCCAGCCCTGGTCGAACTTACCTTTATATTTTTCAATCCATTCCGGTGCAACGTGATGTGGAGCATGAGTTGCTCCCGGTGCAAAATACATGAAGAAAGGCTTATCAGGTGATAGCGCCTGTTGAAAACGCATCCAGGAAATCGCCTGGTTGGTCATATCGGTTGTAAAATGATAGCCGGGGACATCCGGAGTTTCAACAATTGTGATCCCATCATAAATAAGCGGAGCCCATTGATTTGTTTCGCCGCCTATGAAACCATAGAATTTCTCAAATCCTGAACGTGTCGGCCAGCGGTCCTGAGGTCCGGTTATGGCAATTTCCCAGGGCGGGGTTTCATGATATTTTCCAAAGGCTGCCGTATTAAATCCATTCTGGCGAAGCACTTCAGCCATAGGTGTGATTGTTTGTGGTCTTACACCTGTATTTCCGGGAAAAGTAGTGGCAGCTTCGGCAATGCAACCCATGTTGTTGCTGTGATGGTTGTACCCGGTGAGTAATGCTACCCGTGTGGGTGAGGAGAGCGCAGTAGTGTGGAAGCGGTTATACTTAAGACCGTTCTGTGCAAGCATATTCATTGTCGGTGTTGAAACAGGGCCACCAAAAGCTTCAGAGACTCCAAATCCCATATCGTCAATAAGCATTACAACCACATTGGGTGCCCCTTTCGGGGCCTTAACCTCAAACCTCGGCGGTGCAGTAGCATTCCTAGCATCAAGCTCGCTGTAAGTCGGGCGAACAGGTTCCCTGATAGGAAGGACACTCCTGTCCAACCCATCTTCAGAAACAATTACAGGCTGTTCAGCTTTTTTCTGTGTACATGAATAAGGCAGGATTCCTGCCAATATAACTAAACCAAAAACATTTTTGTTCATAGGTGGTATTTAAATTGATAATAGTACATTCTTCGACTTAAACGATACAGGATCTAGCCGGAAGCTTATTAAGTAAGTTCATTCAACAATTTCCTGAGGCGGATTTATGGTATAATTCAGTTGACGGAGCACATCGGCTTCATTATAGAAAGTCCTGCTCAGCACGATCTTCCCGTTTTCGATCCTATAAACGGAATTTACCCATAATTGTACCGGAACACTTCCGCCTTTGTATGTTATTGTTAGCAAAGCCCAGTTTAAAACCCAGTCACCAGCCACTTCTCCCTCCTTCACCGTCACTGCCAATTCCGTGTGCCGGGTATATTTAATGGATTCATACAGATTATCAACATTATCTTTCCAGTTTAAGATTGCCTGCTGCTTATTTGTTGAATCTCCCACAGAAGGGCCGTAGCCGATATAATTATCTGCAAGAAGAGAATCCATTATTGCCACATTACTGGTTTCCACTGCCTGCATATATTTCTGAGCAATGGCCAGGTTTGCTTTTTCTTTATTGTCAGCGGAAGTGGTGCAGGCAAAAAAGCTTGTACAAATTATTGTTAACACGATCAGTTGTTTCATGATTGTTTAGGATTTTAATTGCTACTGTTTATGTTCATTTTTTCAAAATTAGTATACAATAATTCAGGAATTATAGTATTTGTAATAATTTTATTTGATAGTATATCCTTTCCCTTCTATGCAGACAGAAAACGCTTTTGCAAAACTGTCTTTAATTGCCTGTTCTGAGGCTGCTGCATTCGCCTGTGACTGTTGATTTGCCTGAGCCTGAGCCTGCCTCCCCCTGCTTTTGCCGGCCATAGCTCCTGCTGCTGCGCCAATTGCCGCACCTTTGCCTGCATCGCCCGCAATAGCACCAATAGCCACACCTGCTGCTGCACCCTTTGCTGCACCTTTAACAGCAGAGCCATCAGGGCCCGACTGGACCGGTGCTGCCTCAACTTTTGGCGGATTCAACGGATCAATGCCCGATTGTTCCATTGCCCATTTATAGCATTCAAATTCATCTTCCTTCTGCTGCTGTTTGCTTTGTCCCTTTGAAGGAAAGACATACAGCTTCATCTGCTGGGAGAGCTGATTGTATGTCATTTTTGACGTATCAGGCAATACTTGGGTTGTCGGCACCGGTTGTGCAGAAACTGTCATGACCCAAACCCAGAATGAAAACCGGAATAATGATCCGGTTAACTGTCTTAAATAATCTGCTTAGTTTCATTTCTTTTGTTTTAGTATTATAATTGATATGTGTTAATTGTATTCGTTGTATATCGTCAGATATGTATTCTTAAGCCGCCATAATCAAAGTGTTTATTTCTCTGACTCCAAATTTATCCCATAAAGAAACCTTAGAAAATAGTACTTTGGTACTACCTTCGATCGGCCCTGCTCTTTTATAGTACTCTCAACTTCACAGTCATTTTTTTGGCTGATTACTTTAATGGTTCAATTTCCGCCGGGCTGCCAAGTCTTATTAAACCAGGATTCAGAAGGATTATAAAGGCGAAGTATCATAAACCATCCTTTCCCCGGCAACGTCTGAATCCAGTTATTTCTTCTTGTCCGCTGTTGCCCCCGGACCAAACCAGACATCCACCGAACCATCCGGATTGATTACAAGGTTTTTACAGCTGCTGTAAACAGATGGCCATAATTGTTCGGTACAGATTACAAGCCGGGTCTGGTTATCATAAACAATAACTGACCAGAACTCCCTGGCAGGGATGTTTGCCGGCAAATGGATTTTGTACATTACCCCTCCTTCCAGCTGGTTACCTTCAGAGTCACAGGTTAACTTATATTGTACCTCTTCTTCAATAACCTTTAAATCACTGTATGTCATTATCCTGATGCTATTTTGGAAAGCAAGTATGGTATTTAATGGATCAGGACAAATGTAATTCTGTTTTGTTTACCAGACAATACTTATCAAAATGTATTTTTCTTAACCTGGGATTGATCATGATGATATTCAAGGACACAGCATGGCAGGGTCAAAATCATCAGGACCGGCACCTGGCTTTTACATCGAAGAAAGCCAGGTTGTGCTATATGAGCTCTTTCAGCATCCAGATATTGCAACCGAAATGTCCGGAATTGCCAAGTGGTCCGGGAATATTCTTAAATCCGGCCTTTTCGTAAAGACTAATAGCCCTGCCAAGTTCAGGAAGCGATTCAAGGTAAATCTGCCTGTAACCATATCTTCTGGCCGATTCGAATGATTTCTCCATAAGTGCCCTGCCGATTCCCTTCCCCCTGTATGAATCAAGCAGATAAAGTTTCTGAAGTTCTGCACAGCCTTCAGGGAGTCCTGGTGTCGGATAAATGCCGCAGCCGCCGATTATTTTTCCATTATCCTCAGCGATCCAGTATTCCGACCCCGGAGTGCTGAAAAGGGTGAACAGATCATCTGTTGTCGGATCAAAATATACAGTTCCGGGGCGTGCAATGCCAAACTCCCTGAAAACGGAACGTATCAGTTCGGCAATCTCCGCATTGTCTTCCTTATGCAGGTGCCTGTAGTTAATTTTCATTATCGGCCTATGTTTATACAAAGTTATTAAGTTATCAATAAGGTTAAAAACTTATTCTTTCAAAGGATCGGTATTTTTTTACATTTGCCAAAAACCGGCAGACTTGCAACAAGGATACTTAACCTCCTACAGGATTTTACACATATTACTCAGGAAATTATTGATGATCCTGACAGGATTATTCTTGCTGTGTGCCAATGTCTCCGGTATCGATTTCCATGTGACGGGGAAAGTAACCAACCGCTTCGGAAATGCAGTTCCGGATGCCAGGATCTCAATGAATACAGGAAGCTTCAATTATTCTGCAGTGTCAGGTCCTGATGGTTATTATAATCTGAAATTGTCAGGAATATACAGCGAGGCTGGAAAACTCCTGGAACTAGGTGTTCCATACCCGAATCCCTTTTCACATTCAGTGAATATCCCTTTCCTCATTAAAAGTTCCGGAGATATCCATTTTTCTGTTTACAGCATGTCGGGGCAGAAGATCCGGGATCTTTTTTTCCCTGATGTCGGTGCCGGAAGCTATAATATAATCTGGGATGGACTTAATGGCTCAGGCGCTCCGGTAAGGCAGGGTTTCTATGTTTATTCACTTTCCTTCAAAGGAAGAACATATTCAGGAAGGATGATCAAAACTGCAGGTGTCTCTTCCTATTCTTCAGGATCCATGCTGGAACCGGTAATGATCCCGCCCTCAGTTCCTCCTTCTTCGGGACTAATCCGGATTCCGGTAATAACAACGGTAAACTGTTATAATTATCATACAACCAGGCTGACCGATATCGTTATCAGCCGTGATACCACCATCGACTTTGAGATAATTCAAAAAGATGCACTTCCGTTCAAGACTCAGGATGACTATATTGCAGTGAGTCTTGAAACCGGGTACAGGCCTTTGATCCTTAAGGGCATAAATCTCGGATCTTCCCCTCCGGGATATTTTCCGGGAGAGATTGCCTATGCAATTTCCGATGAAATGTATGAGAATTGGATTGCACGAATTGCCCAGGCAGGCTTCAATAGCATCAGGGTTTATACACTTCATCCCCCTGTCTTTTATGAAACTCTTTCAAACTATAACTATCGCCATCCCGATAATCCGCTTCTTCTTTTTCAGGGTATATGGCTCGACGAAGTTGAGGATGGATCGGATCCGGATGAATATGACCTTATACTTCGCATTCCGTCGTTTCAAAATGGAATAAAGGAGGTTATTGACTGTGTTCATGGCAACAGGAATATTGCATTCCGCCCGGGCAGGGCGTATGGAAACTATATTACTGACGCATCAATGTGGACGGCAGGATATATTATCGGAAGGGAAATTTCAAGCCAGGAGGTTGACAGCACAGATCTGTTCCATCCCTCATTAACTTCATATTCCGGAAATCAGTTCAGCATAAGCGGCGGCTCGGCCTCTGAAGTTTTTGCCACAAGAATGCTTGATGAAACGGTCCAGTACGAGTATACCAGCTATGAAGCAAGGCGGCCGGTAAGCATTTCGAGCTGGCCCACACTAGATCCCCTGGACCATCCCACAGAGATCTATACCGATGAGGATCAGGCTTCTATCGATATTTACAAAATTTCAGGTAAAACCAGCAATGCAGGCCTGTTTGCCACATATCATGCTTATCCTTACTACCCGAATTTCATAAGCCAGGAACCCTCTTATCAGACTTTCAGCGACAGCGAGGGACAGAACAGTTACCTGGGTTATCTGAACGACCTTAAAAATCATTATCCCGATATCCCTCTTGTGATCGGGGAATTTGGTGTTCCGTCGAGCTGGGGAAGCGCCCACCAGTCTTTCAGCAATATGAATCATGGCGGCTATTCGGAGATTCAGCAGGGAGAGAAGAACCTGAGGATGATGCATAATATCGTTGATGCCGATTGTGCGGGCGGATTCATGTTCGCATGGATGGACGAGTGGTTCAAGCGCACGTGGATAGTCCAGTACCTTGAAGCATATGGTCTGCCATCCGGAGAAATTACAATACCCACCAGGCAGCTTTGGCTTAACCTGGCATCTCCTGAACAGAATTTCGGATTAATCGGCTTTGAGCAGAAAGAGGTCCTGCCTTTTATCAGTTACCAGACAAATAATCCATCAGGCCCTGTTACCAGGGCAGAAGCTACAAATGACAATTGCTATTTCTACCTCAATGCTGAACTTAACCAGAATCTGGCAATCGGAGATACCCTGATGGTCGCCTTCGATACATATTTATCATCGACAGGGGAATCTCGCCTGCCTAACGGGAAAGTCCTTGCGAACAGGTCTGAGTTCCTCTTTTCAATTGTAATTGGCGAAGATACTGCATTTCATCAGGTTACAGAAGCCTATGACATGAACGGGCTCACTCCGCGCTTCAACCTCTCAGATCCTCTTGTACAGAAATACAAGAGCACATCCACCGACGGAGCTCCCTGGAAAGTGATGCAATGGATTAATGACGGATACGAGCTTACAGTGGATAACCTGGGCAGGGTTCCGGTCGAGAATTCCACTGGCTTCACACCCGGGAGCAAGAGCGCTGCCGCATGGAGCGGAAATAAAATAAGAATCCGTATACCATGGACAATGCTCTACTTCTATGATCCCACCCAGATGACTGTCATAAACGGGGCTGAGACGCATGATGGAGGATGGAGTTATGAAATCCTTACCACCGGGTCGGATGGCATTGCTGTTTCCGTTTATTACAAAGGTCTGGTTACCTCTTCAACCACAAGGTATACCTGGAATAAGTGGCTTGTTGTCCCTCCGACTGATTACATCGAAAAGGAATCGCTTCATGTGGTTGAAGAGGGACTCGTTTCCTTTCCTGCATTCGCAGACTGACTTCTTACCGTCGATCTGTGCACTATGTTCTTTTTCTTGTCAAACCCTTCTCTTTCAGCCTTACCCCAGCTCTTTTTTCCTCTCATCGCCTCAATGTTTCCCCTGACTGCGAAGTAAGTATGCACAGGGTAAAAGAAAGGCTCGAAAAATGCAGTGGAAAGAAGCTTCAAAACATCTCTTTTTCTCCGGTATTTATGGAAAGTTATCTCCTCGAACAAAACCGCCCATGTCGACAACAGCACCGCAAATGAATATACAAAAAGGAAAAGAAGCAGGTAAAATGGCCAGTTGAGCGAGTCAGTTATGACAAGGATAAAGGTGTAAACAAACCCGGCAAATGCGATCAGCGGTGAAAGCCATTCAAAGAAAAACCAGTACGGGTACCCGAGCAGCCCGAGACGTCCGTAGTTCTTGTTAAAGAACATTTTACGGTGTGTCTTGAGCGATTCGACCAGTCCTCTTGTCCATCGTGTCCTCTGTTTCCTCATCGATTTAAGGTCGGAGGGTACTTGTGTCCAGCACAACGGATCAGGAATATAGGTCACTTCATATTTTCTGTCCTGTTCCGCCATATACCTTCTCATCCTGAGAACCAGCTCCATATCCTCGCCTACCGTTTTTATGCTGTAGCCTCCCGCCTTGATTACCGTTTCGCGGTCAAATATCCCCATCGCCCCTGAGATCAGCATCAATCCGTCAAGCTGGCTCCATGCCATTCTGCCGAGCAGGAACGCGCGGGTATATTCGAGGACCTGAAGCCGGGGAAGGAATTTTTTCGGAACATTGATTGTCCGGATATGTCCGCGTTCAGTTTCGCATGAGTTGACAATACGGATCACTCCGCCGGTGCCTATCACTTTCCTGTCTTTTTCTTCCAGGAAAGGCTTTACAAGCTTTAGTATCGAATCTGTTTCGATAATTGAGTCAGCATCGATTGAAACAAAAAGCGAGCTTTTGCAGATATTGATGCCTGCATTCAGCGCATCGGCTTTGCCTCCGTTGTTCTTGTCAATTACTGTCAGTCTGGTATATGAGGGATTTTTGGATTTATAAACTCCTTTTATCCTTTCGCACGGTATACGGTAATCGAAATAATAATTAACCCTTTCCAGATCATATGTCGTCCTGATTATTTCAAAAGTGTCGTCGGTTGAGCCGTCATTTACAAGAATCACCTCAAAATTGTTGTAGTAGAGCGAAAGCAGTGTCCTGACGTTATCAATTATCGATTTGCTCTCATTGAATGCAGGTGCAATAATTGAAATTTTCGGACTTAAGGGTGAAAGTACGAGAGAGTTGTAGTTTACAAAGCTGTTTTTCCTCAGGTACTTGCGGAGGGCAATGGCAGAGAATATTCCAAGGAGCAGATATGATCCGAAGATTATCAGGGTAAGAATAAAAATCAAATTTCCAAAAATCAGTTCCATCGTTTTTCAGAATATTCTCCTGTCAAGCACATGTCTGACAATTATATTATAGTTCTTGTATTCCGATTTCATCAGTTTTACAAGAGTCTTCACTCCTTCTTCCCCGTTGTTTTCGATTGCCTTCGTGGCCTCTATCTGCAACTGCACATCATCTTCCTTGTCAAGTACCAGCTTCAGGAATCCAAGCATTGAGAGGTCTGGCATTTTACCCATTGTTCTTACAATTTCGAGACAGATATTGTATTCCTGGTTCTTGTACATGTGCTTCATCGTATCCAGAGTCGAGCGGAAATCCAGATCGCCGGCAACCTGGACAGCAAGCTGTCTTACAGCCGGATCAGAATGCCTGAGCGCTTCGTTGACTCCCTCTTCGGCATCTTTCTGCTTGAATTCCCTGATCATTCGAAGGGCAAACATCACAACTGTGGGATTTGGTGAAGTGAGCCATTTGCTGAATGAAGGCACTTGTATATTATGCTGGATTAAAAGTTCATGAAGCGTGATCTGCTCCCACAATGAGAATGGCCTTTCCAGGTGTGAAAGGAATTCAAAAGGATCTTTATCGTTTAACCTTACGAGTGCAATCTGGGCCTCCATTCTGAGTATTTCATTCGATGAATTGAGGGCTTTGTAAATTGCATCATTGCCGTCCCTGATATTCATGAATGCAAGCTCGCGGAATCCTTTGATCTTCTTATGCCACCGCAGGCTGTTCGCCCTTGCGAGTGAATCTCTGTCAAGGCCCAGATGCTTGTAGAGGCTCAGAAGCTTTCTGGCTTCTTCTCCCTTAAGGTTGATGCTGACATCTATCATCTCATCGATCAGTACCTGCCTGCGGTAATTGTCAGAAGCTATCGGACGAAAATCTTCAGGGGAGGCAGTCCCGAAAAGGTAATCGACAATAAGTCCCTGGTATTTTTCGAGGAGGTACTGGTGAAGGCGGGCCTCCTTTTCCATTCTTCTTCTGTTCAGCAGAATTATTACCAAAAGGATCAGCATCGATGCTATTGATCCTATAATAGTGATGATCAAAGCATTGACAAAGGCTATGGATTTGCCGAAATAGTGAACCCTTTTTATCCAGGGATTATCGTTGCTTATAAAAAGAATGTGGTTGCCATTTGCCTGCCCGGTGTATTAATTCAAATCCTGTCGAGACGGTTGGAATAACTGATGAATCAGCAATTACCGCGGCTGTTTTTATGGTATCATGATTTTGAACTGTGTCCTGAGCTTCAGTTATTGACGGTCCGGCTTGTGCTTCCAGCTTTCTCTTGCTGATTTTTCCGGGGACAGGAGATCTTGAAATTCTGATCTTGTAAAGACCCCCCTCCTTCACCATTATTGCATTTAAGTCGACACGGTCCAAAACCTCCCTGTAAAATGCGTCAGCGTTAAGCTTAAACCTGAATGCGCCGAGCTGAACAGGGTATTTGTTTTCATTGGAAGAAATGTATGCTTTCACGGTTTCTCCTGCAATATTGTATTCCATGGCAATATTATTTGCAGGTACCGGTCCTGGCAAAACTGATGAATCTGACACCAGGATTGAATCCGGCAGAGGGAAATCGTTGCCAGAGGTCATAGCCCTGAGAGGGATCAGGATCAATATCGATATCCAGATATGCTTCTTCATTTCATCTTAAGGGCATAAATAAAACCAACATTTCCCTCGAACCTGTTTCGCCATAGATCTTCAGCATGCTCTTCCAGTGAATATCCGAGTCCTGCACGTATTGTCAGCTTGCCCGTCAGGGTTTTATAATAAGTCAGCCTGCAGCTATAAGCGCTTAGCCTCATCATATCTGTTTGAACATCGAACGGCTCATCGGGCGCCGTACCTGCCCCGATTCCGATCTGCAGATAATCGGTGTCATTGAAATATCTTCTTGCATTTACGTATACAGAGGTCGTAATGCCTTCGTCCTTGAAATAAAAGAATCCCTTTGCAGATAACCAGTATTTGCCGATATACTTTTCAACCGATAATAGTGCAACAAATATATTGCGGTCGAAATAATAGTAATTGAGTCCTGTAGAAATTGCCCAGCCTGCCGGCAGAATCTGCCATATTTCAAATGCTGCCCTGTGTCTTGGAAAATAAATACCCGGACTGTATCCATATGCAAAATATGCATAATTCTTGTCTGTCAGCGTGGGCCATGCTTCAGCCATTATCTGAATTTCAGTCTTGTTTATATTTACGGTATCGCCTGAATTCAGGTTCCCGATGTTGATGCCTGCAGCTGCAGGTCCGAAGCCAAATCTGTGCCCGGCCCCGGCACTGAAAACCTGCCAGAAACGGTTGTAGGGCTCTGAAAATGTATCAAAGTAATAACCTGCCCGGATATCAGTGGAGACTGGTGTTGAATCCTTAGACCACAGCGAGATATCTCTTTTTGCAGACAGAGCATCGGCATTATCGGGATCAGTGGCCAGAAGGGTATCAATGACTGCCAAAGCCTGCTTATAATCCTTCTGCCATGCAAGTATACGTCCCAGAAGGATCCGTGCGTCTCCATATTCCGGATATTCATTGACAAGTACCCGGGCTGCTTTGGCTGCAGAGGTGTAATCACCGTCAAAGGCTATTGAGCGGACACGAAGGTATTCCGCCTCAGGATCCGTGATCTGTTGCGAAAACAGGGTCACGGGTAATGAGAGACATGATACGAAGACTGCTGTTATAAAGAGAACCATGTACCTGTTCATGGCTCAGCTTTTAAGGATTAACTTGATTTGTTTTATCGCATCCGCAGGATTAAAGGGTTTCACGATATAACCCTGAATACCCAGTTCGCCTGCCTGCTGCTGAACCTGCGGATCGCTGAACGCCGTAATTATCAGCACAGGCGTATCTTTCTTCAGATCTGACCTGAGATATTTAACAAGTTCCAGTCCGCTGTGATATGGCAAATGGATATCTACGATTAACATATCAAATGATTCATTCTGAATGAGCAGCATGGCTGCATTGCCGTCAGGAGCCTCACTAGTCTCATAACCCTCCCGCTGGAGCACTGTAGTCAGGGTCCTAAGTGCCAGCTTGTTATCTTCACAAATCAGTATTTTCATTTTCTGTCGGAAATAACCAAATCGCACATCAAATTGATAAGCTCAGTCCATTTGGTTTTTTTCAATTGCAAAAATCGTGATTTTTAAGAAGCTTCCAAAGGAAACTGCGTATTGATTTCAACACTTTTTGACCAGTACTGAATTATGAATGATAAAACCCTATTCCTATATGGTACATCGCACTATTTACTGAAGTCATTATGCTTTAAATTGCCTGCAGCAGTAAGGATTTGTCCTGCAAAGCTCAGAACCCCAAGCAGGAATGCTGACCCTGTCAGATAACATTTAGGAGGTACAGGACAGCTATTGAAATAATTGTAAGCGATGATACTCCGATTGGGAACCATACCGGGGCGATCCAGGGAACCGGAATCAGGAAGAGCACATCGATTGTCCTCAGTGTCGGAGGCCACTTGATAAGAATATACAGGGAAAGATAATAAAACAGGTCCCAGAATGCGAATGTCCAGAGGAAGAAGATCCCTCTCTCGGGCCATGTTGCTCCGGTAAGATACGCGAGTACAATCAGCATTATGATGGTGGCGGCTTCACGTGTCATTTCAATATGCAGAAAACGTCTGGGAAACTTCTCCGCCGATTCTTTATTCGATTCAGAATCAAGCATCCCGAGGGATTTCCGCAGATATACGACCACTACTCCTTCAAGATGGGCCATTGCTATTCCGAAAAGTGCCAGAAGTGATAATTTAAAAAGCATATTGCGCAGGATTGAGTTACAAATAGTCTTTAACCGAAAATTAAGTTAACTTTAACCTCGGGTCCGAAATCAAAGGTAGTATGTTTATGAATTCAAAGGAAAGAGTATATAAGGCATTTAAGAAAATGGATGGGTCTCCCGACAGGGTGCCTGTCCAGTTCGATCTTTGCAGGCAGCACATCGAGGCATTTGGAAAGAAATTGAAGATAGAGCCGGATTATGCTCTTTCATATTATGAGGATCTGACATACAGGATCTCTGCAAATGAGATCAGAACAAAAATGGGGAGCGATGTGGTGGTGGTCGGAGGAACAGTGCCAGCCGGCTATGCGCCCGAAACAGTCTCGGGAGATATAACCATGAATGAGTTCGGAATGCATATGAAACCAACTCCCCTGTATGTGGAAGTGGTGAAATGTCCTCTCGAAAATATAACAGTTGCCAGGGAAGTTGAAGAATACAGATTCCCTGATCCATATGCTGATGGCAGGTTTGAAAAGGCAAAGAGGGATATCGACAGGTTCGGAAAAGACTTCTTCGTGATCGGCGATGTAGAGATTTCTCTTTTTGAAATGGCCTGGCATCTGACCGGACTTGAAAAATATATGATCGGGATGCTCAGTGAAGAGCCTTGGATCGAGCCTCTTAATGACCGTATCGAAGAATGGAGCACAGGGCTGGCTCTCCAGCTGGTTAAAGCAGGCGTCGATGCAATCTGGCTGGGTGAAGACCTGGGAAGCCAGACATCTACATTAATATCACCCGACGACTGGAGGGTGAAGTTCAAGCCGCGTCACAGAAGAATGATCGACCGGCTGAGAAAAGAGAATCCGGAAATTATAATCATTATGCATTCCGACGGGGCAGTCGCTCCGCTTATTGATGATTTTGCCGAAATCGGCGTCGATGTTTATAATCCGGTTCAGCCAAATGTAGATGGCTCGGATCCACAGGTGCTTAAAGAAAAGTATGGCGAAAAAATCTGTTTCTTCGGGGGAATTGATCAGCAAATACTTCTTCCCTCAGGTGACAACTGGATGATCCGCAATGAGATTAAAAGAAGAATAAATATCCTTGGAAAGGACAGGGGATATCTTCTTGCGCCGGCGCATATTCTACAGGCCGACGTTACTCCTGCCACAATTGAAGTTATGATAAATGCCTCAAAAGAGTACGGCAAATATTAACCTGCGGGGAAGAAGCGTTTCTTAAAGTTCAAAGCCACATTTACCAGTAAGATCATAACCGGAACCTCAACCAATGGGCCTATTACAGCAGTAAAGGCCTCCCCGGAGTTTATACCGAAGACCGCTATCGCAACAGCAATTGCAAGTTCAAAATTATTGCTTGCTGCGGTAAATGACAGTGTGATAGTTTGTCCGTAATTTGCACCTGCCTTCCTGCTTATAAAGAAAGAAGACACGAACATAATTAAGAAATAAATTATCAGAGGGATGGCTATCAATACGACATCAAATGGCAATTTAACAATGTATTCCCCTTTTAATGAGAACATTACCAGGATGGTGAATAACAATGCCATCAGTGTAAGCGGGCTTATTTTGGGAATGAACTTTGCATGATACCATTCCTTGCTTTTAATCCTGATTAAAATGAACCGTGTCAGAAATCCTGCCATGAATGGGATACCGAGATAAATAAAGACGCTTTTTGCTATCTGTCCGATTGTGATATTCTCTACAATCAAATTTGTCGGTACACCAAACCATCCTGGCAAAATTGCAATAAAGATCCAGGCGTAAACGGAAAAGAATAATACCTGGAATATGGAATTAAAAGCCACTAATCCTGCACAATATTCCGTATCACCTTTCGCCAGGTCGTTCCAGACGATCACCATTGCTATGCACCTGGCCAGACCAATCATTATGATCCCGTACATATAAGGCAGGTTCGCATTGTCTTTACCCGGAAACAATTTGAAGAAGATAATTGCAAGGACAAACATTAAAACCGGTCCTATTATCCAGTTCTGAATCAGCGAAAGACCAAGTATTTTGAAATTCCGGAAAACACCGCCGAGCTCTTCATATTTTACCTTTGCCAGGGGAGGATACATCATAAGAATAAGACCTATGGCGATAGGAATATTGGTGGTACTTTCCGGAGATGCTTTCAATGAATCCCAGAATGTCGCGATTGAAGGGAAAAGATATCCTGAAATGACACCAATGAACATTGCCAGGAATATCCACAAAGTCAAATACCTGTCCAGAATTTTTAATCTTGGCTTCATATGAATAATTTAATCATCAGTGTTTCTCTGCTGACACGGTGATACTGAAAATACCCCTTTCTCCTTTTTTAAAAGCATTCAGTTCATCTTCGGTACTATATCCTGATAATAATGATTCCGAAAGTTTTATCTCTTTTTGTTTATGTACTATGATATTCCGGAATCCGGAATTTTCAACGATCGTCAGATATTCATTCATTTCACTCGCCCCTGAAACACATCCTGCATACATCTCGGCATCTTTTTTCATTTTTTCGGAAAGCGATCCTTTAATAACCACATCAGAAACACAGAAATGTCCGCCTGATTTGAGAACTCTGAATATTTCACGAAACGCTTTTGATTTATCAGGCACGAGGTTCAGGACACAGTTTGAAATCACAACATCAAATTCCTTATCGTCAAACGGCATTGCTTCAATATCCCCAGGTACAAATTCAACATTTGTGAATCCCAATTTTGCACAATTCTCTTTCGCTTTACTGATCATTTGTTCGGTCATATCGAGACCTGTAACTTTTCCGGTCTCACCGACAATAGCCCTGGCAACAAAACAATCATTGCCTGCACCGCTTCCGAGGTCCAGAACATGATCTCCCTTTTTTATTCCGGCAAAATCTGTCGGTATTCCGCAACCCAGGCTCATGTCTGCATCAGGATTATATCCTTCTTTGTTCTTATAATCTTCGCTGAAAACAGTATAGTCAATCTCAGGACCACAGCATGATGGTCCGCAGCAGCATGATTTTTCCTCTGAATTCTGTTCGGCGATCTTGCCGTATTTTTCTTTTACAATCTGTTTTAATTCTTCTGATTTCATTATTAATAATTTCAAATCTGTAATTTGAAAACTTGCATCTGCAACATATTTTTTCACATTTTACCTCAAAAGATTCCTTTCCATGATCTTATTATGATCTTCAGGATCTGACATGTTGAGTCCATCCAGGAGTTCCCTGCAATTTGTTGAGCCATGGATCTTTATGAACTCTTCAAAGTAATTCCCTGGTGTTTTGAAATAAGTGAGCTGTTTCTTTTCTTCGGCTATCATTAATGCCTTTCCATATTTCAATCCAATCGCCATCAGTGGCTCCGGTAACTGCCCCGCATGTAAGTTGCTGACGTCCCATACCTCCGCCGAAAGCACAGAAATTTTGAGTCGTCTTCCAGTACCTCACAATACAAACCGTATTCCAGACTAAAAACTGTAAAAACTGATTGTGAGCAATTGAATTTATTATCAAATATATCTATTGCCTTTTCTGAATTTTTTCAAATTAACTGATCAAAGGTTTGAAATTCTTGATATAAAAGTTATAAATTCGTTTTTGATCTGATCTCTCACTCTTCTGAACTCACTCATTATGAATTCTTCTGACCCGGTGGCGTTTGACAGGATCTTCGAAACCCATATGAATCTGTGTTTAACTTTACCAATGAACACAGGGCATGTTTCATTTGCATGATCACAAACAGTAATTACATAATCCCATTCTTCACCCAGGTATTGGTCAACAATCTTAGGTTTATGATGACTTATATCAATACCTGCCTCCTTCATAACCATTACTGCCCTTTGATTTATCTGTTTTGCAGGTTCAGTACCTGCAGAATAGATCAGTGATTTTATCGTCGAAACGTCTGCAGGAAGCCGTGAGCCATCTGGCTCCGGCAGCTATTTCCGGTACAAAGTATTAATATCTTCATAATGAGAATCTGATATTTTTATTACAATATTTTGCGAATATATAAAATCATTTCGTAATTTTGCGAAATATAAAAATATTTTTTCGAGATGACAGACAAACCTCAGTTTACGCCGGAAGTGCTGAAACTGGCAAATGTTGCAAAGGCACTCAGCCACCCTGTAAGGATTTATATTCTGCAGAAACTGTCAAAAATGGATTCATGCTGCTATAGCGGCAATCTTGTGGACGAACTTCCTGTGGGCCGCTCTACACTTTCGCAACATCTGAAAGAGCTGAAATATGCCGGCTTAATCCAGGGAGAAATCAATCCCCCATATATCAAATATTGTATTAACAGGAAAAACTGGGATGAGGCAAAAGAATTGTTTACCTCATTTCTAAATGATAATACATCAGGTGAAATGTCATGTGAAACGACAGATTTAATGATGCATAAATAATAAAAAATATAAACACTATACAATTTTCAAATTTTCAAATTAAGTAATTCTCAAATTGGAATCATGGATATAATAATTCTTGGAACCGGATGTCCCAAATGCAAAACACTTGAAAAGCTGACACGCGACACGGTGCAGGAAATGGGTATTGCTGCCTCTGTCAGCAAGGAGGAGGACATTGTAAAAATCATGAATTACGGAATAATGCATACCCCGGGACTGGTCATAAACGGGAAAGTGGTCCTCAGCGGCAGGGTTCCGACTTCAAAGGAAATAAAGGAAATCATTATTAATAACCAATAAAGTCCCAATATGAAGACGATAAAAATAATATTTGCCTTAGCCATCATAATTCCGGTATTGTCCTGTAACGGACAGCAGGAGAAAAAAGCGACCACGGCATCCCCGATGGCATCCTCTGATAAGATCGAAGCTTACTATTTCCATTTTACAGCGCGTTGCACAACTTGCAAAACTATAGAAGCAAAAGCAAAGGAATTCCTTGAAACAGACTATCCGAAAGGTTTAAGAGCGGACTTATCACATTTCAGTCTGTTAACCTTGATGAAGCGACCTCTAAACCTCTTGCAGAGAAGCTTGGAGTAACCGGACAGACTTTGCTTCTTGTCAGAGGCGATCAAAAAATCAATATCACCAATGAGGGTTTCCTGTATGCGGTCGCAAAACCGGAAAAATTCAACGAAGTGATCAGGGAAAAGGTCGAGCTTCTGTCGCTGGAAAAATAATGGAGTTCCTGACCGATCTTCTTGACAACAGCACAATGCCATGGCTAACGGCATTTTTGCTGGGCCTGATGACTGCAATAAGTCCCTGCCCCCTGGCAACAAATATTACTGCCATAGGTTTTATAAGCCGGGATATTGAGAACCGGAACCGCGTGTTTATTAACGGTTTGCTCTATACTCTTGGCAGAGCGATTACTTATACAGCAATCGCATTAATAATCTTCCTCGGAGCTGACCAGCTGAAGTTTGGCGGTTTCTTTCAACGCTACGGTGAAAAAATTGTTGGTCCGCTTTTGATCATAATAGGATTATTCATGCTGGATATATTCAGAATAAATTTCCCGGGATTCAGCAAGCTGACTACACGGATGCAGAATAAAAAACGATGGGGGTATCTCGATGCAATTTTTCTGGGACTTGTATTTGCACTTGCTTTTTGTCCTTACAGCGGCGTACTTTATTTCGGCATGCTTGTTCCCAATTACAATTGCAAGTCCGTCAGGGCTTTATCTTCCGATTATTTTTGCAGTTGCAACCGGGAATTCCGGTCATAATCATAGCATGGGTGCTTGCTTATACAGTTTCCGGAATCGGCAATGTTTATAACAAGATAAAATCATTTGAGCTCTGGTTCAGAAGGATCATTGCTGTGCTGTTTATTGCTATTGGGATATATTATATAATAAGGGTTTACCTGTAATATTTTAAAGAATATAAAAATAATAAATAGAAAAGATTCCTCGCTACGCTCGGAATGACATGCTGGAGGTTGACAGGATTAGGAGGCAAAACGCAGTGCGTTTTGCCTTAAGCCTCTCAAAAGAAAACTGTCATTCCGAACGAAGTTGAGGAATCTCATAAATAAATCTCAAATTTTCAACAGTTATGGAACTCAAAAAAGAATTAAAAATACTAGTCTGGATAGCGGCTGTATTTGCCTTTGCATTTTTCTTACCAATAGAAAGTGTAGGTTTAACACAGCAATTGCTGCCACACTTGATCTGGCAAAATGGTATGCCCGTGAGCATTTCATATTATGCCTTTTACCTGCATTTTTCATTGCAGGCGTAATTTCAGTTTTTGTCAGCCAGGCTTCAGTACTGAAATATTTTGGTGCACAGGCAAAAAAATGGGTTGCATACACTGTCGCGGCAGTTTCGGGTACAATCCTGGCTGTCTGTTCTTGCACTGTACTTCCATTATTTTCAAGTATTCACAAGCGGGGAGCAGGTCTTGGTCCCGCTATAGCATTCCTTTATTCAGGGCCTGCAATCAATATCCTGGCCATTATTCTGACTGCGCGTATTTTAGGTCTTGAGATGGGAATTGCCAGAACAATAGGTGCTGTCTTATTCAGCGTATTAATCGGACTTGTAATGGCTTTCATCTACCGCAAGGAAGAAAAGGCCAAAAAAGAGGAACAGATGAATATTACTGCACCACCTGAAAAACGACCAATGTGGCAGACCGTATTTCACTTCTTTACACTGGTTCTGATACTTGTTTTTGCCAATTGGGGAAAACCTGCTGAAGGAGATACTTCAGGTACCTGGTTTCATATCTGGGCAAATAAATGGTATATCACTGGATTTCCTTGGGCTGATGCTTGGATATTCACTTATCAAAATATTAAAAATCAAGTGGCAATGGGTTCTTGCAGCTGTTGTTGTCACTGCATTATCTGCTGTCTTATCCTCAACCTTTATTAATAATCAGAAGTTTATTCCGCTTATTCCCATGCTTGTTGCCATCATTTCACTGAGTGTTATAACTCTTTTAGATAAAAATGATGAAGAAAATAAAGCATGGACCATCGCAACATGGGACTTTGCAAAATTGATTATACCCCTGCTTGCCATGGGTGTTGTTGCCGCCGGATTTCTTTTAGGATCTACCCATGATGGAAAAACTATTGCGGGTGTGATTCCAAATGAATGGATATCTGGCCTCGTAGGAGGGAATTCTGTTTTCTCAAATTTCTTTGCATCAGTGGTTGGAGCTTTTATGTATTTTGCAACTCTGACAGAAGTACCTATTGTGCAGGGATTACTAGCAGCAGGAATGGGGAAGGGACCAGCGCTTGCATTACTGCTTGCGGGACCTTCACTTTCATTGCCAAGTATGCTTGTCATAGGTAAAGTAATGGGGACACAGAAGACTGTTGTTTATGTAACACTCGTTGTTGTCTTTTCAACAATTGCAGGATTGATCTATGGAATTATTTAAAGAGCTTTACAAATAAATCCATGAATGAAATTGAACATAAACACCATGAAGTAAGCGGGAAGAATCTTGGAATAGCTATCCTGCTAAATACCGGGATTACACTTGCCGAAGCTATCGGTGGGATTATATCCGGAAGTATGGCGCTATTAAGCGATGCCGCACATAATTTCAGTGATGTGATATCGCTTATAATCACCTGGTTTGCCAACAGGTTGTCAAAAAGGGAGGCTACAGAAAGGCAGACTTTCGGTTTCAGGCGCTCCGAAATACTTGCTGCATTCATTAACTCTGCAACGCTGATTATAATCTCAGTTGTAATAATCGTCAAAGCTATTCAGCGTTTAATGGATCCCTCGGCTCCATCTGCTGACATGATGATCTGGTTAGCCATTGCAAGTATTATTGTCAACGGTCTGAGCGCGCTGTTACTCCGGAAGGATTCTCACAACAATATGAATATGAGAACAGCCTATCTGCACCTTTTCGGTGACATGTTAACCTCCGTTGCAGTTCTGGCAGGAGGACTGACCATTAAATACCTGGGCTGGTTCTGGACTGACAGTGTTTTTTCACTTGCAATTGCTGTTTACCTGCTGTGGCTGAGCTGGAAAATATTCAGATCCTCTCTCAGGATCATCATGCAATTCACTCCGGAAGAAGTTGATATTAAGAAAATCGCATGCGAAATCGAAAATATATCCGGTGTAAAGAATATTCATCATGTCCATGTCTGGCAAATAAACGACCGCGAACTAATGTTTGAAGCACATGTGGATATGTCCGAAGATATTAAAGTCAGCGCTTTTGAGGAGGTCCTTATTGAAATCAGGGCCATACTAAGGGAGAACGGAATAACACATTCGACAATCCAGCCTGAGTATTCGGTCGACGACAGGAAACAAATAATTTATTGAAGCTACCTTGACCGGTTAAATTTCAATGGCAGGAATTTCGGAACCTTCTTCTGGTAAACAGCATAATCAGGATACTTTTTGCTGCTTATGCTTTCCGTAAGCTGAGAGCTTCCGATAAATAACAGAACCAGCAATAGAGGTCCTGCTAGAGTAATATTGATCCACTGCCCTGATGCAGCAACACCAAAAAAATAAAAGCATATCCAGATTGCCTGTTCGGATGCAAAATTCGGATGCCTCACATATTTCCATAATCCTTCTGTCATGAAGCCTTTTTTCAGGGATTCCTTGATAGAGTTCACCTGTCTTCTGTCCATACTTTTTTATCTGGTGAAATTTAAAGAGCTGGTCATCTGCAATACTTTCCATAATAAGAAATGCAATCATCAGAAACGTTGCGGCAAGGTCAATTACATTCATCGATTTATCAGGATAAAGAGAAGCAAGCAACAGGGGGGATGAAAATAGGAATATCAGGATGTTCTGGTATAATGAAATAAAAAAGAAATTGAATAATCCGAATCTTAATCTGCCTTTCAATGCAGGATTTTCCCTCATTACTTTCCATCTGTAATCTTCCTCTCCTTTCCATGGAATTATATTATAACCTCCTTTACGGGCAAAATTATAGCTCAGACGCAATCCCCAGAGGGTGACAAGAATAGCCATGATATATAGCCTTGGTGAAGGAGATGATGCCACCGTAATCCAGCTGTAGGCTATGGGCATAAGGCTCCAAAGCTTGTCTACCTGGCTGTAATTAAGAGTAATCTCACTGACAATAAAGCATAGCATGGCAACGCCTGCCATTACGGCTATCCAGACAATAATTAAATTCTGAATCCCTGCAGAGTGTTCAAAGATCATATATTGGAGAGTTTAGAAAATAATAAAATTGTTATTTTTTTGATTCTATGGTTTTATCTTTTCGAACAAACCTAAAAGTTTTGTTTTATAGATTTCAATAATCTGTGGTTCATGTTCACCGATAGGCTTTACCGGGATCAGATCTATAACTTCTTCCGGCTTCAATCCCGAATTGTACATTAAATTCAGTGATGCAATAATAGTATTATTTATTGATTCCTTGCTTTCATTTTCAGAAAGTCCAACTTTCTGTCCGATTTCAGCCAGCTCCCTCCACTGGAACCAGAAGTAGGTCGGAAGCATGGCCGACATGATGGCATAGCTCTCAAGCTTCTCCTCAGGTATTTCAAATGTTTTACCCAGATTTTCAAGCAGGTCCAGTAATTTCTTTTTCTGTCCCGGATCAAAACCAGATGAAAAGGTTATAGGATTGAACCCTTCGTTGATGTATGAAGTGGCATTTGGAATCAGTCTTGCCAGATTCTTCACATGACCAAGTTTCAATGAAATCTTAGCAAGATTAAGCTTTGGAGCCAGAGAAATGACTGATGCCTCTCCTTTTATATCATTTTTTAACAGTTCAAGGGTATCCATGACCATCGGTGGATGCAGTGCAATAAATACAATATCCTGTCCTGCAGCACTTTTAGCATCAGCGGTAACAATATCAGGAAACTGTTTCTTAAGATTCAATAGAACTTCGGGATTGGTGTCAGTAACTACAACCTTTTCGAATTCTACATTCTTGTTCTTAAATCCCTGCAGAAGGATCTTTGTTACTCTTCCGCCGCCGATAAAACCAATTGAGTTTTTCATATCATTGAAATTTTAGGTTCTGAATAATTAACCTTAAGCTGATGGCTATCGGGTTTTATTACCTGTCGCCTGATTCCCGACGCCTGATGCCTTCCCGCGGTTTAAGCTGGCATATACATGATCCTGACAGCCGTTTATTTGTATCGGTCGTCACCGGCAGGCCATCCCTCTCCCAGTCAACTATTCCACCTGCCATATTTACGACATCGCAATAGCCATGTTCTTTCATGAAAAGAACAGCCTCCCGGCTTTTTAATCCTACCGCGTCAGCAAAGATCAGTGTCCTGTCAGCCGGAAGATTCCGATAGAATTTATTCAGCTCACTTAAGGGTGCATAAATCAGATTCTCCACATTGAACATTTTAAAGTCGTTCATATAAGATTCCCTGACATCTACAATCACTGCTCCCTCACTGCAGAGTTCCAGACTATCCTTTGGAGTGAGGTTTAGCACCCCGTGGGCAAAAAAACCTTTATTCATCATTCATTTCTTGCGACTTTCATCTTTGAAAATTCCTTGAAGCTTTTTCTGGCGGCTTTCCAGTTATCATAGTTAATACAATACTGTACTTTGGGCGGATCAAAGCTGCCCTGTATGAGTCCTGCATTCTTAAGCTCAGTCATATGCTGCGAAACTGTCGAATCAGCCAGTGGCAGTTCTTTCGATAAATCATTGAAGCAGCATGTCTCCATAGAAGCCAGATGACGCAATATTGCAATTCTTGCGGGATGCGACAGGGCCTTTGCGAACCTTGCCAGCTTTATATCCTCTTTGGAAAACTGGTCTTTTCTTTGGTGCAGCCATAGCTGTTGGTATTATAAGTTTTAATATACGCTTTAAAGTATTATTAGCGCCACAGGATAGCTTAGGCACGTATTTAGTAAATATACGAATAGTTTTTCAATTTTCAAAGAAAAATCGAATAAATATTAAGTCTAAAGGTTATAGGAGTCCTCACTTTGTCCGGAATGACCCAATGAATTATACAACAGGAAGAAGATTCCTCGCTCTGCCCGGAATTACAAAAGGGATTGTGTTAAGGGGATGAGATTCCGGACGAACTGGGGAATTCAATAAAACAATCAGGATACTGTTAACTTTTCCCTCAATAGATCATCCTGAATTTCTCCAGATACTTCTCGATATAGAATTGCTTTGACTTGGATTTATATTGCATTATAAACCGGGGATGCTCAAGAGGCACTATCTTTTCAAAGAAGTGATGACTCTTGTTAAGTTCCGAAAGAAACCTGAAGTTCTTGCCGGTTCCAAGGCAGAAGCAGACATCTCTCTCTATTCCAAACTCAATCTGTTTCCAGATAGATCCGACAGCAAAATCAAGAATTGATTTTGTCAGTTCCTTGTTATCATAGTAATTATAGTTCAGCTCCTTCCCTCCCTTGCCTGCGGCTGTAAATCCAAGCGGACTTACTGAACTTATATAAAAGTTGCCATAGAATTTCTCCGGACCACCATAGTGGTCGATCATCTCATAAACAAACACAGAGGATGTTTCGAAGGATTTTAACCCCGGGAGATCAATCCCGCACTTTCCTTTCAACCTGATTGTATCTGTGAAAGGTATTCCGGTAACACCTGCACCAAACCTTCCGGGATTGATACCCATTATCAGATGACGTTTTTTACTGTCATTATAGAATTTGCCGTAAAACCTGGAAATGACAGGAAGAATTTCCGGATTACTACGGAAGGGATTCATGATTTTTATCCCCTGAGGCAAAGATCCCCTGAAATCTACCTCCCCGTAAAAAGAGATTATCTTTTCGGCAAAGCTTTTACTTGTCATTCTTCACACAGCGCACGGAATACTTGTTGGTTTTCTCCGCACCGTGAATGTCAGGCATATCATCCTTGCGTGAAATATCTATCATGGATTTGCCATTCATGATCACATAACTGAAAAATTCAGCTTCGCTATCAGAATATTCAGTTGATGTCCAGTAATAGCCGCTTTCATCCATCTCCGAAAAGACACCTTCATAATCCTTCATGCCTGCAAGCTGGAATCCGGGATAAACCGGACCTGATTTAGTTTTGCCTCTTGTATCATCCTGGTCATAATTGACGAGAAGCTGGTGAAATTCATTTCCGGTGGGCAGACGCCAGCCTTCAGGACAGACCTTAATTGCTGTTTTCCAGTCATAAAGCATACCGTAGGACGGGAGATTGTTCGGATCATTATCGAAGTAAGCGCTGCTGGTCTCACCTATATATTTTAGATTTTCCGTCATCCATGTCGTTCCCGCCACTGTAATTGTCTTGTATTGATTGCCGTCACGTGAATCCGTTAATTTTTCCTGAGCCGACAAATTCAGAAAAAGTGTTAAAGCTGTCAAAATTGCAATTGTTCTTTTCATCATAACCTGTTTAATAACATATCATTAAAATATCGTTTCCGTTCTTTTTCCTTGAAATCGCTGCAATAATTTGAATTGCACAAATAATCAACGGGAGTATTCTATTATTATTTTGAATCGCTTCAAAAAGATACCAACTCTTTATCCGGGTCTAGGTGGTTAACAGAATATTCTTAACTTTGTTCGCTAAATTATTTTTATAAAATATGTCCGGCAACAATTCCATCAGGCCTTATGGCGAAAAGCAGATGACCTTCGACAAGAGGTATCTTGAGATGGCACTTATCTGGGCCCGGAATTCCTACTGCATCAGACGGCAGGTCGGAGCTCTGATCGTAAAGGGGAAAATGATCATTTCCGATGGTTACAACGGTACTCCTGCCGGATTTGAGAATGTGTGCGAGGATGAGAACAACGTTACCAAGCCCTATGTCCTCCATGCTGAGGCCAATGCTATAACCAAAGTCGCCAAATCCAACAATTCAAGCGAGGACTCAACCCTGTATGTTACAACATCTCCCTGCATGGAATGCGCAAAGCTCATCATCCAGTCCGGGATTAAAAGAGTTGTATACTGCAATCAGTACCGTGATAACTGACGGGCTTGATCTTCTGAAAAGGGCCGGAATAGAACTCGTGTACATTGATCCTGAAAACAACATTTATGAGCAACAATAATTCAAAAAGAAGTGTTTTACTTCCCTTGCTGGCTGCAGTTTCAGCTGTGGCCGGCATGTTTATCGGGATTTATCTTCCCAGGAAAAGCGATAATCCCCAGCATTTTGGCATAAAGTCAAAAAGCGATAAGGTAAATATTGTACTCAACAGGATTGAATCGGACTATGTCGATCCTGTCAACCGAGGCGAACTTGCTGAAGCGGCAATACCGGCAATGCTTAAGAAGCTCGACCCGCATTCCGTTTACATTCCTGCAAAGGAATTCAAGGAGGCAAATGAATCGATCATGGGTAATTTCGAAGGGATCGGGATCTCATTTAATATGCTGACAGACACCATTTTAGTGATAAGCACCATAAAGGGCGGCCCTTCTGAAAAACTTGGTCTCCAACCAGGCGACAAGATCCTTTATGTTAATGATTCGCTTGTCGCAGGCAAGGGGATAAGCGACAGGGACGTTATGGGAATGCTGAAAGGGCCCAGGGGAACAGTTGTGAAAGTGAAAATTCTCCGCAGGGGTTATCCCGATCTTCTTGCTTTCAGCATCACACGTGACAAGATACCCATTTACAGCGTGGATGTGGCTTATATGACAAATGAGAATACGGGATTCATAAGCATCAACAATTTCGCCGAATCGACTTACGATGAATTCATGAACGGACTCAGGGAGCTTAAAGCCAAAGGGATGACAAAGCTTATAATCGATCTCAGGGGCAATTCCGGAGGAGTCATGGACGCATCAATCCGGATCGCCAATGAATTCCTGAAAAAAGGCCAGCTCATCGTATATACCAAAGGCCGCATACAGATGCGCCAGGATGCAAGGGCGACAGGCGGCGGTGAATTTGAAACAGGCGACCTTGTCATCCTGATCGATGAATGGAGCGCCTCAGCAAGTGAGATTCTTGCCGGTGCTATCCAGGACAATGACCGGGGCACTATAATAGGGAGAAGATCGTTCGGTAAGGGACTCGTGCAGGAATCTGTCAATTTCCCCGACGGATCGGGCATGAGGCTTACCATTGCCCGTTACTATACTCCGTCCGGAAGATCGATCCAGAAACCTTATAACGAAGGTTTTGATAAATATAATGAGGACCTGCAGATAAGACTTGATAACCACGAATTCGAAACATCCGACAGCATCCATTTTGCAGATTCCCTGAAGTTCACCACTATCGGCGGAAGAACCGTCTACGGCGGAGGAGGAATAATGCCAGACAAATTCATCCCGTATGACACTTCCGGGATATCTCCGTATTTCATGAAAGTAAGACCGCTGATATACCAGTTCGCGCTTACATATACCGAAAACAACAGGGAGAGACTCAAAAAATATCCTGAGGCCGATGAATTTGAAAAGTTCCTCGATAAGCAGGGATTGCTGGATCAATTCATCAGGTATGCTTCCGTTAATAATGTCAAGCCCGATCAGGAAGGATTAAAGATCTCCGGTCCGACAATCCATACACAGCTAAAAGCCTACATCGCCCGCAATATACTTGATAACAAAGGATTCTATCCTATCTGGGAGGAGCTGGATGTGACGCTTAAGTATGCGATTGAGTTTCTGAAGTAAATTCTCACGTACTCACCCCCTTATATTCCCCCTCTCTGCTAACGCAAAGAGGGGGAACTTATTTATATACAACATATTAGCTCCCCTCTTTACTTCAGTAGAGAGGGGGTTGGGGGGTGAGTGCATGTAATAACTATCATGCAATCTTCATTACAAATTCAGTTATAATCTTTAATGCCAGATCTTCCTCCTCAATGAATCCCATATGTCCTGAGTTTTCCAGGATTGCCACTTCGGCATTTTCCGGAAGGCTGACCTTTGACTGAATTTCCCTGCAGTTTATCAGATTATCTGCAGCGCCAAGGATCCAGAGGCAAGGGACCTTGCCTGATTCCATGACTGACGCTCTGGAAGGACGGGCAATCATACCCTTGAGTACAGCAACGATTGTTTTATCCGGCACCTTCAGAGCGATGTCTATGGAACGCTGAAGCGACTCACTGAATTTCTGAAGGTTGGCCGGGGAATATAATTTTGTCACACTGCCTGGAATGAACCAGTCCTTTTTTCCTTTTTCAACAACACCTGCCTCAATAAGTCTTTTCTCAATTTTCCCGCTGTCATCAGCAAAGGGATGAGAATGGAACAGGCAATAGCCGGAAAGCATACCAGGAAAAAGATCCGCAAATGCAAGCGTGACATAACCTCCAAGTGAATGTCCCGTGAGGAACACTTTGCTGATATTGAGATTTTCGAGAAGCTCTGCCAGGACTGAAGCCATAAGGTCCATCGCAAGAACTTCTTCAGCATTGTCTGACCTCCCATGTCCCGGGAGATCGACAATTATGACCCTGAATTTTTCCGACAGTCTTTTTGCAAAGCTGCTCCATATTTCAGAGGTTTCAAGATAACCGTGTATAAGCATGATAACTGAACCCTTGCCCAGATCCGTATAGTGAATTTTGCCGGAATCATGCTGAAAATATGAGTCCATATGAATTTGTTTCTGCAAAGTTAGCCGTAATATTTCCTGCTGTATGCAATTGTTCATTGTTAATGTAATTATTTAATTTTATTTTTATAAACCGGCATTCAGAAGAATAATCGCAAATAATTCATATACAATGAATAATGTCTTTTTTTCATCCGTTTCAAAAAAATTCGTGATGGCACTGGCAGGGCTCTTCCTCCTTCTGTTCCTGCCTCTTCATCTTGTGATCAACCTGATGCTTTTGAAAAGTGATCCGGAACCATTCAATAAGGCAGCACATTTCATGGCATCTTTTCCGCTTATCAAAATAGTGGAGATTGTACTTATTGCCGCAATCCTGATCCACGTCAGCTGGGGTATCTTTCTTCAGATCAGGAACTGGCTTTCCCGGCCAATAGGGTATGCCGGCGGAAACAAATCCGAAACTTCATTCTTTTCCAGGTTCATGATCTGGACCGGCGCCTCTGTCCTGACATTTCTGGTGCTTCATTTCTTTAATTTCTATTTCATAAGGCTGGGCCTTGTACAGGGCAATCCGGAAAACTTTTATTCTGTGGCACATAACCTCTTTAAAATACCGGCATACAATTACATTTATCTTGCCTGCTTTGCGCTTCTCGGGCTGCATTTATTTCATGCCTTTTCTTCAGCATTCCAGACTCTCGGCCTCAATCACAGGATCTGGACTCCTGTAGTCAATGTCCTTGCATGGATCTATGCGATCCTTTTACCTGCAGGTTTTGCTTTTATTTCAATAACACTCTGGCTCTTCAGATAGAAAAAACAATATCATGGGAAAATTAAATTCAAAGGTACCGGATGGTCCGCTTGCCCAGAAATGGAACAGGTACTTGGCTTCCACAAGACTTGTAAATCCTGCAAATAAAAAGAAGCTCGAAATTATCGTGGTGGGCACTGGTTTATCGGGTGCCGGTGCTGCCTCGGCTCTGGGAGAGCTTGGCTACAGCGTCAAGAATTTCTGCTACCAGGATTCACCCCGCAGAGCTCACTCGGTGGCGGCACAGGGAGGGATCAACGCCGCAAAAAACTATCAGAACGACGGAGATTCTGTTTATCGCCTCTTTTATGACATGATCAAGGGAGGCGATTACCGTGCCAGGGAGGCAAATGTCTACAGGGCTGCAGAGGTAAGCAACCAGGTTATCGATCATTTTACGGCACTTGGCGTTCCCTTTGCGCGCGATTACGGTGGAACGCTCGATACGAGGTCTTTTGGAGGTGTCCAGGTATCAAGGACTTTCTATGCAAAAGGGCAGACAGGCCAGCAATGTTTGCTTGGCTGCTATTCTTCCCTCAACAGGCAGATAAAAAAAGGCAACGTGAAAATGTTCCCGCGCCGTGAAATGCTCGATCTCGTTGTCATTGACGGAAAGGCACGGGGCATAATTACGAGGAATCTCATAACAGGGGAGCTGGAAAGACATGGAGCACATGCTGTCGTTCTGGCCACAGGCGGCTATGGCACAATTTATTACATGTCGACCCTTGCGGTAAATTCGAACGCTTCTGCAGCATGGAAAGCTCACAGGAAGGGAGCATTCTTTGCAAATCCGAGCTTTGTGCAGATACATCCCACCTGCGTGCCACAGCTGAACGACTACCAGTCGAAGCTTACACTGATGTCCGAATCGCTCAGGAATGATGGTCGTGTCTGGGTTCCGAAGGCAAAGGAAGATAACCGTCCCGCAAATGATATTCCGGAGGAGGAGAGAGATTATTTTCTTGAAAGAAGATATCCTGCATTCGGGAATCTTGTTCCGCGGGATGTCTCTTCGAGGGCCATCAAGGAGCGCTGTGACGCAGGTTTTGGAGTTGGAGAAACGAAGCTTGCCGTTTACCTCGATTTCAGGGATGCAATCAACAAGCAGGGCAAGAAATCCATCGAGAATAAATACGGTAACCTGTTCGAAATGTACAAGACGATCACAGGAAGCGATCCCTATGAAGAGCCAATGAAAATCTATCCTGCCGGCCATTATACGATGGGAGGCCTATGGGTCGATTATGAACTGATGACAACCATTCCCGGACTATATGCAATCGGTGAATCGAATTTTTCCGATCACGGGGCCAACAGACTGGGAGCAAGCTCTCTGATGCAGGCGGCAGGCGATGGCTATTTTGTTTTGCCCAATACTGTCAGCAATTACCTTGCCGATGAGATCCGCACACCAAAAATATCGACCGACAAACCTGAATTTAATGAGGCTGAAAAATCTGCTGCTGAAAGACTTAACAAGCTATTGTCCATCAAGGGGAAGCAAAGTGCAGCATCATTCCATAAGCGTCTCGGTAAAATAATGTGGGACTATGTGGGTATGAGCAGAAATGAAGCAGGTCTCAAAAAAGCCCTTGAGCTGATCCGCGGGCTTCAGCAGGAGTTCTGGAGCGATCTTAATGTTCCCGGAACTGCCGGAGAGCTTAATATGGAACTTGAAAAAGCCGGCAGGGTGGCAGATTATTTTGAGCTGACACAGCTTCTGATTACAGATGCTCTCAACAGGAAGGAATCATGCGGGGCTCATTTCAGGGAAGAGTATCAGACTCCCGACGGAGAGGCACTCAGGAACGATCAGGAATATGCATATGTCGCAGCCTGGGAATATGCCGGCGAGGACAAGCCGCATGTCCTGCATAAGGAAGAGCTGAAGTTTGAAGAGGTGGAGATGAAAGTACGCAGTTATAAATAACGGCAAAGGCAGCAGTCTGCACATGCGTAAAGGCATAATAAGATTGCACGATCATGATTGCAGATAAGGAAATTTCAATGAATATGAAACTCAGATTAAAGATATGGCGGCAAAAAAATGCCGTGACAAAGGGCGGATTCGTGACATACAGAATGGAGGAAGTGTCGCCCGAGATGTCGTTCCTGGAGATGCTTGACGCCCTCAACAAAAAACTGGTTGAAGAGGATAAGGATCCTGTCGCATTCGATCACGACTGCCGTGAGGGTATCTGTGGTTCATGCGGGATGTATATCAACGGACATCCTCACGGACCGGTTCCTGCGATCACGACATGCCATCTTTCAATGAGATATTTCAAAGATGGGGATACCATCTGGATCGAGCCATGGAGAGCCAGGCCGTTCCCTGTGATAAAGGATCTGATTGTGGACAGGAGCGCTTTTGATAAAATACAGTCAGCCGGCGGTTTTATTTCGATAAATACCGGCGCAGCGCCGGAGGCAAATTCGATACTTGCGAAAAAGAAGAATGCAGATAATGCTTTCGATTCTGCGATTTGTATAGGCTGCGGTGCATGTGTTGCCGCATGCAAGAATGCTTCGGCAATGTTGTTTGTATCTGCGAAGATCTCCCAGTTTGCACTCCTGCCGCAGGGGCGTCACGGAGGCCGGAGACAGAGTCAGGGCAATGGTAGAGAAAATGGATGAGCTGGGATTTGGAAACTGTTCCAACACGGGAGCATGCGAAGCTGAATGCCCGAAGCAGATCAAGCTCACCAATATTGCGAGGCTTAACAGGGAATATTATAAGGCATTCTGATTATTCGGTACCGGATATAATTTCATCTCATTCACATCCAGGGCAGAAAGATAACCATAGCCCATTTCCAGGCCATATACACAGCCTGTATCGATTGGTATCACCGATGATTGTATTCTGATCTGCTTATTTACAAATTCCAGGGTTTTCGGACGATGGCCGTGTATGATTGTTTTACCATGCAGGACAGGATTCGCATAAGAGAGCCTGCTTTCCCATATCATATGATATTCATCCAGGAAAGGATCAGCATCATGGTCATTGAAACCGGCATGAACGAACAGGAATTTACCAATCGATTCATAGCATCTCAGTCCGGAGAAAAAATCGAGATATGTTTCCTCCAGGTCCCTGACATCTTGTATTCCAATGCTTTGCAAGAGTAGTTTCGCCGCTGTTCATATACCAATGGTATAATAACCCGTTATCCGCATAAGCTTCCAGAAGCATGGCTTCATGATTACCCATCAGGGGTGTAACATCAAATCCGGAAGCTTTAAGGTCAATTATGAAGTCTATCACCTCCTTGCTTTGAAAACCCCTGTCGATATAGTCGCCAAGGAGGATCAACCTGTCCTCCTTTTTCAAATCGATTACATTAACAACAAGCTCATAAAATGGCTTGAAACAACCGTGAATATCTCCTATGGCAAAGAGGCGGTTCACCCGCAGACTTTTTCTATTTCCTTTACGGTTTTCGGGATTGGCTTGCCGAGGAGCTTGTGTCCCTTTTCTGTAATGAGAACATTATCCTCGATACGTATTCCTCCAATTGACATGTATTTGTCAATCTTGCTGTAGTTGATAAATTCGGTGAATTTCTTTTCAGATTTCCATTTCTCGATGAGCTCTGGAATAAAGTAACAGCCAGGTTCTATCGTAAATACATGTCCCGGCTTATAAGGAAGTGCAAATCTCAGGAAGGCGAGTCCGAACTGGTCGCTGCGCTTCACTTCGTCGTTATAACCGATATGGTTTTCTCCCAGAGCCTCCATGTCGTGAACATCGAGTCCCATCATATGACCAAGACCATGGGGCATGAACAGGGCATGTGCTCCTGCTGCAACAGCAGCATCAGTATCGCCCTTCATCAATCCCAGCTCCTTCAGTCCTGAAGCAATATTCTTGCATGCCATAAGATGAAGATCGCGGTTCGACAAGCCCGGACGTGTCGCTTTTATAGCTTCCGTATTTGTTTTGAGGACGATCTCATAGATATCCTTCTGGAGTTCGCTGAATTTTCCTCCGACAGGAGTTGTCCTTGTTATATCGGAAGCATAATGAAGATTGGTTTCAGCTCCGGCATCAGTAACCATCATCCTGCCTTTCTTTAAAAGATTGTTATGTACATGATTATGAAGCGTTTGACCATTAATACTGAGTATTATGGGGAATGAAGTTCCTCCGCCTTTCGCAAGCGCAATGCCTTCGATGGTTCCGAAAATATCCTGTTCAGCGATACCCGGCTTGCACATTTTCATCGCGGTTACATGCATATCATAGGCTATATCAACAGCCTTTTCAATTTCATCGATCTCGACTTTTTCCTTTACCGATCTCATCGATACCACTGCCTTTATCAGGTCAGTTGATGCGAGCGTTTTCATCTGACAGGGATTCTCCTTGAACAACGAGCCAAGCGTCATTTTTGTCTCTCCCCTGTAAGGCGGCAGGAAATGTACCCTTCTTCTTTTTGAGACGGCATCTTTAATGACTTCTTCAAGCTTTGCCATCGGGGCAGTGGAGGTTACGCCGCATTTAAGGCCAATATCCTTAACCAAAGGCTGGGGGCCCATCCATACTATATCATCGATGTCGACTTCGTTGCCGAAAATTCGGTCTTTGCCCGAATCGAAATCCAGCAATCCTGCAAATCCCGGCAGGTCGATTCCGAAATAATACAAAAAGTCGCTGTCCTGCCTGAAGTGGTAAGTGTTTGCAGGATAATTCATCGGAGATTCGACATTACCTATGAACAATGCAAGACCTGTTTTCATTTTCCTGCGAAGCTCATCCCTTCGTTTTACATATACATCGGCTTTAAACATGATGATTGGTTTTTACTTTTCTTAAACGACTGACTTAATATCCCAAAAGTACTAAATCTATTTTTGAGATTTGCCAAGATCTCCTGATCCGCAAGACTTACTCTGCATTATTTACGTATAATTAACAATGAAATCCTTATTGAGTACATGCTTTTATAACAATCTTTACAGAACTTTTTAATTATCAGCACTATTATTCTGCGAATAGTATAGGTAATTAACAAACTATTATTATATTCGCATGGGGTTACCAACAAATTATCAACAATATATCAATATGCCGTACCGTCGATTGCCTAATACTGACGCTGCCCGGATAAGGGCCCTTAAGACTGCCCTTGAAAAAGGAAAGGAAGTGCCGCCGCACAAGCTTGCCTATTCAGCGAAAACAATTGTCAGACTACAGAAGTTCCTGCCGCTTTTTGAGCACAGTATTAAGCTGCAGCGACAGTCAGTTGTATCGCAGGGCCAGAAGAGCAGGGAATACAACGAGTCTCTCAGAAAAGCCAGGATATATCTGACTCATTTTATCAGAGTGATGAATATGGCAATTTTCCGGGGTGATCTGCCTGCAGAAACAAGGGCATATTATGGTCTGGCGACAAATGAATCGGTGGTCCCGTCGCTTAATACTGAAAATGAACTTATCAGCTGGGGAAAAAGGATAATTGAAGGGGAAGAGTTCAGGATCCGCAAGGGAGGAAGTCCCATAACCAATCCTACAATTGCAGTAGTCAAGGTCAGATTCCAGAATTTTCTCGAAGAAGACAATTATCACAAAACCATTCTGAAGAAAACGCTTGACTATGCTGAAAGAACCGGAGATATGCGGAAGGAGGCAGATGAAATAATTCTCGGGATATGGAATGAGGCAGAAGAGGCATTTAGCCCGCTTCCGGAAGAGATCAGGAGGAAAGAGTGTGAAGAATACGGGATTGTATATTTTTACCGCAAAAGCGAGCTGGAAAAAACAAGTGCCGCTGAAATATCACAACCTACCGAAATTCAAGAGACATCTCTCAATATATAAATAATAATTTTGAATATCGGTAATATATCCCTGAGGGAACGGCCTTTGTTTCTGGCCCCGATGGAGGATATAACAGATCCTTCATTTCGCTGGATCTGCAAGATGAACGGCGCAGATTTCATGTTCACTGAATTCATATCATCCGACGGTCTGATAAGAGAAGGCGCAAAAAGCGTAAGAAAGCTCGATATCTACGATGCTGAAAGGCCGATAGGGATCCAATTGTATGGACATCTCATCGATCCCATGGTTGAAGCGGCGCTAATTGCCGAAGAAGCGAGGCCCGAAACTATTGACATAAATTTTGGCTGTCCCATGAAGAAAATAGCCAACAGGGGTGCCGGCGCAGGCATGCTGAAAAATATCCCCCTGATGATCGAAATGACAGCAGCCATTGTTAAAGCCGTGAAGCTGCCGGTGACAGTAAAGACAAGGCTCGGATGGGACGATGACAGCAAAAATATCGTGGAAGTGGCTGAGAAGCTTCAGGATCAGGGCATTCAGGCAATAACCATTCACGGACGCACAAGGGTTCAGCTTTACAAGGGAAATGCTGACTGGACGCTGATTGGTGAAGTTAAGAATAATCCCAGGATGAAGATCCCGGTAATAGGCAACGGTGACATCGATGATCCTGCGAAGGCCCGTGAGATGTTCGACCGTTACGGCGTTGACGGAATTATGATCGGCCGCGCTTCAGTCGGGAGACCCTGGATTTTCGGGGATATCAGGCATTACCTCGAGACCGGGAAGAACAAGCCTGAACCAACTGTAAATGAAAAGTGTGACCTGGCCCTGCTTCATCTTGGCAAATCCCTCGAGTATAAAGATGGTCCGAGGGCGATATATGAAATGAGACGCCATCTTTCAAACTATTTTAAAGGATTGCCTCATTTCAAAGAAACCAGACTGAGGCTTCTGACAACCCTGGATCCGGATGAGATAAAAAGAATAGTCGAAGAGATAAGGCAGAAATGGGGAGATTTCCGCACCGATGAAAAGACTTCTGTCTACGGTAACTGAATAACCGTATCCACCGGCTCAACCTTTCCGAAAAGTATTGAGAATCCCTTCCACCTGAAAAGCAGCTTCATTACCAGCAGGACAATGATCCCCATGGCCAGCATTGCCAGAAATTCAATGCCCGGATTATAAACATGCTGCTCGAAGACAGAAGGTGTCTGCAATACAGAGCTTTTATTTGTAAGCAACACTGAGAGGAAAACATTGTTTGCCGCATGGGCTCCTATAGCTGCCTCAACTCCATCATCCATTACAGTCATAATCCCGAAAATAAATCCAAAAAGAATATATTGCGGCATCATACTCCAGAATCCGTATTCCTTGACTTCAGGGTTTATGACATGCATAAGTGCAAATAAAATGGAAGTGAAAATGACAGGAGCCCACCTGTTTTTCATCAAAACGGCAAAACCCTGCATCAGGTAGCCCCTGAAGATTATCTCCTCCCATGCAGCCTGAAAAGGAATTAGCAGGACCGAGATTATTATCAACGGCACCAGTGTTTTTGAGGTGTTGAGCAATGAGTAGTTTGAAGGATCAAGCTTCACGGAGGCGAACAAATAGATTGCAGAAAACAGAGTCCAGATGATCGCTGACCTGAAGAGCCGCTTCCATCGGAAAGTGCCGCTGCCATTAATTACCTGGTTGAATTTTTTTGCATTCATCGGATACAGAAGCAAGACAAATGCTATAAGTCCGATAATGAATGGAAAGATCATTTCAATGAGGTAAACATTGGGGTCGAGACCAAGAACACTCAGGTCGGCCGGATTTGCAGTCAGCTTTTCAAGAAGAGAGGGATCTTTAGCTGTGCTTATCCCCATGCTTATCAGCAATGGTATTGCTCCTATTGTGTTTGTGAGGGCAAAGATAGCCGCGAAAACTATAAGGTAGCGCCACCAGTTGTTTTTGCCGATGAATGAGGATTCTAGATGGTTCATTGGATATCAGGTACAAGGATCCCGGTACAAGGTACACAGGATGCGGTTCAGTTTGTTTTTTTCGGGTAATCTATTGAATAATGAAGGCCGATGCTTTCCTTGCGGGCCTGAGCATGTTTTATAATGATATATCCCACATTAATGAGATTTCTTACTTCACAAATCTTCTTTGAGATCAGGGAGCGTTTGTAAAGGCTCTCTGTTTCCTGGTAAAGAATTTCAAGCCGTATCATGGCTCTTTCGAGTCGGAGATTTGATCTTACAATTCCCACATAATTGCTCATTATCATCTGAACCTCCTTGATGCTCTGTGTTATTAGCACCATTTCCTCGAGATTGGTGGTTCCCTTGTAATCCCAGTCGGGAATTTTTTCTTCAAAAGTGAGTTTGTCAAGCCTGCCGGAGGAATGTAATGCAGCCCTGTGAGCATAAACGGCAGCTTCGAGCAGAGAATTGGATGCGAGCCTGTTCGCACCATGCAATCCTGTTGATGAAGCCTCTCCGAGAGAATAAAGCCTGTCGATGCTGCTTTGTCCGTCCATATCAACCTTGATACCTCCGCAGGAAAAATGCTGTGCCGGCACAACGGGGATCATGTCTTTGGTGATATCAATACCTGTTTTAAGGCAGTGTTCGTATACATTCGGAAATTGTTCCTTAAGGCCTTCCGGCTCCAGATGCCTGCAGTCGAGCCATACATGATCGTCACCCCACATCTTCATTTCGTTATCAATTGCTCTTGCGACTATGTCTCTGGGTGCAAGGGATTCGCGGTTATCATACCTTTTCATGAATTCCTCGCCGTCCATGTTTTTCAGAATTGCACCATAACCCCTTAGAGCTTCTGTAATAAGAAATGAAGGTCTTGCTTTCGGATCATAAAAGGATGTCGGATGAAACTGGACAAACTCCATATTTTCAATCGTTCCCTTGGCCCTGTATACCATGGCTATGCCGTCTCCTGTCGCAATCCCGGGATTTGTTGTGGTGAGATATACATTCCCCATGCCTCCGGTTGCAACGATTGTAATTTTGGAAAGAAATGTTATTACCTTTTTGTTTTTCAGATCAGCTACATAGGCCCCGAAGCATTTGATACCGGGGTAATTCCGCTTTACAACTTCTCCCATGTGATGCTGGGTAAGTATTTCTATGGCAAAATGATGTTCAAATATCTCGATGTTGGGATCTTTCCTGACACGGTCCATCAGCGTATCCTCTATGGCTTCACCTGTCCTGTCCTTGTGATGGAGGATCCTGTACTCCGAATGTCCTCCCTCCCTGTGAAGATCATATGTTCCATCCTCCTTCTTGTCGAAAGGGACTCCAAGGTCGATCAGATCCTTAATTCTGTCCGGAGCCTCGCTGACGACCATTCTGACAACCGCCTCATCGCAGCATCCGGCACCGGCTATCAGTGTATCGTGCATATGTTTTTCAAAGTTGTCGGGCTTGCTGAAGACTGCGGCGATTCCGCCCTGTGCATAGCGCGTGTTTGTATCGACCAGGGCAGCTTTGGTTACAACCGATACTTTACCGTGCTTCGCTGCCTTGAGGGCAAATGATAATCCTGCAATCCCGGAACCAATGACAAGAAAATCGGTCCTTTTTCTCATGTTGAAAAAGAATTTAAGAGATGTAAAGATAGCAAAATGATCTCATGCACTCATCCCCCAAACCCCCTTCTCTGCTAAAGCAAAGAAGGGGGCATAAATCATTAAATATGAATCAGTTCCCCCTCTTTGCTTCAGCAGAGAGGGGGAATACAAGGGGGTGAGTACATGTAGATTCAATTGTAAAACCCGACATTTTGAGTTATTTTTGCCTTCCGCAAATGCAAACAAACTGACTATGGCACAGGAAGATGTTTTTAAAAAGCTGGTCGCACACTGTAAAGAGTACGGGTATGTATTCCCGTCAAGCGAGATATATGACGGGTTAAGTGCAGTTTATGATTACGGTCAATATGGTGTGGAGCTCAAGAATAATATCAAGAAATACTGGTGGGATTCGATGGTTCTCCTGAATGAAAATATTGTAGGCCTGGATTCGGCAATTTTCATGCATCCCACAATCTGGAAAGCATCGGGACACGTTGATGCATTCAATGATCCGCTTATCGACAACAAGGATTCAAAGAAGAGGTACCGTGCAGATGTGCTTATCGAGGAGCATCTTGCAAAGTTCGAAGAGAAGATAAACAAGGAGATCGAAAAAGCACGTGAGAAATTCGGTGCTGCCTTCGATGAAAAAAAGTTCAGGGAGACAAATCCGCGGGTGCTTGCCAACCAGGCAAAATTCGATGAGCTGAATGCACGCTTTGCAGTGGCAATGAATGCGACCGATCTGGCAGAACTAAGGCAGATAATAATTGACAACGAGATAGTTTGCCCGATATCGGGCACCAGGAACTGGACCGAGGTAAGGCAATTCAATCTAATGTTTGCCACTGAGATGGGATCAACTGCCGAGGGAGCGAACAAAATATATCTGCGTCCCGAAACAGCTCAGGGTATCTTTGTGAACTTCCTCAATGTTCAGAAGACAGGCAGAATGAAAATCCCCTTCGGAATTGCACAGATCGGGAAGGCATTCCGAAATGAAATTGTGGCACGCCAGTTCATTTTCAGGATGAGGGAGTTCGAGCAGATGGAGATGCAGTTCTTCGTTCAGCCGGGCAGCGAGCTGGAGTGGTTCAGGCACTGGAAGGGCTTAAGGATGAAATGGCATACGGCACTTGGTTTCGGAGATGAAAACTACCGTTTCCATGATCATACCAAGCTGGCACATTATGCAAATGCAGCAACCGACATCGAATATAAATTCCCTTTCGGCTTCAAGGAAGTCGAGGGCATTCACTCAAGAACCGATTTCGACCTGAAGCAGCACCAGGAATACAGCGGGAAAAAGATGCAATACTTCGATCCCGAGAAAGGGGAATCGTATGTGCCATATGTTATAGAAACATCCATCGGTGTCGACAGGATGTTCCTGCAGGTCATTTCAGCGGCATACCAGGAAGAAGAGCTTAAAAAAGAAGATGGGACCACCGATACGAGAGTCGTGCTGAGACTGCCTTCCTTCCTGGCTCCGGTCAAACTGGCAGTTATGCCGCTTGTAAAAAAGGACGGATTGCCGGAGATAGCTGAAAAAATAGTAAAGGAGCTGAGATTCGAATTCAACTGCCAGTATGATGACAAGGATTCGATAGGCAGGCGATACAGACGCCAGGATGCAATTGGAACCCCATATTGCATAACCATTGATCATCAGACGATTGAAGACAATACTGTTACGATAAGGTATCGCGATTCCATGGTGCAGGAGCGCGTTCAGATAGAGCAGCTCAAGGATATTATTGCCGGGAAAGTGAATATCTCCAGCCTCCTAAAGAAGCTATAGCATGAACCGGGTGCTGATAATCACCTATTACTGGCCGCCCAGCGGCGGGGCAGGAGTGCAGAGATGGCTTAAATTCGCCAAGTACCTTCCTCAGTCCGGATGGGAACCCGTCATACTTACCGTTGATCCTGAATATGCCTCCTATCCGGCATTGGATACTTCCCTGGAAAAGGACATCCCGGAAAATGCACTGATCTGCAGGACTAGAGCGACAGACTGGTTCAGGTTCTATGAAAAAGACAAATCAAAAATCCCGTCAGGGGGCTTTGCGACAAATAAGGATGATTCGTTCAGGGGAAAATTGTCACGTTTTATCAGAGGCAATTTCTTTATCCCCGATCCGCGCCGGGGATGGAACAGGCATGCCTTTAAAAAAGCATGCGAGCTGATAGAAAAGGAGGGTATCAGGAATATAATAACGACAAGTCCCCCGCATTCTACACAGCTTATAGGCCTTAAGCTGAAGAAACGCTTCCCTGAAATAAAATGGATGGCAGACCTGCGTGATCCCTGGACTGATATTTATTATTATGATCTTTTCTATCCTTCCTTTATTTCCAGAAAAATAGACCTGGGCTATGAAAAAGCAGTCCTGGAGAATGCCGATATTATAACCACGGTCGGTCCTTCCCTCGGTAAATATTTTGAATCGAAGGTCCCCGGTGCTGCCGGAAAGATAAAGATCGTGCAGAATGGATATGATGAGAGCGATTTTGAAAATATGACAGCCTCTACTCCCGCCAGATTTACCATTTCCTACACGGGAACGATTTCGGAATCATATCCTGTCGAAGGATTCACAAATGCCATTGTTGAGCTTATCGAAAAAGGGCAGAAGCTATCGCTGAAATTCACGGGTCATATTTCCGACGTGATGAAGGAGCGTTTTATTTCTGCGATCGGCAATGAAAACCTTGAATTCATTCCATATTCCGATCATAAAACGGTCGTCGGGCAAATGTTTTCTTCCTCGATGCAGCTTCTTGTGCTTGCCAGGGATCCCGGAAACAGAAGTTTTCTTCCGGGTAAGCTCTTCGAGTATATCGCATCGGGCAAACCTGTCCTGTGCCTCGGCCCTGTTGACGGAGATACCGCAGAGATCCTCGAAAAAGGCGGATTCGGGAAATGCTTCGATTATGATGATTCAACAGCAATATCTGAATTCATCATAGCATCAATGAATAAAGGCTCTGCCGTGACAAAGATTCCTCCTGCGGAGTTTTCCCGAAGAAACCTGGCGATGAAGATCGCAAGTCATCTGGGATAAGCCGGATTCAAAACATACCATCATTATGATATGTTAAAAAACTTAACGAAATTTGAAAACAGTAAATAATTAACAGGCAATGATAACCAGCAAGCTGAATAATATCCTGGTTCTGGCACCCCACACTGATGATGGTGAACTAGGAGCCGGTGGCGCCATCAGTTATTTTCTCGAGCGGAAGGCGAAAGTTTATTATGCCGCGTTTTCAACTGCAAAAGATTCAGTACCCAAAGGAATGCCAAAGGATATCCTTAAGACTGAAGTTAAAAAAGCCACCCGCCAGCTTGGCATAGATGATAAAAACCTTATAATCTATGATTACCAGGTGCGAAAGCTTAATTATTCAAGGCAGGAGATCCTCGAAGACCTCATAAAGCTGAAGAACAAAATCCATTTTGACCTTGTTTTCATGCCCAGCCTGAATGATATTCACCAGGATCATCTTACTGTCTCGCAGGAAGGTCTCAGGGCATTCAAGACAACCTCTATCCTCGGATATGAGCTTATCTGGAATAACCTGACATTCAACACCACCTGTTTTATCAGGCTCGAGGAAAGACATCTTGAAAACAAGATAAATGCCCTGAAAAATTATAAATCCCAGAAAGGCCGCGATTATGTTTCAGCCGATTTCATCAGGTCTCTGGCGAGGGCAAGGGGTGTGCAGATTGGTGCTGATTATGCTGAAGCTTTCGAAGTGATACGGTGGGTTATCTGACAATGAGCAAACTGAATGGCATAAGGGTATTCATAACCGGAGCAGGAGCTCCCGGAGCACCTGGCATTATTAAATCGCTGAGAAAAGTCGGCGAGAGGGAAATTTCAATTCTTGGCGGCGATGCCAACCTCGGAAATTCTGTCGGGGCAGGACTTCTTGATAAGATTTTCCGGATCCCGTTTGCCGAATCCCCGGATTTTATCCAGAAGGTTCTTGATATATGCACCACTGAAAAGATAGATGTGGTAATTCCCCTGGTGACAAGAGAGCTGCTTGTCTTTGCGCAAAACAAGGATCTCTTTGCACAAAAGGGAATTTATGTGTCTGTCTCCGATCCGGGACCGCTGGAAACAGCAAACAACAAATACCTGCTTATGAAATTCTGCAGGGACAATGATATTCCCGTTCCGGATTTTCATCTTGTTCATTCACTTGAGGAATTCCGGCAGGCAGCAAAATTCCTGAGTTATCCTGACAGGAAGATCTGCTTCAAGCCTCCTGTATCGAATGGGCTGAGAGGCTTCAGGATTATAGAAGACGGACAGGACAGGCTTTTTTCATTGATGAATGAAAAGCCGAACAATATATATATATCATTCAGCGAATTCGTTTCCATATGCGAAGGAGGAGAATCATTCCCGGAACTGTTGGTAATGGAGTATCTGCCAGGTGAGGAATACAGCGTCGATGTGCTGGCAGATAACGGGAAATTCATTTGTGCCATTCCGAGGAGCCGCGATCACATAAAAATGGGAATAAGCTTTGTGGGAACGGTAGTTGAAGACAAGGAGATAATAAGTTATTCGAAGAGTGTTGCCGAAGGGTTGAAACTGAACGGGAACATAGGACTCCAGTTCAAAAGGGATATCAATGGAATACCCAAGATAATTGAATCGAATCCAAGGGTTCAGGGTACAATAGTTTTATGCACTGCGGCAGGCGCAAACATGGTTTATGAGGCTGTAAAGATAGGACTTGGAGAAAAGCCCGCCATCGGTGAAATCAAATGGGGGCTTAAGATGATACGGTACTGGGATGAACTTTTCCTTGACATAAATGGCAAAAAAGTCGATTTCTGATCTCCTGAATTTTTCATTGTTCATCTTCGATCTGGATAATACCATTTATAATGAAGAGGATTACCTGTTCCAGGCTTATGCGGCTATCTGCGAACGATTTGCAGACAAAGGCCGGGGGATGACAAAGAATCGCTTTTCGGTTCAATGATGAAGATCCACAGAGAGGAAGGAAGAGAAAAGTTGTTCGACAAATTTCTTTCCAGGTCTGGCATTGGAATGGACATCTGCCGGAATGCCTTGATAATCCTGAGAGGATTTAATCCTGAAAAACAAATTGAGCTGAGTCCGAAAACAGAAGCAATACTCCGGAGTACTATCGAAAAGAATAAGCAGATATTTGTGCTGACCAACGGAAACCTGTACCAGCAGAAAAACAAGATCAGGAATCTGCTGTGGAAAGGTCTTGATAAGAAGATAACTTTCATCATGGCCAATGAAATAGAGCCCAAGCCGTTCACCGGCTGGTATTGAACATATACATAAGCTGGCAGGGAGCTGAAAATAACCAGAGCCATCTTTATTGGAGATTCCCTGACAGATCAGGAATGTGCTTCAAGAGGAGGAATACAATTTATTAACATTGCCGATCTTAAAATTTAGGCCTGGAAAAAATGGACCAGAACAAATATTATTCAGAGTTCGCAGTAAAATACCGGGATGATATTTTAAATTCCACTGATCCTTCGCTCTGGACAACGGATACTCATGACAATGGGCCGTCTCTGAAACAATGAAGGTCAGGATATCGAACTCTTAAGAAAATCGTCAATGAGTATTTTTCAAAGGAATTCGAAATTCTTGATATCGGTTGTGGTTTCGGAAGACAGGCATTTGTGATGGCAAAAGAGGGATTTAGTATTACCGGAACAGATACCAATCAGGAATTTATAGAGCTGGCCCATGAGATATTCAAAAAGCATTCACTCAATGGTGATTTTCGTTGTAATAAACCTGATGAGAAATTATCAGATGAGAAATTCAGACAGGTTGTTCTGCTTGACGTTCTGGAGCATATTCCTGCCGGACAGAGAAAGAAATTTATCAGCTCTGTCAGGAATGTATGTACTTCCGATTCAATGATCATAATTAGCATCCCCAGAGTAAAATCAGGCTTAAAACCATTGTTCCTGAATGTTTCAAAGTATTTTCTTTCATCATTCTTCATGAAATATGAACATCCTTATCCTATTCCCGGTGAGAGATCGATTAAACGCATTCTTGGAAAATATTTTGTCATTATTTCAAGTGTTATAAATAATGAGACATCATTTTACATTTGCAAAGCCAGATAGAAATTATAATATGCAGTATAAAGAAAACAATGCCGGTGCATGAACATCCTGATGATCCTTGACGGTGAATTCCCTCCTGACGAACGTGTTGAGAAAGAAGCACTTTCCCTGATATCTGCAGGCAATACGGTTTATATTCTTTCCCTGAACTACGGTAAGCAGAAGGATTCGGAGAACTACAGGGGTATCGGGATATTAAGGATAAAAATAAACAAGTCCCTGAGAAATAAGATGCAGGCTCTTTACCTTATCTTTCCCTTGTACAGGATATTGTGGAGGAAAAAGATTGAATCAATCATCCGGGAAAAGTCCATCGATGTCATTCATATACATGATCTTCCGCTTTCCGATATCGGTATCAGGCTTCGAAAGAAATACAACCTCAGGGTAGTATGCGACCAGCATGAATTCTACAGCAACTGGATCGTCAAGACCGCTCACTACAAGAAATTTGTTGGAAAATTAATCAGCTTTTTCAGCAATTGGGAGAAATATGAAAGGTCTAATCTTTCAATGGCCGACCTGGTTATTACCGTTGAATCGCCCCTCAGGGATCTTTATATAAATACCAGGAATGTAGACAATAAGAAGATCATTATTCTACCAAATACACCATTAAAGTCCCTTTTTAATTATGAAAATGTAGACAAGACTATAGTTGACAGCTACAGAAATTATTTTGTTCTGCTGTATGCCGGTCATATAGACATACTGAGAGGCATTGATACAATAATCAGAGCATTGCCAATGGTCAGGAATGCGATCCCGGGATTCAGGTTTGTACTTGCCGGAAAATTCAATAAAAGGTATTATGATCCGCTTGCCTATGCTAAGCAGTTGGGGGTCAATGATATGATTGAGTATCACGAGTGGATACCGCTGAATCAGCTTCCCTCCTACATTGCAGCAAGCAAGATTTGTATACATATTCCACCGGCGATCTCGCGTGAAGTAAATAATACTATTGCCTCAAAGATCTACCAGAACATTGTAATGAACAAGCCGACAATCGTGGGGCAGGCAAAAATGATGAAGGGATTTTATTGAAAAGAATAATATCGGACTAAGTATTAAGGAATCTGATCCCGCAGACCTTGCCGAAAAACTTAATCTTCTCTATTCCCATCCAGAGCTTATAAATAATTTGAAGAAAATACAAAACTGATTGCTAGAAAAATATTGCTGGGAAGTGACTTCCGAACCATTACTGAAACATTATAAATCTTTTCAGGCCGTCGGATCTGAAAAAAGTATTTAAAATTTAGCCTGTTGCAAATGATATTCCACATATTCAGCAGTGAGCATTTCTATACTTTCAAGTACCTGAAATTCCTTGAGGATAATTTTGATCTTGTCCTCCAGCAGATTTTTCTTTAAGAGACCTGTGGGCGAGGAGTTCGATTATGGCGACAATCTGAAATCGAAGATATTTTATCCGCGCAATAACATTCAGTTCTTCTCCGCAGATGCTTCCTGATCTGAGAAAAGCTTCAAGGATATTGTTTCATCAGCTTCCCCACGGACCGGCACTTATTCTCTGGAATCTTTTCCCCGGACTCCTTTCGAAAGTCACATGGATAATATGGGGCGGGGATGTTTACCTTTACCGGCAGGCCAGGGAAAGCCTGTCAAACAGGATCTACGAACTGCTCCGGAGAATGATTATTAAAGAAAATACCGCGCATTGCTTCCTTTGCGCCCGGTGATTATGAAATAATCAGGGAAATATATGGTACGAAGGCTGAATATCTTCCGAGCATGTATCCTTTACCGGTTGATTTTTTACACTTTGCCGGATCAGCAGATTCAGTACAAAAAACAGGGGAGCTGAAAATTCTCGCGGGCAATTCAGGAAATCCAACGAACCTTCACCATGAGATGCTTTCAAAGCTCGAACCTCTGAAGGATTCTGATATCCGGATATATTGCCCCCTGTCCTACAGCGGCGATCCTGATTATATTAATTCAGTTGAGGCAATGGGGAAACAGATCTTTGGTGGGAAATTCGTCCCTATGCGTGAAATGCTGGATCCTGTCAAATATCTGAATCTGCTCTGCGAAATTGATGTTGCGATAATGAATCATGACAGGCAGCAGGGATTGGGAAATATCCTTCCTCTGCTTTACTTCGGAAAGAAAGTCTTCATGCGGTCCGGAACATCGTCATTCGAATATCTTAAAAGCATCGGCTGTCATTTGTTCGATATCTCTGTCATTTGATACTTTCGATGAGTCTTTTTTCAGATCAGGACAAAGAGAACTTGAAAGAAACAGACAAATAATCGGAGATCTTCTTTCTGAAAAGAGATGCAGGGAATTATGGGAACGAATTCTTAACTAAACTGACCCTAATGATAAATGTAACAAAAACATACCTGCCCGATAAATCCAGATTCAAGGATTACGTCGACAGGATATATGAATCCGGCTGGCTCACGAATAACGGTCAGTTCGTTCAGGAGCTTGAAAAGAGGCTGAATGAATATCTCGGTGTGGAAAACCTGATGCTTACCACAAACGGGACGATAGCTCTCCAGATAGCCTTCAGGGCACTTGGAATGAAGGGTAAAGTGATTACCACGCCATTTACCTTTGTCGCTACTTCAAGCAGTCTTGTCTGGGAAGGGCTGATACCTGTTTTTGCCGATATCGACAGCCGGTACATTCAACATAACTGCCGAATCGATCAAAAAGAAACTCAGTGGTGAGACAAAGGCAATCCTTCCTGTTCATGTATTCGGAAATCCATGCGAAGCAGAGGAGATCGAACAGCTGGCAACAAAACATGGATTGAAACTGCTTTTTGATGCCGCTCATGCTTTCGGAGTGAAATATAAGAATACGAGTATCCTGAATTATGGTGATGCATCGATCCTCAGCTTTCACAGCACAAAGATATTTCACACCATAGAGGGTGGCGCCATAATATTCAGGGACAGGAGAAACCTGGAAAAAGCCAGGCGCATGATCAATTTCGGAATAACCGGTTATGATCAGGTTGAAGGCCTGGGCATAAACGGCAAAATGAATGAATTCCAGGCTGCCATGGGTTTATGCATCCTCGATGATATCGAGGAACTGACTGGCAGGAGAAAGGCAGTATACACCAATTATTCAGAAGCATTTTCCGGAATCGCTGATCTGAAGCTGCAGAAATTAAATCCTTTTGCTGAATATAATTATGCATATTTCCCCCTGGTATTCAAATCGGAAGCAACAAGGGAAAGAATATATGGCCTCCTTCAGAAAAATGATATTTTCCCGAGGCGCTATTTTTCACCTTCGCTGGAGACTCTCGATTACCTGGACAATAATGAAAAAATGCCGGTTTCAGATCAGGTCACAAAGAGAATATTATGCCTGCCCCTGTACGAAAGCCTGACTGCCGTGCAACAGGGCCGGATAATCGAAATTGTACTTTCAGGTATTTCCGGGGACTGATTTTTCGTTATACTTTTGATATATAAAGTCATTTCATGCTTTCACAAATAAAATCGACCGCAAGAAGCTCATTTATTTATGGCATCGGCAATCTGTCGACCAAGCTTATCGGTCTGATTTTGCTTCCTTTTTATACAAGAGTATTCCCCGTAGGTGAGTTCGGCATGATCACAATGCTCGAAACCACATCCCAGGTTTTGATCACATTATTCGGATTAAGCTTATATAATGCCTTTCTTCGCTGGTACTGGGAAAAAGAGTATTCGGAATCCCGTAAACCGCTGTTTTTTACTGTCTTAATCTTCCTTACCTGTGTCTCGGTCATCATGGCCGTCAGCCTGGCCGCAACTTCAAAGCCGCTTGCCTCTCTTCTTCTGAATAGCAGGGAGTATTACCCGCTTGTGAGGCTTATGGTCATTACTGCTGCCTTTGAAATACTGGGTGTGCTGCCTCTCACTTTGATGAGGGTCCAGGAGCGTCCGGGACTTTTCATTTCTGCAAACATCATTAAATTCTCGGTAAACCTTGTTTTGACATTATTCTTTATTGCAGTGCTGAAGCACGGGATTGAAGGGATTTATGAAGCCCAGATAATAGGCAACATCGTGTTCTTCCTGTTTCTCTCGAAATATATATCGAAGAATATCGAAGCGAAGTTCAACCGGAAAGCTCTCCGGGAAATGCTATCATTCTCCATGCCGCTGTTTTATGCCTCGATAGCCGGAATTGTTCTTAGCCTTACTGACAGATATGCCATCAAATTCATAAAAGGCCTTGACGAGCTCGGCAGTTACCAGTTTGGATATAAGATAGCAAATGCGATAAAAGTCATTGTCCTGAACTCGGTGAACTTCGCCCTTACACCAATCATATATAAAATGATAGGTGAGAAAGAAAGTAAAAGATTCTATTCAAAAATCCTTACCTATATGGGATTCGGAGTAATGCTGATCGTCCTGGCTATCTCATTTTACGGCAAGGAGCTGGCAATGCTGTTTGCCGATGACCAGGATTACCTCAGAGCGTATACGATTATTCCAATTCTTTCCTTTGGTCTCTTTTTCAGCTCATTAAGGGATACTGTCTATACCGGGCTGAATATCAGCAAGAAGTCCAGAGTTGTAGCCGCTATCATTATCACTGTGTCGGCATTGAACATTCCGCTCAATATTGCCTTTATTTACCTTTTCAGCTCAATGGGGGCTGCAGTAGCCACGGCAGTTTCCCAGTTGCTGTACCTGATCCTTGTATGGAAATATTCCCAGAAGTATTATTATATACCTTTCGAGCTGACAAAGATCCTGAAGATCTTTGTCACAGGAGTTGTTCTTTCTGTTCTTGCCGCATTTTCCAACAGGCTCTCCCTGGTTCCTGCAATACTCATAAAATTCATATTGCTTTTTTCATTCCCTTTCATACTTTATTTCTGGAACTTCTTCGAACCAGTGGAACTGGATCGTTTGCGCGGATTCTGGCTGAAATGGAAGGATCCTTCAGGCTGGGCAAAAAATATTAAATCAGAAAGGAAAAACTTTCGTTCAGAATCTGAGAATGGTTCCACCCCATGAATATCCGACGCCGAAGCCTGCCAGCATGACATTCTTACCGGTGGATATTTCTCCATCCTGCATTGCTGCCTTCAATGCAATAGGTATCGTTGATGAAACAGTATTGCCTGTCTTTTCCATACAGTAATAGAATTTTGCCTGTTCGATCTTCAGCTTTTTCCGGAGAAACTCCATCATATACCTGTTAGCCTGATGGAAAACGAAAAGATCAATTTCTTCCTGTTTCATGTTGTTTACCGCCAGGGTCTTATCGACAAGCAAGGGAACGGTTTCAAGGGTAAAACTCAATATTTCCGTGCCGTTCATATAAAGGTTATCTGAACAGACCGGATTTCCTCCTTCATCAGAAACAAGGTCATTCATCATATTTCTGTTCCTCATTCCGCCTGTTTTCACAATGAGGTTCCCTGCTCCTTTTCCGTCTGTCCCGAGGCTGAAGCCCATGATCTCGGCAAATCCGTCTTCCGAGATGAGGGTCGCTGCGGCAGCGTCTCCGAAGATTGTCCTGTTGCTCTTATCCCGCGGATGAATATGCTTCGAATATGTTTCTGAAGTAATTAAAAGAACATTCTTCGAGGTTCCTGACAATACCAGTCCTTTAGCCAGTGAAAGACCATATACAAATCCCGAACAACCCTGGTTGAAATCCAGTGCACCTGCATCTGTGTTCAGCCCAAGCCGTTCCTGAATGACACATGAGGTAGCAGGAAGAAAATAATCAGGGCTTTGCGTGCAAAGCAGAATAAAATCTATTTTACTTCTGTCGAAATTGTATTCTGCAAATAATTTTTCAGCTGCCGCTACAGCCATATCTGAGGCTGTTTCATTCTCGCCGGCGATATGCCTTTCCGTAATCCCTATCTTGGAAGCTACTTTTTCCACCGACCATTCGGGGAAATCCCTGAGAAGATCCTCATTTGTAAGTATTTTTTCAGGCAGATAGCAGGAGATACCCTTTATAAAAGCTTTCATCAGACAGGCAATTATAATAATGTGAATCCGCCGTCGATCACCATGCTGCTTCCGGTGATCCATGCAGCTGCATCAGACAGCAGATATATGACGGAAAAAGCAACCTCCTCTGGTTTCCCGTATCGCTTCAAAGGATACCGCTTTATATCCTCATCAAGCTGCTCTTTTGAGACAGCGCTTTCCTCAAAGATATTTGTCTGAATCGTTCCGGGAGCCACCGTGTTTACCCTTATTCCCTTTGGTGCCAGATCGAGTGCCATTCCTTTAATCATTCCATTAACGGCGCCCTTGCTCGCAGAATACACCGATCCGCCCGGCGAGGATACAAGAGATCCTGCTATCGAGGAAATAAATACTATGGATGCATTTTTGTTAACCTTCTTAAGCTTGAGAAGCTGCTGGGTAAGCATCAAAGGTGAGATAAAATTAGTCCCCAGCACTTCTTTCACCACTTCTTCATTTATGTAGCTTACAGGGACAAGTCTGTATATGCCTGCGCAATGAACTATGCCATCAAGCGGAGGAAGGGCTTCGGCAACCTTATTTATTCCTTCATTTTCAGTAAGATCGGCGGTAACAGCTAAATGTCCGGCTCCTGTCAGATTCCTGAAAGTTTCATCAAGCCGGTCTTTGTTCCTTCCTGTGACAATAAGCTTCGCTCCCATTTTTGAACATTCAAGAGCAACAGCTTTTCCTATGCCTGAAGAGGCTCCTGTTATAAATACTGTCTTATCTGACAGAGAAAATGGATTATCCATATCTGTAATCATTTGCGGAATCCTTCAAGAAGTTCTGCCTGTTTTTTTTGTACAATATTGAAAACATCTTCTACAGTATGAGCATCCCTCAGATCGTTACCTGATGATTTTGATGTGATACTTGTCATCAACCATCGCAATTACAGCCAGGGCGAGAAGTGAGCTCCATTCTTCAATATCCCTGAACCTTGTTAAGGGAGTAAAGCTGGTATTTTCTGTTTCTTCAAACACTTCAGAGAAACTTCTTACGAAATCATCAATCTTCATTCTTTGATACTTTGTCTTAATATTTTCCGGAAAAACCCAGGAACAGGTTTTTGCAAATATACGGAAATGGGTTCAATTTATTGACGAAGAGATTATGCGGTCTGGATAACTTTTGCAGGATTGCCGAAAACGGTGACACCGTTTTTAACTTTTCTTACGACTACGCTTCCTGCTCCGATTGTTGCTCCCTCTCCTATTACGATTTTCGGAATAATGGTAGCCTTGGTCCCGATGAAAACATTTTTACCGACTGTCACCCTTCCGCCGAGATCGACATTAGGCATCAATGAACAAAAATCCCCGATCACAGAATCGTGTCCAATCTGTGTCCCGATATTTAAAATCACGCATTTCCCAAGGATCACGTTTGTGGTAATTTTGCATCCGGGGCAGATGACCGAGCCTTCGCCGATTATATTGTATTTTCCAAGAACAGCATCCGGAGCCAAATATGTATAAAAGGTCACTTTATCTTTCAGATGCTCATAGATCTTCATTTTCCACAGACAATCAGCAACCGCGGCAATACAATAGTCATTCCTGGTAAGCTTGAAAGTACGCCAGTCACCCACAATTTTGCAATCAGAAGGATACCCTTCAAGGGGTGACTTGCCATCAAAGTAATGCAGATATCCTTTCAGTTCCCAGTCCCTCTCTGCAGGAGGGATCAGCTGAAGCCAGCTTTCCATCTCGCGGCCGAAATTAGAGGCCCCGATTATGAAGAGGTTATGTTTTTTTGACATATAAGTGTTTTAATATATCATCCCTGCCAAAGAATGCAGATTTTAAAATTAAGATTAAAACATGAGATATTATTATTATTAAGATGGCAAAACCTCCCGATATTTCTGATAAATACATATTTTTGTTTTTTTTCAGAAAGCATTAATCACAAAGTCCATATGCAGATTAAGAATATCATCAAGCCGGCTTTGCCTCATATAGTGGCAATTATAGTATTTCTGGCATTAACTGCCGTTTATTTTTACCCTGTTCTTGAAGGGAAGGTTCTGAAGGCAAACGACTCGATGGTGGCTAAAATATATTCCAAAGAAATAGCTGATTACCGTGCAGAATTTCATAAGGAGCCTTTATGGACCAATTCGCTGTTCAGCGGGATGCCGGCATACCTGATCTCCACGCAATATCCGGGGAACCTTTTCAAGAAGATCGATATGTTTCTCAGGATTTTCGGCATGCCTTTTTCGGTATTGCTGATCTCCATGGCCGGATTTTATGTTCTGCTCCTAATGTTCAGGATAAATCCCTGGCTTGCAATAGCCGGGGCCGTGGCTTACGGTTTTTCATCATTTTTTATGCAGATCATCGCGGCAGGACATAACACCCAGGCAATTGCCCTGGCATACATGGCGCCGACAATAGGCGGGATATATTATGCCTACAGGGAGAATGCCCTCAGGGGAGCGCTGTTCACGGCAGTTTTTCTTTCGCTCGAGCTTGTGGCAAATCATCCGCAGATGACTTACTATGCAATGCTCTGTATTCTTCTTCTCATTCTGGTTGAATTTATTTATGCCCTCAGGGAAAAGATCTTCCCGAAATTTCTGAAGACCTCGCTACTGCTTGCCGGCGCACTGATAATTGCTGTCGGTGTCAATTTCGCATTTCTGTACACAACAGCAGAATATGGCAAATATTCAATGAGGGGGAAATCAGACCTTGTGACCGATTCGAAAAATATGACTTCAGGGTTGAAGAAAGATTATATTGTACAATGGAGTTACGGCATAGGAGAGACATTGAATCTGCTGATCCCCAATTTCAAGGGCGGATCGAGCCAGCCATTCGACCGTGAATCCGAGACATTCAAATTTTTAAGACAGAGCGGCAATTCGGATAAAGCCAATATGTTCCAGAAATACTGGGGTACGCAACAATGGACAGAAGGACCTGTTTATATAGGGGCAATTGTAATCTTTCTTTTTGTCCTTGGGCTGATACTGGTAAAAAGTCGCGACAAATGGTGGCTCGTGTCTGCCACTGTCCTGGCGATAATGCTTGCCTGGGGGAAAAATTTCATGCCGCTGTCAGATCTCTTTATTGATTATTTCCCCGGCTACAATAAATTCAGATCGGTCACCTTTATTCTCGTCATTGCGCAGTTCTGCATCCCCCTGCTGGGGATCCTTGCACTGAAAGAGGTTTTCTATTCAGAAGTTCCCAGGAAGAAACTACTGAAAGGATTTCTTATGGCTTTGGGAATTACCGGAGGATTAATTTTGATTTTCATTATCATCCCGGGCCTGGCTGGTTCCTTCCTCGCTGATTATGAGAATGTAAGTGTATTACCCGCCTCGCTGAAGGCAGCCCTTGTCGCTGACAGAAAAGATCTGCTTAGAAGCGATGCTTTAAGATCGCTCATTTTCATCCTGCTTGCATCAGGAGCCATCCTTGCCTTTCTTTATGACAAGCTGAAAAAGGAATATTCAATTCTGATATTGGGACTTCTTATTCTCTTTGACCTTTTCGCTGTCGATAAAAGATATCTTAACGCTGACAAGTTTGTTAAGCCTGCTGTTCTTCAGAAATCACTATCGGCAACAAATGCTGATATAGCTATAATGAGCGACAAATCTCATTACAGGGTGTGGAACAGAACGGTACCAACATTCCAGGACAATACTCCTACATCATATTTTCACAAATCGATAGGAGGTTATCATGGGGCGAAGCTTAAGAGATATCAGGAGCTCATAGATTCATCGATGGGAAGGGATATCTACCGGTTTGATTCAGTAGCCGGATCCGTAAAGACAGAGGATGAAGTTATGCAGGTATTCAGCCAGACAGGTATCCTGAACATGCTCAATACAAAATATATAATTTATAATCCTGATGCTCCTCCTCTGACTAATCCTCATGCTCTTGGCAATGCATGGTTTGTAGAGAATGCCTTGCTTGTCGAAAATGCAAACAGGGAACTGGCAACGCTGAATAATATCAATACGGCAAAAGAGGCGGTAATTGATCAGATTTTTAAAGACCAGGTAAATAACCAAACATTTCCTGTATCTCAGGGTGATAGGATTGAATTGAAATCATACAAGCCAAATGAGCTTGTTTACAGGTATACGGCAAGCGGCGAACGTCTTGCGGTCTTCTCGGAAATATATTATCCGGAAGGATGGAAATGCTTTATAGATGGAAATGAAAGCAATCACTTCAGGGCGAATTATGTTCTCAGGGCAATGGTGGTTCCCGGTGGAGATCATGAAATAAAATTCCTGTTCGATCCAGCCTCCTATAAAACAGGCAACAGAGTTTCGCTTGCCAGTTCCATACTTCTGATTCTGCTTGCTGCGGGATTTCTCGGTATGAAATTCCTGAAGAAATAACGCCACAGGTAATATGAGCCATTACAGGAATTGTCCTCTTTGTGGTTCCGAAAATCCTGGTCTGTATATTCAGACTAATGATTTCTTTTTAAGCGGAGAGCCATTCAGCTTATTCAGATGTATGCTCTGCGGATTCGTTTTTACGCAGGATCATCCTGATGAAGAGACCATTGGCCGTTATTATTCATCAGAGGATTACCTGTCCCATAATGATTCTGCAAAAGGTTTTTCAAGCGCTCTATACAGACTTTCAAGAAACATAATGCTTGGAAAGAAGAGAAGGCTCGTTGAAAAAGCGACCGGGATGAATAGGGGAAAACTCCTTGATATTGGAAGCGGCACGGGCCACTTCCTGTCTGAATTGAAGAAGGCTGGATGGGATGCAATGGGAATCGAGATCAATGAAAAAGCAAGGCATTACTCAACCTTTGCGCATGGCGTCGAAGTAATTGATCCCGGGCTGATATCGTCTTTACCGGCAGGCAGTTTTGATTGCATCACGATGTGGCATGTTCTTGAACATTTCCAGGATCCTTTCAAATATGCTTCTGAAATATCACGCCTTTTAAAACCCGATGGAATCTGCATCACAGCCCTGCCCAACGGAGGTTCTTTTGATGCATCCTGGTACAAGAAATTCTGGGCAGCCTATGATGTGCCAAGACATCTCTGGCATTTTTCTCCTGTGACTTTTAAAATTTTTGCAGAAAAGACCGGATTCAGGGTCAAGGATATCCGAAAATTGCCGTTGGATGTGTTTTATATTTCCATGTTAAGTGAGAAATACAGGGGAACCAGGTTGCATTTCCTTACAGGTATGCTAACTGGAGTTTGGTTTGCATTCCTTTCAATTTTTAAAAAAGAAAAAACCAGTTCCCTGATCTATCTGATGAAGAAGAAATAAATAACCGCAAAGAATATCAATAGCGGTCGAGCCAGCGGTATCTTCTTGCGCTATCGCCGAATTTAAGTGCAACAGTAATTTCATGGGTTCCGTATGTAACACGCTGTATCTCCTGAAGGGTGAAGTCGAATGCATAACCGATAAACATATTCTGGTATTTAACGCCCATATTGGCAATTATCGCTCCACTGGTTCTGTAAGCAAGTCCTGCCCAGAATGCTTTTTTATAAATATAGGTAACGCCTATATCGGCCTGAGGCCTCAACTGCTCGGACATCTTGAACAGAACAGAAGGTTCAAGCTCCATCTGCGTGTTCAGCTCGAAAAAATACGAACCAAAAAGGTAATAATGCCGCTGAAGCTGGTAATTCTTATATGCCTGCTCGCCAATCTTCGCTGTTGCTTCAAATAACTGCTCTGCTGAAAATCCCGCATTATATTTTGCATTCAGCAGATAGATCCCGAATGATGCGTCAGGAACAAAGATGCCCCGGCGCAGATCGTCGTTCAGCCACGGATCATCAGGGTCCTCGAAATCTATCTTCGTTTCATCAATTTTGAAATGATAGCCTGTGAAAGCAAGTCCCATCGACAGCTGGGTCTGATTTCTCAGCCACAGGTGATATGCATAGGAAACCTGGAAACCTGTACGCTGAACCAGGCCGTTCCTGCTGCTGAAGATTAAAGCCTCCCAGACCTACCCTGCCGTCTGTTGCCGGTCTGTAGATGGTTCTCCTCGCACTGGTATGCTTCAGAATGTAACTTCTTTTAAGTATTCGCCACTGGCCACTGAAAGAGAAGGTTCTGGGAGCGCCGGAATATCCCACCCATTGTTCCCTGGCTGTAAGATTGAAGCTAGTGTAACCGTCGCTTCCGGCTACAGCAGGATTAATGAGGAATTTGTTGTAGAGATACTGGCTGTACAAAGGCACCTGCTGACCTGTCGCCAGGTTGCAAATCATAATGAAAGAGAATATATATGCCAGTCTTCTCAAGAGATTTTAAAATTAGCGATATTTTATCTTACAATGGTTATATTGCCTATTATTGGTTTTGTACCGTTGTGTAAATCAATCATATAATGGTATGAGTCGATCGGGAGCTTTCTGCCCTGACTTGTCCCGTCCCATTTCTGAGGATATCCCTTTTCCGATTTCCAGACCAGGATTCCCCAGCTGTCGAATATTTTGATTTCGATATCCGGGTAAAGATCTATTTCCCCGATATTCCATACATCATTTATAAGGTCTCCGTTTGGAGAGATTGCATTCGGAATAACCAGACAAATTTCATTTACGGGCTCAAGATATAAAGAGTCCCTGACTGAACAGCCATTGAAATCGGTGACAATCACGGAGTACCATCCGGTAGGAATATCGGTTATTTCACTTCCGGTGGAACCATCCGACCAAAGGTATGTATATGCAGGCACTCCTCCGGATACAGTAACTCCCAGACTGCCATCAGGCTTGTCAGGACACATTGGACCTACGGTATCGGTAAACACAAGCTGCATTGATGGAGGCTCGGTCAGCGTTGCTGTATCACGCGCAATGCAGAAATTAGCATCGGTTAAAATCACCCCATAGTCTCCTGCCGGAAGGTTTTCCCTGAATTGTGAAGTACTGCCGTCGGACCAGAGGTATCTTACTTCTCCGACAGCATTGACAGGGATCACATTGATCGAGCCGGTGCTTTCCCCGGCACAGCTAATATTATCACCGCTTGCAGTTATAGAAGGATCGAAGTTCATGTAAAACTCATCCGGAGCACGCAATATGAATGTCGTATCGACTGTGCAGAAATTCGAATCTGAAATATGCATATTATAGTCTCCCGCAGGCAATCCTGTAATTTCAGATTGCGATGAAGTGAATCCTGATGTAGACGTCCAGCTAAAGACGAATGGAGCAACGCCGCTTCTGGTCGTAATCTTGATCCTTCCGTTCGATCCTTCGAAGCAGCTTATATTATAGCCGTTATGATCAGAAAGCTCATAGCTGAACTTCAATGGCGGAGGCAGGTTGATCTCTGTTGAATCAATATACTGGCAGCCATTGGCATCTGTGATTGTAACGGTATACATATCAGCTGTCAATCCGGTCGGGTCTTCCGTGATTGCAAAATTTGACCATGCATATGTATATGGCTGTACGCCGCCGGTGACAGTAAGATTAATTTCACCATTATTCATTCCCGAAGCAGCACAGGTGATATGCTTCGGTACGAGTGTTGCAGAGAGGGTGTCAGGTTCGGTAAGGACCGTATCAAATAGTGCTGTAGCATCCATAGAGGTCAGTTACCTTCAGAGTCTATATGAACCTGCAGTCAAGTGTCCGCTGGTCTTCCGGAACTATGGCTGTCAGTCCTGAACACCGTTGCTGCAGCTCCATTCATAGGTATAGGTTCCCGGACCAGATCCTCCGTTAACAGATATATCAATCGATCCGGTGCCTCCATGACAATCAATGTTATAAGGTCCGGCCGTAGAATTGGAAAGCACTGGTGTTATAGTCAGCGGTGGTGGTTCGGAAAGCGCAAATGAAGGATATACTGAGCCTGGCAGCAATTTAAGATCACAATTGTTCTGATCCGTGACTTTGACTGTATATATGCCTGCCCTTAATCCTGTTATATTTTGTGTAGTTGCAGTGAAGGTGGCCGTATCGGTCCAGAGATATGAATAAGGCTGTGAGCCTCCGGTTATTTTTATATCTATGCTTCCGTCAATTCCTCCATTGCAGGAAATATTATATAATGAATCGGTCAGTGAAATGAAGATTGAAGGTGTCCAGATCCATTCCATCCGGCTGTTCTAAAGTAACACTGTCCAGTTTTGTGCAATACAAATCTGTTGTCAGCAGATAGTACTTTCCTGCCGGAATTGAATCGAGTCTGTCAAGTGTATCCGGTCCTGTTATAAGTCCATCGAAAGTATACCATTTATACTTATAGCCTCCGGGATTCCCACCGGTTATTGTGTTTATCCAAACCTGACCGTCATCGTATCCCCTGCATGACACATCGTATATTCCATAAGGTTTTGTGGCGAATGTCACAGTTATAGGATCGGGTTCACTGATCTTGTCGTGTATTGTGCTGTATTCATGCATCCGTTGGCATCTTTCAGGTATAGCGAATAATTACCGGCAGGAAGGTTGTTAATTACAAGACGACTACCTTTAGTCCATATCGTATCATGGCTTACCGTATCCAGGTCATTCCATACAAGCCAGTATTCATAAGGTGGAATTGCAAATGAACTGCTAAGTTCCTCGATCTCTATCCTGCCGGTACTGTCTCCCGGACACTGAACACCATAACCAGTGATGGGATCTTCGACAACAAACCAGAGGGTCTGGAACTGGACACCAGACATCTCCTGGTAAATACTGGTATTCTGGCAGCCAAAATTGTCCGTAACAATTACATTATAAATATGCGCATATTCGATGCGAAGAGTATCATAATTGCCTGTGCTGTAGTATGTCGTATCGCCGATATATGAGGGCCTGTCCCAGGTTAGCATATCAGGCTTTGATCCTCTTGAAAGAATTGCGGTTAACAGACCGGCACCTCCTCCTGCACATGTAAATGGTCTGGAGACGACAAGGTTCTGCAACGGATGCGGATGCACCTTGACTTCCTGTGTATTTACCGGTCCGTTCACACATCCGGAAAGGGCATTTGTCGGTATTATATGGTAGAATACAGAGTTAATGGTATCACCGATATTCGTATAGGAATATATAGGATTCTGCCCTGGCAAGCTGATCATTGGCAGCAGCCATATTTCCTACAATATCAGAGTCTGAGACAGTTATTGTATAATTGAATTTTATAGTGCCCTTAGTCATTACCGTCGGTGAATTCAATATGATCCTGGTTGACTGGCCAAAACACATTTCAGGTATTAAATTGTTTGGTGTAGCTCTGGGTGTTGGATTTATCCACAGGAATAATGTATCATTTACTCCCGGGCAATTCTGAATTCCAAGATTATTGGTTGTTGCAGGAGTGATTATGTACATTATCATTCTTGCAGTGTCGCCGCTGTTAGTCAGTGTTTCAGTTATTACGCTTGAAACTGTCAGATTGATCCTGGGTGTGTACCCCGTTACTTCAGGATAAGGATTAACAATATTTACATTAAACCTGATTCCGTACAGTGGAGTATTAGGTGTAAAAAGAGTGTATGTAATTGGATTAATATTGCAAATTGTATCATTGCTTATTGTACCTGTTACTCTTGCTGTAGGCTCTACATATATTACAATAGTAGTGTCTCCCCCCTGGTCGCAGAAGCTTCCTGCATGCCCCGGCCTGTCGTCCCTGATCCTCGCCTTGAAGCGATACGTAACCGCCTGCACTGCATTCGTCGGGTTGATAAGCTGGTCCGTGATGTCTGTTCCTGCAGGGTATTCTCCCGTTGGCTGTACTCCTATAACTCCTCCCGGGTTCGTTGTCGTAAGCTGGTACACTTTTGTCGTGGCCGGATGCACGTTCCCGTTAAGGTCATCAACAGTGATGTTTATCGTTGTCGAGTCACATACCACCGTATCTGCCACGCTGACGCTAAGCTTAGCCGTGGGCTGTACATATACCGTCAGCGTCGTGTCTCCTCCCTGGTCGCAGAAGCTCCCGATGTGTCCCGCCCTGTCATCCCTGATCCTCGCCTTGAAGTGATACGTTACCGTCTGCACTGCGTTCGTGGGATTGATAAGCTGGTCCGTGATATCCGTTCCTGCAGGGTATTCTCCCGTTGGCTGTACTCCTATAATTCCTCCCGGGTTCGTGGTCGTAAGCTGGTAAACCTTTGTAGTGTTCTGATGTACATTGCCGTTGAGATCCGTGACATCTATAGTTATTGTCGTCGAGTCGCATACTATAGTGTCCGCTATGCTAACGCTCAGCTTTGGCGTCGGGTTGACATAGACCGTGATCGTCGTGTCTCCTCCCTGGTCGCAGAAGCTTCCGATATGGCCCGGCCTGTCGTCCCTGATCCTCGCCTTGAAGCGATATGTAACCGCCTGCACTGCACTCGTCGGGTTGATAAGCTGGTCCGTGATGTCTGTTCCTGCAGGGTATTCTCCCGTTGGCTGTACTCCTATAACTCCTCCCGGGTTCGTTGTCGTAAGCTGGTACACTTTTGTCGTGGCCGGATGCACGTTCCCGTTAAGGTCATCAACAGTGATGTTTATCGTTGTCGAGTCACATACCACCGTATCTGCCACGCTGACACTAAGCTTAGCCGTGGGCTGTACATATACCGTCAGCGTAGTGTCGCCTCCCTGGTCGCAGAAGCTCCCGATGTGTCCCGCCCTGTCGTCCCTGATCCTCGCCTTGAAGTGATACGTTACCGTCTGCACTGCGTTCGTGGGATTGATAAGCTGGTCCGTGATATCCGTTCCTGCAGGGTATTCTCCCGTAGGCTGTACTCCTATAATTCCTCCCGGGTTCGTGGTCGTAAGCTGGTAAACCTTTGTAGTGTTCTGATGTACATCGCCGTTGAGATCCGTTACATCTATCGTTATTGTCGTCGAGTCGCATACTATAGTGTCCGCTATGCTAACGCTCAGCTTGGGCGTCGGGTTGACATAAACCGTGATCGTCGTGTCTCCTCCCTGGTCGCAGAAGCTTCCTGATATGGCCCGGCCTGTCGTCCCTGATCCTAGCCTTGAAGCGATATGTAACCGCCTGCACTGCACTCGTCGGGTTGATAAGCTGGTCCGTGATGTCTGTTCCTGCAGGGTATTCTCCCGTTGGCTGTACTCCTATAACTCCTCCCGGGTTCGTTGTCGTAAGCTGGTACACTTTTGTCGTGGCCGGATGCACGTTCCCGTTAAGGTCATCAACAGTGATGTTTATCGTTGTCGAGTCACATACCACCGTATCTGCCACGCTGACACTAAGCTTAGCCGTGGGCTGTACATATACCGTCAGCGTAGTGTCGCCTCCCTGGTCGCAGAAGCTCCCGATGTGTCCCGCCCTGTCGTCCCTGATCCTCGCCTTGAAGTGATACGTTACCGTCTGCACTGCGTTCGTGGGATTGATAAGCTGGTCCGTGATATCCGTTCCTGCAGGGTATTCTCCCGTAGGCTGTACTCCTATAATTCCTCCCGGGTTCGTGGTCGTAAGCTGGTAAACTTTTGTAGTGTTCTGATGTACATTGCCGTTGAGATCCGTCACATCTATCGTTATTGTCGTCGAGTCGCATACTATAGTGTCCGATATGCTAACGCTCAGCTTGGGCGTCGGGTTGACATAAACCGTGATCGTCGTGTCTCCTCCCTGGTCGCAGAAGCTTCCTGCATGCCCCGGCCTGTCGTCCCTGATCCTAGCCTTGAAGCGATATGTAACCGCCTGCACTGCATTCGTCGGGTTGATAAGCTGGTCCGTGATGTCTGTTCCTGCAGGGTATTCTCCCGTAGGCTGTACTCCTATAACTCCTCCCGGGTTCGTTGTCGTAAGCTGGTACACTTTTGTCGTGGCCGGATGCACGTTCCCGTTAAGGTCGTCAACAGTATGTTTATCGTTGTCGAGTCACATACCACCGTATCTGCCACGCTGACACTAAGCTTAGCCGTGGGCTGTACATATACCGTCAGCGTAGTGTCTCCTCCCTGGTCGCAGAAGCTCCCTATGTGTCCCGCCCTGTCATCCCTGATCCTCGCCTTGAAGTGATACGTTACCGTCTGCACTGCGTTCGTGGGTTGATAAGCTGGTCCGTGATATCCGTTCCTGCAGGGTACTCTCCCGTTGGCTGTACTCCTATAACTCCTCCCGGGTTCGTGGTCGTAAGCTGGTAAACCTTTGTAGTGTTCTGATGCACATTGCCGTTGAGGTCCGTCGACCGTCTATATTGATTGTCGTCGAGTCACATACTATAGTGTCCGCTATGCTCACGCTCAGCTTTGGCGTCGGGTTGACATAAACCGTGATCGTCGTGTCTCCTCCCTGGTCGCAGAAGCTTCCTGCATGGCCCGGCCTGTCATCCCTGATCCTCGCCTTGAAGCGGTATGTAACCGCCTGCACTGCATTGGTCGGGTTGATAAGCTGGTCCGTGATATCTGTTCCTGCAGGGTATTCTCCCGTTGGCTGTACTCCTATAACTCCTCCCGGGTTCGTTGTCGTAAGCTGGTACACTTTTGTCGTGGCCGGATGCACGTTCCCGTTGAGGTCATCAACAGTGATGTTTATCGTTGTCGAGTCACATACCACCGTATCTGCCACGCTGACGCTAAGCTTAGCCGTGGGCTGTACATATACCGTCAGCGTAGTGTCTCCTCCCTGGTCGCAGAAGCTCCCGATGTGTCCCGCCCTGTCGTCCCTGATCCTCGCCTTGAAGTGATACGTTACCGTCTGCACTGCGTTCGTCGGGTTGATAAGCTGGTCCGTGATATCCGTGCCTGCAGGGTATTCTCCCGTAGGCTGTACTCCTATAATTCCTCCCGGGTTCGTGGTCGTAAGCTGGTAAACCTTTGTAGTGTTCTGATGTACATTGCCGTTGAGATCCGTGACCATCTATATTGATTGTCGTCGAGTCACATACTATAGTGTCCGCTATGCTAACGCTCAGCTTTGGCGTCGGGTTGACATAGATCGTAATCGTGGTGTCTGTGCCTGATTCACAATTAATTCCCGGATCTTTTATTCTTGCTTTAAAATGGTACTGGACTGACTGAACTTCATTTGTCAGGTTAATCAACTGATCTGAAAAATCTGTTGCTGCAGGTTTTTCGCCATCAGCTTCAACACCGGAAACAGTTAAAGGATCATATGTGGTCGTCAGATAATAAAATTTCCCTCCGGCAGTAAATCCATTCAGATCACTTACATCAAAAGATACCGTCGAAGAATCACAAACGATTGTATCGGATGGAGAAACTGAAAGTCTTGGTGTGGGTTCTATCCAGATATCGATATCGATAACATCACCCTCACAATGCAGTGAATTGTCTGATCTGACCGTCCATGGTGTAATATGATAAATTACTCTATGTGCTGCATTGTCGGGATTATTCAGTTGCTGTACTATAGCTTGCCCCAGCGGATAACCATTATCTGTTGAATTAGCTTCACCATTTATAATATTATCCACATCCTCAGCTGTCCAGGTATATCGTATGCCATACCTCACCGGTGAAGTAGTTGATTGAGGTATTATATTTGTAGAAGTATTATTACAGATCGTATCATTAACCGCTGTAACAGCTGGTTTCGGATCGAACCATATTTCAACGTCATCATATGTGTTACAGCCAAATCCAACTGGTGTGCTCAGGGTCCATCTCAATACATAGACACCATACATGTCTACAGTAAAAGTACTTGCAGGATTTGTATCATCACCAAATACCGGATTACTACCTACGGGTTGTGATACGACACTCCATATCCCTGTACCTGCAGAAGGAGTATTGCCTGTCAGCGTTGTGTTAAATATTTCACAGATCTCCTGATTATTGCCTGCATTTGCAGTTTCGACAAAGTTTATTTCAACATCATCACTACGGCTGCAATTTCCGTTAGTTTCTGTCCATCTCAGTATATAGGTGCCGTATACATCAGCAGTTATGCTTGTTATTGGTGATGCATCATCTGTAAATATTATTGTTCCGGGACCGCTTACCTGTGTCCAGAGTCTAGTGCTGCCATTATGTTCGCTTCCAGCCTGGTAGTTATGTGCTGTACCAGTCAATATAGTTGTAAGTGATCCGCATACGGATTGATCTGCTCCTGCTGCTGCACCATCGGGATCTTCATTGAAGTCTATCGTTACATCATATGTCCTTGCTGCACAGCTGCCGTTGGTCTCTGTCCATCTCAGTACATAACTCCCGTAAAGGCTTACATTGACTACACTCGACGGCGAGCCCGGTGTTACAAAGGTCGCTGTGCCTATCCCGCTGACCTGGCTCCACAACCCCGTGGAACCTGCATGGTCGCTCCCTGCTTCATAGACATGTGCCACTGCATCAAGTGTCGCGCTCTTGCTCCCGCATATGTTCTGTGCCGTCGCTGCCGTAGCTCCCGACGGATCTTCATTGAAGTCTATCGTTACATCATATGTCCTCGCTGCACAGCTGCCGTTGGTCTCTGTCCATCTCAGTACATAACTCCCGTAAAGGCTTACATTGACTACACTCGACGGCGAGCCCGGTGTTACAAAGGTCGCTGTGCCTATCCCGCTGACCTGGCTCCACAACCCCGTGGAACCTGCATGGTCGCTCCCTGCTTCATAGACATGTGCTACCGCATTCAGTGTGGCGCTCTTGCTCCCGCATATGTTCTGTGCCGTCGCTGCCGTAGCTCCCGACGGATCTTCATTGAAGTCTATCGTTACATCATATGTCCTCGCTGCACAGCTGCCGTTGGTCTCTGTCCATCTCAGTACATAACTCCCGTAAAGGCTTACATTGACTACACTCGACGGCGAGCCCGGTGTTACAAAGGTCGCTGTGCCTATCCCGCTGACCTGGCTCCACAACCCCGTGGAACCTGCATGGTCGCTCCCTGCTTCATAGACATGTGCCACTGCATCAAGTGTCGCGCTCTTGCTCCCGCATATGTTCTGTGCCGTCGCTGCCGTAGCTCCCGACGGATCTTCATTGAAGTCTATCGTTACATCATATGTCCTCGCTGCACAGCTGCCGTTGGTCTCTGTCCATCTCAGTACATAACTCCCGTAAAGGCTTACATTGACTACACTCGACGGCGAGCCCGGTGTTACAAAAGTCGCTGTGCCTATCCCGCTGACCTGGCTCCACAACCCCGTGGAACCTGCATGGTCGCTGCCTGCTTCATAGACATGTGCCACTGCATCAAGTGTCGCGCTCTTGCTCCCGCATATATTCTGTGCCGTCGCTGCTGTTGCTCCCGACGGATCTTCATTGAAGTCTATCGTTACATCATATGTCCTCGCTGCACAGCTGCCGTTAGTCTCTGTCCATCTCAGAACATAACTCCCGTAAAGGCTTACATTGACTACACTCGACGGCGAGCCCGGGGTTACAAAGGTCGCTGTGCCTATCCCGCTGACCTGGCTCCACAACCCCGTGGATCCTGCATGGTCGCTGCCTGCTTCATAGACATGTGCTACTGCATCAAGTGTCGCGCTCTTGCTCCCGCATATGTTCTGTGCCGTCGCTGCCGTAGCTCCCGACGGATCTTCATTGAAGTCTATCGTTACATCATATGTCCTTGCTGCACAGCTGCCGTTGGTCTCTGTCCATCTCAGAACATAACTCCCGTAAAGGCTTACATTGACTACACTCGACGGCGAGCCCGGTGTTACAAAGGTCGCTGTGCCTATCCCGCTGACCTGGCTCCACAACCCCGTGGAACCTGAATGGTCGCTGCCTGCTTCATACACATGTGCTACCGCATCCAGTGTCGCGCTCTTGCTCCCGCATATGTTCTGTGCCGTCGCTGCCGTTGCTCCCGACGGATCTTCATTGAAGTCTATCGTTACATCATATGTCCTTGCTGCACAGCTGCCGTTAGTCTCTGTCCATCTAAGAACATAACTCCCGTAAAGGCTTACATTGACTACACTCGATGGTGAGCCCGGTGTTACAAAGGTCGCTGTGCCTATCCCGCTGACCTGGCTCCACAACCCCGTGGAACCTGCATGGTCGCTCCCTGCTTCATAGACATGTGCTACCGCATTCAGTGTCGCGCTCTTGCTCCCGCATATGTTCTGTGCCGTCGCTGCCGTAGCTCCCGACGGATCTTCATTGAAGTCTATCGTTACATCATATGTCCTTGCTGCACAGCTCCCGTTGGTCTCTGTCCATCTCAGTACATAACTCCCGTAAAGGCTTACATTGACTACACTCGTTGGTGAGCCCGGTGTTACAAAGGTCGCTGTCCCTATCCCGCTGACCTGGCTCCACAACCCCGTGGATCCTGCATGGTCGCTCCCTGCTTCATATACATGTGCCACTGCATTAAGTGTCGCGCTCTTGCTCCCGCATATGTTCTGTGCGTCGCTGCCGTAGCTCCCGACGGATCTTCATTGAAGTCTATCGTTACATCATATGTCCTTGCTGCACAGCTCCCGTTGGTCTCTGTCCATCTCAGTACATAACTCCCGTAAAGGCTTACATTGACTACACTCGACGGCGAGCCCGGTGTTACAAAGGTCGCTGTGCCTATCCCGCTGACCTGCTCCACAACCCCGTGGAACCTGCATGGTCGCTCCCTGCTTCATATACATGTGCCACTGCATCAAGTGTGGCGCTCTTGCTCCCGCATATATTCTGTGCCGTCGCTGCCGTAGCTCCCGACGGATCTTCATTGAAGTCTATCGTTACATCATATGTCCTGTGCACAGCTGCCGTTGGTCTCTGTCCATCTAAGAACATAACTCCCGTAAAGGCTTACATTGACCACACTCGACGGAGAGCCCGGTGTTACAAAGGTCGCTGTGCCTATCCCGCTGACCTGGCTCCACAACCCCGTGGAACCTGCATGGTCGCTCCCTGCTTCATAGACATGTGCCACTGCATCAAGTGTGGCGCTCTTGCTCCCGCATATGTTCTGTGCCGTCGCTGCCGTAGCTCCCGACGGATCTTCATTGAAGTCTATCGTTACATCATATGTCCTCGCTGCACAGCTCCCGTTGGTCTCTGTCCATCTCAGTACATAACTCCCGTAAAGGCTTACATTGACTACACTCGACGGGAGCCCGGTGTTACAAAGGTCGCTGTGCCTATCCCGCTGACCTGTCACAACCCCGTGGAACCTGCATGGTCGCTCCCTGCTTCATAGACATGTGCTACTGCATTAAGTGTGGCGCTCTTGCTCCCGCATATATTCTGTGCCGTCGCTGCTGTTGCTCCCGACGGATCTTCATTGAAGTCTATCGTTACATCATATGTCCTCGCTGCACAGCTCCCGTTGGTCTCTGTTCATCTAAGTACATAACTCCCGTAAAGGCTTACATTGACTACACTCGACGGCGAGCCCGGTGTTACAAAGGTGGCTGTGCCTATCCCGCTGACCTGCTCCACAACCCCGTGGAACCTGCATGGTCGCTCCCTGCTTCTAGACATGTGGGCCACTCCGGTAAGTGTCGTAGTAAGGACTCCGCAAAGAGCCTGATCTGCTCCTGCATTTGCTCCCGTAGGATCTTCATTAAAGTCTATCGTTACATCGTAGGTTCTTGGGGCACAACTGCCATTGGTCTCTGTCCAGCGGAATACATAAGTCCCATAAAGATCTACGGTTACATCACTCGTTGGTAATGTTGCGTCGCTGAACGTTGGTGTATTATCCGGTCCGCTGACATAGCTCCATGGTCCGGGTCGAACCTGTATGCTCGCTTCCAACCTGGTATGGATGTCCTGTCCCTGTAAATGTTGTGGTAAGTACTCCGCAAAGGTTCTGCGCAGCGCCTGCACTTGCTCCACTGGGATCTTCATTAAAGTCTATCGTTACATCATAGGTTCTTGGGGCACAACTGCCATTGGTCTCTGTCCAGCGGAATACATAAGTCCCATAAAGATCTACTGTTACATCACTCGTTGGTGAGGTCGGGGCGCTGAACGTTGGAGTATTATCCGGTCCGCTGACATAGCTCCATGTCCGGGTCGAACCTGAATGATCGCTTCCAACCTGATATGGATGTCCTATTCCTGTAAATGTTGTGGTAAGTACTCCCGCAAAGTGTTCTGCGCAGCGTCCTGCACGTTGCTCCACTGCGGATCTTCGTTAAAATCTATCGTTACCATCATCACTCCTTGAACAGGTCCCGTTGGTCTCTGTCCATCTCAGTACATATGATCCGTAAAGATCGGCCGAGATTGTCTGTTACTAGGTGATGTCGGCATCGGTAAAGGTGATTGTCCCTACTCCGCTGACTTTTGCTCCACAGTCTTGTGCTGCCTAAATGATCACTGCCTGGCTGGATATGTATGGGCCACTCCGGTAAGTGTTGTAGTAAGGACTCCGCAAAGAGCCTGATCTGCTCCTGCATTTGCTCCCGTAGGATCTTCATTAAAGTCTATCGTTACATCATAGGTTCTTGGGGCACAACTGCCATTGGTCTCTGTCCATCTGAATACATAAGTCCCATAAAGATCTACGGTTACATCACTCGTTGGTGATGTTGCGTCGCTGCAAAGTTGGAGCTATTATCCGGTCCGCTCACATAGCTCCAGGTCCGGGTCGAACCTGTATGCTCGCTTCCAACCTGGTATGGATGTCCTGTCCCTGTAAATGTTGTGGTAAGTACTCCCGCATAGGTTCTGTCCCGTCCTGCATTTGCTCCACGTAGGATCTTCGTTAAAGTCTATCGTTACATCGTACGTCCTTGGCGCACAGCTGCCGTTGGTCTCTGTCCATCTCAGTACATAAGTCCCATAAAGGCTACCGTTGACAACACTCGTCGGTGAGCCGGATGTTACAAAGGTAGTTATTCCTATGCCGCTGACCTGTGTCCATAGTCCTGTACAACCTGCATGGTCACTGCCCCGCTTCATAGACATGGGCCACTCCGTTAAGTGTGGCACTCTTGCTCCCGCATATATCCTCGTGGCGTCGCTGCAGTTACTCCTGTCGGATCTTCATTAAAGTCTATCGTTACATCATACGTCCTGGCCGCACAGCTGCCATTGGTCTCTGTCCATCTGAGTACATAACTCCCATAAAGGCTAACATTGACAACACTCGACGCTGAGCCCGGGGTTACAAAGGTAGCTACGCCTATCCCGCTGACCTGGCTCCACAACTCCTGTGGAACCTGCATGGTCGCTGCCCGCTGCTTCATAGACATGTGCAACACTGCATCAAGTGTGGCACTCTTCTCCAGCATATATCCTGTGCCGTCGCTGCCGTAGCTCCCGACGGATCTTCATTGAAGTCTATCGTTACATCATATGTCCTGGCTGCACAGCTGCCGTTGGTCTCTGTCCATCTGAGTACATAACTCCCATAAAGGCTAACATTGACTACACTCGACGGCTGAGCCCGGTGTTACAAAGGTCGCTAGTGCCTATCCCGCTGACCTGGCTCCAGACCCCGTGTGAACCTGCATGGTCGCTCCCTGCTTCATAGACATGTGCCACTGCATCAAGTGTGGCGCTCTTGCTCCCGCATATGTTCTGTGCCGTCGCTGCCGTAGCTCCCGATCGGATCTTCATTGAAGTCTATCGTTACATCATATGTCCTGGCTGCACAGCTGCCGTTGGTCTCTGTCCATCTGAGTACATAACTCCCATAAAGGCTTACATTGACTACACTCGACGGTGAGCCCGGTGTTACAAAGGTCGCTGTGCCTATCCCGCTGACCTGGGTCCACAACCCCGTGGAACCTGCATGGTCGCTCCCGCTTCATAGACATGTGCCACTGCATCAAGTGTGGCGCTCTTGCTCCCGCATATATCCTGTGCCGTCGCTGCGTTGCTCCCGACGGATCTTCATTGAAGTCTATCGTTACATCATATGTCCTGGCGCACAGCTGCCGTTGGTCTCTGTCCATCTGAGTACATAACTCCCATAAAGGCTTACATTGACTACACTCACGGTGAGCCCGGTGTTACAAAGGTCGCTGTGCCTATCCCGCTGACCTGGCTCCACAACCCCGTGGAACCTGCATGGTCGCTGCCTGCTTCATAGACATGTGCAACTGCATCAAGTGTGGCGCTCTTGCTCCCCGCATATGTTCTGTGCCGTCGCTGCCGTAGCTCCCGACGGATCTTCATTGAAGTCTATCGTTACATCATATGTCCTGGCTGCACAGCTGCCGTTGGTCTCTGTCCATCTAAGTACATAACTCCCATAAAGGCTTACATTGACTACACTCGACGGTGAGCCCGGTGTTACAAAGGTCGCTGTTCCTATCCCGCTGACCTGGCTCCACAACCCCGTGGAACCTGCATGGTCGCTGCCTGCTTCATAGACATGTGCCACTGCATCAAGTGTCGCGCTCTTGCTCCCGCATATGTTCTGTGCCGTCGCTGCCGTAGCTCCCGACGGATCTTCATTGAAGTCTATCGTTACATCATATGTCCTCGCTGCACAGCTGCCGTTAGTCTCTGTCCATCTAAGTACATAACTCCCGTAAAGGCTTACATTGACTACACTCGACGGTGAGCCCGGTGTTACAAAGGTAGCTGTTCCTATCCCGCTGACCTGGCTCCACAACCCCGTGGAACCTGCATGGTCGCTCCCTGCTTCATAGACATGTGCCACTGCATCAAGTGTCGCGCTCTTGCTCCCGCATATGTCCTGTGCCGTCGCTGCCGTAGCTCCCGACGGATCTTCATTGAAGTCTATCGTTACATCATATGTCCTCGCTGCACAGCTGCCGTTGGTCTCTGTCCATCTCAGAACATAACTCCCGTAAAGGCTTACATTGACTACACTCGACGGTGAGCCCGGTGTTACAAAGGTAGCTGTGCCTATCCCGCTGACCTGGCTCCACAACCCCGTGGAACCTGCATGGTCGCTCCCTGCTTCATATACATGTGCCACTGCATCAAGTGTCGCGCTCTTGCTCCCGCATATGTTCTGTGCCGTCGCTGCCGTTGCTCCCGACGGATCTTCATTGAAGTCTATCGTTACATCATATGTCCTTGCTGCACAGCTCCCGTTGGTCTCGTCCATCTAAGAACATAACTCCCGTAAAGGCTTACATTGACTACACTCGACGGCGAGCCCGGTGTTACAAAGGTAGCTGTGCCTATCCCGCTGACCTGGCTCCACAACCCCGTGGAACCTGAATGGTCGCTCCCTGCTTCATAGACATGTGCCACTGCATCAAGTGTCGCGCTCTTGCTCCCGCATATGTTCTGTGCCGTCGCTGCTGTAGCTCCCGACGGATCTTCATTGAAGTCTATCGTTACATCATATGTCCTTGCTGCACAGCTGCCGTTGGTCTCTGTCCATCTCAGTACATAACTCCCGTAAAGGCTTACATTGACTACACTCGATGGTGAACCCGGTGTTACAAAGGTCGCTGTCCCTATCCCGCTGACCTGGCTCCACAACCCCGTGGATCCTGAATGGTCGCTCCCTGCTTCATAGACATGTGCCACCGCATCAAGTGTCGCGCTCTTGCTCCCGCATATGTTCTGTGCCGTCGCTGCCGTAGCTCCCGACGGATCTTCATTGAAGTCTATCGTTACATCATATGTCCTTGCTGCACAGCTCCCGTTGGTCTCTGTCCATCTCAGTACATAACTCCCGTAAAGGCTTACATTGACTACACTCGACGGAGAGCCCGGTGTTACAAAGGTCGCTGTCCCTATACCGCTGACCTGGCTCCACAACCCCGTGGATCCTGAATGGTCGCTCCCTGCTTCATAGACATGTGCCACCGCATCAAGTGTCGCGCTCTTGCTCCCGCATATGTTCTGTGCCGTCGCTGCCGTAGCTCCCGACGGATCTTCATTGAAGTCTATGACTACATCATTCTGTGTACTGCAATAACCATTATCTATTGTCCATCTGAACACATGAGACCCGTAGGTATCAGTCGTAACAGTTGCATTTGCTGTATTCGCATCTGGAGTAAAAGTTACTGTTCCTAGTCCTGACACTTTTGACCAGGTACCTGTTCCTGCAACCGGAGAATTAGCGCCAAGGGTATAAGTCAAAGCATCGCAGACAGCAGAAGCATCTGCACCAGCATCGGCTTCAAGATCTACAGTAACCGTAATATTATCAAAAGCTTTTTGACCATAACTATCCGTCACCTTGTAAGATAAAATATAGCTCCCTGGTAATGGACAAGTAAATACAGGTGATTGAACATTAGTATTATTTAGGTAAACTGTAGTTGGTCCTGTCCATAAATGAGTAGAATATGTTCCAGATCCTCCAACTGGATTCCCGTTTAAGGTTAAACCAGAATTAACACAGGTTTCTGCAGGATCAGGGGATATGCTGGCAGTAGGAATACATTCTACAGCATTAAAAATAACAGCATCTATCGAATAATCACCATACGTTCCGGAAGGATTACCAAATCTAAGGTAATATGTATTTACATTTGCAACAAATGATGTATTTATGTAATAGTTTACATCCGTTGAAATCATAGTTCCAGAAAGCGGATGAGCAGTAAATACAGTTCCATTAATTGATTCGTCAAGATAGAGTCGAGCATCTGTGAATGTCCCATTTCGTCTTTTCCAAATTACATTATACTGTTGTCCTGCAGGGATCGTATCACTCAACCTGACTGTAATAATGTCTCCTGCATCATAAGTTGAGCTCCTAATCCATTTGGTGAACCTAGTATATATGCTGAATTTGTAATTCCTGTCTCACTTGTGACTGAAGTAGCATTGCCTGATATCTGATTTTCAACGGATCCTATTGCACAATTTGGATCAGGTTGGCGTACGTTACTAACATAGGTTACAGCATCTATCAAAAAATCAGGAAGTGTATTCTTTAATATTCTAATGTATCGGGAATCAATATTGGCATTAATTATTACAAGGTCATAGCTTGTTTCATTTATAGTAGTAATGGTTCCGGCTATAGATTGTGGATGTTGTGTCCAGATTGATCCGTCCACAGATTCAAAAAGTCTCATAGTTGATGTCCCTGTTGCCCCAACTCGTTGTTTCCATGATATAGTATATTGCCCTCCAGAAAGTAGCGTGTAACCAAGATCAACAGATATATAGTCTCCATTTTCATAAAATTCTGCACCCTGATTATCTGGATTACCTAATATAAAATCTGGATTAATAACTGCATTACTTTGATAGATTGCAGCAACCTGCCCCGTAATAGTATGAGTACTATAGCCAGGTAAACACTGTCCCAAAATTAAACCGGCACTCACCAGCCAGCAGCAAGTAACCAGAACCAGAATCCGCATGCTTCTCCCTCTCAGCCAGCGTTGAGTACTGTCAATCAATTCAATATGTGGGAAAGAAAAAATCGCTGGGTTTCAGTATAATATAAAAAAACTACGTCCGGCCTTAATCTCTTTTTTTTAAAACCGACCACCATACAATTCTATTTCCACAGTCCGCATCACTAAAAACCGGATCGGACACTCAACTGTCATTTAAGACTATCTAAGTACAAACATGGTTGCATTTCATCAACCCTATTTCAAACGAAAATTAAAGTTATTAATTATTTGCAAGGAATCTAAATAATTTTGACCAGCAGGGGATTTTAGTCAACAAAGATTATTTTTTATAAACAAAAACCGGATGAAGAATCTCCACCCGGTCTGATTGACTGGTTATTAATAATTCCTTTGGCTTTTTAATTATCGTGCAATCATGCAATCGTGCAATCATGCAATCTTTATACCTTTGAGCCGTTAAGCCCTTGCGCCGTTGTGCCGTTCATATTAGATTACCAGCATCGCATCACCATAAGTGCCGAACCGGTACTTCTCCTTGACAGCTGTCTTATAAGCGTCAAAGAGAAGATCATAACCTGCAAACGCTGCAACCATCATTAGCAATGTCGAATATGGAAGGTGGAAATTGCTGATCATCATGTCGGGCACTTTAAACTCATATGGCGGGAAAATGAATTTGTTCGTCCAGCCGTCGAAGGGTTTCAGATAACCGGTGGTGGAGACAGAACTTTCAAGTGTCCTGACGACAGTCGTCCCCACAGCACATATCCTGTACTTATTGTCCTTTGCCTTGTTCACAATCTCGGCCGCTTCTTCTGTTATCCTTATCCTCTCTGAATCGACTTTGTGCTTTGTCAGATCCTCAACGTCGACACTCCTGAAATTACCCAGTCCGACATGCAGGGTTATCTCCGCAAATTCAACGCCCAGAATCTCAAGTTTTTTCAACAGCTCCCTGCTGAAATGCAATCCTGCCGTCGGTGCGGCAACGGCTCCCTCATATTTGGCAAATATGGTCTGGTACCTGTCATTATCCTCCGGCTCAACGGGCCTGTTGATGAATTTTGGCAGCGGCGTTTCGCCGAGACTGTAGAGTGTCTGCTTGAACTCCTCGTAGGTGCCGTCAAAAAGAAAACGGAGTGTTCTGCCTCTGGAGGTTGTATTATCTATTACTTCAGCCACAAGAAGATCATCCTCTCCGAAATATAATTTATTCCCGATCCTTATCTTTCTGGCAGGGTCGACAAGCACATCCCATAATCTTTGCTCCCTGTTAAGCTCCCGGAGCAGGAAGACTTCTATCTCAGCTCCCGTCTTTTCCTTGTTTCCATATAACCTTGCCGGAAATACCTTCGTGTTGTTGAAGACAAGAACATCGTTTTCATTGTAATAATCGATTATATCCTTAAATATCCTGTGTTCGAGCTTTCTCGTTTTTCTGTTCACTACCAGCAGCCTCGATTCGTCCCTGTTTTCAGTCGGGTATAAGGCTATCAGCTCCTGCGGTAAATTGTATCTGAATTGAGATAATTTCATGTCGCGTTACGAATTTTATAAATTAAGAATTCCTTTATACGTATTAATTTCAGATTTGTTTCAATTGTTTTAAGTATTGATCGAATTTTTCAAGGGAAAATGCCTCCTCAAGCTTCAGAGAACCTATAGATACCCTTTCCAGGGCCGACAGATAACAACCGCTTTCCAAAGCAATCCCCAGATCCCTGGCAAATGACCTGATATATGTCCCCTTGCTGCAAAGCAGCCTGATCCTTGCCTCCGGAATACCAAAGGAAACCAGGTCAATCTCCCTGAAAAAAATACTCACCGGACTGAGTTCTTTTTCAATGCCTTTCCTGGCATATTCGTAAGCTCTCTTCCCATCTATGAACTTTGCTGAATGAAGCGGCGGAATTTGCTTTTGCTCTCCCAAAAAATCCTTCAATACTTTTTCAACCAGCTCTCTGGTGATATGATCAGTCGGATAATTACCTTCAGTTTCAGTTTCAAGATCAAATGAGGGTGTAGTTTTTCCGAAATGCAGAGTCGCATAATACTCCTTGTCGAGGTCGCGGAACTCCTCTATCCTTTTTGTGGCCTTTCCTGTGCATATTATCATCAATCCGGTTGCAAGAGGATCAAGCGTCCCGGCATGACCGACTTTGATCTTCTTTATCCCGAGTTCGCTCCTGAATCATTATCCTCACTTTGTTCACAAGGTCGAAGGATGTCCAGTAAAGTGGCTTGTTAAAAAGTAAAACCTGTCCCTCATCAAAAGGAGTTGCTTTTTCAGAAAACATTCAATCCCAATAAAAGTGTAAAAACAGCAACGAGAATACAGTAAATAGCAAACCATAAAAGATTGCCCTTTTTTACAAGGTTTATCATCCATCTGCAGGCCAGATATCCTGAAACAAATGCAGTGATAAAACCTATCAGTATTACATAGAATGAAGTGCCCTCAGTGGTAATATCTCCTGATCTCATTTCCATCAGGTTTGCACCAATAACAGGTATCAGGACCATCAGGAATGAAAATTTCGCTATATCGGATTTTTTGTTGCCAAGCATCATCCCTGTAGCAATTGTCGCTCCTGAACGTGATATCCCCGGCAGAACTGCAATAGCCTGGGCAATTCCAATAATGAACGAATCAAGATATCCAATCGGCCTTTCTTTGCGCCTGATAACAAGGGTGAGCAGCAACAGAACAGCTGTGATGAAAAATTCAATCCCAAGTGAAATCATATTCCCGGCAAAGAATTTTTCAGCAATGTCAGTCATGAAAAAGCCTGCAATCCCTACCGGTATCATCGAAATGAATAATTTCAGGACATATTTGGTCTCCTCATTCATCCTGAATTTGAAAAATCCTCTGAAAAGATCCAGTATCTCTCTCCACAGTACTGCAATAGTGCTCAAAACTGTAGCGCCATGCACCGCTATCGAAAAATAAAAATTCTCTTCATGATCTATTCCGAATAAGAACTTCCCAAGCTCAAGATGCCCGGAACTGCTTACAGGCAAAAACTCTGTCAGTCCCTGGATCAGGCCAAGGATCATTGCTTCAAACCAGTTCATAAATATCCAAGATTATTTTATGATTAGAGAGAGAAGTGTCTAGAGTTTGGAAGTGCCTAAAGTGCCTAGAGTGCCTAGAGTTTCTAAGGTACTTAGAGTTCTGTTCTATTAACTTTAAGTACTTTAGGCACTCTAAACTTTAGCTCACTTATTTTCGTCAGTCGGTTTTGGCCTTTTCATGATGGCCCAGATCTCGAAAACAAATCCTGCCAGGACAACGATCGGGGCCAGAGTTATTCTCCTGAAGCTGAATATCTTTTCACTGAATACATTCGGATCATCCGATTTGCCGCCAAGCATGAGCAGGAAGCCTAAAACAATTATTGCAAACCCGATTGCCAGCAATATGTAATTTTCCCGCCCAAGGGCGAAATTCAATTTTTCCTTATTTTCATTTTTTGTGGCCATAATCCGTCAATAATAAAGTTTGTCTTCAGAAATACTTAAATACTTGTTAACCGAAAAAAAAGTCGAAACAATATTTATAAGAACCCCGACAATAATTATCGCAGCTCCAAGCAATATTAAAAGATTGGTGCTTTCAAATGAGAACATCATAAAAAATTCTCTTTCAATGAGGTAAAGCAGACCCATCAGAAGAGTCATTGCAATGAGCGCTGCCAGGAATCCGTGAAATGCTCCCTGCACAATAAACGGTTTTCTTATGAATGAGCGTGTGGCTCCGACAAGCTGCATGGTCCTAATGAGGAATCTTTTTGAATAGATCGAAAGCCTTATTGTGTTGTTTATTATCGTAAGCGCTATAAGAAACAGAAAACCACTTATAACAAGAAGAAACAAGCTTATTTTCCTCACATTTTCATTGATGAGGATCAATAGAGATTCAGGGTAAAGAACATCCTTTACAAATGGATAGAGATAAATATATTTTTCAATTTTCGCGACATTGTCAGCACTTGTATAGTTTGAAACAAGATAAACATCAATTGTGGGGGGCAGTGGATTATCTCCAAGGAAACTAATGAAATCCTCTCCCAGCTCTTCCTTCATTTTGGCTGCTGCTTCTTCCTTCGAGACATATTTCGTCGATTTCACATATGGTTTTGCGTCAAGGTCCTTCTGCAGCATCCTGATATCTGCCTCCTTTGCCGCATCATCAAGCATGACCGAAAACGAGAGGCTCTCCCTGAAATAATCCGACAGCTCCCGTGCATTGATCAATACAAGCCCCAGTATCCCAGCAGAAACAAAACAAGCGAAACGCTAACCACAAGAGTCACGTACGAACTCCTGAGCTTTGCCTTCGATGCCCCGTTCTCTCTCTTTTTCATACTCTGTCTTGCGAGGAGTCCCGATAGCTATCAAACGACGAAGCAATCTCCCCATCTTTCTTGTATCTTGTATCTTTTGTCTTTCTTATTCCACAACAGTCATCCACCCGAACTCATCCTTCTCATCTCCGTACTGAATGCCGACAAGCTTGTTATACAGCCTCATCGTTACTGCTCCCGGCTTTCCATCCTTGCAGTATTCATATATCATGTTTACATCCGGATCGACTATTTTGGCGATCGGAGTTATCACTGCAGCTGTACCGCAGGCTCCTGTCTCCTCAAAGGTCGAAAGCTCCTCAACAGGGATCTTTCTCCTCTCTGTAGTCATTCCGATGCTTTTTGCAATCTCGATAAGGCTCATGTTGGTTATCGAGTTAAGTATTGATTCCGATTTTGGTGTGATATATGTGTTGTCCTTTATTCCGAAGAAATTTGCAGGTCCGCATTCATCAATATATTTCTTTTCTCTTGCATCAAGGAAGATAGTACTGCCGAAGCCTTCCTCCTTTGCCTTCATAAGTGCACGAAGGCTGGCTGCATAGTTACCCCCGACCTTGAAAATTCCTGTCCCGAGCGGAGCTGCCCTGTCCACATCCCTGCAGATCATCATATTGACTGGTTTGACACCACCCTTGAAATAGGGACCGACAGGCGTGACAAAAACAATAAAAGTATACTCCGATGCCGGTTTTACGCCTACTTCTGCTCCGCTGCCATAAAGCAAAGGCCTTATATAAAGCGAAGCTCCGGAACCAAACGGAGGTACAAATTTTTTGTTCAGTTTTACCGCCTGAAATATTGCATCTTTGAACAATTCAACCGGAACCGGTGCCATCCTCACGCCTTCGGCTGACCTGACAAGACGCTTTGCATTCTCATCCCATCTGAATAAGCGGACTTTACCATCCTTACCCATGTAGGCCTTCATACCTTCAAAAGCTTCCTGTCCGTAATGAAGTCCGGTCGCTGCTATGTGAATATCAATATATTCCGAGGAAGAAACTTCAGGTTTTCCCCATTTGCCATCTTTGTACCTGCATCGGATGTTGTAATCGGTTTTAATATATCCAAAGGGCAGGTTTTTCCAATCGGGATGTTCCATATTTTATTATTAAACGCCGTAAAAGTACATCTTTAAAAATATTATAAATTTTTCATTAAATAAACTTCCCTAAGTTGGATTCACGAATCTATAGGGTATCATGCAGTGCTTTCCATGAGAGAAGAGATCTGATCCTCAACCTGAATACTCCTCAGAAGCTTGCCGGTGTTCGTAATGAATTCATGGTCAATAAGAAGCTTTCTTTGAATATCGATCCATTCTTTCCTGGTATGAGACTTGCCGTATTCCGATTCTTCCCTCAGCAGCTTTTCGGTAAGCCTTATATAGTCTACCCGTCCCAGATAATCATATCTCGCATCATGAAGAATATTGTCCGTCATGCTTTCCTGTTTATCCCTGAACGAATTCTGAATCAGCCTCTTCACTTCACTTATTGTTTTCTGATCGAAGCCATACCTGGGAAGAATCTCATCAGCAGATGAGAAGCACGATTCAAGCGGCTTGTCATAATCGTTGATATATCCGGCAAAAAGAAATACCGCCGCCAGCTTCAGAATTATGAACTCTTCCTCTGATATTTTTTCGGCAGTTGCAAGAAGATCTGCCTGAACACAGACGCTTTTCACCAATGATGAGTTATGGAAATAGAGATCCGGAGGTGCTTCATCATCAAACATTTTTAATACCACCTCTTCTATATCCTGAAGCTTGATCATCTGCATCCTGAGGATGAATTTCTTGTTCGGGTTTCCTTCTTCATCCCGCAATCCGGGCACAATGCCGTTCACAAAGTACATGTCCAGTTCACCTTTGTATTTTACAGGCATCCTGCCGCGGTGCTCACAAATAAAAAAGTCCTTCACAAACTCATACGTGGTGCCTGAAATATTGATCTTCCCCGCTTCTCCTGAAGACTCCATCCTGCTTGCAGTGTTCACGGTGTCTCCCCATATGTCATACGAAAGCTTCTTCTGCCCTACGACACCCGCCACAACAGTGCCTGTATGGATACCTATTCTTATGTCCCAGAATTTCATCCCTTCAATGTCCGATGATTCCTTCAGCCTGCTCATATATGTCTGCATCTCCAGGGCAGCCAGGGTGACTTCCACCGGATTTGTGCGGTTTTTCTCCGGTATGCCTCCGGCACACATGTATGCATCGCCGATCGTCTTGATTTTTTCGATGCCAAGTCTTTCAACCACCGAATCAAAGTAAAAGAAGAATTTATCGAGCTCATCGATCAGTACTTCGGGATTGGTTTCCTCTGCTATCTTTGTAAATCCCTGTATATCTGAAAATAACACAGTAACAAAATTATACTTGATCTTTGTCGCTTTTCCTTTTTCCATTATTTCACTGGCCGTGTTCCTGGGAAGGACATTGGCAAGAAGGTTGTCAGACTTTTCCTTCTCGATTATCAGATCTTCAGTTCTTTTGTTGATGATCTGCTCAAGCATGTGCTGCGTGCGGGCAAACCTGAGACGCTGCCAGGCATACAGGAACCAGAAGATCAGCACTGCGAGGCACACATATAATACTATTGCCAGTGGCGAAAAATACCATAAGGGAAGCACTTTAAAATGAAAAAGCAGAAGCTCGCCGGTTGTGTTTCCAGTGAAATACCTGACATTGAAGAAATATGTCCCCGGCGGCAGATTGGTGTATTCCTTGTATCCCAGCTCATGCCAGCTTGACCATTTCCTGTCGTATCCATCCAGGAAATACTGATAAACATTCGCCTCGGCACCTTCAAGGTCGAATGCAATATTATGGTGCCGAAAATCAAGAACCATCTGCTCCAGGTTAAATCCGTCGCTTTGAATTACTGAATCGCCATTAATGATTATACGCTTCAAAACCGGCCCCTCCTCGTTTCCCTGCAAGTGAAAAGCCTGAAGAGGAGCAGACATGAGAATTGATAAAATCAGAAGTACGGAAGTTTTAATTATTTGCCTGTCTGAAAACATCTGCATACCCAAATATCCATTCCAAATGTAGCACATTATCAAGAGGGTTCAAAAAGGAAAGATCAATTTTCCTATTTTTACACACAAATGAAACGAGGAAAGAATGCAAATAGTCTTTGCCACAAATAATCAAAACAAGCTCAGGGAAATAAATAATATTCTTGGCAACAGTTTTCATCTGCTTAGCCTCAGGGATCTGAATATTGAAAACGACATCCCTGAAAATGAACCGACCCTCGAGGGCAACGCCCTGTTCAAAGCCAGATACATAAACCGGATTGTCAATATGGATGTGTTTGCAGACGACACCGGACTTGAAATCGAGGCGCTGAACGGAGAGCCCGGAGTGCATTCCGCACGTTTTGCCGGAGAGGCTAAAGATTCTGATGCCAACATCGATAAAGTCCTCGCACTTTTAGGTTCCGAAACTGACAGGAGAGCACGTTTCAGAACAGTCATCGCATTTGTGACAGACGGCGGGGAGTTCCTTTTTGAAGGGAGTGTCGAGGGTAAAATAATAAATGAAAAGAGAGGAAATGAGGGCTTCGGATATGATCCTGTTTTTGTCCCCGAAGGTGAAGATAAGACATTTGCCGAGATGCCCCTCTCTGAAAAAAACCTGATTTCGCACAGGGCAAGAGCCTTTGAAAAACTCAGGAAATTTCTTCTCAGTCACCAGTACCGAGACAATAAAGGAAAGGTTTAACTGTTAATCCATTGATGAGGAAACCGCTGATAATAACCTCTTTGCTTTTTGCAACCCTGATTTCGCAGGCACAGACTCCTGTCGGAACATGGAGCGACCATCTCAATTACAATACGGCAAAAAGCATTGCAATTGGATCAAAAGAAGTATTTGCATCCACCGGTTCCTCACTGATGGTCTACAATAAGGAATTTGAACAGCTGCGGAAATTGTCAAGAATTAACGGATTAACGGAAACCGGCATCAGCACTATCGGATGGTCAGAGGATAACGAGACTCTTATTATCGCATACCTCACCACGAACATCGATCTTGTAAGAAACAACGTGATTTACAACATCCCCGACATAAGCAGAAAATATATTCCCGGTAAAAAGACGATCAACCGCATCAGGACCAGCGGAAAATACGCTTATCTGGCTTGCAGTTTTGGCATAGTTCTGGTCGACCTGGTCAAGAATGAGATATATGATACCTGGAAACCCGGGAACGGGACGGAAACTGCAGATGTAAATGACATCGCTTTCGGAAATGGTAAAGTTTACGCTGCCACAAGCATGGGGCTTTTCAGCGCAGATACTGATAATCCGGGACTGGCATATTTCGGCAACTGGTCATTGATAACATCACTGCCTTCGCCGGAAGGAAATTATTCACATATCCTTTTCTCCGGAAACAGGCTTTATGCATGCAGGGCAGGACAATATTTTCCGGGAGATTCCATATATGCCATAGAAAATAATTGTACTCTGTTCAGGTATAATCCGGGCGTCTTTTACAGCTCTTTTGAATCAGCTGAAAACGGATTTACCCTTTCTACCACCAGTGCTGTACTGTATTATCAAAATGACGGATCCTTATATGATTCCTTTGACACCTATGGCTGGGGGACTCCAAATATCGGACAGGCAATTTTTTCAGGGGGAGTAACCTGGATTGCGGATAATTCTCAGGGCCTGGTTATGAGGAAAAATCCCGGCGGTTTTTTTCTTCTGACTCTGCCGGGCCCCGTATCTGCAGATGCGGTAAGCATAACCTCATATAACGGGAAGACGATAATCTGCGGCGGTTCGGTCGATGTTTCCTGGAACAATATCTGGAGACCCCTCCAGGTATCCATCAACGAGAACAACAGCTGGACAACAATAACTTCATCGACGATCTTCGATCCGCTGAGAGCGGTTATAGATCCTGCCGACATTGCTCATTTTTTTATCTCGACATGGGGCAGCGGACTTCTTGAATACAGGAATAATGTACTGGTAAATCAGTTTACCGAGGATAATTCACCACTGCAGACGATAATCCCCGATAAGCCCTACGTAAGGATCTGCGGCATGGCAATGGATGAAGACAGAAATCTCTGGATAACTCAGACGGAAGTGCCAGGGAGCGTTAAAGTGCTTAAGCCTGACGGCAGCTGGATTGTCAATCCTGCAACTGTCAACGTTTATGCTGTGGGTGATATAATCATTTCCAGGGGGGGACAAAAATGGATAGTCCTTCCGCGCGGTGACGGACTATTCATACTTGATGACAACGGCACGCCTGATTATTCCGGCGATGATCAGTCAAAGGAAATGCTTGTAACTGATTCTGAAAATAAGGTGATCGCAAATGCATTCTGCATAGCCGAGGATCTTGAAGGAAATATATGGGTGGGTACAGACGAGGGGCCTGTAATATATTATAATCCCGAAAAAGTAATGGAAAATGATCTGAGGGCATTTCGCATCAAGATACCAAGGAATGACGGAACCGGACTTGCCGATTATATGCTTGGCACCGAAACCATAACTTCGATTTCTGTCGACGGGGCCAACAGAAAGTGGCTCGGTACGGCAAGCTCAGGCGCTTATCTTCTTTCACCCGACGGAACCCTGCAGGTCACCAATTACAATGAATCAAATTCTCCTCTTTTTTCAAATACGATCAACAGCGTCGCTGTCGATCAGAAGTCAGGAAATGTTTGGTTTGCCACTTCAAAAGGAGTCATGTCTGTACGGGGTGATGCAACTGCGGGACTCAGCTCCTTTACAAATGTATATTCCTTTCCCAATCCTGTCAGGGAAGATTTCACAGGCAACGTTACGATAACAGGACTTGTCAGGGACACTCAGATCAGGATCACTGATATCAGCGGAAACCTGGTATATAAAACCATTTCTGACGGAGGACAGGCTTCGTGGGATCTTACAACCTATAACGGCCGGCGTGTTGCAACCGGTGTGTATATGGTCTTTTGTGCCAGTCCTGACGGCTCGCAGTCATGCGTGACTAAAATATTGGTAATCCACTGACCCCCCACCCCCCCTAAAGGGGGGCTAAAACCTTTACAGCATTTCATAATGAATTGATTTTTAGCCCCCTTCAGGGGGCAGGCATCAGCCTGTTGGCTGATGACGGGGGTTATTATTCTGTAATCAAACTCTGTATCCTCTCAATCTGCAGCTGCTTATTAACCTCTCTTAAGCTTCTTGCTGTCTTGGTGAAATACTGATGACCCGAAATGAATTTGACCTGTATCTTGTTCCAGTCGTTCAGCGATCCCATTTTATTTTGTGCCTTGAGCTCTTCAAAGAGTGTGTTGGAGACAGGAATGAAATCGCTTCGTCCCAGGTAATCAAGATCAGAATCGCAGATTATTTCCTCCAGGAGATTGGTTGGCTGAGGCGGCAATTTTGTTGACATTATTATCGCACAGATTTTTTCTATCTGTTCCGGAGTGTAATTATATGCGGGCAGCATTTCGCGCGCGATGACCGTTCCATGATATTCATGATTATCATAGACCACCGTATGTCCGACATCATGGAAAAGTCCGGCTGTCTTAAGTATCAATATTTCTTCATCCGAGCATCCTTCGGCCCATCCTATGAGCTCAACTTCCGTAACAACGTCCACTGTATGCTTTACATTATGATAGAACAAATAGGCAGGAAGCTCCCTTTCGAGCTTGTCAAGAATGATCTCCTGGATATCGGTGAACTGTATTAGTCCGAACTTTATCCTGAATGCATCGTTTGGCACGGCTCCCTTGCCGTCGACTGAAAATTCAGGTTTGAGCCCCTTTACCATATACATCTGCAGGTCGTCCTTGTATTTGACCGGAAGCTTGCCGAAGTATTCACAATCGAAGAATTCCTTCACCAGCTCATAGGTCATCACAGATATCAGGATCGATCCTTTTTCAGATACTGCCTCGACCCTGCTTGCCGTATTGACCGTATCGCCCTTGATGTCGTAGCTGATCTTCTTTTTCCCCGTAATTGATGCTGTGACAGGTCCGGTATGGATCCCTATCTTCAGATCCCATATCTTGTTCTCCGCACCGCGTTTTTTGAGTTCATAATTGTGGAGGTAGCTGCTCATTTCCAGCGCGGCCATCACCACGTCGACCGGGTTGGTAATATTCTTTTCAGGGATTCCGCCGGCACACATGAAAGTATCGCCGATGGTTTTTATCTTTTCGATTTTGTACCTGGCTACGATGGCATCGAATTCATAAAGGATCTCGTCGAGCTCGTCCATCACTGCAGTGGAATCCATCCCCTCGACAAGCTTTGAAAAACCGTGGATATCAGCAAAGAGGACTGTCGCCATGTTGAACTTCAGCGACTCCTGTCTCTCTCCTTCAACGGGAATTTTCGTTCCTTCAACAGAAGCTTTTTCTGACAGAGCCTTTATCTTTTCATAATCCCTTGCAAGCTTTTCATTCTGCCTGATCAGCTTTTTGATCTGCTCTTCAAGCTCCTGGTTCTGCCTGGCAAGCTTTGCGATCCTTTTTACAAGCTCCTCATTGTTTGTTGCGATCATTGTGAGAATATGTCGGGGAGTAAATATACTAATTCCTGATTCAGATATCAACAGCCATAATTATCAAATTGTTGTAATTTTGAACAAATCCGAAGACTGATGATCGCAAAGACAAAAGGCATAATCCTGCACCAGATCAAGTACACTGATTCAGGTTCTGTGGTATGGATTTATTCCAGGAATTTCGGCCGCCAGTCTTTCATGATCAAGGGTATAAGGAACAGGAAATCGGGTAAGCATAATGTGTTCTTTCAGCCAATGTCGATACTCGATATGGTTATTTATTACAAGGAATCGAGGGGAATGCAGACTCTGAAGGAGTTTTCTGTTTCATACGCTCCATCGGATATTTATTTCAATGTTAAGAAAAGCAGCGTGGCTATGTTTCTTGGCGAAGTGCTTGCTTCAGTGCTGAGGGAGGAGACTCCCAATGAAGAGCTTTTCGATTTCATTGAAAAATCAGTCATCTATTTCGATAGCTGCAAAGAGGGATATTCAAATTTCCATATAGCCTTTCTTGCCGGACTGAGCAGCTATCTTGGATTTGAACCTGGTCCGAGAACGAGTGGTGCCGGCCGTTTTTTCGATATGCTGAATGGGGCATTTGTTTCCTTTCCTCCCGATCATGGCAATTATGCAAATGAGGAGATTTCAGAGGTCCTGGCAGCTTTTTTTGCAGCCTCCTATGAGAATGTAAACAGGATAATCCTTACCGGATCGCTCAGAAATGATGTGCTCGACGTGCTGGTCAGATATTACTCACTCCATCTTCCCGGGCTGAAAAAAGTCAGATCCCTGGATGTGCTGAAAGAAGTTTTCGGCTGATAGAAAACCGGTGCCCTAATTTTAATTATCTTTAATGCCTCATCATGACATTCTATGGGGATAATTCCTAAAACAGTAAATCTGTTAAAAAAAAGGCGCATTAATCAGATTGCGCATTTCAGGAAATATCCGGTTGAAACCCAAAACGATGTGTTATCTGGTCTGATCGATAAAGCCAGGGCGACTGAATGGGGAAGAAAGTATGATTATCCATCTGTCAGCTCGGCAAGGGATTTTCAATCGAGGGTCCCCGTGCAGAGCTATGAAGATTTCATACCCTGGATGGAAAGACTTCGCAACGGAGAATCAGATATTCTGTGGCCGGGAAAAATAAAATGGTTTGCCAAATCATCCGGGACCACTTCGGCAAAAAGCAAATTCATTCCCATTACCGGGGAATCCCTGGAAGAGTGCCACTACAAAGGGTCGAAAGATGTTCTGACCATCTATATGTATAATAATCCTCAAACCCGGATTTTCCCGGGGAAAGCGCTTATCCTTGGAGGAAGCCATAGAATAAGCAATGAGGGTGGTCATTCGCTGATAGGTGATCTTTCGGCTATTCTCATCGAAAATACACCTGCCTGGTTCGATCTTCTGAGAACCCCCAAAAAGGAGATCGCCCTGCTGGAGGATTTCGAAAAGAAACTCGAGCTTATCACAACGTCGACAGTGAATGAAAATGTCACCAGCCTTTCAGGTGTCCCATCATGGTTCCTTACATTGATAAAATACATACTCTCATATACAGGCAAATCGAATCTTGCCGACGTATGGCCGAACCTGGAAGTCTTTTTTCACGGGGGGATAAGCTTCACGCCATACCGCGAGCTGTACAGGGACCTTATAAGAAGCGACAGGATGCATTACATGGAAACCTATAACGCATCAGAAGGATTCTTTGGCATCCAGGATGATCCCTCATCAGGCGACATGCTGCTGATGCTCGATTATGGCATCTTCTATGAATTCATCCCGGCTGAAAAAGCAGGCACGCCTTCAGCCCCTGCACTGACTATCGGTGAGGTCGAGAAAGGAGTAAATTATGCAATCGTGATTTCCACGAACAGCGGATTATGGCGATACATGATAGGTGATACAATAATTTTCACCGGCACCGATCCTCACAAATTCAGGATATCTGGCAGAACAAAGCACTTCATCAATGCTTTCGGGGAGGAAGTGATAATTGACAATGCCGACAAGGCTCTCGATTCTGCCTGCAAGGCAACCTGTGCAATAATTTCCGAATATACCGCCGGACCCGTTTTCATGGGGGTTTCCTCAAAGGGAACTCATGAATGGCTTATTGAATTCGAAAAAGAGCCCTCTGACATCAATAAGTTCATTGAAGTTCTGGATGAAACTCTTAAAACGATTAACTCCGATTATGAAGCAAAAAGGTTCAGGGACATAAATCTTGTAATGCCCGTAGTGAGGCCTGTGCCAAGGGGAAGCTTCAACAACTGGCTCAGGTCTAAGAACAAGCTCGGAGGACAGAACAAGGTTCCAAGGCTATCGAATAACAGGGAGTTCATTGAGGAAATGTACATTGCTGCAGGAATAAGAAAGTGCCTAGAGTGCCTAAAGTGACTAGAGTACTTAAAGTTGATTATTTATTCTAACTTTAGGCACTTTAAACTTTAGCTCACTTTAGGCACTCCAAACTTTTTTTATAATTTTATAAGCGAATAATACTTTGTACCATGCATATCGCTATCGCGGGCAACATAGGATCGGGAAAAACGACGCTGGCAGGGCTTCTCGCCAAGCATTACGGATGGATGCCTCATTATGAGGATGTTGACGATAACCCATATCTGAACGATTTTTATGAAGATATGCTCCGCTGGTCCTTTAACCTGCAGATCTATTTCTTGAACTCCCGCTTCAGCCAGATACTCGAAATACGAAAATCGGACAAGACGATCGTCCAGGACCGGACAATTTATGAAGACGCTTACATCTTCGCTCCCAACCTTCATTCGATGGGTCTGATGTCGACACGCGACTTTGAAAACTATTCGGCTCTCTTTAAAATGATGAGTTCCCTGGTAAAACCTCCTGACCTCCTTCTTTACCTTAGGGCATCTGTGCCGACACTTGTTAACCAGATCCAGATGCGGGGACGCGAATATGAAAGCTCAATCCGCATCGACTACCTTAAGAGACTCAACGAAAGATACGAAGCCTGGATAGAGACTTACAAGCTGGGCAGGCTCCTCATCGTGGAAGCCGACCATTATAACTTCCCCAACAATAAAGACCACCTCAGCGAAGTGATCGACAAGATCAACGCCGAGCTGCACGGCCTGTTTTAGATGCGCGAACAATTCAGTACTGAATCACTGACTCAGTCTTCCTCCTTATCCTGAATCTTTCCTTCTTTTAATATTTTTTAATATTTGATTTCTATGGCAAAACATTTTTAATAGTACCTTTCGGTTCTTTTAAAAATATTTTATTTGCCATGACTTCCACCAGAAGAAATTTCATAAAGACATCGACCGTACTGGCTGCAGGCTCCGTTTTATCCGTCGAAGCTCTCTCGAAAGCCTGTGTTTCTGTTTCTCCATCAGATAAAGTCAGGGTCGGGCTCGTCGGAGGCAACAGCATGGGCTGGAGCGACCTTGAATCATTTCTTAGGAATCCTGATGTAGAATGTGTTGCAATTTGTGATGTTGACCGCGATGTCCTCAACAGAAGGGCCGATAATGTTGTAAAACTTGGGCGCCCGGTTCCCAAGCTCTATGTCAATTACCAGAAGATGCTCGAAAACAAGGATATTGATGCGGTCATCGTTGGCACACCTGATCACTGGCACTGTCTCATTTATTGCGATGCACTTTCAGCCGGCAAGCACGTCTATGTCGAAAAACCTATAGGAAATTCAATTGCAGAGATCAATATAATGCAAAAGGCTGCGAAAAAACACAGCAAACAGCTTGTCCAGGTCAACCAGTGGCAAAGAAGCCAGCCTCATTTCGTCGATGCCATCAATTATTTAAAAACCGGCAAACTTGGAAGAGTTCGCATGTGCAAGGCATGGTCTTATGTCGACTGGAAGGGCGCCGTTCCCAAAGTGGCGGATTCAAGTGCACCGGAAGGTGTCGATTATGATATGTGGCTCGGACCTGCACCGAAGCGTCCCTTCAACAAGAACCGCTTTCATCAGTCGTGGCGCTGGTACTGGGAATACGGGAATGGAGTTATGACCGACTGGGGTGTGCACCTCATTGATTATATCTTATATGGAATGGAGAGGTCGATTCCTGAATCCGTAATGGCTATAGGCGGGAAATATGCATTTCCTGACGATGACATGGTGACTCCGGATACACAGACGGCGGTATACGATTTCAAGGATTTCACAATGATCTGGGAGCATACGATAGGCATCGGGCTCGGCAACTGGAAAAGACCTCACGGAATGTCATATATAGGAGAGAACGGGACATTGGTTCTCGACAGGAACGGATGGGAAGTCTTTCCTGAGAAGACTAAGATTGAAGCAGTTCCGATTCAGAAAAACGTCGGTTCAGGACTAGATCTTCATGTGAGGAATTTCCTTGACTGCATAAAGAATAACACCCCGAAGAAACTAAACGCGGGCATCGATATTGGTCACGATGTCGCGCTGGTTGCCCAGATGGGCAATGTTGCATATCGTACAGGTGAAAAAATCTCCTGGAACAAGGATAAGCAGCAGTTCAATTCCGAGGCAGCCAATAAGCTTATAACGCCAGTCTATAATAACGGGTGGGAGCTTCCGAAATATTAATAACGGTATAAGGTTTACGGTACACGGCACGTGGAAATCCTTAAACCTTAAGCCGTGAACCGTGTACCTTGTCCCTTCACCCTTCACCTTTTTCTTTGCTTTTATCTTAAGAGTTTGTAACTTTATTGCTTAATATTGATCCTGATGCCAATGATCAGCATCAAAAGAACAATAAAGCTCATTTTGCTTTTATGCATAATTGCCATGTTCAGTGGCACCGGCTGTGCTGAAGCAAAGAGGTCAAAAATCATTCAGAAGACCAGAATCAATGAGTGTGATCTTTCTGAAATGGGCAAGAACAGGTATTTCCATTCCAATCATTACAAGAGAAATATTTCTCATAGTACGAAGAAGATACACAGGAGAAGTTCTTTCCGGTAAGTCAATTTCTTTTTAGATTGTCAAATAAAAAAAGGAGCATCTCTGCTCCTTTGCTCCCCAGGTAAGGGACGAATTCTTTTCACATAACGCTTAATATCAACTAAATACAGAGGTGCAGTTTCAACTGGTCTCGAAAAATACTCCTCTTTGCCTACATCTGCTATTACAAAGTTAATTATTCTTTTGATTGGTAATAACCTCTCGCATTAGGATGGCGGTGCTAAATGTTTGAATGCCTGGAACACGAGAAAGACCGGTCAGACAATTGCTTTCAGGAAACCTAACACGCCTATCCAGAAACTTGTAGCAGTAGAAATAAAATAAATTGCTGCTCCTATAAGTCCAAGGCCATATACTGCACCTGATACAGGAGCACCTTTTTGGATCTGTTCTTTCATGATTGGATTATTAAAAATTTATAATGGCTATCAGTATAATAAGAATCTCCGTGTCAAATTTTCACATTGAATATAATTTAATTATTCTTTTGGCTGGCAACCGCCTGCTCAATCATCTCTTGAAAAGAATTCTTCCTTCCCATCCCGATAGATAACCTTAAGTCCTTCTATTGAATTATTCTTTTTTATTATTTGAATTTGTCTGTTATAGGAACTGGGTATCATAAATCGGTCTTCCGACATTGGAAGGATTTTATAAAAATAACCTCCTTTGTTTTCATAGTACAACAGGTCCTTCCTTTTAAAGACTTTAATATCACCATATTTATCGACATAGGTTTCGAAAACAGGTTTAATTCTTTCATATTCCTGACTTTGAATAAACTCAAGGTGCTGAATAAAATTGGCGAGGTAATAATGATCCGGATTGTGAGTATAGGCTTTTCGGAATGCATTTAGTGCTTCTGTTTTGTTATCTTTATTCAATGAGTTCATGGCCTCAAGAATCAGGGAGTCTTCTTTCCAGATTATAGAGGGGAAATCATCATTTTTATAAATTGCTTTTATAACTCCCCCCTGATTGTTCCTTAGAAATGTAAATGTTTGAAAGCCATTGATAAAAATAAACTGAGTATCAGAAACAGGATAACAAAGATAGGATTCTTGATTTTTCGCCTTCACCATAAGATAATTATTGTGAATAAATAAAGAAACATTCATCTCATTAACTTCAAATCGATAATTACCAGTAAATGACTCTAAGAATTCACTCTTTATCGGGTTGTTCCGTGAATAAGTAATATAGTCAAATATCCTTGACCAGTACTTTCCATCCTCAGGCTGGATCAGTATCGCTTTTTGATAAGTTTTTTCAGCTGCTTCCAGATCATTATTATGCAGATATATTTCCCCCATTTGCAAAAAAGCATTAACATTTTCCGGATTGTCTTTAAGTAGCTTCTCCAATACTTCCAGACCTTTATTTAATTCCCCTGTGAGAAGATGGCCGCGGGCAAGGTTGATCCGGTAATCGGGTATATTAGGGATTAGTTCGGCCATTTGTTGAGCGGCCTTTTCATATTTGTAAATCATGAAATTCCTGTCGTACGTATCCAGAAGTCTCCCAATAATAAAGTATTATGAGGCTGCAATTCATATTGCATTTCTGACAGTGCAATTGCCTTATCATTTTCTCCAAAAATTAAATAATACAAAATGCGAGTTGAAATATCATTATATTCCGTCAATCTTTGACGGTGACGCATTGCCCGATTAATATCCAAATGGGCACTTTCATACTTACTTTGATAATTATAATTATGTGATGCACGTCTATACGAGGCTAAAGCAAATGTAGAATCAAGTTCAATGGATCTATGCAAATTAGTATACAAGGAGTCTATATATAATCCTTTAATGATAATATTGAAAAGCATTGAAATTATTGGTTGAATGCTCTTTAAATGGCAGATCAGGAGAACTATTCAGTACATTTTCTGAAATACCGAGGTCAATTCTTGTTTGCAGGCTGACCGAATCAATAAGGTTAAAGAAATCATTCCCTTTGAAAATTCTTTCTTTTTCAATTGTTCCGTTTGAAGTTTTATAGAGTCTGCTGGTTATTTCGTACTTCCCGTCTGCTATCCGGAATGCTCCTGTAAGAAAATAAGGGAAATTGTTGGCTTTAGCATATTTTATCTGCTCCTGAAGACGATTGGCAATTGATGATGCCCCAAGTTTAACATAATTGAATTGATTAAGATCTTCCATTATTGCATCATAAATTCCATATTGTAACCAGTTTTCTGATGAATCGTTGGTTTCATTGGTAAATGGGAAGAACGATAATTTCGCAATATATTCGTCTTTAAATACTTTTCGGATTTCCTTTTCACCATTTTCATTCATGACTGATATGGTCATGGTCATTTCCTGTAAATTATCTTTGCTTTTAAATATTTTTGGATAAGCAAATATTGCTGCAATGATTAATATTGCTAAGAATGTAACCCATGAAAGTATCTTATGTTTTTTTAGTTTAAAAGGTCTATCACGCTTTGGATTTCTTTCCTCCCTGGCTTGTTCCTTCAACGGTTCTCTACGGTGAGTGCTTTCTTTGACCTCCACGATTGGTTCTATCTTCAATCCTGAAATAATTTCTTTAATAGCATTGGAAACCTTATTTATCTGTATTCTGTATTTGGTTTTGTTTAAGTTATTCTTTTCATCATCTTCCTGGGAAAGCGGTTTATTTACCCCAGGTTCTTTATAAATAAATTCAATTCCCCGAAGTACTCCTCCCAGCACCGATTCACATTCTTTAATATCTGCAGTATCCAGATCATGAATACGAACCGGAAGTACTCTGTTTGCTACATTCCCATTAGGAAGTTTAACTTTCAATCCGAACTGGTCCTTTGAAGCCTGTTCAACAAATGCTTTAAACTCATGCTCCCAGGCAAATGACTTTGGATCACAATATGTACGGGAAATGATTGGAATAAAGACTAGGCACTTTAGTTTCTCTTTCAGTGATGCATCAACATCATGTGTTTCTAATAGTCCATCATGAGGATTGATATCAAAATATACACTGATTTCTTCCTTAAAGGTAGCCTCCAGCTCCTTCTTCAGATTGTCGACAAATTCAGTTACCCAGCCATCATATTTATTATCTTTCTGCCGGTAGCTGATGAAGATGTCGTAGTTATATCCGGGGATGAGGCTTGCCATCTAATTATTGGAATATTTATCTAATAATTTTGTAAACTCAGGTTGATTTCTTAATCGTGCCCACCTGGGATCCATTTCAATGATTTTAAATGAAAGCGGACCCGGTATTGATAACAAGTAATCAATTTGTTGTAAAGCTTCAGAATATTTTCCCAATAACACATAAGTGTAAGCCAGATTCTCCACAAGGTAAACACCTTTCCATGCTTCCTTCTCGACAGGTAACATTCTGACAGCCTTCTCACTTGTAACAATTGCTTTTTCTTCAATCCCCAATCCTGCATAAACGACACCTAATGAGCTATATAATCGTTGATCTTGAGGGAATTCAATTAATCTTTTTTCGAGCACTATACGGGTCGAATCATAATAGGCATGTTCCAACTCGTGTTTGTTCATCAGGCCATAAATTTCTGCATATAATAAATATTTTGGCCGGACATAATACTGTGTTTCAAAAACATTAAATCCAGACTGAGAAAGCTCTTTTAATGCATCTTCGTAATAGCCATCATAGATTTTGACTAAAATTAGTTCTTCGACTACAAGCGAATCTTTCAAAAGAGCCTTATTCCTTCGGTCTTTATTATTCAGTAACTCTCTGGACCTATTGGTGTTTCCATCAATTTTCAAATAAAGCTGAGAAATATCCCTATAAGGGTAAGTCCAGTCCGGATTTAGAGTCAGGGTCAAGTTATAATAATGAAGAGCTTCTTCAAAGTTTCTCATCAAGTCAAATGTTTGTCCGGTATTAAAAATGATTCTCGCAGACTTAGGATCGAGCTCACAGGCTTTTACTAAATATTTTCTTGACATTTCCATATTTCCTGCCCGGCGGTAAACACAACCCAGGTAGTATAATGCTTCTGAGTTTCCGGGCTGTTCATTTATTGCCTTTTCAAGCTGTTCAATAGCTTCTGGATATTTCAGATAACCGTAGTAATAATAAGTTCCTAAAGCAAGATATGCTTCAGAAAGGCTAGGATCTATGCTAAATGCTTTGTCAATTAAAAGCTTACTTTTTTGTAACATATCTTCGCCGCGGTTGTGATAAAACCAATATTGTTGCAAATAGCATGTCCCGAGCTTGGCATATGCTAAAGCAAACTGGGGATCAATCTCAACTGCCTTTCCGTATAATTTAATGGCTTCTGCCCAGTCCTGCGAATTATAACTTTTCCAATAATAATAGTTACCCTGGAGATACAAATTATAAGCTTCAAGATTCTCAGTTGGCCTTTTCTCAATCTTTTTAATTTCATCTGGTTTAAGCACAGCTTTAAGTTCAGAGGCGATGGCTTTTGCTATTTCACTCTGGAGAAAGAATATCTGTTCAATAGTCATCTCTCTCTGGTACTCATTGGACCATAAATGTTTGTCAGCTCTTGTGTCGATCAGCTGGACCCAGATCTTCAAATCATTGCCTTCACGCCCTACGCTGCCTTCGACCAGATAGTTTACGTTGAGTTCGTGTCCTATTATAGTAACAGATTTTTTAGTACCCCTGTATTGATCGGAAGACGTTCTGGATCTTACGGTAAAACTTTCTACTTTCTGAAGATCGTTAAGAAGTTCTTCCATAAAACCATCGCAGAAAAAAAAGCTGAGTTGTATCATTGCTGAGATTACGGAAAGGAAGTACAGCTATTGATTTTTCGAGCTGTTCTTTTGGCTTGATCAGTTTTGGAATAAAAAGAACACCAAGAGTTATCAACAATAAAGCTATGAATGATCCTGTCAGGATTATCATCCTGTTTTTGTTCTTGGGTGTCAGAGAAGAGCCAGATATTTCTGTTTGAGTCGGCTTGGGAATTTGTGCCTGATGCTTAATTGATGACACCATTTCTTTTATTGCTGGACAGCCGGTTCTCCGTCATTGAAAAAGCCGTCGACGCCATCCTCAAGCAGACCCGGACTCTGCCGGTCGGGCGCCGGATTCTTCCCCTGAACGCCCTGGACAAGGACATGGCCGAAGTTGCGGGCAGCAAAATGGCCAACCTCGGCGAAGTCAAGAACCGCATTCACCTGAAAGTCCCCGCGGGTTTTGTGATCACCTCCTCGGCCTTCAAGCGGTTCATGGACTACAACAGCCTTCAGGTGGAAATCGACCGCAAGCTCCAGTCCATCGATTCCGATGACATCGAAGATCTTTATTCGTTCAGCGCCGAAATTCAGCAACTGGTGATCCGATCCCGGATCCCGGACGATCTGGATGCCGTCATTCGCGGTGCCTGGCAAGACCTGGAAGCGGAAAGCGGGGGCAGGATAACGGTGGCGCTCCGGAGCAGCGCGCTGGGAGAGGACGCCGAAGGCAGCTCGTTTGCCGGCCAGTATCGCTCGGAGCTGAATGTCAGCTTCGAGAATGTCTTTCAGGCCTACAAGGAAGTGATTGCCAGCAAATACAGCCTTCAGGCCATTACTTACAGAATGAACAAGGGCTTTCGGGACGAAGACATCCTGATGTGCGTCGGATGCCTGGTCATGGTGGATGCAATATCCGGCGGGGTTACCTATTCCCGGAGCCCGGTCTCCAGCCGGGATGACCGCGTTTTCATCAATGCCGTATGGGGACTTCCCAAATCGGTGGTGGACGGTAGCGTGGCCTGCGACCTTTTTGTGGCCTCCAGACAGCCGCCGATGCAGATCGTTCAGAAAGTGATCAGCCCCAAGGAACGGTCGACCGCGACCCCCAGGAAGGCGTCTGCCGCATGGATCTGACGGAGGAAGAGGGCGCCCGCCCCTGCCTGACGGACGATCAGGCAGGGGCAGATAGCGGAGATCGCCGTCCGCATCGAAAATCATTACGGCATGCCTCAGGACATCGAATGGGCGATCGCCGGAAGCGGGGCGATTCATATTCTGCAATGCCGGCCCCTGAAGCAGATTCTCGCCGGGGAACCCGAAGAAGACATGGAAAACGACGCACCGAACTGAAAAAACATCTCATTGCAGGCGGCGGCATCACGGCAAGCCCCGGCGCCGGCAGCGGACCCGTCTATCTGGGAGACCGGGGCGTGGATGTGCTGGCATTTCCGGAAGGCGCCGTCCTGGTGACCCGCCAGGCCCTTCCCAGATGGGCATCCCTTTTGACGCGGGCATCCGCCGTGATTACGGAACAGGGCGGATTTGCCGGACATCTGGCCAATGTAGCCAGGGAATTCGGGGTTCCGGCCCTGTTCGGCATCCCGGATGCCGCAACGATTCTAAAACCGGGTCAGATGATCACCGTGGACGCATCCCACCGGATCAATCTATGACGGGTCGATCCCGGCCCTGCTTACCGGACCGACGCTTCCCGATCCAACCTCATGGAAGGCAGCCCGGTCCATGAGATATTACAGCAGGTCAGCCGGCACGTCATTCCGCTTCACCTGCTGGATCCGGACTCCCGCGAGTTCTGTCCCGCCAATTGCAATACTTTTCACGACATCACCCGCTTCATTCATGAAAAATCCGGTGATCGAAATGTTTGATTTCGGAAAAGATCACAATTTTTCGGAAAACTCCAGCAAACAGCTCCATTACCGGGTTCCCATGCAATGGTGGGTGCTGAACCTCGATGACGGATTCAAGGAAAGAGGTGCCGGGAAAATACGTGACCCTGGACAACATCGATTCCATTCCCATGCAGGCTTTCTGGAAAGGCTTTGTCGCCATTCCCTGGGACGGGCCGCCGGCCTTGGACCGAAAAGGCATGCTGTCGGTCATGTATCAGTCCACCACCAATACGGCCTTGACCCCCAGCATGCGATCGGCGTATGCGGAGCGCAATTATTTCATGATTTCCAGGCACTATTGCAGCCTGAGCTCCCGGCTTGGTTATCATTTTTCAACGATCGAGGCCCTGATCAGCGAAAGGCCCCGGGAAAACGACATCAGTTTCCAGTTCAAAGGCGGGGCCGCCGATACCAACCGCAAACTCGGCCGCGTGCATTTCATCAAGGACATTCTGGAAGAGCAGGGATTGCGCGTTCAGATCAAGGAAGACCACCTGGCCTCCCGGCTGGAAAACCACGACATGGCGCACATGCAAACGCAGATGGAAATCCTGGGGTATCTGACCCTTCACACGCGCCAGCTCGACATGATCATGGCCAATCCCGGATCGGTGAATTATTATCGGAATAAACTCAGAAAGGACATCGATACCCTGAAGAAGGAAA
>CAVYYM010000024.1:0-4133 GCA_963772715.1 uncultured Bacteroidota bacterium
GCCTATCCCATGGGAGCAAGAATGATGTCGGGACAGACCACCAATCATGAGAAATTCGAGAAGATGGCCGCTGAATTTGTAAAGAAGGAATCAGCTTACCTTTTGAATTACGGTTATCAGGGAATGGTTTCGATTATCAATGCCCTTGTCGACAGGCATGATGTGATCGTTTATGATTCCGAATCCCATGCCTGCATAATGGATGGATTAAGGCTTCACTTCGGAAAGCGGTTCGTATATTCTCATAATGATATGGAAAGCTGCGATAAGCAGCTCCAGAGAGCAACAAAGCTCGTGGAGGAATCAGGCGGAGGCATTCTCGTAATTACAGAGGGTGTATTCGGTATGGCTGGCGACCTTGGCAAACTCGACAAAATAACTGAACTAAAAAAGAAATATAAATTCCGCCTTCTGGTTGATGATGCGCATGGTTTTGGCACCATGGGCGCTACCGGCGCAGGAACAGGGGAACATTTCGGTGTTCAGGACCAGATCGACATCTACTTTGCCACTTTCGCCAAATCGATGGCAGGGATCGGAGGATTCGTGGCAAGCACAAAGGAAGTGATAACATACCTGAGATTCAACCTGAGATCGCAGATTTATGCAAAAGCCCTTCCTATGGCAATGACTCTTGGTGCCATCAGGAGACTGGAGATTATCCAGTCTCATCCTGAATACAAGGAGAAATTATGGATCATTGTCCGCGCACTTCAGAAAGGACTTAAAGAAGCCGGCCTCGATCTTGGAAATACAGAATCGCCGGTAACTCCGGTATTCTTCAAATGTGCTCTTACAAAGGTCACGCAACTCATCTATGATCTGAGAGAAAACTTCGGTATCTTCTGCTCAGTCGTAATTTATCCTGTCGTACCGAAGGATGTCGTCATGCTCAGGCTCATACCGACAGCTTCACATACTCTTGAGGATGTCGAGTATACAGTTAAATCATTCAAGGAGCTCAAGAGGAAGATCGATAATAATCTTTATCCTGATGAGATGGCAGATTTCTCGAAATAAGGAATTGTTTATACAATCATAATTTTTTACTGAGGCAGGTCTGAAACCTGCCTCTGCGTTTTTATATCCATGTCTTGCTTTGAACAATATTCCTGTTTATCCGTTCTATTCATTTAAATACTGATCGGAATATCAAAATGACATGTGAAGAGAATAATCTGGCTCCTGGTCAGAAAAATCTGCTTAAGGGTTATAATATGCTGCTTTATTTTTGTGGCAGCCTTATAATGTATGAACCTACAGAAGAATGCGTAATGGATTTTTTTTCAGACGGCATACTTAAAAGACTCCCTGTTTCAAGCTCCAATCCCAGATTCATAAAAGCAGCAGCTTTATTGAGGGAATCATGTTCCGGCAAAGAACTTTGCAGGGCTGACCTGATCAGGGATCACAGGAGACTTTTTGCATCCGACGGCATGCAGCTGGCGATTCCGCTTGAATCTGCATACGCCAGGGGTTTGGATACTGAGAAAAAGGTAAAGGAATTCTATGATTCTTACGGATGGAGATCCAGACCTGGAGAAAAGGTTCCCGAGGATCATCTTGGCATAGAGCTTCTATTCCTTACAAAACTGATTGACAAATATTTACAATTTGATGACGCACCTTGCTGCGGTGAAATGAAGAAGGAAATACACAGGTTTATCAGTCAGCATATTATTTCGTGGGTTGATGAATGGAACGAGAAGGTTCAGGAGAATTCACTTTCAGTATACTACAGGGGAGTCGGTAACCTTGTACTTGCCTGTGCCGAGGATCTTTACGGGATCTTTGATGATCAGGGTAAACTGTTATAATATTTGACCAGGTTATTTAGCTGGTCCGGATTTTCGGCATCGAATTTTGATCTGCCCATATAGGTCTTCACTTCAGATTTTTTATCGGAAAAAATAGTAAGCAGGCTTTTCTTTCCCGTCACCAGATTCATATTATTATCTTTCCTGATCCAGTAGAGGGAACCTGTTTCAATGATGATTTCAGCGTTATTTTTCATCCTGAACCTGTCGTTCCCAAGTCTCACATTGCTTACATATGTCGATGATGAAACTTCGGATGTACCCTCCATAGGCAGCTGGTCTTGAAGGCTTCCTGACAGAGCCTTTATGCTGAACAAAAAATGTCGCCTTTCCGTCTGCAAGTACTTCATTGAAGACTTTACCGCGGGGAATGAATCTTCTTCCCTCAATATAAACTGTGTCTATAGTCTCTTGGTTTACAATGTCGAAGATCTGATTCTTCTGCATAAAAACCATTTTCTCGGTTATGATATTGTAATTCAGGTTCAGGACGACCTTTTCGCCATTAAGCATCTTTGCCACTCCCACATAGAATTCAGGAAAAAGGAACTGTTCAGGATTTCGAACTGTATCGGCCTGACCTTTTATGCCTGATGTCATGGCAAAAGCAGGATAATGATAGTCAGGCATTTTGTTGTCTTCATGTTAGAAGTTGGGATTAAAGAAATTAAATATGGCTCCAAAATAATATTCCCTCCATCCTTCTGCAATATCTTCAAAATCCTCATCAGGAATATTCATATGTTCGACGGTCACCTGGGAATCTTCCCTGTCAGGCTGAATAGTAATGGTAACAATCGATTTCTCTTTCTGATCTCCGAAATACCATTCCTGAACTATTTTCCTGTCTTTAATGAATTCCAGGTTTTTTCCGGTGATATCGCCTTCCCATAATGAGAATTCGCTCCCTGGTTCCTCCGACATTATTGCCGGGTATCCCGACCATAGTCCGATCGTATATGGATTTGTCAGCGCCGAATATACGTCGGAAGGTTCGGCGTTTATTTTGAAAGTTTTCTTGAAAGTTTTCATATATCTCTTATTTATGTTCTGACAGATATCTTTCTGCGTCGATTGCAGCCATACAGCCTGAACCTGCAGCTGTAACTGCCTGCCTGTAAATGAGGATCCTGGACATCGCCGGCTGCAAAGACTCCGGGTACATTTGTTTTCGAGGTACCGGGGATGGTCCTGATATAACCCGTCTCATCCGTATCCAGGAATCTTTTAAATGCATCCGAATTCGGAGTATGTCCTATTGCCAGGAAAAATCCGTCGATCTTTATCCTCACCGTTTCCTCCTGGGGCGTACCTTTCTTCCTGACGAGCACGGCTCCCTCAACACCGTTCTCCCCAAACAGGTCGACTGCCTGGTGTTCCCACATAATCTCAATATTTGGAGTTTTCATCACTTTATCCTGCATGGCTTTGGATGCCCTGAGTACATTTCTCCTGACTATCAGGTAGACCTTATTGCAAATGCCTGCAAGATAAGTTGCCTCTTCAGCTGCGGTGTCTCCTCCACCGACGACTGCAACATCCTTCTTTTTATAGAAAAAACCGTCACATGTGGCGCAGGCCGAAACACCCATTCCCGCATATTTCTGTTCGGCTTCCAGTCCAAGATAGCGGGCTGTGGCTCCCGTGGCTATGATGATCGCGTCAGCGTCAATCAGCTTATTTCCGTCAATTATCACCCGGCGGGTTTTTCCGGCAAAATCGACATCAGTGGCAATGCCGAACCGTATATCTGTTCCGAATTTCAGCGCCTGCTTCTTGAATTCCTCCATCATTGCAGGTCCGGTAATGCCGTCGGGATAGCCCGGGAAATTCTCAACTTCGGTCGTGGTTGTGAGCTGTCCTCCCTCCTGCAGTCCTGTATAGAGGACAGGTTTGAGGTTAGCCCTTGCAGCGTATATTGCAGCAGTATATCCTGCCGGTCCTGAGCCTATTATCAGGCACCTTACCTTTTCGACAGTGAGCAGTAAATCTATTTGTTCCTTTTCAGGCTGTATATCCATTTGCTTGAAAACTTTCATAGGTAACGACTAAGAATAATTGCAAAAGTAAGAAAAAAGGTGCAAGGTACAAGGATAAGGTACATGGGACAAGGGACAAGGTACAAGATGCCGTGTTGTTTGGAGATTCAGAATTGTTGATTAATTTTGCATCAGCTTTAGACCGCCCGGGTTTGGAGATTTGGTTTAAAGACCTCCTTCGCCACGGCTATGGAGGTCAAAGCGGGGTGTGGCGCAGTTGGCTAGCGCACTTGCATGGGGTGCAAGGGGTCGTCTGTTCGAGTCAGATCACCCCGAC
>CAVYYM010000025.1:0-240543 GCA_963772715.1 uncultured Bacteroidota bacterium
TGGTAAAACTGATAATCAATATCATGTTCGATCCATCCTGAATTCAATATGCAGAGAGCAGGATGAAAAACACTTCCAATATTCTCAAAGCTGGTTTTAAAAACATTGTCGCCGGGGACAAACTGTGGGTAAAACTGACGTAACTTTGTAATCACATGTGGGATCAGGTGAGCCCTGATCGGAAGCTACCGGTATTGAATGCTTTATTCTGAAAATATGAACCTGCGAGGGCCCTGTTGCACGTGAGGCATAAATAAAGGTCTGTGCCCTGAAATTATCACGTCAGCCGTGATATTCATCCTGCTCAGTACCTGTTTGAATTCTAATGCACCAAAAGTCCTTCCCGGATGAAGAACAACAATCTGACCATCTGCAAGATACGGAGCCATTTCTTCAGCCAGCCATTTATGGCCGTAGGCGGGTACTACAACCATTATTAGCTCTACTCCTTCTATTGCCTCTTTCATTGATGTAGTAGCCAGAGAAATCTCACCAAATCCCTCGACTTCTCCGGTAATTTCTATCGAACCTGATGATCTTACACCCCACAATCTTTCTTCTCCCCGGTTGAATAAGTTCACTTTATGCCCCATAAGAGCAAGGTGTCCAGCCATGGCCAGGCCTCCATGACCAGCGCCGAGAACGGCAATCTTTAATCTGGGTTTTGAGTTTGAATGAGTCATATCCTGGTTTAATTATCATCCATCAATATAGCATTTTCTTCTTAATAAATCTATTTAAGCAGCTTCTTAATATTATATAGCTTATTCAATGCCTCAATAGGTGTAAGGTTATCCATATCGATCCCAAGAAACTCATCCCTGATCTGCTTCAGTACCGGGTCATCAAGCTGGAAGATGCTGAGCTGCAGACCTTCCCTGTGATCTGCAATATCTGCGATCGGTTTTGCAAGCTCCTGCTTGTCATGGCTTTGCTCGAGCTCCTTAAGAATATCGCCGGCACGGTTCACAACGCTCCTGGGCATTCCTGCCATCTTTGCGACATGTATTCCGAAACTGTGCTCACTGCCGCCCCTCTTCAGTTTCCTCAGGAATATCACCTTATTATTCATCTCCTTGATCGAGACATTGTAGTTCTTCACCCTGGCGAATGAGTTTTCCATCTCGTTAAGCTCATGATAATGTGTGGCAAAAAGGGTTTTGGCCCTCATCCTGTTTTCATGAAGATATTCCACCATGGCCCATGCTATCGAGATCCCGTCATATGTACTGGTTCCCCTTCCTATCTCGTCAAGGAGAATGAGGCTGCGGTCCGAAAGATTATTAAGGATACTGGCAGTCTCGTTCATCTCTACCATAAAAGTCGACTCGCCGAGGCTTATATTATCTGAAGCCCCTACACGTGTGAAGATCTTGTCTACAATCCCAATCCTCGCCGCCCTGGCAGGAACAAAACATCCCGTCTGGGCCATAAGCACAATCAGGGCTGTCTGCCTCAGCAGTGCGGATTTACCCGACATATTGGGACCTGTAAGTATAATGATCTGCTGATCATCGGTGTCGAGAAAAAGATCGTTGGGCACATAGGATTCCCCTACAGGCAGTTGCTTTTCTATAACAGGATGGCGGCCGTCCGAGATATCAAGTGTCTTTGAATCGTCAAGAACAGGCCTTACATAATTATTCTCCGTCGATATAACAGCGAACGATTGGAAACAATCTATCTTTCCAATAAGCACCGAGTTGAGCTGTATCGATGGTATGTGCCCGACGATCGCCAGCACCACGTCGTTGAAAAGCTTCGTCTCGAGATCGATTATCTTTTCTTCCGCTCCCAGTATCTTGCTTTCATATTCCTTAAGCTCCTCTGTAATATAGCGCTCAGCATTTACAAGCGTTTGTTTTCTTATCCATTCCGGAGGCACCTTGTCTTTATGTGTGTTCCTCACCTCTATATAATATCCGAAGACATTATTATAACTGACTTTCAGTGAAGTTATCCCTGTGCGGACACTCTCCCTGTTCTGAAGGTCAGTCAGGTAATCCTTCCCGCTGTAAAGTATTGTGCGAAGCTCATCCAGTTCAGCTGAAACTCCTTTTGCAATTATGTTCCCCCTGTTGATCTGGACAGGAGGATCGTTGTTAAGATCATGTTCTATCCTGTCGGCCAGCAGCTTGCATGGATTCAGCTGTTCTCCTATTGCGGCCAGCGGAGCGCATCCGCTGTTACAGCAGAGCGCTTTCAGGGGGTCCGTCGCTTTCAAGGCTCTCTTCAGCTGCACGACCTCTCTGGGATTGATCCTGCTGACGGCCACCTTTGAAATAAGCCTTTCAAGATCGCCAATATGCCTCAGTAATCCGGAGATCTCGTCCCTGAACGGACTTTTCTCCACAAGATGCTGGACAATATCGAGACGCTCATTCACCGGCTGGATATCCTTCAGAGGCAGTGATATCCACCGTTTAAGAAGACGTCCTCCCATAGGTGAGATAGTACGGTCCATGACATCGATGAGCGTCTTCGCACCTTCATAGGGAGAATGAAAAAGTTCAAGATTCTTCACGGTGAACTTGTCGAGCCATACATATTTGTCTTCATCTATCCGCGAGATGTTTGTAATATGTCCAAGCTGCTCGTGCTGGGTTATGTCGAGATAATAGAGTATGGCTCCGGCGGCAATTATCCCGTAAGATAAGATTCTGTATCCCGAATCCCTTTAACGAGCTGGTTTCAAACTGCTTAAGAAGACGGTCACTGGCTGCCTCCGGTGTGAATATCCAGTCATCAAGCTTAAAGGTGTAGAACTTTGTTCCGAAGCTTTCCAGGAAAAGATCCTTCTTCTTCTTCTCATAAAGCACCTCCTTGGGCTGAAGGTTGTTCAGCATCTGATCTATGTACTCCATGGTACCTTCCGCGACAAGGAACTCGCCGGTGGATATATCCAGGAAAGCCGCTCCTGCAATTTTCTTGTCTATATGCACGGCAGCCAGAAAATTATTCTCCTTATGATTCAGTACATTTTCGTTGAGTAGTACTCCGGGAGTCACCAGCTCTATTATGCCGCGCTTTACTATTTTTTTTGCAAGCTTCGGATCTTCCAGCTGCTCGCAGATTGCTACTCTCTGACCTGCCCTGACCAGCCTTGGCAGGTAAGTGTCGAGAGCATGGTAAGGGAAACCCGCCAGTTCGACAAATGAGGCTGATCCATTTGCCCTGCGTGTAAGGGTTATCCCAAGTATTTCCGAAGCTTTTATTGCATCCTCGCCGAATGTCTCATAGAAATCGCCAACCCTGAACAGCAGAATTGCATCAGGGTGCTTGCCTTTGACAGCATAATACTGCTTCATCAGGGGTGTTTCGACGTATTTCGGATTATCGGTCATCAGGGATCGCGGGCAGGGACAATTATTAGTATTATGCAATATAAACAAAGATACAATTTTATATCATTTCCCTCTGTGTAACCACGTACTCATCCCCCATCCCCCTTCACCTTCTGAAGAAAGGAAGGGGGCTAATTAATTGTATATTAACCACATTCCCCTCTTTGCTTTAGCAGAGAGGGGGAAAGCCTGAGCGGAGCGAAGGCAAGGGGGTGAGTGCATGTGAACAGAGAGGTGCTGGGGGGTGAGTTCATGAGAATTACACAGAGATAAAAGTCATGTTTTTTCTCCCTTTTATTGATTATCTTGTACTTTTAAAATCCTTACATAATGAACAAAGTTCTGATTTTAGGCGCCGGCCTTGTTGTAAAGCCAATGGTAGAGTTCCTTCTCGAAAACAGTTTCAAAGTCAAAATTGCCACTACTACCAGGGAAAAGGCAGACAGGATGATAAAGGGTAATCCGAACGGATCATCCCTGAAGTGGTCGGCAGATGACACAGAAACACTTGAAAAGCTTGTAAATGAAAGTGATATAGCAGTTTCCTTCCTGCCGTACAAGCATCATGTGCTGGTAGCCAAAGCCTGCATAAGGTGCAAAAAGCCGCTTGTCACCACTTCATATGTTCAGCCCGAGATGAAAGCTCTCGATGAAGAGGCAAAAAAAGCCGGGGTGATACTGCTGAACGAGACAGGCCTCGATCCGGGTATCGATCATATGACTGCCATGAAAATCATAGATCACATTCATGATAAAGGCGGAAAAGTAAAGGAGTTCTATTCGCTCTGCGGTGCACTGCCTGCCCCTGAAGCATCTGATAATCCCTTGAATTATAAATTCTCATGGAGTCCCAGGGGTGTTGTTCTGGCTAGCAGGAACGGAGCACAGTACCTGAAGAAAGGCAAGCAGGTAAAAATAGAACCTATCGATCTTTTCAGGGACAGGTTCACCTATAATTTCCCGGTGCTGGGAGAACTGGAAGTGTATCCAAACAGGGATTCCATCAGCTATATAGATATTTATGGCATCCCCGAAGCAGAAACGATGTACCGGGGAACTTTCCGCTACAAGGGCTGGTGCGAAACTCTCGATGCAATGAAGCACCTGAATATGCTTGATGATACCATCGAAGATTATACCGGTATGGATTATGCAGGATTCCTTGCAGCGAGAAACGGCGTTGACAAATCAGGGCTGAGGAAAAACATTGCATCGAAACTCGGAATAAAAGAAGACTCCGTGGCCATGAAGTCTCTCGAATGGCTTGGCTTCTTCAGCAATGAGAAGATGTCTTATGGCAGAACTACTCCTTTTGAGATAACTGCAGACAGGATGATAGGCAAGATGTCGCTGACTTCCAGGGACCGGGATGCAGTGATGATGCAGCATGTTTTTCTTGCAGAATATCCCGGAGGAAAGAGGGAAGTTATAAAATCGTCGATGCTTGATTTCGGATCACCAGAGACAAATACGGCAGTCGCAAGAACCGTGGCCCTTCCGGCCTCCATAGCCGTTAAAATGATCCTTGAAAAGAAGATTGACATTACAGGAGTCTGCAGACCGGTTGTTCCGCAGATCTATAATCCGGTAATTGAGGAATTGAAGAAGCTGGATATCGAGATGAAGGAGGAATACGGATTGCCGGAAAGTCAGATGATATCTTAATTCGAATTTGAAAATTTGAAAATGAAACAATTTGAAAATTAAAGTCAAATGATTTTATGGACCTAAATTTTTCAAATTGATTTAAAATTCAGATAGAATTCCTTTGTAAGACTTTTATACTCCTCAGTAAACTCATGTCTCCTGCCATGTTCGATAGTGAGGAACTTTTCAGTCGCTTTCTGCTTCTTCTTTGAGAAAGTCAGTATCAGTCTCCTGATTTCACTGGTCGGCAAGGGTTTTATTTTCAATATATTATTGCAATATAATCCATATTCCTGTGCCTCCGCAATTAAAACCAGTCCTTCAGCATACGGCATGATTAACTGAAGCCTGCCGTCTGCCGCCAGAAGCCTGTTCACACCTTTAAGAAGATCTTCATTTCTTAATGTATCATTATGCCGTGTCGCCGCTTTGCCGGGATCAGGATTTTTGAGTGAATCTGCGAAGAATGGGGGATTTGTAACAATAAGGTCGAACTTAAGGGACCCGGATCAAAATCCTGCAGAGCTTGCAATTTTCAACTTTAATCCTATTATTCCATTTGCTTTTCTGATGTTCTGCAGGCCTGGCTGAAAAGAATCCTTATCGGGTTCAATTGCCGACAATTTCAGCTTCGCATCCGCTGGGCCAGCATCAATGCAATAAGGCCGGTACCCGTTCCGATATCCAGAATTCTTTTAATTCCTGAAACATCGGCACAGGCGCCAAGCAATACACCGTCAGTTCCCACCTTGAAGGCGCATTTATCCTGATAAACTGTAAATTGCTTGAAGCTGAAATAGTTATTTATTTTGTTACTCAGTTAAATTGTTTTTGCCAGAGCAGTCCATTCTGACTTTAAATTTTAAAAATGATCGCGGTTAAGAGCAAGATGCCGATAGCCGCAACGATTCCTGCAATTATTAAAGAATATCTGGGACGCCTGATATTGTATGTCATCCGGTAGCTTTTAGAAATTGCTATATTTTCGAGCATGCCGAATATCAAAGTGAGAATACCAAGACCTATCATTACCATGCCAAGCACTTTGGGATTTGAAAAGCTTACAATCTCCTTGCCAACTGCCTGTATCTGTTCCTGTTGGTATACAAGAAACTTGTAAATGGTAAATCCAAATCCAATCAGCGCCAGGCCGGTCCGCACCCAGGCCATCAATGAGCGGTCAGCAGCCATTATCGTCCGCTCTGCCGCCATATCGGTAGTGTCTTTAGCAGGATCAGGCTTCTTCCCAATCGGATCATCCTTGGACATTGTTTCCTCATTTTTCATTAACTTAAATAATTAAGTATGTATTGATAAGGTATAAGGCGGATCATCCTGCAAAGTTCTCAAAAACACCCAGTCCAAACAGTGCAAAATCATACTTGACAGGATCATTCTTGTCAAATCTCCTTAAAATTTTATCTAATTCTGATACTGCCCTGGAGTCATTCTGTTTTCGGGTAATCATACCCAGCTTTCTGGCAATGTTACCTGAATGTACATCCAGAGGACATGACAATATTGATGGAGGTATGGATTTCCAAAGGCCGAAATCAACGCCTCTGTTATCTTTTCTTACCATCCAGCGCAGATACATATTGATTTTTTTGGCTGCCGATCCCTTGAAAGGATCTGAAATGTGTCTTTCTGTCCTACTGCTGTGAGGAAGCTCGAAGAATAAATTTCTGAGCTCATGTATGGCCGGTTGCAGGGAATCTGCTGTTTTGTATCTATTGAAGATCTTTTCCAATCCGCCGTTATTGCGGTAAATGTGTCTTAAAGCCCTGATAAAATAAATCAGGTCATCGGAATTGAATGTCCTGTGAACAAAACCGTGTATTTGTTCCAGATCTCTCTCTTCTGAATTCATTATGAAATCATAAGGTGAACCGTCAAGAAGTCCAACAATGCGGTTTGCGTTCCTCAGGATCATCTTGCGGTTTCCCCATGCTATTGTGGCTGCAAGGAAACCAGATATTTCGATGTCCTCTTTTTTTGTAAAAAGATGCGGTATGCTTATGGGATCCAGCTCGATGAAAGCCGGGCAATTGTATAGGTCCGCTTTTTCATCAAGGTATTCCTTCAGTTCTGATTTACTCATTTTCACGATTGCACGATTGCATGATCCTATTCCCTGATGATCAGGCCATCTTTTATCTGCAGGATCCGGTCCGACATGCCGGCCAGCTGACGGTCGTGGGTGACTATGATAATTGTCTGTCCGAAGGTATCCCTGAGCCTGAAGAAAAGCTTATGAAGTTCGTTCTTGTTTTCTGAATCGAGATTTCCTGACGGTTCATCGGCAAGGATCACCGAAGGATTATTAACAAGCGCCCGTGCGACTGCCACACGCTGCTGTTCACCGCCGCTGAGCTCCGAAGGTTTGTGTTCAAGCCTGTCGGAAAGATTGAGGAATCCCAGAAGCTCTGAAGCCCTGGCTTCCGCTTCTGACTTTCCTTTTCCTGCAATGTATGCCGGGATACATACATTCTCAAGCGCCGTAAATTCAGGAAGCAGCTGATGGAACTGGAAAACAAAGCCGATGTTATTATTGCGGAAAGTCGCAAGCGATTTGCCCTTCAGCCTGCTGATGTCGGATCCGTTATAGTAAATTTTCCCGTTATCAGGCTTATCAAGAGTTCCGATTATCTGAAGAAGAGTCGTCTTGCCAGCACCGCTCGCCCCGACGATAGATACAACTTCCCTGTCATTAACTTCAATATCTATTCCTTTCAGAACCTTGAGGTCTCCGTAGGCTTTGGTTATTCCGGAAGTTTTGATCATATTTTAATATTGAAGTCTAGTCGGTGTAGTCGTAACGATAGGGATCAGTGGTATCGTTTACATCCTTCTTTATGTTGTCGGCTGCTTCATTGACATCCTTTGTAATGTCTCCGGCCACATCGCTTACTTCCTTGTTGATGTCATCGGCAACTTCATTTACATCCCTGGTTATATTATTTGAGAAATCATTGACATCCCTGGTAATAGTATCCTTGACATCGTTTATATCATTCCTGATATCCCTTGTGCTTGTCTCAAGTTCACTCCGTATCTCATCCGTTGCCTTTCTGAAGTCGCGCATTCCCTTTCCAAGGCTCTTGGCAATTTCGGGAAGCTTGTCGGCTCCGAACAGAAGAAGTGCCACCAAAATTATAACCAGTATTTCCGGACCACTCATATAATCTTTCCGCTATAATTAAGGATGTAAAGTTAGAAAAGTTTGATAATATCCGGTAAATAATATAACGCAGAAAATGCAAAAAAGAAAAGGGTCTTGAGAACCCCCTTTAAGCATTAATCAGTTATAATAAGAAATATTTTCCTAGTATTTAAGCACTTTCTTCCTGGATGCGTCATATACAACCGATGTTGCAACAAAGATCGATGAATAGGTACCTACGACTATACCGATGATAAGTGCGAAAAGGAATCCCCTGATTGTTGCGCCGCCGAAGATGAACATTGCAATCAGCACCAGGATAGATGTCATACCGGTATTGATCGTACGGCTGAGAGTGTCATTCAAGTGCCAGGTTAAGCACCTCTTTCACAGGACGTTTCCGGTGCAATGGAAGGAATTCCCTCACCCTGTCGAACACAACCACCGAGTCGTTTATTGAATAACCGATGACCGTAAGAATTGCGGCGATGAATGACTGGTCGATCTCCATCGAGAACGGGAGTATTCCCCACAATAAGGAATATATCCCTATGACAATCATAGTGTCATGCGCAATTGCAACAGTGGCACCTACTCCATATTGCCAGTTCCTGAACCGTACGAATATGTAGAGGAACATTATCACCAGTGATATTCCTACTGCCCATATTGCCTTGGTTTTTATATCGCTCGCAATTACAGGGCCTATAGTTTCTGAACTCCTGACATAATCATTGAGGAACTGGTCTTTGGTCACATCACTGCCCAGCAACCCTTTCAATCCTTCATAAAGCGCCGTTTCGACCTCATCATCAATACCCTGTTCACTGATTTTGTACTTGGTTGTAATCTTCACCTGGTCCTCACTTCCAAAGGTTACAACCTGAGGAGCTTCGCCAAACTGTACCTGCAGGCTTTTTGCCACATCAGCAGTCTTTAGGGGCTGTTCGAACTTGACAACGTAAGTACGGCCACCGGTAAAATCGATACCCGGATTCAGTCCACGGATAAACAGATGATGCAATTCCTATTACGGTTAAGGCTATTGAAATTGTATAGAAGATCTTTCTCTTGCCGATAAAATCGACATTGGTGTTTCTAAGAATGTTTGCAGTGGCTTTTATCGAGAATGTCAGATTGGCATTTCTCTTCAGCAGACTTTCATATATCAGCCTGGTAATGAATATTGCAGAAAAAAGTGATGTAAAAATACCTATCACAAGTGTGGTTGCAAAACCTTTTATGGGGCCGGTTCCTACAATCACAAGCACGATACCTGTAAGAAGCGTTGTGATGTTCGAGTCGAGAATGGCCGACATGGCTCCCTTGTAACCATCCGATATGGCAAGCTTGATGCCTTTCCCGTTCCTGAGCTCCTCCCGGATTCTTTCATAAATAAGCACGTTGGCATCCACCGACATACCCATTGTAAGAACAATACCTGCGATACCGGGCAGTGTAAGAACTGCACCGATGGAGGTCGTAACCCCCATGAGCAGGATTATGTTCGCAACAAGCGCTATATCTGCAATCGTTCCGGCGCTTTTGCTGTAATAGAATATCATGTAAAGAAGCACGATGAAGAAGGATATCACAAATGAAAGCATACCCGAGTTGATCGCTTCCTTGCCAAGCGTGGGACCCACTATTGTCTCTGACTGTATCTTTGCCGGAGCAGGAAGCTTTCCTGACTTGAGAATATTTGCAAGGTCATTTGCTTCATCGATTGTGAAATCGCCTGTGATCTCAGTGTTTCCGCCGGCAATTTCGTTCACCACCCTGGGATATGACCTCACATATCCATCGAGGATTACCGCGATGCACCTGTCGATGTTATTACGGGTCATGTTCTGCCAGGTCTTTGCTCCTTTCGTGTCCATTGAAAAGTCGACTTTGACTTCTCCGGTCAGGGTATTCGACGGCCTTGCACCGGTAATAACGTCACCTCCCAGCGGAGCACGACCGTCAGTCGTCGTCACCTTGATCGCATGCAGCTCGTACATGGTGCCGGTCTCATCAAATTTATACGGATTCTGGCTCCAGTAGAATTTAAGGTTACGCGGGAACAACGCTTTTATCTGATTTAGCTTCAGATATTTATTGACGCGGGCCGTATCTATTCCAAGGCTGAGCCCGACTATGCTTGAGGGCAGAGGCTGTCCGCTCTCATCAACCCTTGGACTCAGTACTCCGAACAGCGGATTCTGCTCGTTGAACTCTTCACGTGTGGCTGCGGCAGCAGGTTTTGACGTGTCTTTTCCGAGAAGGTCGAGCAAAGCCTGGTCCTCCTTTGATGTAGTGTCGGCAGTTGCAGTTACAGTATCGCTTACAGCCACGGGTTTCATTTCATTTACCTGCATGGCCTTCAGAATATCGTTCGCCTGGATAAGTAATCCGATTATTTCGCCGTTCTCATATGTTTCCCAGAATTCAAGGTTTGCCGTTCCCTGTAAAAGCTCGCGCACGCGTTTCTGGTCTTTCTGGCCGGGAAGCTCGATAAGTATCCTTCCTTTCGTGGCAAGCATGCGTGATGTTGGGCTGGACAACTCCAAAGCGGTCTATCCTGGTGCGAAGAATATTGAAAGCATTGTCAATTGCAGCCGTAACCTCTATGTCGAGAACTTTGAGAACCTCTTCGTTCGTCGAATTGAAATTGATATCCTCCTTCAGCTCATAAGCAAAAATAGCAGCCATTTTTTCGCTGGGATTGATCTCCTGGAAAGCCCTGCCGAAAAGAGTAAGAAAGTCTGCCTGGCTCTGAGTCTGAAGCACTTTGGCACGTGCAATGGCGTCATTGAATGTTTTATTTGTCGAATAGTTGGAGAGCGCCCTGAGAATATCCTCAACCGATACTTCGAGGATCACGTTCATACCTCCCTTAAGGTCGAGCCCGAGGTTTATCTCTTTCTTCTGAGTCTCCTTGAATGTCCTTCCCAGAAAGCTCCACTTTTCTTTTGGCAATGATGCTATCGAGTCGATGTACTGATTTTCCTTGACAAGGTTGCCTTTTGCAAATTCCTTTGCATCCTTTTTTACGAAGTAGGTCGCTCCCGTGAATGAAAGCTGATAAATCGTTACCAGGGCCAGTGCGATTGCCAGAATGATTATCGCTGCTTTGTTCTGCATTTGATTATTGTTTGAATTATCGTGTAAATATTTCTGATTCTTGTGAATCGAGGCGCAAATATATTAATTTTTTACAAAAAAAAGGCTGAATAGCGATATCCAGCCCTTGTAATTTATTCGATTCCCCTTTATTCCAGAAGCATTTCGTAATCTGTTCCAAGCGGTTTCCTGTTCAGGAAATCATACAGAGCCAGCGAACGAAGGTTATAGAAATAACTCCAGTAGTTTTGCAAAGCCTGTACATATGCCCTTCTGTTCTGGTCCTTCTTTGTGTCTGCGTTATTGAGTTCGAGCACTGCTATCTTTCCGATAAGGAATCTCTGTTTTGTGACCTCGTACATCTTCATAGCCACGGTATCCGATTTGGCGGCAATTTTTACCTGCTGGGACTGCAGGTTGAACTGCTCGACATCGAGTGTAAGGTTCTGATCAAAGTCGACCATAGCCTGGTCTTCCTGAACCTGCGTAAGTTCAAGGCTGGATCTTGCCATTTTATATTTTCCCTTTCCCAGCCCCCAGTCGAGGATCGGCATGGTAAATCCGACTCTGATAACCTGGCTTCTGCTTAATTCAGTATAGGCTGTACTGAAATCCGAATCCTTTCCCTGAAGGCCAAAGGCAGCGGAAAGATTCGCATTGAGTCCTTTTTCTGCTTTAGCCTGTGCGACACTGCTCTGGGCCTGGAGGATTGCCAGCTGTGAATCCAGAATATCAGGATTATTTGCATGTGCCAGATCGAGCACTTCCTTTGCATCAACCTGAAGTTCAGGAATATCTGACGGAAGAATAAGCTCAAGCCTGACTTTGTCGTTGAAGCCAAGGAATGATCTCAGACGTATTTCCCTGTCCCTGAGGTTCATTTCCGCCTCTTTCCTGGATGTTTCCGAGTTAAGCCATGAAAGCTGCATCTGCAGGAGTTCGTCCTCGGCGATTGTTCCAAGCTGGTAGCGACCCTGCGACATTCTCCACAAAGTGTCGGCATTAAGATAGTTCATGTTGGCTATCTGCACGTTGATCTGTGCAAGGGCAAGAGAGAAGAAATTCATGACAGCCTGAGAATGAACAGACTCAATATTCAAGAGGAATGTCTTCTTGGCGACTTCATATTTAAGCGGTTCTGTTTTTTTCTGCCACTTAAGCGAATTATATCTGAAAATCGGCTGAGTCAGTCTTATACTGACCGGTGTGGTCATATATGTCCTCTTGTCTTTTTCAAAATCGTTCTGAAGGTTCAGATCAGACTGAAGTGCGATTGAACCACCCGTGAAACCTATATTCTGGGCCAGGGCAAGCGAACCAATATTCTGGAGCATGTTTGTGGGGATATATTCCCAGTCGCCATTCGAGTAAACCCTTGTATATGCAGTGCTGTAATCAGGTGTTGTTCCGCTTAATGTAAGTGCTGGCCTGTACTGGGCCACGAATGTCCTGTACGACCAGTAGCTGGAGCGGAACCTGTGCTTTGCAATTAAGGCTTGCGGGGATTGTTCTTCAGCAAGCTTTATAACTTCATTAAAAGTAAGTTTCTTGATTTCCTGTGCAGCTGCTTTCTGGAATGAGAATAAAAAGCAAGCTACAATCGAAAATGTCAGTAATCTCTTCATTGTTAATATTTTATTCGTAGCGTAATGATTCAATTGGATCTCTCTCTGAAGCTCGTTTGGCCGGCGAGTATCCGAATATTATCCCGACCGCTGCTGAAACGCCGAAGGCGATAAAGACGGACATAAAGGATACTATGGTCATGATGCCGGCAATCTGCTCTATCAGCTTGGCCATGATCACTCCAAAGAATATTCCTATGAAACCGCCGGAAACGCTTATAAGAACAGCTTCCGAAAGGAACTGGACGACGATGTCCATTTTCTTTGCGCCGATAGCCATTCTTGTGCCGATCTCCTTTATCCTTTCCATCACCGAGGCGAACATGATATTCATGATCCCTATCCCGCCTACTATCAGCGATATGCTGGCTATTGCGCCAAGCACAATATTGAAAATATCCTTCGTCCTCTGCTGTTGTTTAAGAAGAAGCTCAGGAACCGTTATCTCGAAATCCTTGACACCGGTATGACGGCGTGTCAGCATCCGGCTGAGTATCTCTGTCGACGGATTAAGCTGTTCTGTTTCATTAACCTGCACGACGATCCTGTCAAGCTGATTATAATTGGTTTCAGCATCTGAGCTGGCATCGGAACTGCTCATGATTATACGGGCCATTCCTCCGCCACCCATACCTCCCATGACCATGACGCTGCTTGAGGCTTCCGAAACAAGTTTTGTATTCACGAGAGCCCTGTTCTGGTATCTCAGAAGCATTGTCTGAATGGGAATATAAATATTGTCGTTGTAAACGTTCACTCCCTTTTCCTCGAAACCAGTAAGGCTAACCGTTGTTTTCTGGAGAACCCCGATCACTTTCAGCCATATCCCGTTGAATTTTATATACTGGCCCAAAGGGTCGATCTTGCTGAAGAACTTTGACCTGATGTTTGCCCCAATGATACAAACCTGGATGCCGTTCTCTTCCTGGTAGGCGTTGAAAAATGCACCTGAAACCAACGGAAGGTTATAGAGGTGGAAGTAGTCGTTCGAAACACCTACAAGCTTAGCGGTATATTTGACACCGTTCATCATTGCAGTCGAGTTGAATGAAATCTCGGGGCTGATCCTTTTCACTGAAGGAAGAGTCTCCTTTATAGCTTCGACATCAAGCATATTGAGTCCCCTTGAAAACTTCTTGGATTGTTTCTCACCCTCTTCGGATGAAGATGAATTATCCTGAACAATAGGATTAATGAGGATATTGTTAACCCCCACCATTTTCATCTGCTCCATTATCTCCTGCTTGGCTCCCTTGCCTATAGCAAGCATGGCGATAACCGCCGCCACGCCGAAAATGATCCCCAGAGCCGTAAGCATTGATTTCAGCTTGTTCGATACTATCGATTCAACAGCGATCTCAATGTCGTGGAAATACCGCAAGATAAATTTGAACATATTTTCCCTGTTTTATTATTATCTGTTGACTGTTGTCTCCTGTGCCGGCTGCTGAGTTGCTGGCTGAGTGCCCTCCTGCCTGGTTCCCTGCTGCCTGGTGCCCTGCTGTCTCGTGCCCTGCTGTCCGCCATTCTGCTCGCGCATCTGCCTGAACCTGCGCATTGCAGCGGTATCCATCTGTCCGCCGTTCCTCATGTTTTGGAACTGCTGTCTCATTTCCGGGGTCATTTCACCGCCGAATCCGCCTCTGCCTCCAAAGCTTCTGCGCTGTGACTGCTCATTGGCCTGACGTTCTGCCTCTTTCTTTGCTTTCTCTTTTTCCTTGATAACGGTTATCAGGTCCTGACCAAGAAGCTTGTTGAATTTCTCGGGTTCCTCGGGAGTGTTCAGATATAACATAACACCCGGTTCCATCCCTTGCTCCACGATTACATTGTTCTCATTCGATTCGCCAAGGACAACTATCTGCCTGTCACCGTTTTTCAGATAGACGAACGGAATACTGTCTGCTCCGGTCTGCACACTTTCAAGCGGTATATAAGTGACATCAGGAATGCTCTTCGTCACGATCTTGTTGCCGGTGGTCATTGAGGGCTTGAGGAACTGGTCCGACATGTTAAGCTTTATCTGTACCTCGAACACTTTTGCATCTGCATTTGGAAGCTGTTCGCCGATATTGGCGACGCTCGTCACAGCACCGGTATATTTCTTTTCAGGGAATGCATCCACCAGGATGTCTACAGACTGGCCGATCTTAACCTTGCTTACATCTATCTCATTGACATATGTTTTGGAGATCATCGACGACATGTCGGGAAGTGTTGCGACAACATTATCCCATGGACTGATCGACGATCCAACCTTTCTTTTTGCGCCTGTCCTGTCTCTTTTGTAGATCACCATTCCGTCGGAAGGTGCAGTGATAATGAATTTTGACAGTATTGCCTGAAGGTCAGCTACCCTCTGGCGTTGTTCAGCCAGGTTATTCTTCATCGATCTCATATCTGAACGGGCTTGCTCAACCCTTAGAGAATAGCCCCTGATTGCCTGTTCCAATGAACGGTTTGCCTTGTCGAGGGCTATTACTGCCTGACGCTGGGTTGTCGGAGGTTCATATTTTGACTGATCGACTGTAATCCTGGCTTCCTCGACACTGAATTTCAGATTCTTGATCTGATCCCTCAGGTTGCTCAGTGTCACAGCGGTATCAAGGATCCTTACCTCGAGGTTGGTTTCGTATGTGGTTAGCCTTTCAAGCTCATCCTTTAAGCTGTTGTCGAAAGATGTCCGGTCAAGGGTGGCGACATAATCACCGGCCTTTACTTCCGTGCCCTCGGGAACCAGGTCTGTGATCTTGATATCTGCAGCCCTGATATTACGGCTCTGAGACATTTCAGGACCATAGATATCTGTCGAATTTTCTGCCTGAAGTTCGCCGGTGGTGGTGACAACTATGTCGAACTGGCCTTTCTGTGCCTCGACATAAAGGTTTGCCACATCATTTTTCGAAGACACCTTGTTGTAAACAATCAGGGCAATGATTGCCACTACTGCTACAATCGATACAATAATAATTGATTTCTTCTTCATGAGATATTCTTACTTGATTATTTCAAAAAAACTGTCACAAAAATATTTAAAAGGGAGTTCTTATTAAGTTTCATTAACAATATTTAACAACACTGTTATCTGCCTTGTTGCTTTTAAGACATCCTTACTTACTATTTTATTCCGCAGGCTCTGTCTTTTTTAGTGTTTTTTAACAATCATGGATATCTTACCTGCAAGATTTTCAGCCTCTTGCATGGTTTTCGCTTCGGAATAAATTCTTATGATAGGTTCAGTATTCGATTTGCGGATCTGAACCCATGCTCCGGGAAGATCTATTTTCATTCCGTCCCTTTCATCAATCATACAGCCCTTGAATTCTTTCCTTACTTCCTCGAGGATCCTGCTAAAATCTGTCCCGGGCTGAAGGGCAACTTTTGTCTTGGCAATTACATAATCGGGATATTTCCTGCGAAGTTCAGAACATTTCATTTTGCTTAATGCCAGGTGCGACAGGAAGAGTGCAATGCCTGCCAGTGCATCACGGCCATAATGCAGTTCGGGGTAAATTACTCCGCCGTTGCCTTCGCCTCCTATTACAGCTTTCCTCTTCTTCATCTCCTCTACAACATTGACCTCTCCCACTGCTGAGGAATAGTATCTGCATCCATGCTTTTTACTGATATCCCTCAAAGCCATTGTCGACGACAGATTGGAAACAGTGCTTCCGGGAGTGAATCCAAGTATGTAATCGGCAACCGAAACGAGAGTGTATTCCTCTCCGAACATCGATCCATCCTCGCAGATTATCGCCAGCCTGTCGACATCCGGATCGACAACAAATCCCACATCGGCTTTCGCTTCCGGAACAAGCTTGGCGATGTCCTTCAGATTACCGGGAAGAGGTTCGGGATTATGGGCAAAGTTGCCGTCAGGAATCATGTTCAGTCCGACACTTTTCTTCACGCCAAGCGCTTTCAGTAAAACAGGCAGTATTTCTCCGCCAACCGAATTGATGCAATCCAGGGCAACGGTGAAACCGGCTTTACTGATCGCCCTTACATCGACAAGATCCAGCTCAAGAATACTGTTTATATGCTTTTTGTTCCATGTTTTATCATGCTTAAGGCTGCCCTGCCCTGATGAAACCGGAAAATCAAATTTTTCCGCTTCCGCTATCTGAAGGACCTTCTCCCCATCCTTTGCGGAGAGGAATTCTCCCTTCTCATTCAATAACTTGAGGGCATTCCACTCTGCAGGATTGTGACTTGCAGTGATTATTATTCCGCCTGATGAGGAGGTGCCTGTGACCGCCATTTCCACAGTGGGCGTCGTTGCCATTCCAAGATCAATCACATTGATGCCCAGGCTTCGCAGCGTCATGATTACCAGCTGGCTGACCATTGGTCCTGATTGCCTTCCATCTCGCCCTGTAACAACACTCGAAACGGCCTTGTTCCTGTGCATCAGCCATGTGCCGTATGCTGCACTGAATTTAACAATATCAAGAGGACTCAGGCTTTCGCCAGGTTTTCCCCCTATCGTTCCCCTGATTCCGGAGATGGATTTTATCAATGTCATCTGTCTCTTTTTTAAGCTCCGCAAAGTTGCAAAAAAATCGGCAAATCATAAGTTGTCAAATAATTGTACCTTTGCAGCCTGATCAAATTATGAAATGGAAAACCGCAAATCCGCAGGCAAAGTCCTGAAAGAGTCCGAGAAAATAAGACTCAACCGTTTCATTGCCAACAGCGGTGTATGCTCGAGGAGAGAAGCTGATGAGCTGATCAGCAGGGGACAAATTTCCGTTAACGGAAAACAGGTAACCGATCTGGGAACAAAAGTCAGCTTTGCCGATGATGTCAGGTACAGGGGAAAGAGGCTCTCGGCTGAAAAAAAGGTGTACATCCTTCTTAACAAGCCAAAAGGATATGTGACCACTGTCGAGGATCCTCACGCCGAACATACTGTGCTTGAGCTTATCGGAAATGCATGCTCCGAGAGGGTATACCCCGTCGGAAGGCTCGATAAGGACACCACCGGCGTGCTGCTCCTCACAAACGACGGAGATCTGACCGGGAAGCTCACTCATCCTCGCTTCAACAGGAGAAAGATCTATCACGTATTTCTCGACAGGGCTGTGGCAAAGGATGACCTCTTCCGCCTTACTGAAGGTGTTGATCTGGATGGAGAAAAGGTAGTGGCCGATGCTGTTTCGTATGCCGATCCCGACGACAGGTCACAAATAGGAATTGAGATCCATTCCGGACAGAACAGGATTATCAGACGGTTGTTCGAATCGATGAATTACAAGGTTAAGAAACTCGACAGGGTTTATTTTGCAGGGCTCACCAAGAAGAATGTCCAGCGCGGCAAATGGCGCTTTCTTAACGAGAAAGAGATTAACATGCTTAAACGGGGCGCATATTGATCGGGTATGAAGCACAGATCTGGTTTTGTTAACATACTCGGAAATCCCAATGTCGGGAAATCAACCATCATGAATGCCCTGGTGGGCGAGAAGCTCTCCATTATAACTTCGAAGGCCCAGACTACAAGGCACCGCATTCTGGGTATAGTGAACGGTGATGATTTTCAGATAGTTTATTCTGACACACCCGGCATTCTGAAGCCGAAGTACAAGCTTCAGGAAGCAATGATGAGCTTTGTCGATTCTGCGCTGACAGATGCTGACCTGATACTATATGTGACAGATGTCACCGAAAAGCCGCTGGCTGAAAAGGATTACACCGAAAGGATAAAATCCTCGGGGATCCCGGTTATAATTGCCATAAATAAAATAGATCTTTCAAACCAAACCGATCTCGAGAGGATTGCAGAAGCATGGCACGGAGCTTTCCCAGGCTCTCCGGTCATTCCCGTCTCAGCCTTGAAGAATTTCAATCTTGAACCTCTGCTCGATAATATTCTTCTGAAGCTTCCCGAAGGTGAGCCATTTTTCCCGAAGGATCAGCTCACTGACAAATATGAGAGATTCTTCGCGTCGGAGATACTTCGCGAGAAGATTCTGAAGAATTACAAGGAAGAGGTTCCCTATTGTGTCGAGATCGAGATCGAGAGCTTCAGGGATGAACAGAAAATAATCAGGATTGGAGCTGTGATCCATGTGGCGCGTGACAGCCAGAAAGGAATTATCATTGGCCACAAGGGAACCATGCTGAAAAAGGTGGGTACCGAGGCAAGGTTAGACATGGAGGATTTCTTCGGCAAGAAAATCTTCCTTGAATTGTTCGTGAAGGTCACGAAAGACTGGAGGGATAAGCCGGCAATACTAAAAAGATTCGGATACCGTTAAATACCAACACAGGAGATGAGCAGGATAGTTGCAATAGTAGGAAGGCCAAACGTGGGAAAGTCGACTCTCTTCAACAGGCTTACCGGTTCACGGGACGCAATAGTTGACGAGGTGAGCGGCGTTACACGTGACCGCAACTACGGATCAAGCAACTGGAACGGAGTTGATTTTTCAGTTATCGACACCGGCGGATATGTAGAAAACTCAGACGATATTTTCGAGGGAGAGATCAACAAGCAGGTGATTCTGGCTATCGAGGAATCTGATATCATACTATTCATGGTCGATGTCACAACCGGGATCCATGAGCTTGATAAGTCTGTTGCATCCATGCTCAGAAAGTCAGGCAGGAAGGTTCTCCTTGTTGTAAACAAAGTCGATAATAACCAAAGGCTCCTCGATGCTCCTGAGTTTTATGCTCTCGGTCTTGGTGAATATTTCACATTAAGCTCGATGAACGGCAGCGGCACCGGCGAGCTTCTCGACGCTGTGGTTCTAAGCCTTCCCGAAACCAAACCTGAGGAGGTTCCCGACCTCCCGCGAGTCGCCATCGTGGGAAGACCTAATGTGGGCAAATCATCACTTGTCAATTCACTTCTCGGTGAGGAAAGAAACATAGTCACCCCTCTTGCAGGAACGACACGCGATTCGATATACACACGGTTCAATAAATACCAGCATGATTTCCTTCTCGTTGATACTGCAGGATTGAGGAAGAAAGGAAAGGTAAGCGAGGATGTGGAGTTCTATTCGGTGATGAGAGCCATAAGAACCATTGAGAGTTCAGATATCTGCCTGCTGATGATCGATGGAACAAGGGGCCTGGAATCACAGGATCTCAATATCATATCGCTTATACTTAAGAACAGCAAAGGCCTGATACTGCTTGTAAACAAATGGGATCTTGTTGAAAAAGAGAATAATACGTCGAAAAAAGTCGAGGAGGAGATAAAGAGCAAGACAGCTCCCTTTGTCGATTATCCGGTTCTTTTCATCTCGGCTACAAACAAGCAGAGGATACACAAGATACTGGACCTGATCGAAACCGTAAACAGGAACAGGACAAGAAAAATACCCACTTCAGAGCTTAACGAAGTTATGCAGGAGATCGTCAGGCAAAATCCGCCCCCGGCCCTCAAAGGCAAATATGTCAAAATCAAATATGTCACTCAGCTTCCGACTTATGCGCCTTCATTTGCCTTTTTCTGCAATTTGCCGCAGTATGTAAAGGAGTCTTACCGGCGCTTTGTCGAGAACAGAATGAGGGAGAAATTTGAATTCACGGGTGTTCCTCTGAGGATATTTTTCAGAAAGAAATAATAAACTTTGGTGCAATTTTTGTGCGAAATATTATATTACCACCGAAAATGAGAATATTCAGATACATAATTCCGATAGCAGTTCCCTTAATTTCGCTTGCATCGTGCCACGAAATAGAAATGCTTCCGGATACTCCGTATATAGAATTTACGAGCTTTGCCGTTTTCGATACAACCGACATTCTCGGAAACGACTGCAAGGGCGGAAGGCTCAAGTTCTATTTCGAGGATGGTGACGGAGATCTTGGTCTCCCATCTCCTGATAACGGATCTGAAGATACGGTTAATATGTTCTTCAACCTGTACAGGAAAGAAGGAGGCACTTTCTCGGAAGTTCCGGAGAATGATCCCCTGAATCCATCGGATTACAGGATCCCGTACATGACCAGAACAGGACAGAACAAAATCCTGAAAGGCACCATAGCGGTTACATTCATGTATCTCTTCTATGAAATTGAGAATACGGATACGCTAAAGTATGAATTCTATATAATGGATAGGGCCGAGAACCTGAGCGACACGGTTTTCACAGTCGAGATACCGCTTTCAGTCAACGGAATTTACCTTTAGGAAAATATTCAGAGACGGACCCCTATCATCAGGATGTCATCCACCTGGTCATAATCGCCTTTCCACTCCTCGTAGAATTTTGAGATCACTTCCTTTTGTCCCGACAGCGGCAGGTTGTTGACATCTTCTATCAGCTTCTTGAGCCTTGCGATCTTCATTTTCTTGCCATCTGTTCCGCCAAACTGGTCGGGAAGACCGTCGGAGAAAAGATAGATGGAATCACCGCTATTGAGGTAGTATTCCTGGTCGTCGAAGAACTTTTCAATTACCGATTCCCCGCCTACTGAACACCTGTTGCCCTTCACATACAAAGGTTCTCCTCCCAGGACAAGGATCACGGGACGCATTGCGGAGGCAAATCTGATATGGCGTTTTTTCGTGTCGATTTCACAGATCACCATGTCCATTCCGTCATTTGAAACACCCAGCTCTACATTCTGGTTAAGGGTTGTGAATATTTGCCGGTCGAGCATTTTCAGCACTTCGGACGGCTTCGTGATACGCTGACGCGTAACTATATCCTGGAGGAGTGTGGAGCCGATCATGGACATGAATGCACCAGGTACTCCGTGGCCTGTGGAATCAGCGCAGACAAGTATGAATTTGTCATCGCTGAGCTTATCGAACCAATAAAAGTCACCGCTGACAATATCGCGGGGCCGGAAGAACAGGAAGGCGTCATTGAAAGTTTCCTCCACCTTTGTGAAGTCGGGAAGAATACTTGTCTGTATCCTCTTTGCATAGTTTATGCTGTCGGTGATTTCGATGTTCTGGAGCTCAATCTTGTCCTTTTGCTTCATTACAACGCTTGTCCTGGCTTCAAGTTCCTTTTCCAGGTATACCTGAATCTTTTTCTGTTCCTTTTCCCTCTGCCTTACAATAAGAATCACCACCCCGGAGATCAGGGCAATGCTTGCAAGGATGAACCACCATGTCCGCCAGAATGGTTTTTTGATATACAACTGGAACACAATAGGATTTTCATCCGACAGGCCATAATCGTTGACGGATCTCATCATGAACCTGTATCTGCCATCACCAGGAGCAAAACTGACTTCTCTTTCAGTTGTAACTTCAGACCATTCATCATAATAATTCTCAAGCATCGTCTGGTAATAGACTTTTTCAGGATTCTTAAGATTTATCCCGACATAGTTTACAGTTATTTTATAACGCTTGCTGTAAGGTAGAGTATATGAGGATTTCACCGGATAGACAGAATCATTTATGGAAACATAATTGATGTTGTTAAGAGGCGCGTTTTTTGGTTTGATGTCCTTTTTTCTGTCATAAACGATAAATCCCTGGGTTGTTCCGATAAATATCTTTCCATCGGGTGATTCAAACATCCCTCCGGAATTGCACAGACCTCCCCCCGTGTAACCATCAAATGTCCTGACTATATCTGAATTACGGTCATAGACTGAAAATCCGCCATCATGTCCTATCCATATCCTGTTCAGTGTATCAGCGATTATGCTGTAGCAAAAGTCCGATAAAAGCCCTTCAGTCCTTGAATAGGACTTCAGTGTATCATTATAAAATTCAAATATTCCGTTCCCTTTTGTAGATGCCCAAAGATGACCATCGCTGGTCTGGCATAACGAAATTATCTCATTCCTTGTGGTTCCATACATTACGGCTTTGCCCTGTATGACTCCTTCCTCCGGATCGATTGTAAAGAGGCGGTCTGCCACCATTGCGATCACAGCCTTCCCATCAGGTGTCAGTATTATCTTGCGTATACTATTGTGAGGCAGTCCGTTATAATTATTAAACCTGGCCTTGAATTTTTCTCCGCTTTCATCCCTGTTCAGGATCACCACTCCGTTTAGTGTTCCGAGCCACACATATTTGCTGTCGACTTTAATATCCGTGACATTGTCCTCACTGCTGTTGCCATTCCTGTAAAACAACCTGATCAGTCCGGATTCATTACGTACAAAAACCCCGCCTCCGTTGGTTCCTATCCAGATATTATTATCATTGTCCACACAATATGAGAGTATTTCGTATTTTGCTGATATCTCTTTCAGCTCCTCGAATGATTTTGTTTTCCCTGTTCCGGCATCAAAAAGCCAGTAACCTGAGGGAGTTCCCAGAAGATAATCTTTATTAAAGCGGTGAGTATAAATGATATTGGCTGTTCCGGATGATGCCCCCGGAGAATACAAGCTGAAAGCCAAAGAATTAAGAATAGAAAGGCCGTCGGATAATCCAATCCAGTAATTGCTCTCAATATCCTGGTATACGATCCTTGCATTATTTCCCTTAAGTCCGGAATTTTCGTCGTAGGACCTGATGCGGATTATTTCACCTGCCTCCGAAAAGCTCAACTGAAATACTCCTGATCCGTTGGTCGATACCCAGAGGGTGTTATCCGTGTCCCCGGAAATTGACTGAACAGAGATCTCTTCAGTCTCAGGAATGTTTTCAAATCGGGAAAGAACCATGTTATCACCGGACAAGGTCAGTTTGAATATGCCGTTCCCGTCCGTTCCCGTTATATAACTGTCGGAATTGCCTATCCTGTAAATTGCAGTAACATTGGAATAGTTAAAACCTGTTATAGTATTGAGCACTTTCAATGATTCGTCCCTGATCCCGCAGATGCTTATAGTATCCTGTGTTCCGAGCAAAAGATCGCCTGAACGCATAAAGCATGCAGAATAAACAATAAATCCGGGGCGCAGACTAAACGTTTTGACATTCAAAGGATCTTCCGGATTGATCTTTATAACCGAACCAACCTGTGGAAAAACGTAAATTGATTTGTCAGGTCCCTCAAGAATGGCAACAATGGAACGTTCATTTTTTACAGGAACCTGCAAAAGGGTTTTGCCTTCAGAATAATATACAGAACCGTCATTGCAGCCGAACCAGAGATTCCCGTTCTTATCCCTGAGGCTCACCTGGGGGATCCTGTTGGCTGATGAATCAGGAAAGCTTATTCTGTAAAAGTCAAATCCGTCAAATTTCGAAAGCCCGCCGCCCGTACCCACCCAGAGATACCCATTATTATCCTGGACAAGCGAATAAATAAATGTACTGGGGATATTGCTTTCAGGTCCGTAATTCCTGAATCTGTACGATTGTCCTGATGACAGCGATGAAAATAAAATCAGGCACAAGAGGGTGCTGATTAAAACCTTGCTGCATGATTTTGTCAACATCCTCCCTCTTTTATTTTTTTGGTTTCGGAATCTGCTTGTGACCCACCTTTCCTTCATAATAAGGCACTCCGCCAATCGGCGAACTATAGAATTTAAGGGCTTCTCCATACTGGTTTTCAATGGTCATGACAACATTGTTGTTCTTAACCAGATCCTCAGGCCTTCCCTGTTTTTTGATGAACTTAAAGTCGAGTGATCCGCCGATCTCTTTCGGCTCAATGCCTATTCTTGATTCAGCCCAGACATCCTCACCAGAGAGAGCTGCCGGAAGCCCCTGTTTATACCTCGAGATTACAGATATATTGCCGTCGTTATCCCAGTCAAAGTTTCTTTGCTTTACCCATATTACACCAGTATCCACATAAGGGTATATATTTGACTCGCTCTTGAAGTCATTCCACATCCTGAATGTATATTCATAGGTGAAGGCGTTGCCTCCTTCAACCGCAACGTCGCTGTCAGGGTTGCGGCTCATGAAGAATCTGTAAAGGTTACCGTCATCACCGTTCACACCCTCAATAACCACCTTAAAGAGATATACGTTCCATTTCTTGCTGAAATCTCCGGCAGTCGGATTAAACGGGCCTAATGTGGCATATTTGTTGTCATACCTGGCTTCACCTCCGAAAGTCTTCGATTCCAGAAGATTTCCCTTCAGTCCATATTTTTTAAAGTCCGCAAGGCTGAGTAATCCTCTTGATTCTTCATTCAAATCCGGGTCGACTCCCTTTCCTCCGTATACTGAAAACGATGTCCTTGTATTGAAATCACCATGTATCTCATCCCACTCCCCCCCGCAGTCCGGATCAAAGATCCTGATATAGAATGGTTGAGTGAAATCCTTTGGAATGCTGAAGAACCATACCTGATAGAAATCATCATCACCCCAGGATGTTATGTTATTCTTGCCGAAAGTCACAAGGAAGGGAATATTTTCATCCTTTCCCGGTACAGCCTGTCCGTAGATGACAGGCCCTATCTGCATGACGAGGATGAATAGTGATATTGTTATGGATCTGCAAAGCTTCATTAAGCCGTTAAAATTAGTCATTTTCATTTTCAGGGTTGCCTTGAAATAACAATATTTTTACATACGCAGGCTTCCCTGACTACTCCTCCCGGTCCTGGTTCATCCGTAACAATGAGCTGAATGTTATAGGATCCGGGTCTTAGATATGTATTATCAACTTCCTTGCCAACTGCAATATTTTCATCGTCGAAATTCCAGTAATACTTAGTGATGTTCCATCCGGGCAGGTTCGTACTGTCTGCATTGAAAGTCAGCTTCTGGCCGGCAAAACCGGCATCCGGACCGGAGATGTATGGCTGCTCCTCTTCCAATGCCGGAATGGTATCAATTTTCTGATCATATATAATTTCCCCGGTAACAAGATTCACCGCATCGAGCCGGACAATATATATACCAGGTGCGGCATAGCAATGAATTACTGAAGGGCCAAAACCCTTGGGACTACCGTCGCCGAAATTCCATTCGTAACGGAATTGCAGCGAATCGTTCTGATACCTGATGGCATTCTCCTCATAGATCTCAAAGCAGTATGAGTTTTCAAGAAGAGAATCGCAGGAAGCTTTGCGGATGATCAGCGATTTGAACTGGTAAATATCATCATTATTCCGGCGGTTCGATGAGAAATATCCTGTCTGCAGGTCTGCATCGGCCACGAATGCAAAATCATCCCTGGAAGAATTTATCGGATCGGCCAAAGGTATCGGTTCTTCCCATGCACCATGGCTGATAACAGTATAATAAACATCCATTCTCCCCTTTCCTCCTGACCTGTTTGATGAAAAATACAATCTGCCCGACGGATGCATGAACGGATAACTTTCCGCAGACTGCGAATTAACTGCAGCTCCGAGGTTTGCCGGAGAGCTCCATTGTCCGTTTATCCATTCACAATAATAAAGATCAGATCCTCCCTGCCCTCCAGGCATGTTGGAAGCGAAGAATAGATATTTCCCGTCTCTGCTTATTGAAGGTTGTCCTATGTCGTATTGCGGATTGTTATATGGGAGCGGACGGAGTGACTGAAGGTCCATTCCCGAGAGCTCGGCAATAAAGATCCCGCTGTGATTCCTGAAGCTTCTTTTTTTTGTTATCGCGCCAGTTTCAATTTCACTGGTGAAATAAACTGTCTTTCCGTCGGGAGCGATGCACAATGGACCGTTGTTGAAGAGCTTGCTCCTTTCACTTGTCAGTTCATCCGGTTTTTCCCATTGAGTACTGTCTTTCTTCTGTGCAAAGTAAAGATTGTAAAGACGCCTGCCATCAAAAGACTTCCGGTCCTTTACAGCGCTGAATCTGCGGTCGGAACAGAATATAATTCCGTCATTGTAAATCACAGGTGATATTTCGCTGAATGCTCCTTCATTTACCGGAATACGGGTGATCTCGTAGACCGATTGCTTCTTTTCCTGGGCATATCCAGGCAGGATCAGAAGCAACAGAAGGATGATATGTAAAAGCTTCCTGTACATAAATCAAAAGTACCTTGGATTTGAGGCGCTGACCTTTGACCCGAATTCATATCTCAGTACAAATTCGGTTGAACCCTTTGAATATGAATTCATCCTTCCAACCGGGTAATCATACGAGAATCCGAACATGAGTTGCTGCCCCAGATTGACCTGCAAATGTCCTACTATAACCTGTTCAGATGTTCTCCACGATGCGCCAATCCATACAAGGTCAGCTATTATGAAATTTCCGTTAAGATCAAGCTGGTTGATCTTCTGGGCATCGTGTAACGACAGGTCAAGAAGAAAGGATGGCTTGAATTTCAGAATCGGGGAAAAAGTCAGCAATCCTCCTGCAGAAAATATCAAATCATACTCGCTGAAGGAATGGTATGCCTGTGTCTCACCGCTTCCGGTACTCCTGTAGAACAGGAATGAAGGAACCGAGAATCCGGCAAAGAGACGGTTGCTGTAATAATAGACCCCGGCACCAACATTAGGGAAAATATAAGCCAGTTTGCCATCAGCCGGTATAACCGGATCGGGAAGGGCAATACCCTGCAATCCGTTATAGTCGGTATTTGACATGTCGACACCTGCTTTAAGCCCGAACGACATTTTTCCCTTTCTCAGCCTGATCTGATATGCATAAATGGCATAAATACTCGATGAATTTGTGATCCCGTACTGCATGAACTGTGCATTCAGACCGAGGGCGACCTTGTCATTCTTCATCGGTGTATGGAGGGAAACAGATTGCAGGCGCGGGGCATTATCGATCCCCATCCATTGAAGCCTGTAGGACAGTGTTGCCGTTAATGCTTCCCGGGAACCGGCGTATGCAGGATTGATCATCAGGCCGTTATGAATATACTGGCTGTAAACGGGATATCCGAGAATTATCCTGGCTGAATCATAGCCCTGCCCGTATGACCTGTATTGGATCAGTGCAAGGATAAGAAGCATTATATATCCGGTCTTCCTCACTTTCGCTTCAATATAATGAATCCGCTTTTCTTGGTTGGTTCAATTCCCGGAGCCATTACCGGAGAGTCTACATTAAGCAGATAATAATATGTTCCTTCAGGAAGCTCCTCTCCCTTCGAGTTCTTTCCATCCCAGTCATTCCATTCGTCATTGCCGTTCTCATTCGACGTTGAAAAGACGAGCGCTCCTGCTCCGTTCAATATTGTAAGCTCTATCGTCTGATTATCAAAATTGAGTCCTTCGATTATAAGTATGTCATTTACGCCATCGTCATTCGGCGATATCATCTCAGGTACTACCGGATTCGATAACACATAGGTTACCTGGTCCTCCTCGGTGCATTCCCCGTTAACGATTGTCCATTTATATGTATTTACGCCAATTCCGGCAAACCGGACCCACGTCGAGTTCATAGCATCGTCGTCAAAAACGCCAGAGCCTGCCACAAGCGTCCATTTGCCTGTTTCATAGGATTGCAACGGATTGGCCTGCAGTTGTATGGCGCCGTCGAATGAACTCAGGCTGGCATCAGCCCCGGCATTTATATTTACAATTTCATGATCGAATTTTATCTCGGTCGAGTCTTTGGAGGTGCACGTCCAGTTCACTTCCTGCCAGTAGAATTTGTATGTCACACTCTGTCCGGAAAATGACGCTATCTGGACAGATGCATTAAACAGTGACGGGTTCCCGCTTACTACCTGAGCAGGGAATGTCCATGTTCCTGTCCCGTCGGTCGGCACTGCCGCCAGCGTAACTGCAGTTCCGCAAACTACATCCTGCGCCGGTCCTGCATTTGCAACAGGAACCCTGTACACATTCGCCTTTCTGCTGCCTGTCATGCCGGTTGCCACAGCAGAACAAATGTTGGCATCGATCAGTGATGCTATGGTGTAATTGAATGCCGTCATGCTGCTTGTCGGTGCCGGAATCCTGGTGATAGTGTAATTCGCTGAAGAGATATTGCTCACAGTGACAGGGGTTGTGTTTTCATTATAGACAAGGTTCCAGTTCTTTGCACCTGTCAGGTGTACCCTGAGCTTTACTTCCTTTCCACCGCAGATAGTCGTATCTGCTACAGAAGTTATCGTTGCAGTCGGAAGCTTGATAGTATCAATTGAAACTTTCGGAGATACACTTATACAGCAATCGGCAGGACCCGATTTGATTGTACGCCTGTACCACGTTTGCTTTGTGAGATTTGTTGCCGGGGTGTAGCTCTGTGAGGTTGCTCCTGAAATATTTGTAAAGGCAATCACCGCTTGTGCTGTCCTGCCAGATCCATGTTGGTGTTCCTCCGGCGCCTCCCGTGAGAGGAGTGCCTGTTATCTGACCAGGAACCGTGTTAAAGCATACCTCCGCTTTGTCGGGAGTAATTGTATTGTTTGTAATCGACGGCAATACAGTTATTTTAATAATATTGCTCAGGGTTTTACACATACCTGATGTCACTTCCCTGCGGTACGATCTGTCGGCTGAGAGTACAGCAGGATCATAATTTATCAGGGTTCCGGCTATTGTGATCGGATCATTGTTTGTGCCGAAATTGTCGGTGGAGGAATACCATTGGTACGCGAATATGCTGTTGCCTCCGACAGGAAGCTTACCCCTGATCTTGTTTGGATTGCCTCCATTGCAGATCGTCGTATCTGCTGCTATGGAATTATTCGTTATCGGGTCATGAACATTGACAACGATCTTGTTGCTGGTGCTTGTACATTTGGAAGAGTTCACCACTCTTCTGTACCATGTTGTATCGGTCAGGGCAGGAGGAGCATATGGAGTTCCTGTTGTCGACCTGGAAGCCCAGGTTGCTGTTTTTGAGCTGTCCTGCCACTGATAAGTATATGTATGGTCGCCCTGTGTCGGGGTTACCCCTGTCAGCTGAACAGGTGTATCGCCTGAACAGATTGTCTGAGGGGCCGATACTATATTATTTTCGATCGCCTGCCACATTGTAAGCCTGATCGGAGCAGTATATTTTTTGCATACATCATCAGGGCCTGAAATTACAGCCCTTCTGAAATACCTGTGCTCGACAGTTGCAAACATAGTTTCAGCAGGATCATGGGTTTGTGCAGTGTTCGTTCCTGAAGCCGGCTGCCAGATACCCGAGGTTATGCTGTCCTGCCAGAGGTAGGTATAAGCACCTGTACCTCCGCCGGGAAGTGAAGCACTCAGGACATTGAAAGCCGATCCTTCGCATATCACTGAATCGGGGCGGGTAATTATATTTCCGGTTATGGATGGGAGTACGGTGATCGTCACAGATGAACTGTAATTAACGCATCTCCCGGAATTTATTCTACGCTGATAATAAGTAGTTGTATTAAGTATTGGCGGATCGAATGATGCCAGTGCTGATGTTCCTGTGGCATTTGGTGAAGAAGGCCAGTTTGTGTTATCAGTGTTTTGCAGCCACTGATACTTATAATGACCGTTCCCGTTCGATGGTCCTGCATTCAGCGGAATAAGGCTGAGCGGATTCTGGCCATTGCATATTGTTGTATCTTTTCCGACCAGGTTTCCGGTGATTGCAGGCGTGACATTTATCTGCACCCACTTGCTGGTGTCAGTCAGGGTTGTTGTAAGATCAACAACAATCCTTCTGATCAGAAATGTATCTGCTTCCGTTCCGGGGAAAGAATAATCCTTGTATGAAGCTCCGCTTGCAATTTGCGTCCATGAACTTCCGGAATTAATACTTTTCTGCCATACATAATTATAATTTCCCGAGCCTCCGACAGGAGTCGTTCCTGTAACAGGCGCCGGAGTAACATTCGAACATATTGAATCGGTCTGTGTGTTTGTAACAGAAGAACGGATAGAATTGAAAAGGAATCCATTTAATATCGGGACCCATGTGAGAAGATTATCACCTGCGCTTCCACCTGTACCTGTTTCCGTACCAGACCGGTCACCAACAGCTCCACCAGCGACAGATCTGGTAATAGCAGTTGAAGATGCCGGAGTATTTGAAGTAATAAGACCTCCGCCTCCGCCTCCGCCTTCACCAAATGTATAGGCGGGATTATCACCACCCTTGCCTCCTTTTGCAGTTATGGTCAGATTTGCATAGTGTGTAGTATAAATGGCTACTGTTCCTCCGCCGCCACCGCCGCCTGCTCCTGCATTTCCTCCCGAGGCTGTTTTAGCGCCGGCACCATCTGCAGCGATGAATTTATTGGTTGCAGCTTTTATTGTGTCCGATATCAGTATGATTATTCCCCCTCCGTTTCCTCCGGGTGTCGGTGTGCCTGAAGTATATGTTGAAGCGCCTCCACCGCCCCCGAGGAATATACTTTTTAGCGTGTTGGCTAAATAGGTCCCTTTGATCTGACCTCCTCCATTACCCCCGGGGTATTGCGTTGTACATCCGGCGGCTTCCCTTCCGCCAGCACCTCCCCCGCCATAGTTTCCGCCGCCGCCGCCGCCGGAGAATTTTCCATCCCCTCCGCCGCCGCCGCTGAGGTTATAACCTTTGCCCTTGGCATATCCCGGATATAATGGAGGATAAGGCGGACCCGAAATGAAACCTCTGGAGGCAGGGCTTTCTCCCTTGAATCCGGCGCTATCGAGTCCTCCGGTTGCAGCATAGGCATTTTTGTACATCTTGGGGGTCTCAGCACATATACCCATTCCCAGGGCTGTTGCACCTCCCCTGAAGCCTTTTCCGATAACACTGAGGGAGTCATTCAGAGTAAGAGTTCTTCCTGTAATGAGCGTGAGCACACCTCCGGTTTTACTGATGCTGTCCCATGGTGCACAGGTAAGCTTCGAAACAACTGTGGCAGCATTGTAAGTAGGAACCTTGACAATCTGAAGATCACCTATGGTACTGAAAGTTGTATGTGAAATATTGTTTCGGAAGGTGATCTGCTTTGCTCCCGGATTTATTGATTCTATTATCAGGAATTCGTGCTGTCCCGGTACTCCGTATGTCCCTTCCAGTTGTCCATATAAGGCGTCCACAACCTGGATTCTGGCGCCTTTCATCTGAATCAGCAGAACAGTATCGCCAACTTCAAATGCAGCAAACTGCCCGGCATTTGGTCCGTCATCCTTGACCGTCACATAATCAAGGCCAAATGAGGTAACCCTTCCATAGTTGTTTATTATGCCGCTTATCGGTTTTGACTGCGGGAACAGGGCAGTATTAATACCTGAAAACAGTAACAGACAAATAACTAAATACTTAATATTGCCAGACAACCTTCCTGTCATCAAACCATCAAATGAACTGCTAATATAACGATTAAATTGAATTTAAGCTGTAATATCAATCATTATGAGATACACCCGGCTTCTCAACAGTATACTTCAGCGGAAATTCAATATGGAAAACAGTGCCTTTGCCGGCCTCCGATTCGAACCAGATTTTTCCGCCGGCCCCCTCTGCATATCTCTTTGCAATCGAAAGGCCGAGTCCGGTTCCCGAGGATTTGGTTGTGAAATTAGGCGTGAACATTTTCTTCTTCAGCTCTTCCGGAATTCCCGAGCCGTTATCATGAACGGAAATAACAACCTTGTCCTTTATTATTTCCGTCGATACTTTCACCAGCCCTTTTCTGCCAGGCGGAATTGCCTGTATGCTGTTCTTGAAGAGATTCGAGAAGATACCGTTCAGCTGTTCCCTGTCGGCAAGAATGAATATCTTGCTTTCATGCGGCCAGCTGACTTCAAATTTCACATTATCAGTATTTTTGAAAAGTTCAAGCGTACTCCTTACCTGCTCCAGCAAATCGACTTCGAGGGGATTGGCTCCCGGCATTTTTGCAAACGAGGAAAATGCCGAGGCTATCGATGAAAGGCTGTCAATATATTCGATCTGGTTCCTCGAGAAACTTTCGATCTTTTCATCGAAATCAGGAATTCCGTCCTTCCACGATTTCAGAAGCTGCTGCACATTTAGCTTCATGGGTGTCAGCGGATTCTTGATCTCATGGGCAATCTGTTTTGCCATCTCCCTCCATGCATATTCACGCTCCGTGTCGGCAAGCTTTCTTGCGCTTTCATCAAGTTCAGCGACCATTATATTGTACTGCTTTACAAGCTCTCCGATCTCATCCGAGCTCTTGTATTCCAGAGGTTTGCTCTTTTTTCCAAGCTCGACTGAAGCCAGTCCCTCACTCAGCATCGTGAGCGGCGATGTAAGTCTGTCTGCTGATGAAAACTGCAAGACCCATGGTTATGATAATAAGAAGCAGTGTGAAATTAATTACTGCTACAACGAGGTTCGATATATCCCTCGCAAGAAGGCTTTGCATCCTGAAATATGGCAGATTCAGATAGCCAGCACATTGTTGTCCATATTGTAGAACGGAACATAAACCGAAACATATTGAAGCTTCCCGATCGTCTCAGTTTGTGAATAAAAGCTTTTGGTCTGAAACTTGAGGTGGTTCCATGCCATGTTATTGATCCTGAAACCAGTCAGGTCGCGGGTAAAGATCTCCTCACGCGATGTAGCCATGAGGAAACCGTTCAGATCGTACAGGTTAATATCGGTGTTGAATATATTCGAAAGCTTGATAAGCATAGCATTCAGTGAAGAATAGCTGCTGCTTCTCCAGTTTCGGGAAAGAGTCTTCTCTGCCGCTATCTTGTTCTCAAGCTCGAGATAAATAGAATTGAGCTTTTCAGTTACATTGTCATAATGTCTCGACCTGTATTCCCTGATATTGATTGACGTTACCACGATTCCGATCAGCACGAAGGAGATAAGAAGTATTCCAATGAATGAGAGCTGAAGCTTCTGCCGGAAATTCAGTGATGCCAGCTTGCTTATATCAGGCCTCCTTATTACAAGAAGCAACAGGTTGATGAAGAGGAAGGTGAACCCGAACAGGTAGGCCATTGTGATCAGGATATTGCCTGCATTCAGTTCAGGCCGGCTTATAATTACTGTTGCATTACCGTTTTTATACAGGATATGCTTGAATTTCTCCTCTGTGAAGATCCTGTAGTCGGAAGCCTTATCGACATATTCGACATCTGACTTGCTATAGGCAAAATCACCTGTTTTGAACACTATCTCCCCATTGACGTATTTAGAAAAGGAATAGCCTTTCAATTCAGAATATCCGCGGAATTTTTTGTCCAGAAGCAGTTCCGTATAGCCCGGCTGAAATACATTTATATTTCCGTAAAGCTCTATGAACAGACCGTTAGTCATGGTCTGGCCCTGCCTGTAAAACAGCTGCCCCAGATAGTACGACCTTCCACCCTGGTTTTCAATGAACCAGAAACCCGTGCCGGTCAGCTGATGGCCATATTTTCTGATCCGTTCATTGAAGAAGCCGAAACAATTATCGACCATCTCGCCTGATTGTCCTATTTGCAGAGGATCATCGTTCCGGCACAGAGTTACCAGGTAATTATAATTCCCCCAGTATCCGCTGAAATAGGTTTCGTGAAGGTAAGCAGAGATGGAGCCGTAATTATTCTGGAAATATTCGGCATCCATCATTCTTTTCAGTACAGAATCCCTCATCATCTGAGGCCACATGTCGAGCAGAAGATGCTCCGCTTCAGGGTCATTCTCCGTATTTAATGTCAAAGCCTGAATTTTCATGTTCTCCGTTGTCTTCTTCTCCGAATTTATCAGGATCATACAGGGCGAATAGAGACCAAGAGCAAGTGAGAAAAGAACAGTCATGTTGAACATGTTTCTTTTTCTTCCGGACTCCGTAACTGTTTTGCTGCCATTCTTTATCACCATACGTATCCGGAAGGCTTTGATGATCAGCAGCAGCGGCACCAGGAATAGCAGGACAATGGATGCATATCCGATAAAACTAAAGAAGCTCAGTTTCAGTACTTTGTAAGCTTCGAAGCTGATATTGGAATCAGAGATAAGATGACTGAAAAGGATATGGATGACAACCAGGAGAAGTAATCCGGCGATAAGAAGCAAAGTCATTAAAAAGTATCCATGCAGATGTTCTCCGTTTTCGAAGATATCCTCCGGAAGATACCTGTAAAGCACATATGAGAAGTTGAGGGCCAGGATGCTCAGCAGAAACAAATGTCCCAGCGACGGGATGAAGCCGTTAAGCGAAAAAATATAGGCAGAGAATAATCCCGTTCTGAAAACGACTTCAGGCTTGCCATAAAGAAGAAGAAACAGGTAAAGAAGTCCGGATACTATGAAGCATAGCAATATTCCCGCATTCGTCCAGCCTCTTTCAGACAGGAATTTCACAACATCATTCGAAAGGAAAATTATAAGTATGAAAAGCAACGCCCAGAATAACAGGGGAATCAACATTAATCCTGTATTGCTCTTCACCTCCGGGAAGGATAACGAGAAGAGGAATGCACCCTCTCTGTTGAATATCCTGTAACCGGAACCGGTGTCTTTTGTACTGTATCCCACATTATCAGGTATCCTGAAATCCTTTCCGAATCCGTTTCTGATTATATCGTTTTCAAAGCCATAATCCGTTCTCACTCTCAGCAGGCCGACAACCACTTCATTCCCGGCTTTGATCGTTTTTGGCACGAACCAGCCATTCTGAAGAAAAATAAATGGACTGGCATATGTCGATTCCTCGAGCTCTAGCGGCACATCGAATGCGTTATCAGACCATAAGATCAGCTTGTTGTCGAGATATTCCAGAATTGTGATCTCATTCTGCTCTGCTATGGAGAAAATGTTGTTTTCCGGTGCAGATCCGTGGTGTTCACTGGCGGAAATTACAGGTTCCAGTCTTTTCAGGCAATCATCCAGTATCTTCTCTTTCTCTTGCAGTATCCTGTTGAACCGCCTTGTAATTAAGTGATATTCAAGATCGCTGAAATAGAGAGATTCGCTGGCAAGTGCCAGAGCCACAAAAAGAATTGTAATGAGAAAAAGGATCCGGGTTCGCCTGTTTTTTTCCATAATCTGAATCTATAACCTATTCGTGGTGATAAGGTTCACCCCTGATTATCGTGAAAGCCCTGTACAGCTGTTCGACGAACAACAATCGTACCAGCTGATGGGGAAATGTCAACTTCGAAAGTGAGAGCCTGAAAGCGGCAATCTCGTTTACCTCTTCCGAAAAGCCCCATGGCCCTCCAATTATGAATACAATTCGCTTGCCCTGAATCCGGGATTTTCCTTCAATCCATGCGGCAAATTCGTTCGTCCTGAATTCCTTTCCCTTCTCGTCAAGCAATACTGCAATATCATCCCTTCCAAGAGCCTCCAGTATCTTCCTGCCCTCTCTTGTTTTCTGTTCCTTTACCGGCATGCTGCGTGTGTCCTTCAGTTCGGGGATCGTAATGATCTCGAATAAGCAATATTTTTTCAATCGCCCGGAATAGATCTCAACACCTTCGGCTATATGCTTTTCTGTTGTCTTTCCTGTCTGCAACAAAGCGATCTTCATAAATAATTGGCGCGACTTTTGTGAATAAAATATCTGCACAGGGTTTAATACAAAAGTATAATTAATAATGTGTCCATGCAATTATAATATATTGGGAAGCCCGGCGGTATTCTTCGATGAATTATATTAAATTTGTATAGTGATAATCAGTGTCGGGAACTAAATAGAAATAAATGAACATAATAAATATTTTTACGGTAATTTTCCTTCTGCTCAGCAGCTTCGGCCTCTCTGATCAGGAGCAGGCAAAGATACCCGCTGAGATCTCCGTAGCCTTCAAGGCAGGCAATGCCGCTGAGTTATCGAAATACCTGAATCCGACAGTAGAACTGCTTCTGCCTGAAAAGGAGGATTTCTACAAGAAAAATGTCGCTGAAGCAATTCTGAAGGATTTTTTCTCGACACACCCTGCAAAAGATTTTGTCATACGCTACCAGGGTGTAAAGAATGACGTTCAGTATGCCATAGGCAACCTTAAGACCGAAAAAGGTGATTTCAGGGTATATTTTCTTATGAAGAAAGTCGATCAGGAGCTTCTTATACACCTTATACGAATAGATCTCGAAGATGGAAAATAGGATCCTGAGGGAGTTCATTCTAAGATGCATCGGGGAGGATCTTGGCGACGGCGATCATTCATCACTTGCATGCATACCCTGGGAAGCAACAGGTAAGGCAAAGCTGCTGATCAAGGAAGAGGGTATCCTCGCCGGCGGACACGTTGCCAGGGAAGCCTTTCACGACATCGATAGCGAGCTCACGTGCGAGATCCTGATCGAAGACGGCAAAAAAGTAAATCCCGGAGATATTGCTTTTTATGTTTTGGGAAGACAGCAATCAATACTTAAATCCGAACGGCTGGTTCTCAATATTATGCAGAGAATGAGTGGAATAGCCACCAGCACTAATGAATATGTAAACCGTGTGAAGGGGACGAAGGCAAAGATACTCGACACACGTAAAACCACTCCGGGATTGAGATTCCTGGAAAAGGAGGCTGTACGAATTGGAGGAGGTATTAATCACAGGATGGGCCTTTTTGATATGATAATGCTGAAGGACAACCATATTGTTTATGCCGGCGGCATTGAAAAGGCTATCGGCAAAACGAGGGAATACCTCAGGAAGAACGACAGGAAGCTAAAAATAGAAATTGAAGCAAGGAATCTGGATGATGTCAGGATAATCATGGACACAGGCGGTGTGAACCGGATAATGCTGGATAATTTCAGTCTTGAAGATACCCTCGCTGCAGTCAATATTATCAATGGCAGATATGAGACCGAATCATCGGGAGGAATAACTCTTGAAACCGTCAGGGCCTATGCCGAATGCGGTGTCGATTTTATTTCGGTCGGCGCCCTGACGCATCATATAAGGAGCCTCGACATGAGCCTGAAAGCAGTTTAGCCAATGCATCTGATCAAGGAGACTACCTGGAAGGAAAGATATGAGAAGCTTGTGCTTCCGGGCTTTGCCGGCATACCGATAAATCATGTGATCAGGTTTGTACTGAAAGGTTTCCGCAAGGGTGTCCTTGTCACGAGGGCATCTTCCATAGCATTCAACCTTCTGATGGCGCTCCTGCCTGGTACAATTTTTCTGTTCACACTTATACCTTTCGTCCCTATCCCGAATTTCCAGGAAGAACTTCTGAAGCTGTTTGAAAGCATGATGCCCGTCAATGCGTCGGATATTCTGAGAACGACTATAGTTGATATTGTGACAAACAGAAGCGGTGGTCTGCTGCTTTTCATGTTCATAGCCACGGTTTTCTTCTCCACTAACGGTATCCATGCTGTCATACATGCATTCGTAGTATCTTCACATTCCTTCAAGACAAGGACGTGGAGAAGCCAGAGAAAGGTCTCCATCCTGCTTCTTTTCGTAGTACTGGTGATGATAGCCATTGCAGGATTGCTTGTGATCTTCGGCAAAAGCTCCATGAACAGGCTTGTAGAACTCGGAGATACTTGAGAGAAAAGCCGTGATAATTATGGTGGTTCTCCTAAAATGGATTCTGGTTATAGGATTGCTCTTCCTGGCTATCTCATTTCTTTATTACTTCGCTCCGGCCAAGAAGACGGATTTCAGGTTTATTTCCCCGGGATCGACACTTGCGACAATACTGTTTATCATAACTTCGCTGGGATTCTCGGCATACGTGAATGACCTTGGCCAGTACAACAAGCTCTATGGATGGATAGGGACCCTTATGGTAATAATGATCTGGCTCTACCTGAATTCCATAGCACTGCTGATTGGCTTCGAGCTTAATCTTAGCATTAAGGAGGCACGGGAAGAAGATGAAGAGAGGCTGCGGACTATCAGCTGCAATGAAGAAACTGTCTGACCAGGGCGCTGATCTCCTCCTGCTTGTTGAAAAGCCTTTCGCTTAATCCCTTATCATCGAACGCTTTCAGTTTCTTTATTACATTGTCGATCACTCCTGACGGAAAAACGCCATTCTTTTCGAAAACATCCCGCTGTGATAAAAGAGACTCGGCTGACTCCCAGCATGAGGCAGGAAGCGATTCCAGTTTTTTTCTCCGGGCTTTGCCCTCGCCCTTGAAAATATTATAATCGACATAAAGACTTTCTGCTTTCCCGAGGGCATCCGGCATCCCGAGCCCATGTTCGATGGCAATCACCAGTCCTGCAAAGAGCAGGTACATGTCCGCTGAACCATCGGGTGATCTGAGCTCGACAGTCTGTTTCACCGGCATACCGGGAAATTCAGCATTATCTACAGGATTGGCATCCCTTATCATATCCATCGCACCATTCCAGCCAAGCGGCACCCTTATGAGCACCGACCTGTTCCTGTCGCCCCAGCAAATATTTGTCGGAGCTTCCTGGTGTGGAACAAGGCGCAGGTATGATGTGGGAATGGTATTGCCGAATGCCGTCAGGGATTTTGAAAGGTCGAGTATCCCTGCCATCATTTTTCTGGCAGTGTCGCTCAGTTTTCCATTTTCGATCATGATGTTCCTTCCGTCTTTTTCCAGCATCATGTGAATATGCATTCCGGAACCAGCATTCCCGACAGTTATCTTCGGAGCAAAGCTTACCTCGACACCATACCTGTAACCAAGCATTCTCAAAATCCATTTCGAAATAAGCAGTTTGTCCACAGCCTCGTCGGGTTCGACGGGAAGAAATTCTATCTCATGCTGCTCGAAATCTTCGCCATCATTTGTAAAGCTGCCCACCTCCGAATGGCCATATTTGATCCTGCAGCCTGCTTTTGCACAGTATTCAAGGGCTTCGATCCTCAGGTCCTCGAATTTTGCAAATGGCCCCGACTGATGGTATCCCTTCTGATCGACGAGCGGATAAAGGTCGTCGTGAAAAGACTTGATGTAGTATTCCAGCTCTCCGAAAGCTTTCATTTTCATCCCTGTTTTCTGAGTGAAGCGCGCATAGGCTTTGCGAAGGATATATTCAGGCGCGCTTTCCAGAGGCTTGCCCTCATTATTATAGAAGGAGCAGAGTATTTCGAGTGAAGGTGTCTCAGAAAATGGATTCAGGAAAGCTGTCCTGTATCTTGGAATGACATACAGATCGCTGGAACCTGACTCCACGAACGAGAACAGGCTTGAGCCGTCAACTCTCTCACCTGCTGTCAGTATTGATACGAGGTGTTCCTTGCCGTAGGGCACGAAATTGAGCGTCTTAAGCTTGCCGTCTTCAGCAGCGTACCTGAAGTTAATCATTGTAATGCCCCTGGCTTCCACGAACCTGATTATGTCGTCGCGTGTGAATTCCTTTGCCGGTTTTTGAAGGAACCTGACCAGTTCATTCGGATTCATAAGTACATCATCTGCCACCATGGAAATTGAAATTTCTTAAGTGACAAAAGTAAAGATTTAAAACTTTTGGATCATGCTAAAAGTCATAATCTGATCATACTGCACAGAATGATTGGCTGAATGACCTTTTTTATATATTTTTGGATTGGAAAATTGATGGCTGATGAACAGATGGACGATTTTTGCTTTTTTGTTGCTTCTTACCGGCTGCATGGACAGGCAGCAGGATACTTATCTTACTCCTGAAAAGGCACTGCAGTACTTCAGTAAAGTTGAGGATGCCTGCAACAGGGACAATGGGAAGCTCTGGGGGAAGAACCTGTCTGGACCTGTAATGTACATCGACCGCAATTCACGTAAAATAATAGCAAATCAACCTGATCAGGATGGCCTTCTGAAGGAGAAGGACGGGATCTATACCGGAACCTACCCGAGGGAACTGATGATCAATAACACCGCTGTAAGTTACGGAGGCACTCTTTTCGCCATGGCCCCCCTTCCAATGGAGGAGGATGAATACAGGATAGTTAACAGGGCAATCCATGGATTGTTTCATTGTTACCAGGAATCAATAGGATTTACTTCTTCCGGTTATAACACAAGCAACATGGATGAAAAGAATGCACGACTCTGGATCAAGCTTGAATGGAAGGCGCTCCGGAAGGCGATAAACTCCGAGGGATCTGAACAACATCTTGCCATCAGGGATGCACTGGTTTTCAAGGGATCGAACCGGGAACAGTATCCCGGATATGTTGCCGATGAGATCAGGTATGAAAACTATGAAGGGCTCGCAGCATTTACTTATACCCTCCTTGCTTCAGAGTCGCCTGAGCAGAACAAGGCGCGTCTTCTTGAATATCTCGACCGTATCTATTCCCTGCCGGCATATTCCCGATCATATGGTGCGGTCACCGGAGCTCTTTATGCCAATCTTCTGTACAGCAAGGGATACGATTTTAAAACAATCCGGTCAGAGAATGTCGATCTTGCCGATGAGGTTAAAAAATTATATGAAATCCAGCTGCCTGAAGTATGCCGTGATGTGGCAGGCAGCATTGCCCTGAATTACGAGATCGGGATCATTCAGAACGAAGAAACGGAGCGTGAGGCAGACATTAAGGAAAGGATCCACAGGCAGATCAGCACTTTTACGGAAAAGCCGGTAGTTTACTTCGAACTTGAAAGTCCATATTTCGATTTCGAGGATTCAGACATCCACCCAATGGATACCCTGGGCGTCCTGTACAGTGTATTGCGTGTTTCCGATAACTGGGGCAAGCTTACAGTGGAAAACGGCGGATGCCTGGTATCAAATAACCTCAAATTCCTGCGCATTACCGCCAGGGGATATAAGGTTGACAAGAACCGTATCGAGGGAGAAGGCTGGCACCTTGTCCTTAACAACGGCTGGGAGCTGATAAAAATGAATGAGAATTATCTGGTGAGGAAGCTGAGGCCCTGACCCCCCAACCCCCCTAAAGGGGGGCTAATTTCTTGATTAGAATACTAGGATTTGTTGGATTTAGGCCCCCTTCAGGGGGCAGTCATCAGCCAGTCGGCTGATGACAGGGGTTATCTCTTTAGCCCTTTTTCCCGTTCCTCCAGCGACTTTATTTTCGACTCCGTATCGCTTTTCTTTTTCCTTTCAAGCTCCAGAACATCTGCAGGTGCATTCTGTACAAATCGCTCATTGTCAAGCTTTCTCATGACAGTTGCAAGGAAACCGCGATAATATTTCAGATCCTCCATGATCCTCGATATCTCTGCTTCCCTGTCAATCTTTCCGCTTAGCGGAACAAAGAATTCAGTGGTGCTCACCATGAACGATATTGCGCCCTCCTCTTTCCTGTCGGTGAAGCTTACGGTATCGAGATTACAAAGCTTGACAACAACAGAAAGAAATTCCCTGTCAAACGTTTTCTCATCAGCCTTTATGACAAGATTGAGATTCTCCCTGTTTGGTATATCCCTTTCTTTCCTTACGGTACGTATGGCGCTTATCAGCTCCTTTGCGGTCTCAAAACGTGCAACAAGCTCCTTGTTGTATTTTTTTGATTCAGGCATCTTACTGATCATCAGGCTCTCTCCATCCTTTCTTTCAGAAAGCATCTGCCAGATGTCCTCGGATATGAATGGCATGAACGGGTGTATGAGATGCAGAAGCCTGTCGAAAAATGCAAGCGTGGCCTCATATGTCGTTTTATCTGCAGGTTTTTCATATTCCGGCTTTATGGCTTCGAGATACCATCCTGAGAACTCATCCCAGAATAGTTTATAAACCACCATCAGGGCTTCAGAGATCCTGAACTTCCTGAAATTTGAATCTATCTCTGCCGTGGCTTTTTTCAGAACTTCGTCCATCCATCTTATGGCTGCCTCAGATGATTCCGGCTGACTGATTGCACCATCGACCTTCCATCCTTTTACAAGCCTGAAGGCATTCCATATCTTGTTGGCGAAATTGCGCCCCTGTTCGGGCAGTGAATCATCATAAAGCAGATCATTGCCGGCAGGCGAGCATAGCAGCATTCCCACCCTCACGCCGTCGGCACCGTATTTCCCGATCAGATCGAGCGGCTCCGGGGAATTGCCAAGCGACTTCGACATTTTTCTTCTCTGCTGGTCGCGGACGAGCCCGGTGAGGTAGACATTATTGAATGGTTTTTCCCCACGGAACTCGAATCCTGCTATTATCATCCTGGCCACCCAGAAAAAGAGGATCTCGGGTGCAGTAATAAGGTCATTGGTCGGGTAATAATACTTAAGGTCTGGATTGTCGGGCTTGTTTATGCCATCGAATGAGGTTATGGGCCAGAGCCATGACGAAAACCACGTATCCAGAACATCCTCATCCTGCTTCAGGTCCGATTCTTTAATCGACTTGTCCCCGCTTTTTACGCGGGCAAGCTCAAGCGCTTCCCTGACATTTTCCGCAACAACAAATTCATTTTTGTCATAATACCATGCCGGTATCCTGTGTCCCCACCACAGCTGACGGCTGATGCACCAGTCATGGACATTCTCCATCCAGTGGCGGTAAAGGTTCTTGAATTTCGAAGGATGAAGATGGATCTCTCCGTTCATCACTGCATCGAGTGCCGGCTTTGAGATTTCCTTCATCCTGAGGAACCACTGGGTCGACAGTTTCGGTTCAATGACAGCGTGGGTCCTTTCCGAACGTCCTACCTTATTATTATACGGTACAACCTTGACAAGGTTACCTGTGCTCTTCAGTTCCTTTTCAGCCAGATCCTTGGCCAGGAACCTGTCGACACCGGCAAACATTCCAGCCCTTGGATGGATAGTTCCGTCCTCGTTGAAAATATCAATGGATTCAAGATTATGCTTCTGCCCTATCTCGTAGTCGTTTATGTCGTGCGCAGGTGTTATCTTCAGGCACCCTGTTCCGAATTCCATGTCGACGTATTCGTCGAATATGAAAGGGACCTCACGCTTTGTCATCGGGACCAGCACTTTCTTCCCCTTCAGATGCTGGTATCTCTGGTCGTTCGGATTGGCACATACTGCCGTATCGCCCAGGATTGTCTCAGGTCTGGTTGTTGCAACCGTGACATAATCATTCCATCCCACCACCTTGTACCTTACATAATACAGCTTCGACTGTTCCTCGGTAAAGTAAACTTCCTCGTCCGAAACGGCCGTTCTGGCCTGCGGGTCCCAGTTAACCATTCTTACACCTCTGTATATCAGACCTTTATTATACAGATCGACGAAAACCTTTGATAACCGAATCGTAACGTTCCTTATCCATTGTGAAGAGTGTCCTCTCCCAGTCGCATGAAGCGCCAAGTTTTTTGAGCTGCTCCAGGATAATTCCCCCGTGTTTGTTGGTCCAGTCCCATGCATGTTCAAGGAATTTCTCCCTCGAGAGATTCCTTTTTTCAATTCCTTCGCTCCTGAGCTTGGCAACTACTTTAGCTTCGGTCGCGATGGAAGCGTGATCGGTTCCGGGCACCCAGCATGCATTTTTCCCAAGCATCCTTGCACGCCGGATAAGCACATCCTGAATGGTGTTGTTGAGCATATGGCCCATATGAAGCACACCGGTTACATTCGGAGGTGGTATTACAATTGTATATGGCTCCCTGCCGTCAGGTACACTCCTGAAGAAGCCATGCTTCATCCAGTAGTCATACCATTTGCTTTCTGCCCTGCCAGGTTCGTATTTCGTTGGTATATCCATCAGGCGTTGAAGGTTTATCCGGAATGTTTGAAAGGCAAAAATAGGAAAATTAGTTATATTAGCCCCGTGGAGCGCAAAAAGCAGTCTCTTTCAGACAATGAGAAACGTGGCCGATTGCTTCTGTTAATTAATTAACAATATGAAACTGCTGAGATATACATTATATATATTGTCCCTGGGAGTAATGGTTATTGCTCTCACTACCTGCAAAAAAGAGATCTCTGAAGAAGAGATAAGAGAGGCTGTGATCAGAACCCTTTTGCAGGATATAAGCGCAGATTCTGTCAGAAATGATGTTGTCTGGCTTCAGGATATGGGAGCACGTTTCTCCCTTGCTGACAATCACAGGGAAATTGCAGTGAAAATAAAGAAGAAGTTTCAGGATCTTGGATACATGAATGCAGCCCTGGATTCATTCAATGTAGTCAAGACTTTCAGGAATGTATTGTACGAACAGAAGCAGTACAATGTGATTGCCTCGATCGGAGGAACCGATTATCCCGATTCCGTTTGCGTTGTGGGAGGTCATTACGATGATGTGCTTAGCACCAGCGATCTTACAGTGGTGCCGGGGGCAAATGATAATGCAAGCGGTACATCTGCAGTTCTTGAGATCGCCAGGGTGATGAAGAAGAATAATTACAAACCGAAAAGCACAATCATGTTTATCGCGTTTGGCGCGGAAGAGATGGGATTGCTGGGCAGCAGGGATTTCGCAGCCAATCCAAATGAATATTCAGGAAAAATCAGATTCATGCTTAATTCCGACATGATCGCCTATGAGAAATCGGTATCAGCCGAACAATGGTACATTAACATAATGGACTATAGTAATTCCCATTCACTGAGGCATGAGGCTGAAGAGATCTGCACCACCTATACGATCCTGAGTCCATTTAATGACAATACCAACAGCAGCCGCAGCGACAGTTATCCTTTCTTTACAAATGGATATAAAGCTCTCTTCTTCTTTTCAGGCGACAGCGATCCCAATTATCATTCTTTAAACGATGTTGCTTCAAACTGCAATTTCGATTACTGTGCAGAAGTTGTTAAGCTGCAATGCGCTTTGCTTGCAAATAAAAACTGAAGCTGGTTTGTTATTGTTTTTATTTTACTATCAGAATATTAGACACTGCCCTTTCGCCCTCGTGATCCCATTTCTTGTTGTCTGAAGGCATATTCACCACCCCATTGAAAGGCATACCTTCAATCCACATTGTTGTCGAGCCGCCCCCATCGAGATTAACGGCATCCCTGCACTTCAGAAGCCTCATCACCTCTGCCAGCTCATACAGCGTCATGCCTGCAGCTTCTTCAGCCCGGCCATCGATAGTGATAAACAAGACTTTTCTGTTGTTTCTGGTGCCAACTGCTGACCGGGGATGCTTGTTGATGACCAGCGAAGTTTCAGGAAGCCTGGTCAGTGAGCCACCTTCAACGAGCAGAGGTCCCGTCACAAGGATATCCTCATACTCTGAGTGCGAATCGAACCAGCTGTTAAGCATTCTTTTTGTGATGTATACGGTCTCAGATGATCTGATCAGTACTGCTCCGTTCATATTGGGATTACGGATCCATTTGTTTGCAGTATCAACATCTGCGATTTTTCCGGCTACTTTTAAATAAGTGACTGAACCACCTCTTTTTACATCGAAGAAACCTGCGTTTACGGCCGCGAAAGCACCTGCTCTCTGAGCCTGAATGCTTGCAGGAACATTCTTTAATGGACTGTATGCAAGAGATATCTTCCTTTTATTAAGGTTAATGATGAGAATATTTATATTCTGGGGTATTGAATCATTTAAGAATGTATGGGTTGATTTCCATTTTAGTCCGGGTGCTATCTTTTCTTTTTCCCATTTTATTTTATTGAATCCGTTGATTTGAGTAATTGCTGCTCCTGGAACAGACATCAGGATCGCAGTAACAAATAAAGAAGGTAGGAAATGTTTTTTCATAGCGAATAATACGATATACGAATTTATATCATTTTAGTTATTAAAGAAATTATGTTTTTTTACCACAGAGTTTCACTGAGTTATCACAGAGTTTCACGGAATATATAACAGTGTAACTCCGTGTTAACTTGGTGAGACTCCATGGTTAAGAAGACAATGAGAAAAATCAGGATTATTGAATCCTATTTTTCTTACTTTTGAGCTTTCAGAAATCAATATTCTCAGCAATGCCGTCAATATCCGAAAAAGGCAGGGCAATGCCCCCCTCCCCTATAAGAAAACTGGCTCCTTATGCCGATGAAGCAAAACGAAAAGGCAGGAAAGTATACCACCTAAATATTGGTCAGCCCGATATCCCGACACCTGATGTTGCCATCAATGCAATCCGGAACCTCGACATCAGGGTGATCGAATACAGCCATTCAGCCGGAAACGAATCATACCGCAGAAAGCTCGCTGATTTCTATACCGGGATCGGCATCAAGGTTGATTATACCCAGCTCCTTATAACCACAGGCGGCTCGGAGGCAATTCTGTTTGCGCTTAATTCATGTGTCAATACCGGTGAAGAGGTAATAACTCCTGAACCTTTCTATGCCAATTATAACGGATTCGCAATATCGGCAGGGATAAAAATAGTGCCGGTAACCTCTTATATCAAAGATGATTTCGCGCTTCCTCCCATAGACGAAATAGAAAAAAAGATAACACCGAAAACCAAGGGGATAATAATATGCAATCCGAATAATCCCACCGGTTATCTCTATTCAAGGGAGGAACTCCTCCATCTCAGGGATATCGTGAAGAAGCATGATCTGTATCTTTTTTCAGATGAGGCTTATCGTGAATTCTGCTATGACGGAGCCGAACATTTCTCCTCCATGAAGCTTGAAGGAATAGATGATAATGTGATCATGCTCGATTCAGTATCGAAACGCTACAGCGAATGCGGAGTAAGGATAGGAGCTCTTGTGACAAAAAACAAGGAGGTTATCTCCACTGCCCTGAAATTTGCCCAGGCACGTCTTTCTCCTCCCGGACTGGGGCAGATAGCCGGAGAGGCATCTCTGAATACACCTCCTGAGTATTTCAGGGAGGTGAACAGTGAATATACACAGCGCCGAAACTTCATGGTTGATGCTCTGAATAAAATCCCGGGAGTTTATTGCCCCAAACCAAAAGGAGCATTCTATTCGGTTGTAAAACTTCCTGTCGACGATTCCGACAAGTTCGCTCAATGGCTTCTTGAGGAATTTGACTATAAGAACCAGACAGTGATGGTGGCTCCTGCATCAGGATTCTATTCCACGCCGGGTCTCGGTAAAAATGAGGTCCGCATAGCTTATGTTCTCAAAATAGACGATTTAAGAAATGCCATGGAGGTTCTGGCTGAAGCGCTTAAGGCATATCCGGGAAGAAAGATATTAAGCCTTGCGGTCTTGTTACCCACCTGATAGCGGAGTTGGGCAGTCCTGAATTTATGTAGAGCAGGTATTTTGCCCTGATTTTACCAAAATTCTCCAGCCCTTCTTTCCAGCTCTCCCTGATCTGATCAGCTGTCATGCCTTTTTGGATCTGCTCCCTAAGGTCGGTCCTCCTGCGAGAACATCAAAATAAGGTGTAAAGAATTTATCCTTTTCAGGATAATTGTTGTATGCATCAATCACCCATTCAAGATTAATCTTCGGAGACTGGTACAAGCTTGTCTTTCATGGCATTTCGCAGATCGGTACCATAACATTTCACTCCCAGGAAGAGGAGGATTCTTTGCTCCCGGGAACGCTCTCGGGTGTAAAGCTGAATCCCTTATCAGGCAGAAGCGGAGAACCATAAACCTGGAAGGGAAATCGGTTCCCCTGCCCAGTGAAATATTTGTCCCTTCAAAAAAACAGAGTGAAGGATAAAGATATACAGAAGTCTGGTTTGGAAGATTTGGTGATGGTTTAACCGGTAAGTTCATATATAGTAGCTATGAGTCGTAATTAAGGCATTTAATAACAGTCAGATCACATTTTATACCGCCCTTCAGCCAGCCTTCTCCATTGATCATCATGGCATATTCACCTACTGTCATCCCATGAACCACTGGAACCGGATGCATTCCGACAAATGAGTGAATAAGCAGTATCCAGGAATATTCCCATCGAAATAGAATCCATTCGGATTTGGTCTGTCAAGGACAATGCATTTAATCCTGTTTTCAGCACACGACTTCCACAAGATAATGGAGGGTTGATATATATGTATAGAATCGAGCTCCTACATCCTGGATATCAAACAAAACAACATCAATGTCCTTCAGATCATCTGAAGTCGGCTTTCTGATGAGTCCCATAGAGGCTTGTAACAGGCAATCCGGTTACAGAATCTTTCCCGTCTTTAATTACTTCCCCAGCATCCGCCATGTTGCGGAAACCATGCTCAGGGGCAAAGATATATCCTTAATATCAATACCATTACTTAAAAGAAAATCAACAAGATGATTTCTCCGACCATTGAGGTCTGGTTGGCAACTACCGCAACTGATTTACCTTCAATAAGATGCTTATACTTATCAAACTGGCTGGCTCCCGGAACAGGAATTTTTTTACTCCATAGCAGGATGAATGCCAGTAATAAGAAATGCCAACAGGATCAGGGAATAGTTTTTTCATCGTGCTGTTTTGTACTGTAAATCTACTAATTTTGAGTTCTTTCTTCTTATGAATCTGCCATATTTCATAGCACAGCGCCTTATTAAGGGGAGGACCGAAGGAACTTCCTTTTCGAAGCCTATCAACGTCATTGCTGTGATTGGCATCTCCATCGGCCTGGCGGTTATGATCCTTGCAGTTGCCATCCTTACAGGCTTCAAGCAGCAGATACGGGAGAAGGTTATCGGCTTCGGCTCCCATATCCAGATCGTCAATTATGATTCGAATTATTCGCTGGAGACAGTTCCCATAAGCGAAGGCCAGGAATTCATCCCGAAGATCAGAAATATCCCCGGAATAGAGCATATCCAGGTTTTTGCGACAAAAGCAGGGATCATCAAAACCGAAGAAGAGATCCAGGGTGTCGTTCTCAAGGGTGTCGGAAGCGATTTCGACTGGAGCTATTTCAGCAGCTGCATGGTTGATGGAAAGGTCTTTACAGTGAACGATACAGCTCGCACCGATATGGTGATCATATCTAAAAAGATCTCTGATATGCTCAGGCTCAAAACAGGAGATTCATTTGCAATGTATTTTGTTCAGGATCCGCCCCGGCAAAGGAAATTCACGGTAGCCGGGATATATGAAACAAGCCTTGAGGAATTTGACAAAGTATATGTCTTCTGCGATATCGATCATATCAAAAGGCTGAACGGCTGGAAAGATGACCAGGTAAGCGGTTTTGAAATATTCATCGACGATTTCGATAAGCTTGATGAAATGGAATCGGCTGTAAGAGATGCTGTCGGTTACAAGCTTGCCGAGGATGAGGAAAAATGCAGAGTCGTCAGCATCAGGAAAAAGTATCCTCAGATATTCGACTGGCTCAACTTCCAGGATGTGAATGTCATAATAATCATACTTCTGATGCTGATCGTAGCCGGATTCAATATGATATCCGGATTGCTGATCCTCATCCTTGAAAAGACCAACATGATCGGAGTCCTAAAAGCTCTGGGCTCCGACGATACGACAATAAGGAGGATTTTCATCTACCAGGCAGCATGGCTTATCGGCAAGGGATTGTTCTGGGGTAATATTATCGGAATAGGGCTGGCTTTGGTGCAGCTGAAGACAGGACTTATTACACTGGATCCTTCCTCATATTACATCAAAACTGTTCCGGTTAATCTGGATATTATCCATATTATCCTGCTTAATGCAGGAACAATGGCTATGATCATTATTATGCTTCTTGTCCCGTCAAAGCTGATAAGCAACATAACACCTGTCAAGGCTATCAGATACGATTAAAGGACTTCTATTTGCCCTGAGTCTGTGCCAGATGACTGTCGACAGCAGGAATCATGTTTTTATAATGCTCGTACCTGTCCAGGATCTCGGACACAAAGTTGACTGACTCAGTTCCCCTGAAGTATCCGTTTTTGACGACTGTGTCAGTGTAATAAACGGGCTCTGATTTCTTAAGGAGCCAGACAGCCACATTGCCGTCCCATTTCTGAGGATCCATTCCATTCTTCTCCGCCAGCTTCATGGCGTCAAGTACATGTCCCGGCCCTGCATTGTATGACGCAAGGATGAATTTGAGCCTTTCATTCCCGTCCGGGATTCTGGTCTCGAATATCGACTGCAGCGATCGTATGTACATGATTCCGGCCCTGACATTATTATAAGGTGATGAAGTAATATCGATACCGAAATTCTTCCCGGTCAAAGGCATTACCTGCATCAGCCCGTATGCACCCGCCCATGATTCGACATTCGCGTCGAAGCGCGACTCCTGGCATATCAGCGATGCCAGCAGCCTCCAGTCCCAGCCGATATCACTGCTGACGATCTTCATCATTTCATCCCACTGTGAAATCTTGCCCGTGCTTAGTGAATAATAATCACTTTTTACTATCGTGTTCGATCTCGAATTTCTGAAGTATTTTGCATAGAGCAGAACATAATCCTGCGTCTTCCTGTAAGATTCTATCCACCTGTTCAGCTCATCCAGAAGCTTATCTGAATTATTCTTCCGAACTCCCCAGGCAATGTTCTGGGGGAAGCTCACGGGAGTATTTACGTCAATTTCAGGATAATAGGTAGCATTGACCCTGGCTATGTTTTCGTCGCAAACGGTATATTCTATTTCACCGCTTGCCACATTCTTTATCAGGTCCTCTGACTCGTAAGGAACAGAGATAATAATAATTGTATCGCCAATCTCACCGGCAAGCGTTCTCAGCCTGTCGTAATGGATGGAGTGTTCCTGTACGTATACGGTTTTACCGGCCAGATCGAGCTGATTCCTTACCAGATGCCTGGCGAGGGATCCCTCAGTCATCGATCTCCAGTTGCGTGGTTTGCGCTGAACAAGCACCTGCCGTGTTTCGAGGATTGGCTCGGTGAAGCTTATTTCCTTCTTCCTGGATGAACTTACGGTAAGTCCTATCGCAAGCAGGTCGGCTTCACCGGAATTCAGGAAATCGAATGCATGATCAAGATGATTCTCGGTCAATATCTCGAGGTCGACACCCAGATGTTCGGTGAATGACTTCAGCAGTTCGTAATGGAAACCCATTGGCTCCCCTCTGTACAGAAAATAATTTGTAGAGTTGAAATCCGTCACGGCAACCAGTTTCCCTCTTTTAATTATTGAATCGAGATCAAGGGAAACGGCGCTTTTACTATATGAGGAATTTGGATTGTGTTTACAGGACGAAACAATTACTGCCAGTAATGTTAAAAAAATGATTGTCTTTCTTATCAAAGGCTTTCTTTTAGTTAATACCTGTGCTTGTAAAAAATCGGGTGCAAAGATACAACTTTTTTTTAATTATAAAACGTCCAGGCAATACCATAGCGTAACATTCTGATATTCTGAGGATAATAAGGTACCATATGGTAGTCGTAACCCATCCATCCCGAGTTCAGGTGGTCGTACATAATGAAGATCCTGGCTCTTTTCAGCTTGAGATTGAGAAAAACATTGAGGAAAGGATAATTCCCTGCGGTTATAAGGTCCTGCCTGTAAAATCTGCCTGTTGCAGGCATAAATGAATAAGGATGATATATTGTGTGATAAATTGCATCGGCGCCAAGCTGTACATTCAGCCTTCCGTTAGTGGATTTGAACTTGAAGAGATGTTCGAAATAAAATGTCGAGCGTGTCGAAAACAACGGAAGATCAAGTATGTCCGGGTTACTGCTTTGCTGCAGGAGTATTTCTGCGTCGAGGTGGAACTTCCATGCCTTTACCTCTTTCCTGGCCGTGATAGCCGCTACGGAAAGACCACCTTCATGCTGCGAAGGAAATGCATCGGTGCCAAAATCGACATAATTGTCGATAATGGCATAGTTGAATTCCAGTTGTGTCTTGCGCGCCGGGTATGTAAATAGAGTACCCACATCTATCCTGAATTCCTTTTTAAGATTATTGTACCACTCAAAATTGTTGCTTCCCCACTGGTTATGCCAGAAAGAGGGTTCCCTGCTCATCACGGCCCCATTGATTTTCCATGAAGCTGTTCCCTTCTTCCAATCGAATGATTTCAGTATCTCACCTTTCAGGTCGAAATCGCCTGCACGGTAACCGGTAAGATAAAGCTCGCCATTTGCGCTCCATCCGAATTTCCTGCCTATATTATTGTACAGCCTTCCGACAAGCAGGTTGCTGGTCCTTTTCCAGGTGGGGATCTCAGCATAGTTTGTGTCATGGGTGGGCATGATCTGGCTGTATTTGCGAAGCTCGTTCCTTAACCCGACACCAATGCCAAGATTGAATTTCCTCGATGTGTCCGTAACAAAGTCGAATCTTATTGTATTTTTCAGGCTCCTGAAGTAAAGCGAATCAAACGTTGTAAGGCTGTCAGTATTTATTGTTTTATAAAAGCCCGACAGAGGCGCATTATCTGAATAAGTACGTTTATTATAATCCAGGGTAAGAATGTGGGAAAAGGTTCCGCTCAGTCCATGAAATCCTTTTTTTGCAGCGGCAGTGCTGTCGCTCTTTCCTGTTTTGCCTCCGACAGTATACCGCTGTACAAGAAGCAGGTTACGGTTCCTCAGAACGCTTATCGCATTGTTGTTGCCTCCAAGGTTTACCTCAACGTCACGTGTTTCAAGAATCTTCAATTGTTCGGAATCGATAATGCCTCCATTTTCGTAAGATGTCAGGTTATTTATTCCTGCAGCAGCATATAATTTATATTTCGGCCCCGTATATGAAGAGTAAAATGTAAAAGTTTTATCATCTGCACGCTGGTAATTGTACTGCCCAAGACTGTATACTATATCATATATGAGTCCGAAATTCAGGTATCTGTTCACGTTTTGCGAATGACGCACCCTGAAGGTCTGCTCCGATGTCTCCCTGGGCTGGCCGTATGTCCAGACCATTTCAGTGAACGGCACCTGCGTATTCATAAAAACAGCATTGTCGGTATGGTGCATCAAAGGAAAGTAATGTGCATAAAGGAATTTATCAGGATCAGTAATCCTGTCGAAGAAGTTCATCTGGTAAAATGGGAGTCCATAGTTTCCCAGCGTGGCGTTGATTGAAGAGTTTCTGTCTGTCAGCCTGTACCTGTGGAATAATGAAAAGACAGTATCGAAGGGAAGCGCTGCTTCTTCAGCAAAATCGGATGTGAGCGTCCATTGCTTAAGTATCTTTTTCTTCGGAGCCTCTTTCTCCTGGGCACGTATACCCATCGTGAAGATCATTAACAATAATATGGCAAGGCTCCGTTTCATCAGGGCAAATATATAAAAAAAGCAGCCGGCTTGAGCCGGCTGCGATTGACCTGACTTTCAATCCACATTATCATTGAGATAGGCATTGTTCTCCCTTAATACCGGGCCATCTTCATCATCGGATGTAAGGGTGAACTTCGAAAGCTTGCTGTCGGAGTTTTTATCTGAAGGATTCAGTGCCATATTTCTACGGATGTAAGCGGGAACATCCTCGAAGGTGTCGATGTTTTCCTTCATGGTTTTATTTGAAAGCCCCTCCTTCTTCAGGATCTTCTGCATATGCTTGACTTTCTTCAATGTGTTCTCACTCTTCTCCTGATCTTCCTGCTCTGTTCCATCCGAATGTATCCCTCAGCGAAGTAATTCCGTCCTGGCCCATATGTCCAAAGTCGATTGTCCCCTGCGACTCTTCCTCGAAATCGGCAATTATTGATTTTCGCTTCTTATCGAGCACTTTCATTTCTCCTTCAGCTCTTTCCGTTATAAGCTTCGGTGGAACTAAGGTATTGTCCGGGAAAAGCTCGACCCTGCTTTTCTTTCCCGGTTTGTATGGCTGGAAGATGCTGTTGGCCTCAAATCCCGTGGCGATAACGATAACGCTTATATTCTCACCCAGGTTCTCATCCTGTGATAATCCCCTTATGATCAGCGCATCATCGGATGCAGCGTCGTACATATAATCGGTTATCTCGCCCAGCTCATCCATGGTAAGCTCGTGCTCCCCCTTTCCTGAAGAGATGTTTATAAGTATACTTTTTGCACCGGTGATATCATTTGAATTGAGCAACGGGGAGGCGAGTGCATTTTCGATGGCGCGTATCGCCCTGTTCTCGCCTGCAGCCATTCCCATCCCCATGATCGCCACCCCTGAATCCTTCATCACGGTTTCCACATCAGCGAAGTCGACATTTATATAGCCGGTCACCGTTATTATCTCTGCAATACCCTTGACAGCAGTTGTAAGGACATCATCGGCCATCGAGAAAGCGCTCGAGACTCCCTGGTTCCCATAGATCTCCCTGAGCTTCTCGTTATTGATCACAAGCAGGGAATCGACATGATCCTTCAGCTCGGTAATTCCATCGATAGCGTACCTGATTCTGACCTTCCCTTCCGATTTAAAAGGAATAGTGACCACGGCGATTGTCAGCAGTCCTGCTTCCTTGCATGCTTTGGCAATCACAGGTATCGCACCTGTACCGGTGCCTCCTCCCATTCCGGTTGTAATGAATACCATTCGGGTATTGCCCCCGAGAGCGTCCATCACGTCATCGAGGTTCTCCAGTGCGGCCTTTTTGCCCTTTTCAGGCTGGCTGCCCGCACCCATTCCCTCGGTGAGCGATTCTCCGATCTGAACCTTTATGGGGACAGGGCTCTTGGAAAGCGCCTGGTGGTCGGTGTTGCAGACAATAAAGTTTACATCCTTTATGCCTTTTTCAAACATATGGTTGACAGCGTTATTTCCGCCACCGCCAATACCAAGGACTTTTATTATCGACGATCTTTCAACAGGCAGATCAAAGTTCATTATATCGTCTGACATATTTTAGTTTTTAATTGTTAGTGAACAGCAGATCCTTCTTTTTAAAACCATATTCAATTCCTATCAGCTGATTGTCTGATCTTCCACTTCGAACATCTGTCTCATCATCGCCTTTATCTTATCAGTGATCGACATCTTGCCCTGCCTGGATTCCTCTTCAACAGCTTCATCCCTGAATTCCGGAACTTCAAGTTCTTCCTGTTCCTCGTGCTCTTCGAAGAAAACCTTGCGTAAAGGTTGTACATACTCCTCAGGTGTCCCGGCATTGAAGGATTGCTTGTATGTTTCCAGGTAATCGAATCCCTTCATGATCAGTCCCACGCTTGTCGCATACATCGGTTGATTTATCTCAGTCTTGCTCGTCCCGGCGAGATGTTCATTCGGATAGCCTATCCTGACATCCATTGCAGTCTTGAACTTCATCAGCTGGGGAAGATGCTTCAGCATCGCCCCGCCGCCTGTGATCACCACACCGGCTGCCAGCTTATCGGCATAGCCCGAATTCTGAATTTCGAAGTTGACAAAATCTATTATCTCCTCCATCCTCGACTGGATAATATATGCCAGACTCCTGAATGAGATCTCCTTGGGTTCCCTGCCGCTGATGCCGGGTATCGACACAACCTTATCCTCAGGTGCTATGTCTCCGAGAGCCGAACCGTACTGGATCTTGAGCTGCTCTGCAAACCTCTGCAATATGGCACAGCCCTCCTTAATGTCTTTGGTTACCACATTGCCTCCAAGCGGTATCACGGCAGTATGCCTGATTATGTTGTCGTAGTAGACAGCCACATCGGTGGTCCCTCCGCCAATGTCGACGAGCACCACACCTGCTTCTTTTTCGTCTTCAGTCAGCACAGCATCCGATGATGCCAGAGGCTCCAGGATCATATCCCTGACGGTAAGGCTGGCTTTACGGACGCATTTCTCGATATTCTTGGCAGCAGCGACCTGCCCTATAACAATGTGGAAGTTGGCTTCAAGACGTCTTCCGCACATCCCGATGGGGCTCTTCACGCCTGTTTCATTGTCGACGATGAAATTCTGCGGGATGACATGAATGATCTCCTCTCCTATATCGATATGTATTTTATGCATATCCTCTATCAGCCTGAAGACCTCCTCCTTCCTTATCTCATCCTCATAGTTCTCGCGGGTTATATATCCGCGGTTCTTCATGCTTTTAATGTGCTGGCCCGCAATGCCCACGAAGACTTCCGAGAACATTATCCCGGATCTCTTCTGAACATCTTCGACGGTCGTCTGAATGGCGTTCACCGTCTCTTCAATATTCAGGACAACTCCTCTTTTGACACCTTTTGAAAGGGCTTTGCTCAACCCGAGAATTTCGATTTTTCCATTCTCGTTTTTCTTACCGACAATTGCCACAATTTTTGTGGTACCGATGTCGATTGCTGCTACGTACTGTTCTTTCTTGCTCATATGGATTAAATATGGTTTATCATTGTCTTTTCCTGCATACAACCTGGTCCTTGTATTCCAGGTTAATGGTAGAATATTTGTTCCAGCCTACAACTGGCATTACATCCTCATATAAGGCCTCCAGATTATTCAGCTTTGATTCAAAATCCTCGAAAGTCCCAAGGTGAATGATGTGATTCCCAACCCTGGGAATAAGGTTTATCTCGTCATTGGCGTCGACATGGATCTGATCTATCTGGGCCGACCAGAAATTATCCCTGTTTATATACTTCACAAAATGAAATGCATCCTTCAGTATCGTCCCCCTGATTAGGGTATCGAGAACGCTGACACTGTCAAGCATTGCCGGTGTTATATTGATATTGCCCTCGACTATGTGAAGCCGCGGATTATAAAGATTCCTTTTTCTGAAAAGGTATCCCTCATCATCAAGAAAAAAGTCGCCTCCCTCGTCGGGTATTATCCTCATCACCGGGTTGCGCTGATCGACATACAGGTGAAGAGCGCCATCGACGGTGGTATAGACTTCGGCAACCTTCAGCTCGCGGAGTACATTTATGCGGTTCTCGATATCCTGCGCAGAAACCTTGCTTAACGGCAGACCCAGTATCTTTTCGTTCCTTCCGTAAGCCAGGTTCAGCAATTGCCGCCTGGTTACAAAATGGTAATCTGCTGAATCGGCAATGCTGATCACAATCTCGCTGCATAGTTTGCTGCTGCTGGAGGCCGCATAGTAAACTGGCATTGCAATCAGGTACAGGATTGGGATAAGAAACAATATCTTCAGAAGCTTCTTCATCCTGCCACCTCCTCTTTAAACTTCAGCTCGATAGGTTCGACAAGCCTGTCGATGTCACCCGCTCCAATTGTCAGGAGAACGTCCAGATTGCCGGCATCGAGCTTCCCGGGTATATCGCTCATTTCGAGCAGCCTTTTATTCGCCAGCTTCATCTTTTTGAATATCATTTCGGAGGAAACCCCGGGGAGAGGCATTTCCCTTGCAGGATATACCGGAAGAAGGATAACCTCATTCAGCCTGTCGAGGATATTTGCAAATCCGTCTGCATGATCCCGCGTACGTGTAAAAAGATGCGGCTGAAAGATCCCTGTGATCTTTCTGTCGCCGAAATATTCTCTTACAGAAACTATAAATGCCCGGATCTCCTCAGGATGATGCGCATAATCATCGACATATGTAAGCCCCGGCCTGTTTATTCTTATATCAAACCGCCTTCTGACACCCTGAAACAGCAATGCAGCTTTTCTGATCTCTTTTTCGTTGACTCCGCATTTGAGAGCCACTGCAATCGCAGCTGTCAGGTTCTCAATGTTTATAATTCCCGGGAAAGGAAAGTGAATATCACTTATTATTCCGCCTGGTGTTTTTATCGAAAAAATGTAATGATCGCTTTTATTCTCTACATCGAAATAACTGTAATCAGCAGCAGGATCGCTTCCATATGAATAGAATGATACTTCCGCCGGAATATTAATATGCTGCCTGATAGCATAGTTATATATAAGTATGCCTCCCTTTCTGATCTTTCCGCAAAATTCATTATATGCGGTGATCATCGATTCGTGTGTTCCGTATATTTCCAGATGATCCGGATCTACTGCAGTAACGACTGCAATCAGAGGCTTCAGCCTGTGAAAGGAGCGATCGTATTCATCGGCTTCCATCACAGTAAAGCGGCTGTTGCCTGTAAGCAGATTTGAATTGTAATTTTTTGAAATCCCGCCCAGGAACGCCGAGCAGTCTACTGAAGATTGCTTGAGAAGGTGAGCCGTCATCGTGGAAACAGTCGTCTTCCCGTGTGTGCCGGCTATTGCTATAGTATCGGTTTCTGCAGAAATGGCTCCCAGGACTTCCGATCTCTTGAATACCCTGAAATCGTTGTTCCTGAAGTAGGAAAGTATCCTGCTGTCAGACGGAATTGCAGGAGTATATACGATTCTGACTTTATCCCTGTTTGCAGGATTTTTGAAGAGAGGAGGCAGCGATCCGGTATCGTCAGTAAAAGAAATCGTACAGCCGGCCCCGGTGAGCGTATCCGTGATCCTGCTCTGCGACCTGTCATAACCGGCAACAGTAAATCCGCCTTCCGCAAAATATAATGCAAGAGCGCTCATGCCGATACCCCCGATGCCGACAAAATAGAGTCCTTCCACTTTTTCAAAATCGATCATTTGCCTGCCAGCTTTATTACTTCATTTGCTATTCTTGCATCAGCATCCCTGTCGGCCATTTTCAAAATGTTGGCTGACAGCGATGCTTTTTCCTCACTGTTTGAAACGAGCTTGATCGCCTCCCCGACGAGCCGCTTTACAGCTTCATTGTCTTTCAGCATTATTGCTGCGTTCCTGTATGTAAGTGCCAGTGCGTTCCTTGTCTGATGATCTTCTGCAACGTTTGGCGACGGGACTAATATCACAGGCTTGCCCACAAGGCAAAGCTCGGAAATGGTTCCTGCCCCGGCCCTTGAAACAATAATGTCGGCTGCTGCAAAGGCATAATCCATCCTGTTTATGAAGGGCTGTAATGTTATATTTCCTGCAGCCGCCTGAGCAACAGCCTCGTTCATTTTTTCATAATAATTCTTCCCGGTCTGCCATAGCCACTGGCAGCCTGCACTTGCCACTTCCCCGATATTTTCGGAAAGGCTCCTGTTGATTGTTCCTGCGCCGAGAGAACCTCCAAGAACAAGTACCACCGGAAGCTCTTGTTTGAGTCTGAAAAAGGAGAGCGCCTCCCTGCGAAGGTTCTCCAGGTTGTCGAAACTCTGGCGCACGGGGTTTCCGGTTTTTATTATCTTCTCTGCAGGAAAATATTTCTCCATCCCCTCATATGCAACACAGATCACCGATGCCTTCTTTGCGAGAAGCCTGTTTGTCACACCGGCATAACTGTTCTGCTCCTGAAGGAGCAACGGGATTCCCATTTTTCCGGCCTGCCTGAGAACCGGACCGCTGGCGTAACCGCCAACGCCTACGACCACATCTGGCTGAAATTCTGATATGATCCTGCGAGCCCTGAACAGGCTGGTGACAAGCTTGTACAGTACAACAAAGTTCTTTGGTGTCAGGCTTCTGTAAAAGCCTGCCACGGGCAGACCGACAATCTTATAACCGGCTGCAGGAACTTTTTCCATTTCCATTCTCCCTTCGGCACCAACAAAAAGGATCTCTATGTCAGGATCTATTCTCCTGAGCGCATTTGCAACAGAAATGGCCGGAAAAACATGTCCTCCCGTTCCGCCGCCGCTGATTATTATCCTTTTATGCTTTTGATGGTTCATAGATCTTCTCTCCTTCTTCAATAATATCCTCCGCCGGAAGCTCCTCCTTTTTTATTTTTGCATTTACCACCCTGCTCACACTTAGTATAGCTCCTATGGAAAAACTCATCACAAGCACCGATGTCCTTCCCCAGCTCACCATAGGCAGTGTTTGTCCTGTCACCGGGAAAAGTCCCACGGCAACAAGCATGTTGAGAAATGCCTGTACAACTATCATGATTATCAGTCCCAGCACCATAAATGCCGGGAAGGCAGTCTCACATTTCTTCGCTATTGTCACCCCCCTGAACAGAAGTATCATATATGCCAGCAGAAGGGGTATTGCCCCAAGGAACAGTCCGTATTCTTCTATTATTATAGCAAAAATGAAATCGGAGTTCGACTGCGGAAGCATATTTCTCTGTGTGCTTCTTCCGGGGGCTTTACCGAAAAGACCTCCGGTTGAGATCGCAATTTTTGCCTGGTTGGCCTGGTAATCACCATCCTCGTCAGGTTCTCCCGAAAAGAAATGTTCTATCCTGTTTTTCCAGACCTGCACTCTGTTATCGTCAGTCGTCCAGGTAAGAACCAGGGCAAACAGGACCACTCCCACCACAGCCATTCCTGCATATGCAAACAGGTACTTCAGCGGTACACGACCGATGAACATGATTATCAGGCACATTCCGAAGATCATCATCGCCGTGGAAAGGTTTTCCGGCATTATCAGAACACAAATGATCCCGATCGGCACCATGAACAGCTTCGTGACAAGCAGGAAATTGCCAAGTTCATTCTGGTATTTCGAAAGTGTTCTTGCCAGGTAAATTACAAGCGCCACCTTGGCTACGTCAGAGGTCTGAAGCTTGAAGCCTGTCCCGGGGATAACCAGCCATCGTGTCGCCTCATTGACTCTTGCACCAAAGGCAAGTGTAAGCACAAGCAAGCCGGCTGAAATGATCAGGAACAATCCGGCCATAGCGAAATATATCCTGTAGGGCAGGTACGAAACAACGACAATTATTACCAGGCTTATAATAAGCATAAGGAACTGTGTCCTGAGGAAATAGGTCGTATTTCCTCCGTAGCTCCTGAAAGCTATACCGACCGAAGAACTGTAGACTGCAAGGAGGGAATAGATCATAAAAAGGACTACAAGGCCCCATATAGCCCTGTCGCCCTTGAATGTCCTTGTCAGCCAGCCCTTCTGCATATTATTGATTGTTAAAGATTCCTGACCGCTGCCTTGAACTGGCGTCCCCTGTCCTCATAATTGCTGAAAAGGTCGAAGCTTGCACATGCTGGTGAGAGAAGAACCGTTTCGCCTTTCTTTGCCAGGTAATACGACGACCTTACTGCTTCTTCCATCGATGTAGTTTCGACGATCGTCGGCACCTTGTCACTGAAAGCCTCAACGATCTTTTTATTATCCTTTCCCAGGCAGACCAGCGCCTTGACTTTTTGTTTCACAATCGGGAAGAGCTCTGAGTAATCATTCCCCTTGTCGACGCCTCCCACTATCCATATAACGTCTGTTTCCATGCATTCGAGAGCATACCAGGTGGAATTGACGTTAGTGGCTTTGGAATCGTTGATGAAGCTGATGCCACTGACTTTGATCACCGGTTCGAGACGGTGCTCAACTCCCTGGAAATCGGCGAGACTTTCCCTGATGACATCTTTGCGGATGTTCAGCACTTTGCCTGCAATGGCTGCTGCCATTGAATTGTAAGTGTTGTGACGGCCTTTCAGCGCCAGTTCATGAATGGACATAAGGTTAGTTTTATGTTGGTAATCGATCGTTAATTCGTCGTTTTCTATATATGCTGTCATCTTTTCCGAAGTGGTATCGGAAAATGGAAGAAGCGTCATTCCGTATTCTTTCTTCGCAAGCTCAGCCTTGATTATCGGATCATCAGCCCAGTAAATCAGGAATTCCGATCCGGTCTGATTCTGCGTCACCCTCATCTTGGAATCGATATAATTCTGAAGGTTATGATCATACCTGTCGAGATGGTCAGGTGTGATGTTCATAAGAACAGCGATGTCGGCCCTGAATTCATACATTCCGTCGAGCTGGAAGCTGCTGAGCTCAATCACGTAATAATCGTAGTCTCCTTCAGCCACAGCCATGGCGAAGCTGTTCCCTACATTTCCGGTCATCGCGGCATTCATGCCGGCTTTCTTCAGAATATGGTAAATGAGGTTGGTTACCGTCGTCTTGCCATTGCTTCCTGTCACACAGATCTTTTTGCCCCTTGCATATCTTCCGGCAAATTCAATTTCTGAGATCACCGGGATACCCTTTTCCCTGATCAGCGATACTATGGGTGCGTCTTCCTTGATACCCGGACTCTTGATGACTTCATCGGCAGCAAGTATTTTCTCCTCGGTATGCCTGTCCTTCCTCCCAATCAACCTTATGCTCTTCCAATATTCTTCTGTACTGATCCTTCACCTGTCCCTTGTCGGATACAAAAACATCAAATCCCTGCCTGAGTGCCAGGACTGCTGATCCTGCTCCGCTTTCCCCTGCTCCGAGTATTACAATTTTCTTCTTCATCACCTTACCTGATCTTAAGCGTCACGATACTTAACACGGCAAGAAGTATTGCCACGATCCAGAACCGCGTGACTATCTTCGGTTCCGGAAATCCTTTTTTCTGATAATGATGATGGAGTGGTGCCATCAGGAATATCCTGCGGCCCGCTCCGTATTTTCTTTTTGTTCTTTTAAACCATGAAACCTGGATGACTACCGACAGATTTTCCATGAGGAATATCCCGCAAAGGATCGGAATGAGGAGCTCTTTCCTGATCACGATCGCAAAAACTGCTATTATTCCGCCCAATGCCAGGGAACCGGTATCGCCCATGAAAACCTGGGCGGGAAACGAATTGTACCAAAGGAATCCGATCGTAGCCCCGATCATTGCTGCCGCAAAGATCACGAGCTCCTCTGAATGAGGAATGAACATAATATTAAGATAGTCGGCATAAATAATATTACTCGAGACATATGCCAGGATTGCAAGCGCAGTTCCGACGATTGCAGAAGTACCTGTCGCCAGTCCGTCAAGCCCGTCAGTCAGGTTCGCACCATTGGAAACTGCTGTAATAACGAATATCACAATCAGGACAAAAACGACCCATGTCCATGGCATGCGGTGATCCTTGCCTATGAACGGAACAAGCCACGAGTAGTCAAATTCATTATTCTTTACAAACGGGATAGTCGTTTTTATAGAAGTCTTGTCAGCAATATAACCGGGAGATTCTATTTCTTCGACAGTCGATGTAACCAGTTCATTCTTTTCCCTGAGGCTCAATCCTGATACATTCGGCGTTTCGATTATCACCGCCTCATTGCTCAGAAAGAGAGTGATGGCTATTGCCAGTCCCAGCACGAACTGTCCTATAAGCTTGAACCTTGCTGCAAGTCCATCCTTGTTCTTTTTGAAAATCTTTATGTAATCATCGACGAATCCTATGAAGCCAAGCCAGATGGTGGTGATCAGCATCAGAATGACATAAACGTTGTCAAGCTTCGCGAATAACAGGGTAGGGATAATTATAGATGCAAGAATTATTATTCCTCCCATCGAGGGAGTGCCCTTCTTCTGGTACTGGCCTTCAAGGCCGAGATCCCTGACAACCTCGCCTACCTGTTTTTTCTGAAGGAGACGGATTATCCTCTTTCCTATCAGAAGCGAGATGAGGAGAGATGTAATAACCGCTGCTGCAGACCTGAATGAAATGTAGGAGAAAACTCCTGCTCCCGGAATATTGAGTTCGTCAAGATATTGAAACAAATAATACAGCATCCCTGAAAATTTTATCTCTGTGAAAATGCGTTTCTGATCTCTTCCCTGTCGTCGAAATGGTGCCTTACTCCATTTATCTCCTGGTAAGGCTCATGGCCTTTCCCGGCGATCAGGATCACATCACCAGGCTTAGCCATCATTACTGCGGTTCTTATCGCTTCCCTCCTGTCGGCTATCCTGAGCGTTTTCTTTTTAAGCTCCGGGGTTATTCCTGCTTCCATGTCATCGAGGATCATCTCGGGATTTTCTGTCCTGGGATTATCAGATGTCAGGATCACTTTTGTGCTTCCCTCTGCGGATATGGCCGCCATCTCCGGCCGCTTGGTCTTGTCGCGGTCTCCACCGGCTCCGACAACCGTAATAAGCTGTATGCTGCCCTGCCTGACCTTGTTGATGGTCCCGATGACGTTTACAAGGGCATCGGGGGTATGGGCATAATCGACAATGCCTGTTATTCCGTCTTCAGATCTGATAACTTCCATTCTTCCTGCCACGGGCTTGAGGCTGCTGAGAATAGTGAGCACACTTTTCCTTTCTGCCCCAAGAAGAATCGAAGCTCCGAATACTGCAAGCAGGTTTGAGGCATTATAATCGCCGACGAACCTGGTCCACACCTCCTCATCCTGGATCTTCAGCCCCATGCCTTCAAAACTCTGCTCGATGATCCTGCATCTGAAATCAGCCATTCCCCTTACTGAAAATGTATAGTGCTTCGCTTTGCAGTTCTGAAGCATGACCTTTCCATTCCTGTCATCAGCATTAACGAGTGCGAATGCTTCCGGCATCATTGAATCGAACCAGCTTTTCTTCGCTGCCAGGTAGTTGTCGAAGGTCTTATGATAATCAAGATGATCGTGGGTGAGGTTCGTAAATATCCCACCGGCAAATTTGAGTCCTGCAATCCGCTGCTGATGAACGGAATGAGAGCTTACTTCCATGAAGGCATAGGCACATCCCGCACTTACCATTTCGGCCATGGTCCGGTTAAGCTGAACCGGATCAGGCGTAGTGTGGGTTGCCGGCAGCTCATGGTCAATTATATAATTGCAGACCGTCGAGAAGAGACCACACTTGTACCCGAGACTGGTGAACATCCTGTAAAGAAGCGTGGCGATAGTCGTTTTTCCGTTTGTCCCGGTGACTCCGACAAGTTTCAGCGATGAGGAAGGATTTCCGAAGAAATTTGATGCAGCCTGTCCGAGGGCTTTTGATGAATCTCCTGTTTTCACCCAGGAGATGTTTTCTGAGGGATTTTCAGGAAGAGCTTCGCATATAATTGCCGAGGCACCTGCTTTAACAGCTCCTGCTATGAAATCATGGCCGTCACTCTTCGAACCCCTTACAGCAACGAACAGCGAACCTGCTGTTACACTGCGGGAATCAAAAGTGATATTCTCAATCACACTTTTCTTATCCCCGGTGAAGGAAATGACACTTATGCCTGACAGTATTTTTTCCAGCTCCATAATTTCACATATTCATTTCCAGGGAGACTATCTGTCCCTCAAAATATCTTGCACCATGCTCAGGCGATTGCCTGAGAACTTTGCCTTTACCGCTGTATTTAACTTTATATCCTGAATTCTCCAGCAGGTACAATGCATCTCTAAGGCTCATTCCGCGGACATCAGGAACCAATCCTTTCTTGATGTCCATCCCCACAAGTCTTACCGTATCTCCATTCTCCCTGGTTTTTACCCAGTCGTTGCTTGCTGTTCTCCTGTATTTCACATCGAGCTCACGGAGAACATTGTTTATATCAGATCTGTAGCCGTTACCTGCCTCCGGCGCAGCCTGCTTCCTGCTGACTGCATTTCCTGTTTTGAAATCCCTGAAGAAATTCGTTGCATAGAGCTTATCGGAAATCTCCCTGAAGACAGAGCCTGCCACTATATTTCCGTAATAGACCCCATTCGATGGAGCATTTACGACCACTATGCAGGAATAGAGAGGATTCTCCGCAGGAAAGTACCCGACGAATGAAGCCTGGTACGAAATCACGGAACCTGATCTGTATCCTGTCGTCCCTCTTGCTATCTGAGCAGTGCCAGTCTTTCCTGCTATCCTGTAATTGGCATTTTTTAAGTTTATGGCAGTGCCATGTTCGACGACCCCCTCCATCATTTTCTTTGCCTTCTTTATCGTGGAGCGGGAGGCTATTGAATTGATAATGACATCCGGCTCGTATCTTCTTACCACCTTTCCGTTCCTCATCACTGCGGTCACGAAGCGGGGCTTCATCATTCTGCCGTCGTTGGCAACCCCGTTATAGAATGTAAGTATCTGAAGCGGTGTCATCTGGACCTCATAGCCATGAGACATCATCGGGAGCGACAGTCCTGACCAGAGCTTGTCGCCCGGATATCTGATGAGAGGTGTCCCTTCACCCTGGATTTGAATATCGAGCTTTTCATTCAGCTTCATTGCATAGAGCCTGTTGACCCAGTCTCTTGGATTATCCTTGTAATGCTGCCAAATGATCTTCGAGGTGCCGACGTTGGACGATTTCTCGAAAACCTCCTTTACCGTCAGTCTGCCATAGCCATCCTCCTTGGTATCCCTTATTACCTTGTTGTAATATTTGACAGTGCCGTTGCCGGTATCCACAATATCTCCGGTATCGATCACCCCATCTTCGAGGGCTGCCATTATAGCCGGCAGCTTGAAAGTCGAACCGGGCTCGGTGCTTTCGCCAATGGCGTAATTGTATGTTTCGTGATAAGTTCCGTTGCTTGTCTGTTCAAGGTTAGCAATAGCCCTGATATCGCCTGTTTCCACTTCCATTACAACTGCGCAGCCGTGATGGGCATCATGCCTGGCCAGCTGGTTCATTAGTGCCGACGTTGCAACATCCTGGAGGTCGATATCTATGGTGGTTACAATGTCATTCCCGTCTCTCGGATCGACACTGCTGGCATCGTTGATAGTTATCCAGTCACCGCCTGTCAGTCTCTGTTTGACGACAATCCCGTTCTTGCCTCCAAGTTCCTTGTCAAATGATCCTTCAAGTCCCACTTCTGTACCTTCAGCGCCAAGATTGAGGTATCCTATCGTACGTGCAGCAAGCTCGCTGTTAGGCAGTATCCGGCGATTTTCCGGCTGTGCCATGAGTCCGCCCCTGTACTGGCCTTCCCTGAATATCGGAAGCTCCCTGAGCTTTTTGAGAGTTTCATAATCTACTTTCCGCTGGATGAGAAAATACCTGTCGCCTCTGCGTCTGGCCTCCGTGATCACAGATTTCCAGCTGTCTGCAGATCTTACACCAAGATATTTGGCCAGTCCTGCCGAGAGCCCGTTTATTCCGTTCGACCAGGTCCCGGCCGACATTCCGGAGCTCCTGGTATCCATATAGATCGTGTAATATGGGACTGAACTTGCCAGCAGACGGCCGTCATGAGCCAGAATATCTCCCCTGTTGGATGGCATTTCGGTGGTTTTATATACATATCTCTCAGCCATTGCGGCCCACTTGCCATGCTGTACAGTCTGAATGAGAAGTATCCGTGATAAGTATGACAAGAGCCATCACCACCACTGCGATGTACACGACTCCCGTGCGCCATACTATTTCGTCCCTTACGGCCATCAGATTATTTCTTATCAACCAATAATTTGTAAGGCGGAACCTTCAGCTCTTCCAGGTTCAGACCCTTTTCCTTCACAAGCTTGTACACCTCCGATTGCCTGCTCAGAAACATCAGGTCGGCAGACGTTGAAAGCGATTCAGCTCTCAGCTCCTTCACCTCACGCTGGAGCTTAGTCATTTCCCTTGTCACCTTTTCGGCATGGAACCTGTTGCCGATATAGATCGCTGCAAGCAGGGTGAGAAGCAGTATGTACCACAGGTTTTTGAGAATTATCTTCTCCGTGACCATGGTCCCGCTTAAAAGCTCCTTGAGAAAGCTTCCGGATTTTTGCTGCTTGCTGCCGGTTTCCTTTATTTCTGCCATCTCTCAGATCTTTTCTGCAATCCTGAGCCGTGCACTGCGCGACCTGTTGTTTCGTGCAACCTCTTCATCATCCGGAGTAATTCCTTTTTTTGTCAGCACCCTGAAGGGAGTATCGATATTGCCATAAAAATCTTTTTTGCTGATACCTTCAAAATTCCCGGTTCTCATAAAATTTTTAACAACCCTGTCTTCGAGTGAATGGTAGGTTATAATCACCAGTCTTCCACCGGCATTCAGCATTTCAAGAGCCTGGAGGAGCATCTCCTTCAGAAAATCGATCTCATGATTTACGGCAATGCGCAATGCCTGAAAGACTTTTGCATAGAATTTATTCTCCTGCCTGGGCGGGGCAAGCTTTTCTATTACGGAAATGAGGTCGCCTGCACTGGTCACCGGTTTTATGGAGCGTGCCTCTGTGATGTTTTTTGCGATCCTTCTTGAATTTGTAAGTTCGCCGTAGTTATAGAAAATATCTGCCAGCAGGGATTCGTCGACAGTCTGTATGAGCGAAGCAGCAGTCAGGGAGCCTTTTCTGTTCATCCTCATATCGAGCGGGGCATCATGGCGGAAAGTGAATCCGCGTTCAGCCTCGTCGAACTGATGGAAGGAGACGCCGAGATCTGCGATCAGGCCATCGATTGACTTTATACCGTTGAAGTTCAGGTTGTTTTTCAGGAAGCGGAAATTCTGTTCCAGGAAAATGAATCTGTCTGTCATGAGGTGCATTGAGCCCGGCGTCTTCGTCCTGATCAAAAGCAATAAGTTTTCCTGTGCTCAGACTCTTAAGAATTTCCATCGAATGCCCTCCTCCTCCGAATGTAGCATCGACATATATCCCGTCAGGCCGGATATTCAGTCCTTCAATACTCTCATCCAGCAATGCAGGTATATGATAAGCCATTATTCGTCAGCCTCGTTAATTGTTCCGCCCATAAGTTTCTCGGCCAGGTCTGCAAACTCATCTGCAGGCAGACCGATCTGTTCATATACATCGGCAGCCCATATTTCAATCCTTCCATCCTGACCGGCCAGCACTACATCCCTCTGTGCACCTATCAGGTCGAGAAGCCTTTTGGGTATAAGCATCCTGTTATTGTTGTCGAGTGAAAGCTCGGCTGTTCCCTTGAAGAAATTCCTGAGGAACTTGTTATGTTCCCTGTTATATGGATTGATCCTTTTTCTGATCTTCTCCAGCTGTCTGTTCCAGTCTTCTATCGAATAGAGAACAAGGCAGTTTTCGAAGATGTCTTTCCGCACCACAAAATGGTCGCGTGCATCAGCAGGCATCTGCTTCTTGAATGCCATTGGAAGGATAATCCTTCCCTTGACATCCACTTTGCACGTATAATCGCCAATAAATGTGGCCATCCTTGCTTTTTTTCAATAAAAGGCTAAAATAAATAAAAAATATCCACTTTCCCCCACTTTACTCCACTATTTTTCTTTTTATTGTTGAAAACTTTTAAGAGCACACATGCACCCTTCCCCAAACTCCCTTCTATGCTAAAGCAAGGCAGGGGGCTATATAATTGTATACTAGATAGTTCCCTTCTTCCGTTTTGGTCTCATGTAATCACCCCCTTGCCTTTTCCCCTCTTCTTTTTGGTCTCATGTACTCACCCCCTTGCCTTCACTCCGTTCAGGCTTTCCCCTCTCTGCTGAAGCGAAGAGGGGGATCTATCTACTATACAATGGTTTACTCCCCTTTCTTCCGCCAGCTGGCGGAGAGAAGGGGGTTGGGGGGATGAGTGCATGTTAATTTGAACGGGGGTTAGTGGGTGAGTGCATGCGATTTGAAGGCGAAATATGGTGACAGAAGTCCGGATTCAAAAAAATCATAAATTTGCATTCCTCATTTAATCCGGATCTCAGATGGATCAGTCATCAGAAAAAAAGGGCATTCTGCAAATTGACCTTGAGAATGTTATAAGGTCTAAAAGTCCGTCACTGGCAAAAGTCATTCCTGGTTTTGTCATTAATTATCTGAAACGTACGATCCACCAGGACGATTTGAACACGATACTGAAGAATTTCGGACACCTGAAGGACACGGAATTCATCGGGCCGACACTCAAATTCATGGGAATATCGTACAGGGCTTTCGGAGTGGAAAATATCCCGCTGTCAGGAAGATATTTTTTCGTATCGAATCATCCTCTGGGAGGACTTGACGGGCTGGTATTCATGAACGAGCTCGGGAAACATTACAGTAACATAAAGTTCCCTGTGAACGATCTCCTCATGCACCTTGAAAATCTTTCAGGCATATTCCTGCCAATCAATAAACACGGAGGTCAGGCCAAGGATGCAATCAGGCAGCTCGAGGAAACATATGCATCCGACAGTCAGATCCTTTACTTTCCGGCAGGGCTCTGTTCCCGCAGGAAAAATGGCGTGATAAGAGATCTCGTGTGGCATAAAAGCTTTATAACCAAAGCCATACAACATAAAAGAGATGTAGTTCCTGCATTTTTTTCAGGACGTAATTCCAGCTTCTTCTATAAACTTTCAAACTTCAGGAAGTTCGTCGGTATAAAAGCCAACATTGAGATGCTCTATCTGCCCGATGAAATGTTCAGACAGAAAGACAAGGATATTTCCCTGGTCTTTGGCAAGCCGATACCCTGGCAAACATTTGATAATTCAAAAACTCCGCCTGAATGGGCTGAGTGGGTAAAATCAAAATCCTATGAACTGGAATCCATGATCAAAAAATGATCATGGAATTAAAAAAAGATTAAATTGCGTATTACTTTTTCGTGAAGATATCCGATAACAACAATCCGATGGACCAGCAACCGATTGTTTCCCGTCAGCCACTTGAGCAGATAATGGGTGAGCTTACGCCAGATAAGTTTCTCCGCAAAACAAACAATGGCGATAATGAAGTATATATATTCGACAACAACAGTTCACCGGTTCTGATGCAGGAAGTTGGCAGAGTGAGGGAACTTACTTTCCGTCATGCAGGAGGAGGGACGGGACATTCCATCGATCTTGATGATTTTGATACTGCAAAGAGTGATCCTCAGAAACAATTGATTGTATGGGATCCTGAAAACATGGAGATTGTGGGAGGCTACCGTTATTATTTCCCCGTAAAAGGCTGTACAAACTGCGACATTACCAAACTCGCATCATCAACTTATTTTAAATTCTCTGAAAAATTCCTTGGCAAATATTACCCGCACATGATGGAGCTGGGCCGTTCGTTCGTACACCCCGATTACCAGTCGAAAACCATGGGAAGAAAAAGCCTTTATGCACTTGACAATATATGGGATGGGCTGGGTGCATTATTCATTTTAAATCACCATATCAAATATTTGTTCGGAAAGGTTACAATGTATCCGCACTTCAACCAGAGTGCAAGGAATATGATCCTCTATTTCCTGAAAAAACACTTTGGTGATCCGGAAGATCTTGTCGTCCCCATCGAACCCGCAAATATAGATCTTAATGCGGAGGAGATGAAGAAACTCTTCAGGAGCTGGCGCTACAAGGAGGATTACAAGGTGCTTTCTGCCCAGGTAAGGAACCTGGGGGAGAATATACCTCCGCTGATAAATGCATATATGAATCTCTCACCGACGATGCGGGTGTTCGGCACTTTCATCAATCATCATTTCGGAAATGTTGAGGAGACCGGAATCATGATTACACTCAGGGATATTTATATTGAAAAGATCAACAGGCATCTTGCTTCCTATAAAAAGGATTTCATGATCACCTGGTTCTCTCACGACCGTCAGTAAGCCCTGACATTTCTTCCCTCGATATAGTTTATGAATGACTGGTTGGCTACTTTGTTGCCTCCGGGAGTAGGATAATTGCCGGTAAAGTACCAGTCTCCCGTATGGCCGGGGCATGCTTCGTGAAGTCCTTCAATGGACTGGAAGACGATCTCGACCTCAGCCTTTATCTCCTCCGGTCTGAGCATTGAGGATATCTTCCCGGAAATCTCATCAGGGCACAATGGCCTGTAAATTTCCCTGACAAGATTCCGGATCTCATCAATGGGCTTTTTGATTTCAGCCTTCGCCTCCTCATAGATCTCTGTGATGAGTTCTGTCCTGCCTTTATCCTTTAAAAGCTCGATCGCTGCACGGAATGCAATAAGATCTCCAAGCTTCGCCATGTCGATGCCATAGCAGTCGGGGTATCTTAACTGAGGAGAGGATGAAACGACTACTATCTTTTTAGGATCGAGCCTGTCAAGTATGCGAATAATGCTCTTCTTCAGCGTTGTTCCCCTGACGATCGAATCATCGATCACAACAAGGTTATCGACTCCTCGTTTGATGACACCATAAGTGACATCATAAACATGTCCGACAAGATCGTCCCTTCCCCGGTCGCCAGTAATGAATGTCCTGAGCTTAGCATCCTTGACAGCTATCTTTTCCACTCTTGGCCGCCGGTTTATTATTGCGGCAAGCTCCCCTTCGCTGATCGATTTTCCTTTCTTGATTATTGATTCGATCTTCCATTTGTTAAGGTGATCCTCAACCCCTTTTATGAGACCGTAAAATGCGCTTTCGGCTGTATTTGGAATAAAAGAGAAAACAGTGTGATCAAGGTCGTAGTCGATAGCCTTCAGTACAGTACCGGTTAGCAGCTCTCCGAGTTTCTTTCTCTCCCGGTAAATCTCCTTGTCGGTACCCCTGGAGAAATAAATTCTTTCGAATGAGCATTTCCTTATCGCGGCATCATCCTTCAGTCTCTCGACTGATGTTTCTCCGGAAGCTTTTATTATCAACGCATGTGCCGGAGGCAATTCGAGGACATTATCGGTCCTGATGTTGAAAATCGTTTGAATCACCGGCCTTTCGGAGGCAACCACAACAACTTCATCATCAATATAATAAAAGGCAGGTCTTATCCCGGAGGGATCACGCATAACAAAAGCATCTCCATGACCCACCAAACCTGCCATGGCATATCCGCCGTCCCAGTTCCGGCTTGCCTTTGAAAGAATGGTGACCAGGTCGAGATTTTTTTCGATCATCGGGGAGATCTCCTTCTTCGAATAACCCTGATCCTTGAACTGCCTGAACAGCCTTTCATTTTCCTCGTCAAGCCGGTGGCCGACATTTTCAAGAATCGTTACGGTATCTGAAAAATCGACCGGATTCTGGCCAAGATCGATCAGGTGGTCGAACACCTCACCTACGTTTGTGAGATTGAAATTACCCGCCATAACCAGGTTCCTGGACTTCCAGTTATTTTCCCGGCTTACCGGATGGACGTAGTCTATTTTATAATTGCCATATGTCCCGTATCTGAGGTGACCGAGATATACGTCGCAGGCAAATGGTATTTTTTCCTTTACGAATTGAGGATTATGAGATTCGTCCGCCCCATTTCCGGCAATCTTTGCGATATCCTCGTAAATGAGCCCGAATATTTCCCTGAGTGGATCGTGCTTGTTCGATCTCTGCCTGAAGATATACCTGTTGCCCGGTTCCACGTCGAGCTTGATTCCTGCAATACCTGCTCCATCCTGGCCCCTGTTATGCTGTTTTTCCATCATGAGGTACATCTTCTGCAGGCCGTAATCCCATGATCCGTATTTATTAATATAATATTCGAGCGGCTTGCGCAATCTTAACATTGCAATGCCGCATTCATGTTTAATTGACTCGCTCATCTTTATTTACCTGATCTGATCTGGGAAAGGGATCTTGTCCTGCACGGCATATGCTGAAGGATATTCTTTCCTGATCATCATTAAATCCTTATATGCCTCGGTCTGGTTTCTGTAATTTCCAACCCTTACCTTATACCATCCCGGATCCTGATATTGAACATATGCCTTCATGTCTCCGTAATCATTGAGAAACTGAAGCATAACCTTGTTCGCTTCCTCGCGTGCAGTTCTCACCGAACTCTGATATATCTGTATGCGGACACCAAGCATAGCCTGGCTTCCATCGGTCGTTTTAATGCTCTTCTTCGAAACGATGTACCTGCTGAGCAATGTATCGATGGAACTGCTCTGGTCTATGTTCAGCGAGCCCCTGCTCCCCGGTCTCGAAAAAAGATCAGCAGTTCTTATGAAAGCCTGTGCATTGCAAAAGCCGGCAGAAAGAATAGTAATTATGAGCAGCAGAAATACCTTTCGGGCCATGCGGCAAAGATAGTCGTTATTGCGAAGATTTAAGGGCAAGATAAAAATTTCCTCCGAGCGATCCTGCTGCCAGGATATTTCCATCCTGATCAAGGTTCATATCGTATCCGAAGGCATCGGTTGTATATGAATCGCATTCGATGTACATCCTGACAATTCCGGTATCGGTTCCATCCCCGGAAGATGTTCTTCTTACAATGAGGCAATTCCGGTTCAGCATGAACACCTCTTCAGATCCATTTATTATTACTGAAGATCCCGCGTTCGAATTCTCCATGTATTTTTTCCAGTTTACCTCACCTGTCCTGCTGACAGAGGCCAGGAAGGAATTGTTCAGAGTTCCCGATATATTTGACGCTTCCGTTTTTCCCGTAACATATATATTTCCTGATGCTTCAGCTGCAGCATCAAAGCAGGCAGCGGTGAAGTCCGGATTATTGTAAAGCTCGGTTTCCCAGAGTTTCTGGAGGCTGCTGTTGAATTTTACAATCATGGCCTTCGGTTTCTGGCTGCCGGTCTTTGTTGTAAGGGCAAGGTAAATGTTCCCCGATGCATCAGCTGCAGCGTTACAGGCTGACATGAATCTTGATGCAGTGCTTATGGTTTCGATATTTTCAGTTATCTGACCTGACTTATTGAATCTTACAAAGAGGATTTCCGTATCGCCGTTATCTGAAGAATCCGGGCTGGCCGATCCGACCGCGAGGAATTTGCCGCCGCCTTCATCAATCAGGCTGGTTAAATCGAGATAGAAGCTGGCGACGATTGTCGTGTCCCAGATTTTGTTTCCGTCATTGCCGATACTGGCGAGAAGCATCTTCCCGCCGCTGCTGCCTGCAGCGATATAACCTGACTGATCCGACCATGCCGAGTTGAACAAGCCAGTTCTGTCAGAAGCATATTCCGTCTCGATGCTCTTTTCTTTCGTGAATTTCACCAGGTATGGTTTGCCTGAAATAACACCACAGCCAATGATTCCTGAATCCTGAGCAGTTTCAATAAAAAATGCATTCCCCTGCCCAAGCGATTTTTCCCAGATGATGCCATTGTCTTCCTCCTTTTTACAGGCAAAAAGCACGATCGCCAGGGAAAAAAGGGAAATCAGCTTTTTCATGATATTCGTTATTGGAGCTCTTCGGCCAGCTCGTCTGTCATCTCGAGGTTATGATAGACATTCTGGATGTCATCATCATCTTCCAGGGCTTCGATGAACTTAAGCACCTTCTTCGCAGATTCGACATCGAGCTTTTTGGTATCGTTCGGTATTCTTTTAAGGCCTGATTCTTCCGGTTCGATTCCCAGGCTTGCCAGCTTTTTGCTTACACTGCCGAAATCTTCCTTGGCACAGGTAATGGTAATTGTGTCTTCGTTAACTTCAAAATCCTCAGCTCCTGCATCGATCATCTCCAGCTCCATCTCTTCAATATTGATGCCTTCATTCTTAATTGTAAATGTTCCCTTTCTGTCGAACAGAAAACTAAGTGAACCATTTGTTCCCAGGTTGCCTCCATATTTATTGAAGGCAGATCTGATGGAAGCCACTGTTCTGTTATTGTTGTCCGTGAGGCATTCCGCAAACACAGCAATCCCGTGAGGGGCATATCCTTCGAAGGATGTTTCGAGATAACTCACGGCATCGGCGCCAACAGCCTTCTTTATGGCCCGCTCTATATTATCCTTGGGCATATTGGCACCCTTGGCGTTCTGGATCGCCAGCCTCAGCCTTGCATTTGTATCGGGATCACCGCCACTCTCCTTGGCTGCAATTATGATTTCCTTGATGATCTTTGTAAAGATCTTACCTCTCTTTGCATCAGTGGCACCTTTCTTCCTCTTAATTGTAGACCATTTGTTGTGACCTGACATATACTTATTTTAAATGTTACAAGTGCAAAATTATATATTTCTTTAATACTTCACTCTACTTAATTACTTTTGCAGCTTAAAAAAGGCGTCAGGCGTCAGGCGTCAGGCGTCAGGCAAGTATATTAAATGCCTGTAGCCCTGCATGCCTGTAGCCTTGATTTAAGGATTATCATTTGAATGAAAAAGTAAATTTAAACGTGAGAAGAAAGTATATATTGAAACCTATGGCTGCCAGATGAATGTCGCTGACAGTGAAGTGGTTATTTCAATTCTTAAAGACAAGGGATTCAGGCATACCAATGATATCGACAGCGCCGGACTTATTCTGATCAACACCTGCTCGATACGCGAGAATGCCGAGCTGCGCATATGGGGCAGGCTCAAGGCGATAAGTCATCTGAAGAAGAAAAACAAAGACCTGATAGTCGGATTAATAGGCTGCATGGCCGAAAGGCTTAAGGAAAAGGTGCTCGAAACCGAAAAACTGGTCGACCTTGTCGTCGGACCTGATGCATACCGGGAGCTGCCAAACCTTATCTCCGTGGCAGAATCGGGTCATAAAGCGGTAAATGTTCTGCTGTCCCGCGAGGAGACCTATGCAGACATTTCACCTGTCAGGATGGATAAGAACGGGGTCACTTCATTCATCTCCATCATGAGGGGCTGCAACAATATGTGTGCCTATTGCGTAGTTCCGTATGTAAGGGGCGGTGAAAGAAGCCGTGATCCGGAATCGATCCTGAGGGAGGCAAGGAATCTGTTTGAATCAGGTTACAGGGAGGTTACCCTCCTGGGACAGAATGTAGATTCATATCATTGGGATGCTGGCGGAAGACCACTGACCTTCGCCTTACTGCTTGAGAGAGTGGCACTGATAGATCCACTGCTCAGGGTAAGATTTTCAACATCGCATCCAAAGGATATTTCCGATGAACTTCTGAAAATGATCGCCGGCCATAAAAATATCTGCAGCCACATCCATCTTCCTGCCCAGAGCGGAAGCAGCAGGATACTGAAGCTCATGAACCGGGAATATACAAGGGAATGGTACATGGACAGGATAACGGCAATAAAAACGATAATTCCGGAGTGTTCTCTTTCAACCGACATGATAGCAGGCTTCTGCACGGAGACCGAAGAGGACCATCAGGAATCACTTTCACTCATGGAATGGGCAGGTTTTGATTTTGCATACATGTTCAAGTACAGCGAGAGACCTGGCACGAAAGCTGCCAGGAAACTGAAGGATGACGTGCCTGATGATGTAAAGACCAGAAGGCTTAACGAAATAATTTCTCTTCAGAATAAACTCTCGGCAGTTTCGAAAAAGCATGACATCGGAAAAACATTTGAAGTGCTTATCGAGGGTGTTTCAAAAAGATCCCCTGATAACCTTTCAGGAAGAACTTCGCAGAATAAGGTTGTTGTGTTTCCCGGGGAAGGGAAGAAAAATTGGTGAATATGTAAATGTATTTATTGAAAGAAGCACCTCGGCGACACTGATCGGCAAAATTGCAGTCAGCTGAAATATTTGTTCTTTAGCTATCCTATTTATAACTTGCATCTTCACAATTTTAATATGAAATGAAATCAAGAATCTTTTTCCTTCTGCTTTTTTCGGTTTTCCTGGTAACACTGCCCGCATCGGGACAAAAAGAAAAGAAAAAATACGTTCTGTCAGGAATGGTTTCGGATGATGCAGGAATGCCTGTTTCAGGGGCAATGATCCTGATTGACAAGAAGAATACGGATATTGTGACAGACAGTAAAGGTCTCTACAAGGTAAAGGTAAAATCCAGTGCACAGAAAATAACGGTCTTCACTTTTTCAGGAGGCACCCTGGAAACGGAGATAAAGGGCAGGAAGATAATCAACTTCGTTATTGAAGGATCCGGAGTAAGGGAGAATACGGGCGGTATACAACCTGGTGAAGAGAATGTAAATGTCGGATACGGGAATGTTAAAAGCAAAGACCTTTCCATGTCTGTAAGTAAAGTGGATGGCAGCGGAGAAAAATACGCCTCATATTCAGATATCTATGACATGCTCAGGGGAACCGTTGCCGGAGTCAAGGTAGTAGGCAAGAATATAACCATACAGGGACTGGGAACCACCAATGCCAACAATCAGCCTTTGCTGGTTGTGGATGGCAACATAGTGGTATCGATCGATGATATCCAGCCTGTCCAGGTAAAGTCCGTGGAAATCCTTAAGGGAGCCTCTGCCTCAATATATGGATCAAGGGGCGCTAACGGTGTTTTATTGATTACGCTTAAAGGCCACGGCGACAGGTAAAAGACTGTCAAATTTTCTTTTCCTTCTTTATTATTTCGATCATTAGCTCTGTTAGCTGCTTTTGAGATATTTGTGCCGGGGTATCGAGCATAACATCCCTTCCCGAGTTGTTTTTCGGAAATGCAATGAAGTCGCGGATCGAATCCTGGCCTCCGAACATTGCAACCCACCTGTCGAATCCGAATGCAATGCCACCATGAGGCGGGGCACCATATTTGAATGCGTTAAGCAGGAATCCGAACTGTTCCTCAGCTTCTGCTTCGGTGAATCCAAGAACTTTAAACATCAGCTTCTGCACGGAGGAATCATGGATCCTCACGGAACCTCCGCCAATTTCTACACCGTTGATTACAAGGTCATAGGCGTTAGCCCGCACCTTCCCGGGATCTGATTCCATCAGGTGGATGTCTTCAGGTTTCGGAGATGTAAAAGGATGATGCATTGCAAAGAACCGCTTTTCTTCCTCATCCCATTCGAGCAAGGGAAAATCGACGATCCAGAGTGGTAAAAATGTATCCCTTTTTCTCAGGCCCAGCCTGTTTCCCATTTCGAGCCTCAGCTCCGACATGGCTGTAAGTGTTTTTTTCTTTTCACCGGCAAGGATCAGGACAAGATCGCCCTTCTTTGCATTCATGGCTTCAGCCCATTTCGCAAGATCCTCCTGTGAATAGAATTTATCAGCTGACGATTTCAGGGAACCGTCGGTTCCGTACTTCATATATATGAGTCCCTTCGCTCCTATTTGGGGCCGCCTGACGAATTCCGTGAGTTCGTCGAGTTGTTTTCTCGAATATTCTGAACATCCTTCCGCACATATCCCGCCCACATACTCTGCGCCATCGACTACCTGGAATCCCTTGCCCCTGATGATTGAAGTAAGGTCCCTGAATTTCATTCCGAAGCGCAGATCCGGCTTATCCGAACCATAATTTTCCAAAGCCTCGTTGTATGGAAGCTTTAGGAAAGGCTCTTTGAACTCAATGCCTCTCACCTGTTTGAATAGATATTTTGCCAGTCCCTCAAAAGTGTCGAGAATGTCATCCCTTTCCACAAACGACATTTCGCAGTCGATCTGTGAAAACTCCGGCTGCCTGTCGGCACGGAGGTCTTCGTCGCGGAAGCATTTTACAAGCTGGAAATATTTATCGAAGCCGGCAACCATCAGCAGTTGTTTCAGCGTCTGTGGCGATTGTGGCAGTGCATAGAAGGTACCCGGCTGCATGCGGCTGGGAACTACAAAGTCGCGTGCTCCTTCAGGTGTCGATTTGATGAGAACCGGAGTTTCAACTTCGATGAATCCTATGGAATCCATATATTTCCTGACCTCCTGAGCAACCCTGTGACGGAGAATAATGTTGTTCTTGACTGAATTTCTGCGCAGGTCGAGGTAGCGATACTTCATTCTCAGCTCCTCGCCGCCGTCGGTTTCCTCCTCGATCGTAAAGGGTGGAAGCTCGCTTTTATTCAAAACGTTAAGCGTCGTAACATCTATTTCAATTTCTCCGGTGGGCATTTTCAGGTTTTTGTTGCTTCGCTCACGGACATTTCCTGTTGCCTTTACAACGAATTCGCGGCCAAGCCTGCGGGCCTGTCCGCACAGATCAGCATTGGTCTCCATATTGAAGACCAGCTGTGTAATTCCGTATCTGTCGCGGAGATCGACGAATGTCATCCCGCCAAGGTCTCTCGACTTCTGAACCCATCCGCACAATGTGACATTCTTACCGGCATCTTTAATTGCAAGCTCCCCGCATGTATGTGTTCTGTACATTTTCTTTAAATTTGTTCAGCAAAAATAAGAAAATTTGGTCAGCGACAAACATGAAAAATACATGCAGGCGGCTCTCGAAGAGGCGCGCAAAGCATTCGACAGGCATGAGATCCCGGTAGGTGCTGTCGTTGTTTGCAATGACACCATCATCGCCAGGGCACATAACCTGACCGAGACTCTAAATGATCCGACTGCACATGCCGAGATGCAGGTGATAACAGCCGCTGCAAACTGGCTTGGAGGCAAATACCTTACGGGTTGTACAATCTATGTGACTCTTGAACCATGTGCCATGTGTGCCGGGGCCATCGGCTGGAGCCAGGCATCCGGATTGGTTTATGGAGCGTCCGACGAAAAGAAGGGTTACACCCTGATAAAGGGGCAGCTGCTGCATCCGAAAACAAAAGTCATTAAAGGAATCATGGAATCTGATTGCCGGGAGCTGATGTTGAGGTTCTTCAAAACCAGACGATAACAAATATTTGTGGTTTTTAGAAAAAAACGGATTAAGTTTACTGAAATTTACCACTATGACCTTTGATAACAGCAAAAGAATTATAAGTCTCAGGATCAACTTGTTTTTCGCTACTATCATCCTGATTGCCTGGATCATTCTTGCATATATTGCAAAAGTAATTGAATTCCCCCTGCTGGGAATGAGCGAAGCCTTCTGTACTCTGATCCTCGTGGGAATTTACCTGGTCATACTGCTTCTGCCAATGGTAAGAAATATCCAGTTCTTTTTCTTCTCCGATGAAGGTCAGAATTTCGTTTTCAGATATTTTAATGCCGGAATAGTGGGAGGAAAAAAGAATTCCATCTCAATAGCCAAGAATACATTTGCAGGATATAAAATTGAAAAGAAATACCTTGGATTGTCGGGCAGTCTGATTCTTTTTCAGAAAGTCGGGCAGAACGTTGCCAAATATCCGCCGATTTTTATAACCGCCCTCTCCAGGGAACAGAAAGAGAAGCTGTTCTTCCTGCTCAACCAATATTCTCCAAAAGCATGATCCCGGATAACATGAGTTAAATCATTTTTAGTGAAGAAAATAGGTGCCAATTTTGGAATGCGGATTTCGAATTTTGAGGATCCGCCATTTGGCGGAGACGAAATCCCGCGCAGCGGGAGCGGATTAGAAACAATAACTAACCTAAAATATTTTCAATCATGAACGTGGATAAAATAATGAACAACCTCGAAAAGAAACATCCTGGCGAGGTTGAGTATTTACAGGCAGTGAGGGAAGTGGTCGAATCCATTGAGGAGGTATATAACGAAAATCCCCAGTTCGACACAGCCAATATCATTGAAAGAATAATTGAACCTGACCGTATCTTCACATTCAAGGTTCCGTGGGTTGACGATGAAGGCAATGTAAAAGTCAATCTCGGATACAGGGTTCAGTTCAATAATGCGATAGGTCCGTACAAGGGAGGCCTTCGTTTCCACCCGAGTGTGACATTGTCAATTCTAAAGTTCCTGGGCTTCGAGCAGATATTCAAGAATGCCCTTACAACTCTTCCGATGGGAGGTGCCAAGGGAGGTTCCGACTTTGATCCCAAGGGAAAATCGAATGCCGAGGTAATGCGCTTCTGCCAGTCATTCATGCTCGAGCTGTGGAAACACATAGGCCCGGAAACTGACGTGCCTGCAGGTGATATCGGTGTCGGTGGACGTGAAATCGGATTCCTTTACGGAATGTACAAAAAGCTGAAGGGCGATCATACCGGTGTTCTCACAGGCAAGGGAAGCAACTGGGGCGGATCGCTTATCCGTCCGGAAGCGACAGGTTTCGGGGGTATCTATTTTGTTCAGGAGATGCTTGCTACAAGGAACGAGAGCCTGAAGGGAAAAACCGTTTCGATTTCCGGCTTCGGAAACGTGGCATGGGGAGCAGCCTTGAAAGCCGTAGAGCTTGGAGCAAAGGTTGTAACTATTTCAGGACCTGACGGATATGTTTATGACAAGGATGGTATTTCAGGCAAGAAAATAGATTTTATGCTCGATCTGCGTGCATCGAACCAGGATATTGTGAAACCATATTCCTATGCATTTGAAGGTGTTGAATTCCATGAAGGGAAACGTCCCTGGGATGTAAAGGTCGACATTGCCCTTCCATGCGCCACACAGAATGAGCTCAACGGGGAGGATGCAAAAATCCTCATCAAAAACGGAGCAATCCTGGTAGCAGAAATCTCCAATATGGGATGTACACCTGAGGCTGTTGAAGAATTCCACAAGAACAAGATACTGTTTGCTCCCGGCAAAGCTGTCAATGCCGGAGGTGTTGCAACTTCCGGACTGGAGATGACACAGAATGCAATGAAGCTCAGATGGGGCAGCAAGGAAGTCGACGAACGGCTTCATGAGATCATGCGCAATATCCATGGCCAGTGTGTCAAATACGGGAAGAAGGAGGATGGATACGTCGATTACGTAAAAGGTGCAAATATTGCCGGATTCCTCAAAGTAGCAAATTCAATGCTGGATATGGGGGTGATATAAACCCCTGCACTCACCCCATTGCGGATTGCCAATCTGCGGACTGAAGGATTCAGATTGCGGATTGTAATTATTTTTGTAGATACATTCCGAAATCCCAAATCCGGGAGAGTCCGCAATTTTTTTTATATTTACATGTCTCAACCTTAGTGCTATGCCTGAAGAAGTCTCGCTGAAGCATAAAATTGCTTTAGGCTTAATTCCGCGTATTGGCGATATCAGCGCCCGCAAGCTTGTTGCACATTTCGGAAGCGTCGAAGCCGTTTTTCATGAGTCGTACAGAACTCTGACCAGGATTCCCGGTATTGGTCCGGGGCTGGCAAAATATATCAGCGACAGGTCATATCTGGATGTTGCAGAAAAGGAAGCGGAGTATGTTACAAAGCATAATATAAAAACATATTTTTACCTCGACAGCGATTATCCGTTCAGGCTCCGGCAGTGCGAGGATTCGCCTGTAGTCTTCTTCTTTAAAGGAAAATGTGATCTGGATGCGTCAAAGATTCTCAGTGTGGTGGGAACAAGAAGCGCAACACCCCGTGGAAAGGAATTATGCGAAAAGATATTGGGAGAGCTTGCGGGGGGACATCCTGAACTGGTGGTTGTAAGCGGTCTGGCATATGGCATCGATATAGCAGCTCACAAGGCGGCGCTGGCATTTAACCTGACTACTGTGGGAGTTCTTGCAAACGGATTGAAAACGATTTATCCTTCAATACACAGGTCTGTTGCAGAATCCATGCTCAAAAACGGAGGATTGCTGACAGATTTCCTTTCCGATGCCCTTCCGGAAAGAAACAATTTCATAAAGCGCAACAGGATAATTGCCGGCATGTCAGATGCCACACTGGTGGTAGAATCCGGGATCAAGGGTGGAGCACTGATAACTGCCGACATAGCTGCTTCATATAACCGTGATGTGCTTGCTGTGCCCGGAAGGCCTGAAGACCAGTGGTCTGCCGGATGCAACAGCCTCATTAAAAGCAACAAGGCGGCTCTTGCAGAAAGCGCAGCCGACATCGAATATTTTCTGGGATGGAAATCGGAAAAATCAAAACCTCCTGTTCAGAAAGCTCTCTTCTCCGAGATGACGATTCGGAAAAAATGATATTTGACCTTCTGTCAAAGGAGAGTGAACTTACAATTGATGCCATCTGCCGGTCGATCGAACTGCCAATCCATAAACTTTCTCCGCTTCTGCTCCAGATGGAATTCAAGGGACTTGTCAAATTCTATCCCGGTAATATCTACAGGACAACTTAATATATTAAACCATTTCCCCGTAGTGGCTTTTAAAAATATTGCCGCAGTACGGGTTTGACTCCAAAGTATTTATTTAAAATGCTATTATTTTGATATTCTGATATTTAAATGACACCTCAGGATGACAGACATAATTTTTTATTTATCATCATTTGAATTTTGAAACCTCCTTTTTCATATTTTTAATATCCGAAAAACTATCTTACTTAAAACTTAAACCTATGGATCCAAGAGTACAGCAATTCATGGCAATGATTAAGGCGAGAAATGCCGGAGAAACAGAATTTCATCAGGCTGTTCAGGAGGTTGCAGAATCCCTGATCCCCTTTATCGAAGAAAATCCAAAATACAAGCATGCAAAAATACTCGAACGTATCGCCGAACCTGAAAGAACTATAATCTTCAGGGTTCCCTGGCTCGACGACAAAGGGGAGGTGCAGATCAACCGGGGCTTCAGAATCGAGATGAACAGTGCTATCGGTCCTTATAAGGGCGGATTGCGGTTCCATCCCACTGTCAACATGGGTATTCTGAAATTCCTTGCATTCGAGCAGGTGTTCAAAAACAGCCTTACAACACTGCCTATGGGCGGAGGCAAGGGTGGTTCCGACTTTGACCCCAAAGGCAAATCCGACAACGAGGTGATGAGGTTCTGCCAGAGCTTCATGACAGAGCTTTTCCGTCATATCGGTGCAGATACCGATGTACCTGCCGGCGATATAGGTGTAGGCGGCAGGGAAATAGGTTTTCTCTTCGGCCAGTATAAAAGACTGAAAAATGAATTCACTGGTGTTCTCACAGGAAAAGGAATCGAGTGGGGCGGTTCATTGATACGTCCGGAAGCAACCGGTTATGGAGCGACCTATTTTGCCCAGGAGATGCTTTCAACACGGGGTGAAAGCTTTGAGGGAAAGACTGTATGCATCTCCGGTTCAGGCAATGTATCTCAATATGCAACAGAGAAGGTGACACAGCTTGGAGGTAAAGTCGTAACATCCTCCGATTCGAACGGGTTCATTTACGATCCCAAAGGCATCGATGCCGGGAAGCTGAAATATATTATGGAACTAAAAAATGTGAAGAGGGGAAGGATAAAGGAATATGCCGAAAAATTCGGTGTGGAATATTATGAGGATAAAAGACCATGGTTAATAAAGTGTGATATTGCCATGCCGTGCGCAACTCAGAATGAAATTAATGAAGAGGAAGCCAGGCTGCTCGTTAAGAATGGCTGCATTGCTGTATCGGAAGGTGCAAATATGCCATCGACACCTGAAGCCGTGGAGGTATTCCTGAAAGCCAGGATCCTCTATGGACCGGGCAAAGCTGCCAATGCAGGAGGAGTAGCCACCTCAGGTCTGGAGATGACGCAAAACTCCATGCGCCTGCCCTGGTTGAGGGAAGAGGTTGACAGCAGGCTTCATACGATCATGCAGAGTATACATGCAACCTGTGTTAAATTCGGCACAAAGGAGGACGGATTCATTAATTATGTTGATGGCGCCAATATCGGAGGTTTTGTCAAGGTGGCAAATGCAATGATGGCACAGGGAGTAGTTTAATGCAGCTTGTCGATACACACACCCATCTTTATCTTCCGGAATTTGATTCCGACAGGGATGAAATGGTAAGCCGGGCAAAGGTCAATGGCATTGAAAAGCTGTTGATGCCGAATATCGACATACATTCTGTTGAAGCTATGCTTTTGGCCGCAACACGGTACAAGGGCATATGCTTCCCAATGCTGGGCCTGCATCCTACTTCTGTAAAGGAAGATTATATAATGCAGCTGGATAAGCTGGAAAAGATCTTCACTGAGCATAAATTCATAGCAGTCGGAGAAATAGGCATAGACCTTTACTGGGATAAAACACATCTGAAAGAACAGCTTGAAGCCATGAGAAGGCAGGTGGCGTTTGCAATCAGAGCCGATCTGCCCGTCGTCATACATTCGAGGGAATCTTTTCCGGAGGTATTTTCTGTCCTTAAAGAATTCGAAGGCACAGGTCTTGCAGGAGTTCTGCATGCTTTCTCAGGTACGGTGACTGATGCTGAAAAGGCTGTAAAAATGGGATTCATGCTTGGCATCGGAGGACCTCTGACATATAAAAATTCGAAACTGGATATTATCGTAAAAGAGACGGGCATTGAGAATGTCATTCTTGAAACGGACTCGCCTTATCTGTCTCCTGTGCCGTACAGGGGACAGAGAAACGAGAGTTCATACATATCTGTAATAAACAAGAAGCTGGCTGATATTTTCGGGATAAGTGAGGAGGAGAGCGCCACGATCACATACGAAAACTCATGTCGCCTGTTTAAAATCTGAACCATGATGAAAAGAGAAAATGAAACTTCCATCCTTATAATTTATACCGGCGGCACTATCGGAATGGTGCATGATACAAAGACCGGCTCGCTTGTGCCGATCGATTTCAAGCATATAACAAAGCATGTTCCTGAACTGGGCAAATTCGGATTCGGCCTTCAGTCAGTATCGTTTGATCCGGTAAAGGATTCTTCAAATATAGATCCTTCCATGTGGGTCAAGATGGCTGAGACCATAGTGAAGAACTATAATAAATATGACGGATTTGTCGTGCTTCATGGAACTGATACTATGGCCTATTCCGCTTCTGCCCTGAGCTTCATGCTCGAGAATCTGGCCAAGCCGGTTATTTTTACGGGATCACAGCTTCCGATCGGATTGCTTCGCACCGATGGCAGGGAGAATCTTCTTACAGCCATTGAGATTGCTGCAGCAAAGGGAAAAGGCAAAGCACTGGTTCCTGAGGTATGTATCTATTTTGATAACGAGCTTACCCGCGGTAACCGGACAACCAAATACAGCGCCGAACATTTTGATGCTTTCAATTCGCCCAATTATCCTCCGCTTGCCGAGGTGGGACTACATCTCAAATATAATTTTGACGATATACATTATCCTGCGAAAAACAAGAAGCTGATTTTAAACAAGTCCTTCGATACCAATGTGGCGATCCTGAAGCTGTTTCCCGGCATAAACAGGAATTTCGTCGAGGCGGTCACAAACACGAAAAACCTTAAAGGACTGATCATCGAAACTTTCGGCTCGGGAAATGCTCCTACCGATAAATGGTTTATCGATGACCTTAAGGAATTTATCAGAAAAGGCGGTATTATTTATAATGTTACGCAATGTCATGGCGGAAGCGTGGAGATGGGATTATATGAGACCAGTCGTCAGCTTCTGGCAGCAGGGGTGGTGAGCGGTAAGGATATAACATCTGAGGCATCTGTCACAAAGCTGATGCATTTGCTCGGCACCTGCAAGAGCAGGAAAGAAGTGATCAGGTACCTGAGCATGCCGCTTGCAGGAGAAATCTCCTGACATGCCGGCATTAAGAATTTTTTTGTAATTTGCGCCGCCATTCCGGAGAGATGCAGGAGCGGTTTAACTGGCCCGCCTGGAAAGCGAGTGTACCCCAAAAGGGTACCGGGGGTTCGAATCCCCCTCTCTCCGCAAAGCTATAACAAACCCCGCGAAAGCGGGGTTGTTTTATTTAACCGAACCTCCGTCAAAAGCTTGCTTTTGAAAGGAGGTGAGGGAAAATAAACAAAACCCGTCAGGGTTTGTTAAAGCTTTGCTGGTTCTTCAAAGGGGATCATGAGCGAACGAAGTGAGCGCGAGTAATCCCTTTGCTTATATCATGTACTCACCCCCAACCCTGCTGCATGAACCCTATCCCCCACCCTTCCCCTTATCACCTTAACCCTATCCCCTCCCGATAGTACGGGACCTTCCCCTTAAGTCTAAGGGGAAGGGTGTAAAACATTATATAATAACACGTTACACTTTCAATTAATTTTTTTAAACTTAGTATTTACTCTGGAGTCGCAAGACAACTCCGATCCAGATTATTTCTCAGAATTGAAATTAGTCCTCACGCCCAAAACGATATACAATTCCGACTTGGAAATTTAAACGGTTTAATTTCATCGAATTATATCCCAGAGGTACCAGGTGCTGCTTATACTGTACTGAACCATGCAGGAGAGTCCGGTAACTGAGGTTATATCTGTAAAGCAAACTAAAATTCAGCGACGCCAGCGGATGTATATTCTTCCCATGCTTTTACAGAGATACTGGATGATTCGCTTATCTCTTCCACCATTGTTTCATAAGTATAATCCTGCCGCAGAAAAGCAATTGACGAAATTCCGGCACCCAGCCAAACCTGGGATCTGGCACTCTCAATAAATTTATAGCTGACAGAAACAGGAAGCTCAAGAAATTTATAACTGCCGCTTCTGAATCCAATACTGTCAATATAATAGAAGGTACTGATTAGTGTCACTTGGTTGGAACGGACCATGCGGAGGAACTTTTCCTGAAAAAATTGTTTTATTGTGGAAATTAATTGTCCTGATATGAAAGTCCGGCTGAAACTGAAACTAATGATCGTATCGGGCCTTCGAGGCTGATCCCAATTCCCTGGGATACACCAATGGTTTTTAATGAATCACTGAAATGGATTTCAGGGGAATAAAAAAATGCAAGCTTATTCGGTCCGACAAACTTATCATAGCCCTCCTTCTTTACCGGAGAATTAAAATCCGGCCAGTTAAATTCCAGCTTTCTTGTCTTATTAAGAGAAGCAGATTTTAAAACAGGAATCTCTGCTGCCTTCGATTCTGTGATTATCAGCTGCGGAGTCTTCAACTGAAAACCAAAATCTGTTCCATTCAGCAAAACATGAAATCCGGAGTTTTTTTCAATTCTTTCAGATCTCCCGGCAATTGCGTTTTCATCGGGAATATTCTGCTTGTGCACAACTGGCATTGGATATGTTATCCGGGCTTGCATAAATTCAGATGTCATATCTTTTTCTTCCCGGCCGATACTATTATAAGAAATACTATTCCCGGCGGCAGTTGTCTTTTCTGAATTTGTCGTTTTTATGGCTTCCTCTGACAAAGAATAACTTAAAGATACAGGAGCTAATGGATCGACAGCTGAATCCTGATCAGCTGGCAGTAAGTCAGATACCATATAAACTATGAATAAAAGACCTGCTATGGCAAAAACGGAGAGCCAGAATCTATGTTTCTGGAGTAGCATTATCAGCCATGATTCCGGCACAGGCTTTTGTTTCCTGATTTTTTCCCAGAACTGAGGTGAATAATCCGGCTCATATTGCTCCAGAACCTCTTTAATATTCTTTATGATTATATCTTCAGATGACTCTTTCATAGCGACTGTTTATTAGAATCATTTTACGAAGCATTTTTTTTGCTCTTGTTAAATTTGCACGTGAGTTACTTGCTGTAATACCTAGCTGCAGGGCGATTTCTTCGTGCGAGTATCCTTCAATTTCAAATAAGTTAAATATATAACGGTAATTCACAGGCATGGAATTTATCAGTTTTATTAGTTCTTCCGCACTTAATTTGGTACTGACATCCTCATCAACAGTTTCATTATATGCTGCTTCAACTGAAATTTCAGCACTGTTTCTTTTATCCTTCCTGTAGAAGTCTATGGCCGTATTGACAACTATTTTCCGGACCCATGGCTTAAATTCCTTATCAATCTGATATGATCCGATTTTCCTGAATATTTTCAAAAAGGAATCATTTGCAATTTCCAGGGCATTATCGTGACACGATGAAAAACGCAGTGCAATGCTCATAACATATCCGTAAAACTGTTTGCACAGATCCTCCTGGGCTTTCAGGTCACCTCTGCAGCATCCTTTCAAAACCCGGTCAAAATCAACGCTATGTTCCTGTTCTCCTTTTACCCCACAAAAAGCCTTTTAGAAGTGAGAAAACAATTCATTAATATTCAAATCTTTGCGATCATAGAGACTTAGCTACCTCTCACCTCTTGCAGGTTAATGGTTTTCATCTTTTGATACAGCCTCTAAAAACATTTCAGTATTATTATCAGATTGATGAAGTAGCAGTTTTACTTATAGCTGTTATTTATTAAGGGCTATAGGTAGAGTAAATGACATCATAATCACCATAAGATCTTCCGCCTGAATTTATCGCTATTACTCTATAAGAACATTTACTAGTAGTCTTAAATCCATGTCCTGAAAAAGTGACATCTACACTAACATTTGTGGGAGAAGTCCCTGTTACCGGGCTCTGTGTTGCTAATACTCCCCTCAATACTACCAATGCAATACTTCCAGGCTTGTTGGAGCCATAGAATGCGTAATATTCAAATTCTACTGTCGTCGGGGAGCCGTTTGCATTTACAGTACCATTTAATGTCGCCCCGGTTGAAGTTATATTTGTTGCAGGATCAGTAGTGACAGTGGGTGCTTGTCCCTGGAGTGTATAGTCTTTCAGGCAACGAACAGAATTACCCTCATTCGGAAGATCCATAACAATGCTAAAAGAATTATGATTCTTCGTCGAAGCCATCCTTGACAAGCTCCTCCCGCATGACCGAACTCTGTATCGGAATCTGTAGTGCTCCACATGTAACTATAAATTCCACTAGACCTGAAATCACCACTATAATCACATGTACCTACCTGCAAGAGCTGTAAACCCACTTTCGTTTGTAGCCAATAGGATCCTCCGGATACCAGGTGATTGTATCTTTTAGTTTGCCGCCGGCAACTTGCATGCCTCCCAGAAAGTATGCCAGTATTCTCCACTCATCATTACTTGGTAAATGCCATCCATCAGGGCACACTCCCTGGACACCGCTTGGATTTGATGAACTGCTGCTGGCACCATTCATAGCGGCAGCCCATGTATAATAGGCTCCATATAAGGTTGTATCGCAATCACAAGTACCACCAATTATACCAACAATAGGCTTTATCGGTGACTGTCAATGCCGCCCATTCATCACTGGTTTGTTACCAGGGGTATGGCAGTGCCATCAGCATAACGGGTTGTCCTCAGGTTTTCAGCCATCCAGACCTGAGATCCAATTTGAATTGTTTTATAATTATTTCCATCAATATCTGAGACGGTACCATAAGTCAGATTCGGATTAAAAGGAATTGGAGTGAGCAGTGTTGAAGACCTGGATCAAAGATTGTTGAGAAACTTTGCTGTTCTCCATAAAAATTTTTCCACAGGGAATTTTCTGCCTTTATTCTGAAGTGATAAACCTGACATGGACGACAAACCTGAGATATCTGCACTGACATTAATAATACCACTATCCGCAACCGGGCTTTGAGAGGCTGTAACAGTATTGCTGTAACTTATTTGAATATCCCCTTTGCCTGCACTTGTGTCAGCATCATATTCAAATGTTACTGTCGTAGGTAAACCATAGCCGTTAACAGTTCCGTTCAGTGTTGCTGTAGTTGATGTTAAATTTGTTACATACAATGTTTTAACTACCGGCCAATGAGTGGGTATATATACTATATCACCGGAAGATTTTTCTTTCTTACAGGCAATCAGAAGCAGAATGGCTGCAAAAATTATTGGCTTAATCCAAAATACTTTTTTCATGATCTTCTTTTTGATGCTTCCTTTAACATGCGGTTATTTTTTATTTCCGGGAAAGACACCTTTGACATAAATAAAATCCAGCATGTCCGGATCATTAGCCATATCCCAGATATAAAATCCTATGTAGTGACTGCCTTTGTTCCCGATAAGATTGAAATGAAAGGGATCCAGCATAGAAGTCTGATCACACTTATCGATTTCATTTAGTTTGAATATTTCACCTGTTTTGGTGCTATAAACTTCACCAAACAAATGCTGGTTGTAGAAGAGCACGACATTGTTTTTAAAAAAAGCTACTGAGTGAAGTGATACTGTCCCTGTCAAATAATCAACTATTTCACCATCGCAATAAACAGGTTGCTTATAGCCATCCCATTCAAAAAATCCGTTAATTGCTCCCGTACCATCCTTTCCGTTTTGTGCGGAAAGCTGTGTCAATCCTAAGCCTGTGAACAGGCATAACAGTAGAAATGTCTTTGTTTTCATAGCTGAAAGATTTTAGTTTCTTGCCAATACGTATGAAAACTGCCAAACGCTACAACATCATATCATTATTTTAAGAACCATATTGCTTTTGGAAGGATATCAGGGATATGATCTGCCATTTGAGGCTTATTTAATTCATTATCAAAGTTAAACCTTAGTCAGGCCGAAGTCAAATATTTTTAATATCAGAATGGCAGTTAAATCAGTGCAGATGATTCATAAGTTATTCTAAAAACTGCAGGCAGGATAAATTAGGCTTGTTTGAGACAGAAAATTCATAAAGCACTCTGTAAATCAATCTGCCCCGGATTCTAATGATTATGAAAATATTGCTTAATTTTATTTTGTAATATCCAAGATCATGAATCAGGTTCTTAAATCGACATTTCTGAAATTGTGGAAGAAATATTTCGGCAATGCAGAATTACCCATTATTTTCTATTACACCGACGGCGACGGAGGTGCCGAATGGGCAGAAAAACCAAAGGGATGGAGCTGTATTATATGTGAGCTGGCAAAGGTCAGAAACGGAAGCTCTGTAGTCTATGATGCTGACCGAATTAAATGCGGAGGAGCCAAAAGATATCTGGGCTATACAGATAAAATGCGACCGGGATTTGAGTATTTCCTGTCATGCGGTAATGAAAAGATGGAGGGAGAAAGATACCTGCAGACACCTGAACTGGTTAAGGAGTATATGAAGAATCAACATACAATTCCGGGTGCGGGAAGAAACATAGTCTTTAAAAGATGGGATAAACTCGTTGAAACAGATGAACCGGATGTAGTTATCTTTTTTGCAAAACCAGATGTTTTATCCGGACTATATACACTTGCAAATTTCGATCAGGATGACCTTAACGGGACAATTGCTCCATTCGGATCCGGCTGTGGATCAATCGTTTATTATCCATACCTGGAAAGCAAATCAGAAAAACCCAAAGCAATCATCGGAATGTTCGATCCTTCAGCCCGTCCATGTGTACCGGAAAATGTTCTGACATTCGCCATCCCGATGAAAAGATTTGTGAAGATGATCGGTTATATGGAGGAGAGTTTTCTGATAACAGAATCCTGGAGTACAATCAAAACAAGGATTTTAAAAGCTCATTAGAGTTTAACTTCATTCAGGTGATTTATTCCTGTTACCATGTGCTTAACCGCCGAAGCTTGTGCAAGGCTTTGCGCCGTTATACCTTTGTGCCTTTCTTTATTTTGCCATGACACAATTTTTACATAACTTATACTTTTTCGTGACAACGTGACATTTATGGTCGCCGTAGATTTGTAATATAACTAACAGGAGGACCAAAAAATGAAACCAATTTATCGTTACACTCATTCTTGTCACAGCATTTCTTGCTGTCAAATACATTTTCTTCAAAGGCTCAAACTCCTGAGCAACTGTATCAGAAAGGATTGCTGAAGGAAGAAGGAGAAGGCGCTTTGCAGGATGCGATCAACCTGTTCAATCAGGTCGCAGATAATTCAAAAGCAGATAAATCATTGCAGGCCAAAGCTCTGCTGCATACTGGTTTATGCTATGAAAAGCTGGGGAACCAGGAAGCTGTTAAAGCTTATAAGAGGCTGGTCAGCAATTTCCCGGCACAGAAAAATGAGGTTGCAATTGCCAGGGAAAGGCTCTCAAAGTTAATAACCGCAGAACCATCAAAAGAAATTGCAATAAGAAAAGTCTGGACAGGAAAGGGTGTTGATAGATTTGGCAGTGTTTCAGCAGATGGAGAATATCTTACATTCGTAGATTGGGAAACCGGAAATTTAGTAATCAGGAACCTTAAAACCGGTGAAAACAAACCTCTGACGACCGAAGGTACCTGGAAAGACCCGAGTCAATATGCCCTTTTTAGTAGTATATCTCCTGATGCCACCCAGGTTGTTTATATGTGGTATAATGCAGAAGGAGTCCTTGATTTAAGATTAATAAAAGTAGGTAATCCGACGCCGGTTATTCTTTACACCCCGGAGAACAAAGATGAAGCTATGGCTCCTGGTCCATGGTTTTCAGATGATAAGAATATTATTGTTCAAAAGTTTAACGGGAATAATAAATTGTGGCAATTGCTTTCGATGAATTTAATCACCAGAGAAATTAAATTACTGAAAGAAATAATACCCGGCTCTAATAATCTTTCAGATTTATCATTATCACCGGATGACAAGCAGATAGCTTATTCATGGCCAAATCCAGCTGATAAAAATATGTTTGATATAAACTTGATTTCAATTGATTCAAAGTTTGAATTCCCTATTGTTAAACATCCGGCGAATGACAAGCTGATCGGTTGGCTCCCCGGCAGCAATGATTTACTTTTTACCAGCGATCGTACCGGAACAAATGATGTCTGGGTTGCTAATATATCAAACGGGAAATCATCTTATTCACCAAAACGGATTCTTGCCAATATCGGTGAGATTCGTCCTTTGGGATTCAAACAGGATGGATCTCTGTATTTTCATGCACAATCAATTATTGCTGAATCCTTTATCTTACCTCTTGATCAAAGTACAGGAAAATTAACCGACAGCCTTAGAACAATTTTTCAGGTAAGATATTTGATGTTTGCTGGTTACCTGACGGAGAATCATTGGCCTGCAGACAACTCACACAAAACATGGGAGAATACACACTTGGCATTTTTAACAGTAAAACCGGAGTATGCAGGACCTATGCCGATAATATTATGGTTTTAGGATCTGTGCGGGTTTCTCCTGATGGAAAGTCTGTACTGTTGGTTGGGATTGATAAACAAAAATATGGAGAGGAAGATTATGCTGGAGGAATATATTCCATTGATATTAAAACAGGTATGCTGGTTTCGATATATATTTTTAATAAGGATAATGTATTGGATTCTAAAAATGTTGAGTGGGATAAAGAGGGTAAATGTATTTTTTATGCACGCGCTAATCATATTATTAAACGGAATATTAAGACAGGAGAAGAAAAGATCCTTTATACTGATAAAATGTTGTCTTTCTCTCCAACATTGAGGAGATCTTTTGATGGCACAAATCTGTTATTTGACGGTGCATCAAATTTGAATGAAGCGGGAAAATTAAAAGAAGGTGAATCTTATTTGTTAAGTATCCCTGAAGATGGAGGAGAAGCCGAAATATTATGCACTGCTGCTTTCCCCGGCACTGGAAATACAAAAATAATTAGTATATCACCTGATGGAAAATTCAATTATTTTTCTGCTAAAACTCCGGCAGCAAGATCAGTACTTTACCGGATAGCTGCAGCAGGAAGGTCACCCAAAATAATCTGGCAATCTAAAGATTGCAATCTTACGGGAATAAGTATCCACCCTGACGGCAAACAAATCGCACTTTCAACTTCCATATTTCAAGCTGAAATAAGTGTTATAGAAAACCTGAGCACAAAAGTGACTGAAGTCTTTGCCAATGTGGAGTAATTTTACATTTTAATAACGACCATATCAGGAAGAAACAGTAATAAACTTAATGGACTATAAAATAATACCTGCTTCAAGGCTTACAATAATCTTTATCCTTGCCGTGGTCCTTTCCGGAAGTGTATTGACCTGGTTCAGCATCAACAACATTTCTAACATTAAAGATCTGACTGAAAAAAGAATTCAGGAAGAGCAAGGTGAGCTTGCAGCAAGATTTTCTTCAGCAATTGCCGGTAAATTGGAAAAAGTATCCTCAGGTCTCAGCAATGATATCATTCTTCCTGATATAATGAAAGACTCATTGCTGAGAAGAGCTGGGGAATATGAATTTATCATTCAGCCATTTATCCTGAAAAAAGACGGCCAATTTATGTATCCGAATTTTATCGGCATTTCTGAAAATATACCATATAAAAAACTTTCAACCAGGTTCTTCTCTGCCTTCAATGCAGGAGAAAAAGCAGAATTTACGGAAAAGAAATCCGCGAAAGCAAAAGATAATTACCTGATGTGCCTTAGTTATTCGGCCGGAAGCAAGGATTCTGTAAGAGCATTAAATGCACTTGGAAGAATTTCAGTAAAATTAAATGTCGTTGATGATGCAATCAAATATTATAATCTGATCATTTCAGACTATTCCCGGGTAACGGATGGTAACGGAATCCCATATGTTAATTACGCCTTGCCTCAGCTTCTAAAGATAACAAGTACGGATAATCCGGATAAAATCCTGCAGGCAGTTGAATCCTGTCTTGTAAAAATGGAAAGCGGAATAATACCGATAAATTATAATACGGAAGAACTCCTGGATCTTATTACAGAGTGGATAAAGGAAGATACTGTCAGCAATAAAGAAAAATCATTAAATATAAATAACTCTGGTCAGCAGGATTAAACAACAAGTTCAATTCGTCATTACATATGGAAACGAGCTGGCTGAATTTGTAAAAAAAGAAAATCATGACAACTATCCGGCTGCAGGAAATGGTTTTAAAGTTGTTAATGCGATATTCAGGAAACAACCAGGAGTTCTTCTTATTAAATACAAATTTTGAAGATCCGGCAGGTTTTCTGATCGACCGGAAGAAATTTCTTGATGCTGTACTGACAACTGATCTTCAAACAGGTCTTGAATTTGAGTATAAAATTGAATTGCCCGGACTGAATAATTCAAATTCGATGGAGGAAATCTAGTTTATACTTCACAGCTGACTCCCTGGTTCCCTGATCAGGTAATAGAAATAAAACTTACAAACGAAGATCTGATAAAGGAGCTTGTAAAACGCAGAAGCTGGATTTATGGTATTGCATCTCGTTTTTCTGCTTGTTGCGATGTGCCTTGGGGTGGTATTGATCTTAAGGGATATTGCCAGGGAGAGAAATCTGACCCGTTTAAGATCCGATTTTATCTCTAATGTGACTCATGAATTAAAAACACCGCTGACATCGATCCGTATGTATACCGAATCTCTTTTAATGGGAAGGGTAAAAACACCTGACGGGCAGAAAGAATACCTGGAAGTGGTTGTAAATGAGAGCGAAAGACTGAAACGAATGATCAACAACATCCTTGAATTTTCAAAAATGGAAAAAGGCAAACCGGAATACCATTTTGTCAGTTCAAATCTTGCATCAATCATTAAATCAGCAATGCAGGAAATGAATTACTGGTTTGAAAAAGAGAATTTTGAAATTGTCACTGAGACTTGATGAAAATATAAATGCTGAAGTTGATCCTGATAAAATGAAACAGGTTATTGAAAATCTTATTGAGCAATGCTATTAAATATTCAACCGACATTAAAAAGATCTTTATCAGGTTATTCAGAAAAACAGATCAGATATACATTGAGATTGAAGATAGTGGCATGGGTATTCCTGAAGATAAGCTATCAAGGATATTTGAACCATTTTACCGGATTGAGCAAAAAGACAATATCAGCGGAACCGGACTCGGATTGACAGTGGTAAAAGAAATAATTGAAGCTCATAATGGTACAAATATCAGTCACCAGTGAAGTCGGAAAAGGAAGTAAATTTGTAATAAAGTTAAATCAGCAGGGACTGAAAAAAGTGAAAACGATCCTGGTAATAGAAGATGATATCAGTATTCTCAGGGGATTGAAAGATAATCTCGAATACGAAGGTTATGCTGTTTTAACTGAAACAAACGGGATAAAGGGCCTGCAGCTCGCTCTTGAGAAAAAAACAGATCTGGTATTACTGGATATTATGTTGCCGGGGATGAACGGTTATGAGATATGCAGGAGGCTGAAAAAAGAAAAACCCGAAATGCCCGTGATAATGATCACCGCCCGCGGTTCTGAGATGGATAAAGTTTCAGGACTTGATATCGGTGCAGATGATTATGTTACAAAGCCATTCAGTATCCCCGAGCTACTGGCACGCATCAGGGCTGTTTTAAGAAGAGGGGCTGTTGGTCCCGGTATTATTCCGGACGAATATTGTTTTGGTAAAATCAAACTGGACTTTAAAAAACAAAAGGCATTCCGGGATGATAAGGAAATAAAGCTCTCAAGCAAGGAATTTGCTATCATGGAATATTTTATCAGGCATGAAGGTGAAGCTGTTCACCGGCATGATCTGCTGAATGAAGTATGGGGTTATGAAGCAATGCCCACCACCAGGACAGTGGATAATTTCATCCTTGATCTTAGAAAAAAACTTGAAGATGATCCGTCAAAACCCAGGTATATCGAAAGCGTAAGAGATATTGGTTACAGGTTTAATTCCCTGAATACTTGATTTAATACCTTATAATATTTATTTAAAAACATATTAACCACGGAGTAACACGAAGTTACACAGAAGAAGAACACGGAGTTACCTGACCGTGCAACTCTGTGACAACTCCGTGTAACACCGTGGTCAAATAATATATATCTTTCATTTCGGTAAAAAGTTCTCGAGTACCCAAAGCTCGATTCTTGGCTTATCACGGGTGCTGTACATAAAATTTCGATTATCCGGGTGAAGTGCAAAGAAAAGAAGATTTGGAACAGAAAGATCCAATTTCAATGATGGTCCTCCATCTACCGGGATCTTCCAGATTGCATTGCTCTCATCAAGTAGCCTGGCAATTATGTTATGGCTGTCTGTCGTCCATTTAAGGCTGTAATATTTTGATAAACCACGGATCAGCTCCTTCGGTTCCCCTCCACTGAGAGGAACAATTTTTATTATGCTGTCATTGGAGCATACCACCTTCTGACCGTCTGGAGAGAGGTCGTAGGATACTGCCCCTGTTTTGTCAACAACTGACTCTTCACCGGTATTCAGGTTGTGTTTTATAATCTTCGCTCCCCCCTCGCTAACACTTACATACAACAGGGTCATTCCATCAGGACAGATTTTGGGGACCCTTCCTTTTACAGGTAATTTAGTGGCCTTGCCAGTCTCAGTATCAATCCGAAAAGTTCCTAATTCTTTTTCGGTAATCCCATAAGCAAGGATTGAACGACCGTCTGGTGACCAGTTGATATCGTAAACAAAACGAAGACCAGGAGACAGAAAACGCTCCTCCCCTGTTGCAAATGACCTGATAGTGATAACGTTATACTCTGGTTCGATAGCACCACGGCGTGAAAGGTAAAGCAGGTATTTGCCATCAGGCGACCATGTCAGATTAAATGGCGTGCCGGTAAATCGTGATTGAACTTGTGAAGGTGATATAAGGATTTTACCGGTCTCAATATCGACAGTCCCTCCATAGAGAGCTCCAACAGAAGTTTTAACGTTATAATAAAGCGAACCTTCAGGTGAAATTCCAAGAAATCCTGAATCCTTACCGAAATCTTTTTTTAACAGTCCTGGTTCTCCCAGCTGCCTTCCATTAACAACGCCGACTGTCCATATATCCCATGTTCCTGACCGGTCACTTAGAAAAATGAGGCTTTTGCCATCTGGTGCCCAGGCAAGCAGTTCATCCTCTGCCGGATGCCCGGAAATAACAACTTCATTCCGTCCATCAGCTGTCATAAGGAATAGATCACTCATGAGGAGGGTTACCTTCACACACCATGCTGAAGGCAATAAGATTCCCGTCAGGCGAGAAACAAGCCTGGTTCAACATATAGAGAGCCAAAGCAACATTCTTCAGGACACGTACCGAGCCGTCTTTTATTGAGATTAATGCCATTTTTTTCATCTGACTATATTCTCCGAGAAGTACAAGAATTGAATTCGCATCAGGGGACCAGGCTAACGGGTAAACGTAGGTACCTTTTTCATAAAAAAGAGTGCGCAGGCCTGAACCATCAGAGTTTCTGATCCGCAGTTCAGGCAGCGTTTCCTTATTGAACCTGTCGTATACAATTTGTTTTCCATCAGGCGAGAACACGAAGGTTTCGACCGGGTGTTCATACTCGTCCCAGGGGCCTTTATTTGTTATCCGGATTATCTTTTTACTTGCAACTTCGAACTGGATCAGATCACCATTGCTGCGATCCATATTGTTGATATATTTTCCATCTGTCGTCAGGTCTCCTCCGATGTCGGAAGCATCTGTGAGAATCCTTCGAGTTATGATTCCCTTATTATCATTCGGACTGCCGAGTGCGGCAAGCTTTTCTTTTGCAAGTGAAACCACCTCGGTTTGATCAGGATAGGTGTTGACCAGACGTGTGAAATACTCACCGGCTTTTTGTTTGCCCATTTTTTCATTTACCAGTCCCAGTTGATAGAGTGTTTTAGCAGAAACCGGCCGATCATTGGGGTACTTTTTCAGAATATCCAGATAGAGTTCAACAGCTTTATCGAGGTTGCCTGTTACTTCTTCCTCATAAATTGCTGCTGTAAGCGCTACCGATGCCTTGTTGTCCTGGGCAGAAAGGAATCCTGCCAGGAGTATAAAGGCGATGATTAAAATCAGACGTGTCTTCATGATGCGGATAATTTTTTGATAAAGGTACCGCCTGCCTGTGTCAAGCATTTTAACATCTGGTTAAGTTTGGTTAAGATCAGGTGAAGATCCATAAGGATTGAATTTATAACCCACACCACGAATGCCTGTAATCCAATGCGATTGTTCCGGATCATCCTCTATCTTTTTTCGCAGGTTGGCAATATGGGTATCCACGGTTCTCGGGGTGACAAATACTTCTTCTCCCCAGACTTTGTGCAGGATATCATCACGCTTTAGTACATGGCCGGCATGTTGCATCAGCAGTTTCAAAGTAGCAAATTCAATAGTGGTGAGCTCAACTTGTTTGTTGTTTTTCGTGAACAGGTATTTTGAAGGATCTAATTCAAAAGGACCAATCTGTAATGTTGTTCCGGCAGTCTGCTGGTTTCTGATCTCTGACCGGCGAAGCAGGGCTTTGACTCGAGCGTGAAGTTCCATAGGGCTGAATGGCTTGGTAACGTAATCATCTGCACCCAGCTCAAGCCCCAGTACTTTATCGAATTCCTGGCTCTTGGCAGTCAGCATGATGATCGGTGTTCCGATATCATGTCGCCTTAATTCCTTGCAGATCTCCAGCCCATTCAACTCCGGAAGCATAAGGTCGAGAATAATTATGTCGAGGTCCAGGTCCATAGCTTTTTCCAGTCCTTCAGGTCCGGTGGCTGCAGTTTCGACATGATAACCTTCAAATTTAAAATCATCCTCCAGGGCCATCCGGATGGTCCGTGCATCTTCGATTATCAGGATCTTTTTCATCAGTGATTGTTTGTATTGTATTTTAAAAGTCTTCAGTTTCCAGTCGGCAGTCGGCATTCTTCAGTCTTCAATCAGTTAATGATTGCGGACTGCCGACTGCCGACTGGAACTTGTCCAACGGCATCTGTACCAGAATTGCTTCCTTCCCCGGGCTTGCTTTCAATAGTCAGGTGTCCATTATGAGCTTCTGTTATTTTTTTAACAATAGTCAGACCGATCCCGCTTCCCCTGATTCCCATCCTCTGCGGTTCATCGCTGCGATAAAACCTGTCGAATATTTTGTCCTGATCTTTAACGGGAATGCCTATTCCATAATCCTTTACACAAAACAACAATTCATTATTATCGGAAGAGAGATTGATGTCAATTTGTCTGGATGTCCCGGAAAATTTTATTGCATTGTCGACCAGATTGTAAAAAACCTGGAGGATGGCATCCTTGTCAGCCTTGATTAGCCGGTAACTTTTTCCGTACAATTATATCGGATGTCAAAGCCGGGATCAGGAAAGACTTTCGCGGGTTGATTCGAGGAATTCCTGAGGAGTTCATCAAGATCAAGATCGGTAAAATCGTATTTCTTACGCTCATCATCCATCCTCGAAAAATCCAGGATATTATCTATCAGATGACTGAGGCGTTCACTTTCCTCAAGCATCGCTGAGTAATATGCCGATTTGCGCTCTTCAGTCTCCACCCGATTGTGATGCAGCATTTCAGTCATCATGCGGATTGAAGTGAGCGGACTTTTCAGTTCATGGGATACATTGGAAATAAATTCCGATTTCAGTTTATTCAGTCTGAGTTCAACATTTAGTGTATAAATGGTAAAAGCAAAACCGAGCAGCATGAAGAGTGCGATCAGAATAAAGATCAAAAGATATATGCCGCTTCCGGCTTTAAATAATGTTGCCATGAATCCGGGTCTGTTTTCACTTAACAACAATTTGTATCTGGGCAGATTTTCCGGAAAAAGGAAAGAAAGGATTACTGTTTCCTCCTTAAGAACCTTTGAAAAAACAAGCTTCCCGTTATTGTCTTCAATCTTGATGTTTATTGAAGAGCCCGGATCAAGTTTCCGGATAAGTTCTTCTGATATTGATTTCAGAAAAACCGGGAAATCAATCACCATGCCGGTTTGAGTGCCATTGTTTTTATTCCCGGATATAATACATTGCTGACAGTTCATCTGAGTTAAGTTAAGGAATCCGTTTTTACCGGTTATAATACCATTCATTGCTATTGTTTGTAATCAGATCCGGTCCAATAAGCATACTGATCAGGTAATCGGTCCTGGCTTTTTGAGTATCAAGTACTGCAAACAGAGAATCAAATACAGGATCTGATTCAGGGATTATATCTTTAAAAGACTGGTAAAACATATCAAATTGATCAGGTCGTATTCACATGGAGGGTGAAGTAAAAGCTCAAGACATTGCACGGAATTGTTCCTCAATTCATCTTTTTCTTCCAAAGTCTGGTTGATCTTCAGAATCTCCAAACCGGCAATCAGTCCCATAGGTATCTGTCCGTTCAGGAGGCCTCCCGGGTAATCCTGTCAGTATCTCATTATACAGGATTTTTGCCCGGGCAGGCTGGTTCAGTTTATTATACAACCGGGCAGAAGCAATCAGTGCCTGGATCTTTTCTGCAGGATCAGTTGTTTTGAAGACCTTATCCTGATAAAACCTGAGGGCTTCCGGAAGTCTGTGTTCGATAAACTCAAGACGGATACCTTCTTTAAAGCTGGAGGGAGGTTTAAAATGTTCAGGTTCGAGGGCAAGGAATTCATCAGGAAGATAAAGCAGTTGATGGGTTATGAGCTTTTTTGATCCATCGGATCTTTTACAAACAATGCAAGAATTGAGGGATCATATCGTCCGGAGCCTGAAAGCATTGAGTCACCGGTCTGTTCATTTACAAACAGCACAAGGCTGGAATCAATTTCACTAAAAAAAGTCTGACTGATAATTTCAAGCTTCTTGCGGTTCTCCTTTTCCCGCAGAGCCTGATCGTTCCGGATCCCCCGGTAAGCCATGTAACCCAGTATAATGCCTGGCAATAATATGGCCAATGCATAATACAATATGATCTTTTGTCTGCGTGAACCGGGATTAACAGGTTTCATGAATGCCAAACTGTCAATACTCTATAAATTTACAAAATATCAGGCAGTTACATGTCAAGATTTGGAGAAATTCTGTTAAGAAATGAAGAAGGGGCACAACAATTTAATATTGTGCCCCACGGGCTTTTCATGTTATGAACTTTTTATTTCGGCAGGAAGTTCTCCATTACCCACAATTCGCTTTTTGTCTCCCCGGAAATACTCATCATAAAACGGCTGTTATCAGGGTGAATTTCAAAACCCACCAAATCAGGAACAGAGAGATCCAGCTTAAACGGAGTCCCTCCCTGCGCCGGAACCACCCATATTTGACTTTTTTCCCTGACCATGTCCCGGGCAATAATATAACGACCATCATTTGTCCATTTAAGATAATAGTATTTCGCCAGACCAAGTATTAGTTCCTTAGGGTTTCCTCCGCCAAGGGATATGGTCTTTACAACGCCATCCATCTGAAATACCACTTCCCTGCCATCCGGCGAAAGGTCGTAGGACAATGATCCCGTTTTGACAATTTCCGACTCTTCGTTGGTCTCGAGATTCAGTTTTGTGATAGCTCCCCCTTTCACGAAAGCCAAGGTTTTCCCATCAGGGCAGAGACGTGGTGCAAATCCGACCGGTTTTATCAACCGTCTGATAATTACCCCTGTTTGTGCGTCAATTTGAAACATACCCATTTCTTTCTCGGTCATCCCGACTGCAAAAATGGAAAGACCATCAGGTGCCCACGACATCTGGTTAATGAAACGAAGATAAGGTTTCAGAATACGCTCTTCCCCGGTTGCATCTGAACGGATCGTAATAAGGTTGTTTCCGGGACCGATATCTCCCCGGCGTGAAAGGTAAAGCAAATACTTACCATCGGATGACCAGTCAAGATTATAAGGGGGGCCGATATATCGTGTCGTAACCGGTGAAGGTGATGAGAGTACCTTACCGGTTTCAAGGTCGATTGTACCTGTGTAAAGTCCGCCTGAAGGGGTGTTAACCTTATAATAAAACGATCCGTCAGGTGCAATGCCAAGGACCTGTGAGCCAAGGACCTCTGAATAATAACCGAAATCTTTTTTCAGCAGTTCCGGTTCTCCCTGCTGCTTCCCCTCGTTTATGCGGACAGTCCAGATATCACATGTCCCTGACCGGTCACTCAGGAAGAGAATGCTTTTACCGTCCGGTGTCCATCCGATCAGTCTGTCCTCCGAAGGATGCCCTGCAACAACGATCTCATTCCGGCCATCGGAAGTCATCATGAATATATCGCCGTGAGGAGGGTTGCCTTCCCGGACGAAACTGAAAGTGACAAATCGTCCATCAGGCGAAAAACAAGCCCTATCCATGACCATTTTGTAAGGAACAGTCTTCAGAACACGTACGGAGCTGTCTGATGTCGAAATAACTGTTAATTCAGTAATGTCGTTTTTCGTATTAACTGCGAGGACGGATGCTGCATCAGGCGAAAAGTCAAATGGCATAGAGTAAAAATCATTCTCACTGTAAAGTGTGCGAACTTCCGAACCATCGAGGTTTCTGATTTTCAACTGTGGTTTCCAATCACTTGAATACGAGTCATATACAATCTGTTTTCCGTCACGTGAAAAAGCGGTGACCATGAGCGCCCTGTCCATCTCGCTCCATGGTCCTCTGTTTGCGATCTTGCTCATCTGTCCGCTGGCAATCTCGAACCGGGTCACGTCACCAGTTTTCCCGTTTAAATCTAAAATGTATTTGCCATCTGCGGTTAAGAATCCACCAACGCCAGAAGCATCAGGGAGAATCCGGCGGGTGACAAATCCCTTATTACCACCAGTGACTACTAAGTGCAGCCAGCCTAGCTCTTGCCTGTGCATACAATATCAGACTGATCATTGTATTCACTCACTACAAGCTCATATGCCTTACGGGCTTCGTCAGCACCTAATTTTTCATAGCACAATCCGATATACAGCTGAGATTTAGCTGAGTATTCCCTCTCTTTCGGATATTTTTTAATGATATCGTTGAAGAGATTAATAGCCCCGTTCATGTCTCCTTTTGTTTCCATGGTGAACTTTGCCTTTTCAAAAAGGATCTTATACTCAGGCGAGGTCTGACTTATGGCTGTTGTTAACAGAACGGCGATAAAGACGATTATGAACAAAATTCTTTTGTGATTCATGGTTGTTCCTCCTGTCGATTAGTGAAATTAATTCACTAACAATGTTGCACCATTCTATATTGTTTACTATTTCATAAGAAAGTAAACAATTGTAAAAGATTGTTGTCATCCTGTAAACCGGTATCCTCCTCCATAAACTGAAAGGATATACTTGGGATGAGACGGATCATCCTCAATTTTTTTTCTCATTTTGAGAATATGATTGTCAATGGTCCGTGTAGTGGGATAACTTTCATAACCCCATATCTTATCAAGCAGATCATTTCTTGACACAACCTCTCCCCTGTGAAAAATGAAATACTTCAAAATATCCAGTTCAAGTGAAGTCAGGTCCAGTTCGTGCCCTTTACGCTTGACTTTAAACTGTGCAAAATCGATTTCGACATCACCAAAGGAATAGAATTCCGGAACGGGTTTTAATTCTCTTTCTGCATTCCTCAACCGTGCTTTTATCCTGGCAATCAATTCCCTTATGCTGAATGGCTTTGTGATATAATCATCGGCTCCAAGTTCAAGTCCTACAACCTTGTCGATCTCTTCCCCTTTGGCAGTCAGCATTATTATTGGTATCCCGATATTCTTTTGCCGGAGTTTGCGGCATACTTCAAGGCCATCCATCTCCGGAAGCATAATATCGAGAATAATAAGGTCGTGTGTCTCTTCAATGGCTTTACGAAGGCCTTCGGTACCTGTTATGGCTGAGTCAACTTCAAATCCTTCATCTGATAAATTGAGTTTTAACCCTTTTATCAGATCCAGTTCATCTTCAATTATCAATATTTTCCTTTTCATCTCGTCGTATTTTTTTTGATCTCTTATATTGGCAGTATTACAGAAAAAGAACTCCCTTTACCTAAATCACTTTCAACCTGAATTCTGCCTCCATGAGCTTCAGTAATATGTTTAACCAGGGTAAGTCCCAACCCGCTTCCCCTGGCTTCAGAGGCAGCTTTATTTTCAGACTGATAAAATCTCTCGAAAATTTTTGGGATCTCTTTCTGTGAAATACCTATGCCTTTATCTGATACCTGGATGACAGCATTCCCATTATCACTGAATAATTTCACTTCCACTTCCTTCTCATTTGGAGAGAACTTCATGGCATTGCTCAATAAATTGATTAAAACGCTTGCAATTGCTTCTCCGTCGAAATTCATTTCCGGAAGGTCCCGGTCAATATCACTAAGGATGGTAAATCCTTTTTTCTCCAGATGATAGCGATATGATTCCAGGGTATCCAGGATAACATCCTGCAAATTCCCTTTCTTAAAATCAAATTCTTTTCTGCCCATTTCAATCCTTGAAAAATCAAGAACATTATTGATCAGATGTGAAAGACGCTCACTTTCCTTTGTGATTATTTCATAGCATTCCCTCTTCTCATTGTTTGTGAGATTTTCTTTACGCTGGAGTGTCTCACCATAGAGGCGGATCAGGGTCAGCGGGGTTTTAAGTTCATGAGATATATTATTGACGAATTCCGTCTTTAAGCGTGTGGTTTCAGATTCACGCGAGATGTCACGTGCTATCATAATGGCACCGAAAAGCATCAGGGCTACGATTACGGCCAGAAGGAATCCATACAGTAATATCTCCCGTCGTGCATTCTTTTCAAGGACTTCAATTTCAGGGTGAGAAGCAAGAAGTTTCCAGGGCAGAGGGAAAGCCCGGAAAGCAATGGCAATGGACTCCTCTGAACTTAATACATTTTCGCCGGATAAAATATTTTGATCTTTTTCATCAATGATTTTTAAATCCAGGCCGGAATCTTTTGACAGGTCTTCCAGGGTTTTTGGCATAACACCACTTTTCAGAAAACTAAGATCCCAGTACATGCCGCTGTAATACGTTTTGCCCGGTTCGACATCGGATAAGATGACGTATGAAACCAAAAATAAATCATTACCGGCATTTCCCCGAAACCGTTCCTGAATAATCCCGGTCCCTGTCTGTGACTGGGCATCCTGTCCTTTATTTCAGGAATAACATTCCGTTCCAGGAAATCTGCGAATAAAAGTTTTTGCCCATAGGGGGATGGTTGTTTTTGCATTTCTGAATAAGATCTTTGGATCTCCGGGAATTTATCGTTAATGAGTTTATTGTTCAGGATTGATTCAATTTCTGTAATATAAAAGTCATAGACAGGCTGACTGATAAGCCATATTCCTTCCCTTATTTTTTTATAAAGGCTGAACAGTATTCCAATATTGCTTTCCACCTCGCCCTTATATGATGCGATTTCGTATAACTGAAACATCGCAATAATCCCATACGGGTGTCCTGCCTTATTCTGTAGTCTTTCCATAGTCACTTAGAAGTTCATTATATACTTTATTAGCTTCATCAAATTTTCTTGCTGATAACAGGCATCGCCCCAAACCTTCAAGAGCAATTGCATAGTATTGATCTGAAGATAGTGCATAAAGTAGACTTTTTATATAATTCAGCGGCCCGGGAATAATTTTTTTGAGAGAATTCAAAATACTCGGCTCTGGTGTAAAGATTGTTCAAACTGGCTGTTTTGTAGTTCTTTGTTAAATTGAATCTCCTCAGTATTTTCGCTTGATGTTTCAGGGAAGACTATCTTAAAATCGGAATCAAGCAGAAAAAACCGACCGATAGAATCATCTGAAAATAAGGAAGAAATGAAGTTATTCCTGTCAGTTTTATTGACTGTAATAAACGAATAAAATTTTCAGATTTCAGAGCTTTTTGTTCATATTCCAGAAGTGTTCCTTCAATTGATTTAAGAGCAGCCTCTCCTGATATCCAGAGATTTGATTCAAGAAGCTTTTTCACAGCTTCGCGTCTCTTGGGGAAAGTGCTTAAACTTAAATAAGCCGCAATTAAAGAGGGAATGAAAATAGCAAGGAGGAAAATGAAGATAATTCTCTTGTGGGATAATATTCTATGATTAAATATCTTCATCCCCGGCTAATATTCTGTTTGAAATTTTAATTTCATATTGAAAATAAAGTATGTAAAATCCAATTCTTAAAATGTCCAAGAATTGTAAAAGAATGTCAATGAATGTCTGTTAAAGATTTGTTGTTAATTTTCTTTGAAATGATTATTACTAAATTACTAAATTAGAGGTTGAATGTCAAGTAGGATAAAATTCATTTTATAATGAAAATCACCGACATCACCCCCGAAACCGAAAGCCAGTATTTCTGCTGCCTTGAGGAATGGTCGGAAGAAATGAAAGAGGCCGGCGACCACAAGCAAAAGTGGTATGACCGGATGAAAGAGAAAGGCCTGAGGGTAAAATTTGCCGTTGATGACAATGATATTATCGGTGGCATGATCCAGTATGTCCCGATAGAATATTCAATGTGCGAAGGGAAAAACCTGTATGTGGTATTATGTATATGGGTGCATGGTCATAAAAAGGGTCGCGGTGATTACCGTAAAAAAGGAATGGGGAGAGCCTTGCTTAAAGCTGCTGAAGAGGATGCCAGGCAGCTTGGTGCAGACGGTCTTGTTACATGGGGTATCATGATACCTGTTTTCATGCGTGCATCATGGTTTAAAAAACAGGATTACAAGGTTGTGGACAAGAACAGCATGATACAATTACTCTGGAAACCATTTAATGAAAAAGCAGCTCCTCCGAAGTTCATCAGGCCAAAGAAAAAACCGGCGAAAGGTGAGGGCAAAGTAAATGTCACCATATTCAGAAACGGCTGGTGTCCAAACTATAATATTGCCTGTGAACGTGCATTAAGAGCATCTAAGGAATTCCCCGGGAAAATAAATCTTCAGGAATTTGAAACAACCAACAAGGAAGTGGTCAATGAATGGGGAATCGTTGACGGACTCTATATCGATGGCAAGGAGGTATGGACCGGACCGGCGCCCACTTATGAAAAGATCAGAAAGAAGATTGAAAAAAGAGTAAAAAAATATTCTATTTAATAACTCTCCTTCCCTTAGCCTTAAGGGAAGGAGTTGGAGGATGGGTTATTTTTCGACCTATTTCGTATCCACCATTATCGGCAATCCCTTTTCGTTGGTCATTATGATCAGCTTCGCATTTGGCGAAGCGGAAATAGCCTTTATCATCTCATACTGGAGAAGCCTGTCGCTCAGACCTGAGCTTAGAATCTTCTGATAATCGGCAATACCCTGCGCTTCAACTCTTTTCCTCTCAGCTTCCTGTCTTTCTCTCTGAAGGACAAAAGTCATCTTCTGCGCCTCCTGCTCGGCATTGATCTTCGATTCGATAGCTTCCTTTACTGATTGAGGAAGTGTAAGATTCCTCACCAGAAGTTGTTCAAGCAAAAGTCCTCTATCCCTGAAATTGGATTCAATAGCCTTAAAGATCCGGTCCTGGAATTCTTCCCTTTTTGACGAAAACAATGAAACAGCATCATAATATACTGCATTATCCCTGATCCCTGTCCTGCAGACAGGGCGAACAATAACATTCTTGTAATCGGTTCCGATCTCTTTAAGAATCCTCGGGGCCTCCGATGGGACAACTTTATACAGCACGGTAAGATCAACAATAACATCCAGCCCGTCTGCTGATAAGACATGTATGGCGTCATCCCTTTGTACACTACCCTCATCCTGCACTCCTGACATCGTATAATTTTCTGTTTTAATGTCGAACGTGACCACTTTTACCAAAGGATTGATCAGGTTTAGTCCGCTTTCGAGAGTGTTATTGCTTACCTTGCCGAAGAGTTTCTGCACTCCAACCATGCCAGGCTCTATCTGCTTGACGCAGGCAAGAACCAACAGGATAAAGAAAATAATACTTGCAATTACCCTTACAGTTGTTTTGTTTTCGTGCAGGTAAGGAACAGTTTTGGTGAAAAAAAATGCGATGCCCACGATTAGGATTCCAATTACTATCAGGTCCATGATTCAGATGTTTTAGATTAATAGTTTGAATTTGACATATTTTACCAAGGTACATAGAAAAACGTACTTATTGTCCGCTAAACCAGTTTTTCATCCGTAATTTATGTCGTTTTTAACTTTCAAATGCATGATATATAATTATTGATGATAACTTTATTTCTGCAAAATGTATCATGGCCTTGTAGTATGAACCATTAAAAGTATTTCGATGATCTCTAAGAAAATCCTGTTCGTTTCAGTGACAATTCTATTTGCCATTAATCTGGTTCTTGAAAGCCAGGAAACTGCCGGTTATAAGTTCAAGGAAGGAAATCCTGCTGACAACCTTCCGCCATATATTAAAAGAATCACTCAATTCGGCGAGAGAGCCGACTGGTCGCATGATGGCAAGAAAATCCTTTTCGTGGAGAAAACCTATGGCGATGTCTATGAAGTCGAACTTGCGACCGGAAAGATCTCGCTCATCACCGGACATTTTTATCACGGGGGTTTTACGAGGGCACTTTATCTCGCAAATGATGATGTCCTTCTTTCAGGATGCTCCAGCTTCGATGCTGCCGATCCTCATGTAAACCGGCAGAGAAAAGCTGAATTGTGGGTTCTCGACAAAAGTTACAGAAAGCCGCCTGCACGTCTTGGAACAAAATGTTCCGAGGGACCTGCAGTCTCCAGAAAAAACATGAAAATCGCCTGGACAATAGTGAGCAACCAGTATCCTGACAGCCTGAAAAGGGGACAATATCTTTTCCTTATGGCTGATATAGTTTATAAGAACGGAGTACCGGAACTTGCAGGCAAAAGAGTGATTTTCGATAATACCGGAACTCCCTACAGGGATATCGAGGTGCAGAATTTCGTGCCGCCTGATGAGAAAAAAATGACCTTCTCCGGGTACCAGTTCCAGGGAACTGAAGTAATGATGCTCGACATCGAAACAGGCGCAGTTACGAACATGTCAAATGCTGATAAACAATACGATGAGCCGGAAGGGATATTTCCTGACGGTAAATATTGCTGCGTGGAATGTGACCGGGAAACAGGTGCCGTTGATATCTATAAGCTTAAGCTTGATGGAACAGGAGCTTTGACCAGAATGACTTTTTTCAGCGATTACAAAGGGTTCAAGAGCTCAAATCCGGTGATAAGCGATGACGGGAGATACATGGCATTCCAGCTTGCAAAATCTACTGACCTGGCCGGTATCGGATATGGGATTTTTATTATGGACCTGGAAAAATCAAAAAAATAAAATCACCTGCGCCCGGAATGAATGGCTGATGGAGCAAAATTGCCTTAATGGATTTTCCACCCTGCAGTTCAGAACGTGATCTCCTTAATCTTTTTTAAGTCAATATTAATCCCCGGGTCAAACGAATCACTGTTCATGTATTTAAGCATGGAACCTAAAAGCTGCTTTGTAACCGGCCGCTGATCCAGTCCCTCCTTCATGTTTATGCTGCAAACCATCAGTTTGCCGTTGTCGCACTTTGCCTCAAAGGCAAGGGCCAGTCTCCTGTTTTCAAACCAGGTATCAATTGGCTGAATGAGTGGTTTCAGATCAGCAGGAAAACCATCAAGTATCATGGCCTGTGAATGTGAAACCGGATCCCACCATTGCCAGTTACTGTGAAACTCTGTCGGGAAATCCCTGAATAACGGATGCATTGGATCGCACAGGATGCCAAGGGTATGAGGCGGCTGGTTGCCTGTCCAGGCTGTGTTCCAGAATATGCTGGAGAAGCCGATGGCGACTTTTGCACCTCTATCCTGAGAAACCTTGCCATAAGTTAAAAGTAAAACTGAACCCCCTTTCCTGAGAGTCTCATCAGCAACCTTGTCAAGCTTGTCTGTGACAAGCACATTCTCTGCATTATTAATAATGTTCGTCGGGATAAACCCAGATGTCCCATTGATTTTTGTATGATGTCCCGGAAATGGATATTTCGAGCTTGAATTTTTCGGCCTTTTCAACTTTGTCAAGGTCCCTGGCAAATACACCTATTATATTATTCCCTATTTTGATTTCATCCATGGTCATGGTTTCTTCATGTAAAACTGAGCCAGCGGAATTGCTGATGCGGCATAGAATTTTTGCATCTTTTATTGGCCCCGGACCAAAATGCGTCACCTCAACTCTTGCTTCAAACGTCTCTCCTCCATTCCAGATCATCTTCTTCATCCTGGCGAGGGGAACCGTTTCATTGCAGAACATCCTGAACTCTTCCGGTGTTACATAACCTTTCGATTCAAAAAACGGATTAAGAATACCTACAAGTGCACTTCCCTGTCCCGGGAAATCATGAAGCTGAAGAAGCTCAAATCCACCAAAACCAGGTGTCCGCAGTGCCGCTTCAATGTCTGCCTTATAACAAAGAACCTGCAATTTACCCGAAGCCATAAGGAAATCCTCAGCCTGATCCCCCATACCGTTTTCCTGAAGTGTTTCACGGAAAATTTCAAAGTTGGTGGATTTTAATACTCCTGTATATTTTTCTATTTCATTAAAATCAGGATAAACACACCACTGCCCAATCTCATGACTCACTGTAGGAACCTCATATTTAGCTGCAAAATCTCTGAAATCGAACATTGTCTGCGGCGGTTCAGCATTAATTATGCTTTTCAGTCCTTCACCCCAATGCTGGATCCTTGGTTCTGATGTGACGTTATAATCATTCTCCGGAATTATTGGCCAGCCTGCAGCAGAGGTGTAAACTCTTCTGTTGTCAATTGATTTCCAGTATGTTATAAGCTTACCCAAAAACTCCCTCTGGTTTCTACCTGCCGGTTCATTGCCATATGCCATCATGCAGAATGACGGGTGATTTCCATATTCATTCAATATCCTGTTGCTTTCATCATAAATGAACTGGTCGACGGGTCCTCCGTTGCCAACCGAGCTTCCCTGGTTTGCCCATGAGCTGCATTCGACATGAAAATAAATACCGAGTCTGTCTGCAGCAATGAATGCCGCTTCAGGCGGACAAAACGAATGAAACCTTACATGGTTCAATCCGTAATCTTTGCATGTTTGCAGTACTTTTGTCCATGATTCCACATCCGTCGGAGGGTAGCCTGTAAGCGGGAAAATGCAGCATTCTGTCGTACCGCGCAGGAAGGCAGGGATACCATTCACCTCGAAATGAGTTCCGTTTGTCCTGAATTCACGCATTCCGAAATCGACGGATTGCTGATCATACACTTCACTTTTTTTGCCTGACAGGCTTACAGTCATCTTATAATAGACCGGTTTGAACTCACTCCATAACCATGGATTCCGCATGTTGTACTTAAGGACTATCTGCTGCTCATCCGACCTTGTTTCAACCTTAATAATTTTAAGCGGCTGATTAAGTTCATTCCGGCTATTTACACTGACTGCCCGGAATGATAATCTGCCTTTAAATTCAATGTTACCTGGATTACTGATGCTTACAATCACTTTAGCAATGTCGTTCTCAATATCGGGGAATACCTTTATTGCGTCGATATAAACCGGAGAAGTGGCATAAAGAGAAATATTGCCAGTGATTCCATTCCAGTTCGATTGTGTATGGTCGCTGATGCTGTGCGAGTTTACGCCTATTGGAATTATTACACGATTATCGATCCTGATGCTCACAAGATTTTTACCGGAAACAAGCAGATCCGTAATCTCATATTCATGTGGAGTGGAAAGGCTGTTTTGAGATCCGGCTTTTCTGCCATTGACAAACAGTGTAGATTCCCAGTGGCATCTTTCAAGATGCAGAACAATCCGTTTCCCTTTCCATTCGTCCGGTATAACAACTTCCTTTTGGTACCATGCCACACCTTTATAATATTTCACGGGTTTCAGCCAGAAGGGAATTTTTATATTCCCTGGCTGACGATATCTTTCATATTTCTTATCTGTGAAATATGATCTGTCAATTATATCTCCCGTCCAGTCGGTATTGACCGTAACCTCATACCCCTTGCCATTTTCTGTCATGGAACCGGGAAGAGTAACCGTTTCATCAAAGGGCATATTATACCACTCGCTCTTAACACCCTGATCAAGGGAATCTATCCTGAAACCCCACTCACCTGCAAGAGAGAGTGATTCTCTTGTAAACTCGTTTCCTGATGAACATCCTGTCAGTATGAAAAACAGGAAAATGACTTTTTTAAATAAGGATAGTATTTTCATTTTTCTGCCATTATCTCCACAGATACATCTTTCATCCCTTCACTTGAGGCTGTCAGGGTGATTTTCCCCGGAATTTTACCAGCCTGGATTATAGCCAGGCCAAGCCCGTTAAACACTTTTCTCTTGCCAGATTTATATGGTTCGTGATCTGTTGAATTCCCATTCTCCAGTCCGATCAGTTTGCCATTACCCAGGATTTTATAACGGATCAGATTATCAGCAGTCGGTACAATCCTGCCATTTTCGTCGATTACCTCAATCCTGATATGGGCTACATCCTGGTTATCAGCTATTATCTGCTTATTATCAACCGATAATCGGATGGCAACAGGTTTCCCGGTTGTCTCTATTACTTCGGTGCAAACGACTTCGCCATTTTTCTTTCCTACTGCTTTCAGAGTACCCGGGTTCATAAGGGACATCCCAGGAAAGATGCAGATCGGCAGTAGTAGCATTCACCGGCGTGGTTGAATAGGAGTTCCAGCTGCCTGAATTGCCCTGTCTTGGAAATTCAAGTCTCTTTTCGCCATAAGATTTCCCGTTTAAAAATAATTCCACAGCATCACAATTTGAATAAGCCAGAACAGGCATAATCTTACCCTCCCTTCCTTCCAGTTCCAATGGGGAAAAAGGTGGACCATTGGTTTTTCGGTCCACTGGCTCTGATAAAAATAATATCCATCTTTCGGAAATCCGCAAAGATCAATGACTCCGCTCCGGCGCTTTTTGCGGCCACATGGCTTCTCCGAGATAATCGATCCCCGTCCACATAAAATCACCAATAACATAATGATTCACCGATACAAATTTCCATAACTGTTCGGCCCTGTATCATCCTGGTATTGTAATTGAGGAACAGGGTTCCTTCCCTTGGAGTCAGGCCATAGACTACCTCTTAACTTCCGGCAGAACTACTCTCGGTTCCGACCATCTTCCAGTCAGGATGTTCATGCCGGTCGATACTATAAAATAGTTCGCGGCGTTCGTGCCACCTGTCAACATAATTATATCCAACAATATCAAGCAGATCTAAAAATTCAATTTTTGCCGGTCTGCCATCAGCAGCAATATTATCACAGGCTACAGTTACCGGCCTGGTTGGATCTTCGGTATGAAAAATGTCAGCAGACTTTTTAGCATCTCCGCTCCCGTTATCAGATGGTTGTCCGGAATTTCATTCCCGGCACTCCAGAGAACGATCAGAAGGATGATTGCGGTCGCGTCTAATCATTGAAGATAACATCTCTTTCTGACCATTCATCAAAATACTTATTATAGCCATAATCCCTTTTCCCTATCTTCCATTCATCAAATACTTCATCCATAACAAGGAACCCCATCCTGTCGCATAGATCAAGAAATTCAGGAGCAACAGGATTATGTGAACGTCCGGATGGCATTGCAGCCCATATCTTTCAGAATCTGCAGTCGGCGTTCCCATACTCTTAATCGGTACAGCCGCTCCCAGACACCCGGCATCGTGATGCAGGCAGACACCGTTCATTTTAATGCTCTCTCCATTAAGAAGGAATCCCTTATCGGTATCATACAATACACTTCTGATACCAAAAGGTGTTATAACCTCGTCGGTCATTTTTCCGTTTACAAATATTTTTGAAACAAGTGAATACATCGAGGGCGAGTCGACAGACCAAAGGTCTGGTGACGGAACAATTATCTGCTGGGCTAAAACAGTATTTCTACCAGCGTCAACCTGAAAGGGAGTATCAAGCTGTCCAACCACTGATCCATTCTTATCTGTCACAAGAGTTGTAAGCATTGCCTTCCCTGCAGCAGGGGAACTGTTCTCAAACCTTGTACTTACCGACACTGTTGCCTGACTCTTTGTAATTGCAGGAGTAGTGACATAGACTCCCCACTGTTCAATATGGAGGGGAGCTGTCCTTACTAGCCAGACATGCCTGTAAATACCGGAACCCGAATACCATCTGGAGTTAGGCTGTTTCGAATTATCCACTCTTACTGCTATAACATTGTCACCTTCCTTAAGGTATGGATCCAGATCATAATAGAAACTGTTATATCCGAACGGGTAATTCCCGAGGTGTTTTCCGTTTAGCCAGACATCGCTGTTCATATATACTCCATCGAAAACGATATAATTATTCATTTTAAGGTCGTTCCTCTTCACTGAAAAGTGCCGGCGATACCAGCCGAGTCCGGTAGGGAAATACCCACCGGATCCTCCTGCAGGCTCATTTTCGGCTACCGTCCCTTCAACGCTCCAGTCATGAGGAAGATCCAGCAATCGCCAGCTTTTATCATCATAGCGTGGATCAGACGCACCCTCGGGATCGCCCTGGTAAAATTTCCAGTCAAAGTCGAATTTAACAGTACTCCGTGTAACCGATTGCCCTGAAACACACAGGCTTTGAAGAATCCCGAGCATAAATATGATAATGCCCACATGTCTGCGTTTCATGATTTCCATTGTATTTTTAATTTTCAGATCAGTTTGTTTACTTCCTGGTTAATTCCCTTTCGATTTCTTCCAGCGATTTTCCTTTTGTTTCGGGAAGGGTGTTATATATGAACCAGAATCCCATTACACAGATGAATCCATACAGCATGAAAGTGCCCGAAGCCTTCAGGTATTGGTTTAAGATCGGGAATGTATAGGTAAGCACAAAGCATGCAGCCCACAATGCAAATGTCGCTACCGACATTGCAAATCCGCGGATCCTGTTCGGGAAAATCTCAGCAAGAAGCACCCATGTCACCGGGGCCAGTGTCATTGCATAACAAGCTATGGCGGCGACCACCATGATAAGCATAGGTACTCCCGTCAGATGTGAAAAATACATACTGCCGATTATTGCATAAATTCCGGCAAGACCTCCGGCTCCGACAAGCATCAGAGCTTTGCGTCCGAGCTTGTCTACAAGGGCCATGCCTATGAATGTGAAAATAAGATTCACGCTTCCGGTGATCACTATATTGAATAGTATTTCTGAAACGCTGTATCCTGCACTAGAAAATATCTCCTGTGCGTAGTTGAATATTACGTTTATTCCGCACCATTGCTGAAAAACTGCTATAACTATCCCTATAATTAAAAGTCTGGGAACCCCGGGTTTCTTAAGCATCCGGAAATCGGTCCTTGCATGTTCAGCGCCGAGAGATGCTTTAATAGCTGACAGTTCAGCATCAGCATAATCGTACCCTCCTATACTTTCAAGAATTTCATGCACTCTCCGGTGATTTCTGGCTTTTTTAGCCAGAAATCTAGGGCTTTCCGGTACAAACCATGTCAGAATGAAAAAAAGACCTGCGGGTAAAGCACATGCATAGAACATCCACCTCCATCCCATCTGTCCGTTCCATGATGCAACAATATCTGCAGCAGTCGATTCCAGAGGTACGGGTCTTGCTATTCTCCAGTTTATAAGCTGGGCTGCAAGTATCCCTGTCACTATTGTCAGCTGGTTCAGGGAGACAAACCTTCCTCTCACAATGCCGGGAGTTATTTCGGCGATATACATCGGAGAGAGATTTGATGCCAGACCGATGCCTATGCCCCCAATCATCCTGAATATGATAAACAGGGACAACGACCCGGCAGACCCTGTTCCCAGGGATGCAATTATGAAAAGAAACGCTGAAAGCAGAAGCAGCCTCTTCCTGCCAAACCTGTCGCTCAGCCAGCCTGAAAGGACTGCACCGGCAAGACATCCGATGAGCGCGCAGCTCATTGCCCACCCCTGTAAAACAGGATTGCCGGCTATTCCGAAAAATGCCTCATAAAAGGGTTTCGCACCTCCTATCACCACCCAGTCGTAACCAAAAAGAAGTCCCCCCATCGCCGAGACGAGGCTGATAGCCAGCAGGTAATTCCAGTTATATTTATTTTTAATCATCTGTATATTCAACAATCTCACTTTTTTCGATCAAAGACCCCCTTTCTTATTTCCCCCAAGGGGGCAAGATTTGCTCCTTCCCCCTGGGGGAAGGTTGGGATAGGGGTCTATTTCACTACAGTTCCTTCAGCGCTTCAAGCATTGCAACAACATTTTTAAAAGGAACATTGGCCTGTATGTTATGCACGGTATTGAAGACAAATCCGCCTTTATTGTTAAATATTTCACACTGGCGCTTTACCTGATCCTTAACCTGGGCAGGAGTTCCGAACGGGAAAACACCCTGTGTGTCCACACCACCTCCCCAAAAAATTATCCTGTCGCCATATTTTTTCTTCAGAAGCTGCGGATCCATGCCCGATGCATTTATCTGAACAGGATTTATTATGTCGAAGCCTGATCCGATAAATAATTCCATTAAAGATTCAATGGCTCCGCATGAGTGCTTGAAGGTCTTCCAGTTTGTATTCAGGTGTATCCAGTCGTTCACCTTTCTGTAATATGGAAGCCACACCGAGGCATATGCATCAGGAGAGCAAAAAGTCGAATTCTGTGTTCCGAAATCGGTTCCGCATATGAATGCCACATCAATTTTATTTCCGATAACCGCAAACAGCTTTTCAAGGTTTTCAATTGCGATATCAGTCTGCCTGGAATATAATTCCTTTATGAAATCCTCCCTTGTCAGAGTTGACATATACCATTCTGCGACGCTCCGGATGCCTTTGGGATTTTTTACTCCAACAGCCGGAACTAATGCAATGTCACCAAGAGCCGTTCCTCCCATGGTCGCCACAATTGCCTTTGAATCTGGATCAACCGATTCAACCTGATTTTTCCAGTAAGCAAGATCATGATCGGAGATACGGCCAAATTCTTCAAGGTTATCTTCAATCCTCAGAATAGAGTCATCGATCGGGTCCTGCCTTTCGATGGCGTCAAAAAAATATCCGGACTTCGGCATCATGGAACTCGGCCTCGCTGAAATATCTCCCTCAGGATACATCAGTATATCGCCGTTATCATTATATGTATAGTTGAATTCTCCGGGAAAAAGCACCTCCTGCCCCCAATGTGTCTTATGTATTTTCCAGTTACTGTTGCTGATGCCGAACATGTTCTTCTCACCGAAAAGGCCGATGACATCTATGCCCATTTCACTTATGAGGTCCTGATCGATTTCGCCCAGCATCTGGTATGGCTCAATGACTTTCACGGGTCTCTTTTCGAGACCGAAATATTCCCTGAGCTTTTCAACGATCAGTACATGTATTCCCGTAACCGTCGTAGCTCCAAAATCGACGACTACATTCCCGGGCTGCCGGTGATTGATCGTATCCAGAAAATTCTTCTTTGATCTTACAGACATAAAGAGGCCTGCTTCTTAAGTTTCCCTAAAGGTAAATTATTCTATGCTATAATTTTTATACTTTTATCTATCTCTTTTACAAAATCTGACCGTAATGAAATTATGAAAAGGAATCTTTGGTAAAATTTTCAAAATGAATTCCATTTCGAACATACCTGAGCCATTTCAATTCAACCCTTTAAAGCATCATCTGACTTTCATCCGGGAATTCATTGCTGATAAGCTTACCGATGAAAACAAGATCGACGTTCAATCTCTCATAAAAGAGATCAGGCATGCCGGATCGTCTGTTATGGATCTTTATACAGGTTCCCTGGCAGTTCATGATATCTGCCGTGAGCTAATGGATTATTTAAAAATAAATGGCCTGGATACAATAAAGAATTTTTCAGAATGGACGGGAATTGCATACAGCGATTTTAAGACAGTCTCATTATCGGATACATCGCAATGGATATTAAAGTACCATAATGATGAAAAGAGGTTTGTTCATTTTTTTCCCGCCAGGCTGAGTCCCCATTCCTTCAGGGTAAAGGCAAATACCCTCAAATCGGGAATATTGTACTATATAATGATCGGCAAGGATTTCATCAACAGGGAAGACCTTAACAGTACCAGGGGATTGCTTGGATTGTCGCCGGTAAAAAAGACTGCTGAAGCAGAAGCAATAACGGAAATGATCGAAATTCTCAGAAATCAATGGCAGCCTTTGGGTCAGGGCAATGTAAGCTAATTAATGAAATAATGAAATTCAATCAAAGAATAAAACCAGGATTACTCCTTTTCTCATTTCTGCTCCCGGTCATTATTTTCAGGGCGGAAGCACAGGATAGCCATTACTGGGCACAGCAATACGGGGCAACAGGAACACTTATGGGCGGAGCGATGATAGCCAGCAGGGATGACAATTCAGTAGTGTTTTACAATCCCGGGGCTCTGGCTTTTATCAATAATACCAGCCTTTCGGTGGATGCCAATGTTTACAGGATGGATAAGCTCCTTATCTCAGACGGTGCCGGCAAGGACATGGACCTTAACTCTGCCCAGCTGAGTGTTTATCCGCAGATCATTGCCGGAATGGTAAACCTCTTCAAGAACAGCAGGTTCAGGTTCTCATATACAATGCTCACCAGGAACCACGGGAATGTACTCATGAATGCCCGCTATACATCCAACCCTTCATCGACAGGCCCCCCTCCTTCAACCAGTTTCGTCGGGGTCTTTGATTATGTCAACCAGCTGAATGAACTATGGTTCGGTATAGGCGCAGGATATCGTATCACGGACAAACTTGGAGCCGGTGCAACTTTATTTGCAAGCTATCGCGGGCAGAGTTACCAGCTGACCAATTATGTACAGGAAGTGGAAAATATTGATGCCTATGATGTTTTCAGGACCCAAACCAATGATGAAACCATTGAGTACAACACATTCCGCCAGCTGATAAAGTTCGGATTATCGTTCACAGACAAACACTGGAATTTTGGACTAACACTTACCACCCCCTCCATGAAATTATATGGCAATGGAAGCATCCAGCGTGAAAACTCTGTTATTACTGTTTCTGAAAATCCATCCGATATGAAGGATAACTTCCTCATAATGGACAGGAAGACCGATATAGAGGCTGAATACAGGCATCCTCTGTCGATTGCGGCCGGAGCAGAATTTCATTCGCCAAAGACAAGGTTGAATATTTCTGCAGAATATTTTCTTAAAATCGATGCTTATCATCTTTTCAAGCCGGCTTCAGATCCATTTGTCTATCCTTCCTCATATCTTGATTCTGCTGCATACATCCCGCTGATAGACAATTATCTGCATGTGGAAACTGCAGCAAGACCTGTTTTAAACGCCGGTATAGGATTCAGTACGCAAGTATATGAAAAATTAAACCTGTTGCTTGGTGCATCAACTGACTTCGGCAGCTTTGATGAGCAATCCGGATCAGATGAATTACTGAGCGGATTTGGAGGATTCGATGTATATCATTTTTCAGCCGGCTTGTCGTATAGCCGTCAGAAACACTCCATCACCCTTGGTTATTCCTATAGTTTTGCGCCGTCAGAACAGATTCCGCCTTATACCATAATCAACCAAACGCCTGATTTTACAGATAATGCCCGTTTATCGGCACATTCCAGCGCATTGGTGCTCGGGTACACTTATTATTTCGCCAAGTATTCCGAATGACATACAGTTATTTTTATATTTGAAAATATAATTGTTTCATGAAGAGTATCAGAAGCATTATCTCTGAAACCTGTGCCTCTTTTCTGCAGGTTGTATTATTACTGCTCCTGCTGACTTTCTTCTATCAGCCTTCAAGTGCACAGGGAGGACGATACTGGGACCAGAACCTGAATTCGGAGGCAGCACTGCTTTCAGGAGTGGTTGTTGCCGGTGAAAGCGGAATTGCAGCAATTTATTACAACCCTGCCACAATCTCTGAAATGATAAAAAACAATCTTTCCCTTTCGGCAAACCTGTTTTCATTGTATTTCTTCAAGGCAGACAATGCCCTCGGAAGCGATCTTCCTGCCGACAGGACAGAGCTGGATATATATCCCAGAATAATAACCCTGACATTAAATCCGAAAAAAAGCCCCGACCTTACAATCGAACTGGCATACTTTACAAAAGCAAATGATTATCTGCAGATCAATAAGGGCAATTCGCTTACAAAGGATATCATAACCTCAAATCCGGGAGTCGAGCACTACACTGCAGAGTATTATCTCCGTTCGAAGTACCAGGATTATTATGGAGGCGCGGGTTTTGGATACAGAGTGTCAAATACTTTCAGAATAGGATTTTCCGGGATAATCTCTTACAAGGATGATCAGTATTATAATATGGTTAATGCAAATGCATTTACTGATCCCGATCCTGAAGATGGACAGCAATACCTGGCGGATACATGGTACCACCTTAAATATAGTGTGTATGATGTACGGCTCATAACAAAGCTGGGAATGCATTTAAAAACAAAATCATGGGCCCTTGGAGCAAATATCAATTTCCCGTCCGTGAAACTTTTCGGCGATGGTACGGTGGTCAAGCAATATGATTATTCGAACATCCATAAAGTAGAGGGTAGTCCCGAGGTATCCAGCTTGTATTACGCCGGCCGTCAGAATGACTGCTCCGCACATTATAAAGATCCGATGTCAGTTGCGGCCGGAGCAAACTATTACAGCCCTTCAGGCAAGAGCATACTGCTTTTTACGGCTGAATATTTCTTTGGATTGTCTGCTTTTGATTACATTGAGCCAAATCATGATCCGGGCGAAGAAGGATACCATTACGGTCCCGGCGAACCTGAGGAATGGCTTTCCTTCAAAACCAGCCATAAACCAGTTCTCAATGCCGGCATCGCTTTCAAAAAGCACGTAAATGACGATCTTATGCTTTCAGGAGGATTCCGGACTGATTTTAACTATTTAGATCCTTCTGATTTAACAGAATTTCCGGAATCAAACAAGAAATCCGAATATGCTCTGAATGTTTATCACTTAAACGGAGGATTGGGCTATAAATTCAAAAGGGGATCGATTACTGCGGGAATGCAGCTTTCTTATGGACAGGAAAACAATCAGAAGCAGATCGTTAATCTTACCGATCCGGTCGAGTATATCAGCGATTTGCAGATGCCTCTGACAGGTCCGTTAGGCAATCAGGTTACGGTCAGGTATCTTGATATCTCTCTGTATCTCGGATTTATGTTCAATTTTCTGAAGGATGCCCAGTGATGATGTTCTGGGCAGAACTTTAGAATGCCTCGGCAAAGTTTATATAAAAGCCTTTAACGCCGTTTGGGCCAAAACCGAAATCAAACCGGAGATTTGTATTATGCTCGCTGTCGACTTTGATACGAAGACCTCCACCATAGGAAAGCCAGAGCCCATCAAGGGATACATCAGAATAGCTCTCTGCAACACGCCCCGTTCCAATCCATCCGGTAATACCGAAGATTTTCCACACGGGCATGCGGTATTCCATCTGGCAGTCAACCAGGACCTTATCCCGTAACGCACCCTTGTAGTATCCGCGCATCTGGTCTTCACCGCCAAGCATAGAAAGCTCATAGAACGGGATGTCTCCGGTCCTTAACGATGTTGTAGCCTGCAGTGCTATAACGTGATTCAGCCAGGGATTGAAATATTTCCGCACATCAAAATTGAAACTCGAGAACAGGTAAGGATTTCCCATAAATGAAGGGAAGAACATTGCCTTGAAAGCGATGAGTGTACCCTTATAGGCATTATAACGGTTGTCGCGGCTGTCGTAGATGGCTGCCAGGCCGAGCCCGGCGCTTGTGCCGCCATCGATACCCGAGATATCCTCCTCGATCAGGAAACTTGTGCTGTCAGTTGTGATATCGGTGTAGATGGTCAGATCAGCTCCGATACCGAGGTAAAGGTCTTTTACTACCTGTATCATGCCATAGTTGACAAATTTAAGTCGTGTGACTGATATTTCTTCAACATCATCGACCGAGACATCATTGCCGATGCCCAGGATATATTCCGGCTGCTGCTTGTAATTTATGTAGCCCGTTACCATGTAACGGCCCTGATGCCAGTTCAATTCAGTTGCCACAGAGATATTTACCCTCCCGAGTGTGGAGAATGAGAGTACTTCCGAAATTTTTGACGGAGGTGAGATAGTATCTTTCTTTGAAAGGTCGAGCAGATTAAATTTTGCTAGGCCAAATGTATGTCCGGCTTCTGTGGAATAAGAGTATAGAGGTACAGGGATTATCTTGAAGAGCCTCTCCATTTTTTTGTTCATGGAATCAAATTTTGAAAGAGAATCGGCTTCAGAGGCTTTTTCCTTCCCGCTTCCCTTTTCAGACTGTTCCTGTCCGTAACATGGCAGCTGGCATATAATGAATGCCATTATTGCCATTGCCTTATAAACGGTACTGATTTTCATGGATGTAGTTGTTTATCTGTTATCAAATATAGTCAATCTTTTAATGTATGCAAAAGACGGATATCCTGACCACATTCAGCCTGATGGATTGAAATCTGGAGAAAGATTGATGGACAATGGAAAACCTCAGTAGTTATCGCCGATAGTTAGTGTGTTATACTCTTACAACAGTGTTTGACATCTTTGGTCCTGATGAAGTCAATTGGAATATTCAAAGTCGAGGAAATAAACTCCCCCCGCTCCAGAATATCTTCATCTTCATCTTCATAGCACCAGTGTACAAAGAATTGTTTATTGCAGTGTACAACCCGTGAAATTTCCTTGAGAATAGACACTAATATCATTGTACTCAAACTATTTATATATTCCAGCGCAACGATGACAATAGTAAGCTCAGCAGGATTTTTAAGATATTCATGAATCCAATTCAGAATTTTCTCGGAGGTTTCATAATTATGTCCAATAATCCCACGGCCGTCTATCCTGATCAATCCCTTTGGATTTAGCATTATCTCCGGTGAGTCATCCTTAGGTACAATATGAAGCACTTCGATATTCATTTACCCTGATCTTTTGTGATCCCGGAGAGACTCGAACTCTCAACCAACAGAACCGGAATCTGTCATTCTATCCATTGAACTACGGGACCATATACCGCATCAAAATTAACATCATTAGGGCGGTTTTACAACATAATTCCCAAAGATTTCCTATTTTCGCAGACCAAATGAACGATGGCGGATTCGGCTATTTGATTGCGGATTGAATTCCGAAATCCGAATTCGGAATGCCGAACTTTATTCCAAGTGCAGATCTACTTAAAATTGACACTTAAAACAATGGATTACAATTTCACAGAGATAGAGAAAAAATGGCAGAAATACTGGGAGGAAAACAAAACTTTCAAAACTCCGGAAGATCTTACGAATCCGAAGAAATGCTACGTTCTCGATATGTTCCCCTATCCGTCAGGAGCGGGACTGCATGTAGGTCATCCTGAGGGTTATACCGCCACCGATATCTACTGCAGGTACAAGAGGATGAAAGGCTTCAATGTTCTCCACCCGATGGGCTGGGATGCATTCGGACTTCCTGCCGAACAGTATGCAATTCAGACAGGAACACATCCTTCAATTACAACAAAAAACAATTGCGATACTTTCAGACGGCAGATCAAAGAACTGGACTCAGCTACGACTGGGACAGAGAGATCAATACAACTGATCCGAAATATTTCAAATGGACCCAGTGGATATTCATCAGACTCTATAATACCTGGTTCGATGAGAAGCTTCAGAAAGGAAGACCTGTTTCGGAACTGCCCATTCCTGAGGAAATAAAAAGCATCGGTAAAAAGGAAGTCACAAGATATATCGATTCAAAAAGGCTTGCATATTACGATAATGCCCAGGTATGGTGGTGCCCCGGCTGCAGGATAGTCTGTGCAAACGAAGAGGTTCTTTTCGACGGCTCCCACGAAAAATGCGGAAACAGGGTGGAAAAGAAAAACCTCAAACAATGGATGCTCCGCATCCCGCTCTATGCTGAAAGATTGCTTACAGGCTTTGATAAGCTGGACTGGCCGGAAGGAATAAAAGATATGCAGCGCAACTGGATCGGACGTTCAACCGGCGCTGAAGTCGATTTCAAAATCGACGGGCTTAACGAAAAACTGACTGTATTCACTACCCGGCCTGATACTTTTCGGAGCAACCTATATGGTAATTGCTCCTGAACATCCACTTACCGGACTCATAACTACTGATGAAAAAAGAAATGCTGTAAATGACTATATAAAGGCTGCATCACTTAAATCAGACCTCGACCGTACCGATCTGGCAAAAGAAAAAACCGGTGTATTCACAGGACGTTATGCCATTAATCCTGTGAATCATAAGAAAATACCGATATGGGTTGCCGATTATGTTCTACCGGTTATGGTACAGGGGCAATAATGGCTGTCCCTGCACATGATACCCGCGACTTTGAGTTTGCAGAAAAATTCGGCCTGCCGATAGTTTGCATCCAGGATCCTGATGTTACAGACACCGGAACAGAAAAACAGGATCATTGCATGGTAAAGAGTGCTGGACTGAAGACGGGAAATATATCAACTCATCCGATAAGAGAACCGGAATTGATATCAATGGTTTGAACAAGGAGGCAGGTATTGCAAAAATCATAACATGGCTCGAATCGAAGAATCTTGGAAAGGAAAAAGTCAATTACAAGCTCCGCGACTGGCTCTTCAGCAGGCAGAGATACTGGGGAGAACCGTTCCCGGTAATTCACTGGGAAGACGGAGAAATAACACTGATTGATGAAAATGAGCTTCCGCTTGAACTGCCTGAAATGGAAAAATATCTTCCGGGAGAGACCGGAGAATCACCCCTTTCCAATGCCACAGAATGGCTCAATGTTACCGATAAATCCGGCCGAAAGGGAAGGCGCGAAACCAACACAATGCCCCAGTGGGCAGGATCGTGCTGGTATTATCTTCGTTTTATCGACCCGGATAATGATAAAATGATCTTCGATCCTGAAAAGGAAAAATACTGGATGCCTGTCGATCTTTATATCGGCGGTGCCGAGCATGCAGTCCTTCATCTTCTTTACAGCCGTTTCTGGCATAAGGTGCTGTTTGATCTTGGCATTGTATCAACCGATGAGCCTTACATGAAGCTTTTCAACCAGGGAATGATCCTTGCTTTTGCTTATGAGAATGAGACAGGTGCAAAAGTTGCCGCTGACATTGTCAGAGGAACGTGACGGTAAATTCTTCAACAGTGAAACAGGAACTGAAGTAAGGCAGATCGTTGCCAAAATGTCGAAATCGCTGAAGAATGTTGTTAATCCCGATGATGTTGTTTCAAAATATGGAGCCGACTCCCTCAGGCTTTATGAGATGTTCATGGGTCCGCTCGATGTGACAAAACCATGGGATGACAAAGGCGTGAAAGGCGTTTCAAACTTCCTTGGAAGAACATTCAGATTCTTTTCAAATCCGGAAAATATTCACCGATGGCGAAGAGGATCCTGAAATTACTTAAAGGCCTGCACCAGGCGATTAAAAAGGTTGAGGGTGATATTGAAAATCTGAGGTTCAATACTGCAATATCGGCTATGATGATATTCCTTAATCTCGCAACTAAAAAAGGGAAGGTCACCAAAGAGACTGTCAATGCATTTGCAAGAATACTGTCGCCATTTGCGCCCCATCTTGCTGAAGAGCTGTGGCAGCAGCAGGGTCACGATAAAACACTTGCATATGAATCCTGGCCTGCGGTAAATGAAGAATACCTGAAGGAAGATACATTTGAATATCCTGTTTCATTCAATGGCAGGCTGAGATTTAAAATTGAGCTTCCGGTGACCATGGACAAAGATGAGATTGCAAGGATCGTTCTTGCCGACGAAAGAGCGAAAAAATGGCTTGCCACCGGGACTCTTTCCAACATCATAGTGGTGCCGAACCGGATTGTTAACATTGTCATTAAAAGCTGATGCTGATGATTATGTTTTCAAGGAAGAAGATCATCATCCCAGCTATTCTGATGATTCTTGTCACTTCATGCAGGTATTTTCAGAAGGAAGAGACTGATCTGCAGATCCCTGTGCAGGATACGTGACATAGTCCAGGCCAAAGAGCCGACTTTTATTTTCGGAATTCCCGCCGATCAGTACAACATTAAAACAGGTCATATAAAACGAAATGGATTTCTTTCAGAGATACTCCTTGAAAATGGGGTGCCCATGCAGGAGATAGACCAGGTTGTGAGAAATTCGGATTCGATATTTGACGTAAGGAAAATAAGGACAAATAATCACTATACTATTTTCAGTGATACAGATTCAGTTGCACGCGCCAGATACTTTATATATGAGCATGATCCGACATTAAGCTACATTTTCAGCTTCAACGATTCACTGAATATAACTCCTTACAGGAAAGAAATAAGAAAGGTTATAAGATATTCGTCAGGAATAATTGAGACGTCCCTTTGGGAATCGATGGTTGCAAAAGGAATGCATCCCGGGCTGGCGGGGGATCTTTCGGAGATATTTGCATGGACCGTCGATTTTTTCGGTCTTCAGAAGGGAGACAGCTACAAGGTGTTTTATGAAGAATTATTTATTGAAGACAAACCACTCGGCACCGGGAAAATTTATGGAGCCCAGTTCGTATGGGCAGGTGATACCATAACTGCAATCCCTTTCATCCAGGACAGCAAGGAGACCTATTTCGATATCGACGGCAACAGCCTCAGGAAAGCATTTCTTAAAGGCTCCCCTGCGGTTTTCAAGGATCAGCTCACGGTATTCATCAAGCCGGCTGCACCCGATACTCAGGATCAGAAGACCTCATTTTGGAGTTGATTATGCAGCACCGGTCGGAACTCCTGTTCAGGCGATAGGCGACGGCAGGGTAACTTTTGCAGGGACAGAGAACGGATCAGGCAGGATTGTGCGGATTACCCATAACAGTGTTTACTCAACCGCATATCTGCATCTCAGTGGTTTTGGCAATGGAGTTAAGGCAGGAGCATTCGTTAAACAGGGAGATGTCATCGGGTATGTTGGCAGCAGCGGCCTTTCAACGGGGCCTCATCTCGATTTCAGGTTTTACAGGAACGGATCGCCTGTCGATCCGCTGAGTGTCGAGGCTCCTTCGGTAGAACCGGTTTCAGCGGAGAATATGGCGAGGTTCGAAAAGAACAGAATGCTGGTTCTTAGTCTTCTCGGGACTTTCTAGGTTTATCAGGAAGATTCTTTACAAGCTCTTCGATTATCCCCGGGAAATGTTCATATTCCAGTGCATGGACCTTTGATGCGAGTGTTTCCGGAGTATCGGAACGGTCAACCCTGCATTTTGCCTGGAAAATAATATTGCCTTCATCATAATTCCTGTTCACATAATGAATGGTGATCCCTGATTCCCTGTCTTGCTTTTCGATGACTGCCCTGTGAACTTTTTCGCCGTACATTCCTTTTCCTCCATATGCTGGGCAACAGTGCGGGATGAATGTTTATTATCCGGCCTTCGTACTCGTCCAGGATGTTATCCGGGACAAGCCATAAAAATCCTGCAAGAACGATAAAATCTATTCCATCTTCCAGCAGATAATCAAGTACTCTCCGACTGCAATAAAATTCCTCGCGGTCGAAAAAAACCGATTTTACTTTCAGCGTTGCTGCCCTTTGTAATACGTATGCTTCACGCCTGTTTGACAAAACAAGAGTGACTTTTGCTGTTTCGCGGGTCGAAAAGTATTTTATTATGTTCCCGGCATTGGTGCCTGATCCTGAAGCAAAAATTGCTATCTTTCTCATTATGTGATATTTATCACTTTCGGGCAGATTGTGATCTTAATGTCTGATATAAGTTTATTATGCTGATATTCAGTATGAATAACCTATTAGATGAATAAAAAACCTCAAATAACTTGAAAAATATTGTACAAATATATTTCTTTGCAAGGTTTTAGAATTATTATTAATTAAAATTTATCATTATGTCTGACATTGCCGCAAGAGTAAAAGAGATTATTGTCGATAAACTTGGAGTTGATGAGTCAGAAGTAACTCCCGAAGCCAGCTTCACGAACGATCTCGGTGCAGACTCTCTTGATACTGTTGAATTGATCATGGAATTTGAAAAAGAATTCAATATCGGAATTCCTGACGATCAGGCAGAGACCATCAGCACTGTTGGTGATGCTATCAAGTACATCGAGGAAAATGCAAAGTAATTTTGCATTGCTTATAATCCATTTATGAGACGAGTTGTAATTACAGGCCTTGGAGCCCTGACTCCTATTGGCAATAACTTACATGAATACTGGAATGGACTAACAAACGGAGTCAACGGAGCCGGGATCATCACGCGCTTCAATCCGGAAAAGTTCAAGACAAAATTCGCCTGTGAAGTAAAAGGATACAACTCAGCAAATTATTTTGACAGAAAAGAGGCTAATAAGCTTGACCTTTATTCCCAGTTCGCACTGGTTGCTGCCGAAGAAGCCATTAAAGATTCCGGTTTAGACCTTGAGAAGATCAACAAGGAAAGGGTCGGGGTTATCTGGGCATCAGGCATAGGAGGGCTTGAGACCTTTTTTCTGGCAATAAAACAACATGTTTTAGGAGACGGGACGCCAAGATTCAGTCCCTTTTTTATTCCCAAGATGATCAGCGACATTGCCGCAGGGACCATCTCGATCAAATACGGATTCAGGGGACCTAACTTTGCAACGGTCTCGGCTTGCGCTTCTTCCACCAACGCATTGATTGATGCATTCAATTATATCCGCTGGGGGAAAGCAGATATTTTCGTTTCAGGAGGTTCGGAAGCCTGCGTCAATGAACCGGGAATAGGCGGCTTCAATGCTTTGCAGGCCCTGTCGACAAACAATGAGGAGTATAAAACGGCATCAAGACCCTTCGACAAAACCCGGGACGGATTTGTACTTGGTGAAGGTGCCGGGTCACTCATCCTGGAAGAATTCGAGCATGCCCGATCAAGAGGTGCAAGAATATATGCTGAAGTTGCCGGCGGAGGAATGACCGCCGATGCTTATCATGTAACAGCACCTCATCCTGATGGACTTGGAGCCCGCAATGTAATGAAACTCACCCTTGAAGATGCCGGAATGAAACCCGAGGATCTTGATTATATAAATGTACATGGAACTTCCACCCCGCTGGGTGATATAGCAGAAGCAAAAGCAATTACTGATGTCTTTGGCGAACATGCATACAAGCTTAATATCAGCTCGACAAAATCAATGACCGGACACCTTTTGGGTGCAGCAGGAGCAATTGAGGCTATCGCCGCAGTGATGTCAATTGTAAATAATATTGTCCCGCCCACAATGAATTTCAGCGTTCCGGATCCTGAAATTGATCAAAATCTGAACCTGACCCTTAACAAGGCACAGTCAAGGCAAGTAAATGCCTCTCTTAGCAACACATTCGGTTTCGGAGGCCACAATGCTTCTGTAATTTTCAAAAAAGCAGAGCTTTAGTGTCTCTTTTCAAGCTTAAGGTTAACGGTACTTATATCCTTGATAAACGTGAATTTGGATCACGTTTAAGGAAAATCCTTGGCTTCAAGCCTGGAAACCTGAGGTTGTATGAGATAGCTTTTATCCACCGTTCAGCTTCCTACAAGCTTCCGGACGGACAGCGAATAAACAACGAAAGACTTGAATATCTGGGAGATGCAATCCTCGATGCCATTCTCTCTGATTATCTTTTCGGAAAATTTCCTGATTCATCAGAGGGCTTCCTTACTAAAATTCGTTCAAGGATAGTGAACAGGGATGTTCTCAATAATCTATCTGTCTCAATGGGCATCAACAAGATACTGGTGAGCAATGTGAGTTCGCGGCATTCTACAAAAAACCTTTATGGCGATGCCCTGGAGGCACTTATAGGAGCAGTGTTCATTGACAAGGGATTCAGCAAAACAAAAAAACTGTTCATCAAAAAAGTCTTTAACAAATATCTTAATCTTGAACAAATAGTCAGGACAGATAATGACTATAAAAGTCTCGTTTTCGAGTGGGTGCAGAAACATAATTCCAACCTCATATTTACTTACAGCGAAGAATATGATTCCGATTCAAGAAAATCGGTTTTCTCGACCACCCTTTTCATCAACAGGGAAGAATTCGGAAAAGGACTGGGTGATTCGAAGAAGGAGGCAGAACAGGAAGCCGCAAGCCAGGCATGGAAGAGGATCAAAGATATTTCAGGGGATAACGCATAGTATCATCCATTTTTTCCTACCTTTATAGGCTGATGCCGGAAATTGATGAGGAGCAGTCCAAAAATCACACGGGTACAGCTGAAGATCAATCAGAATAATGAATCTGTCCTGGTGGGAATTGTATCTGCAGAACCCGACTACAAGCTTTCACTGTCAATCAAACAAAAAGCTAAAGATCACCCTTAAAAACAGCGACCCGATTATGGTTCCTGATGAATCAGGTGCTGAAATTGCATTCAGCAGGTTCTCTGACATGTCACCTGCCCGCGGACCGGCCCTTGAGCTGATATCAAACCGGTCTGAAAAGAATTTCCTCATAAGAAAGCTCAGGAATATCGATTATATCTTTCAGATCCATAATACAGCTGACACATCAGAGGCCGACAGGATTATTTCAATGCTGAGAGGAACTGATTCAGTGACCGCTGTTTTTAATATCGATCAGAAATCTTTGAAAGACAAGAATTTGCATTACATAATTCAGTAGAATATGGAAAAGCTTTTTTACAATTTGTCGGAAGAAGAATATACACCAGGCAGGAAAATATTGCTCTGGATCGTTACTTTCCTTTTTTTCGTAGGTGGCATCTATATAGCCATGCTAAGCCCTGTCTTTGGAAAGCATTCCGTAAGTCCTACCATTTCTCTTGCTCCGTTTGGGATTGGCCTTATTATAGGAATTGACTGCATTGATGGCGACAATAAAAAGAAAAGATATGTTCTTCCTTATAGATAATGATAAAATAGAATTCAGATATGGATTGTTCAGGCCTAAAAAACATTCATTTCTGTGGACCGATATCAAGAAGTTTGTAATGCCACACAGGGACAGAAAAGTAAAGCTTATGTTCAAAAACAATCACCTCAGATATCATTGACCTTTCTTACATCCAGCGAAAAAGATCAATCCTTATAAGGAAACATCTGATTCTCGGAGCCATGGAAAAGAATATTACTGTTCTGAAAGTAATAAGTCTGGCTCATCACAAGGCACACCACGTATCTCACGCTTAAAAGCCAAACCTGACCTGTATATAAAGAAGAAGAGCCGCCCCGGAACGGGACGGCTCATTTTTTAATAACCCTAAAACTAACCTAACCTATGAAAAAAACCTCTATATCTTGTATTTCAAATATCGTGCCAAAACCTTTACAAATATATAGACGGAAAGCGTAATAAAAAAATAAAAAATGCTAAAACACTGTAAATTAACATTTATTTAATGTTTTGTTAACGTTTTTTATAACTCCTGCCTTTTCAGGGGAAATTTATTCAGGAATGAACAGGCTATCCCTGTTAAAGAAAGTTAAAGGGAAAAAAATCGCATTGTATATAGTAGTATTTTTGCAATACGATGAAGCAAAGAATCATTGTATTACTGGCAGTTTTCTTTTTCCTTGCCATAACCGGAATAGTCTTTATCCAGCTATACTGGATAAAAAATGCCATTGACATGACCGATCAGCAGTTCCGGACCGATGCCAATAAAGCACTCGAATCAGTGGTTCTGGATCTTGAAGAACAGGAAATGATAAATAAGATCATTGAGCAGATTGATGTTTCCGCAACAGATTCGGTAACCGCTATATTTCCTGCAAACTCACCTCTGGCTCGTAAATTAAGGGGCTATCAGCCTAATTCAAGACTACTCGATATCTATGGTCTCAATAATGAGGATGAACCTATCACCATAACAAGCTCGGGACAAAGGATAGTTATATCAGCCGAGGAGATATCTGCCTATTCATTACCTGACGAATCAGCGGAAAGATCGGCAGAATCGATAACCGCCGAACTGAAAGGCAGAGTGACCAATAAAATTGTCTTCCTCGAAAAGATCATGGACAAAATTCTTACCGAGACAACCGACATAAAGGAACGGATCGATCCTGAAAGCCTGAGAGAATCAATAAGATCTGCTCTTAATAATGTGGGTATTTTTCTTGATTTTGAATTTTCGATCCGTTCAGGCCGTTCAGGAATAATCTGGAAAACACCGGGTTTCACTGACATGCCGGGCACAAGCAAGTTCATAATCCAGCTTTTTCCGAACGATCCTCTTCCTGGTCAAAATCAGCTTGTAGTGTATTGCCTCCAGGAGCAACAGTATAAATTTGAGAGAATCGGTTCACTGGGATTTCTCTCACTTATCTTCGCATTGCTGCTTCTTATCCTCGCAACAAGCACTTTAATTGTGATCTTCCGTCAGAAAAAAATATCGGAGATCAGGAACGACTTCATAAACAATATGACACACGAGCTGAAAACTCCTATTTCGACTATTTCGCTTGCATCGCAGATGATGGCCGACAAATCGATACCTGAACAGAACAAGAACATCGACAATCTGGCAAAGGTCATTTCAGACGAAAGCATGCGGCTCAAATTCCAGGTGGAAAAGGTCCTTCAGATGGCCATTTTTGAAAAGAACAGAATGAAGCTGAATCTTGCCGACATGGATATCCACACCATCCTCTCGAGCGCCATAGAGAATTTCGCCCTGCAGATCAGGAACACTCAGGGGGTGATCGTCAGGGATTTCCAGGCCACCGACTCTCATGCGTTGATCGACGAAGCTCATTTTCTGACTGCTATATCCAACCTCATAGACAATTCGATAAAATATTCAAAGGGGAAACCGGAAATAACCATTTCAACCAGGAATTCCAAAAAAGGAATAATCATAACCATAGAGGACAAAGGCATCGGCATAAGCAAGGAAAATCTCAGAAGGATCTATGATAAGTTCTACCGTGTTCATTCAGGGAATCTGCATGATGTAAAAGGTTTCGGACTTGGCTTAAGCTATGTCAGGAAAGTCGTGGATGATCATAATGGCAAAATAAAAGCCGACAGTCAGCTTAATAAAGGGACCAGGTTCACAGTTTTCATTCCAAAAACCCGCAAAAATGAAAATAACAAAAGTTTTGCTAGCTGAAGATGACAGCAACCTTGGTATGCTGCTCAAAAATTATTTGTCTGCCAAGAGTTATGATACGACTTTGCTGGTAAACGGAATACAGGCGCTGGAAGAATTCCCGCGGCAGCAATATGAGCTTTGCATACTCGACATCATGATGCCTGAGATGGATGGATTGACCCTGGCCAAGGAAATAAGAAAAATCAATCCTGTCATCCCGATAATATTCCTTACCGCGAAAAGCCTGAAGGAAGATATCCTGGAAGGATTCCGTACAGGGGCCGATGATTATATTACTAAGCCATTTTCCATGGAGGAGCTGCTTTACAGGATCCAGGCTATCCTGAAGAGAACTGCAGGTTCTGCCCTTCCCAGGAAGGAATCGATATATGCGATCGGAAATTATTCATTTGATCCTCTCAAGCAAATGCTCTCTTTCGAAAACCAGCAGTGAAGCTCACAACAAAGGAGTCGGAGCTTCTCGAACTCCTGTGCAGGCACAGAAATGAGATTCTCGAGCGTAATTTTGCCTTGAAATCGATCTGGATCGATGATAATTATTTCAATGCAAGAAGCATGGATGTTTATATAACAAGGCTCAGGAAGTACCTCAGGAAGGATCTCTCAGTCAAAATACTGAATGTTCACGGAAGAGGATATAAGCTTCTGTGTTAAATAAATTGCCCCGGCTTTTCGGCCGGGCAGGTTGATTAGGTTAGATAGAAGGATTGAAATATCTTTTCTTTCCCGATTTTCTTTCAGCTAAAATAATGTTTTTTTATTATATACCAGCTTCCTGAATAAATTTTAATGCCTTTCGGTCGGGTCAGTCGAGCTTCAGCACGGCAAGAAAGGCCTGCTGGGGAACTTCGACATTGCCTATCTGGCGCATCCTTTTCTTTCCCTTCTTCTGTTTCTCAAGAAGCTTTCTCTTCCTGGTGATATCACCTCCATAGCATTTGGCCGTGACATCCTTCCTCACTGCCTTGACAGTTTCGCGGGCAATGATCTTTGCCCCTATTGCAGCCTGAATGGCAATATCGAACTGCTGGCGGGGGATCAGCTCCTTAAGCTTGACACACATTTTGCGGCCGAAATCATATGCATGACCCCTGTGTATTAAAGTTGAAAGGGCATCCACCATTTCACCGTTCAGAAGAATATCGAGCCTCACAAGGTCGGCATTCTGATATGCAGTATAATAATAGTCGAATGATGCATATCCCTTCGAAATGCTTTTCAGCTTGTCGTAAAAATCAAATATTATTTCAGAAAGAGGCATCTCGAAGGTGAGCTCGACCCTGTCCCTGGTCAGGTAGACCTGGTTCTTCAGAACCCCTCTCCTGTCGATGCAAAGATTCATTATCGGACCCACATACTCCGAAAGGGTTATAACCTGGGCTATAATATAAGGTTCTTCAATATGGTCGATATAATTTATAAGCGGAAGTCCTGATGGATTATGTACATCGATAGTTTCCCCCTTTGTGGTTATTACCCTGAAGGATACGTTGGGGACCGTGGTTATGACATCCATGTCGAATTCCCTGTCGAGCCTCTCCTGGATGATCTCCATGTGCAGCAGTCCCAGAAAGCCGCACCTGAATCCAAAGCCAAGAGCAGCGGATGATTCAGGTATAAAAGACAATGACGCATCGTTAAGCTGAAGTTTTTCAATGGAACTCCTCAGATCTTCATATTCATCAGCATCTACCGGGTACATACCGGCGAATACCATTGGCTTGACGTCCTCGAAGCCTTCTATTGCCTTATCACATGGATCGTCGACCTGTGTTATTGTGTCACCTACCTTAACCTCTGCCGAATTCTTGACCCCCGAAATAATATATCCCACGTCGCCCGCACCCAGGATATCCCTGGGCTCCTGCTTCAGCTTGAGCACTCCTATCTCCTCTGCGTTGTATTCATGATCGGTGCTGACGAACTTTACCCTGTCGCCCTTCCGAATAGTGCCGTTGAGTATCCTGAAATAAGCTATTATGCCCCTGAATGAATTGAATATCGAATCGAAAATCAGCGCCTGAAGAGGAGCATCCGGATCTCCAGCCGGTGGAGGAATCCTGTTGACGATGGCTGTCAGGATGGCATCGATGCCCATCCCTGTCTTTGCGCTTGTCTCTATTATGGAGTCGCGGTCACATCCAACCAGGTCGACAATCTGATCTTTGACCTCTTCGGGCATGGCATTGGCCATATCCATCTTGTTGAGAATCGATATTATCTCGAGATTATGATCGAGGGCTTTGTAAAGGTTTGCAATTGTCTGAGCCTGAATTCCCTGTGTCGCGTCAATTACCAGCAGGGCTCCCTCGCATGCTGCAATGGAGCGTGATACTTCGTATGAAAAATCCACATGCCCGGGAGTATCGATAAGGTTGAGAAAGTATTTCTTTCCTTCATGGATATATTCCATCTGGATGGCATGGCTCTTTATGGTTATTCCCCTTTCCCGCTCGAGATCCATATCATCGAGGACCTGGTCCTGATATTCCCTTTCCGTTATGGTCTTGGTTTTCTCAAGCAGCCTGTCAGCCAGGGTACTTTTACCGTGGTCAATATGTGCTATGATGCAGAAATTTCGGATGTTGTTCATCAGCAATCCGGAATAAAAATCAGGTGCAAATATAAAAAATGTAAGGGCGTTGCACGCAACGCCCTTACTAAAATATGTGTTTTTGGAAGAAATTACATCATTCCCGGCATTCCGCCACCCATTCCCTGAGGAGGCATCGGAGGATTGTCTTCCTTCTCCTCAACGATCACTGCTTCTGTAGTCAGGAACATACCTGCAATAGAAGCTGCATTTTCAAGAGCTACGCGTGCAACCTTGAGAGGATCAATAACTCCTGCTGCCATCAGCTTTTCGTATTTGTTTGTCTGGGCGTTATATCCGTAATCGCCTTTGCCTGATTTTACATTCTGGGCTACTACGGCACCTTCCTGGCCTGCATTCACTGCAATCTGGCGCAGAGGTTCCTCAATGGCGCGCCTGACTATCTCGATACCTGTTGTCTGGTCGTCATTTTCCCCTTTAAGGCCTTCGAGAGAAGCTGCTGCACGTATATATGCCACACCACCACCGGGGACTATACCTTCCTCGATAGCAGCGCGTGTTGCATGCAATGAATCGTCAACGCGGTCTTTCTTCTCCTTCATCTCAACTTCCGAAGCAGCACCAATATAGAGAACTGCAACACCGCCTGCAAGCTTGGCAAGACGTTCCTGGAGTTTCTCCTTGTCATAATCGGATGTAGTGGTTGTCATCTGCTGCTTGATCTGTGCAACGCGTGCCTTTATCATATCCTTGTCGCCTGAACCGTTGACGATGGTTGTATTCTCCTTGCTGACAGTTACCTTCTCTGCCATTCCAAGCATGTCAAGAGTCGTATGCTCGAGTTTGAGTCCTTTTTCTTCTGAAATAACTGTTCCGCCTGTCAGAATGGCAATATCTTCAAGCATTTCTTTCCTTCTGTCGCCGAAACCGGGAGCCTTGACTGCACAAACCCTAAGTGAACCACGAAGACGGTTTACAACAAGTGTTGCAAGAGCTTCACCTTCGATATCTTCAGATACAATTAAAAGAGGCTTGCCTGTCTGTGCCGATGCTTCCAGAATAGGCAGCATATCCTTCATTGTGGATATTTTCTTGTCATAAATAAGGATATATGGATTCTCCAGATCTGCTTCCATTTTCTCCGTATTGGTTACAAAGTAGGCTGATATATATCCGCGGTCGAACTGCATTCCTTCGACTACCTCAACTGAAGTTGCTGTACCTTTTGATTCCTCGACGGTGATGACGCCTTCCTTGTGAACTTTACCCATTGCCTCAGCAATAAGCTTCCCGATCTCTTCATCATCATTTGCCGATATTCTTGCCACCTGTTCTATTTTGGCAAGATCGTCTCCGACAACTTTTGCCTGTGTTTTAAGATGCTTCACAACTGCCTCGACTGCCTTGTCAATACCTCTTTTGATGTCCATCGGGTTTGCACCTGCTGTAACATTCTTGAGGCCTACGTTAATAATAGACTGAGCAAGAACGGTTGCAGTGGTTGTTCCGTCGCCGGCGATATCTCCGGTTTTGGAAGCAACTTCCTTAACCATCTGTGCGCCCATGTTCTGATATGGATCCTTAAGTTCTATCTCCTTGGCAACAGTAACACCGTCTTTGGATATCTGAGGAGCACCGAATTTCTTTTCAAGCACCACGTTGCGTCCTTTGGGACCGAGGGTGACTTTCACTGCATCTGCAAGCTTATCAACTCCTTCCTTGAGAAGGGCGCGTGCATCAATGTTATATTTAATCTCTTTTGCCATATTTTAATTATTTATTGGTTTCCGTATTATGCTATAAAAAGAATATCCGACTGAGAGACGAGCAGATAATCCTCACCGTCGATTGTCAGTTCCTGTCCGGAGTATTTTCCGTAGAGAACCTCATCGCCTTTCTTGACTTCCATCTCTTCATCTTTCTTTGCTGCGCCGACAAGTACTACTTTTCCCTGACGTGGTTTTTCCTTTGCGGAATCGGGAATGATTATCCCGCTGGCAGTTTTAGCTTCAGCTTCGAACGGTCTTACCAGAACCTTGCCTGCCAGAATTTTTCCTTTTAATTGTGCCATTTCTATTTAGTTTTAAAGTTAAAAATCGATTATCGTCTTGTTTTTTACACATTCCATGCCAAAAGGATAAACATGACATTTTTAAACAAAAAAGTGTCAGCATGTGACAAACTGACACTTTTAGATTAATATCCTTATGCCATTATTATTTCACAGGTTGTTCGCTGCCTGTAGTAGTGCTCGATGCAGGCGGAACTGCTGTCGGCAAAGTAGGAATTTCGCGGGGATTAACTGCTTCTTCAATGCTTGTTCTCGGACTTGCTTCCCTGGTTTTCTTAGGTATCGTTGCTGTTGCTACAAGGCTCAGGATCAATACGGAAGCAGCAAGTGTCCATGTCGCTTTCTCAAGAAAATCAGCCGTTTTGCGAATGCCCATTGTTTGTCCTGCTGAAGTAAAATTGGCAGCCAGGCCGCCTCCTTTTGAATTCTGAACCAGAACAATGAGTATCTGGAATAAACATGCTAACAGAACCAGTACCGACACAAAAATATATATTCCCATCAGGTTACTTTTTTAATAACTCTTTCACTTTTTCAATTTGCGATGCAAAGTAACTACTTTTTTCCGGAAATTTCAAACTTAGCTTCTCATAAATATCTATAGCTCTTGAGTAGTAGCCCTGTTTGGAATAAATCCTGGCAAGCGTCTCAGAAACAAATACGCCCTTTTCTTCAACAGATGGAGTGGAAATATCCGGAATCGGAGCATCAGACTTTTCTTTCCTGGGTTCAATTCTGGGGTTTGTGATAATAAATCTGTCGATAAGTTCTGACTGAAGCTGTTTCCGGGAAACAGTCCCGTTTGCCGGTTCCGGAACGGTTGTTCCCTCCTCCGGCTCAAGTTCCAGCAGATCCGCAGGTGCCGGTGCTGAAAAACCAGGGTCCAAATAAATGACCTTATCTTCGACAGAATCGGATTCACCATCGATAAGAATAATGGAAGCATTCGATTCTTCATCAACAATATCATCGGAAATGAACACTCTTTGGTCCTCCTGTTCCTCTTCAGCCCTTTCGCTGAGGTATTCCTTCTCGATCTCATTGATAAAATCTTCACTGTTTTTTGCTGAATCCAGCACCGTTTGCTGGCTGTCTGAATTGTCAGCCGAAGCAACAACCTGCCGGGGAGCTTCTGCTTCCCTGACTTCCCCTGCAGCAGTTTCCTTCTTGAGTAAATAATACAGCACTTCGCGGTCAGCGATTCTCATTGCTGACACCCTGAGCTGATTTTCAAACTTGACATCTGCTGTATTCTGAAGTCCCTTCAGCAGTAACAGGTATGCACTCTGAAAATAAGGGAAGATATTGATAAGCTCATTTACCTCACCAATCATAGAGCGATCGGAAGGTCCCGAATTTTCCATCATACGGAGAAAATCATTCCTGTTCATGGCAACTACCAGTTCACAAAGGCCCTGTTGAATATGTCTTCAATCAGGAGTTCGATTATTTTATCGGCAAGCTCGGATTCGACTGCACTTAGGTTTAGACTACTGTTGTAATCTTCATATCGTGAAAAATCCTGCTCAAAATTGTTCTCCGGCTTTACCGAGTTGGTAAATTTTACATGTACCCTGATTGTAAACCTATTGGTTGCAGCCTGGGCATCCGCGCCTACTGTCAATGGTTTTGTATTATAATCGACTATCGTTCCTTCAAAATTGGCGTCTCCGGGTCCGGTGACGATACTAAGGTTCGTCTGGGCCTTGCATTTATCGATCAGGGCATCAGTGATAACGCGGGTCAGCCCTGGTTGGACAAGGCTTGCCCTGTTCTGAAAGGTCTGGATGCTCACAGTCTTGAGACCTTCCGTTGATGCTCCTGTAAACGAATAACTTACAGAGCATCTGCTGAGCAGGATTATTCCTCCAGCAATAATCACATATGGCAGAAGGGACCGGAAAGATTTTCCAAGATTACATTTCAATGCCATATTCCTTGATTTTTCTGTATAAGGTTCTTTCGGAGATTCCCAGTTCATAGGCTGCCATCTTTCTTTTACCGTTGTACTTCTCAAGGGCTTTTCTGATCATTTCGACCTCCTTGCCGGCAAGCGATAAAGATTCCTCCACTATCTCCTCGGTATCCACAATATCCTCCCTGTTTTTCCTGATCGGAAAATCCATCTGTGGTCCATCTGCCACTTTGGCTTCCGGGATATCGACTTTGGCATCCCTGAAAAGGTTCTTGATCGTCCTGGTGTCTGATTCGCTGAAAGAAGCAGTATCTCCGTTCCGGATAAGATCATAGACAAGCTTTTTCAGGTCACTCATATCATTCTTCATATCGAAAAGGATCTTGTACAGGATCTCCCTTTCGGAGGAAAATGATTTATCATCATCTCTTTTTATTACGGCAGGAAGTTTCGCTCCTTCATAATCTGGCAGATATGGTCTGAGAGTTGCGGCTCTGATTTCCCGTTCGCTCTCGATGATCGATATCTGTTCAGTGATGTTCTTCAACTGCCTTACATTGCCTGGCCAGGAATAATTCAAGAGCATATTCCTCGCTTCATTGTCGAGCCTGATCGAAGGCATCCTGTACTTTTCGGCAAAATCCGCTGCAAATTTCCTGAATAACAGCCATATATCTTCTCCTCTCTCCCTCAGTGCCGGTATTCTTATCGGCAAGGTGTTAAGCCTGTAGAAAAGATCCTCCCTGAATCTGCCATGGTTTATTGCGACAGAGACATCGACATTACTGGCTGCGATAACTCTTACATTTGTCTTCTGGACCTTCGACGATCCCACCCTTATGAATTCACCGGTTTCCAGAACCCTTAATAGTCTGACCTGAGTAGACAGGGGCAATTCAGCCACCTCATCGAGAAAGATGGTGCCACCGTCAGCCACTTCAAAATATCCTTTCCTGCTGTCGGTAGCCCCTGTGAATGAGCCTTTTTCATGTCCAAAAAGTTCCGAATCGATTGTTCCTTCGGGTATTGCACCGCAGTTTACTGCGATATATGGACCGTGCTTGCGTGCACTAAATGAGTGTATGACCTGCGGAAATACTTCCTTCCCTGTTCCGCTCTCTCCGGTTATAAGCACAGAAAGATCCGTAGGTGCAACCTGGACAGCTATATCTATCGCTCTGTTAAGCCCTTCGTAGTTGCCTATTATCCCAAATCTTTGCTTGATATTCTGTAAATCCTTCATGCGCAATTAAAGAATGTGCGAATTTAAGATATTTTTAAAACAAAGGGAAATTCAATTTTCGTAAATTCGCAGGATGAGAAAGCATTCCGGCAATCAGTTTGCAGCCATTATTCCGGCACGATATGCCTCTACCCGGTTCCCGGGGAAGCCGCTCGCAATGATCGGTACCAAAACCATGATCCAGCGGGTTTATGAGCAGACCGGAAAAACTGTCGAAATGGTCTACGTGGCCACCGACGACGATAGAATCCTCCATGCTGTCAGGGACTTCGGCGGTAAGGCTGTATTAACATCCCCCGAACATTTCAGCGGCACTGACCGCTGTGCGGAGGCTGTTGAGACCATCATGAACGAGACGGGACAAAAAGTGGATATAGTGCTCAATATACAAGGTGATGAGCCATTTATCAGGCCAGAGCAAATAGATCTGCTTAAGTCATGCTTCAATGATAAAAATGTTCAGATAGCAACTCTTATCAGGAAGACAGGGCGCGGGGAAGATATCTTTAACCCCAACCAGGTAAAGGTGATCTTCGATTCAGAAGGCAATGCGATCTATTTCAGCAGGACTGCCATTCCGTATTACAGAGACATCGATGCCGCAGAATGGTCCGATAAGCATGTTTTCTTCAAGCATCTGGGGCTTTATGCCTATACGACCGAAGCGCTGAAAAAGATCACCAGACTAGCAAGAAGTCCGCTCGAAATAGCTGAATCCCTTGAGCAGAACAGATGGCTTGAAAACGGCCTGAAAATCAGAACTGCAGTCACAGACCGTGAAAGCATCAGCATTGATACGCCGGATGATCTGGAGCGTGCCTTGCGGTATCTTGATGATTTTGTTTAAATTTTTACTAACTTTAGCACAATTTTTGATAGAGAAAACCTAAACGGGATAATATGAAGAAGAGTTTACTCTTTATTCTGTTTATCATTTTTACATTAGTCCTTCAGGCACAGAAGGATACTGTTAGTGTTTCGTCAAATCAGATTCAAAAAAGCGCACTGGCAGATGCTTCAGGAACCAGCATCACCATTTTCCCGGTACCTGTAAGGGAGAATTATTTCACAATAAGAAGCGAAAAGGGTATTTCCGGCATAAAGGTCACCAACATCATAGGGCAGGATATCTTCAAGTCAAAATATAACATCCCTGAAACCCTTATTAAAATTATCCTTGATAATCCTAAAAGAGGGATGTATCTGGTGACGATAAACCTGGAGGACGGGGCCAGGGTGGTTAAAAAAATTATGATTGAGCAGGCTGAATAAGTATTGGCTTACTTCAGCAGCACCGCGGATGTTCGGGGGAATTTTCCGCAAACAGATTTTTTTATTGAATGACCATATGCAAATGGTAAACATTTGCGTTTACAGGTTGTTTTACAATTGGAAAGAATTTCGAATTATAACCACAGAAACCATTAGCCATGGAAGAAGGAATAAATGTTTTCTCGATCAGGGATCTTGAAAATTTTTCAGGAATCAAAGCCCACACTATAAGGATATGGGAGAAGAGATACAGCATACTCGTGCCTGAGAGAACAGATTCGAACATCAGGACCTACAATGAAGCAGAGCTTAAAAAGATCCTCAATGTCGCATATCTCAACAGGAATGGACTGAAAATATCGAAGATTGCGAGACTCGACGAAGATGAGCTTACGCAGAAAGTAATGGATGTCAGCAGCAGCAATGATGATCTTGACCATGATTTTCATCCTGGAAAGATCCTGATGTCGGCGATCAGATTCAATGAAGAACTTTTCAGGGAGGCGCTCCTTCCTTTCATAAAATTCAAGGGAATCGAGTTGGCATACTGCAGATACCTTCACCCCCTGCTTGAAAAAGCCAGGATACTTTGGCAGACAGGAAGTCTTTCGAGAGCCCAGGAACAGTTTATAAGGAATACGATCAAGCAGATTATTATTGTTGAGGACAGTCTCCTGAAGCCTTCATCAGGCAAATCGAAACCTGCGGTTGCCATGATAAACACTTCCGATAACCTGAGCGACAATAACTTCCTCTTCTATAAATATGTACTGAAAAAGAGGGGGTTTGATGTAATTTATACAGGCGGAATTCTTCCTGCATCGGAAGTCATCGAAATGTATAAGATCAAGCCATTCGATTTCCTTGTTGTCAACTCCAGCGGATTTGATTTTGCAAAGAAGAAAATCGGGTATTTCACGAATATAGGCAAGTCGTTGATGATCAAGAAAATAATCTTTACCGATTTCCCCGAAGAAAAAGAAAGAAAACAGCAGGATAAGATTGCAATTACAAGGGACCCTGCCGGTTTCATTAGCTGTGCAGACAACCTGAGGTGATTACCTTACCTTTACAATTGCTTTATCCACAATCTTAAGGGCAGTTGTCAAGGTGCTGAGATCGGTGAACAATTCCCCGGTTTTTCCTGAATAATGGCTGTGTCCGACTGGTTTCATAAGGTAGGAATCCTCAGGCATTTCAGTATCAATAACAGCCTCGTAAACCAAGGCAGGCTGGCACGACATCTTGTAATTCTCATCATCAGGGTATTTATCATTGGTCCAGTATTCGTTCCAGTCCCAGTTCTGGTTTATCTCCAGCATAACCTTGTATTTACCCGGAAGCTGATCATCTGCACGTGATGTAAGAACAAAACTTGTTACCGGTGTTGCACCCGTGTAGGCATCCGGGACAGCTGATCCTGCATCCGGGACAAATAACCCGTCAGCAGCTTTGATACCCCTTTTATGAGACCAGTACGGAAGCGTCTGGGGTGCCCTTTTTGTTCCTTCAATCCATTTGTTCCCTTCCTGCTTCGCATATTTGAAATAACCTGTTCCCACGGCTTTAGCCACATACAGAGTCTGAATGTACCTGCCATCAGCATCTTCAAGCCAAATTGCAAAAAGAGGATAATAGAATGATTCGCCCTTCAGCAGGTCAACGGTTATTTCAGGTCCTTTTCCTTCGGCATTTGTGACCAATGCTGTTTTTTCCTCACCCGCCTCCGGCTGTTTCTTTATTGAGCTGGTTGAGCAGGCAGACAATGTAAATGCCAATACTAATATCAATAATTCTGTTCATGTTGCTTTTTTTAAAATTCGACCATAATTCCAATTGTCGGTAGTACTGTTCCTGACGAACCATCAATGAACTTGGGAATATACCTCAATGGATCTACCGGATCGGTAAGAGGAATACCATTTGCATCCGATTCTCTTATCAGAATTGCAGGCTGGTCGGCCTGGTGGTTGTAAATATTCTGCACATCTGCATAAATCATCAGCGACCACCCCTTGAAGAAATACTGCTTGTCAACCCTGACATCAAGCTGATGGAAAGACATCAGCCGCTGGGTGTTGAAATTGGAATAGTCAAGATAACCCTGTCCCTGAAGATCCCATGCAGCTTTCAGCATCGATTTTTCAACATCATAAGGTGTATAAGGCGCTCCTCCGACAAATCTCCATTTGAATCCGAAATCCCAGTTGCGGTTGAACTTCTTTGTAGCAGTAATATTGAAAAGATGACGGTTATCCCATGATGATGCGATCCATTTTGAATCAAGGTCCCTGAATTCGCTTCTTACATACGTGTAGGAAAATACCAGGTTTATCTTTTTGAATTCCTTCAGCCTGCCAAGCAGTTCAACACCATAGGCCCTGCCATCGGATATCGAAACAAGTTCTTCATCTCCGAATATTCCGTAATCAGCACCCTTGCTTGACAGCGGAACTGAATCAGTAACCGAGAACGGATACCTTGAATAGAACTTCATGAAGCCTTCGGCGGTTATCTGGATATTTTCATTGGGAATAAGTTCAACTCCGGCAACTATATGATCGGAGCCGATATATTTGAGGTTGTTGTTCTTATTCACATATTTTTCCGTACTTGTGGAGTATCCCATTGCAGTATATGGAGGAAGCTGGTAATAGCGTCCGATATTGAAATTCAGATTAAGTTTTTCAGTCAGGATATACGATGCTGAAAACCTTGGAGATAACTGCTTTATGGGATTTGACATGGATGATGCATAGGAGTTGAAGTCTGTCCTGACTCCAAGCGAAAGCCTCAATCTTTCGTCCAGGTAAGAATTGCTGATCTGCCCGAAAACGCCGAATTTGCCAAGTTTCAGGTTCGTCTCATAGCTGAGTGTATTTTCTCCAGTCTCCGTATAAATGAGCTTGTAGGTAGAATTCCTGTAGTGTGCATATTCAGCACTTGCTCCGAAATTTACCCTTAGACCCTTATCTCCTATAATTGTTCTTTCAAACCTCGATTTTATTTCACCTTCTCCTGACAAATAATCGTAAAGCTTGTTAGTATCGGCTTCGACATTCCCGGCATACTTATACTGTGTATTATTCAGGTAATTCCTGCTCAGCACCCATGTATCATAGCCATTTCCCCGGAAATGCTTGTAGACCAGTCCTGTAGTATAGCTGTATTGTTCCTGAACCGGAATATAATCGAGGATATAACGCTGATATTCAGTTTCATTGGCATTCAGATTCAGTTCGAAGTCGTCCTTCGCACCGAGACCGATTACCGTAAGTTCATTTTTTTCATCGAGCCTTACCCTGTATTTGAACTGGAAGTCGGTATAATTAGGAAAGAACGGAAGGTCAAGTAGTGTTAAAAAGAAACTTCAGGTAAGATCTTCTGACCGATACCAGAAGACTGGCGTTTTCCCCTGCAGGACCATCAATTGTCAGTCCAAGATCGGAGGCACCGAGGGTTGCCCGGTACTTCATCTTATCCCTGTTACCGTCAACAAAGGTAAAATTGAGGACTGAGCTGAGAGCATTTCCTTTGGAAGCCGGAAATGCGCCTGAAATAAAATCGACAGACTGCACAAAGTCGACATTCAGGATTCCCACGGGTCCGCCTGAGGCACCCTGGGTCGAAAAGTGGTTCAGATAGGGGATCTCGACATTATCGACATAAAACCTGTTTTCATTCGGTCCTCCTCCCCTGACAATGACATCATTTCTGAATGCCGGTGTCGATGCAACTCCCGGAAAGGACTGGATAACCTTCGAAATATCCCTGTTGCCGCCTGGATTCTTCTCGATCTCATCGATGCCAATAATCCTGACTGAAACAGGTGTTTCGGCTTTTTTGATAAAGGTGAAGCCTTTATCACAACTTCACCGATATCAATTGCAAGCTCTTCAAGGGGGATCTCGATATTGACCTGATTGCTGTTTGTAACAAGAAGTGCTGAAGAGATGTAAGATGTGCTTAAATCCGACAGATGAGACCCTGAGTTCTACATATCCGGGTTTTACATCCGGTAAATAAGAAAATTGCCGTCAAAATCAGTTACTGGCTCCGGTAGTGGTTCCCCATATCTGGATTGTTGCGAAAGGGACCCCTTCATTAGTTTTGGAATTATAAACCCTTCCTTTGATCACCCCTGAATTTGACTGTCCAGATGATCGTCGGAAAAAGTGAAATAAATAATATAAGTATGATAGTATATGCGTTTCATGAAATAAAAGTTTGCATTTAGAACAAACCTTGAGATAAAGTTGTTCATAGACAATTCGAATATTTTCAAAAGATTTTCTAAAATTTCAGCAAATCATTGAAATAAGCTCTTCTCATTGTCAAAACTGATTCCTGGAAGTTTTGCCTCGACAGTCATTATACGGTGCAAGTATATTCATTGCGAATTTGCTTATTTCTCTTTCGGAGGTTGTCTGAATTTTATGAGCCATGGCTTTTGAAATTCCAGCAACTTCATGCCAAAGCTTTTTCGTTTCGGAATCAAGGTAACAGTCAGAGAATGCATCCCAGATATAACTGATTGCTGCCGTTGATGGATGCAGCATATCGTCGTCATAAAAGCGGTAATCGCGAAGATCGTCCATAACAATCTCATATGCAGGAAAATAGCCGGGCTTTGAGGGATGTCCCAGCAGCTCTTCAACTGCGAGCAACAGAACAGATTTACTCACCTGGTTACCATGCGCACCATCCTTCCAATGGCGCACAGGGCTTACGGTAAAGATGACTTTCAGACCGGGGAACATTGATTTTAGTCTGTCAAGCTGGCTCTTCCAGACAGAGACAATGTCTTTTACAGTAAGCAGCTCTTCTGTAAAGTCCGATGCCGGAATCTTGTGGCAATTGGATACAATCTTTCCCGATTGTTTCCACCTGTAAACCCGTGCAGTTCCGAAAGTGACAAACAGGAATTTCGCTCCTGAATGAAATTTCCGGCTTCGTCGATCTTCTTGTTTATATTTTCCAGTGCAGATTCCGGATTATCCGAGGAGAAATCAGTATAATGGTTGAAGCTCAGCCATGTTCCATTATGGTTGTGAAGGTCGGACACCTCATATTTCCTTAGCGAAGTAATTGTATCGAGGGTATTGCATACTGAGACAGGATTATAAACTGTACCTGAAGGATTTATCATGACAGGCATCCGGCCTGTTTCAAGCTCTTTGCCCATCGATGCTGCAAAGCATGAGCCGATGAACATTACAGGATCATTGTATGTGATTTTAAGATCCGAGGGTGCGATGTCGAAGGTAGTCCTGAATTCCATTTTAATAAAAAATTTCAGGCCAGCTTATTGTTTATCCAGTTCAGTATAAAATCAAAGACATCCTGATTTAAACGGTTCATTATGAAGTTCATGGTAATCCTCCCTCCCATATTTTAAATTCGGCCATCCCGTTTTTGACGCAAATTCATCGCTTCCCTTGATTGAACACACTCATATCGTCGCTGCCATGCAATAATCAGAAGAGGGAGTTTCAGGCTCTGAAGCATTTGACAGTGAATAATCTGAGGAGCTCATCGCATGTATGAAAAAGACCTACTGAAATTTTATCCGTGAACAAGAGGATCATTAATATATTTTTCTATTACAGCCTTGTCGTGCGACAGATATTCGACCGGGAGACCTGATGGCTGAATTAGTCCGGGCAATATATTTTTCATCACAGCTGCCAGTGCCAGTTTTGCTTTCCCGGGTTCAAACGCCAGGCTGAAGGGCAGGAGAAGTCACTATTGCACCTTTAATTTTTGGATTTTTCTTCAGCAGGTAATTAAGCACGATCACTCCTCCCAGGCTGTGGCCATAAAGAAAAACAGGCACTCCGGAAAATGTTTTGCCTGTTTCACCAAGCAAGACATCCATCATTTCGTTCAGGAGAGCCTCATCCCTGACATGTCCTCTTTTTCCATCGGATCTGCCATGACCTGGAAGATCGACACCGGTAAATCCAATATTGTTTTCATTGAATAATTCTGCCCAGTGCTCGTAGCGCTGAATATGCTCTCCATGCCCGTGCACCATCAGAATCAAGGCACGCATATTATCGCCCGGACTCTTTATAAAACCTTTAAGAACCTGCCCGTTGCTCAGCTTAATGTTGTAATCCATATCTTTTTTCCTTAAAAGTACGAAAAATTGAAAAATCTAATTTATACATAATTTATACAACAACTCAATTCTAATAGCTATTTAATTGATTATATGTTAATTATATAACCAGCTTATTTAGAACTCATAAAGATTATAGAGATTATAGGATATTAAGATTTGCATATCTTTTATTATCGGTTTAATTTTGTGTAATCAACTAAAAGAAACAAGAGCTATGACAACATTTGAATTCAACACCAGCCTGATCGGAATGAAGCCCAATCTTCAAAGGTTTGCCATGAGCCTCACTTCCGATCGTGACAATGCACTGGATCTGGTACAGGACACATATCTTAAAGCAATAACTTACAAGGATAAATTTGCCGATTTTACAAATCTCAAAGCCTGGGTTTTTACCATAATGAAGAATACTTTCATAAACAACTACAGGCGCGGAGTAAAAGAGAATACAATTATCGACGGTACTCAGGATCTATATTACATAAATCAGCCGGGTGACAAGGGATTTATTTCACCTGAATCGAATTATGCTGAAGGTGAAATCGAAAAAGCAATCGATTCACTTGAAGATGAATTCAGGATCCCTTTCAGGATGCATATCGACGGATACAAATACAAGGAGATCGCCGATGAGCTTGGTTTGAAGATCGGTACGGTAAAAAGCAGAATATTTTTTACACGTCAGAAACTCATGCTGATGCTCAAGGATTACGTTAAGTAAGACTCGTTTTTAGTCAGGTTTGGTTTTTAGGGGAAGCAGGGGCGTTCAACGAACGCCCCTGTTATTTTATTTCCTGACCGTTTTGAATATTATTCCTCCGAGGACGAACAACAGGAATATACCTGTAACCACCCAGGCCCATTTATTGGCCGTCTTCGATTCTGCCCACATTTCGTATGATTGTGTCAGGAAATAATCTGATTTGACTGGCCATAGCATTATACCTGTCGAATCAATAAATCCGTTCGTCCCGATCAGTTTACCAGGCATAATTATCCTTATAGTGTAATCGTTGAAATCTTTAAACACATTCTCCGATGCAATTGTTACTGCAGAATCAGCTTCAGTCCTGAATTTCTCAGCGTTTTCCTCGCCAAGAAATTGTCCTGTAATTATCCCGTAATTCCACAATGAGTCTAAAATATGTTCGCCTTGTTCAACAAGCTTAACCAGATCACCTTCGCGTGCTTTTAATGATTCCGCTGTAAGATCTTTGCCTCTCTTCCCTTCGGTAAGCCTGACAAATGCAGCTGACCATTCCGAAACAAGGCATTTAACAATCCAATGGTCCGTCTTCTTGCTTACCGTATCATCCAATGCTTTATATTTCGTACTATCAGGACCTTGTGCTTTTTCCTTGATGACACTTTCCGGAGAATAGAACCATCGTAATTCCTCCGGATTCAGAAAATCCGAAACCGGATAGCCATTCATAACAATCATATCGATTATTTCAGCAAACCGGTACTCCGTATTAAACCATTTAAAAGTTTTCTTAAATTCTGCCCTGCGGGGTATTCCCCTGTTGCTGCCGCTATCGGCAGCATATGCCGTGTTGATTTCAGCGACATTTCTGAACAATTTTTCAGCCCGTTTAAACCAGATCGTATCCTTGTTGTCAACTATCATAAGCGAATCCTTCACGATCCATGTTGTATCAAAGGGTACCTGAATGTCCTTAGTCTCAAATTTGTTAACAATGTTTTTCATTTCGATCTTACGGGTTACTGATCCGTCCGGGTGAACAATATCTGTCACCATTGTCTCCGGTTCATCGCAGGATATAATCATAACCAGAATAAATGCGATTGCCAGTTTAAGTGATCTGTATTTCATGTTACTAGAGATTAAATTTCTTTTTACTTTTTTCATCCAATTTCTTTTCGAGCATTTGTTTCAGCTCCGGGTCATCATCGATGATCCGGATCAGATCTTCGTACTTATGCTCCAGGTTATCATAAGAATCCATAAATTTCTCCAGCTCTCTTTTTGTAATTGTAACCTCTCCGGCATTCAGCTTACGGAGCAATAGCTTATTCTGCCGCAGCTTCTTCTCCATATCAACGGAAGGGTTGCCTATAAATTGACCACCAGTTACGACAGTTTGATTTTCGAGGAGACTTATCCTTTTAAGGATCAGCGACTGCTGATAAATAAACAGGGCAACGAAAAAGACTGAAACTGTAATCAGCGTATTCCTTACCCACCCTATATAAATCCAGCCAAACAAGTAATCGAAGAGGTTGAATTCTGCCTGTCTTTTTTTACCGGCCTTCTGAATTTCACGCAGTACCGATTCCTCGATTTCATCTGCTCCGGTGAGTTCAGGCCTGGAACTTTTAAGGATATTGAGGATCCTTTCATATTTTGTTTCTGCTGTTGCCATTTCAGATATATTTTCCAATCATTTCACCGATGTTCTTTCGTGCATAGTGAAGGTTTGCCTTTATATTTCTCCTGCTCATCCCTGTAATTTCGGAGATTTCTTCCGGTTTCAAATCCTCGAGGTCGCTCAGGATAAAAACAGACTTTTGCTTCGGGCTCAGCTTTTCGGTCAGCAGTCCGATTATCATTGCAGTTTCCCTGTTCTCAAGCTGAGAAGGTGCTTCATCCGAAATATGGTTTGATATCAGAGCCCAGGTTTTATCATCAACCCTGGTCTCTTTAAGCGCTTTTCGTTTTCTCATCTGGTCATAGCATTTATTAACCACAATCCTGTACAGCCATGTTTTGTAACTCGCTGACGATCTTATTTTTTTAAGCTTCGACCATATCGTTATCATAGTTTCCTGAACAACATCCTTGGCCGCCTCCTCCTCGCCCAGCATTCTGAAAGCCACCGGGAATGCATATGCAGAGGATATCCCAACAAGCTTTCTGAAACTCTGCAGATTGCCATTTCTGCACTCCTCTATTAATTCAACATCAACCAAAATATGGTAGTTATCTGTTATAAAGACGCTTTATTAACAGAAAGGTAAAAAACAAATAGTGATTATTGAAAAGAATTTACCGGAAAGACCGAGAAGGATCAGGAACTAAGGACGCAAAGAACGGATCGCAGCGTCTATATTGCGCTTGAAGTCGGGGTATTTAATTCTTACAAGGGCAGTTTTACTGAACAATTCGTTGAATTGATCTTCAGTAAGAGTCTGCCACTCCTCAAGAGTCATATCCGCCACTTTTTCATTGATTTTAAATTCCGGGTGAGAATTGGATTTTAAATCCTTATTCCAGGGACAGACCTCCTGGCACAGGTCACAGCCATATACTCTTCCGCCCAGTTTTGGAATTATCTCTTCAGGTATCGGTCCCCTGTTTTCGATAGTCCTGTTAGAAATACACTTCCTTGCATCGATGGTCCTGTTATCATTTATAGCGCCAGTCGGACAGGAATCGATGCATAGCCTGCAGGTACCGCAATATTCACCATTGAAAGGCTCGTTGTAATCCAATTCGATATTCAGCATAAGGATCCCTATGAAAAAGAACGATCCGATCTCTTTGCTGATCATTATTGAATGACGGCCCTGCCAGCCCAGGCCTGCTTCACTGATCCATGATTTCTCATGAAGGAATCCGGTGTCGCAAAACGCCTTTCCCTCAGCTTCAGGCACCATGGCCTTCACGAGATCCAAAATCTTTTCAAGCTTAGGAATAATCACATCGTGATAGTCCATGCCGTACGTATATCTTGAGAGAACCGGAACTCCCGTTCCTTTCTGCTTATTCTCAGAATAATAGCTTATGCCAGCGACAACAAGTGATTTTGTGCCAGGCAAAATGAGAGCAGGATTGAACCTTTTTTCAGGTTCCCTGGCAAGATATCCCATTTTATCATTCATTCCTGCTTCAAGCCATGCACTTAGAACAGGTTCCCGTTCCGTAAGAGCACGAACCTTTGCTATCCCGCAAATATCAAATCCCGCTTCACGGGCTTTCATTTTTATCTGCAGCGACAGATTCTTTTTTTCGGCTGTTTCCATTTTTATTCTAAAGAAATCCCAGTTCAAGCTTTGCCTCATCGCTGAGCATGCTTTTATCCCACCGTGGCGTGAAAGTAAGCTTCAGGTCTATATCCTTCACACCCCTGGTCCCTCCGACCTTGTATTTAACCTCCTCAATAAGCTGCTCAGCCATAGGGCAGTTAGGTGCGGTCAGGGTCATGGTAATATGGGCGATATGATCATCGTCCACATTTATGTTGTATATAAGACCCAGATCATAGATATTTACAGGAATCTCCGGATCGAATATGCTCTTGAGCACGCTCACGATCCTGGTTTCTATTTCCAATTGTTCAGTTGCATCCATAATTATTCATTTTTGCCGGTCGCCGGTGGCCTTGTATGCTATTGCATAAAGCTTCATCTGTCTTACCATCGACAATAGTCCATTTGATCTTGTTGGCGACAGGTTCTGTCTTAAGCCGATTTTATCGATGAAATACAGTTCTGCAGAGATTATCTCGTCGGGCGTTCTCCCGGAGAAGACTCTGATCAGAAGCCCCACGATTCCTTTTGTGATAATGGCATCACTGTCAGCCGTGAAAAAGATCATCTCTTCCCTGAACTCTGGATGAAGCCACACTTTTGACTGGCATCCTTCGATGAGATAATCTTTCGTCTTGAATTTCGGATCTATCGCAGGAAGATCCTTTCCCATGTCGATCAGGAGGTTGTACTTGTCCATCCAGTCATCGAAAACAGAGAATTCATCTACGATAGAGTCCTGAACCTGGTTAACTGTCATACCATTCATTCTAAGAAAACATGGAAATCACCTTTTCAATTCCCGTGCCAAGAACATCGATTTCCTCCTTTGTGTTGTAAAAGCACATCGATGCCCGTACGGTACCTTCAATTCCGAACCGGTCCATTACCGGCTGGGCGCAGTGCGTGCCTGTTCTGACGGCTATGCCAAGCTTGTCGAGTATCATGCCTGTATCGTACTGGTGGATATCCTTCAGAAGGAAAGATACAGTGGAGATCTTTGAAACGGAATTCCCGTAAATTTTCAATCCGTCAATGCCCGATAATATCTTGGTTGCATAATCAAGAAGCTCCTGTTCCATGCTTTGAATATTATCTCTCCCGATGGAAAGTATATAATCCAATGCTGCCCCGAGACCAATTGCTCCCGGGAAATTCATCGTTCCTGCCTCGAACCTGAATGGAAGCTCATTGTATGTAGTCTTCTCGAATGTCACATTTTCTACCATATCGCCGCCGCCCTGATATGGAGGCAGATCGGTGAGCCATTTCTCCATGCCGTACAGTACGCCTATCCCGGTCGGACCATAGATTTTATGGCCTGAGAAAACATAAAAATCGCAATCAAGCTCCCTGACATCAGTCATTCCATGCTGGACACCCTGGGCTCCATCGACAAGTACAGGGATCTTCATATTGTGGGCAGCATCGATAATCTGACGGACCGGAAGTATGGTCCCAAGCGCATTTGAAACCTGTGCGATTGCAACCAGCCTTGTTTTTGGAGTGAGAAGCTTATAATACTCTTCGAGGATTATCTCCCCGTTGTCGTTTACCGGTATCACCCTGAGCTTTGCATTTTTTCTTGCGCACATCATCTGCCACGGGACAATGTTTGCATGATGCTCAAGATTGCTGACTATTATCTCATCGCCATTTTTGACGAATCTTTCCCCGAAAGAAAAGGCGACTGCATTTATCGAGCCTGTCGTTCCCGAGGTGAAGACAATCTCTTCCCTTCTACCTGCATTTATGAATGATCTTACCTTCTCCCTGGCTTTTTCATATTCTTCCGAGGCTCTGTCACTTAATGAATGAACACCGCGATGGATATTGGCATTATAGGATGTATATACCTCATTCATTATATCTATGACACATTGAGGCTTTTGAGTGGTAGCTCCGTTATCGAAATAGATGAGCGGCTTGCCGTAAACTTTTGTATTAAGGATCGGGAAGTCTGACCGTATTTCAGCTATTTTTTTCATTCCTGGAATGCTTAACCGCATTTAACCATACAGCTGGCACATCTTGATAACTCGCCCTTCAGCCTCTGCATTACCAGATTATCCATTCTCTCCTGCAGGGCTTCAACCTTGATGTTCTGGATCACTTCATGGGCAAATCCGAACATCAGCATGAGCCTTGCCTGCCGTTTATCGATTCCTCTGGACCTCAGATAGAAAAGGGCATTGTCGTCGAGCTGGCCTACAGTTGCGCCATGACTGCATTTGACATCATCAGCATAGATCTCAAGCTGCGGCTTGGTGTCCATTTTAGCATCGTCGGTGAGCAGGATATTGTTATTTTTCTGATAGGCCATCGTTCCCTGTGCATCCTTGTGAACATATATCCGTCCGTTGAATGCGCCGGTGGCCATATCATCAAGCACTCCCTTGAAGAGCTGGTTGCTTGTGCAGTTCGGAACGGCATGATCGACATTCACGAAATTGTCTATATGCTGAAACTTATCGGCAAGGTAGAGCCCGAAAGAGTTGCATTCCGCCCCTTCACCTCCGAGATAATGGTGAGTGCTGTTGCGCACCAGTCCTCCATGAAGTGTGATATTATTTGAAGACGCATGACTGTTCCTGTCCTGGTAGATGAATGTATGCGTTATTTTGGCGGCATTGTTATGTTCGTTCTGGACGCGTATTATATCAAAATGTGCATTCTCCCCGACATACACTTCAGTCACCGCGTTCGTGAGAAATTTCTGCGGCGACAGGGTATGATCGCATATTATAAGTGTGACATCGGCATTTTTTTCGACAACTATCAGGTTGCGGTGCTGGTTGAAAATGTCCTCATCAGACTGAACAAGGTTGACTATCTGTATCGGTTTTTTCAGCACCACTCCTTCAGGCACCCAGATAAAGACACCATCGGAAGCCATAGCTGTATTGAGATGAACCAGTCCGTCGGAATTCCCGTTGAGGTATTTTCCATAATGCTTCTCGATCTTGTCTCCGAATTTTAACGATGCTTCATTCATGCTTCCGATCCAGATTCCTCCGGGAAGCTCCCGAAGCTTATCATCTATCGTAGGATAAAATCCGTTCAGAAGAACAACACCATGTGCATCAAGGTCAGTAACATCACATCTGAACTCCTCAGCTTTTATAAAATCGGATTCCGAAGGCAGGAAATAGCTTTTGAAATCATGACTGAAGAAAGTGTCGAGATTTGTGTACCTGTACGATTCATTTTTCCTCGTCGGGATCCCAAGCTGAATGAACTTCTCTAATGGCAGGCTCACGAAAAGAATTGATAAAAGGAGATGAGTTCTCCGAAATCCTCTTAATGTTTTCCCTGTAGAAATTAAGGTATTGTTCTGATTTTTCTTCCTGGCTGTTCATGACTCATTTACCTCTTTCCTGATCCATTCGTAACCTTTTTCCTCAAGTTCAAGCGCCAGTTCCCTGCCTGCAGTCTTTACTATCTTTCCGTCGTAGAGAACATGCACCACATCCGGAACAATATAATCAAGGAGCCGCTGGTAATGGGTTATGATTATTGCCGAGTTATCCGGTCTTTTAAGCTTGTTCACTCCGTTGGCGACAATCCTGAGGGCATCTATGTCCAGACCCGAATCCGTTTCATCGAGTATTGCAAGCTTCGGCTGAAGCATTGCCATCTGGAATATCTCGTTCTTCTTCTTTTCTCCGCCGCTGAAACCTTCATTCACTGACCTGTTTGCAAGTTTCGAATCTATCTCCACCAGTTCTTTTTTCTCACGCATGAGCTTCAGGAAATCGGATGCCGAGAGAGGCTCAAGTCCTTTATATTTCCTGTGTTCATTTACCGCGGTTTTCATGAAATTTACCATGCTTACTCCCGGGATTTCTATCGGGTATTGGAATCCTAGGAATATTCCGGCTCTGGAGCGCTCCTCGGCAGGCATATCAAAAAGGTTCTTCCCCATATATGTTATGGTTCCTTCAGTCACCTCGGCAAATTCCCTTCCGGCAAGAACAGCAGCAAGAGTGCTTTTGCCAGATCCGTTCGGACCCATAATGGCATGTACCTCTCCTTCCTTCACATGCAGGCTTATGCCTTTGAGGATTTTCTTCCCGTCAATCTCAGCCTTAAGATTATCAATTACCAGCATATTTTTCTTTTGTCTTTTGTCTTTTGTCTTTTGTCTTTTGTCTTCGGTCTTCGGTCTTCGGTCTTTTATCCAACACTCCCTTCCAGGCTGATCTGCAAGAGCTTCTGTGCCTCAACTGCAAACTCCATCGGAAGTTTATTAATAACCTCCCTGGCATACCCGTTGACAATGAGCGCCACCGCATCCTCAGTCGAGATGCCTCTCTGGTTGCAGTAAAAGATCTGGTCCTCCCCTATTTTGGAGGTTGTTGCCTCATGTTCGACAATTGCCGTCTGATTATCAACTTCGATATACGGGAATGTATGAGCTCCGCATTTATTACCCAGCAAAAGCGAATCACACTGTGAGAAATTCCTCGCGCCGGTTGCATTCTTAAGGACCTTCACAAGGCCCCGGTAGCTGTTCTGTCCCAGGCCTGCCGATATCCCTTTTGAAACTATAGTGCTCCTGGTGTTTTTCCCTATATGGATCATTTTTGTTCCGGTATCTGCCTGCTGATGATGGTTTGTAACAGCAACCGAATAAAATTCACCTGTCGAGTTATCGCCCTTGAGAATGCATGACGGATATTTCCAGGTGATCGCAGAACCTGTTTCGATCTGTGTCCAGGATATCTTCGAATTTTCACCCCTGCATAATCCTCTTTTAGTGACAAAGTTGAAGATGCCGCCTTTTCCATTCTTATCGCCGGGATACCAGTTCTGAACTGTGGAATATTTTACTTCGGCGTTGTTCTCCGCAATTATCTCCACAATAGCTGCATGAAGCTGGTTCTCGTCTCTCATTGGAGCTGTACAGCCTTCAAGATAGCTGACATATGCTTCCTCATCTGCAACAAGCAGGGTTCTTTCGAACTGGCCTGTGTTTGCCGAATTTATCCTGAAATATGTTGAAAGCTCCATCGGGCAGCTAACTCCTTTCGGGATATAGCAGAAGGAGCCGTCGCTGAATACTGCTGAGTTGAGTGTTGCAAAAAAGTTATCAGTATATGGGACGACTGTACCCAGGTATCTTTTCACAAGGTCAGGATACTCTTTTACGGCATCGCTGAATGAGCAGAAGATGATACCTGATTCGGCAAGCGTCTCCCTGAATGTGGTTTTCACCGAAACACTGTCCATTACGGCATCAACGGCGACTCCTGAAAGATGTTTCTGTTCTTCAAGGGGGATGCCAAGCTTGTCAAAAGTCTTCTTCAGTTCAGGATCAATATCATCGAGGCTTTCCGGAGCTATCTTTCTGCTTCGGTGCAGCATAATATATAATTTCCTGGTAATCGATTGAGGGAATCCTGAGGTTTGCCCATCCCGGCATCTTCATCGTTTTCCAGTGGCGGAATGCCTTGAGCCTGAATTCAAGGAGCCATTCAGGTTCATTCTTCTTCTTTGAAATTATCCGGATTACATCTTCATTAAGCCCCTTTGTGATCCTGTCTGTCTCAATATCTGTATAGAACCCGTACTTATACTCCCCGGAAGTTACATCACTTATTATTTTATCCTGTTCCTTCTCCATTTATCTTACATTCAAATCTTTCATTTGCCTCATAGAATAACAAACTGCAACCGGTAATGTTATTTCTCAAGTTGATTTTCTTCGTCTGCCCCTGACCCTAAAGGGAGCGAAGAAAATCAATTTTCACCCTTTAGGGCCGGGGTAAGAAAAATTGATTTTCTATTCTATAACCAAATTTGTTAATTGGATTTAATCTAAATAAAGATACAAAAATATAAAATATTCACATTTGCTTAAATGTACAAATGTAAAAATTCTCATTTATCAGGCATTGTGACAAAAGATGATGTATAAATATGTAATACAACGCAAAAATATTTCTAATATTGGCGCCCTGTAAAAACATAGTATCCCCTCAAATGAAAAATGCCATCATGTCTTTACTGAAGAGCAGCAGCAAAAGGTTGTTCATTTTTTTATTAATACTCTTATCACCTGTCTCACTGCTTGCAGCTGGAGGAAGCGTTCCTTCCATCGGACCGATACGTGTTGAATTCATCATCTTCGGCCTTATCCTTCTTGGTGTAGCCCTGTTTCACAAGCAAACTTTCTGGGTGGCGGTCATTGGACTCGCAGTTCTTCTTACATTCAAATTAGTTTTTGATCCGGCTTTTCATCTGGGTGAACACTTATTCGGGACAACTCCCTTCGGTGAACAACTTATGGACAAGGAGCTGCGCCAGGGAGAATGGGGAATCATACTCAACCTACTGGGACTGTTGCTTGGCTTTGCAGTTCTTTCAAAGATTTTCGAAGAATCGCATGTGCCGGAGATCCTTCCAAGGTATCTGCCAAATGACTGGAAAGGTCCTTTCCTGCTTCTGATCTTTGTATTTGTTCTTTCGTCATTCCTCGATAATATTGCTGCCGCTCTAATAGGAGGTACAATTGCGCTGGTTGTTTTTAAAAACAAAGTCCATATCGGTTATATTGCTGCTCATAGTTGCAGCAAGCAATGCCGGAGGCAGCGGAAGCGTGGTGGGTGACACAACCACTACAATGATGTGGATCGATGGGGTTGCTGCATTCAATGTTCTGCATGCCTATGTTGCTGCATTCGTTGCTTTGCTGTTTTTTGCCTGGTTTGCTCCCATCAGCAGGACAAATTCCAGAGGATCCAGAAGGATGCCGATGTAAATGTAAAAATAGACTGGCTGAAGCTGGTTCATGTAGCTTCTGATCCTTGCCGGAGCAATAATTTCGAATATTCTTTATGATATGCCAGCACTTGGAGTCTGGATTGCAATACTCATTGGAGTATTCTTAAGCCGGTTCCATGGAAAGAGGTTCCGGGTGCACTTAAAGGGAACTATATTCCTTCTATGCCTGGTCACATGCGCATCAATGATGCCTGTCGAAGAACTGCCGAATGCATCATGGATAACAGCTCTTGCTCTTGGATTTCTTTCTGCAGTTTTTGATAATATCCCTCTTACAAAACTTTGTCTCGACCAGGGACATTATGACTGGGGAATGCTCGCATACACGGTAGGATTCGGAGGTTCGATGATATGGTTCGGTTCATCAGCCGGTGTGGCAATTACAAACAAATTCCCCGAGGGACGAAATGTTGTTCTATGGCTAAAAAAAGGATGGCATGTGGCAGTGGCCTATGTAATTGGTTTTTTTACCCTGTACCTCATTATGGGATGGGAACCTGCCGATAACAATGAACATAAGATCGACAACTGTCCTGTACCCGGTTGTCCGATGGCAGGACATACTGAAACCGAGGGAGGGAGTATCAGCTATCTCGATATTGTAAACAATTAATCTGAATTTCATATTAAATAAAGAAGGTGTCTCAAAAGGACACCTTCATTTTATGGTCCGATTATTGTGCTTCAGTTATTCAGGAATATCTTAACTTTATCGCAATAATTTAAAAATCAGAAATGATGAAGAAACTGCTTCTTACATTCATATTATTGACAATCATTTTCTTTGTGTATCTGCTGATATTGAAAAAGATATAAAGGCAGGGTTGAAACATGTAACCGTTTATCCTGACAGGGCTCAGCTCACCCATGAGACCACTGTTGAGATCGCGGCCGGGAAAAGCATCCTGAAACTGGGAGGACTTTCACCCTATATCGATGCACAGAGCATACAGGTAAAGGGTTACGGCGATTTCATGATACTTTCCGTAAACCTTGAGAACAATTACCTGCAGAACCTGGAGGAGCTTCCTGAAATAAAAAGCATAAGAAATCAGATCGAAGCATTGCAGCTTAAGGTCGAGGATGAAAAAGCCGCAATAAGCGTTCTGAAGGAAAAAGAAGCTTTCCTGAAAGCCAACCAGGGCATCCTTGTTGCAAAGCAGACAGCGGCCACAACTGAACAGCTGAAGAGCATGATGGATATGTATACCAGCAACATGGAGCAGGTGACCATGACTATCCTTAAGAAGAACCGTCTTATCAAAGACTATGAAAAGCAGATCGCTGCCCTTCAGAATCAGATCAACGACAAATTGGGAAAGCAAAATCTTCCCTCAGGAGAAATTTCGGTCTCGGTAAGCTCTGAAAAACCTGTTTCCGGAAAGCTGACTTTTGCCTATGTCGTTTCAAATGCAGGCTGGTATCCGTCATATGACATCAGGGTTGATGATATAACGAAGCCGGTAAACATTTTCTACAAGGCTAATGTATTTCAGAATACAGGTGTCAACTGGAATGATGTGAAGCTGAGCTTTTCTAATGCAACGCCATGGATTTCAGGCGATGTGCCGACACTCTATCCATGGTTCATCGATTATTACACCCCTTCACCCCGGATAATGATCAGGGGTAGTTCACAATCCAAAAAAAGCGAGGCTCCCGCAATGATGGAGGTTGCTGCAGACAACCTTATGGTAAAGGAAGCAGAGGCTGCGCCCATTACTGTTGAAAAACAGGTCGGTGAAACTACTATAACATTCGACATCGCTGTTCCATATTCCGTAGTTTCTGATGGGAAAATTCAGACTATTGAAATTCAGCGAACCACATCCCCTGCCGAATATAAATACATCACGACTCCGAAAATTTCACCTCTGGCTTATCTGACAGGCAATATGACCGACTGGGCAAAACAAAGTCTTCAGAGCGGTGAGGCAACACTCTATTTCGAGAATACATTTGTAGGCAAGTCAAGCCTGAATGTAAATCAGCTGAGCGACACCCTGACGATTTCTCTTGGAACAGACAACAGCATCCTTGTAAAGAGGGAGAAACGCAAAGACTTTACAAGCAAGAAAGTCATCGGTGCAAACAAGACAGAAATCTATTCATTCCTGATCACGATCAGAAACAATAAGCAAACTCCGATAAAGATCACCCTGAACGATCAGATACCAGTGTCTTCAAACAGCGGAATTACCGTTGAAGCTGTCGAGATTTCGAATGGCAGGCTCAATTCACAGACAGGTCAGATTAAATGGGATCTTGAAATAAAACCTGCAGAAACAAAACAGATAGTGCTGACATATTCAGTAAAATACCCTAAGGACAAAACCATAATTCTTGAATAACCACAAATGAGCATCCTGGGAAATATTATCTGGCTGTTGTTCGGCGGAATCATCATTGCCATCGAATATGTAGCCGGGAGCATCGTTTTAATGGTTACGATAATCGGAATCCCGTTTGGGGTTCAAACCCTTAAACTTGCAGGGCTGGCAATATGGCCTTTCGGAAGGGATACACGTGTACATGCAAGAGCCTCAGGCTGCCTCTACATTTTAATGAATGTGCTTTGGCTTATCTGCGGGGGGATTTGCATTGCCATTACTCATGTTATTTTCGGAGTTTTGCTTTGCATCACCATAATCGGTATACCATTTGGCTTGCAGCACTTTAAGCTTACGGCCCTGGCGCTGACACCTTTTGGAAGAGATATTGTAAGCATTTAACATAACTGGTGGAAAACAATAGTACTCCTTTGGGAGATCTGGGGAAATATGGTCTCATTGATCATATCTCTGAAAAAATTGAATTGAAGAACAAGTCGACTGTCAAAGGTATCGGTGATGATGCCGCGGTGATCGATTCAGGGGAGAAATACACATTGGTGTCTACTGACCTGCTGCTTGAAGGAATTCATTTTAACCTTATTTACTTTCCTCTTAAACACCTTGGATACAAGGCTGTTATCAGGGCAATTTCGGACATATATGCAATGAATGGCGTACCTGAGCAGGTTCTCCTTGGCCTGGGAATCAGTTCCAGATTTTCAGTCGGACATATCGACGAGATATTTGAAGGCGCCGGTCTGGCATGCAAAAAATACAACATCGATCTTTCAGGCGGGGATACAACCAGCTCCCTGACAGGCCTCACGATCAGCGTCACATCGATCGGTTATGCCGACAAGGGAAGGATTGCCTTCAGGAACGGGGCAAAGCCAAATGATCTGATTTGTGTTACTGGCGACCTGGGGGCGGCTTATCTGGGACTCCAGGTGCTTGAACGTGAGAGAAAACTGTTTGAAGGGAACAGGAGCATTCAGCCTGATCTTTCAACTTATAATTATTTAATCGAGAAACAGCTCAAACCGGAGGTCCCTTTCAGGATACTTGAAGAAATGCTGAAGGCAGGCATCGGAATCACCTCTATGACAGATGTTACTGATGGCCTTGCTTCAGACATAATGCAGATATGCAAATCGTCAGGTACCGGTTGCAGGATATTCAGCAAACAGATCCCTGTCGATACCGAAACAGTAAGGATCGCAGAGGAGTTTAATATTGATCCGCTTGTTCCGGCTTTAAACGGAGGCGATGACTTCGAGTTGCTTTTTACAGTACCACTTGATATGTACGATAAGATCCGTGAAATCCCTTCCGTTACGGTTATCGGTCACATAACAGAAAAAGGTTCCGGCAATTTTCTTATCGGAGCCGATGGCACTGAGGTGAGGCTTACAGCACAAGGCTGGAAAAAGGAATAATAAAAAAGGGCTTTATCTGGCTCTTATCACTCCCCGTTCGGATTTCCTGATGAAATCGATTATGTAATCCCTGTCCGGGGATGGCTTGAATTCTTTTTCAATATATTCGAGTGCCTGCGACAGGTTCATATTGTTCTGATAAAGAGCCCTGTAGATATTGTGTATCTCATCAATCCTCTCTTTTTCAAATCCTCTCCGTGTAAGTCCGACAGTATTGAGACCCATAAAGGAGAGCGGTTCCCTGTCGGCCTTGATGAAGGGAGGAACGTCGATGCGGATCTTTGATCCTCCGCCAACAATCACATGAGCTCCTATCCTGGTGAACTGATGAACAAGTGTGCCGCCGCTGAGAATCGCCCACTCTTCAACTTTTACTTCACCTGCAAGTCCTGAAGCGTTTCCAATGATGCAATTGTCACCTATAAGGCAGTCATGCCCGACATGCGAACAGGCCATCAGCAGGCAGTTATTTCCGATAACAGTTTTACCCACGGCAGCGGTGCCGCGGTTTACTGTTGCCCCTTCCCTGACCGATGTATTATCTCCGATCTCGACAGTAGTCTCTTCACCCCGGAATTTAAGATCCTGAGGAATGCCGGATATGACAGCTGTGGGGAATATCCTGCAATTCTTTCCGATCCTGGCACCATCCATTATTGTTGAATTGGGACCGATCCAGGTTCCATCGCCGATGACGACATTCCCTGCGATATAGGCAAATGGATCAACCGTTACATCTTTCCCGAGCCTGGCATCAGGGTGCACGAAAGCTAATTTCGAGATCATTGGGTATTTATTTGTTTTTAATAATCTGGGCAACCATTTCACCTTCGACTACCAGGTTGTTGCCTACAAAAGCCTGACCGTACATTGCGACAATACCCCTGCGCATTGGTTCGATAAGTTCCATTTTGAGTATCACCGTGTCTCCCGGCACAACCTTGTGCTTAAACTTAAGCTTATCAATTTTCAGAAAATATGTTGAATATTTTTCCGGTTCCTCCAGGTTGTTCATTACAAGCAGCCCGCCTGCCTGTGCAAGAGCCTCAACAAGCAGCACTCCCGGCATAATGGGTTCATCAGGGAAATGACCCTGGAAGAATGGCTCATTAAAAGTTACATTTTTTATACCCACAACCGTGTTTTCATCGAGGGAGATAATCTTATCGACCAGAAGGAAAGGGGATCTGTGAGGGAGCCTCTTTTTGATATCTTCAATAGTGAGAACCGGAGGCACTGCCGGATCATATACAGGGATGTCGCGCTTGGACAGGGTTTTCTTCATCTCCTGTCTCATGATCCTCGCCAGCCTGGTGTTCGCATAATGGCCCGGACGTGTAGCTACAACCTTGCCCCTGATCGGATGTCCGACAAGTGCAAGATCTCCCATTATGTCGAGAAGCTTGTGGCGGGCAGGTTCGTTCGGATATCTGAGTTCCGTATTATTCAGAATACCGGCGGTATGGGTTTTGATTCCCGGTCTGTTGAACAAGTTTTGCAATACGATCAATTTCCGACTGATCCACTTCACTCTCCATAATTACTATGGCGTTATCAAGATCACCCCCCTTGATGAGTCCCATCTTAAAAAGCGGTTCAAGCTCATGGAAGAATACGAAAGTGCGGCTCTTGCAGATTTCTTCCTCGAAATCCTTTATGGAATCAAGGATAGCATACTGGTTGCCCAGTATTTTTGAATTATAATCGATGAGAACATTGATGCTGAAATGATCATCAGGGTAAACATCAGGTCCACGCCATGCTCTTCATCAGAAAAGACAATTTTCTGCTTTACAACAAAATAATTGCGTTCCTCTTTAAGTTCGACTATCCCTGCTTCCTTTATAGCCTTGACAAATGCCCATGAAGCTCCTCCCATAATGGGGGCTTCCGGTCCATTAAGCTCGATCAGGGCATTATCAACCTGCATGCCATGAAGGGCTGCCAGTGCATGTTCAATTGTCGATACTGACGCATTGTTATGCACGAGTGTCGTGCCCCTTGAAGTATCAGTTACATGTTCAGCCAGAGCATCAATAACTGGTTTCCCCGGAAGATCCGTCCTGCAGAATTTATATCCATGGTTTGCAGGCGCCGGCTTGAATGTTATTGTGACATTTATCCCGGTGTGCAATCCTTTCCCGCTGAGGGTTGCTTCTTTTGCCAGTGTCCTCTGTTTCTCAGTCATTATCAGTTCAACATTGTTATAAATTTCGGGTACAAAAAAAACAAAAATATTTCGAACAATCTAAAAAAACATCCTTTAACTGCATTATAACCAGTCAATTTACTTTGGAACAGGCATATAAACTACTTATCCTTAAGTGATTTAATCTCCTTTTCGAGATTGTCGACCCTGGACTTTCAGATCCGGCAGTTTTCTGAAGATCATGGAAGATTTCGGAGAAATCCCTGTGATCAATAGCCGGAGATCCCATCAAGGCGGTATTTTCATTTTTTACATCACCGAGGATTCCTGCCTGTGCTCCAATTTTTGTCCCGTCAGCAATTTTGATATGTCCTGCAATGCCCACCTGTCCGCCAAACATGCAGTTCCTGCCTATTTTTGAAGATCCTGCAATGCCCGTTTGTCCTGCCATCACAGTATTCTCTCCCATCTCAACATTATGTCCGATCTGGATAAGATTATCAAGCTTCACACCTTTTCGGATTATTGTCGAACCCATTGTTGCCCTGTCGATTGCAACATTTGCGCCGATTTCGACATGATCCTCAAGGATGACATTTCCCAGCTGTGGGATCTTCATAAATTCGGTTTCCGACTGGGGTGCGAATCCAAAGCCGTCGCTTCCGATAACTGTTCCTGCATGAATTGTGCACCCTTCACCAAGAATGCATTCGTGATAGATCTTAACCCCTGAGTAAAGAGTGCATTTATTTCCTATTCTCGTACTGTCGCCGACGTATACATGTGGATAAACCGCGCAGTTATCGCCAAGGATGCAGTTTTCACCGATATATGCATATGCCCCTATATAAACATCCTCTCCGATTTTTGCCGAGGGTTCGATAACGGCAGTCGGATGGATGCCTTTCTTCCTGGGCCTTGCCTGATCGACAAGATGCATCAGCGAGGCGAATGCTTCATAGGCATTGTCGACGCGTATCAGTGTAGCCTCAACTTTTGATGACGGGATAAAAGTCTTGTTTACCAATACTATCGACGACTCTGTTGTATAAATATAATGCTCGTATTTCGGATTGGCAAGGAACGACAATGCTCCCTTGAGGCCCTCTTCAATTTTTGCAATATTGTTTACTACGGTATTGGGATCACCTTCAATCTCGCCCTTAAGGAATCCTGCAATTGTTGCGGCTGTAAATTCCATAATGATTTGTATTTGGTTATCTGCATTCCTTTGGATAGCAAAGAAAATACTTTGTAACACGTTCTGAAAGAAACCTGTGGTCAAACATATCGGAGACAGATGATATGTCGGCTGTTTTTCCCGATTTAAGCAGGATTTTGACCTCCGGTGCTTCGGGTGTATATGCCAGGTTTGAAATGCTGTTTGTAAAGACAAAATATTCCGTCATTTCCGGATTGACCTTCAATAATCCGGCTGCCTGAGCCTTCAGCATGGCCACCCGTTCCTTCTGGAAACGGTTCATTTTGCAGTTCTATTGCAAGAAGGTCCCTTTTTGTAAGCCTGGCTGCAAGGTTTGAAAGAACAGTGTCGGAATCATCAGCCCAGTATTTTGCTGAAACCAGTATATCCGTATCATCGAGCCTCGTGAAATTTGCTGCGATCAGGCCGGGAGTAAAACTGCCCTCCTTCAGAAGATCGCCGGGACCCAGCTTATTATATAGGAAAAACCTCAGTGCAGGGGTGGCATAAAGATCGCGGCCCTCCTCAGCAAGCTCCTTTGCACGCTTGAGTATCCTGACAAGGAGGCTTTCCGAGGAGAGCACGGTTTTATGCATATAAACCTGCCAGTACATCAGTCTGCGGGCGATCAGGAATTTCTCGAGCGAGTATATACCCTTCTCGTCGATCACCAGACGGTCGTCGATCACATTAAGCATGCGGATTATTCTGTCTGAGCCCACTGATCCTTCGATCACTCCGGTGAAAAAACTGTCTCTCCGCAGGTAATCGAGACGGTCCATATCCATCTGGCCGGCAATAAGCTCATGCAGAAATCTTCGTTTATATGTCCCCCGGAAAATATCAATCGCCAGCGAGAGCCTTCCCTTATATTCAGCATTCAGCAGGTTCATAAGAAGCAGGGAAAGGTCCTCATGGGATATGCCGCTTATAATCGAGCTTTCGAGTGCATGGGAAAAAGGTCCGTGTCCGGCATCATGAAGCAGTATTGCAATATATGCAGCCTCCTCTTCATCGTCCGTGACATGGACTTTCTTTGCCCTCAGGGTTTTTATCGCCTGATCCATTAAATACAATGCACCCAGGCAATGCTGGAACCTGCTGTGATTTGCGCCGGGATACACGAAGCTGGTAAGGCCGAGTTGCTTTATGTTTCTCAGCCTCTGAAACCATTGATGTTCAATAAGATCAAAGATGAAATCGCCGGGAATGCTTATAAATCCATAGACAGGATCGTTGATGATCTTCCTCTTATTCGTGCTGTACACCACCTGGTAAAATATTAATTTACTAAATTATGAATTTGTTTTTAATAAAATTTAATGCAACATTTGGAATAAACGGCGTCTTTATATGGTCAGATAAACCGGGATCAGCCTCAACAAATCCATTTTTATGAAAATCGAAATTCAGGGCCTGAATAAAATATATCCTAATGGCAACCAGGCATTAAAAGATATAAACCTTGAATTCGGGACAGGCATGTTCGGGCTTCTGGGGCCCAACGGAGCAGGAAAATCGAGCCTCATGAGAATCATTGTCACCCTTATGAAACCATCGTCAGGGGTGGTTCTTGTTGACGGCAAGGACATTCAGAAGATACAGGAAAGAGCTTCGTAAAATGCTTGGTTACCTTCCACAGGATTTCAGGTTCTTCACTGCGCTTAAAACATGGGAGTTTCTCGATTACTCAGGATCTCTTGCCGGCATGAAGAACAGAAAGGAGAGGCTTGCCGAGGTGGACAGACTCCTCGACCAGGTGGGATTGCTGGAGGTCCGCGACCGCAAGGCCAACAGGCTTTCGGGAGGTATGAAGCGCCGCCTGGGAATAGCACAGGCGCTTATCGGCAATCCCAGGATCATAGTTGTAGATGAACCTACCACAGGGCTCGATCCTGACGAAAGGATAAGGTTCAGGAACATTCTCTCCCAGCTGAGCCAAAACGATGTGACTATAATTCTGTCGACACATATCGTCGGCGATATTTCTTCCACCTGCCAGGGTATGGCACTCCTGAACAAAGGTGAACTTGTCTTCAACGGAAGGCCTGAAGATCTTGTTAAACATGCCCAGGGCCACGTATTCAAAATGATGCTGACTCCTTTCGAGTATGACAAGGTAAAGGAGCGTTATAATGTGATCTCCACTATCCCTGTCGACGCCGGCTGGGAAGTGCAGGTCGTGTCGGATGATGTGCCGGAGTTTGAATCCTCAGCAATAATCCCGAATATAGAGCATGCCTATGTTTATTTCATGGAGCATAAGCTGCATGCTGACATAATCGAATAAGAAAACGGACAAGTCATGACAATTTTTCACAACATAAGAACTGTAGCCAGGTATGAAGCAACAACACTGAGAAGAAGCTGGTTCTTCAGGCTTTTCTCCATAGGCGCGCTTTTTATTTTCACTTTTCTGAATATAGGATTTTTCTCCCCTGTCGGTGATGAATCATGGGATCTGGTTTCAATCCCGTCATCCGTTCCTCTCCTGAACCTGTATCTCCTGAATATCGCCCAGTCAATAGTTGTGATATTCCTTGCCGCAGATTTTCTGAAAAGAGACAAGAAGGTCGACACCAACGAAGTCCTCTATACAAGATCGATGTCGAATTTTGAATATGTTATGGGCAAAACAGTCGGAATACTCAGGCTTTTCATCGGGCTTGACATCATTATACTTCTGATCGGACTGGTGATAAACATTATTTCAAAGAGCATGACGATCGACTGGATGTCATATATCGCTTACCTTCTTATTATATGTGTTCCGACAATTCTTTTCAGTCTCGGGCTGGCATTTATGATGATGTCGCTGATAAGGAACCAGGCGATCACTTTCCTGATCTTGCTGGGGGTGGCAGCGCTCGACATGTTCTGGCTCTGGTTCCGTCTCGGGTCAATATTCGATTACATGGCATTCGGATTGCCGCTTTTCAAATCGGGTATAATTGGGTTCGACAACCTGGAAATGATTTTGAATCAGCGGCTAATTTATTTCTTCCTCGGAATGTCCCTGGTTCTGGCTACAGTATTATTATTCAAACGATTGCCACAGGCAAAAACCCATACGGTCATATCTGTTGTTTTCATGATTGCATTCCTTGCTGGTGCAGCCTTCTGCGCTTACAATACATATTCATTTTACAAGGACACCCTCGATGAGAAGAACCTGACGATCGAGACCGGAAAACAATTTGAAGACAGGGCTTTTGCCAGACTGACTGATGCAGAAATCGATATCAGCCATAAAGGCAAGTCCATCGAGGCATCAGCTGCATTGAAATTCACAAACCAAAATAGTGAAAACCTGACAAATTATCTCTTTTCATTGAATCCGGGACTTAAGGTTTCCAGGAGTTAGTTCAGGAGGAAGGGAACTCAAATTCAGGCAGACATATAATATAGTTGAAATTGATCCGGGAAAGACTCTTTCTCCGGGCGAATGCGACAGCGTTGTCATTTCCTATTCAGGCACAATCAGTGAAGCATTTTGCTATCCAAATTATACCGACAATATAAAAGAGACTCCTTTCAGGGCTGTAATGCTAAACATAAACAAGAGGCAGGCATTCCTGACCGATAAATATGCACTTCTTACACCGGAAACACACTGGTATCCGGTGCCGGGTCTCAATTATTACCCCTCCAATCCTGCAAGGATAAAGGTCGACTTCACTAATTATACGCTCAGGGTAAAGACAAAAAACGGTCTGGCAGCAGTTTCACAGGGAATAATGAAAAATGAGAATGGCACTTTTATTTACAGTCCTGAATCGCCATTGACAGGGCTTACACTGGCAATAGGTGATTACAGATCCGACACGCTTAAGGTGGATTCGGTAAAATACATTGCCTGGTATATTGAAGGTCATGATTTTTACAAAAAAGATCTCTCCCTTATAAGTGACACACTTTCCCTGCTGGTTTCCGGTATAATGAGGGAAATGGAAACCAATTTTTCGACAAAATATCCTTTCAAAACTCTTTCGCTGGTTGAAGTGCCGGTGCAGTTTTACTCTTATCCCAGAATGAATACACAGACAAGAGCAGAGCTTCAGCCCTCCATGGTTCTTTTGCCGGAAAAGCTCGGCCCGTTGATCAACAGAAGCTTCGGCAGGCAATTCACCCGTCAGAAGAAAAATATGGCCAGGCAAAACCAGGTAATTACTGATAAGGAACTGCAGGTTAGGATTTTCAATAATTTTGTAAGAAATACTTTTATAAGCGGACAGAATTTCAGGTTTGTAAACGGAGTCGCGTTGAATGAACCAACACGTTACCGTCTCGGGCCAAGCTTCTACTTCTTCAAAAACAATTTTTACTCTTCGGAATATCCGGTAATAAATGCAGTGTTCGAATCGCATCTGCAGAAAGTAAACACTCCTCAGGCCGGAGGATCTATGGGCATGAGCGGTGAACTGTCAGACAATGACAGGGCGAACCTGATAATGAAGGACGGGAGCTTCAGGGAGATACTTGAAATGAATCCGGCCAGCGATACCATCAGGGCTATACTCACCGTAAAAGGAGATTACCTTTTCAATCTTATAAGGTCAAAAACCGGTATCGATGAATTCAGGGAATGGTTCAAGGAATATATCGACGCTCATGTATTCCAGAGCGTCGATATAAGAAAATTCAATGAGGACCTGAACATGAGATTCGGCTTTGAATTCTATCCCTATCTCGAGGAGTGGTTTAACAGGAAGGAACAGCCCGGATTTAATTTTGGAGAGCCCCAGGTAAATGAGATACTTGTCGGGGAAAGAGTAAGGTACCTTGTTACATTCACTGCCTCTAATCCTGAGAGTGTTCCCGGGATCTTTAATGTATCATTCAGAACAGGAGGTCCCGGAGGAGGTCGTGGCGGAGGAGGACAGATGATGATGACAATGGTCCAGGGAGGTCCCGTTGGAGGCGGAGGAGGAGGCGTTATCCAATTTCGATGCAGGGCCGTGGAATGGAAGCTTCAGATATTTCAAAGATTGTGGAAATAGGGCCAAAACAGGCAAAAAAAATAAGTATCATACTTGACGCCCAGCCCAGGGCAATGATGATAAACACTCTCTTTTCCAAAAATATACCGGGGGAAAGAAACCTGCCGATCGGTGAGATTAAAAAGCTGAAAAGCAAATCTGCGGATTTCAGGGAAGAAGAGACTTTAATCCCTTTGCCGTCCAGAATAGTGCCGGGTGAAATTATCGTCGATAATGAGGATCCCGGTTTTAACGGCGAAAGAAATGTTACCCAGGCTCCTCTCAAGAGGCTGCTCAAAATAAAAAGCAGAAGAAACGAGGGATACCAGTCGATCAACCAGTTCTGGGCTCCCGAGTACTGGCAGCCGGTCGTGCAGTCGGCATATTATGGCGACTATATTCTTTCATCGGTATACACACGAAGCGGAACAGGTGAAAGATCTGTGACATGGTCGGCAAAAATTGACGAACCCGGATATTATGATGTGTACTGTTACATTGGCAAACTTGTAACGGGAAGGGTCACCATGGGTGGACAAAGAGGCGGTCCGGAGGGAGCAGGTGGCGGTCCCGGGGGCGGACAGGGCGGCGGGACCTGCAGGTCCGGGAGGCCCGATGGGCGGAAGGCAGGAGAGTCCTTATAAGGATATGCATTATAAAATATATCACGATGAAGGGGTTGAAGAGATAACCGTCGATTTCGAGAATGCCGAGGGAGGCTGGAACAAGCTGGGTCAGTACTATCTTTCCCCCGACAGCGCGAAAGTCGAACTGACGAACCAGTCAGCAGGAAGGGTTGTACTGGGAGATGCCATAAAATGGGTAAAAATAAACTAAGTGGCAGCAGGCGACCTTCGTCAAGACTTCGGTGGCTAAAAGCGGCGGAAAGAAGAACAATTGAACAATCGAACAATCGAACTAAGAACAAAATAATGGAAAGAAGTCATTCAAAACAGGCAAAAAGATCATTCTGGCAGGTTTGCTGGTGATATTAAATGTCTTTTATGCTTTCCCCCAGAAGGCCATCACTCTGGAGGAGGCGCTGAAGATCGCAGAAGACAACAGCCCTTCGATGAAAAGGACCAGGCTGAATCTAGTACGAAGCCAGGAGAACCTCAATGCACAGAATGCAGCACTGAAATCGCAGTTTTCCCTCTCCCTGAATCCAATCGGGTATTTCCAGAACCGCGAATTCAACGACCTTATCTCGGAATGGAACTCTACCAGTACCACCGAAAGCTACGGTACATTTACAATAGCCCAGCCGATAAAATGGACAGATGCAGTCATTTCCCTGAATAACAGGTTTGGCTATAAGGATTCGTACAGTGAATATACCGACAAAACCACAAAAGGATTCAGCAACAGGCTTTCCCTGAGCCTCGATCAGCCGCTGTTCACGTATAACAGAACGAAGCTCCAGCTTAAGGAATTGCAGCTGGCTCTTGAGAATGCCCAGCTCAACTATGCCATTCAGCTTCTCTCTCTCGAAAAAACAGTTGCGCAGGCGTTTTATGCGGTGTACCAGCAACAGCAAAATCTTGACATAGCCAGACAGGCATACGATAATATGCTGAAGAGCTATGAAATATCCAAAAACAAGGCAGATGCAGGACTCGTGGCCCGAGAAGAGATATTCCAGGCAGAACTGAACCTTGCTTCGTCAAAATCTGATTATGAGAACAGCCAGGTTTCATTTGAGAATGCCAAGGATGAATTCAAGGTTTTAATAGGCATGAGCTTATATGACGATCTCGTGGTTCTGCCAAACATTGCCGTGGATACTGTTCAGGTCGATATTTCCTTTGCGATCGACCAGGGTCTTAAAAACAGGATGGAGTTAAGGCAAAGTCAGATCAGTATCGAGACTGCTCAGTTTGATCTCATTCAGACAAAGGCGTTGAATGAATTCAAGGGGAGTCTCGGTCTTTCTGTCGGCCTCTTCGGTGATAATGAGAATTTCGGCGATGTATATGAAAGCCCGACTGACAATGAGAGTGTTGCTCTTTCACTTACTATCCCCCTGTGGGACTGGGGAGAAAGGAAATCAAGGATAAAAGCCACGGAAGCAAACATTGAGTCGGTAAACATTTCATACGAAGAGGAACAGAACAATATAATTCTTGGAGTCAGACAGGTTTACAGGAACCTGCTTAACCTCCAGAACCAGATAGACATTGCAAAACAGAATGTCAAAAACGCCCAGCTTACATATGATCTTAACCTTGAAAGATACAAGAACGGTGATCTCACGGGCATGGACCTGAGCATATATCAGGACCAGTTATCGCAAAAACAGCTTTCCTACACAAACTCACTCATATCATATAAACTCGAGCTTCTCAACCTCAAGATCCAGACACTGTACGACTTTGAGAATAAAGTCCCTGTAACTCCCGTAAAAACACTAGAAGAAAAGTAACAATTACAATATGAAAAAGTCAATTATCCTATTAGGTGCATTTATTGTTGCATTAACCGGCTGCAGAAACCAGGACCAGAACCTGACCGCCGATGTCGAAATACCTGTTTCAGTGGAAGAGCTGAAACTCAAATCGATAGAAGAATTTGTCAACACTACCGGTACAGCTTTCCCGAAGGGTGAGATAGAGCTTAAATCAAAGATTGGTGCAAAATATTTCCTTGAAAAAAATCCCCGGACCGGCAGGTTGTGGCAGCTGGGCGACAGGATTAATACCGGCACACTGATAGCAAGGCTTGAAGACGAGGAGTATGTCATTTCTGCAAATATGGAGACAAATCAGCTCAACCTCGAACTCATGGAAACGGAATTGAGGAAGCAGGAATCGCTGTACGAAAAGGGAGGCGTCACCCTGAAGGAGCTGAAAACCGCAGGCATCAATTATGAAAATGCTAAAAAATCGGTCGCTACCTCAAGGCTTCAGCTCCAGAAAACAAGGGTCGCTGCTCCGATTGACGGCGTAATAGTCGACCTTCCATATTATACACAGGGTACGGAGGTCGCATCCGGTGTAACTATTGCCAAAATAATGGATTACAAAACCATGTACATGGATGTTCAGCTTCCTGAAAAATATATTGCGGTGATTAAGCCCGGCCAGCAGGTCAAGCTTACCAACTATACAATTCCTGAGGATACGATTATAGGCAGTATAACGCAATTATCCCCGGCTATAGATGCGGATACCAGAACTTTCAAGGGAACTATCTCGATCGACAACAAGGAATATCTTCTTCGTCCGGGGATGTTTGTAAAGGCAGATATTGTAACGGCTCACAAGGATTCGGTCATTGTGATCCCGAAGAATATAATTCTGTCACGCCAGAGAGGAAAGACTGTTTTCACCATAGACCGGGGCGTGGCAGTCGAAAAGGTTATCGATACAGGTCTTGAGAACCTGACGGATGTCGAGGTAACCAGGGGTCTGGCGAAGGATGAGCGCCTAGTCACAAGCGGCTTTGAAACTCTGAGCAACAGGTCGAAGGTGAAAATCATTAAATAGACGGTATGAACGCGATTGCAAGATTTGCCGTAAAATACCCGGTTACAGTTCTGATGCTGGTACTTGGTATAGTTCTGCTCGGGTTTATTTCGTTCGGGAAACTAGGCACCGACCTCTTTCCCGATCTTAATAATCCCAAGATTTATATCGAGCTGAAAGCCGGTGAAAAACCGCCTGAGGAGATAGAAAAGAATTATGTCGATCAGATCGAATCGCTGGCCATGAGACAGAGCAACGTCACACAGGTATCTTCAGTCTCCCTGGCCGGCTCGGCAAATATAACAGTGGAATATGGCTGGAACAAGGATATGGATGAGGCTTTTCTTGATCTGCAGAAAGAGCTGAATACTTTTAGTCAGAATTCTGATCTTGAAGAGTTTACGATTTCACAATATGATCCCAACGCTTCCCCCGTAATGATCATCGGACTGAAGAATGACCGGATCACCAATATGGATGAGCTGAGGAAAGTTGCAGAAAACTATATCCGGAATGAGCTCGTGAGGATCGAAGGTGTAGCCGATGTCAAGCTTATCGGCAAGGAGGAAAGCGAAGTAGTTATAGAGACCAATAAATACATGCTGGAGTCATTCGGGCTTACAGCCGACGGTATAGCCGCACAGATCAACAACTACAACCGGAACGTTTCAGGAGGGTCAATAGTTGATATGGGAACAAAGTATGTCGTGAAAGGTGTCAGTGTTCTTGAAGACCTTGCAGATCTCGAAAACATCATTGTCGGTTTCATGCAACGGTCATCTTCAATTCCTTCAACCTCTTCAACCTCTGCAACTTCTCCAACCTCGGAAAGAGTTCCCGTTTACCTGAGGGATGTCGCGAAGGTCAGTTTCGCCAACAAGGATCCGGAGAACATAGTCACTATAAACGGGGAAAGGTGCATTGGCCTTGCCATCTACAAGGAACCGAAATACAATACGGTTGATGCCGTGGAGAGCCTCGAGGAAGCTATTACTGACATGGGAAATGCATTGCCCGGATACGAATTCATAAAGGTCCTCGACCAGGGAACCTACATCAATAGTGCCATTGGGGAAGTAAAGAATACATTATTGATAGGTATTTTCCTCGCTGTATTTGTCCTTTATTTCTTCCTGAGAAGAATAGGGACAACACTCGTTATAAGCATCGCAATCCCCATTTCGATTATTGCAACTTTCAACCTGATGTACTTCAATCATCTTACCCTGAACATAATGACTCTCGGAGGTCTTGCTCTCGGAGCAGGGATGCTGGTTGACAATGCGATTGTCGTACTTGAAAATATAACGCGATTACGGGAGGAAGGCATGCCCCTGAAGGACGCGGTGATAAACGGCACAGGTCAGGTGGGGGCTGCGATCACTTCGTCGACTGTTACCACCATCGTGGTCTTTCTTCCAATCGTATACCTTCAGGGAGCTTCAAGCGAGATGTTCCGCGACCAGGCCTGGACAGTGGCTTTTGCCCTTCTGTCTTCACTTCTTGTTGCGATGCTCGTGATACCGATGCTCGTTTCAACATTGTTCTCCGATGAAAAGAGAAAAACACGTCTTAAGTACACCGGTAAAATTTATCTGGTACTACGAAGTTCCTGGAGAAAACAATCGAGAAAAGGAACCTTGTTATAATTCTCTCCATAATTCTTCTTGGAGGCACTGCATTGCTGATCCCCCGGCTTGGAAGTGAATTCATGCCTAAATCGGAATCCGCTGAATTTACCGTTGAGCTTAAGCTGCCCGAAGGAACAAGCCTTGAAAGGACTTACAGCACCGCAGTCAGAACAGAAGTGATAATAAGAGAGCTTCTTGGCGATAAGCTGAATCTAATTTACAGCCAGTCGGGTGAGGATAACACCTCAACCCTGAGCCAGTCGTCGACGGTGAAAGGTGAAAACAGCTGCCTCCCTGAAGGTATTGCTCAAGAATGAATATGCTGCTGAAACAGAAGATGCAATAACACTAATCGGAAATTACCTGAAAAATATTCCTGACCTTGAAGTAAATTTTACCCGTGAAGAGACTGCTCTTCAGACATCACTTGGAACATCCGAATCTCCATTTGCACTGGAGATCTCAGGCGAGGATTATAATGAACTTGAAAAGATACTCAGGGAATCAAAGGCGATACTGGAACAGAATCCCGGACTTTACAATCTTACCACTTCTATGGATGAAGGCACACCTGAAGTGGAAGTGGCTATCGACCGATTCAAGACTAGCTACTACGGCGTTTCTGTCGATAATGTAATCACCCAGATCAAGAGCTTTCTTGAAGGTTCCGCTGCAGGAAACTTTGAAAAGGACGGTGAACTGAAGGATATCACCATCAGGCTTGGAGATATTGCCCTTAACCAGCTGCGTGACCTGATGATCACTGCCGGCTCAGTAAAGGTGCCGCTAAGCGAACTTGCCGGAATAAGGACAATCGTAAGTCCCAGGGAGATAACCAGGCGAAACCAGTCGAGAACCTGTTACATTTATGCAATGGTAAAACCGGATGTGGCATTCGACAGGGTTGTGCGGGAGGCGGAAGCTGAACTGAAAGCCATCACTCTGCCAGTAGATTATAAAATGGAATTCACAGGAGAGGAGATTAAAAGAAAGGAGTCGACCTCTAACCTGACCTTTGCGTTGATACTCTCGCTTGTGCTCGTGTTCATGGTGCTTGCTGCACAGTTTGAATCCATAATACAGCCTTTCGTGATCATGCTAACTATTCCTCTTGCCGGTGTGGGAACAATACTCACCTTCTTTATTCTCGGCAAATCGCTGAATATGATGGCATATATAGGAATCATAATGCTTGGCGGTATTGCTGTCAATAATGCCATACTCCTGATCGACCGGATAAACCAGCTCAGGGAATCCGGTATTGGCAAGAAAGAGGCAATAGTAACAGCCGGATCCCAGCGAATAAGGCCGATCCTGATGACAAGCCTTACCACAATCCTTGCACTCTTGCCGCTCACCATTGGTTTTGGCGAAAGTGCTTCACTGAGGGCGCCGATGGCCCTGGCAGTTACCGGAGGACTTGTTTCATCGACATTGTTGACACTAATAGTCATCCCATGTGTGTACTGGGTTTTTGACACTTTCAGCGAATTTGTGAGAGGTAAAAGAAAAACTGTTGCAGATCCTGTTCAATAATTACCTGAGCGAAAATGGACTTTATACTAAAAAGAAGGATCCTCATCAGCATGCTGTTCATCGGGCTTTCGATGCTCGGCTTCATCTCATATAAGAAGTTATCGCTGGAGCTGATACCGAATTTCCAGCTTCCCGGAATGGTAGTTCAGGTAGGTACTATGCTGGAAACAGATCCATCATATATTGAGACACAGGCAATTATACCACTCGAAGGAGCAATCGGAACTCTCGAGGATGTTGAAAAGATCGAATCGAATATTTCTTCAAGGTACGGTACGATAACAATATATTTCACCCGGAATGCCGATCTTAAATATGCAAACCTCAAGCTTCAGGAGAAAATAGACATTGTCAAAAGCTCAATTCCCGAAGAGTTCATCATCAATGTACTGAAGGTGGACCTTGAGCAGCTGACAAACCAGTTCATGGTGCTGCAGGTGAGAGGCGAAGGCGGGGTCGACAGGATAAGGAATATTGCCGACAGGGAGATTATGCCTAAACTTGAGAACATCGACGGAATTGCAGGCGTTCAGGTTTACGGAGGAAAGGAAAATTCCATTGAGGTAAGGCTCGATGAAAAAGCCTGCAAGGCAAACGGCATTACACTGGGTCAGGTAAGCTCCCTGCTTAACAGCAGCGGGAGGGATAAGACTTTTGCCGGAAAGGTGGTAGATGGCACCAACGAGTATTTTGTAAATATCACCTCAGAATATACCGACGTAAGCGATATCGGCAGTATAATCGTCAAAAAGGATGGAGGTATCCTGCTCCGCGATATAGCTGAAATCTTTTACGGCGTTAAAGAGGAAACCTCCTACAGCAGGGTCAACGGAATGAATTCCGTAACCATGAATCTCGTAAATGACAACCAGGCTAATCTGATAGATCTGTCGCATGATGCCATCAGTCAGATGGACAAGCTCAACAGGGACCTTGCACCCAAAGGTGTGGAAATAGTCGTTCAGTATAACAGCGCCGAAACAATGGAAGAGAACCTGACACAGGTCATCAACCTTGCAATCACGGGAGCTATACTTGCCGTGCTGATATTGTGGTTCTTCCTGAGGAACATCCGGCTTGTCACAATAATAGCCGTATCCATACCGATCTCGGTTTATATTGCCTTTAACCTATTTTATGCATTTGACATTTCCCTTAACAGCCTTACACTGGTCGGTATTGCCCTTGCAATAGGCATGCTCGTCGATAATTCGGTGGTGGTGCTGGAGAATATATACAGGCTCGCGGGAACAGGAAAGGATTACGAGACTTCCGTAAAACAGGGAACAAAGGAGGTCTGGAGGGCGATCTTCGCCTCTACTCTAACAACTATCGTGGTTTTCCTGCCATTACTTTTCACTTCAAACTTCCTTGTCTTAATAATTGGCGAAAATATAGGAGTATCTATAGTATCCACTTTGCTTGTTTCACTGTCTGTGGCAGTGCTGTTCATCCCCATGGCGACATATTACCTGCTTTCAACGCGATCAGTCGGAAATGCGGAAATATTCAAGAAGCTGTCACTGCACAACAGGCTTATTCAGGCATACCATCTCGTATTAAAGGCGAGCATGAAGAAACCAGCGACGACAATTATCGGAACGCTTGTGGTATTTTTTGCTGCACTGCTGATAAGCCTTACCCTGAGCCTGAGCGAAACACAGGAAGTGAACACTCCCGATTTCAGGCTGAGCGTGATAATGCCAACAGGATCGACGCTTGAGAAAACGGATGCGGTAGTTGCCGAGATCGAATCGAGACTTGCTTCTATCCCCGAAAAAGAGGATATCGTCAGCAACATCGAGGAGGAACAGGCTACAGTAACTGTCAGCCTTAAGGAAGATTGGGACAAGGAGAGCAAAAGGAGCCTGCCGGAAATAAAGAATGAAATTTCTGAAAAGACGAAAAACATCACGTCGGCAGAAATAAGCATGGATGATGTTTCCACTAGCGGCGGATTCACCGGTGGCGGAGGAGGCGGAATGGAAACAGTCAATCCGGGAGCCGGATTCCTGAACATGCTGGGAATAGGAACACAATCCGAAAGCGTAGTGATAAAAGGCCAGAACTTTGAGGAAATGAAGAACCTGGCTGATGATATAGAAACATATATCGATGACCTGACGACAATCCAGAGGGTTAACCTGAATGTTCAGGACAACCAGCCGGAGGTTCAGCTCTTTTTCGATATGGATTATATCGGCAGAAACAACTTTACCTTGATAAACCTCTCATCTGCTCTCGGAACATTTGGAAGAGAATATACTTCAGGGGCAACATTCAAGCAGGGAACAGAAAGCTATGACATAATTATCAAGTATGCCCGGACGGACACACTGGAGAATGAGAATACTGACTAAGACAATCGACGACCTGAAACATCTGGAGGTTAGCAATGCGGGCGGAACCGTAATGGAAATGGAAGAACTGGCAAACATCATTTTCTCTTATGGCAGGGGCAGCATACACAGGGAGAACCAGGAGAAGAGAGTTACAGTCACATACAGTTTCACCGAAGAGATCAAGTCATCAAAAGATCTTCTCGAGGGCGCCAGAGCGGAAATACAGTCTATTGTAAACGGACTGAATATACCTTCGGGAATTGCGGTGGAAGTCTTGCAGGAGGAGGATCAGTTCAAGGAATTCTATAAGCTTATCGGAATAGCATTTCTGCTGATATATATGATCCTTGCGGCTGTATTTGAGTCACTCACGGTACCATTCGTCCTGCTTTTCAGCATTCCGCTGGCTGCACTCGGATCTCTGATAGCACTTATACTGACCGGCAACAGCCTGATCAATGCCAACACGCTGATGGGTCTGCTGATCCTTCTTGGCGTGGTTGTCAATAACGGGATCATGCTAATCGATTACACTAATCTTCTGCGAAAGCGAGGCTACCGGCGGTCACGGGCGCTTATGTCTGCCGGGATGGCAAGGATAAGGCCAATCCTGATAACTGCATCGACAACTGTTATCGCCATGTTTCCGCTGGCAATGGGAAAAGCCGAATATGTTTCAATTATAGGCGCTTCGTTTGCCATTACTGTAATCGGAGGACTCATCTCTCAGCACACTTCTCACACTGATATTCATTCCTACATTTTATTCAGGAATGGAGAATGCAATGGAGTGGTTCAAGTCGCTAAACTGGAAGAACAAGGCGATTCAGATTATCGTATTTGGATTGCTGATATTCCTTATTTACACCACATTGGATAAATTCATCTGGAAGCTTATTACGACAATACTTCCATTATACTGGTCCCTGCATCGACATGGTTCATCATGAACAGTCTGAGGAAAGCCAGGGAGACAGTCATTCCAGCCGATCAAAACATCAATATATATGTCCAGAGCCTTGTCAAGATATATGAAAGGGAGAACAGGTGGGCAAGGGAATGGAGAGCCGGCGCAAGGATCAGGGAGAGGCTCGGCCTCAACCGTCATTTCAGGAGGTGGAAGGACCTGACACAAGTGGGATGGCAATTGCCTCTCTTCGCCTTCATGGTCTATTTCACATACATTTACCTGCAGAAGGGATTCTGGATCTTCCTGTTCAGCATGGCATTATGGTTCTTCCTTTCAGCGATCTGGAACCAGTTCAGGGAGCTTTTCACGAACATGACATCCGAAGGAAAGAACAGGTTGCTTAAAAGACTGATACCGGTACTTGATTTCATCGTATTCTGGATCGTTCCCCTGATGAACCTGGTATTCTTCCAGCTTAAATGGGATAATATCGTTGTGGTCCTCATTCTCGGCTTTGTATGGTTCCTTGGGCTCTTCATCTACAAGACCGGTCTGAAGCTAAGCAAAGAGAATACCGACATTTACAGGCTGGAAGGAAAATTCAAGGGTCTGCGAAAAACCATATATAAGATAGTTGCGGCAGTACCTCTGATAGGCAAGAGGAAAAAGCCGTTCAAGGCACTGATCTGCGTTTCCATGAACATCGGAAACGGTATGTTCGGACTGCTTGGTCCAAACGGTGCCGGCAAAACGACGCTCATGAGGATCATTTGCGGCATCCTTGAACAGAGTTATGGCAAAGTGTGGATCAACGGGCTCGACACACAGAAGAAGAGAGAGGAGCTCCAGGGACTTATCGGGTATCTTCCCCAGGAATTCGGAAGCTATGAAAACATGACGGCTCACGAGTATCTTCATTACCAGGCGATGCTGAAGAACATCATCGACGCAAAGACAAGGGAAGAGAGGGTGACTTATGTACTTCAGGCTGTTCATATGGAAGAGAGAAGACATGAAAAGATAGGTTCATATTCAGGTGGGATGAAGCAGAGAATGGGTATTGCCCAAATCCTGTTGCATCTGCCGAGGATACTTGTTGTTGACGAGCCGACTGCAGGACTTGATCCGAGGGAGAGGATCAGGTTCAGGAATCTGCTCGTGGAGCTTAGCCGTGAAAGAGTGGTTATTTTCTCCACACATATTATTGAGGACATATCGAGCTCCTGCAACCAGGTGGCTGTTCTCAACAAGGGCAGGCTCAGATATCTCGGCAAACCCATTGACATGACAAGAGAAGCTGAGGGACATGTCTGGCAGATCAGGATTCCTTCCGAGGAATTCGGCAAGTTTGTCGGGGAGCATCTTGTGGTGCATCACATGACGGAGGAGGGCTTCGTAAGAATGAGGGTCATATCCGAGTCGAAGCCATATGAAAATGCAGTTACCGCCACACCGAACCTTGAGGATGCATACCTGTGGCTGCTGAGGAAAAAAGAAATAAATGCCGGATAATGAAAACCAACGTATTATATAATTATTACACCCTGATAAGGAAAATGATCTCCTATAATCTGAAGATCATTTTCGCCAACAAATTCATCTGGTTCCTTGCCGGTTCGGTGTTTTTTTATCTCGGCATTTCCGTGATTTATGTTTTCGATAACGACATTTCAAGAATGGAGGACCTGTATGGCATGTTCATCTTCTGTGGTGTCCTGCTGGTCTTCTACCCTGCTGTTTTCGGGATTCAGAATGACCAGGATGCCAGGACTATCGAGATACTGTTCGGCATACCCAATTACAGATACAAGGTTTGGCTTGTCAGGATCATATTGATTTACGTGATCACCTGCCTTATCATGTTCGTTTTTACGTTTCTGTCATCTCTGCTGATAGTGAAGTTTCAGTTTGTAAATATGACCATCCAGGTTATGTTCCCTGTGATCTTTCTTGGTATGATGGCATTCATGCTGTCGACAGTAATCCGGAACGGCAACGGTACTGCGGTGGTTATGATAATTATCGGCTTCCTTTTTATGATAATGCAGGATGCCGATTTTCTCCGCAAGAGCCAATGGAATATCTTTCTCAATCCCTTCGATCCCACATATGGCGTGAATGAGACAACCTGGGCCATCATTACCATGAAGAGCAGGATTATACTTGTTATTGGCACTATTATCTTCCTTTTGGCCGGATTGATGAATCTTCAGAAAAGAGAGAAATTCATGTAAGCCCTGGGGTCTTGCAGTCATCTGATCTTAACGAGATTGCATGATTGCACGATTGCCAGCCTCCGCCAAGGCTACGGCTGACGAAGCACGCTTTGCCCTCCTAAGCTTTAGCGTAGGGATTGCATGACTTCTTATCGCAAAGCCTCAATAAATGGGAAATCATATAGTTTGGTACGGCTTTTGCATTAATGTAAGTGAGTTCTAATACTTACAAAAATGAAAAAGTTAATTCTCACATCGATTCTCGCAGCCCTGGTCGCACTTGGGACCACAGCAAAAGCACAGGATTATCCTGATGAATACCTGGGGTTGCCCGGAGATAATCTTAACCTCTACGCAGTGATGAAACTCTTCCAGGAGTCTGAAACTCTTGAAGGTTTCGAAAGAAATCTGAATAGTGAAAGTTCAAGGATAAACAACCTTGATCTCAACGGCGATAACCTCATCGATTATATTACCGTAACTGACTACCCCGATGGGGATGATCATACGATAGTCATGCGTGTGCCGCTTGGCAAGAAAGATTTCCAGGATGTCGCTGTCTTCACGGTTCAGCGTTTCAACAACGGATCGGTGCAGATACAGCTCATCGGCGATGAAGCCCTGTACGGAAAGAATTACATTATAGAGCCCAATTATAAGGAGACCCCAAATCCCGGCTATATGGGAAGACCTGCAAACAGGACATATGTGACTGTTGTAGAAACAACACCTTACGAAATATCATACTGGCCTCTTGTAAGATTCATCTACATGCCCGGCTACATGGCATGGCACTCTTCATGGTACTGGGGATTTTACCCACAATGGTGGAGCCCATGGCGCCCCTTCTACTGGCACTACTACTACGGATATCACTATAACTGGTACAACGATTACTACGCACACTATCGTCACTGGGACTACTGCCGCTGGAACGGATACAACGACTTCTACTATCATGGAATGCGTCACTACTCGCCAATGGTAGCAGTAAACATCCACAACGATTTCTACAGGAATGCCTACTCGCATCCCGAGCAGAAAAAAGAGGGTGAAGCTCTTTACACAAGGACGAATCCCAACGGCAGCAGAAGGACTCCGGACAGCAGGGAATCAACCAAATCCTATACGAGTCAGCGTAATGACCAGAGTGTAAGGGCTCCTCAGGGCAGAAGCACCCAGAGCGCACAGGCACCGCAGGGCAGCAGAAGCACCCAGAGCGCAAGGGCACCGCAGAGCAGCAGCAGCACCCAGAGTGCAAGGGCACCCCAGGCCAGCAGAAGCACCCAGAGTGCAAGGCACCACAGAGCAGCAGAAGCACCCAGAGTGCAAGGGCACCGCAGAGCAGCAGAAGCACCCAGAGTGCAAGGGCACCCCAGAGCAGTAAAAGCACCCAGAGTGCAAGGGCTCCTCAGAGCAGCAAAAGCACCCAGAGTGCAAGGGCACCCCAGAGCAGCAGAAGCACCCAGAGTGCAAGGGCACCCCAGAGCAGCAGAAGCACCCAGAGTGCAAGGGCTCCTCAGAGCAGCAGAAGCACCCAGAGTGCAAGGGCTCCTCAGGCCAGCAGAAGCAGTCAGTCGAGCAGATCATCCTCTTCATCATCTTCTGCAAGGTCGAGCTCCGGTGACTCGAAATCGAGAAGCAGGTAATGATGGTAACCGGCTACGGGCGACCGGCAACAGGATAAAAATAGAAGCGACTCGCAGGAAACTGCGGTCGCTTTTTTCTGTTAATAATTTCACAATAAAATGTTTCCTCTGGTTTAATAATGTTTTTTCGCTAATTTGGATTGCTTTTAGGAAATTAAATTCTGACCTGGTGTTTTCGGGATATGAAAGGGGCTGCCAATAATAAAGAATATCTGAAACAAACCTATTCCTATCTGGCTTTGAGAAAAGCTGTCGGCTGGATAGGAATTCTTCTGCCGGTGGTGCTGCCGCTTGGAGCAACTGTGATATTTGGAGAAAATACGATCCGCAATAATATCAGTTTATATTACTATTCGGGGATGAGGGATGTGCTCGTAGGAGCACTTTGTTCAATCGCTCTGTTCCTTTTCTTCTATAAAGGCTATGACAAATGGGATAACCTTGCAGCAACCCTGGCAGGATTCTTTGCTCTCGGAATTGCATTTTTTCCGACTGTCCCATCCGGACCATATAACATTTCTGCGACTGTTCATCTTATCTGTGCTGCAATTTTCTTTTCAATACTTGCAGCAATGTCAATTTTCCTGTTTACGAGGTTAAAACCCGGCCCGACAAAAAGGAAGATGATAAGGAACAAGATCTATGTAATCTGTGGGCTTGCGATGATTGTAAGTATGGCAGGAGTATTGCTGTTCCTTCTTTTTTTCTCTGAAAAGAGACCTGAATCCACATTCATTTTCTGGGGGGAAACTGTTACGCTTATAGCTTTCGGAGTTTCGTGGCTGACTAAGGGGGGAACACTCTATCCTGATAAAAAGATTAAAGCTTAGGATCGTGCAATTTTGCAATCATGCAATCGTGCAATCATGCAATCATGCAATCAGCATGTAATCAAGAGTCAATGTTCCTTTCTTACTTTTCAAACGGATGCTCTCTGTTGAAATCCGGCCTGTAATTCATGTGAGAGTCCATATCCTGAACCCAGCCATTCCGGAAGCCGAGGTTCTCCATGGTCTCGACAACGGATTCATATTCTGATTTATAGAGTGACCTGTTTAGAACAGGATGATTTTTCACCAAAGGTGTGGGATGATACTGCGACATAAGCGAAAGATGTACTCCTGTCGAAAGCTCCTCTGCAATTGTTCCAAGTACCTTTCTGCTCTCCTCCGAATGTCCCGGCAGTACAAGATGCCTTATCAGCATGCCTTTCACGGCCCTTCCCCTGTCATCAAGATGAAGGGTCGAGCCTTTCTGCCAGTACATTTTTTTCAAAGCTTTCAGTGCAACTTCAGGATAATCGGCCGCATCGGAGTAATCATTCGCAGTGTCTGGAGTAACATATTTATAATCCGGGAGGTATACATCTATGAGCCCTTCAAGACTTTCGATGACTTCCGGTTTGTCGTATCCGTTTGTATTATATACTGTTATAGGTCTGAGTCCTCTTGCATTCATTCCCCTTATCATCGCTTTCACCTGTGGAACCACATGAGATGGGGATACGAATCCCACAGCTTTAATGCCCGAGGTCAATATCCTTTCGATCTGATCAAGTGTCAGCTCAAGTGAAGCCGTGCATTTCATGCATTCGCCATCCGGTCTGCTTATATCATGATTCTGGCAATAGATACATCGAAGATTACATCCTGCAAAAAAAATATTGCATATGCCATCAGGTCCGCTTATCGGGGGCTCCTCTCCCCTGTGAATGCATACCGACGCGATGTTCAGTCCTGCGTCCATCCCGCAGAATCCGTCACCGCCCTCAAACCTGTTCACCCTGCATTCGTGCGGGCAGAGTGTGCAGTAGGAAAGCAATTCAACTTCATCCCCGGAGTAAATATCTTTAACCGACTTATTCAACTCTCATCAACCTCTTAAACCTTCTTAAACTTCTTCTTAACCACAAAGATCACAAAGTATGCACAAAGGTACACAAAGGAGGATGCAAATATATCTATCGGTTATTGTATATTTCAAAACATTAGTTATCTTTGCATCCGATTTGAGGGTGAATTGAGCTAGGGGACAGAGTCCCCTATTTTATTATCAAAAATCGGCGATGATTGATAAAAATCATATAGAAAAGCTTGTAAATGAGTTCATTAAGGGAACAGGAACCTTTCTTGTAGCCGTCAGGATAAGCAGTGCAAACAAAATAACTGTCCTGGCTGATACCATGAAAGATATCACCATTGATGAATGTGTTGCAATACATCGTCATCTTGAAAAGAATCTCGATCGCGATGCCGAGGATTTCGAGCTGCAGGTTTCATCGCCCGGCCTCGATATGCCATTCGGAGTGATCGACCAGTACTACAAGAATGAAGGCAAAAAGGTCGAGGTGGTAAGTGCTGACGGTGAAAAATTTACAGGTATCCTGAAAAATGTGACCTCCGGCGGATTCGAGCTGGAGACAGAAGTAAAGGTAAAAGGCAGACCGAAGGAAATAAAGGAGTTATCCTTCAACCTGGACCAGGTAAAAGCAACAAAGGCAATATTGACAATTAAGTAATTATAAGAGGTTTACACGAGATGGAAAATGTTAATTTGATCGACACCTTTTCGGAATTCAAAGAGCTGAAAAACATAGACCGCCCAACTATGATGAGCGTTCTTGAAGATGTTTTCAGGGGGATGCTGGCAAAGAAATACGGCTCGGCCGATAATTTCGACATCATCGTGAATATTGATAAAGGTGACTTCGAGATTTGGAGAAACAGGGTGGTGGTGGATGACGATCAGCTTACGGATCCCATTACACAGATTCCGCTTTCGGAAGCCAAGAAGATCGACAGCGATTATGAGGTGGGCGAGGATGTATCAGACGAAGTGAAATTCCTCGACTTCGGAAGAAGGGCGATTCTTTCGCTGAGGCAAAATCTTACCGCACGTATCCTGGACCTTGAGAAGAACAATATCTATATGAAATACAAGGACAGGATCGGCGAGATAGTTACCGGAGAGGTTTACCAGGTCTGGAAAAGGGAGATCCTCATTCTGGACGATGACGGTAACGAACTCATCCTTCCGAAAAGCGAACAGATACCTTCAGACCATTTCCGCAAGGGCGACTCGATAAGGGCGGTCGTTATCAAGGTCGAAATGAGGAACAACACTCCATTCATCATTCTCAGCCGCACATCGCCTGTATTCCTTGAAAGGCTCTTCGAACTCGAGGTGCCGGAGATATTCGACGGACTCATCACAATCAAGAAGATCGTCAGGGTTCCCGGCGAACGCGCGAAGGTTGCCGTTGAATCATATGATGAAAGGATCGATCCTGTCGGTGCCTGCGTGGGAATGAAAGGATCAAGGATCCACGGCATTGTAAGGGAGCTTCGCAACGAAAACATCGACGTGATAAATTTCACTTCCAATAACCAGCTTTTTATACAGAGAGCGCTAAGCCCTGCCAAAATAACTTCCATCAAGCTGATTGAAGAAACCAAAAAGGCTGAGATATACCTTAAGCCCACCGAAGTATCACTGGCTATCGGCAAAGGAGGACTCAACATCAAACTTGCCAGTCAGCTCACCGGTTATGAGATAGATGTTTACAGGGAACCGGGTGGAGAAGATGAGGAAGATGTAAATCTCGAGGAGTTCGGCGATGAAATTGAAGACTGGATAATCGAGGAGCTGAAAGCAATAGGATGCGATACCGCAAGGAGCGTTCTCAATCTTTCAATAAGCGACCTGGTAAAGAGAACCGACCTTGAAGAGGAGACAGTGAAGGAGGTCGTCAACATATTGAAGGCTGAATTTGAATAGGATATATTGCAGATCATAATTGAAAGGTTTAAAAAGTCGAGGTATATTTTATGACAGAAGACGTTAAGGCAACGAGATTAAGCAAAGCAGCCCGTGAGTTCAACGTGGGGATATCCACCATCGTGGAGTTTCTTCACAAGAAAGGGCATGACCTTGATCCCAACCCCAACACAAAACTCCCGCATGAGGCTTATCTCCTGCTTGTTAAGGAATACAGTACGGATATCAGTGCAAAGAAAGAATCCGAGAAACTGGCTCTCAAAGACCTTCACAGGAAAAAAGAGACGCTTTCGATCGATGATTTTTCTGAGAAATCAGAGACTGAGGAATCAGAAAAGGATGATGAAATCCTTGTAAAAGATTCATCCGTATTGACAAAGAACGTTGATCTGAGGCCTGAAGCAAAAAAACCTGATGTCAAACTTGTCGGGAAAATCGACCTTGACAAAACCGCCAAACCAAAAGCTGCTCAACCCGGGGAAGTTCCGGAAAAGAAACCGGCAAAAAAAGCTGCAGAATCCGAAAAAGAGATAAAAAAAGGCCCTGCAATCAAAGAACCTGTCGCTGGAGAAGGAGACAAGTCCGGTGTCGATCTTCGTATTCTTGGTAAAATTGATCTCGATACTTTGCCTGCAGATGCCAAACCGGCAAAAAAAGAGAAGAAGACAGGCAAGGATGAGACACATGAAAAACCTGCAACGGCTGAAGCCGGAAAGCATCCTGTCCTGGAACCGGCCGAAGAACCCGCTGAGATCGAAGATTCAATCGAAGATATTATTGACACTGAAACCGCAATTGAACCCGAAGAAAAAATCATTGAAGTATTCCGCCCGGGATTTGAAAAACTTTCAGGCCCCACAGTTGTGGGTAAGATAGACCTGCCGGTGGAGGAGAAGAAAAAACCATCACCTTATCAGCCTGTAAAGGTCAACGGTGACCAGGATTTCAGAAGAAAGAAGAAAAGAAAGAGGATCACCAAGGAAAAAGAACAGGTGCCTGTTGTCAGGCCTGGTGCGGGCGACAGGAAGGATAAAGCAGGAAAGAAACCTTTGAAGAAAAGACCTGTAAGGGCTGAAGTGGATGAGGAAGAAGTTCAGAAGCAGATAAAAGAGACCCTTGCCAGACTTACTACCAAGGGAAAATCAAAAGGTTCGAGATACCGCAGGGAAAAACGCGAAGCAATCAGCCAGCAGCGCCAGGAACAGGAGGATAAGATCGAACTGGAAAAGAATATACTGAAAGTTACCGAGTTTGTCTCTGTCAATGAGCTTGCGATAATGATGAACATCCCGGTGACGGATATCATATCCACATGTATGAATCTTGGCCTTTTCGTCTCGATAAACCAGCGTCTTGATGCAGAAACGATGGCCGTTCTTGCTGATGAGTTCGGGTTCAAGGTTGAATTTGTCAGCGCCGAGCTGCAGGAAGCAGTCAGGGAGGTGGAAGATGATGAAGAGGATCTTACACCCAGACCACCGATTGTCACTGTAATGGGACATGTCGATCATGGAAAGACCAAGCTTCTCGATTATATAAGAAGAACCAACGTTATCGCAGGTGAAGCAGGAGGCATAACCCAGCATATCGGCGCATATGCCGTCCAGCTTGACGACGGCCGCAAGATAACTTTCCTGGATACCCCCGGTCATGAGGCATTTACCGCCATGAGAGCCAGGGGAGCGCAGATCACCGACATAGCGATCATTGTCGTGGCTGCCGACGATGGGGTGATGCCACAGACCACAGAAGCTATAAATCATGCTTCAGCTGCAGGTGTTCCCATTGTATTCGCAATTAATAAAATTGACAAGCCGACAGCAAATCCCGACAAGATAAAGGAGGCTCTGGCCGCTATGAATTACCTTGTTGAAGACTGGGGCGGAAAATTCCAGTCACAGGAGATCTCTGCCAAGACAGGACTGAATATCGATGCCCTTCTTGACAAGGTTCTTCTCGAAGCGGAAATGCTTGATCTCAAGGCAAATGCGAATAAACCGGCCATTGGCACAGTGGTTGAATCCTCCCTCGACAAGGGAAGGGGATTTACTGCCACAATCCTTGTTAAAGCAGGTACCTTAAGGGTTGGCGATGTCCTCCTTGCAGGTGCCAGTTTCGGGCATGTGAAAGCTATGTACAACGAAAGAGGCAACAAGATTGATGTAGTCGGACCAGCCACACCTGCTCTTATTCTGGGTCTTAACGGCGCTCCTCAGGCAGGAGACAAGTTCAATGTGATGGAAAGCGACCGTGAAGCCAAGGATATTGCCACAAAAAGGGCGCAGCTTCAGCGTGAACAGGGTCTGCGCACACAAAAACATATAACCCTTGACGAGATTGGAAGAAGAATTGCCATAGGCAACTTCCAGGAACTCAATATAATTGTCAAGGGTGATGTGGATGGTTCAGTCGAAGCCCTCGGCGATTCGCTTATCAAGCTGTCGACGCCCGAGATACAGCTGAACATTATACATAAGGCAGTAGGGCAGATTTCCGAATCTGATGTTCTGCTTGCTGCTGCATCGAATGCCATCATTGTGGGATTTCAGGTCCGTCCTTCCCTTGCCGCCAGGAAGCTGGCTGAGAAGGAGGAGATCGATATACGTCTCTATTCGATTATTTATAATGCAATTGAGGAGATAAGGGCGGCTATGGAAGGTATGTTATCCCCTGAAGTAAAAGAAGAGATTGTTGCAACACTTGAGATCCGCGATATTTTCAAGGTTACCAAGGTGGGGACAGTTGCCGGATGTTATGTCAAGGAGGGTAAGATCACCCGCAATACCATGGTTCGTATCATTCGCGACGGGATTGTCATATACACAGGCGAATTAGGCTCCCTGAAGAGGTTCAAGGACGATGTCAAAGAGGTCGTCGGAGGATATGAGTGCGGACTCAACATCCAGAATTTCAACGACATCAAAGTGGGTGACATCGTTGAAGGCTACCAGGAAGTAGAGGTCAAGAAGACCTTATAGAAGGGCTTTGTATTTTTCGGCATCGAGAAGTTCCCCGACTTCTGCCGGATCACTCATTTTAAGCTTTATCATCCATCCATTGCCATAAGGGTCCTTGTTGACCACATCCGGGGTATCGGTTATTGCAGGATTCACCTCGAGGATCTCTCCTCCTACCGGCATGAACATGTCGGAGACTGTTTTCACAGCTTCGATAGTTCCGAATACTTCCTCTTTCTTTAGAGTCTCCCCCAGGGTTTCAATCTCAATGAAAACAATATCTCCAAGTTCGCCCTGTGCGAAGTCGGTTACTCCTGCATAAGCGTATTCGCCCTCAACTTTCAGCCATTCGTGGTCTTTGGTATAATACAGATTTGTCGGTACGTTCATATTATATAATTTTTAATTTGGTTTCTTTCTGGTTGAACCTTTTATCACCAGTTCAGTCTTTATGATTTTTGTCTGAAAAGTGCGCGGACCATTGTTTTCCAGGTTATTGATCAAAAGTTTCACAGCCTCCTTGCCCACCATATATCCATGCTGCTCAACTGATGTAAGAGTGGGATCGGTGAGGTCGGACATTATTCCGCTGGTAAATCCAATGATTGAAATATCGTCAGGCACTTTAAATCCTTTTTGCTTTACAACTCTCATGGCTTCGGCAGCAGTCAGGTCATTGACGGCAAAAATACCGTCGGGCGGAACTTTCCTGTTCAGCAGTTCCGGGACCACTGTCCGGGCTTCCTCTCCGGTGTCACATTTTACTATATTATTTTCAATTGACTGGAAATTAAATTCCTTCAGCGCCCTGACAAAACCTGCTTTCCTGTTCTTTCCGATCAGAAGGTTTTGCGGACCCGAAAGATGAATGATATTCCTGCATCCTGTTTCGATAAGATGCCTTGTTGCCTCGTATGCGCCGGCTTCATCGTCAACGATAACCCTGTCTGTTTCGAGCTCATCGCATACCCTGTCAAAGAATACAAGAGGCTTTCCAGCCTGTGATGATATTCCTGAAATGGTCAAAATTCGCTGTAACCTTGCTCAGTGAGACAAGTATTCCGTCGACCCGGCTCGAGAGCAATGTCTCAACTGCCTTGACTTCTCTCTCATATGATTCGTTTGACTGGCAGAACATCACATGATAGCCTGAGTCGTAGGCGAGGTCTTCTATGCCGCTGATGACTGTTGAAAAGAAGTAATGTACTATTTCGGGAACGATTACACCGATAGTTTTGCTAAGTCCGCTTTTCAGGCTTAATGCTATCGGATCAGGTTTGTAGTTCCATCGCTCTACAAGTTCACGCACGGCTTCTTTTGTTGCAGTGCTAATATCGGGGTGCCCCTTGAGAGCCTTTGAAACAGTTGAGGGGGATATTCCAAGTTCCTTTGCTATATCTTTTATTGTTACCTGCCCCTTATTCATCTTGTTTTGCAATACAGACAAATCACCATTTCCCGAAGTTATGTGAAAATTTTTGATTTTCCCAAAAGCTGTTATGAAGTTGAGAGCTTCAGCGAGGAATCTCCTTATCGATTGGTCAGTTGAACCAATCATCAGAAAAATGATATCGTCAGGAAGAATTTACCAGGAAAAACAAGGAAAATACAGAACAAATAATATATAAAAGTCAAATATTCCTTGTTAATTAAGAACATTTCAAACGTTTGCGGAAGTATATGTTAATTGCTTGAAAATTAATATTTTCAAGGGGGGTTTATATTGATTTATTTCTTACATTTGTTGTTCCTTAACTGGAAGCAAAAACAAATCTTAAAACTCAAACTATAAATCTTAAACCAGACATCCAATGAAAAAACGATTCTTTACGATGCTTTCGTTGCTTTTCCTTGGAATTCTTGTTACCGGGGCAATCAGCGCCCAGGGAATAAGAGTTTCAGGTAAGGTTACGGATGCAGGAGATGGTTCAGCCCTGATCGGAGTGACGATCCAGGAGAAAGGGACCACCAATGGAACAATTTCAGACGCCGGAGGTAATTATTCAATTACCACAGCGCCGACAGCAACCCTGGTTGTATCATATATCGGATACACCACACAGGAAATCGCAGTAAACAGCAGGACATCGATCAATGTATCCCTGGCCGTAGGCGAACTGGCACTGCAGGAAGTAACGGTGATCGGTTATGGTACTGCCAGGAAGGCAGATCTTACCGGTTCTGTTCAGGCTGTAAACTCCGAATACTTTAACCCTGGTATCGTTAGTTCACCTCAGGAAATGGTGATCGGAAAGATGGCCGGCGTACAGATCGTGAACAGCGGTGGCGCACCCGGTGCCGGAGCAACGATACGTATCAGGGGCGGCTCATCACTTCTCGCCAGCAACGATCCCCTTATAGTTATCGACGGTGTCGCAGTTGACATCGAAGGCGCTGCAGGAATGAGAAACCCTCTGTCGACAATCAACTCGAATGACATCGAATCATTTACCGTTCTCAAGGATGCCTCGGCAACAGCCATTTATGGTTCGAGGGCATCAAACGGCGTTATTCTCATCACAACCAAAAAAGGAGCCAGCGGTAAACCTTTTACGGTAAATTACACAGGCAACGTATCGGTCAGCAAGGCTATCAAGTACATTGACATCTTTACGGCTGATGAATTCCGCGATCTGATCACCGAAAAGTATCCTACTTTTGTCGATACACTTGGCACGGCAAACACAGACTGGCAAAATGAGGTTTTCCAGACAGCCGTTTCGAACGACCATAACCTGAACTTTTCGGGAGGTCTTGGCAAGTTCCCATATCGTGTCAGCTTCGGATATACAAATCAGAACGGTATTCTGAAAACTGATAATCTGAAACGCTATACAGGAGCTATAAACCTTTCGCCGACATTATTTGAAGACCACCTTAAGGTTGAACTCAATGCAAAGGGAATGATCAACGATAACTTCTTTGCAAACACCGGTGCAATTGGCGGCGCTAATGCTATGGATCCGACACAGGAAACTGACTTTCTCTGGAAAAACCCTGATGGCACTCCCTTGTTTGTGGCTCCGATGAATCCGCTCACACAGCTTTACGACCGGGATGATGAGGCAACCGTAAGAAGGTTAATCGGCAATCTCCAGCTGGAATACAAGCTCCATTTCCTTCCCGACCTGAAAGCTAAAGTAAACATGGGTATTGACAAATCATACACCGAAGGGACCGTTCAAATTCCCGACAGTTCGTTCCTTGACTATTCAACCTATCATGGTATGGGAAGATACACACAGTACGACCAGAACAAGTCCAATTCACTTTTCGATTTCTACTTCGATTATAATAAGGCTTTCGGAGGAATTCACAGGCTGAGTGCAATACTTGGCTATGAATGGCAGCATTTTTACAGGGATGGAAAGACAGTCACAACATCAAATGATGCCAAGACATTATATGAGAATTCGGATTATAAATCAGAATTCTTCCTGGTTTCATTCTTCGGAAGATTCAATTACATCCTGAAGGACAAATACAATCTGACCTTCACTCTCCGCGATGACGGATCATCACGCTTTTCTCCGGAAACAAGATGGGGGCTTTTCCCGTCAGCTGCCTTTGCATGGACAATATCCAAGGAGCCCTTCTTTGCAAACAATATAGTATCAAATCTTAAGCTCAGGCTGGGTTATGGAATCACAGGCCAGCAGAACCTTGGAAGCAACGATTATCCATATCAGGCAATCCTATACATATGCAGAACCCGGTGCATATTATCTCTTCGGAACAAATTATATTCAGACTTCAAGGCCCGGTGGTTATGACATTAACCTGAAATGGGAAGAAACAACCACCTACAACCTGGCTCTCGACTATGGATTCCTGAAAGACCGGATTACCGGTGACATTGACGTTTACTACAGGACAACTGCTGATCTTATCAACCAGATCCCCGTGCCTGCAGGTACGAACCTCACCAACCAGATAGTGACAAACGTCGGAAACCTTGAAAACAAAGGGATTGAATTTTCGATAAATGCAAAAGCTATTAACAATAACGACCTTGACTGGGAAGTTGGATTCAACGTCACTTATAACGTCAACAAAATTACCAAGCTGACTGCGGTTGATGACTCGACCTACAAAGGCATCTATGTCGGAGGCATTGGAGGAGGTGTTGGAAACAACATCCAGATTCACAGTGTCGGATATCCCTCATATTCGTTCTATGTACAGGAGCAGGTGTATGATACTGAAGGCAACCCCATTGAAGGGTTGTATGTAGACCGCAATGGTGACGGAGCTATCACGGGAGATGACAGATACAGATACCAGAAGCCGGCTCCTACGGTATTCATGGGCTTCACATCACTTCTCAGGTATAAGAACCTCGACTTCTCATTCAACGGCAGGATCAACATTGGAAACTACGTCTACAACAACGTATTCTCAAACTGCAACCTACGCCAATATGGCAGCTTCAGGATACCTTGCTAACAGGGTTACCAATGTTACTGAAACCAATTTCGAAAATTCGCAGTACTACTCTGATTATTACATGGAGAATGCATCGTTCCTGAAGCTTGACAATATGTCGCTTGGCTACAACTTCAACGACCTGCTTCAGAATAAGCTGAAAATGAGACTCTATGCTACAGTTCAGAATCTCTTCACAATAACCAATTACAGAGGTCTCGATCCTGAAGTGTTTAACGGCATAGATAATAACACATATCCGCGCCCGAGGACATTCCTCTTCGGAATAAGCCTCACTTACTAATTTTAATTTATATGGCAATGAAATCAAAATATTTTAAAGCAATATCCGCGGTAGTGATATTCGCATCAATGCTTATCACTTCCTGCATCAAGGATCTGGACACTATTCCTCTTGATGATGACGTGCTCACATCCGAGAAAATCTATGCCGACTTCGCCAATTACCAGAAAGTATTGGCAAAGTGCTATGCCGGTCTTGCGGTATCAGGACAGATGGGACCTCACGGTGATAATGACCTGAGCGGCCTTGATGAAGGATTCGGCCAGTACACCAGGGCTTATTTCTATGCCCAGGAGCTGCCGACTGACGAAGCTATTTTAGGGTGGAATGACGGTAACCTCAGAGACTACCAGGAAATGGACTGGTCAGCTTCAAACGAGTTTATCTTCAATATGTATTCAAGGGTATTCTACCAGATCTCACTCTGCAATGAATTTATCCGCGAAACAACTGATTCCAAACTCAATGACCGTGGTTTCGATGATACCCAGAAAGCAACGATTCATACATACAGAACAGAAGCCCGTTTCCTCAGAGCATTAAGCTATTATCATGCACTCGACATGTTCGGAAGCGTTCCGTTCGTAACTGAAGCGAATTCTGTCGGAAGCTTTCTGCCGGAGCAGATCTCAAGGACTGATCTCTTCGACTATGTAGAAAGTGAACTTCTTGATATCGAGGACGAGCTTTTACCGGCAAAAACCAATGTATATGGCCGGGTTGACCAGGCTGCCGACTGGATGCTTCTGGCCCGTCTGTATTTGAATGCAGTCGTTTATGGCAAAACAGCCATGTACACTGAATGTGTCACCTACGCTAAAAAAGTTCTTGCCGCAGGTTATGAGCTTGAAGATAATTATGGTAAAATGTTCATGGCCGATAATCACCTGGCTAAGGGCATTATCTTCGCCATTCCCTATGACGGAGTGCAAACTAAAACCTGGGGAGGCACCTGTTTTATAATCAACGCTGAGGTTGGCGGATCGATGGTGCCTGCTGATTTTGGCATCAGCGGCGGATGGTGGGGTCTGAGGGCAAAACCTGAGTTCGTAGATAGATTCCCGACAGACAACTCCGACAAAAGGAAGATGTTCTGGACAGCATGGACAGCAAAAGGACATTAGTCGATATGTTCAACTTTAACCATGGCTATGCTGTTACGAAATGGAAGAATGTCAAATCGACAGGCGGAGCAGGTTCAAATGCAACACATCCTGATACAGATCAGCCAATCTTCAGGCTTGCAGATGCCTATCTGATGGCTGCTGAAGCAGTTCTTCGCGGTGGTACGGGTGCTACCACAACCGATGCACTTAATTATGTGAATGCAGTCAGGGACAAAAGCATATGGGAACACTTCAGGAAATATTAATTCGACAGGACTGACTCTTCAATTCATTCTCGATGAAAGAGCAAGGGAACTCTACTGGGAAGGCTATCGCCGTACAGACCTGATCAGGTATGGCCAGTTTACCGGAGGCACCTACATCTGGCAGTGGAAAGGCGGTGTACAGGCCGGTATAGCAACCAATACAAAATATAACCTTTTCCCGATACCTGATGCTGACATGGGTGCAAATCCGAACCTTGTTCAGAACCCTGGTTATTGATTTTTAAAAACTTACTGAAATGAAAAAGATAAGTCTGATACTTCTGATAATAATGGCGGTTTTCGTCACTTCCTGTGAAAAGGATAAGGAAAATGTCGTCATTAAAGGGACTATTGATCAGAATACTCTGAACAATCTGAGCCCTGCCACAATTGTCCTTCTTATGGACGATGCCGATAATACCTTCCAGACATTCAAATGGACCAAACCCGATTATGGATATGCTGCTGTTATCGGCTATGTCATACAGTTTGACAAAAAGGCGAATAATTTCTCCTCCCCGATAGACCTGGCAACAGTAACAAATGACACGACTGTTTCCGTCAAGGTTGGAGATCTCAATAAGCTTATGCTTGCAGCAAACATGGATCCTGAGGTTGCCGTTGATCTGCAGTTCAGGGTGAAATCCACTATCCATATTGCTGTTAACCTGTATATTCAACTGTTGCTGAGGCAAAGGTCACTCCTTATGCCACAACTTTCCCGCCGATATACATGTGCGGTCTGCCACAGGAGGATGGAGCTGGGATCTTTACACCTATAAGGAAGTAAGAAGTTCTGCTCCAAATATCTATACAACAATTGCTAACTTTACCAATGTCCGGTAACAATACATTCAGGTTCTTTAAAGCAGCGGATGGGGTCCGACTTCATACAACTACCCTTACTTTACCGGAACGGTCAGTAACCTTTTCGAGAATGCAAATGACGGTGACCTGAATTTCAGGTTCATCGGAACAACCGGATATTACAAGGTCACTGTAAACATGACTACTAAATCAGTAGCCATGGTATCTGTTGCCGAACCTGTACTTTTTATGACAGGTGCATGCTCTCGGAGGATGGGACTGGTCAACAAACTATGTCCAGCTTACATGGAAGAGCAATGGTATTTTCCAGGCTACTACCGATTTTGTTGTTGAAGCATTTCCGCTTCTTCCAGCAGGCCGGATGGGGTGCTTCATACAACTACCCATGGTTTGCAGGCGGTTCAGTTACTGCATTGCTGGTGAATGCAAATGACGGCGACAGCAACTTCAAGTTTGTCGGCACTCCCGGAAACTTTAAGATAACCGTTAACCTTATTGACAAGATAATTACAATGGAAGCTGTTGCTCCATAACATTAACGAATCATTTTAAGGGCACTTTACAAAGAGGCTGTCTGTAATGAGACAGCCTCTTTATTTTCAGTTATTAAAGAGAAGATTTAATTTTGTCTTCCAAACAATATCAGAATGAAAACAGTCATACCGGTCATCATCGCCGCCCTGTTCATGATTTCCTGCAACGGAAACGAGAATAATCCTGGCAATAATCCCGCAGATACCACACGGATTCTCTACACAGCTTCGGAATTTGTGATGGGTTCCGACCTCTCATATGTGAACCAGATACTTGATCATGGAGGTGTTTACAAAGATTCCGGGACAATTGAGGATCCCTACTTGATATTCCGTCAGCATGGTTCCAATGTAGTGAGATTCAGACTGTTTCATAATCCTTTGTGGACGAAGGAAATTTATGGTGCCTCAGGAACCCAGATGTACAATGACTTCGCAGACGTGAAGGAAGGCATCGAAAGAGCAAAAATGCAGGGATGCAGGTGTGCCTCGATTTCCATTATTCCGACAGCTGGGCGGATCCTTCTAAAGCAGGTTGTACCGGCAGCATGGCTGGACCTTACACTGCAAGAGCTGCATGACAGCATTTACAATTATACTTTCAAGACCCTCAGTAAACTCGGATCGGCAGGGCTGATGCCTGAATATGTACAGACCGGAAACGAGATCAACCCGGGTTTTGTCCTTCCTCAGGGAAACAGGTGGGATGGCAACGAGATGAACATGATATATCTTCTCAAGTCAGCAATAAAAGCTGTCAGGGATGCAGGTGCAGCCGGAACGGTAAATCCGAAGGTAATAATCCACATCGCACAGCCAGAGAATGTCGATCCATGGTTCGATGGCCTTGCCTCGAAAGGATTAACTGATTATGACATAATTGGCATATCATATTATTATATGTGGTCGACAACAGGACTCGCGAGTCTGAAGAATTCAATTTCGACCCTGAAATTCAAATACGGCAAGGATATTATGATAATGGAAACAGCATATCCGTGGACCACATCCAATGCCGACAGCTATAATAACATAATAGCGACAAATAAGATCATTCCATCCTATCCTGCAACACCGGAAGGGCAGTTTGAATACCTCAAAGCATTGGCGCAGCAGGTAATCGACGGAGGAGGCAAAGGTATCTTTTACTGGGAACCCGCATGGATCACATCGCAGATGAAAGATTCATGGGGAACAGGCTCGTCATGGGACTGTAATACCTTTTTCGATTTTAACGGGAATGTTAACAGGGGCATGCGATATATGACGTGGAAATATTCAGGCTTAAGCAAATGAATTCTATGAAACATCTGACAGGCATAATTCTGTTCCTGACATTATTCTCCCTTGCAGTCAGGGGACAGATGATCACGACCGATCCTGCTGTACCGACTATGGGGCAGACCATCAGGATCTATTTCGATGCCGCACATGCCGATGCAGGGGACCTGAAAAATTTCACAGGCGATCTCTATGCCCATACAGGGGTAACCATTGGCGGGGTGAACTGGAGGAATGTCATTGGCACCTGGGCAGTAAATAGTTCGCAGCCTAAACTCACAAACCTGGGAGGCAGTAAATATGAACTTGACATAACACCGGATATTAAGACTTTCTATTCCCTTTCAGTCACAGATGTCGCAACCAGGATTTGCCTTGTTATCAGGAACTCTGATGGTTCAAAACAGACCAGGCCGGATATTTTCATCGATGTTTTTCCTGCGGGCCTGAATGCAACTTTCACGCTCCCTTCAAAATTTTCACAGGTGGCAGATCTTAATGACCAGATCGCTGTAAAAGTAGCCGCCTCTTCTGCAGATTCTGTTTCGCTGTTTATAGATAAGAAGTGGATAAAACATGGAAGTTCCGCTTCCACTCTCACACATACGATAACTGCAGACCAGTACGGGGAGTTCTGGGTTAAAGCGGTTGCATGGGATCTGCCCAAATCAGCCGTCGATTCTTTCTTTGTTTATGTAAGGGAACCGTTGGTAACCGAAGCTCTTCCGTCAGGTTTGAAGGATGGAATAAATTATACCGGCAATAACTCAGTGACGCTGGTCCTGTATGCGCCATATAAAGATCATGTATTTGCTGTCGGTGATTTTACGGCATGGCTGGCCTGTGCTGATGGGTATATGAAGAAAACCCCGGATAATGAACGTTACTGGATCGAGATCGATGGCCTGGAATCAGGAAAGGAATACAGGTTCCAGTATCTTGTCGATTCAGCCCTTTACATTGCTGATCCATATGCCGACAAGGTGCTTGATGAATGGAACGACCAGTATATAACTCCTGAAACCTATCCTGACCTGATCCCTTATCCCAAAGACACAGCTTCAGGAATGGTGGCAGTTCTTCAAACCGCACAGGTTCCATATGCATGGGATGCCACGGTCTTCGAGCCTCCAAGGAAATCGGAACTGATTATTTACGAGCTGCTAATCAGGGATTTCATTGCAAAGCACGATTTCAGGACACTTATCGACACACTCAGTTACCTCGACGACCTTGGAGTGACTGCGATCGAACTGATGCCCGTGAACGAATTTGAAGGCAACCTTAGCTGGGGCTATAATCCTTCATTCTATTTTGCTCCCGATAAATACTACGGTCCGAAGAATGACATGAAAGCTTTCGTCGACAGTTGTCATAAACGCGGCATTGCCGTTATAATGGATATGGTGCTTAACCACTGCAATGGACAATCTCCCTTTGTACAGCTTTATCTCGATCATTACGGAACTGACGAGATATTTATGAAGATCCCAAATCCATGGTTTAATGCCAGTTCACCCAATAATTCCTATAAATGGGGAGCCGACTTTAATCACGAAAGCATACAGACTCAGAAGCTTGTAGACAGGATAACATCGTACTGGCTTACCGAATATAACATCGACGGATTCCGGTTCGACTTCACCAAGGGATTCACAAACACTCCGGGTGACGGATCTTCCTATGATGCATCCAGGATCAGCATTCTGAAAAGGATGGCTTACCAGGTCTGGTCGGTGAATACCAATGCTTATGTGATCCTGGAACATTTTGCGCCGAACAACGAAGAGATTGAGCTTGCCAATTATGGCATGCTGATCTGGGGAAACAATAATTACAGCTATGGCGAAGCTGCCATGGGCTATCCTTCCGATCTCACTTCAGCCTCCTACCTTGGCAGAAACTGGACAGTGCCGCATCTTGTCAGTTATATGGAAAGCCATGACGAGGAAAGGCTCATGTACAAGACGCTTACCTACGGAGCATCATCGGGAGCCTACAGCACCACTGATTTCAGGACTGCCCTTAAGAGGATGCAGCTCGATGCCCTCTTCCTGCTGGCTCTTCCGGGACCAAAAATGATATGGCAGTTCGGCGAGCTGGGATATGATGTCTCAATTGATGAAGGAGGCAGAACAGGTGAAAAACCAATCAGGTGGAATTACCTGGAGGACCGCAACCGTTACAAACTCTATATGATGTACAGGGTGATGAATGCACTTAAAAAGACTCAGCCTGTGTTTGAAACAACAAACTTCACATATTCCCTTTCAGGGACCAGCAAGCGTATACGGCTTACCGGAACAGACAACAAGGTTAACGTGCTGGGTAATTTCGGCCTGACGACTGCAGCAATCAATCCGTCTTTTCCGGAGACCGGCAAATGGTATGAATTTTTCAGCGGCGATTCCATCATAGTCACAAATACGAGTGACAACCTGACCTTTGCCCCGGGAGAATTCAGAATGTATTCGACCAAAAAATTTCCGTCAGTTGCAGTACTTACAGAAGTCGAAGATATTCCTGCATCAAAACCGGAAGAGTTTGTTTCAGTTTATCCGAATCCCTCAAAGAATGCGTTCAACTTTCTGATATCAGAACAGGGACCTGTGCCTCTTTCAGTGATGATTTTCGACTTAAGCGGCAGAGTGATAAAGAATATTGAAACAGGTTTTACTGATTCTTCAATTCCTGTAATATGGGATGGCAAAACAGCATCCGGGATGGATGCACCTGCAGGGCTTTATTTAGTGAAGATCAAATCCGGACACAGAACCAGCTATGTAAAGATTATAAAGAATTGAATATACTTACAGAATTATTTCAGTTCTATTATCATCGCTGTTTTAGGAGCAATCTTAAATGATGTAAGGTCATTTATTTCAGTCCCGGTAATTACTTCCCTGCCATTTGTGAATCCATTCATTGCTTCAGCATATCTGTCCCTGGTTATTGTCCGTGTCTCCTTGTCACTGTTATTTAATACAACCATTACTGATTCCTTGTCGTTATATCTGAAATAGACATAAAGATTATTTTCAGGAATGAATTGTTTTAGTCTTCCGGTGTGAATGACTTCTTTTCCTTTTCTCCAGTTCAGCAGCTTTGTTGTAAAGGCTAAAGCTTCCTTTTCGTCTGGTGTAAGATTCTGTCCTGTAAAGGTGTTTTTAGTGTCCCCGTTCCATCCGCCAGGGAAATCTTTTCTCAGATATCCGTCACCCTGGTTTTTGTCTCCAGCCATAATTATCTCCGTGCCATAGTAGAACTGAGGTATTCCTCTGGTGGTGAGGATAAATGAAAGAGCCATTTTATAAATATCCTGTCTCATCCCAGTCGCTGTAAAGAATCTGGTCAAATCATGATTGTCGAGGAAAATGACATTTCGCATTGGGTCCGGATAAAGAAAATCCTGTGAAAGGACCAGATAGAGCCTTGCCATTCCGTCAGTCCAGTTGTCAGGTTCGATGAAAGCTCTGTGGGTAGCCAGCGACAGGGGGAAATCTGTTACAGACGGAAGGTTTGACCGGTAACCATCGCTGTTGATTTTGTCAAATGCCCAGTAGGCTGTTGTTGCCTCCTGCTGGTACCAGACCTCTCCCACAATAAAGAATCCCGGAAACTCATCGGTGATCCTTTTAGCCCATCTCGACATCATATTCTTCTCAGGATAAGGATAGGTGTCCATTCTAATGCCATCAATTCCGAAATTTGCAATCCACCACAGACTGTTCTGGGTTAGGTATGTCTCAACAAGGGGATTGCTTTGATTGAGGTCGGGCATGGTATTGTCGAACCATCCCTTCTCCATAAGATCTTTGTCGCTTTTTGCGGCATATGGATCCATGTATGTAGAAGCCCTGTAGTTTGTCCGGGTGAAGTTTGTGAACTGATGTATCCAGTCACTCGCAGGCAGGTCTTTCATCCACCAATGTCCGGATCCTATATGGTTGAATATCATGTCGATAACCAGTTTCAGACCCATATTATGTGCTTTTGAGACCAGATTTTTGAACTCTTCATTGCTTCCATACCTCGGATCGACACGGTAAAGATCAGTTATTGAATATCCGTGATAAGAAAAGGCAGGTTGATTGTTCTCAATGAATGGATTAATCCAGATCCCGGAAACACCCAGATCCTTAAGATAGTCCAGATGATCAGAAATACCCTTAAGATCACCTCCGTGCCGTCCATTGGGATTGCTCCTGTTTGCCTGTTCGAGCATACCTGCGACATTGTCATTTGCCGGATCTCCATTGGCAAAGCGATCGGGCATGAGCAGGTAGATAACATCAGAGGAATTAAAACCCTTCGCAGGTTCAGAGGGATGTGCAAGAAGAGGATAATTATATGTCGATTCCTGTTTTCCATTTGAAAAGGTTAGCTTGATATTCCCCGGCAGCGCCTGGCTGGATATGTTCAGATTGATGAAGAGGTAATTAGGATTTTCAGTCTTTATCAGGGTTGTTATTTTAACACCGGGATAATCAGCAGTAACATTATATGACCCGATCTCTTTGCCATAAACCATCAGCTGGAGAGCTGTTTCCTTCATTCCTGTGAACCATGAAGGCGGTTCAATGCGGTCAATCTTTTGTGCTGAGACAATAATACTCAAGGCAGAGATCAAAAGTGAAAATGCCAGAAATCTTTTTGTTTTTGCCATGGCTTCGGATTATAAATTTGCTGTTTATCTTAAATATACCTTGAATCCCCAGGGATCAAGATCAATAATAGTATTCAGAGGGACTGATATTTTCTCTTCTGTAAAATGCTCTGTGTACTCCCCGTCAAGATCTTTCAGAACAGGTTTAAAGGCTACCCTCTTTTTTGTAAGATTCAGAAAAACAATAACACGATTTTCATTCTTCTCCCGGTAGAAGGCAAACACCTTTTTATCCTTGCTGGTTTTGATCTTAATCATCGGCCCTCCGAATTCGCCATTCCATAGAGCAGGATTCTCTTTCCTCAATTTTATGAGATCCCGATAGAAACCTGTCATTTCACAGAGATCCCAGTTGATTGTATCTCTGACGAAGAATCTCAGTCTCTTGTTGAGGCACACCTCCTGGCCGCTGTACAGAAGAGGCACGCCATGAGCAGTAAAAATTAGCGTTGCAAATGCCTTCTGTGAATTTCCGAATATAGTGTCGATCGTTCCTGCCCATGAGTTTTCATCATGGTTAGAAAGGAACATGAGCCTGTAGACATTCTGCGGATAGACAGCCAGCTCCTTTTTAAAATATCTGGATATTGCAATTGCGCTATCCCTTCCCTGTGCGACTGCTTTCATCAAATGGTGCATCTCCCAGGCATAGTTCATGTCAAATCCCTTTTCCATGAATTTTCCGGGTTCTTCGTGCTCAGCCAGCATCAGAACCGGTCTGATCTTATCAAGCTCGGCCCTGGCTCTTTCCCAGAATTCTTTGGGTGTATTGTGAGGATGGTCGACACGGAAACCGTCAACTCCTAAATTTACCCAGTAAGACATTGCTTCGATCATGTAATCCTGAAGTCCTTTCTGCGTCCAGTCGAGTTGGATAACATCAGTCCAGTCGGTTCCAAGGGGAGGAGTGAATTTACCATTTGAATCCTTCACAAAGAATTCAGGATGATCAATTGTAAGCTGGTTATCCCATGAGGTATGGTTTGGCACCCAGTCGAGAATAACATGCATTCCAAGAGCATGGGCGCTGTCAATAACCATTTTGAAATCTTCAAGTGTTCCATGTTCAGGATTCACTCCCTTGAAGTCTTTTACCGAATAGTAGCTTCCCAGTTCCCCTTTCCTGTTAACCTCCCCGATAGGAAATGTCGGCATGAACCACAGTACATCCACACCGAGTTTTTGAAGCCGTGTAAGGTGCTCAGCAAATGCCTTCAGGGTTCCTTCAGGAGTGTACTGTCTTAAATTAACCTCATATAGAATTGCATTTTTTGACCATTCAGGGTGTACAACCGTGGAAGTGAAAGGCTTTATTTCTTTCTTCTTGCCAAAGAGTGAACATCCTGTGATTGCGATTGCAGCTGAAAGTAAAATCGCTAATAGACCAAGAGGTAGTTTTTCCATTTTATATTTATTGAAATTATCTTATGGGTTTCTTTACTGACATTTCCTTGTAGCCCGGAACCTGGAATTCTTTTCCGTAAACTATTATCTTAAGCGGGTTTCCGGAAAGGTTCCTTATAATAACCGATTTGTGATTCACCGTTACTTCGAACAGAATGCCTCGGAACCTTGCATGGAACGAATATGAGGTCCATTTCTCAGGTATCAGCGGATGAAACTGCACTTTGCTGTCGACAATCCTCATTCTTGCGAAACCTTCTACGATGGCAAGCCATGTGCCTGCCATGCTTGTAATGTGCAATCCATCCCCTACCTCATGGTTATAGTCATCAAGGTCGAGCCGCGCAGTCCTCAGGTAAAGCTCATATGCCCTGCCGATTTTACCAATCCGTGAAGCCATTATCGAATGGATGCAGGCAGAAAGGGATGATTCATGAACCGTCATAGGTTCATAGAAATCGAAATTACGTTTTATGGTTGCCGTATCATGCTTATCTTCAAACAGGTATAAACCCTGAAGCACATCAGCCTGCTTTATAAAGCATGAGCGCAAAATCCTGTCCCACGACCAATGCTGGTTTATCGGCCGTTCATTTGCAGGTATCTTTTCCGCAGGCATCAGCTCCTTGTCAAGGAAACCATCCTGTTGCAGGAAAACATTCCTGAAGCTGTCATAGGGAAAATACATTTTCCTGATAACCTGCTGCCATTGTGTTGTTTCAGCATCAGTTTCGAGGCCGGTTTTCCTGACGATCATCCTGTATTTTTCAGGATTTTTCTTTCTCACCTGGCTGATGTTGCTGAGAGTATAAGAAAGTGTCCACACAGCCAACGAATTGGTGTACCAGTTGTTGTTGACATTATTCTCATATTCATTTGGCCCGGTTACGCCAAGTATCACGTATTTTTTCTTATCCTCCGACCAGCTTGCCCTCTGGGTCCAGAAACGCGATATACCTATCAGCACCTCGAGGCCGTAATCAGCCATATAATCATTATCCCCCGTATGCCTTATGTAATTATATATGGCAAAGGCGATGGCTCCGTTACGGTGTATCTCCTCAAATGTTATCTCCCATTCATTATGACACTCTTCGCCATTCATGGTGACCATCGGATAGAGTGCGGCTCCGTTCCTGAACCCGAGCTTTTCTGCATTCTTAATGCTTGCGCCAAGATGCTTGTACCTGTAAAGCAACAGGTTCTTCGCCACTTTCTGATCTGAAGTTTTAAGAAAGAACGGAAGCGCGAATGCTTCGGTATCCCAGTATGTGCTGCCACCGTACTTCTCGCCAGTGAATCCTTTCGGTCCTATATTCAGCCGTTCATCCTTTCCGGTATAGGTCTGATTCAGATGGAAAATATTGAACCTTATTCCCTGTTGTGCGGCAATATCGCCTTTAATGACAACATCGGAACAGGCCCAAATCTTTTCCCACTCCTTCCTGTGTTCGAGGAAGAGCATGTTGTATCCTTTTTCGAATGATTGCCTGAGCCGGTCTTTAACATCGTTTACCAGGCTTTCTTTTGAGTTATTAAGTGAGGAAAGGACAACGGCATATTTGTACATAGTAAGCTCATCTCCCGGCTTCATGGAGATTTTTACCATATTACCGACATATTCAGAACGATTGACAACAACAGGCTTAACTGAGAGTGTTTTTCCATTTTTAAGCAGGCTGTAACACATACCTGTTGCAACATGAAAATCAGTTTTCAAAGTGCTTGAAACGATTAACCCTGATCCTTCTGAAGCTTCCCTGGCTACTTCCTTCCAGAATTTCATTCCATAATTGGCATCTTCATTCCTAACATCAGCATCGATATATGCATTCAGCTGTATCGTTCCCTCAAAGTCAATCGATTTTATCGTGTACTTAATGACTCCGGTATCCGGCTCCGACATGCTGAGAAATCTTCTGGAATTGAATTCTATGGTTTTGCCTTTCAATACGGAAATGCTGAAATCCTTTTCGAGCCATCCCTCTTTCATGTTAAGGATTCTCCTGAAGGATTTCAATTTAGCAGTTGCAAGGTCTATCGGTTTTCCATTGACTGATACATCTATTCCTATCCACCTGGGGGCATTCAGTACTTTGGCGAAATATTCGGGATATCCGTTTTTCCACCATCCAACGCGTGTCTTATCAGGATAGTAAACTCCGGCAATATAATTTCCCTGCAGGGAGTCTCCCGAATAATTCTCTTCGAAATTTGCCCTCTGGCCCATATAACCGTTCCCGATCGAAAAAATGCTTTCCGATTCCCTGTTCATTTCAGGGTGAAATCCTTCTTCCACAATGAGCCATTCATTCTTCCTATAAAAAGTTTTCATATCTGTATCAGCTTTTTATTGCCTTAAGTTTTTGAAGCGACATTTGGTGCAATCCAGCAACAACAATGTGTGCTTTGGTCAGGACAGAAGGAGAACCGATCCCACACAGGTCATCCCTGCATTCAAGGCAGCCTGAACTCCTGCAATAGCGTCTTCGAAAACAACGCAATGGCGCGGTTCAAGGCCGATCATGCGGGCGGCGGCGAGAAAAACTTCCGGATCAGGTTTGGCCTTATGCACACTATTCCCGTCGGCCACAGCATCGAAAAGCTTTTCAATCCCTACTCTCTTCAGAATCAATGGCGTGTTTTTACTAGCAGAGCCGATTGCGGTTTTAAAACCAGCCTTCCTTATTTCACCTATAAATTCCAGGCTGCCCGGAAGGATCTCTTTGGGAGTCATACTGCTTATATACTCTACATACCACTTATTCTTAAGTGCCGCAAATTCCTCTTTTTTTCCGTGATCCGGTTTCAGATTTCCAAGCTCCAGGATTATTTCAAGGGAATCCATTCTGCTCACACCTTTAAGTCTTTCGTTATCCTTTTCAGTGAATCTTATATTCAGCTGGTCTGCAAGCCTCTTCCATGCCAGAAAATGATATCTGGCAGTATCGACTATCACCCCGTCAAGATCAAAAATGAAACCTTTAAAAACCATGCCTATTTCTTATCATCAATGTCCTTAACGAATTTTACCATCAGGGCAGCTATCAGCATCGAGATGCCTCCGGCAATCAGCGCGTTCATGGTATTGCCATGAAAGAAGTGCTTAACCATGCTTCCAAGGATACTGGCCGCCAGTATCTGGGGTATCACAATGAAGAAATTGAATATGCCCATATATATTCCCATCTTATTATGCGGAAGTGAGCCCGTCAGAATGGCATAAGGCATTGAGAGTATGCTTGCCCAGGCAACACCGATTCCGATCATCGGGATTATGAGAGCGGCCGGAGTTTTGACAAAGCTTATGGATATAAGGCTGATCCCGCCTGTTATCAGGCAGATGGCATGGGTCCATTTCCTGCTTGTGGCTTTAGCCAGTACAGGAAGCAGGAAGGCCACCAGAGCGGCACATCCGCTGTAAATTGCAAATAACCCGCTGACCCAGTTAGCACCCTTGTTGTATCCAATGGAGGTGGTATCGCTTGTTCCGTATATATGAGATGTTACTGCGGAAGTGGTGTATATCCACATGGAAAAAAGAGCAAACCAGGTAAAAAACTGCACTACAGCAAGCTGGCTCATAGTTAGTGGCATCCTCTTAAGGTCAGTCATGATACTGTTCAGGCCGTTGTTCCCTTTTCCTGCTGATTTCAGCAAGCCGGCAATCAACTGCAGAAATCCGAAGAAAGTGACACCTCCTGCAATGACATACAGTTCTTTCTCAAGGCTGGTTCTTGAAAGTACAAATGTCAGGATCAGCCCTGCAACCATCCATATAATACCAGGCCTGTAGAATCTGACATCAGCCGGAACAATTGTCACTTTGCTTTGAGCATTGATTTTCTCCTTATGTGCTTGATCGAATTCAGCCAGCTCCTCAGGCGAATATTCCCTGGTGGTAATTATGGTCCATAATACTGCAAGAAGAAGAACTCCTGCTCCAATATAGAATGAAAGTTTAACATTGAATGGGATGAGCTTCCCTTCTGCAGGCACAGTTGGAACATTGAAAACGTTGGCCAGTATCATAGGCAGAAAACCTCCGATAACGGCGCCGATGCCGATGAAAAAGCTTTGCATTGCAAAACCTGTTGTCCTCTGTTCCGATGGCAGCATATCTCCGACAAATGCCCTGAACGGCTCCATGGAGATATTAATCGAGGCATCCATGATCCACAACATCATCGTGGCAAATATCCAGGTGGGCGAGTTTGTTATAATGCTCAAAGCCAGTGAAGCCAGTATCGCACCAGTAAGAAAATATGGGCGCCGTCTCCCCAGGCGATTCCAGGTTCTGTCGCTCATATGGCCTATGATCGGCTGTACCAGTAATCCGGTTACCGGTGCGGCGATCCATAATATCGGGATCCTGTCAATATCGGCCCCGAGGGTTTGAAATATGCGGCTTACGTTGCCGTTCTGAAGTGCGAACCCCATCTGGATACCCAGAAATCCGAAACTCATGTTCCAGATCTTCCAGAAAGAGAGCTGCGGTTTTGTTCTTGCCATTGATATAGTTGTTAAAGGGAATAATCAAAAACTCCTGAAATGCATCCAAAAATATAGAAAATGATTGGTAATAAAAACTGCGTATTTCATTTATTTTCACGCAGATTCACAGATTTCAAGGCTAAAAAATCTGTTCTACTTTGTTTCAAACGTTTTCTGAAAATTCAGAAAAAAGCAGCACCTGAATGGATTTTCTTACTGGACAAGGGTAAACTTGAGACTGAATCCGATATTTGTGTTGGAAGTGGGGAAAGTATTTGCCACGAACGGATCATTCCTTTCGTGGTCGGCAAAAAATGAAAGATTGAACCTGTCGCTCAGCATATAGTCCGCTGTTAAGCCGGCTCTGAAGACTTTCTGTCCCACTACAGGCTGGTTCACATCCTCGATCAGCTTCCTTGCAACAGTTTTATTATCTCGCATCGAAAGGTCGAGGCGCAGGTTCAGGTCGCTCTTGAAAGCCCTCTGTCCGCCGCCTGTTTTGATAACGATCTGAACATTGTCGAACCTGTAGCCTGCCCCAATAATCAGCTCATTGATTCGTGCATCGGCGATCTGGTTGCTCGTCAGGTTAAGGGCGACAGTCCTCGATCTCTTCCATTCAAAGCGTGTGGTCAGGTTGTTCTTCCAGTTCATGTCGACATTTATAAGCGGGCTGAACTGTTCATTTATCGAGACGACATTAATTTCATATTGCTGGATGAAGTTATTCTGCATGTCCCTGACGGTGCTGAGTCCGTCTTCATTTGCCATGAAATTCAGGTTTGTCGTATAAGAACCGATTTGATAAGTGCTCCTGTACTGGTGTGCGATGTTGATCGACCTGAACCATCTTTGAACAAGCTCGAATTTTGAAAGTCCGTCAAACTGGATTCTCCAATTCGGCATCATACTCTTCGCTGAGGGAAAAGTCTCGAGCGGGGCTTTTGCCGGGTCTGTTTTGGTATATGCCGCTATAAAAGCCGGAATAAGCACTTCTCTCGATGTCGGACCATAACCGCTCTTGTAATCTCCTTCAACAGGGAGTCCTGTCAGCGGATCAGTATCAGGATCATATCCGGGATCAATTTTCTGACGTTCAGCGGCACGACGCTCTGAGATTATTACCAGGTTATTCTTGAATGCTTCGAAAGTCGGAGAAACATATTCGTTGTCCTTCGATATTTTTTCAAATGAAGTTCCCCATGATATTACAGATATCGAGTAGTTGCCGTTTACGATCCTGTTCCGGGTGCTGTCGGGGAAATTCCCGTTGAAATCAGCAATATAAAATGCGCTGATCACTTCGGTGAACCTTCTGTCAGCACTGACGTCTATACGCATTCCCGGAAAAGGCTCCAGCATACTCCTGAGAGACAAATCCGATCTGTCTTCTGAGATGGCAGGAGTATTCAGCAGCGTATCTGAAGAGATCCAGCCGCTGGCTGCTGCCTTGTCAAAAAAATTGTCGTCACTGTAACCAAGTATGAATGGCCATCCCGGAGCAGTGGCATCTCTGTAATCCGACATCCCCAGATATTTTGTCTGCGGCATGTACCCCGGGAGGAACTGACCCTGCGATGATGTGAAGTTGATGCTGGCATTTCTCACACTGAGCAGGGCCCTGACGAGATATTCTCCCGTGACAATCAATGGATTTCGCTTCACAGGCACCTTGCCCTCGATAACCACCGTTGCTCCATCAGCCTGTTCCGAGGCCGTGAAGTTCACCTTGTTCTCGTTCATTATGTCAACTTTCCCCTTTACCGCTTCACCGTTCTTCCTGGTTATCTTAACCTTCACATCCCTGGTTTTCAGATTATGCACGATCGCTCTCGCAGTATTTGCCCTGAAGTTTACATTCTCCTTTGTATATGTGGCAGTGGTCGTTTCCGTCTTCATCCTCTGCCTTGCATTCAGGCCGGGTATTTGTTTCGATCTTCTTGAGGAAATTGGATTTGGCATAAATGGATGCAAGATTAGCCTGTGCACTGAAGGTCAGTTCATTATGGTTCTTAATCGAATTACCGATATCAATGTTCATGCTGTCGGGATAGAGAGGCCCGGCAAGCCAGTTATAATCAGCCATATACCTGACGTTGGAATTGAGCCATGACAGGAGCGGGAGCTTGTTCACCGGAATCGTATAGGTGACAGTCAGCATGTGAAGGTAGTTGGTGGTTCGTCCGAAATTTTTCAGGTTGGTAACCACAGAGTCGCGCCATATATCATAGGAATCGCTGTACCTTTGCTTATCTACTCCTCCTTCAGGCTCATCGATTCGTGCCAGGTTTGTGGCCGTAAAATCGACCTTCAGCTGACGTGTTACATCATACTTGAAATCGAAAATCCTGCTCCACAAAAAATCCTTCCTGAATGTCGGACTTATCTTCAGGTAAGGGTTATTGATGTTCCTCGTCTTTACTTCATTGTAATAGCGGCTCATATTTGTACTGAAAGAGAGGCTCCTGGGGAACACGTAAAAATTGAAATCCTTTATGAGCCTGAAGACAGGCGGGTTGAGGAATTTGACATTCTTGAAAGGCATAATGTTGGCCGGCGTGGACTGGTAATCATAAGTCAGTCCCGCCTTGTAGTTTTTTTCAAGATCAATCTCGGTCTTTGTATCACTATGATAGACTTCGTTAAATGCATAATTTGCGCTTAGGTTTGCCAGGTCCCAGGCATGAGGTTTCTCTCCCCGCTTCGATATTCCGGCATTGCTTACCGTAAGTGTTTTCCTTTTGGCGAAATCTTCCGCTATTGATTTTATAGAATCTTTCTCAGCGTCGTTTGCAGCGCTCGCAAGTGCATCCGAGAGAAGGATATCAGGATCAAGCGGATTATACTGCGGCTTGATCCTTGTTTCGGAATATCCCATAAACAGTGGTAATCTTACTCCAAGCTTCTCGTTAAAGAAATTGCCCAGTTCGAGTGTCGATGAGAGGTCGTATTTCAGTATTTGCTCCTTGCTCCGCTGATTGACCTTTTTCTCGATGCTTCCCCACCCGGGCGTGCTTGTCTGGCCAACCATATCGATAGTTCCGAAGTCGGCAAGACGGGTCTGCAGATGAGCATTGGCAGCCCAGCCCCCATCTTCCTTGAAGTCATTCAGCCGCAGTTCATTTACCCAGATCTCACCATATTTTGGATTTCCATCATCGCCTGAAGGATTCCTTGTCTTGATAGGATTTCTCACCCCGACCATTATCACCTTGACGTTGCTCAGGTTAGGATTCCCTGAAACAGAGACCCTGTGGCCATTATAATTGTAAACATAAACATCCGAAACGCTCAGTGAGGAACCTGGCTCCTGCATTTTTTTGTTACGCTCCTGCTTCGCATCCTGAAGAACGGAGAGATCTATGTTGAAGCTGTTTTCCTCAGGCCATACGATTGCCCTGGCTTCCTCTGAACCGTCGTCATAATGGCCGGGAGGAGTCAGCTTCAAGGGTATTTCATATTCATAGAAATTACCTTTGTAATCCGATCCGATCCTTATGAAGGCAGTAAGCTCGTTATCCTGAAGCATTTGTCCTATCATCGCCTCAGCATGGACCTCCATCCGAAGACGCCGGTATTGTCTTATGTCGAGACTTACATTCTTGAAAGCTGCACGGGCATCTCCATCCTCGAGATTCTGAACTCTCATAACCATGGATTGTTCGTTAAGCTGCCTCAGCTGTGGATTTGAAGGATCGGTAACTCTGTCGAATCCGGGAGGAAGCACATAGTTGACAGGTTCCTTGCCGGCATTCTCCTCGATACTCACGGAACTTATTTCAAATGTCCCATCCGTAGGTTCCGGCACAGTTATCCTCTCGCCACCCTCCATGAAGGAAATATTGTATTTTCTCCATTCTGCCCTCACCAGGTCGAGCTTCGCAAATCGCATTATGACTGGCTCTTTGAATCCGCGGAGGTACATCCTCATGAACCGGATTGACTTGAAATCGCTTATGGAACCGACAACCTTCTGGTAATCAGTAATTGGGATCTTCAGCTGGTACCATGTTACCTTTGATTTTTCGCCGTTTGCGAACGTGGCTTCGTACTCTTGTTCGTCGACTACGTAATTCTTCCCTGTCTGCAGGTCTTCCGGCCTAAGGCTGACCCTGTACTGGTAATAGCTCTCTGTTTCGCTCAAAGTATTGTCGCGGTCTATATCTTCCATATCAGGAAGCGTGGTACCCGATGTGGGGTAAGATTCCGACGACATTTCAGATGTAGGAGAGTTGCCATCGGGGCCATTGTATTTTTTATATCTTTCGAGTATTCCGACTTCGTCAGCATCATAATCCGATCCTCTGTAGTAATGGAAGTCATCCCCGGCCGGATCTTTCAGGATATTCTGATAGACTTCAGGAGTTGTAATTGTTTCCACCTTTTGCAGGTAATCGTTGAAGTAGGTAAGTTCATCCGGATCCCTGAGTCCGTCAAAACCAACATCCTGGTAGGTTCTGGATTCAGGATCATTATCGAATGCATTCACTACAGCCTGAACAGTGGGCACTCTTCCCCATGAGGTGGTATCGACATTTATCGGAGCCGCTGTGCCAGGGAGTCCGTTCTCGAAGCTTTTTCTTGAGTCGCGGAGGATATCCTCGGAAATATTCCCCAGGTTCACATAAAGGTCACCTCCCTCATGCTCAGGATCCTCGACAAACGGGTCCATCACCCATAACTTGATATATTGAATGTTAGATGTCTCGAAATCGCTTGTCAGTACTTCTCTCATTATCCCGCCCCACCGGGTGTCCGGATCATTGAGTGTTCCATCTGAGTTGATGCCTTTTGATAAAAGCCCCGGATCAGAATCGAAGTTGTACGGTCCTTTTTCCCCGGGATAATATGCCAGGTTAAGAACGGTGATGTTCGTGGGTATGCCGCTGGCGCTCTCCTTGTAAGGGAATATTTCCGTTTCAAAGATCTCCCTGACGAAATGGCTCGACTGTTCATCAGGGTCTTGCTTGATATGATCCGGGGTTGATGATCCGTTGCGCAGGAAAATAGGGTCAATTACATACCAGGCTATTTTTGCCCGGTTGAAACCGCTGGCAATTTTGTTGTTCAGTCTGGCTTCGGGAAACATATTATCTTGTCCCTGCGGTATGCTGGCGATGGTCCAGGCATTGAAGGATTTGAGATCGAGCGGGATCTCGCTTGCCTCAAAATCATCGATATATGAGTTCCCGGCGCTGGTGATGGCTTTTGAATGGCCGGGGATAAGATTGGCAAATTCGCCAAAGAAGGATATGGCTGAAGGTGTCTTTGTTTCAAGAAGGGGAATCTTGTCTATTATCTTCGTAAGTGTCTGCGATTCCGCCTTATAGGAGGTATTCAATCCCCATATTGTATTCGAGATAGGTTCCTCTCCGAAATTGACTTTCTGGGTATATGGACGTTCTGTGAGATGTAAAATTGTTCCTCCGATGTCAAAGTTATCAGAGAACCTGTAGGCCAGATGGGTTCCCACAAGAGTCTTTGTCTGAAAGCCGAAGAACTGGTTGCTTTCAAGCGAAACCTTGATGGGTGTCTGCGATTCTATCAGTGCGGAATTGATTATCCTGACGGTACCCATGTTGTAGTCGACGGTATAATCCGTATTCTCTGAAAGGGTCACTCCGCCAGCGGTTACAATTACAGAACCCTGGGGAATATTTGTCGCATTCAGCTGGATCTCCGATCCTGATTCGGAGGAATATGTCCCTGAAAGGATAAATTTATTTTTTTCCGCAATTTGCTTCGCGACAGTCTGCGTCGAATCATAGAGTTCCTGGAAAACATATTTTGCAGCAATTGCCGGATCACCGATCTTTTTTCTGAGATGGTTTCCAAAAGGCTCGATGACAGGAAAGACTATCTTTCCCTTGTCGGTCATTACCGTAACACCATCGATGAAGTCGAAATAACCATCAGATTCCCTGTCGGACTGTGAATTGAGATTATCGAGACCCATTATCTGAAGGAGTATCTGATCCTGAAGCTTTCCTTCCGGCAGATAGTTTATCGAATTTCCGGTATTGTCATCCTGGTACAGGACATTCAATTGGAAATCACTGCGATCAAGCTTTCCTGAGCCAAGTGAATATACGTTCTTCATCATAAGATCCCATGTTGGAAGTCTCGGAGTAAGCGTTGTTCCCTTTAAGAGTTTCAGGAAAAGCGTCTGTGGTGCAGTAATCCCGTCAGTCGAGAATTCCCCGACTTTATAGACCTGTCCGTTGAGAGTGTATTCGTAGGCTACAGCCAGCACCTCATCTGTATTTAATGCAGAATTGAGCGAGATATAACCCAGCTGTTCGTTGATCGTGTATTCCCTTTCATTAAGCTGACGTGCATTTTCTATCTTCTCAAAGTCCTGGCCTATCTGAAAGTCCGGGGCAAGATCCTCAAGTGTATTTGTCACCTGATCAACGTCGCGGATAGCAGAATATGTAGTATTCAGCTGATCGTACATCTGGTTTGCTCCATTATCGGGATAAACAGGTGCACCTGCGGTTTCCTGGAATGCCGGTACGTCGTTGTAAATATGATACTTGTTTTCAGCGAGGTCCATGAATGCAACGATGTTCCGGTTGCTTGCTTCTTCGAATCTGCTTGTCTTGTTGGTAACCCACACTTCTATCCTTCCCATGCTCACGCCGGTGCTTACAACGGGAAGGTTTTTGAGGGCATCATCATAAATATCCCTGAAATACTGTGAAAGGAAGAAATGCCTGTTTGCCTCATATTCATCGGCAAATATCTCATAGCCTGTCTGCTGTGCACCGCCTTCAACCTCGATCACAGACGATTCCCCCTTCTGTTGGGAGAGTACCGTTGTGACAGTGAGCTTTCCGAACTGCATCTCTGTCTTGAGACCGAACAGGCTGTAGCTTCCGGTTATAAGTGTTCCCTTCAGCGGAAGAGTGACATCACCTGCCTCCACTTTCTTAATTATCTCATCTTCCTTCCCGGTGTACTGAAGCTTTGTCCTGTTCTCGAATTCAAACATCGCATCGGTGTTATAATTCACAGCGAGCTCCATTTTGTCGCCGATGGTTCCGGTGACATTCATCTGTATCTTTTCCCTGAAGTCGAAAGTGGGAATGGTACGGAGCTTCTCCGACAGGGTCGGATTCTCTGTATGCGAAATATTCACACCGAAGATCAGCTCGGCAGATCCCTGGGGTATTATGTTTATCGTATTGCTGCCGAAGATTTTGTCGAATGCTTCTCCTCCGACTTCTATCTGCGGAATGAGAGTCGATCTGAAACCTGTTTCCTCACCTGAGATCCTCGACTGCCAGTACTCCCGCATCGCCCGGGCGTATTCATATTTTCTGAACTCCTCCGGACTCATATGAACAGGAAGCCGGTAATCAAAAGAGCCGACTTTCTTATAGATCACATATTCATTTTTCTCAGGATCATAAATAACCAGTTCTTTTATGTTTGAGGGATTCTTAAGGAATAAGGGGGATTCTGTCCTTGATTCCCATGGAATTCCTGAAACATCATTCAGCTTGAGTATTGATTTTTTTGTTGTATCCTGCGAGTCTGAATTGCCAATAGCCTGGCCATTGGCATCCGAAGGTCCCCATAATAAAGGAAACCGTCAGAGCAAGATAAAAAGATATCAGAAGATTTCTATTTGATTTCCCTGATCCCAATCCGGCTTATATTCAGTATTACAAGTTCTTAAGCGCTCTCTTTATCATCTCCTCGACAGTAAGATTCTTTTCTTCATGAACGATTCTGTCAAGTACTTTAGAGACAGCGCCTTTGGCAAACCCAAGCATCACCAATGCAGATAACGCCTCTTCACGTTTTGTATTGTCTGAAAACGCAAATATTTCACCTGCTCCTGCCTGTTTGCCAAGTTTGTCCTTCAGATCGACAATTATCCTCTCGGCGGTTTTCAAACCGATACCCTTGACACTTTTAAGAAGATGTACGTCGGCTCCGATAATTGCTTTTTCTATCTCTCCGGGGCTGAGCGAGGAGAGCATCATTCTGGCAGTGCTGGCGCCAACCCCTGAAACAGAAATAAGCAACCTGAATATATCCCGCTCCTCCTTGTCGGCAAAACCGAACAGCAGATGAGCATCCTCCCTGATCACCTCATGGACCAGGATCCTGGAATCGCTGACTCCTTCCAGCCTGGCAAAGGTAGTAAGCGATATATTGATGAAATATCCTATATCCCCGGTTTCAACTGTAAGGAATGTAGGAGTAATCTGGGTTATTTTTCCTTTTATATAGTCTATCATAGAGTCTGTTCCGGATTATAAATGTCAGGAGGCAATTCATCGACCTTGTCGGCATGGATCTCTATATCCTGATGCTTAAGCGGGTTTTTGGATATCTCAGCATTCAGCTGCCTGTTCCTGAAGATACTGCAGGCAAGATAAAGCGCCTGGCGGAATGAATTTTCAGAGGCCTCACCCTTACCTGCTATCTGAAATGCAGTTCCGTGTACGGGGGATGTCCTGATGAAGGAAAGCCCGGCTGTAAAATTTACTCCTGAATCGAATGAGAGTGCCTTGAACGGAGGAAGACCCTGATCGTGATACATGGAAAGGATCCCGTCAAATTTTGTGAATGATCCGGCACCGAAAAATCCATCGGCAGGAAAAGGACCGAATACCAGTATACCTTCTTTTTCAGCCTGAGCGACAGCGGGGATAATCACTTCGGCTTCTTCAGTTCCGAGAAGTGAATTATCTCCTGCATGAGGATTGAGTCCGAGAACAGCTATTTTGGGCTTCCGAATGGCGAAATCATTGATCAATGACTTGTTCATTATCCTGATCTTCTTCAACAGCAGATCCTGAGTTATTGCTTCAGGCACCTTCCTTAGAGGGAGATGTCCTGTCACAAATCCTATTCTCATATTTTCGCTGATCATGAACATAAGGACCTCATCTGCTCCCGCCTTTGATTTGAGATACTCGGTATGTCCCTTGAAGCTGAAATTCTCAGATTGGATGTTCTTCTTATCGATAGGTCCGGTAACCAGAAGATTGATCTTCCCTGTTTTCAGGTCTTCGAGCGCCCTTTCAAGGGAAGCAAGAGCTGCCTCTCCTCCCTGGGGTGTTGATTTTCCCAGTTCGACCCTGATATTATCATCGAGGCAATTGATCATATTGGCCTTTCTGTGATTCGCCTCATCTGCTGACCTGATATTGTTGAAGCTGAAATTATTTATATTCAATGCCTTGCGATGATATGCCGCTACTTTCGGAGAACCATAAACAATCGGAACACAAAGATCATTGATCATCGGATCCATAAGTGTTTTTATGATCACCTCATAGCCTATGCCGTTAATATCTCCATGCGATATGCCGGCAAGTATTGGTTTCTTTTCCATAATCGTTATTTCAGTTTTTTATAATCAGAGGCCAGCCTCTTTACAAATGTCGCCAGCAGTCTGAGGCCTGAGCCGGGCCCATCCTTGAGCCTGTAGTGATCGTCCTTTCTTGAGCATGCCTGTTCCGGCAATATCGAGATGGATAAGCGGGTATTTCGTGAATTTTTCAAGGAACTTGCCTGCAGTAATTGCTCCGGCTTCACGTCCTCCGATATTCCTTATATCGGCAATATCCGATTTGATCATTTCGCCATACTCATCCCAGAAAGGCAGTTCCGAGACTCTTTCATAGACTTCGTTGCCGCATTCTTCGAGCAGGGTAACATATTTCCTGCCGGCATTCGTCATCATTGCGATTGCCTTGTTGCTGAATGTGACAGCAGCCGATCCTGTAAGCGTCGCGATGTCGATTATAAGCTCCGGCTTGTACTTGGATGCATAGCTGATCGCATCAGCAAGTATAAGCCGCCCTTCAGCATCAGTATTGCCTACCTCAACTGTCATTTTGTTGTACATTGCTATTATATCGCCCTGAGTATAGGCATTTCCGCCCGGGCGATTATCTGTAGCCGGAATAAGTCCTACAAGATGCAGTGGAAGATTGCTTTTGGCAGCTGTATGCATTACACCTGTTACTGTCGCCGCTCCGGCCATATCACCTTTCATGTTGGCCATATAGTCTCCTGTCTTGATATTAAGGCCGCCGGTATCATATACTATTCCCTTGCCCACAAGAACGACAGGCTGCCTGTTCACGGGCTTTGAAGGCTTCCATTCGAGGATGCAGAAAACAGGAGGATCCACGCTTCCCTTGTTTACGGCAAGAAGGCCTCCCATCTTGAGAGCCTCTATCTTGCCCTTGGTAAGTACTTCAACTTTAAAACCTGCTGACTTTCCAATTTTTTCAATGGCTGAACCCAGTGCTGTCGCATTAAGGTGATTGACAGGTTCATTGATCAGGTCGCGCACAAAATAAACAGCATCGGTCAGGTCATTGAGCCATTTTATTTCCGCCTTGTCAATATCTCCGCAAAGCAATAGTTTCGAAGGGTAGTTTTTCTTCTTTTCATCTTCGTCCCTTGTCTTGTACTTGCCAAAGGTGTAAAAGCTCAGCAAAAGACCTTCCGTAAAATCAATAACAGCACCCTTGTATGTAGAATCAGATGTGATTACCAGTTCCGAATGATTGTTTGACTTGATAAGATTTTTCATGCCCGCGGCAGCCTTGCGCAGCTCTTCCTTTTCCCTGAATCCGGAATATCCTTCCTTTACCTTTACCAGATAGGTGAACTTGAAATAGGAATTGATGAAGACATGCTCTTCCTTGTCACGCAGCTGCTTGAGGGCGTACTCCTTTTCAGATTTGCCAAGACGCAGGAAAGCCGGTATTTCATTCTTCCCGAGTATGCATACAACTGACTGATCAGGAGATATTTGAGAGATTTTTTTTAATTCTGGTTTCATGGCGGTCAGTAAAAAAAATTAAGGCCTAAAGTTAATCAAAATATTGATTGTTTCATTTTCAAACCGTTACCTTTGCAACTGCCTCTTGCTGTTATGGAGAAGGATCTTTGCGCACCTTTGTGTGTACTTTGCGTCCTTTGCGGTTAATTTCTTTTTTACCACACAAGTATCACAAAGGGCAACACGAAGGGACACAAAGAAAAAACAACAATATGTTTGCTGAACAATTATATGAAAAAGCACTGAACCTTTCTTCACTTAGTGTTGAGGAAGGAGAGTTTCTGTACGAAAAGGCACCACTTGAAGAGCTGATGTTTGTTGCAAACAAACTGAGGCAAAAGCATATTCCCGGGAAAAATGTCGGATGGATGATCGACAGGAATGTCAACATTACAAATGTCTGTTTCTCACAATGCCAGTTCTGTAATTTCTGCCGGAAAAAGGGAGACCCGGACGCCTATATTACAACGACACAGGAATACATAAGCAAGATCGATGAGCTATATGCTCTTGGCGGCGACCAGCTTCTCCTGCAGGGAGGCATGAATCCCGATCTTGGACTTGATTTTTATACCGGCCTTTTCAAAAAGCTGAAGAAACTTTATCCTTCACTCAGGCTGCATGCTCTAGGGCCGCCGGAAATAGTCTATCTCGCAAGAAAAGAAAAAACAACTTTCAGGGATATCCTGACACAGCTGACAGAGGCAGGCCTTGATTCGCTTCCCGGTGCCGGAGCCGAGATCCTGTCCGACCGGGTGAGAAAAATTGTCTCCCCGGCCAAAGCTTCTGCCGCAGAGTGGCTCGATGTAATGAGGACGGCACATTCCATCAATCTGCCCACTTCAGCTACCATGATGTACGGACATATTGAAACCGTCAGGGAAAGGATAGAGCATCTGATCAGCCTCAGGGACCTGCAGGATGAAAAGCCTGAGAACCATTATGGTTTTATAGCTTTTATTCCATGGCCCTTTCAGGATGAGGGAACCGTACTCAGGGAAAAATCGGGTATCAGGAGCAGCTACAGCAGTATAGACTATTTAAAGCTTATCGCCATGAGCAGGATAATGCTCAACAATATCAGGAACATCCAGGCATCTATCCTTACCGTGGGAAAGGATACCGGGATGCTGTCTCTTCATGCCGGGGCAAACGACCTCGGATCGATAATGATAGAGGAGAATGTCGTAAGTGCTGCCGGCGGAGGCAACCGGTTCAGTGCTGAAGATCTGCAGGAAATAATCAAAGAGGCTGGTTTTATCCCTGTCAGAAGAAACCAGAAATACGAAACTTACTCTTAAACCGAAACTCTGTGCACTCTGTGCTTCTCCGGATTTACTCTGTGTAATATAAAATGAAGAACTTAGCACAGAGGCATACACAGAGAAAACAAAAAAGGGCTCATTTAAAGCCCTTTTTATATTAACTGAAGTAATCTCTTAATCGAATTTCTCTTTTTCCTTCTCCTCGTTGGGATCGTACTTTGAAGCTTTCTTGAATTCCTTCATCCCCTGTCCGATACCTTTGAAAAGTTCAGGGATCTTGCGGCCTCCGAAAAGAAGGACCACTATAACCAGTATTATTAAAATCTCTGTTACACCAATTTTTCCCATCTCCGTAGTTATTATGATTTTTACAAAGTTACAAATACTTTAATTAATAACAAATAGTGCTTTAATCATCTATTTCTTAATCAACCTTATAATATCATTCCCGTTTGCAAGGATGAGCAGCGAAAAGAGAATGATCATACCGACTATTTGTGAATATTCCAGGAATTTATCACTCGGCTTGCGGCCGGTGACAACCTCAAACATCAGGAACATGACATGTCCTCCGTCGAGTGCCGGTATCGGAAGTATATTCATCACTGCAAGTATTATCGAAAGGAATGCAGTCACATCCCAGAACCTCTGCCAATCCCATGATGCAGGGAAGATGCTTCCTATTGTAATGAATCCTCCGAGTGATTCATAGGCTTTTGTCTCCTTTGAAAAGATAAGCCTGAACTGCTTGAGATAATCTCCTATTTCAGTGAAGCCTCTTTTTATGCCTGCAGGTATCGATTCGAAAAATCCGTACCTGATAGTCTTGAATTCAAAATACATTGAAGGCGACCTGTCGGCCTGAACGCCGAGCTTGCCGTCGCTTGTGGGGATCATGGGAATATTTACATTCTCACCATTGCGGAGTATGTTAAGCACGATAGTGTTTTCCAGGTTCGACGCAAGGTAAGTCTGGAACTCATCATAATATGTGAACTTCAGGCTGTCGATACCGATCAGCTCGTCCCCTTTCATCACTCCTGCCTCCCTGGCAGGAGATTCCTTGCCGAAATTGAAGATCACGAATGGTCCGAAAGGAGCTCTTACTTCGATCTTTCCTCTGCCCTTAAGCAGATTCTGAACATAATCCGCCGGCAGTGGAATGTCTATCTTTTCGCCGTTCCGGTCGACCTGGATCGAACTTCTTTTATTCAGAAGGATATCCTTAAGTATATCATCGAAATTTTCAATATGCTGATTGTCAACCGAAAGTATCTTGTCACCGTTTCTCAGTCCTATTGCCATGCCTGTCGAGTCGGTTACGATCCCGTATTTGGCATTTGCAGTAGGCAGATATGTTTTCCCCCAGGCGAACAGGATAAAGACATAAATAAGAATTGCGAGGAGCAAATTAAATAAAACGCCTCCTGTCATTATAAGAAGTCTCTGCCATGCTTTTTTTGATCTGAATTCATATGGCTGCGGAGGTTTTTTCATCTGCTCCACGTCCATCGATTCATCTATCATTCCTGATATTTTACAATATCCTCCCAATGGCAGCCAGCCTATTCCATATTCCGTCTCACCTCTTTTGAATTTGAACAGGGAAAACCAGGGATCAAAAAAGAGATAGAATTTCTCAACCCGTGTTTTGAAAAACTTCGCAAAGAAGAAATGCCCCAGCTCGTGAATTAAAACCAGTATTGAAAGGCTGAGTAAAAACTGTATAATCTTGATTACAACCGTCATCGTTTTAGTTTGTTAATAAATTCTCCGGCTCTCTCCCTGGCTTCCATGTCGGAATGCTCAAGAGCTTCCAGTCCGGGGGCCGAAAGATATTGAATATTTTCCAATGCATTCTCAACAACATCCGGCATTTGCATCATCCCGATCTTTCCGGACAGGAATGCCCTGACCGCCACTTCGTTTGCAGCATTGAGGACACATGGCATATTGCCGCCCCTGTTCAATGCCTGATAGGCGAGAGAAAGATTCCTGAATTTCTTTAAGGTCCGGCTCGATGAAATTGAATTCCGGATATTTCAGAAAATCGAGACGCGGCAGATCGGATGGCAGCCTCCGCGGATAGCTGAGAGCATAAAGGATAGGAAGCCGCATGTCCGGAATACCAAGCTGGGCTTTCACCGATCCGTCAGTAAAATGTACAAAAGAGTGTATTATCGATTGCGGATGAATGATGACCTTTATCTGCTCCGGATCGAGATCAAAAAGCCATTTCGCCTCGATGACTTCCAGCCCTTTGTTCATCATTGTGGCCGAATCGATGGTAACTTTATCTCCCATGCTCCAGTTGGGATGTTGAAGAGCATCTTCCGGTCTTACATCATGAAGCTTTTCAGCGGTCATTTTGAGGAAAGGACCGCCTGATGCCGTGAGCGTAATCTTCTCAACTGATGTTTTTTCTTCTCCTGCCAGGCACTGGAATATCGCCGAATGTTCTGAATCGACAGGGATAATACTGCAATTGTTTTCCAGTGCAAGCTTTTTTATGATATCGCCTGCAACGACCATTGTCTCCTTGTTTGCCAGAGCTATTTTCTTGCCCTCCCTGAGAGCGGCTATTGTCGATCTTAGTCCTGAATAGCCGACGACAGCGGCCAGGGCCAGCGATGCATCCGATCCGGCGATGGCGCTTTCCATAGCCTCTTCGCCTGCAAAGACTTTCACGCTTGTGCCGCTCAATTCTTCCTTAAGCTTGTTATACTGACTTTTTTCACTGATGACAACTGATCGCGGAAGGAACTTTTTAGCCTGCCTTGCGAGAAGATCAGCATTGCTGCCGGCGGTAAGCAGGTCAACCTCGAATTCTCCGGGGAACCTTGAAATGACATCAAGAGTCTGAGTCCCTATCGAACCAGTTGATCCCAGCAATGCAATTCTGACCGGCATGGAGGCTGTTGTTAGAATAAAATATGCTTTTCAGGATCGAGAGGGCTTCCCTTGTACCATATCTCAAAATGAAGATGTGGTCCTGAAGTATAAAGCTCGCCGGAATCGCCTATTATTGAAACCGGTTCTCCGGCACGTACTATATCGCCAGTCTCCTTAAGCAGTCCTGAATTATGCTTATATATCGAGACAATATTGTTGGGATGCTGAATCTGGATGACATAACCTGTCTCCATCGTCCATCCCGTGAAAATGACTGTACCGTCCAAAGCAGCTGCCACAGGTGATCTTGGCTTTGCAACTATATCGGTGCCGTAGTGTTTTCTGGATGCATCATATTTGCCGGAGACTATCCCTTTCACCGGCGGGAAAAAATGCAGCTCTGCAAGGCTGGTGACTGATTCCTGAACATTCTGGCTGTAACTGACATTATATTTCTCCGCATTTTCAACCTGAGCCCGCAGGGCAGATTCTTCGGGAGTGGTGGTGTTTCTTATTGTTCCGTATCTCCCCGAAGTGTCCTGCATCGAGAATACCTCGGCAGGTTTTTCACCCCTGATAATGGCGTTCAGGTTGGCAAAGTACTTATCCCTCAGTTCAATCTCTCTTTCAAGAGAATCGAGACGGATGGCACTCATGAGAATATTACGCCTCATTGTCACGTCAGGATAGCCGGGGATGAATTCACGGATATTTGTAAACGCTATCAGGGATACTGTCGCTCCGATAAGGAAGAGAACAAGGAAGGTTATGAGGAGGAAGGCGTTGTACTGTGTAAGCCTTACCCTCCAGACTTCCTCGAAGGTTGTGTCATTACTGATCGAGAACCTGTATTTATCGCGCCAGTTGCGTTTCTTCTTATCGTTTTTTGCCATTCTATATAACTTTAACGGCCTTGTCCTCGCTTTGCCACAGTCCATGTTTTGAACAGACAGCCATGGCAGAGAGGTTCATCGAAACTTCAGGTGCAACGATATAGAAATCGATTTCGACATTTGATGGCAGGTTTCCATATACACCCGCAGTATAGCGTGCTTCTGCGAGGAGTGTTTCCCTGTTCCACAACTGAATTACGCTGATAAAATGATCATATTCATCGGGATGAGGATACTCTTCGCCCATTTTGACTTTTATGGCAAATTTCTCGCCTTGCTTAACTTCGTCGGGGCAGAATACATGTGGCATATGGCGGTCGAGATAATCGCGTTTTATCTCTTTTTCCTCTTTTTCTATTTCAAGGGCTTTAAATACTCGTGGCATGGTGATTTTTATTAAAAGAATATGTTGTAATTAATGTTCCGATAAACAAGTCAGAAGACCGTAGGCCGAAGACCGAAGTCATGTGTTCTTAGACTTCCTTTTTCCGTCTTCCGTCTTCCATCTTCCGTCTTCGCACTTCCCGCAAACTTACTAATTATTTTGAAATTTGTTTTGTCAAGTGCAATCAATATGTTACATTTGCACCTCAATACTGCGGGGTGGAGCAGTGGTAGCTCGTTGGGCTCATAACCCAAAGGTCGCAGGTTCGAATCCTGCCTCCGCTACACCGAAAAAGCCCTTGCCGATAAGCGGCAGGGGTTTTTTATTGATAGCCCGAACAGCTTGCTGCGAAGGGATGGAAATAATAAAGCCCTCACCGCGCAGCGCTGGGCTTTTTCGTTGTTAAGCCACCTGAAGAGGATCAAGCCGATCCGCTGACCAGCGGAGAGGCTTAATCCTAATCCACATGTACTCACCCCCCATCCCCCTCTCTACTTTCGTAAAGAGGGGGCGTATATTACTGTATTAAAATTGTTTACGCGTCAGCGCTGCAAGGCTTTTTCTTTGTTAAGCACCCCAAGAGGATCCCGAGTGAAGCCTACTTTAATCTCATTATATCACCTCCGACCCCTGCTATTAATTACTTCATCATTTGACTATTTCAAAATAGGTCAACCTGTCAAGCGGTACATCAATCTGAATAGTTGTACCACCCTTGTATATTTTTCCTTCATCTGATTTCCATTTACCCTTAAAAAGTCTTGGGAGTTTTACAGTGAGAGAAGTAGCTCCTTTTTGTAAAGCGGGTACAACAAGAATACTATCCCCAAGCATAAATGCATCTTTAGTTTCAGCAAAACCCTGATCTGGAAATACATATTCCAGATGTCTTACAATAGGTTCACCGGTTTGTGAAGATTGTTTTGCCAGTTTCATAATAACAGGAGTAAACTTCATTCTTAAGGCTACGGCCTTTCTTACAGCCTCCAAATGAAGAGAATCTAAAACACGCCATGGCGCGACTGAAAATTGCATCATTGGCATCAAGGCCTGGCACTGTGCAGAACGGACTATTAACTCCTGATCAAGCTGTTTCCCACGTGTGCCCGAGAATGAACCAAGTTCACCTCCACCTATCATATCAGGGCATGAAAAGGGATATCCCAATAATCCTGCAGACAGAATATGTGGTATTAGCTTTTGAACATCTTCCCATGAATGATTTTTATCACGTAACCTTTCCGCCAAAGGTTTTCCACCCATTTTCCACATAGCACGATATTCATTTAAAGAATACGCAAGTCCGATTTCAGCCCATAACATACTATGCTCGTTAGGAAGCAGGGTCTTAAATGAAACCATATTGGGATTATTGTAAAAGAATGCATCCCCCGCATCGAATTTAAAGCCATCAACGCCATATTCGGTTTGCAGAAAATCCAGCCGTTCCTTAAGCCAATCTGCAGCAGCCGGGTTTGATAGGTCCAGACAGGCACTGTAACCATTCCACCAATTCAATATCAGAGGCCTGGTATTTCTATCTCTCTGACCATCATTATTACCTGAATTATCACCAAGAAGAAGCCTTTGTCTTGAAAGCTTTCTGAATGGTTCACTGTCAGCACTTATAAACGGACATACCCATAACATTACCTTAAATCCCATTAGATGCAACTGATCGATTAATTGTTTTGGATCGGGAAATTTCTTCCTGTCAAAATCGAACTGACCATAATAGCTGGTCCAGTTATCATCAATCATTATAACTCCGGGAGGTAATCCATTTTTCAAAACCTGACTGGCATACTCAAGGACATCTTTCTGATTTGGATTATACATTAGTTCTATCCAAAGATTATATTGAGGCGCTGAAAACAGCAAATCGTCAGGAGTGCTTCCAGATGCCGGGAAGAAGCGTTCTGAAACATCCTTGTATGCAATTCTCAGAGAGCTCCCCTTTTGTCCAAAGTAAATCTCACCATATGCTTTGTCAATTATCAGACTATCTGACCTGAAATTAAAACGGAATGGCTTTTCACTCCAAATATATCTTCCCCTGTTTGAAATCAACAAAGGAGAGCTCTGATTGCCATCATCATTTGCAAAAAAATTGAACGAAAAGCTTTTTTTACCGAATGGCATCTGCTCCCCTTTGTTTACTATACCACCCCACCATAATTCTCCGGGTAAACAAAAGATTAAACTATCTGCTTTGATAATGCTTTGCGCATTAATATCTGTAGTTGGTATAAGTAATACTAACATAGCACTGATAAACAGGAATGTAATGTTGTTTTTCATTTTATTCGATTATTCGGTTAAAGATGGAAATTGCAATATTGTAATATTAAAATATTATTTTGAAATGAGATTAAATAATTTCCCCCTTAAAACCTGTTTCATCATCGTGCTGGTAATCTTAAAAAGCCTGATCCCGGTCGTTAATGCACAACTTCCTGAATATGAGACATCGGGGTCAAAAAACTATTTGCCGGTATTCTATAAAAATCTTGCTGACAGGCAGGTATACCTGATTGACACTGCAGTTCCAGGGAGGAATAGCCTGCCGCGATGAAATCGGTGATCCCCCGGGTTTATGATAATGAATGAAGAGCCCAATTAATTTCTCACGAATAAAACTTCCTTCATCTTGACAAAATCATCCATATCTCTGATTAAATCATGGTTAGATATTTCAAACCTCTTGTCTACACGTACTCACCCCCCATCCCCTATATTTCTTAACCCTTCTCCCGGCCTCTTCCCAAACCCTCTCCCCCTGTGAAAGAAGGGACTCAGTCTTATCAAATTAATTAACTTAAAAATTTGAACCGCGTTATAAGGCTTTTCTTTGAGCTGCAGAATCTGCCAGAAACGAGTACGAAGCTCAACATAGAATAAGATTTTAACGGATGGTCATGAAATATATTTCCTCAAACTAAACCACGAGCCCCCGTTATAAACGTTTTCGAATCCGTTTGATTTCAGTATTCTCATGGCATAAGCACTTCTTGAACCTCAAACGCAACAGGTAATTATGGGGTTGTTTTTGTTAAGCTCTTTTATACTTTTCTGCAAATTATCAATTGGTATATTTATAGAATTCCGGAGATGACCTGACTGGTATTCACCTTTTGTCCGTACATCCAAAATAACAGCACCGTTTGATATTACTTCCTGAAGATTAACTTTATTGCCAAAGATCAGTTTTAAAAGATCCATAATATATCCTTTTTGTTGATATCGATTTTAATGCCCAAATATAATGGACAAAATGTCAACACAATACTATTATGAATGATTTTATAATAACGCCATAGTTGCCTATAATCTGAAAGAGACGTCATCAGCAGATAATGAACCTTTACTTTCCCCCGCAGAAGGATTTATGGGAATATCCAGCCAGTTTCTCAATGCATCATAAACCAGGTCCGGATCATCCAGGTTTACAATTCTCACTCTGTGATTGGCTCCATTCTGCATTATGGATATTGCATCGGCGGCTCCTGTCAGTTCTATTGCTCCTGCCGACCATGGATCATTAATTCCGTAAATATAAATTATTCTGTCGCCATTATTCTGCAGCCAATTGTAAATATCGGGCATCGTACTGCTGTTAAAAGTATAAGTTATCCCGGCAGGTGCTACTAACTCATAGTTCGGATTCCCGGTTGAGTTTATATCGACCTTCTTCAGATAACCCTCAAGATAGCCTGTTTCATAGGCAGGTGCTCCCAGCTCTGAAACAGCCTGGTAAGCATATGGCTCATAGAATGCTAAATTGTTATCGGAGAATGAGCTTACAGGTACAATACCGGTATAGTGGCTGAATATCTGGGAAAAATTACTTGTTGCGGTATCCGGTATGGTACTGCACGGGAGGCTAAAGTATTGCCAGAAAGCAAACGGATAATCCATTATATTAAGTTCTAGCAACAATTCCCTGTCCATGGAGTAAGTGGCACCACTGGATTGAATATAGCTATCCATAAGTGCCATAAAATCATTACGATGTCTGAGGACATACTGCTGAACTTTCATCAGCTTTGAGAAACAATCTCCGCTGCCTATATTCCTCAGGTAAACAGGGTATCTGTCATCTTTTATGCCAAATGTAAAAGGTGCAACATAGGCAATGGTGGCATCCACATCGTCGGGATAATATCTTTTATGGAAAAGTGCAGTAAGGCCGCTTTTGCTGGCCCCGCTGCTTATCCATTTCCCTTTATAGATCTTTTTAAAAAGGGTTACAATTCTGTGGTGATCATCCGCAGCCTGTTTGATGGTCAGATATTTCCAGTTTAGCGGATCTGGTCTGGAATCATAAAAATACCTGTGAGTTACATGCAGGCAGTTCATCTTGCACAATAAAGCCAGTTCCTGGTTAGATGATGCTGTTGACCTGTAACCGTTGGGAGCGAAGACCATCGGCTCAGTTTCATCAAAGTGTGATAAATAGGCTCTCTGTGTAAATTTTGGGCCATCCGGATTGTTATGATCCACCGGCTGTAAGATATCAACCTGGAATTCTCTGGAATAACCGTTTTTAGGCTCAATCTCTGTGACGGATACCCCTTCAAGAGTTTTTATTTTGTCGAGAAGATCAAGTTTATTAAAGTTTTCTTCATCAGTCTCTTTTTTGCATGCTGTAAGAACGCAAATAAAAAAGGCCGGAATTAAAATGAGTGCCGGATTGATATGAAAATACTTCTTCATCCTTTCAGATTTTATCAAAGTTACCAAATATTTTAAAAGATGTTGAAACCAATCCCGAAACCACGCTTCACGATTAACGTATTTCCTGTTTTTAAAAAGATCCATACCAGAAAAACTGAAGAAAGTCAATGCAGTAACCTTATATTCAGCGAAGATTGACGGCCCTTAATTACCAGTAAGCAGATGTCATAAGGAAAAAGTCTTAAGATCTTCAATATAGAGCCTTAGGTTACTGTAAAGGCGGCCAGACCTACCTCTAGTTTGCAAAGCAAGTTGCCAGGACCAAAGCTGGGAGGAGTAAATTGACCGGTTGAATCTGGTCAAAGTGTCTGGCTTTTACAAATCAGGGTAATATCGATAAGACTCATTTCCCCGGTCTTAATTCGTCAATTATTTTTGCATCAACCCAGTAAATTGCCGAAGCTCCGTTACCCGGCATTGATTTGGCCCTGATTATTGCGCTTAGTGGTGTCCCGCTTGTGACTCGCAGCATGGCAGTATCTTTCCGGGATGAGCTGAAGAAAAGGTATTTACCGTCGGGTGAGACAAAGGCTGAGTTTGCATTGTCGCCGGGGGTATTTATTTCAGGCCCGAACTTTATCAAGTTGCTCCATTCGCCATCGGTCATTCTGAAACTAATGTAATAATCCTGGTCAATATTTGTCGAGTCGATTCCCAGGGCACAGGTTATCAGAAAATCCTCCTTCGGTGAGATGAAAGCATTAAATAATATTCCAATTTCAGGTATGGTAAAGGGTAATATTTCAGGCTCTTCATACTTGCCGTTTACAAATCTGGATCTATAAATCATAGGCTTCCCGTTTTTCCCGCTCCTTGTAAAATAGAGTACATTATCATTGGTTACTGAAGGGAAAAATTCATTTTTTTCCGAACTGACAGGTTCATCTACAGTTTTTGGCTCGCCCCACCCTGTATCTGTCCGGTTCATCATCCATAATTTCTGGTAAAACCACCCCGCTTTTGGTTCCTTGCCTTCAGGAGGTCTGTTTGACAGGAAAAAGAACTTATTGCCTCCGGGAGAGATATGAGGTTCAAAGTCGAAAAATCCTTTTCCGGAAAATGGTGCAATAACCGGTTCTGTCCACCTGTTATTGACCAGCTTTGTTTCAAAAATTGCTGTAGCTGCAACATCAGAGATGCAAAAATAGATCTCATTACCCTCTTTCGACATAGCTATATCCCTTGTATACAGACCTGTGCTCACAATTCCGGGAGCAAAGACAAGAGGGGTGGTCCCGGGAGGTTTTTGTCCAAGATAGGGCCCTTTGAGAACAGGGAAACCAGATTCTTCAGCCTGGCGACATGCGGCTAGGTAAAAAATCACAAACAGTATTAATAAGAAGTTTTTTTTCATTCTGATTTTAGCTTAGCTATTATTATTTTTTATTTTCTTTTAGTCTTAATTCTTCAATAATTTTTGTAGAAATCCAGTAAATATCAGTACTCCCCTTTTGCGGACTTTTTACATCTAAATCAATAAGTTCTTCTAAGGTGTATTTTCGGTCGAGTGAATCTGTAATGCTTGTGGCAGCTATTCCCTGGAAATACAAGTATTTTCCATCGGGTGCAGATGTTATTACACCCTCGTCGAGGCCGGTAGAAACAAGGCCGGGTGCAAAAAGTTGAAGAGAAGTGTCAGGAAACGCTTGACCCATGAAAGGTCCCGTAGTTTTTATTAAATCATTTTCAACATGAGTAGCAGGTAATGGAATTTTTTCCCAAGAATTGGAATTATAAAAAGTTACTAATAGTGAGTTGTTCCGTGAGTCATATGTTGGATAAACAATATTATTGCCTTTATAGAATAATTCAAAATCGCCATTAAAATCGCTATTTATTTTATACAATCCTTGCAAATAATACCCACCAATGAAATAGTTACCAAGTTTATCACGGACTATTCCATCAGGCCGGTCAAAAGCGGTGGATTTTAAAGTTGTGACTGTCGAATCGATTAGACTAATACTATGAATTAGAGAAGGGGCAGGAGAATCATCTATCACTACAATTCTATTTTTCTCGTTCTCGAGCAGGATACCATTCGGCCTATTAAGACCATTGCCTTTTGCAAAAACCGAGTAGGCTCCGTCTGAAAGTCTTATGCGATAAATCGCGTTAAGTTTTGGACATGAAACAAATAGATGACCGTTTGAATCAGAACATATGCTTGACAAGTATTGCTCAGGATCACCAGGAATATTGATATCAAAAACCTTGTGCGGTTTCCTAAGATCATATCCTAAAATTTTTCTATTACTACCTACACCATATACTATATCACCCACTATTTCAATCCCATCCACAAACCCGGCATTTTGATAGAAATAACTTTGTTTTCCATTGCTATCAATCTGAACAATATCGCCGGAATCGTAATTAGATACAAGTAACCGATTCCTTTTTGCATCGATCACAATTTTTTGAGGACCCTTTAAAAGGTTCTGAGTAAATGCAAACTCATACGATATTAACAGAACTAATAAAAGAAAAAACTTTCTATTCATAACAATTTATATAAAGTCCTTTACTGCTATCTTATAATATCTTTATTTCTTCGGCCTCAGCTCTTCAATAATTTTTGCATCAATCCAGTAAATACCTCTTACACCATTTCTTTCGGTTCGTAAGAAAAGATATTTCCCATCGCCTGATACCATCGGTAATATCTCATCAGATGCAGAATTTATGGTTGGACCCATATTTAGGGGTTTTGTCCATTTACCATTGGGATTCCTGTACCCAATATACAGATCCATGCTTCCGAAAGTTCCCGGCAAGTCGATGGAACTGAAAATGATATAACTGCCATCGGGAGAAATAAAAGGTCCCATGCCTTTATAATCATTATGGAAGATATCACTCAGTTTTTCTATCGGCAAATACTTGTTATTCTTATAAATCGACCTGAATAGACCATCATCAGAACTATAATACAGGTTTTGATTTCTGTCGAATGAAAACTGCCAGTACAACCCTGTACTGTCAACACTGAAATTGAGAAGCCTGGGAGCAGAAAGTGTGTCATTCATCCTTTCATAGTACCAGATACCTTTTTTAACTTTGTTTTCGGGAGGAACCGGGAGGGAGGCAAGAAAAAAGATCTTTTTGCTGTCGGACGAATGAAACGGGGTGTCGCCGAATGGTAATATTTTTCTCGGGAGGATCCAGGCCCCCTTCTCTATTTTGGAATACCATACAACGCATCCGGCAGAATAGCCCACATCTCTTAGGTTCCATTCGGTCCATAAAGCCTCTTTCCCATCATTTGAAAATACTATGTTACTATGTCCGCCTTTCAATCTTGAAATAATTCCGGGGGCAAATAATTCGAGCCTGTCACCAGGTAATTTCTGTCCGAAATATGGTCCCGATAAATTAGTCTGTAATGGCTGATCCTGTTCGGCACCTGCCGATGTCAGTATATCAGCAACTTCTTTCTTATTCTCCATTATGGCAAGGTAAAGCGGAGACTCGCTAAGAGGAGTTCTTGCATTAATATCAGAACCCTTTGCGATCAGAAGTTTAGCTGCTTCTGTTCTTCCAAAGTATGAAGCGTAGTGGAGTGGGGTCCATCCATAATAGTCTTTTGAATTTACGAGCATATGCTTTTCAATAAGGTCTCCGGTTATTTTTTCGGAACCCCCGGCGGCAGCCCAGTGAAGAACGGGACGGTCCATTATTTCCAGGAGAAAAAAGTCGCCACCTTTCAATAGCATGGTTTGATAAAGTTTCCACAATCGTTTGTCAGTTGCATAGCTCAGGAGTGTAATCGGATCATTCCCCGATTCCGGCAACTCTGCATTTTTATCCAGCAGATAGTTTACGATTTCCTCAAATCCGCGCCATGCCGCCAGGGATATAGGTGTATCGCCAAAAATGTCTCTGGCATTGATATTTGCTCCATTTTCAATGAGCAATTTTGCAATCTCAAAGTTCCCGTTTTCCCGGCAGGTAAGCAGGAGCGGAGTTCTCTTGTAGTTATCAGAAACTTCAAGCGATGCACCTTTTGCAACCAGTTCTTTTACTTTTACCAGATTTCCGGTATTAACTGCATCGATAATCTCCTGTCCCTTTGTTTGTGCAGTTCCAAGCAGAATTGCAACTATTACTAAGGCTGATTTTAAAGTTTTCAATTTCTATTGATAATAATATTAAAGTTCTTTTAATTACTATTTTATCTCAATTTATATTTCAAGACCAGAACATCATTCAATTCTTCAGGATTTATGATTTTTAATTCCGAAGAACTAATATTCCCCAATTGACTGTTTGCCAGGCAAAAAAGATGATTGTCAGAAATAACAAATGTGGTTGGGATGTTGAAGTGGGGATTGTTTTGATCGATTATTCTCATTCCGGTAATTTTCGTTCCGGTGTTGTCAAGTAGATACTGAGCTATTTTAACTTCACTCCTGGTTTTAACTTCATTCTGGATCCCGATGAGACTGTTTTGATAGTATTTTAGTCCATCAATTCCCGTTGAATTCACTGAAATGTCAGGTTCTCCGATGATTTCCCGCTTATCAATATCCAATACCCTGATCCCTTTCTCATTTGATGCTATATAGAGGTATTTATTGTCGGGAGAGATTGTTATCCCGTTTGGATGTACAATTTCAATTCCGTTGAAAAAGATATCTACTGAATCGCTTTGTGAGTCAATCTTATAAACACATTGTCCATCAGAATCGGTGAAGTAGATATTGCCCTCACTATCCTCAGCAAGATCATTATAGGTATTGGCAACTGTATCGATATATGAGTAGGATTTTATTGGTTCACCTGTGGCTAAGTTAAATTTAGTAACCATTGAAAGTGTTTTGCCCTTTTGAGTTATATTACCGCATGCCCAAATGTGATTGTGAATATCATCTACAAGTAGTCCCAGAAAACTGATTTTTAATAAATCAGAAGGTATAAAATCTTTGAACTCTCCTGTTTCTGCATTGATCTGAATAATCTTTGTTTTATAAATACTGCTGATATAGAAGGAGTTGGTAGCTGAAGAATAAGTGATGCCTTCAGGGATCAGATCTTTCTCGCTGATTCTGTAGGCAATATTATCCTTATGTCCCTGATTACACGATGCAAGCAGTAGACAAAAAATTGTTAACAGGCTTATATTCTTCATTTATTATTATTTTTTAAATACTTTTCAATGAAATAAAATTATTCCTTTGGCCTTAACTCTTCAATAATTTTTGCAGAAACCCAATATGACAAACCATCATTCCCAATGAAGAATATATATTTTCCATCAGGGCTTATCCGGGGTTGGTTACCATCCATTTTTAATCTTTCGCCAAGGTCTCTGGGTTCTGTCCAGCTATTATCTATATTCTTGAAACTTATATATATGGAAAAGATTCGTGGGTTCGTTGATCCCCTTGGATGGATCCTGGCAAATAAGATGTAGCTACCATCAGGCGAGATTGCCGGACCAAAAACTGCATCACTCAATACTGTGTTTTTAAAAATCAATACAGGTTCCAGATACTTCCCATTATCACATTTGGAGTAATATATTCCTCCTATATTTTCTTTACCCCTTAAATCACCGCCAAAATAAAGATTGTTCTGCCTGTCAAGTGAAAACTGCCAGTGAACGCGTATTTGTTAAAGATGGTATCAAGCAGAAAAGCTTTGGACCATCCATTAGAGGTTCTTTCAACACAGTAGAATTTCTCCATCTGATCAAAACCTTGAATATTACTCTTATAGGCCTGAAAGTAAAATCTTTTGCCAATGAAGTGAAAGAAAGGACTTCGGTGCGAATATGTTGAATCGAGAAACCTAAAAACGTAGGGTTTGCTCCATGAGCCATTTTCAAATTTGGAAGCGACCATCCCTCCATGGCTGAAATTATCATTAAAGTTGGGAGTCCAGCAAACCTCTGTTAAATCAGAGTTAAAAGTTGGACTCGCATAGAATTGATAATCATCGCTTACCAATCCAAGCTTAAATCTCTCGGGCACTATTTCTGGCAAATTAGTTCCAAAGTATTGTAAGTTGTTATTTGAAGTATTCACCTTCTGAGCAAACGTAACTGCGGAAAATAAATACAGCATAGTTAAAAACAATAGAAATTTGTCCGTTTTCATATGGATTCTCTTTTAGTAAGAAAAGTAAACAATAAAATATTTGTTTTCATATCAAGTTGTTTAATAAATGGTTTTGATCTTATTTTTTATTAGTTCGATTTGCTTCTGAATATTTATATCACCTTTTATTTCCATAATTTTAAAAGGATTCTGTCTTTAGATACTTAATTAATTCTTTTCTTTTTTCAATTAGTGAATCAAGTGTCGAATTTGGTAAATTACCTAATTGTGGTTTGCTTCTAAAATCATTTTCTGAAGCATACATATGTCCCAAATAGCAAAGGAATTCCAATTATATCCACACTTCTATGATATGTAAATTGATTCTCGTTTTTGTCCAAATCCAAGGTCAGAAGTTTTTCTATTGGTACTTGCTTTGGGAATGATGGGGGGGTACTACCTTCATGTTTTCTAAATGTTCCTTTAAATAATCCAAAATGCAAATGATCTATTCCACCAGCAAGACCAGTTTTCCCAATTATACCCAAAATTGTCCCTGATTTTATTATTTGTCCCTCTTCTACAATAATTTCGTTTAAGTGAGCATATAATGTATAATATTGATTACTATGATCAATCATGACATAATTTCCCCAACCCCATACACCCTGAAAGAAATCTGCATTAGGTGATGCGATTGTAAAAATATCAACGATTTCACCATCTGCTGCGGCAACAATTTCAAGCTCTTTAATGGTGGGATTTAAAAAGTCAAATGAAAATGAACAGTTAATTTGTTCAATATTATGAGAAAACACTTCTGGTGATAAATTTCCCTGTGCACACAGAACTACATTACCTGAACGAAAAGGCATGCGAAGGCCAGGTATATCAGAATCCGATGAATTATTCGTTATAGTACTTTGAATAATCTTTGAATTACTACAACTTATTGAGAGAATCGAAAATACAATTGAACCAACACTAAGCCTTCTTCTCATTCTGCTACCAATTTAATAATTGACTATTATTCCTCCAGCCTCAAATCCTCAATAATTTTAATATCCACCCACATTAATTGTC
>CAVYYM010000026.1:0-344146 GCA_963772715.1 uncultured Bacteroidota bacterium
GCGCGCCATATCCGACATCCGGGTTTTTTTCCCGGGTCCCTCCGAACCATGCTGCCATAAGCCCCTTCCCATTCTGAATAATGGTCGAGGCATGGCAGGATGGGAAAATAGGAACATCCTGAGGCTGGTAAATAAATTCAGATTTTATAATACATTGTTCTCCTTTGAATTGGGCCGAAGCAGATAGAGAAATAAAAAGAAGAGAGGTTACTTGCAGTAGTCTATTCATGGTTAATATATCTTTTTTCATATATTTTTTGCCACCAAGACACAAAGACACAAAGATACACCAATAGTTCTTCATAAGGATCACCTTGGTGTTCCTTAGTGTCTTGGAGCCTTGGTGGCATTCTTTTTAAATACATAAGTAAGCAAAAATCCAACAAGGAAGATAGTCATTGTTCCGAATACAATAGCCAGATTTGTATGGAATGGACTTTTATTAGACAGGCTCATCCATACAATCACTGATACACCGGCAATAACTCCGATGATTGCTTCAGGTTTTTTTGATTTCCTGGAGATGAATCCGAGCAGGAAAAGGCCGAGCATTCCTCCGCTGAAAATCGAAGCCAGTGACCACCATGCGTCAAGGGCGCTCTCCACACCGACCAGTGACAGGGCGATGGCAATACCAGCTATGCCCATCAGAAATGATGATATATAAAGTACTTTCATGGAGGTTTTTTCGCCTGCCTCCTTATTGAAATACCTTTTATAGTAATCTGTAAGAACAATCGTTGCCGTACTGTTAAGGCTTGTTGACACCGTGCTCATGCCCGCAGCAAAAATAGCTGCAATGAGAAGCCCTGTTATTCCTGCCGGCAGTCCCGTGGCGATAAAATAAGGGAAAACCTTATCTCCCGAACCAGCCGCTTTAAGCTCTTCAGGCAAAAGATCAGGCGATGCTGTATAATATGAAAAAAGAGCAGTGCCTATAAAAAAGAATATCAGCGATACGGGTATATAGAGCAATGAGCCGAAAAGGGCTGATGATTTTGCCTGCCTGTCTGTTTCCGTAGTCATATATCGCTGGATGTAATTCTGATCGATGCCGTAATTCTGAAGGTTGATGAAGAGACCATAAACCAGCACCACCCAGAATGTCGATTCGGAAAGGCTCGTGCCGAAACTGCCGAGACTGAATTTATGATTGATACTTGCTATTTCGAACAGTTGTCCGGGCCCTTCAGGCATCGAAAAGGTAAGTATTATGGCACAAACAAGAGCCCCGGCAATAAGAATAATCCCCTGTATGGCATCGGTCCAGATCACTGCCTTTATGCCTCCGAGCATTGAATACAGCATTACCATCAGGCCTGTTATGATAATTACAATCCTTACATTCCACCCGAAAAGTGCATTCAGCGGAAGCGCAAGAAGCATAAGGATTGCGCCTGTACGCATCAGTTGTGTGAGTATGTAGCAGGCAGACGCATAAATTCTTGCCCATGGTCCGAATCCTTGTTCAAGATAATAGTAAGCTGAGATATTGCCTATGGCCCGATAATGAGGGATGAAGAATTTCACGGTCATTATTGCTGCAAATGGAATTGAAAGACTGAATACGAAGGCGTTCCAGTTCGTCATGTATGCTTTTCCTGGCAGAGCCAGAAAGCTGATGCTGCTGACAAAAGTTGCAAATATCGACATGCCGACCACCCAGGAAGGCATTTTTCTTCCTCCGGCAGTGAATTGTTCAGCGGTTTTGTTATTGAAATAAAAACTGGCTCCTATTATAATGTTCAGGGCAGTCAGGGAAAAAAAGACCACAAGATCCAGCAGGGGAAGCTTCATCAGAAATATTGATTTGTCAGCATGATTGCCTAAATTTAATGCCAATATTTTAAATCCGTCCATCCTGTGTTAAAAATATTGTCATTTGACAAATGAAAATTAAATTTACGCAGGTTTACATGGAAAATATTTCTTATGCAGACAGGTTATTTTGATTCATATTCCTATGATACTCCGGTAAAGGAGAAGTTAAATCTTTTTGAAAGACTCAGGTTTAACAGTCGACTGTACTTCACATATAAGTATGCAGTAATTGTTCTAAGGACAAGAAAGCAGGCAAGAAGAGGAGCTTATGGCGATAAGGAATGGGCTGATTCCTCATATTATATTTTCAGGTTTATCGAGAAGACAGGAGCCAGGTTTCACATTACCGGGATGGAGAATATAGCAAGCTTCCCTGATCCTGTGGTTTTTATCGGGAATCATATGAGCACTCTCGAGACGATGGTACTGCCAGGTATCATATCCCCGCTCCGCCGTGTCACCTTTGTCGTAAAGGAGAGCCTTGTAAATCATCCCCTTTTCGGTGATGTCATGTCTTCCAGGGATCCTATTATAGTAGGGAGGACAGATCCGAGAAAAGATTTCGAAGCTGTGATGAACGGAGGGATGGATTTATTATCAAGAGGCATATCGATAGTTATCTTTCCTCAGAGTACCAGGAGCATCGAATTCAAACCTGAAGAATTCAATTCGCTCGGTGTGAAGCTGGCAAAAAAAGCAGGGGTAAAAGTAGTACCGGTAGCTCTGAAAACAGATTACTGGGGAAACGGAAAACTTATCAAGGAACTGGGACCGATTGACAGTCACAAGCCTATCTTCATTAAATTCGGAGAACCATTCGAAGTATCCGGATCCGGCAAGGAGGAAAACCAGAAAATCATCGATTATATTCAGCTCTCATTGAATGAATGGAAGAATATCAGGGGATGATATTTGCTAAAACATTGTATAGCAGAACATTACAAACTGATATATTGATTTAGACATTTTTTGGGAGATGGAGCTTTTTTTTGAGTGTATGCAATACATTTAAAAGAAATATTTTCCTAGATTTGTAAGGAACTAGCATAAACCTGACAAAACCTATATTATCTGCATGCAATTTTCCACAATTATTATTTGACCGGTAAATTAAACCTGATTACATAATCTTTAATTAAAAGTAATTGACATGGCAACATTTGATTGGATCGTTCTGGGTATTTTTTTCCTTGGATTAATTGGCATAATCGTCTGGGTAATTAGCCAGAAAGACAAAGATACTACTGACTATTTCCTGGCCGGCAAGGATGCAGGATGGCTTTCAATAGGCTCTTCCATCTTTGCTTCAAACATTGGCTCGGAACACCTGGTCGGACTGGCAGGTGCAGGCTTCATTAGCGGTATGGCAATGGCGCACTGGGAGATGCACGCCTGGTTTATCCTGATACTGGGATGGGTCTTCGTGCCATTTTATGACAGGATTAAAATCTACACCATGCCGGAGTTCCTTGAAAAACGGTTTTCTTCCGGTTCAAGAAGCATACTTTCCGGGATATCGCTTGTGAGTTATGTACTTACAAAAGTTGCCGTGACTGTATATGCAGGAGGGGTGGTTTTTGACCAGGTATTCAATATCGATTCGATAAACGTATTGGGAAGAGAAATAGATTTCTTCTGGGTAAGCGCAATCGGGCTTGTTGTCATAACAGGTTTGTACACAGTGCTGGGGGGAATGAAAGCCATCATGTATACATCTGTCCTTCAAACTCCTGTGCTTCTTTTCGGATCTATAGTCATTCTGATCGTAGGCCTTGGAAAGGTTGGCGGATGGGCTGAAGTGGCAAACATATCCAGTTCAAATCTACACCTTATAAGGTCGGCAGCTGATCCAGACTTTCCCTGGACAGGGGTGCTTATTGCATCAGCATGCATAGGCTTCTGGTACTGGTGCACCGATCAGTATATCGTGCAGAGGGTGCTTTCAGGCAGGAATCAGCAGCAAGCCAGAAGAGGTGCAATACTTGCAGGATACTTTAAGTTGTTACCGGTTTTCATTTTCCTCATCCCCGGAATGATTGCATTTGCACTTAATCAGAAAGGTCTTCTTCAGGTACCCAGCAGCGATTCAGCGTTTGCAGCTATGGTGGCAAATTTGCTTCCTAAAGGAGTAACTGGAATTGTAGTTTGCGGACTGCTTGCTGCTCTGATGAGTTCCCTGGCTTCACTGTTCAATTCGTCGGCCATGCTCTTCGTTGAAGACTTTTACAAGAAGATGCGTCCAAACAAGACGGAAAAACATTATCTGAATATAGGCAGGGGTGCTACTGCGACAGTAGTGGTGCTAGGTGTTTTATGGATACCTGTAATGCTTGGTCTTGGAAAGGTTCTGTATGAATACCTGCAGGGTGTTCAGGGTATGCTTGCGCCGGCAATTGCTTCGGTATTCCTTCTTGGTGTTTTCTGGAAACGAATGTCTTCAAAAGCTGCATTATGGGGAATGATCACCGGATTCACCCTGGGTATGTTCAAACTGGCAGTAAATGTTGTATTTGGCCTTGTTGGTAAAGTAGGGGCCCTTGCAAAATCAGTTCTTTTCATCAATGCAGAGAATGCCAAGGCAGATGCTGTCGATCAGATGACCTCCATAGGCGATAAAATTCAGAAATCCTTCCCGCCTGACCTGGCTGCAACTCTTACAGATAAACTCCACTCTGCACAAGAGTCTCTCTCCACTCTTACCCTGGAGGGCAAGACACATGCCTCGGATCTGTTAAACCAGGTGAAAGCCGGTATAGGTCAGCATTTTACTGATACGGGGGGCTTTTTCTATAGTATTGCTTCCATGAACACATATCATTTTACGGTATTGCTGTTATTCTTCTGCATTTTGTTTATGGTGATTGTCAGCTTTTTAACGAAAGCTCCGACAGCTGAACAGTTGAAATTCACCTACAGCGGCGCCGCAACAACTGAAGCAAAGAAACTGACAAGGGAAAGCTGGAATAAATGGGATATAATCAATACGATCATTATCCTGAGTGTAATAGTTGCTTTCTATATTTATTTCTGGTAGAGTAAGAAAACCAATCCCCAGCTCTCCCCAGGGGGGCGGGAGACATTACTCCTTCCCCCGTGGGGGAAAGCCTGCCCCGCTTCGGCGGGGGTAAGGATGGGGGTTTGTCAAGAATAGAATTACGTAATTAATTTATAATAATAATATGGATAAACTAAAAAGCAAGGAAGTCTGGTTTGTAACCGGGAGCCAGCATCTGTACGGTCCCCAGACACTTAAACAGGTTGCTGCTGATTCTTCAAAAATTGCAGCTGCACTGGATAAATCTCCGAAAATCTCGCGGAAAGTGGTTTTCAAGCCGGTGCTTACAACACCCGATCAATTTTCGAACTCTGCTCAGAAGCTAACAACAGCAAGAAATGCATCGGGCTCATAACATGGATGCATACCTTTTCCCCGGCAAAAATGTGGATTAAGAGGCTTATCAGTCCTTACATAAGCCGTTACTTCATTTCCATACACAGCTCAACCGGGATATTCCCTGGGAAACAATCGATATGGATTTCATGAACCTGAACCAGTCGGCCCATGGCGACCGTGAATTCGGATTCATAGGCACGAGGATGAGGCTGAACAGGAAAGTGGTGGTTGGTCATTATCAGGATCCTGAAGCAATCGACAGGATAGCAGTATGGATAAGGGCCGCAACAGCTTACAATGATGCTCTCAATATGAAGGTCGCCCGCTTTGGCGATAATATGCGCGATGTTGCTGTTACTGAGGGAAATAAAGTAAGCGCCCAGATGAAAATGGGTTATTCTGTCTACGGATATGGTATCGGCGATCTTGTTAAAGTCAGTAAACAATGTCTCTCCGGCTGCTATTAAAAAACTGCTTTCTGAATATGCCTCAGATTATAAAATGACCAAGGCTGTGGCAAATTCTGAAACGCTGAAGGAAGCGGCAAGAATTGAGACTAGGAATGGAAGAATTCCTCAAGGCAGGAAATTTCAAGGCTTTCACAACAACTTTTGAGGATCTCCATGGACTGAAACAGCTGCCCGGACTGGCTGTTCAGAGGCTGATGGCAAAAGGATATGGCTTTGGTGCTGAAGGCGACTGGAAAACTGCTGCACTTGTACGTTCAATGAAGGTGATGGCAGATGGACTTAAAGGCGGCACATCATTCATGGAGGATTATACTTATCATTTCGATCCTAAAGGGATGAGAGTGCTTGGCGCTCATATGCTTGAAGTATGTCCGTCGATTGCCACTGAGCAAACCTGCGGTTGAAGTTCATCAGCTTTCAATAGGAGGAAAGGCCGATCCGGCACGGCTTGTTTTTAAAACCGCTCCCGGGAAAGGCAATAAATGTATCAGTGATCGATCTTGGCAACAGGTTCAGGATGATAGTCAATGATGTTGAAGTCGTGAAATGTCCCGATATGCCAAAACTTCCTGTGGCAAGCGTTCTCTGGAAACCCATGCCTGACCTGAAGACCGGTGCTGCAGCATGGATACTGGCAGGAGGAGCTCATCATACAGGATTCAGCACTGCGATAAATTCAGAATATCTTGAAGACTTTGCAGGAATGATGGGGATTGAATATGTTCTGATAGATGAAAAATGTGATCTTTCAGCATTTCAGAAAAGAACTGAGATGGAATGAAATATGCTTCCATATTGCAGGCGGGATAATCTGAAACCTGTTATTGAAATAACAATAATTAGCCGGCATGCCGGTAAAGTCATATGATGCTCTATTCAAAACATTCAAAGCATCTGGTTGCTGTTGATTGTATTATATTCGGATATGATATTCATGAAAAGGAGATAAAGCTTCTGCTGGTAAAAAGAAGCTTTAATCCTGCCAGGGGAAAATGGTCGCTGGCAGGAGGGTTTGTTGAACAGTATGAGAGCCTCGACATTGCTGCCAACAGGGTGCTCAGCAGTCTTACAGGATTGAAAGATGTCTACATGAAACAACTCTATTGCTATGGTGATATCGGACAGGGATCCGGGAGCAAGAGTTATTTCCACAGCATACTGGGCGCTTATCAAGATCAAGGACATTGATCAGGAACTCTCGAAAAAGAATGGCGCTCACTGGCAGTCATTGACAAAGCTTCCGGAGCTGATATTCGATCATCCAGCTAATGGTGGAAAGAGCACTCAGTGAACTGCGGATGCAGATCAAGATAAAACCTGTAGGCTTTGAACTTCTTCCGGAGAAATTCACCCTCGTTCAGATGCTCGATCTTTATGAAGCAATATACCAGAGGAACGATCGATAAAAGAAATTTCAGGAAGAAGATCCTGTCAATGAACATCCTTGAGAAACTGGATGAGAAGGAAAAGGAGACCTCCAAGAAGGGAGCCTATTATTACACGTTCATCAAGGAAAGATATAAGAAGCTGATGAGAATGGCTTTTATTTTAACCTGGATGTATCTGAACTGAATGATTGAGTGAATAGTGCCTAAAGTACTTAAAGTTATATTAAGTTAGATAAGATGCTGGAAAAATTAAAACTTAGTGTTTTCAGGGCAAACCTCGACCTGGTAAGCGAAGGTCTAGTGATCCATACATGGGGTAATGTGAGCGGCAGGGACAGGGAGAGCGGATTGATAGTTATAAAACCATCAGGAGTCAGCTATAAGTCAATGAAACCTGAAGATATGGTTGTGCTTGATCCTGACGGGAAAGTGGTTGAAGGAAAATTCAAGCCATCAACTGATGCTCCCACACACCTATTATTATATAGAACATTTCAATCAATAGGAGGTGTTGTGCATACTCATTCCACTTATGCAGTTACATGGGCACAGGCGGGAAAGGATATTCCTGCTTTCGGCACCACTCATGCCGACCATTTTTACGGTGAAGTGCCCTGTACGCGTAAACTGACTGCCAAAGAGATAAATTCCGATTATGAGATCAATACCGGGAAGGTGATCATTGAAAGACTCGGAAAAAATGATCCGATGGCAGTTCCTTCAGTACTTGTAAACTGCCACGGGCCTTTCATCTGGGGAATCGATGCTGAAGAGGCAGTTTATAATGCCGTTGCGCTGGAAGAGATCGCCAGGATGGCTTTTTACACTGTCCTGCTTGGCAAGAAAGAACCGGTTGACAAATACCTCCTCGACAAGCATTTCACCAGGAAGCACGGCAAGGGCGCTTACTATGGCCAGAAGAAAATAAAATAAAAACAGAAAAGATATGTCAGTAAAATATGTTATTGGACTCGATTACGGGACTGATTCAGTCCGGTCTGTAATTGTAAGTACGGCAAATGGGGAAATAGCGGGAACTTCAGTCTACGAGTACCCAAGGTGGAAAAAGGGCCTCTATTGTGATCCGGCTTCGAACCGCTTCCGCCAGCACCCGCTCGATTACATCGAAGGGCTGGAACATTCGATTAAAGGTGCAATGAAAGGCCTGAGCCGGGAGATAATTGACAATATTGCCGGCATTACTGTTGATACAACAGGATCGACACCCGTAGCAGTCGACAAGGAAGGAGTTCCCCTTTCGATGAAGCCGGGATTTGAAGATGATCCGGATGCCATGTTCGTCCTCTGGAAAGATCACACTGCCGTTAAGGAAGCTGCAGAGATAAATGAAAAGGCGAGGAGCTGGGGAGGGATCGATTTTACAAAATTTGAAGGAGGAATTTATTCTTCGGAATGGTTCTGGGCCAAGATCCTTCATGTTCTTCGCTCCAGCAAAAAGGTAAGGGAAAATGCATTTTCCTGGGTTGAGCACTGCGACTGGATACCTGCGCTGCTGACAGGGAATACGGATCCCTTAAAGCTGAAGAGAGGACGATGCTCGGCAGGCCATAAGGCAATGTGGCATGAAGATTTCAACGGACTTCCTGACGAAAAATTCCTGGTAAAGCTCGATCCTGTTCTTGCAGGTCTCAGGGAGAGGCTTTTCAGTGAAACATTTACCTGTGATATTGCGGTAGGTACCATATCAGGAGAATGGGCACAGAAACTGGGATTACCGAAAGATGTCAGAGTCGGAGCAGGAGCATTTGATGCACACCTTGGTGCAGTGGGAGGTGAGATCACACCTTATCAGCTTGTTAAGGTGATGGGAACCTCAACATGCGATATGATCGTTGCTCCGATGGAAGAGGCAGGTGCCAGGCTGGTTGCAGGCATCTGCGGACAGGTGGATGGTTCCATTGTCCCCGGCATGCTTGGTCTTGAGGCAGGACAATCTGCTTTTGGTGATATATATGCATGGTTCAGCAGGCTTCTTTTGTGGCCTGTAAATGAGATAGTTGCGAAAATGGCATGGCTCGATGAAAAGACAAAGAACAGAATTGCCTCAGAATCGGCAGACCGAATAATCGCGGAACTTAGCAGGCAGGCTGAATCAATTCCTGAAGAAGAAACCTCACTCATTGCCCTCGACTGGCTCAATGGGCGAAGGACCCCCGATGCCAACCAGGCATTGAAGGGAGCGATTGCAGGATTATCCCTTGGATCGGATGCCCCCAGGATCTTCAGGGCACTGGTCGAAGCGACAGCATTCGGATCAAGAATGATAAATGAAAGATTCATTTCAGAGGGTGTCCGCATCGACGGAGTAATTGCCATAGGAGGCGTAGCAAAGAAGAATCCATTTGTAATGCAGATCGTTTCTGATGTGCTGAACATGCCGATCAAAGTGGCAAAATCAGATCAGACATGCGCACTTGGATCAGCAATGGCGGCATCGGTAGTGGCAGGAATACATAAGGACATTCCGGCAGCCCAGAAGGCGATGGGAGGCGGATTTGAAAAAGAATACAAGCCAAACCCGGCAAGGGCAAAAAAATATGAAGAACTCTTCAAAAAATATAAAAAGCTGGGATCGTTCATTGAAAACCAACTGACATAGCCCCCAACCCCCTTAAGTGTACTTCGATGTGGACTTGTGATGCCTTTAATCGTTTGAAAATATAACCATCAAAGTCCGAAATCAGGGAATTGCAAAAGTTGCTAACAGAATAGGGGACAATAAATAAAATTATTACTATTAAAAATAAAGATAATATGAAAAAATCACTGGCCATTTTAATCGTATTCCTTATTGGTGCATCATTCTTTACATCAAATGCACAGAAGGAAAATGGATGCTGTAAACCAGCTCGTAATAATTACCAATCACTCCGGTCCTGTTATCAGCAGGGATATATACGGTCATTTTTCCGAGCACCTTGGAACCTGTATTTATGGAGGAATATGGGTTGGGAAGGATTCGAAGATCCCCAATACAGACGGCATAAGGAATGATGTTCTCAATGCCCTCAGGGAAATGAAGATCCCCAATCTTCGATGGCCGGGAGGCTGCTTTGCCGATACTTACCACTGGATGGATGGAATAGGTCCTCAGGAGAAGAGTGCTTCCATAATCAATACCCACTGGGGCGGTGTGGTCGAAGATAACTCCTTCGGAACTCATGAATTCATGAAACTCACTGAGCTGATCGGATGTGAACCATATATAAGCGGCAACGTGGGTTCAGGAACAATAAGGGAGATGTCTGACTGGGTTGAATATCTCACATCCGATGCCGATAGCCCGATGACAAGGTTTCGCAAGCAGAACGGACGCGAAGATCCCTGGAAAGTGAAATATTTTGCAATTGGCAATGAAAACTGGGGTTGCGGCGGAAATATGACACCTGACTTTTATGGCGATGTGATGAGGCAGTTCTCGACATATCTCAAGGATTATTCGGGCAACAGGCTTTACCGCGTTGCATGCGGGGCAAGCGACAATGATGTGGAATGGACGGAAATTCTTATGAAGGATCCGAAAAACCGCGGTATGTTCCAGGGTCTTTCCCTTCATTACTATTCAGTTCCAGGAGGATGGGGCCTCAAGAACAGCGCCACGAAATTCACCGAGAATGACTGGTGGGAAACATTCAGGCTGAACTATGAGATGGACAGGATCATCAAAAGTCATGAAGCAATCATGGACAGGTACGATCCCAGGAAAACAAAGGGACTTGTTGTTGATGAATGGGGCAACTGGTTCCAGGTTGAACCGGGTACCAATCCGGGATTCCTTTACCAGCAGAATACCCTCAGGGATGCGATCACGGCTGCCATTCATCTGAATATTTTCAACAGGCATGCCGAAAGAGTTAAAGTCGCGAACCTTGCACAGATGGTAAATGTGCTTCAGGCAGTGATACTTACAAAAGACGATAAAATGGTTCTTACACCGACATACCATGTTTTCAGGATGTTCAGGGTGCACCAGGATGCACAGCTGCTGAACACAGATCTGCGTTGTGAGGATTATGTTATGGGAGAAAGAGGAATACCTGCAATTTCAGCATCAGCTTCAATTGATAAGGAAGGTAAAATTCATATTTCAATTGCAAACCTGAATCCCGGAAAGGAGATCGTACTTACCTGTCCGGTGATCGGCGATACATATAATTCTGTAACCGGCGAAATTCTGACAGCAAAAGAGATGGCTGCATTCAACAGCTTTGAAAAACCCGAGACCATTAAGCCTGCAGCTTTCAGCGGATACAAGATGAAAGAGGGAGTTCTTACAGTCACAATGCCGGCGAAATCGGTTGTGGTTCTGGAATTGAAAAAATAATCTTATGAAGCGATCATCCGGATGCATATTGATTTCAGCAGCGACACTGATTCTGATTTCAGGTTGCGCAAAGAAGGATTCTGCAGATTATCCCATTCAGCCTGTTCCATTCACTTCGGTGAAGCTGACTGATGATTTCTGGGCGCCGAGGATCAAAAAGAATGCGGCAGTAACCATCCCGATTGCATTTTCATATTGCGAATCCACAGGCAGGGTCAGGAACTTTGAGATAGCAGGAGGTCTCGATACGGGCCGGTTCGTAGGGATATACCCGTTTGACGATTCGGATGTATTCAAGATAATTGAAGGAGCCAGCTATTCACTTCAGACCTTTCCTGATCCGAAGCTCGATGCATACCTCGACACTCTTATATATAAAATAGGTATGGCACAGGAGGATGACGGCTACCTCTATACAAACCGTACGATTGCTGAGATGCATGGAGGGAAGGGCCTTCACGAATGGGCCAGTCCGAACAGGTGGGAGCTCGACTCTGTGCTGAGCCATGAGCTCTATAACCTGGGACATCTTTACGAGGCAGCAGCGGCACATTACCAGGCAACAGGAAAGCGAAGCCTTCTCGATATCGCCCTTAAATCGGCCGATCTTGTCAACAAGGATTTCGGCTGGGACAGGGTGAAGGTGTACCCTGGTCACCAGGTTATAGAAATGGGACTCGTGAAGCTTTACAGGGTGACAGGCGAGAAAAAATACCTCGATCTGGCAAGGTTCTTCCTCGATATCCGCGAAAACGGAAGTACCTACAATCAGGCACACAGGAAGGTAATCGATCAGACAGAGGCTGTAGGTCACTCAGTAAGAGCAACATATATGTATTCCGGGATGGCTGATATTGCAGCTATTGAAAAAGATGAAGCTTACCTGAATGCCATAACGAAGATCTGGGAAGATCTGGTATACAAGAAAATGTATGTTACAGGCGGCATAGGTGCATCAGGTGGAAATGAGGGATTTGCCGAACCTTATTTCCTTCCCAATATGTCGGCATATTGCGAGACATGCGCCTCGATCGGTGACATATTTTTCAATCACCGCCTCTTTCTGCTTCATGGTGAAACGAAGTACATCGATATTCTGGAGAAGACTCTGTATAACTCTGCCCTTTCGGGAGTCTCATTATCGGCCGACAGGTTCTTCTACCCGAATCCTCTCGAATCGAATGGCCAGCACGACCGTCAGGCATGGTTCGGATGCGCTTGCTGCCCCTCGAACGTTGCGAGGTTCGTTCCTGCAATCCCCGGCTATATCTATGCAGTTACAGATGAAGATCTTTTTGTCAATCTGTTTATTTCGAATGAAGCCGAATTCATGGTTGGCAACAGAAATGTAAGGATTACGCAGAAGGCTGATTTTCCATGGGATGGCAAGGTTGAAATTTCCGTGTTCCCTGAAACCGATGGAAAATTCTCTGTGAGGATACGCATCCCCGGGTGGGTCGTCAATGAAGCAATACCGGGAGGCCTTTATAAATTTGAAGATCAGTCTTCACAACCGTACTCAATAACGGTCAATGGAGAGACTGCTGAAACCGAAATTGAAAACGGCTATGCTGAAATTGAAAGAAAATGGGAAAAGGGAGACAAGATAGAAGTGGATTTTCCGATGCCTGTCAGGAAAGTAGTTGCTGATGAAAGGATAAAAGCCGATCTCGGTAAGGTAGCAATGCAGAGGGGACCTGTAATTTATTGTGCCGAATGGCCCGATAACAATACCGGCAATGTCCGCAACCTGCTCATCGAAAAGGATTCTCCGGTGTTCACGGAGTATGTCGATACATTGCTTGAAGGAACACAGATAATCAGGGTCAGGGGTTCCCAGACAAAGAAAGCACTTGATGGCAAAGTCGAAAAACTACCTGAAGAAAGCATAACACTTATTCCCTATGCATTATGGAACAACCGCGGGCCCGGACAGATGATGGTTTGGCTTCCCTATACCACGAAAAGCGCCAATCCGCTTCCGGCTCCCACGATAGCTTTCAGGAGCAAGATCAAGGCCAGCAAGATGACAAGACAGCTCTCAGCGGTGAATGACCAGGCAGAGCCTGAAAACTCGAATGATCATTCAATTCAGTATTACCATTGGTGGCCCGACAAGGACCAATGGGAATGGATAGAGTATGATTTCGAAAAACCGGAAAATATCTCCAAAACAAAAGTTTACTGGTTTGATGATCGTCCTGACGGAGGCTGCCGCATACCTGATGAATGGGAGATATTATACCTTTCTGACAATATCTGGAAACCTGTCAGGGCGAAAACAAAATACACTGTTACTCGAGATGGTTGGGATTCGCTTCAGTTTGTTCCTGTAAGGACATCTGCATTGAAATTAAAAGTCAAACTAAATAAGGATTTCTCGAGCGGATTGTATGAATGGATAGTTGAGTGATGAAGCTTATCCGGTTCAATACTTTTATTACACTTCTTCTTTTAATGTCTTCCCCTGGCTTCTCGCAGGAGGATCATTATGTTTTCTCGCATCTTGATGTAAACGACGGATTATCAGAAAACAGGATCAAATGTATAATAAAGGACCGGAATGGATTTATATGGTTCGGAACCACTTCAGGATTAAACCGTTACGATGGCTATGAATTCCAGACTTATCTCAGGGACGCCAGGGATACATCCTCTTTGTTCGATAATGATATCAGTGAAATTGCAGCAGACTATGACGGGAACCTGTGGATTGGAACAAAGACAGGTTTCAATATGCTGGATATCAATACCTATACAATTAAAAGAATTAATCTTAGATCATCTCCGCCTCTTCAATGCGAGGACATAAATTACTGCACAGCACTTACTGATGATTCGGAAGGCAACATCTGGATAGGGACACATAACGGAGTTTTTTTCTACAATCACAGCGATAAATCCATAAAGCATATTCTTCTTGACGATCAGGCCTGCTATTCTCCTTTTAACAACATAACGGCGCTTGCCAGCGATAATGACGGCTCAGTCTGGATTGGAACGCAGAACGGGTATATTTACAGGTATAGTCTAAGGTCCAGCTCTGTCGAGAAGCTGGAATCACTGTTCAGCTTTTCCGGAACCGATAATTATATCAGGAAGCTGTTTGTTGACCGGGAAGGATTATTATGGATTGCCGACTCATATGGCCTTTTTGTTTTCAACATCGCGACAAGATCGTGGATGCATGATTTCAGCAAAGTGATCGCACCGGCGTTTTCAAGACTGCAAATAACAGGCATCAGGCAGGATGAACAGGGAAAGATCTGGATCACAACAGACGGGAAAGGCTTGTTTATCATAAACAAGAATTCATTCAGAATTACCAATCTGCTGAACAGGCCATATGCCGGAGATGGAATTTCCAGCGACGGATTGATTTCGATTTATATCGACAATTCAGGGATAACCTGGATCGGCAATGCAAAAAAGGGAGTCGATTTTTACAAGAAGAATGTAAGGAAATTCAGGCTTATAAAAAATTATCCTACCGACGGCAACAGCCTGTCAAATAACGATGTCAACTGCATTTTGGAGGACAGGAACGGGAATCTATGGATAGGTACAAATGGGGGAGGATTGGATTTGCTTGATAAAAAAACAGGGAATTACAGGCATTTCCGGATGGATCCTTCAAACCCAAACAGCCTTGGCAGCAATTTCGTCGTTTCGGTCTTCGAGGATTCCAGGAACAAGATCTGGGTAGGGACATTCAGGGGAGGACTTACCTGCTTCGATCCTGCGTCAAATAAATACATTGTGTACAGGTACAGTGAAACCGATTCGACCACTATTTCAGATAACAGCATCTGGAGCATCTGCGAAGACAGCAAGAATAACCTTTGGATTGCGACACTTACAAACGGACTTAATCTCTTCGACAGGGAGACCGGCAAATTCAGGCGCTATTCATCGGAAAACAGCTCTTTGTGCTTCAATTATTTGAATTATATAATGGCTGATGAGAGCGACAACCTCTGGATATGCTCATCAAACGGACTGATCTTCATGGATCCTGCCCAGAATATGTCGGCCTGCTATACAAACAATCCGGCAAATGACAACTCCATAAGCGATAATCATATTTCCTCGGTATTTAAGGACAGCAGGGGGCTCTTCTGGGTCTGCACCGGAAATGGTCTTAACCTGATGGACAGGAAGAAGAACACCTTCAGGTCGTTTCATAAATCCGACGGACTTCCTTCGAACTGGGTATCTGCGGATGCTTGAAGACAAAAACCATGATCTGTGGATCAGCACAAAGAACGGCATATCAAAAATGAAGGTATCCTGGCTGAGAGGCGGAGATTCTCTTGTTTTCAGCTTTGTCAATTACCAGATAAGCGATGGATTACAGGGTAAGGAATTCAATGAGACGGCAGCAGCCTCTACTTCAAAAGGAGAACTCCTTTTTGGAGGGCCGGACGGGCTTAATAGCTTCTATCCTCTTGATATAAAAGAAGATGCGGCAGAATCCAGCCTGGTATTCACCAATTTAAAGATATTTAATACTATTATAAGGCCGGGCGAAAAATTCAATAACCGTGTACTTCTTGAGAATCCCATTTTCAATACCGAAGCCATCACTCTCAGACACAGTGAAAATTCATTTACACTGGATTTTGCAGCGCTTAATTATTTTTTCCCGGAAAGGACTCTTTATTCCTACATGCTTGAAGGATTCAATAAGAAGTGGATTGAGACAGAAGGGAGAAAGAACTTTGCAACCTATTCCAACCTGGACTATGGGAACTATACTCTTCAGGCTGACAGGAACAAACTCCGACGGGATCTGGAATGAGGATGAGATATCTCTGAAAATCAAAATACTGCCTCCATTCTGGAAGAGCTGGTATGCATATATCTTTTATACTTTCCTTATCGCAGGGATCCTTGTTTTCATAAGGTTCTACACATTGAACAGGGAGCGCATGAAAATGAAAGTGGAACAGGCAAGGATAGAGGCTGAGCATATTCATGAGATAGATTCACTCAAGATCAGGTTCTTTACAAATATTTCGCACGAACTTCGAACTCCCCTGACCCTAATTCTGTCGCCCACGGAACAACTGCTATCGAAGCTCAGGGGGAAACCTGAAGAGAAGTATCTCAGACTGGTGAAGCAGAATGCCAGGAGGCTTCTTATGATGGTTAACCAGCTTCTCGACTTCAGAAAAATGGAGGTGCAGGGATTCAGGTACCAGCCATCACTGGGAGATATTATCAGTTTCCTTCGTGAAGCTGTGAATTCGTTCGCAGACCTCAGTGAACAGAAGCATATAAGCCTGAATTTTTCATCTGATGTTGAAAGGCTTGATACGTATTTTGACAAGGACAAGCTTGAAAAGATAATCTTCAATCTTCTCTCAAATGCATTCAAATTCGTTCATGAAAACGGAAAGATATCGGTCTACGTATGGCTTGATCATGGCACCATGAGAAGCGATTATTCATTATCGGATAAAAGGACACGTAAACTGATCATCGAGGTGGAAGACAATGGTATAGGAATAGCGCCCGACAAGATTGACAAGCTTTTTACAGGTTTTTACCAGGATGAGGCTTCAGGGATGACAGAGCAGGGGAACGGTATAGGCTTATCGCTTGTGAAGGAATTTCTGAGGCTGCATGATGGAGAAATCACGGTGAAGAGCGAACCTGATAAAGGAAGCACCTTTATAGTCTCATTGCCGGTTAAAAAACCGGAAAACATTGAAGCAGAGAGCAAACCGGAAGTAGCGTCAGAAAAAAGTGCAGGGAACAAACCAATTATTTTCATTGCTGAGGATAATGATGATCTGCGTTTTTATCTGAAGGAAAACCTGCGGAAAAAATACACAATCTATGAAGCCTCTGACGGAGAAACAGCTCATGAGAAAATCAGGCAGGTGATACCTGACCTTATCATTTCGGATATTATGATGCCGGGGATGGACGGCATTGAACTGTGCAGACGTATTAAAAGTGACAGCAAGACAGCACAGATCCCGCTGATTCTCCTTACGGCAAAATACACAGAAGATCAGCAGCTTGGAGGGATCGAGGCCGGTGCAGATGATTATATCACAAAACCATTTAATTTCCAGATACTGGTTTCAAAGATTGATAATTTTATAAAGACAACCAGGAATATCAGATCACTGTACAGGTCTAAACTCAATATCGAGCCCTCCGATATACAGGTTACTTCGCTCGATGAGCAGTTCCTTGCGAAGGCAGTAGCCATTGTGGAGAAGAATATGTCGGATCCGGAATTCAGTGTTGAGATTTTAAGCAAGGAGATGGGAATGAGCCGGACACTCTTTTACAAGAAGATACTTGCGATTACTGGAAAATCGCCGCTGGAATTCATAAGGGTCCTGAGAATGAAGCGTGCTGCCCTGCTTCTCCAGAAAAGTCAGCTTAACGTATCTGAGATAACTTTCAGGGTAGGTTTTAAAGATCCAAAATATTTCCGCAAGCAGTTCCTCAAGGAATATGGCGTCCTTCCTTCTCGATATTCTGAGAAAAATAATCAAATGGCCCCCTAAACTTTAACATTTGGAACTGTACAGGCAGGCTAAAAATTTCTTAAATTTGAAAGATTAGATGACCTGACTGACCAAAAACCGAAATATTCCTGACTTACATTTAATAATCTATTGAAAATTAATTGATATGTTATCCTAAAACCCAAAACTATGCTAAAACGAAGTGTTCTATTTGTTTTGTTGCTCTTGGCTAATCTGAGCCTGATTGCCCAGCAGACCATCACCGGGGTTGTCAGAGATCAGGAAGGACAGCCGATGTCCGGAGTAACAGTTCAGGTGCAGGGTACTTCTGTCGGAACGCTGACCAGTATCGACGGGAAGTATTCCTTGCAGGTTCCTGCAGGTTCTCAAGTCCTGCAATTCTCATTCATCGGTTATACAACTGTCAATGTGCCAATTGGAGGCAGGTCAGTTATTGATGCAGCTCTCAATGAGGCAGTAACCGGACTTGATGAGGTTGTGGTCGTTGGTTACGGTACACTTAAGAAAAGGCTCGTAACCGGTGCCACTGTACAGGTAAAAGGCGAAGCCATCCAGAAGCTGAGCACTGTTTCACCAATGACTGCTCTTCAGGGTCAGACTCCTGGTCTTTCGATCATTAAAAACACAGGACAGCCCGGTGACGGATTCAAGGTTAATATCCGTGGAATGGGTACCATCGGTAACTCACAGCCTCTGTATATAATTGACGGTGTGCCCGGCGGCAATATCGATAACATGTCTCCGGCCGATATTGAGACCATCGACGTCCTGAAAGATGCTGCTTCAGCTGCAATCTACGGATCAAGAGGTGCCAACGGTGTTATTCTCGTTACAACCAAGAAGGGTGTTAAGCCGGCTATGGGAGCCAAGGCAAACATCACTTACGACGGATCGTTCGGATGGCAGAATCTTTACAAGAAGCTTCCGATGATGGACGCACTCGAATATGCAAATATCGTTAATGAATCAAGGGTGAACAGCGGAATGCCTCTGTTCGATTTTTCGGATGTTCCAAACTGGGACGAAATAGTCAGCTGGTACCTGGAAGGGAACCGACTGGCTCGATGAGCTGACAAATGAAAACGCACCTGTAATGAATAACGCTATCAATATAACCGGAGGCTCGGAGGGAGGTACATATTCAATGGGTGTTTCACATTCAAAGCAGGAAGGTGTTTTCGGAGATCCTGTTGCATCAGTTTATGAGCGTTTCTCGGTACGTATTAATTCTGAATTTACGCTTCTGAGGGACAAGACAAATACATTCACAATCCTTAAGGCAGGTGAAACTTTAAGGTATATCAACTCAAACTCACACGGTGTCGGAACTGGCAACCAGTACTGGAACGATGTGTTCAGCTGTATCACTACAGCCCCGTTCCTGCCAATGTATGCAGAAGACGAAACAGATGCAGCTTATCCATATCATTTTGCAATACCGTGGAACATGCAGGAATCGAACCCGATAGCCCAGATGGAATATTCCAGGGGACAGAACCAGAGCCTGAACCATAATCTTAACGGAAGCATTTACCTTGAGATCCAGCCGATCAAAGGGCCTGGTTTTCTTAAGCTCCTTCGGTTATGGCATGTCTGCAGGTTCCTGGAGATCATATACGCCAATTTATGAACTCAGTTCGACATCCTTTAACAGCGTTGATGATGTCAGCCATAATATTTCGTTCGGTTATAACTGGTCCTGGACAAACACCCTGTCCTATAATTTCAAGCTGGGGAGCGACCATGATTTCGTGACCCTTCTTGGTCAGTCAGCTGAAAGATATGGACTTGGAGAACAGGTTAGCGGATCAAATTCCAATTCACTGTTCAGTGATTTCGAACATGCTTATCTTGACAACACTCCTGTTATTGACGTCAACCTGACTAATATTGGAAGCTATCCATGGGGTATAGGAGGCATATTGTCGTATTTTGGCCGTATTTCCTATACCTACAGGGAAAAATACATGGCCACCGCGATCCTCCGTGCAGATGCCTCATCAAACTTTGCAGAAGGCAATCGATGGGGTTATTTCCCGTCATTTTCGGCAGGATGGGTCCTATCTGAAGAAAATTTCTTCGCCAATATGAAGGATAAAGTCAATTTTCTGAAATTTCGCGGAAGCTGGGGTCAGAACGGTAATCAGTCTATACCAAGGTTCCAGTACCTGGCTACCATTTCATTTGAGAATGTTAATTATTTCTTCGGTCCTGACAAGTCAATCGTTTCAACAGGAGGTTATCCGAATGTCCTTCCAAACCCGGATGTAACATGGGAAACATCAGACCAGCTTAATATTGGTTTCGATGCACGTCTGCTTAAGAATAAGCTGACTGTAGCATTCGACTGGTACAAAAGAACTACTTATGACTGGCTGGTCAATCCCTCGATGCTGGCATCCTATGGAACAAATGCTCCCTATGTAAACGGAGGCGACGTTCTTAACACCGGGGTTGAGCTGGCACTTAATTACAATAACAATGCCGGCGAGGTAACATATTCAATCGGTATCAATGGTGCATATAACAAGAATGAAGTTATGCGTATTGCAAATAACGAAGGTATCTTCCATGGACCGGGTAACGTTCTGGGGCAGGGGACCGAAGAGCTTTACCGCGCACAGGTGGGATATCCGATCGGCTACTTCTGGGGATACAAAACTCTTGGCGTATTCCAGTCTGAAGCTGAAGTTGATGCATACAGAAGCTCAGACGGCACAGTGATACAGCCCACATGTGTTGCAGGAGACCTTATTTTTGACGATACCGACGATAATGGTGTCATCGATTATAATGATAAAGTGATGATCGGTGATCCTAATCCCGATTTCATTGTTGGTCTCAATTTCTCAGTTGGTTACAAGGGATTCGATCTTTCCCTGATGTCGAACGGCGCATTCGGTCAGCAGATAGCACGCAGCTGGCGTCGCTGGGCCGACTCACCGAAGGGCAATTATACAACCGACATTTTTGAAAGATGGCATGGCGTCGGATCATCGAACTATTATCCGAGACTTCTCTATGGCGCTCATAACAACTGGCAGTATAACTCCGACATTTTCATTGAAGATGCAGATTATCTGAAGATCAGCAACGTGACACTCGGATATGATCTGAAGACTCTCTTTAAAGCTATCCCTCTCGCTTCGGCAAGATTCTTCGTAACGGTCCAGAACCTGTATACCTTTACAGGTTATTATGGAATGGACCCTGAAATCGGTGCCGGCAGCGGAACAGACAGCTGGGCAAAAGGAATTGACATCGGATATTATCCGGCTCCGCGAACAGTGATGTTAGGTGCAAGCTTGAAATTTTAAATGATGAAGAATATGAAAAAGATATTTCTATTATTGCTTACAGTCGTTATAATTGCGGGCTGCTCCGAAAGTTTTCTGGATACTGTCCCGCTGACTTCAAAGACGAATAACGACTTTTACCAGACCCCCGAGGATATGGATATGGCGCTTACAGCCGCATATGTGACTATGGTTACCAATGGAGATGGAGGGTGGGTCACTAATTGTTATCCATTCGTCACTTCAGAACTGATGTCTGATGAACGTTTTGGCGGCGGCGGTGATAATGACACTGAAGTCAGGGCAATAGCCGACTTCAAGATCGTCGGTTCAGATATGTTCATTGGAGCGTGGAGACGTTACTATACAGGCATCTACCGCTGCAACATGATCCTCGAGAACATCGACAAACCTGAATGGGAAAGCGATGCGCAGAAGGGAAAAGTTGAAGGACAGGCAAGATTCCTGAGAGCCATGTTCTACTTCGACATGTCAAGGTTATTCGGCGAAGTTCCGCTGATCCTCGAAACAAAACCACAGAACCTGCCTAAGGCGCCTGCTGCTGAAACATATGCAGTGATCGCATCTGACCTTAAATTAGCAATCGAAGCATTCCCGAGCACACCCTACGGAGTTGCAACATATTCTGATCTGGGTCGTGCAAACAGATGGAATGCAGAGGCCCTTATGGCCCGCGTATTCCTCTTCTATACAGGGTATTATGAAGAAGCTGCACTGCCTCTTCCTGACGGTGGCACTGTAACTAAAGCTGAAGTCGTTACCTGGCTTGAGGATTGCATCGACAACAGCGGGTACCATCTGATGCCTAAATTCCAAAATCTGTGGCCATATTCTGTTGCTAACACCACCAACTCCGAAAAACCATATAAATATACCGTTGATAACGGTCTGTCATGGTATGGAGAGGATGGGACCAATGCAGAAACAATGTACGCTCTCAAGTACTCTACATTCGCAGACTGGGGAACCAGCATTTATTACAGCAACCAGATGAACCTCTTCTTCGGCTGGCGCCAGTATTCCTATAAAGGAGCCATGGGAGAAGGATGGGGAATGGGAACCGTAAATAAAAGACTTTGGGATGCATGGCCCGACGACGATATCCGCAAAAGAGGATCCATTTGCAAGGTCGATGATGCCACTGAAGGTATTGATGCAAGCTATGGTCTCGGAGCGGACACACACGACAAGCAGATGGATGAAACGGGTTACTGGCAAAAGAAATACAGGCCCATCAACCTTTACAAAAATGGCGAATGGGCTAATTATAGCGTTACTTTCTACAATGCCACAAGGAACTTCCAGCTCGACAACATGCAGGATATTGTCCTGATCCGTTTTGCTGACGTCCTTTTGATGCATTCCGAACTTACGGAAACAGTAACCGGCATTAACGAGGTCAGGGCACGTTCCAGCGTACCCATTGCTGATCCGCCGCCTGCCACTACTACACATCCTTCCCTGCCGCCACTTGCAGCCTACTCACTCGATGCCCTGAAAGCCGAACGCCGGTTTGAACTGGCATTCGAAGGTGTACGCTACTACGACCTGATGCGCTGGTATGGAAAGAGTAATCTTTCTGCCCTGGAAACCTATATTAATAACCAGGAAAATGGTGTTCAGACCTTTAATAATGGTACCTGGGGTGTGAAAGCAGGAACCTATTTCCGTGCAATTACAGGCGGATTCGTACAGATACCCAACCAGGAAGTTCAGCTCTCTGAAGGAGTGCTTACACAGAATCCGGGGTGGGGATCTGATGCACCTGTCTACACGGTTAGTTGGCAATAGAAATATATAAGGAGAAAAAATATGAAAAAGACAATATTTTATCTTATTGCAGGAGCTGCATTTCTGATAAGTGCATGTGAACCTATTGAAAACAGGGAGAAAGCAGGACCGATAGTGCCGGCAGAGGATTTTGTTTACACAATTACGAACGATGCCACTGATGACTATATCCTGTATCTCGACAACCAGACTCCGGAAGTGATGTTCTCCTGGGATTATGCCTGGGGAACAACAAGGAAACAACAGGATACTGTTAAGATGCTTGTTCCCGGCACCTACACGGTTAATATCACTGCGCTTACTGCCGGCGGGATTGTTCAGACAACAAAAACTGTCACTGTTACCAAACAAAATCCTGATGCATTCCAGGAACCTGAGTGGGCAATGCTGACCAATATGGCCGCAGGCAAAACGTGGGTATGGAACGATGCCCTTTCAGGAGTATGGGGCAACGGGGGATTCAAGGGATGCAATGCCCCATGCTGGTGGGTAGTCAGCAAGGCAGGTGTTGGTGACCAGGGCGCTGGCAATGATGAGATGAAGTTCGACCTCAACGGAGGGTATAACCTCACACTTACTGCCGCTTCAAGACCGGCAGCATATGCAGGAATAACCAAAGGTTCATTTGGCCTTAGCTTTGCTGTCTATAAACCCGGATGGGATGTTGGAAAGCTGACTACAACAAATACCACAGTACCTCTGGGAGTTCAGGTTAACTTCTCAGATCAGATTATTAATGAATTCTATATCCTTAAGCTGACTGCCAGCGAACTTAACCTTAGTGCTCCGGAACCCGGAGTTACGGGAGACTGGGGAACGGCATGGTTCTGGATGTTCAAGCCAAAACCATAATAACAGAAAGAAAAAGCCATCTGCGGATGGCTTTTTTCTTTTTATCCTCATTTTTTGTGATCCTGCAATTTTGTAGTTCAGATCGCATGAGATAGTTTTACGGAAAAATATTCTATGAAGGAAATCCTATTTGCATGTCTTGCAATGCTTTTAACTGCCGCATGCACACGGAAAGATACCCTGACGGTGAATGGAACAGTTGAGGATCCGAAGCTGAATAACTCAAAAGTCTATTTTGTCGCCCTCGACGGACCGATTTCAAAAGATGTCGATTCAACGATAATCATTGACGGTAAATTCAGCTTTGTTAAAAAAGCAGATACATTGTGCATTAAGATACTCAGGGTTCCTGTAAGATATCCTGATGCTGTCGAAGACCTTGTTGCTGTTCTGGAAGCAGGCACTCTGGATGTGAAGCTTTCAGCAAACAGCTATGGCGAAGGCACGCGCCTGAATAATATACTTCAGGAGTGGAAGGATTTTAAGCATTCCCATGATTCGATCCAGAGCGCTATTTATACATTGAAAGCGAAGGAAGGAATCAGTGAGGATACGATAGCCATCCTGATGAAACGCTCCGTTCTACTTAATCAGGAGTATCGTAATTATGTAATGAACCTGATGAACCAGAACCTTCAGAACGGTATAGGACTGTTGCTCTTTAAGATCTACTATCATGAATTTCCGCCTGAAGAGAAAAAGAGAATACTCGATCTGACAGGAAAGCTCTATCCCGATCATGATGCTCAGTTGAAGAACATGATCGATAATGATAATGCGCTTAAAAGAAAGTGATTAAACTTAAAGAATCCGGCTTTGAGAAAATCTTCCTGTTTGTTTTCTGTACGGGAGCGTTTCTCTATTATGGATTCTTCTATAATGATCATGTTTATCAGAAAGAACAGCTTCAGCTTTTTGAGACTACTTTCACTTATTTATTACTTAAGATCTCGAACCATGGAGGTATTGCTGATTATCTGGGCGAGTTCCTTGTTCAGTTTTTCGGGCTTCCTTATGCAGGTGCAGTCATAATCAGTGCATCACTGGCACTTCTTATAATTTTAGCAAGGAAAATTATCAGGACAGTCACTGCCAGGGAACCGTTGATGCTGTTTACATTCCTTCCAGCGGCAGGTTACTTTGTGTTACTCCAGGACGATTTCTATTCATTTTCCGGAATGGTTGGATTCCTCCTTTCCCTGGCGGCTTCTCTTTTTTACCTGAGGATTAAGAAACCTTATGGGAGGATGATCACCGGAATTATTCTGATTCCTCTTGTTTACTGGCTTACCGGGGCAGCATATTTTACATTTACCTTGATTATTATTGTATCCGAAATCGTTTTCAGATATCACACAAAAGAGTTAAATCCTGTTCCAAAAACTATCCTGCCTGTATATCTTCTCCTGGCAATTGTTATTCCATTGACCGGCAGGTGGTTCATATTTGAGGATACTCTTCTTCAGGCATATATATCAGAATCCTACTATAGAATAAGAATTTTCTTTCCTCTGCCATTAATACTAATTTTGGTATCAATTCCACTTTTTATTGTTCTTCAGGAATTCCTCTTTGCGCCCTTTGCGTCAAAGCCTTTGCGTTCTTTGCGGTTAAATATTGTTTCCTTCGGTATAACATGTATTATTATTTTTTCCGGAATTTTATTCTATGGCGACTTCAGGGCAGAAAAACAAATAGCTTATGATAATCTTGTTTACCATGAGCAATGGGAGAAAATAATTGAAATAGCTGATAAGGACCAACCTGCAGATCAGATATCGATGGTTGCGGTTAATCTTGCACTGGCAAAAACAAATGTTAGATCTTCAGGAATGTTTAATTTCATCCAGAACAGGAATTACCTCTTCCCGGAATATGAAAGAAGGGAAATGACTCCCTTCTTAGCCGGGGAGCCATTCTATCATCTTGGTCTGATAAATTTTGCCCAGATGTTCGCAATGGAAACCGTGGAATCGACTCCCGATGTAAAATACCCGTCGAGGTCATTCATACGTCTCGCCTCGACTTATATTATTAACGGTCAGTACGACCTGGCAAAGAAATACCTGGAACCGTTGAGCCATACTATTTTCTATCGGAAATGGGCAAACGATTGTATTTCAATTCTGGGCGACGAGGCAAAAATCAATGCTCACCCTTACTGGGGATATATGAGGGGAATTAAGAATAAATACGATTTCTATTACAACGCCGGACAGATGGATATCGCCCTCAGATTTCTGCTGATCTCAAATCCTGGCAACAAGGTTGCATATAAATACCTGATGGCTTATTATCTTCTTAATAAAAACCTTGACGGATTCCTGGAATTTCTGCCATTATCTGAAAAGCTGAATTACAATGAATTGCCAAAAGAGTGGGAGGAGGCAGCAGTCTACATAGCAACACGTATGCCTGAAGATCCCCCGCAGCTGACTGGCTTTTCAGTAAGTCAGGATATTATTCTGAAAATGAAAGCCTATGCAGATCTTTTTTCAGCTGAGAAGCAGGATACCGCAAGGATTAGGAAGGAATTCGGCAAAACGTACTGGTACTATCTTCATTTCGTGAAATGAAACTATATAATACCATAATATTGCTCGCCGGAGTACTGATGATAAGCTGTCAGGAAAACAGTTTTCAGTATCAGAAGCATTTCGAACGTCCTCCGGATATATATCCTGATTACAAGGATGTTACAATACCTTATAATATAGCCCCTCTCAATTTCAGGGTTAACGAGGAAGGAGAGAGGCTGACCGTACTTATAGCCAATAAGGATCAGAAAACTGAATTCAGCTTCAGTGGAAATGAAGTACGGTTCCGGGAAAAGGATTGGACCAGGATACTGAAAGCTTCTGCCGGCAATGACCTTGAAATTTCTGTAAGCGTGATCCGGAACGATACCTTGGAGATCTTTAAACCATTTACCATTCACGTGTCAGCAGAAAAAACAGATGATTACCTTGTTTACAGGCTGATAATGCCGGGATTCCAGAACTGGAACCAGATGGGTATTTACCAGCGCTCCCTGGGCAGTTTCAGGGAGGAGACCATCATCGACAGCCGGATACTACCCGGCACCTGCATGAATTGCCACACTTTCGCGATGAACGATCCTGAAAACATGATATTCCATCTCCGGGAAGCCTATGGGGGTACTATTCTTTACAAGAACGGCAAGATTGAGAAGCTGAATACAAAAGCCGGCAGGATGTTTGCAAATGCAGCCTTCCCGGCATGGCATCCTTCGAAAAGATATATTGCCTTTTCAGTGAACAGGGTCAACCAGATATTTCATGCTACAGGCTTATACAGGGCAGCAGCAGTCGATATGAAATCGGATATTTTTGTATACGACATCGAAAAAAATGAGATGCTTACTTCCCGGGCATTGTCAGCTGCCGGTAAATTTGAATCATTTCCGTGTTTTTCAGCCGACGGGCTTAAGCTCTATTATTGCAGTGCTGATTCAGTTCAGATGCCTCAGAAATTTGACAAAGTCACGTACAGTCTATGTTCCGTATCATTTGATCCTGGCACAGGAATGATCGCTGAGAATCCGGATACAGTTATCTCATCATCGGCCGCCGGGAAGAGCATATCACAGCCCAGGGTTTCACCCGACGGTAAATTCCTGATGTTCGTAATGGCTGACTACGGATGTTTCCCAAGCTATAATCCGGAGGCAGACCTTTACCTCCTCGATTTGGAGAAGGGTGATTACAAGCCTTTGGATCTCCTGAACAGCAGCAATGTTGAAAGCTGGCACTCCTGGTCATCTAACGGGCGCTGGGTGGTCTTCAGCAGCAGGAGGGAGAATGGTCTTCATTCAAATCCCTATATTGCCTTCATAGATAAAAACGGAAATACCGGCAAGCCCTTTCTTCTTCCACAGAAAGACCCCGGCTTCTATGATGATTTCATGTTTTCGTATAATGTTCCTGAATTTGTAATTTCGAACGTACGGATAAGTCCTTATGCTATAGAAAAGATAGCCAGGAAAACACCTGCTGTTCAGGTTTTGGACAGCGGCGGACACTGATGACTTAAATATCTTTTATGCCCGATACGAAAAGATATAATACTGCTGAAATAGTGATTCTTGCACTTTTTTTTACTGGAAGTGTGCTTTTTTTCGGAATTTTCTTCAAATATCATATCTGGTTCATTGAACAACTCCAGGTCTTTCTCCTGACTTCGGACCATTTTTCAAGCTACCTGTCAAAGCCGGCATTTATTTCTTCATATATCGGAGATTTTCTTACACAGCTTTACTGGCTGAATGGGGGAGGAGCTATTGTTATTACAGTAACACTGGCTCTGTTATGGATATTATTAAAAATACTTGCCAGACAGATCGGCAGAAGGGAGTTGCCATTTCTTCTTCCTGTTCTGCCTGTTGTATTCAGCTGGATTGCTCTATGCGACCTTGAATACCCGGTTTCAAATGTGATATCACTCAACATCTCTGTTTTATTCATACTTCTCTATGTTTCAATAAAACCGGTCGCGGTAAGAAGGATAGCCGGGATCCTTTTGCTTATCCATTTATATGTTGCAGCCGGGAGCAGCATGTGGATATTCACTTTCTCAGCGATCGTTTTTGAGATTTTCGGGACTGAAAACAGAAGCCGCTCATCATATGGCCTGCTATATCCGTTTATCCTGCTGGTTCTTTCGGTTTTCGTTCCTCTGGCATTAAAACATTCTTATCTGCTTACGGCAGGAGAATCGCTTACTTATTTGTCAGAGATGACAGAAAATCCGGGTATAATGGATTTCATGCCTCTCGCCGCCGTGATCCTGTTGGTTATTCTTGCAGTCATTCCCTTCAGGGAGATAAGGTTAAACCTTCATTCTGCATATTTATCCCTGATCCAGGCATTTCTGCTGATTGGCGTAATGATTACAGGGATTTTTCTACATGCCGATTTCAACCTGGAAAAGATATTCAGGCTTGATTTTGAAGCCCGTATGAACCATTGGGATAAGGTCCTTCAGCTGTCCGATAAGTTCGGCATGCGCAATAATATCTCCTCCTACTATACAAATATGGCATTGTCGAAGCTTGGAATTATGCCGGAGAAGCTCATGGAATATTACCAGCCGGCAGCAACAGGACTGTTCATCCCTGTCAATGCAAACGAGAATTACCTTACCATAACCCTGAGTAACGAGGTTTACTGGCATCTTGGCGATGTAAATGCTTCTCAGCACTCTGCTCTCCTGGGTACGATTTTTTCACCCCGTGCTGCGAACAGCAGGCTCATGAAGCGCATCACGGAGATAAATATCGTTAACGGGGAATACGCGGTTGCAGAAAAATATATCATGATCCTTGAGAAGACGATGTTCCACAGGGAATGGGCTGAAAGCATGAGAAAGTACCTCTATAACGAGGATGAATGCAATAAGTCGCGCTGGATAACTGAGAAAAGGGCGATTATTCCCTCGAAGGACCTTCTTAAGGCCGGGAATGAATATATCATAACTCTCAGGATGCTCGCGGATAACAATCCTGATAACCATATGGCTGTCGATTACCTTCTCTGCTTTCATCTCCTCAGCAAGGATATGGATTCTTTCATTTCCGATTTTGAGCATTATTATAAATCCGGCGCCGGCATTGTTCTTCCCAGGGTTTATCAGGAGGGACTTCTTATTAAAATTGCATCAGGAGAAAAGTCGCCATCAGATTACAGCAGGTTCAGGTTTACTCCAGAGATTGTGCAACAGATGACTGACTATATGAAGATATTTGAAGAGAACAAGGGCAAAGGTTCAGCGTTACTCGAAAAGTATGGTAAAACATATTGGTTCTATTATCATTTTGCAACAATGAAAACATGAAGAAGAAATCAGGATATAAAAGATTGAAATATGGAGATTCTTCGCTTCCACCAGCTAAGGACCGCTCAGAATGACACTTATAGGTCCGGGAGAGAGAGATGAAGGACGCAGGGACCTTCATCTCTCTCCATCTTTACGCTCATTCCATCTCTCCGGGATCGGGATGAGGAATCTCTACATTAGCCTCACTAAATAGGATATAATGTCATAATTAAAAAATACTCTTTGCATCCTTCTCGTCCCTGTTGCAGGGTCTTAGCGCTCTTTGCGGTTTTTTCTTCTTCTTTGGATTTCTGTTTTTGTTTTCATCCTGCAAGAAAGATCACCAACAAATTATACAGGTTGACAGCTATCCATCCATCTCTCCTGATTATGTCAATGTCACCATACCTTATAATATAGCCCCCCTGAACTTCAGGGTGCGTGAAGAATGTGACAGGATTGAAGTTCTTTTTTCAGGGAAAGAGAAATCATTTACTGTCGCTGGAAAAAACAAGATCAATATTCCGCAGAAGAAGTGGAAGATGCTCCTGGATGAACAGAAAGGCGATTCGGTTTTTGTAACAGTTTCCATTATCACAAATGGCGAGCGGAGGAAGCATAAGCCATTTTCATTGTTTATCTCTGCTGACAAGATCGATCCTTATCTTTCCTACCGCCTGATTGAACCGGGTTATGAGGTATATTACAAGCTTCAGATATGCCAGCGCAATCTTGAAAGCTTCGACGAAAAGGTCATTGTCGACAACCACCTGATCGATGGCGGATGCATAAACTGCCACACATTTAACATGCAGGATCCTTCAAGATCCTTCTTTCACCTCCGGCACAATCAGGGAGGAACAATGATCCAGGAAAATGGCCGCTTCAGGAAGATAAACACGTCCACCGACAGCACCATTTCTCCCGGAGTCTATGGAAACTGGCACCCGGGAGGCAGATACATAGCTTTCTCGACAAATGTCATCATTCCGGAGTTTCACTCGATAAATAACCTGCGTCTGGAGGTCTATGATACAATTTCAGACGTAATAGTGCTTGATCTTGAAAAGAATGAAATTCTGAGGAGCAGACTGCTCTCTGATTCCAATTCATTTGAAACATTCCCCGCTTTTTCAGCAGACGGATCAAGGCTCTTTTTCTGCTCTGCCCGGGCGGTAAAAATGCCTGAGAATTACAGAATGGTCCGGTACAGCCTCTGCTCCATCGGCTTCGATCCGGTTACAGGTTCATTCAGCGCCAGTATCGATACTCTTGTCTCCTCAGCCATAACAGGCAAAACCATCAGCGAACCAAAACCATCTCCTGACGGGAAATACATTCTGTATACATCATTCGACTATGGAAATTTTCCCGGTATGGCATAAAGAGGCGGACCTTCATCTTATCAGGCTGGCTGACCTGAATGTCGATACCCTTCCCGCAGTAAACTCTGGTCATGCCGATTCCTACCACAGCTGGTCATCAGGCAGCAGGTGGTTTGTATTTGCCAGCAAGCGCGACAACGGGATGTACGGCAAACCTTATTTTGCACATATCGATAAGGATGGAAGAAGCAGCAAGCCTTTCGTGATGCCTCAGAAGGACCCTGATTTCTACGAATTCTTCATGAAGTCATATAATATTCCGGAACTGTCGAAAGGACCGGTTCCTTTCACTCCCAATGATGTGCGCCGCGCTTTCAGAAAACTGACTGCGGAACCGGTGAAACTCAATGAAAATTCAAGATAAAAACCGTAGATTTGTAATATACCTAAATATCAGGTCGAATGAACGACAACAGACTGGTTAAATATATCAGTTACATATTTACGGGAATTTTCTTTGCGGCAATCTTCATTTTTTTCGCCTTTTTCTACAATAACCATCTTCATTTCGAGGAAGAGACACAGCTGTTCCTGCTGACTGGCGATTTTTTCGTGTCGAAGATCACTTTCCCGGGAGGCTTTTCGGGATATGCCGGCGGATTCCTGACTCAGTTTTACTACTGGTCCCTGGCAGGCCCGCTGATAATTGCCGTGCTTCTCTTCGGTATTCAGCAGCTTACACTCGGAATTATGAAGAGCATAAACGATAACCCTTCATTTTTCCCGTTCAGCTTCCTGCCGGCACTTAACGGACTCTTTATCCTGTGCGATGAATTCTATCCCCTCTCGGGAATAATCGGGATCCTTCTTGCACTGCTTGCCGGAAGGATTTATATCAGGATCAGGAAATCAGCCACACGCTTTATCCCTGGCATCTTTATCATTATCGCAGTATACTGGCTGGCCGGAGGTTCATATCTGATGCTGCTCGGAGTTATTCTGGCATTCGAGGTAATTAATGCTCTTAAAGTCCGGCGAAGAAACAAGATCAGCGGAGATCCTGTTTTTAATATGTTGAAGATATGGCAAATGCTGGTTTACATAATTATCGCAGCAGGAATTCCGTTGCTCGTAAGACAGTACCTGATACTTCAGCCATTGGGCTTATCCTATATCACAGAGTTTTATTACGATATGCGGACCGTGGTGCCTAAAGCCATACCGGTATTTTTTGCTTTGCCAGCACTGCTGATGGTGCTTGTTTTTATCCTGCCATCAAAAGAAAAGATCTATAAGATTGCCCTTTTTGCCCAGATACCACTTTTAATTTGCGGATGGTATTTCGGACAAAAGCTCTGGGCAAATTTCAACGCCGAGCAGATTATGACCTACGATTATCTCGTCAGGGAAAACCGCTGGAATGATGTAATAAAATTTGCAGATAAGAAGCCGCCGAGGAACAACCTCTCCCTGGCCATGCTGAACCTTTCACTTGCAAAAACAAACAAGCTTGGTGACCGGCTCTTCATGTACGAGCAGAATGGATTTGACGGACTTTTCCTTTCGTTTGCAAAAGAATATGTCGCACCAATGATGGGCAGCGAGATCTATTACCAGCTGGGTCTGGTTAATGCTTCCCAGGAATACTCCTTTGAAAGCACTGAGACCACACCGCATCTTGGCAAATCGGTGAGGGCAATAAAAAGACTGGCGGAGACAAATCTTATCAATGGCCAATATGAGGTTTCACGAAAATACCTGAAGCTGCTTGAAAAGACTCTCTTCTACCGTAAATGGGCGAAAGAGACAGAAAAGTTTCTCTATAACGAGGATAAGATAAACAGCCATCCTGAATGGGGCGAAAAGAGAAAGCTGATGATGGATCAGGATTTCTTCTTCAAAGTCCAGAATATGGAACCGGTACTGAACATGATGATGCGCAAAAATCCCGGCAATAACCTTGCATTTCAGTACCTGATGGCTTTCTATCTTCTTAACAAGGACCTGCGGAATTTTATGAACAGCCTGCCCGCGATGGACGCACTGAAATACAAGAAGATCCCTGTTTCGTATGAAGAAGCGATAATGTATGTAATCGGCCTGGCCACTTCCAATCCGCTGGCAAATACCGACTATAATATAAGCGATGAAACAAAGCGCAGGATGCAGGCATATGCTGACATTTACACGACAAGAAGAAATGCACAGCAAATACTGGGAACGAGATTCGGCAATACATTCTGGTATTACCTGCATTATAAGCAGATTGAGATCACTCCGGCAGAGGAGCAAAGGGAATATCATTAGAAGCTATGGAAAAGATCAGGACTATAATATTGACATCTGGATTTCTTTTACTTGCATCTTGCTCGGGGATACCCGATAATATTACAGATAAAAGCTCTCTGCCTCAGCTATTCCCCGATATTGCAGGTGTAACCATACCTGTTAACATCGCTCCCCTGAATTTTAAGATAACAGTCCCCTCAGAGAAGATAATCGTCCGGTTTGAAAATGAAGATAAGAACCTGACAATATCGGGAAACAGGAAGATAAAGATTCCTGCAGGAAAATGGCGAAGGCTTCTGGAGGGATCAGCCGGAAGCAGCATCAGGGTTACTCTCTGGTCGAAGGAGAATAAGACATGGATCAGATATTCACCCTTTGAAATTCATGTCAATAAGGAACCGATAGACCAGTACCTGGTTTACCGCCGGATTGCCCCTGGCTATGAATCCTGGAGCGAGATGGGAATATACCAGCGTGATCTTGCCTCCTTCAGGGAATCCACGATAATAGACAACCGCCTGCTTCCGGGCAACTGCATGAACTGCCATTCATTCAATCATAATGATCCTGACCAGATGATGTTCCATCTCAGGGGTAATATCGGCGCTACAATGCTTGTAAAGGATGAAGTTGTGACAAAGCTTAACACGAGGACAAAGGAGACCGGACTCAATTGCGTATACCCGAACTGGCACCCTTCAGGATCATATATAGCTTACTCAGTTAACAAGATTGCCCAGGTATTTCACACGATGAAGGAAAAAAGGATAGAGGTTTTCGATACTCAATCGGACCTTGTCGTGTTTGATATCCGGAATAACAAGCTTCTTACCAGCAATCTGATATATACAAAAGGAAGCTTTGAAACTTTTCCTGTATTTTCTGCCGACGGGAGCAAACTCTATTTCTGCTCGGCTGATACGGCAAAAATGCCCGAAAATTTCGACAAGGTGAAATACAGCCTTTGCAGTATTTCCTTCGATGCAGCCGGAGGCACCTTCGGGAGCAGTGTGGATACCGTCATCAGCTGGCACAGGACAGGCAGGAGCATCTCGTTTCCACGTACTTCACCTGACGGCAAATACCTTATGTTCACATTGTCGGACTACGGCAACTTCAGCTTGTGGCACAGGGACGCAGATCTCTGGCTGCTTAACCTTGCCGACGGCTCGATCAAACCTATTGATTCGGTGAATTCGTCAGAGGCAGACAGTTTCCATTCATGGTCTTCAGGATCACACTGGTTCGTATTCGCAAGCCGCCGTTCTGACGGTCTCTATACAAGGCCTTATTTTGCATGGATGGATGAAAATGGCAACACTACCAAGCCATTTATGCTTCCGCAAAAAAATCCTGACTTTTATGATTACTGCCTTCAATCATTCAATGTTCCCGAACTCGTTACCGGTAAGGTAAATACGGATGGAAGGAAAATGTTGAAGACGATTGGTTCAGAGGCAAAAAATGTTACTTTTGAAGTAAAAGAATAATACTTTATGCCAAAGGCCTATTTTGTTCATCTTCCGGCGATTGAGGGGAGCATGGAGGAAGAGTTGAAGCTATGTCTTGATCAGATTGAGGATACTTGTCTGAAAGGCTTAATACCTGTTAAGCTTAATATCTTTGTAGATCTGCCTGATTATGAGTCATTTCTGAAAGGAAGAGGAAGAATCATCGCTCTTCTGAATAATACTTTCAGATCCGGATGTCCTGCCTTCAATATTACGGTTCAGCCTCCCGAAAAACCATGGAAAATTGCTGTCGAAGGGACTTACATATCAGCCGGCGCATATGAGGTTCACAGGAAAAAATACCTCGAATTCCCCTGCGTAATCATTGAATCAGATGCGGGCAAAGAGCTGTGGGCGGCAGGTGTGAGCAGTTATTCATTTCCGGATGATACAAAAAAGGCCGCCGAAAAAGCTTTCAGTCTGATGAATGAGATTCTGGCGTCTGAGCAGATGTCGTTCGATAATCTTGTCAGACAATGGAATTATATCGGGAACATACTGAACATAAAAGACGGTATTCAGAATTATCAGCTGTTCAACGAGGTAAGAAATGATTACTACTCGAGGTTCAGAAAGGTGAAAGGATTTCCGGCTGCCACAGGTGTTGGCATGATGCATGGGGGAGTAATTCTTGATTTTTGCGCATTGCAGCCAGGGAAAGCTACTGCAATTAAGGCTATTGAAAATCCGCATCAGGTTAATGCCTATGATTATGGACAGCAGGTTTTAAAAGGTACCGCTTAATGGAGAAAATCTGCCAAAGCATCCTCCCCAGTTCGAGCGGGCGCTACTCATAGCCAGCAGGAATGAGGCATTGGTTCATATTTCAGGAACAGCCTCCATTCTTGGGCAGGAGACGGTTGGATCAGGTGATATAGAAAAACAGACCCTCGTTACCATTGGTAACATGGAATTGCTCTCCGACATCGGACGACTGAGACACCTGGTCACAAAACCCTCTGTGAAGGAAAGCCGCTATTCACTGTTAAGGGTATATGTCAAGAGGGAAAATGATTTCAGGAGAGTACGGAAGATATGCTCTGAAAGCTATCCGGGTGTTCCTGCTGTGTTTATAAAAGCTGATATCTGCCGCGATGATCTGTTGATGGAAGTGGAAGCCGAGGCTGAATTGACATTCTGAAAAGTTCACACCAGATATTTTAGGAGAAACGTGAAATAAAATCAGCATCTATGAAAAAGTATTTCCTGTTGCCTGTGGTTTTCCTTTTTCTGGCCTCATGTGCTCCGCAGAAATGGCAAAGAACAGATGATGGAGTCATTGTCAATTCACCTGATCCCACGGGGAAAGGTGCCGGAAAAATAATAGTGGAAGTCGTCAATGAAAGGATCTTTCATGTCAAAGCTGCTCCCGGGAACTACTTCTCGAAAGAGAAAAGCCTCTGCGTGGTAAATAACTCCCGGTCAGCCGATTTTGAGACAACTGAAAAGGGAGGATCACTTCTTCTTTCAACTTCTGAGATCAAGGCTGAGATTTCACTGGAAACCGGCAGGATAATTTTCAGGGATAAGAATGACAAAATATTGCTTGCAGAACCGGAATCCGGCGGCAAGGCATTCACACCTGTCAAGGTTGAAGGCACTAGTGGCTGGTCGATGAGCCAGGTCTTCAAATCGCCAGCCGATGAAGCCTTTTACGGACTGGGTCAGCATCAGTCTGACGAGTTCAATTACAAAGGCCTTAACGAAAGCCTTTATCAGTACAATACCAAGGTTTCCATACCATTTGTAGTATCGAACCGGAACTATGGCTTACTCTGGGACAATTATTCGCTCACGAAATTCGGAGATCCCCGCAATTATTCAGATATGGATCTTTTCAAATTATATGACGAAAATGGAGAAGAAGGCGGTCTTACTGCAACATATTATGTCAACTCAGATCCAAATAATGTTTTCATAAAGAGGAAAGAATCAGCCATCGACTATGAAAACCTCACGACAATTAAAGAAATTTCCTGAAAAATTCCCGTTCTATCGTTCGACAATAACATGGACCGGAAAGATCGAACCGGCGGAAACAGGCCTTTACCAGTTCAAGCTCTATTATGCAGGATATACGAAGCTGTTTATCGACGATAAGGAAGTAGTGGCCGAAAGATGGAGAACAGCCTGGAATCCAAATACATATAAGTTCTTCCTGGATATGCAAAAGGGCAGGAGCTATAAAGTCAGGCTGGAATGGCAGCCCGATGGAGGGGTATCCTATATTGGCCTGAAAGCTCTTAGTCCCAGACCTGCTGAAGAGCAGGGGAACCTTTCCCTTTATTCGGAAATGGGAGACCAGATCGATTACTATTTCATCTCAGGCGATAACATCGATAAGGTGATCAGCGGTTACCGGACACTTACCGGAAAAGCTCCGATAATGCCTAAATGGGCTATGGGTTACTGGCAGAGCCGCGAGAGGTACCAGTCTCAGGGAGAATTGCTTAATGTTGTAAAGGAATACCGAAAAAGGGATATTCCCCTGGATAATATCGTGCTTGACTGGTTTTACTGGCCGGAAGATTCATGGGGATCCCACGAGTTTAATCCAAAAACTTTCCCTGATCCATCAGGGATGGTGGATTCCGTTCATAAGCTGAATGCAAGGATCATGATCTCCGTCTGGCCTAAATTCTATCACACAACAGAACACTACAAGGAGTTCGACAGCAAGGGATGGATGTACAGACAAGCCGTAAAAGATAGTATACGAGATTGGGTCGGAAAAGGTTACATAGGCTCATTCTATGACGCATACAATCCCGCAGCACGCGACCTGTACTGGAGCCAGATACAGGAGCACCTCTATACGAAAGGATTTGACGCCTGGTGGATGGATGCCTCTGAACCTGATATTCTTTCCAATGCAAGCGTCGAATACCGGAAGCTGCTTTCAACACCTACAGCCCTGGGTCCTTCGACAAAATACTTCAATGCCTATGCGCTCATGAATGCCATGACAATTTATGACAATCAGCGTACAGTGGCTCCCGACAAACGCGTCTTTTTGCTTACCAGGTCAGGATTTGCAGGATTGCAACGGTATTCCACTGCAACCTGGAGCGGCGATATCGGTACACGCTGGGAGGACATGAAAGCACAGATACCAGCCGGACTCAACTTTGCCTTATCCGGAATACCTTACTGGACATTCGACATTGGCGGCTTTTGTGTCGAGGGACGATATACAAGGGCAAAGGAAGGATCTGAGGATATGGAAGAATGGAGAGAGCTGAATGCACGGTGGTACCAGTTCGGATCATTCTGCCCTCTCTTCCGGAGCCATGGACAATATCCCTACCGCGAAGTTTTCAATATTTCACCTGAAGGCCATCCTGCATACAACAGCATGGTCTGGTACGATAAGCTGAGGTACAGGCTTATGCCCTACATTTATTCATTGGCAGGAGTCACTTATTTCAATGATTATACAATAATGAGGGCCATGGTCATGGATTTCGGAAGCGACCTGAATGTAGAGAGTATCGGCGACCAGTATATGTTCGGACCTTCATTGCTTGTTGCACCCGTGTACAAATATAAAGCCCGCACCCGTGAGGTTTATCTTCCTGCTTCTTGCGGATGGTATGATCTTTATACAGGGAAATATTTTACCGGAGGACAAAAAATCGATGCCGATGCACCATATGAGAGGATGCCGTTGTTCGTAAAGGAAGGTTCGATAATTCCTGTTGGCCCCGATATACAATATGTTGACGAAAAGCCTGCAGATCCCCTGACTCTCCTGGTTTATACCGGACGAGACTGTGTCTTCACGCTATATGAAGATGAAGGCATCAACTATAATTATGAACATGGGTGCCTGCAGCACGATCAAAATAAGTTACAGCAATGAAACAGGTGAACTTTCGATCGGCGAACGCAAGGGTGAATTCGAGGGGATGCTGAAGGAAAGGACCTTCAATATTGTCTGGATAAAAAAAGAGGCTCCTAGTCAAATTTGATCCTTCTGTAATACCTGATCTTACAGTAAAATATGATGGGAGACTAATCAAGATAAAATAAAAATGACCCCTATCCCTGCCTTCCCCCAGGGAAGTGTTTTATCTTTTCCCCCTTGGGAAATAAGAAAGGGGTCTTTGAATCAGAAATACTTAATTTACATGAAACTGAAAAAAGCAGTATTCCTTCTGATATTTCTGCTATCTGCATGCGAGGAGAAAAATCCCTGCTTCATTAAGCTGCCTTCGCTAATCGGCGATAATATGGTGTTGCAGCAGAAAACTGATGCAAGGATATGGGGAAATGCCAATCCAAATCATAAAATCGTTGTTATTCCGGAATGGGGCGATGCTGTGACAGTGAGAGCCGGAAAGGACGGTAAATGGCTGGCAGTTGTTCCAACACCAGTTGCAGGAGGCCCTTATACAATTAAAATAAAGGGAAGCGATACAACCATTACCGTTAGTAATGTTCTGATTGGAGAGGTCTGGTTCTGCTCAGGACAGTCAAACATGGAAATGCCAATGGAGGGATGGGGTGTTGACTCAATAATGCATTCTTCAAAAACGATAGCCGCTGCATCGATACCCTCGATAAGGCTTTTCAACGTTCAGAAAAAAGTTTCGGGAGTGCCTCTCGAGGAGTGCACGGGAAGCTGGCAGGTTTGTTCTCCTGAAAGTGTCAGGACATTTTCAGCAACGGCATTTTTCTTCGGAAAGAAGCTGAACAATGAGCTTGAAATTCCGGTTGGATTAATTGAATCAGCATGGGGAGGAACACCTTCTGAAGCCTGGACCTCAGCAGATGTTCTTAAGAATGCAGGAGAGTTTGTCGGGGAAATAGATGCAATGAAAGCATCAGAAACAAGCCTGGCTGAATACCAGGCATGGCTCGACGCGCCATAGGCAGATAGAGAGTAAGGTCTGCCGGAGATGACCAGTGGAAAGAACTCGATTTTGGCGATGCGGAACTGGCATCAGGAGATTTTGATGATACAAAATGGCCGTCAATGGCGCTTCCTGCAAAATTTGAAGGAGTGATGGGAGAGTTCGACGGAATAGTGTGGTTCAGGAAAACTGTGGAATTACCTGCAGAAATTGCCGGCCAGAATATGATCCTGTCACTCGGACCAATCGATGACATGGACCGTGCTTATTTTAATGGAGAGCTGGTCGGCGCCATGGAAACCGGAGGATTCTGGCAGGCAAACAGGGATTATGTTGTGCCAGGCAACCTGGTAAAGGCGGGAAAGAATACAATTTCTGTCCGTGTGCTCGATACCCAGGGCGGCGGAGGAATATGGGGAAGCCCGGGCTCAATGAAGCTTGTGACAAAGGATAGCAAAAGGTATAATTTAAGCATTGAAGGCGACTGGAAATATCAGCCTGTTGCTGAGCTGATCGGCAATAAATTCTATATTTTTGATTTTTCCGGTAATGAATTTTCACAGAAGAAACGGCCAAAAGCTCTCGGACCATATTCACCTGCGACTCTTTTCAATGCAATGGTTAATCCGGTTCTTAACTACAGGATAAAAGGTGCAATCTGGTATCAGGGCGAAGCAAATGTCGGCAGGGCAGAGCAATATGAAAAGATATTCCCTCTTATGATTGAGAACTGGAGGGACGCGTGGGGAATAAAGGATTTCCCGTTCTACTATGTTCAGATCGCTCCATGGGTATATGCCGGTCTCGATGCAGACAACTCGGTTTCCCTTCGTGAAGCACAGGCTAAATCACTTGCAGTTCCCAAAACAGGGATGGTGGTTACACTCGATATCGCAACCATATTGAATATTCATCCTCCATATAAGCTTGAAGTTGGTGAAAGGCTTGCAAATCTGGCGCTAGCCAATGATTATGGAAAGAACGTTCCGACCTTTGGCCCTGTTTATAAATCAATGACCATTGATGGTGCGACTGCAAAGATTACCTTTGACCATGCTGAATCGGGACTTGTTTCAAAAGATGAATATATTCCTGAATTTGAGATTGCAGGCAAGGATGGCAAATATGTGAAGGCAGTCGCAAAAATAGTCGGCGGCGAAGTCTGGGTTTCATCCCCGAAGGTCCGTGAGCCTGAATCAGTAAGGTACTGCTGGAAGAACGGATCAGTTGGAACATTATTCAATAAGGAGGGATTACCTGCATCACAATTCAGAACGAAGGAATGAAGACCAAAGACCGGAAGACCGAAGACCGAAGACCGAAGACCGAAGACCGAAGACGAAGAAAAGACCAAGTAGAATCCCCTCCTGGGAGGGGTGAGGGGTGGATTTCTAAATGAAACAAGAAACAAGAAACAAGAAACCAATAATTAATAAATCTATATCACTATGAAAAAACGAAATCTGTTATTAATCTTAATATCAGTAACATAATCTTTTCCGGCTGTAATCAATCAAAAAAAGAAATGGTTAAGAAGGAACTGTTTGGCACCTATAAGGGAGGCGAGGTATATCTTCTTACCTTGACAAACAAGGCTGGCAACGTCCTGAAGCTTACAAATTTCGGGGCAAGAATAACCTGGCTCGAAGTGCCCGACAAAGACGGGAACAAGGATAATATCACGTTCGGATTCGACACTTTCGATGGAATGATTGCCGGAGACCGCTATTACGGTGCAGTTGTGGGAAGGTATGCCAACAGGATAGCAAAGGGAAAATTCACTCTCGACGAAGTTGAATATTCCCTGCCGATAAATAACGGACCTAATTCGCTTCATGGAGGCCCGAACGGATGGCACAGCGTGGTCTGGAATACCGAGATCCCTGAAAAAACGGAGTTTCCTACGGTCAAATTCACCTATAAGAGCCCTGACATGGAAGCAGGCTATCCCGGGAACATGAATGTAGAAGCTACTTACACCTGGACTGATAATAACGAGATCATAATCGACTACGCTCTCACCACCGATAAGAAAACCGTATTCAATATCACCAACCATGCATATTTCAATCTGCATGGGGCAGGTAATGGAGATATACTTGACCATCAGCTTGTTATCAAAGCTTCGAAATTTGTCCCGGTCGATACATTCCTTATTCCGACAGGAGAGCTGAGGCCGGTAGCAGGCACCCCATTCGATTTTTCCACACCTCATACGGTTGGCGAAAGGATTGGAGAGAATTATGATCAGCTCATTTATGGCAAGGGATATGATCATACTTTTATCTTTGACAATGCCGAAGAAGTCGACGCCACAGTTTATGAACCCGTCAGCGGCAGATTCATGGAAGTCATTTCCGACCAGCCTGGAGTGCAGTTCTATTGCGGCAATTTCCTGAATGGCACCATGATAGGGCATGGAGGCAAGCCATACGTTTACCGCTCCGGCTTGTGCCTCGAAACAGGCCACTATCCCGACAGCCCCAATCATCCTGATTTCCCGACAACAGTTCTGAATCCGGGTGATACTTTTAAGTCGAGAACCATATACAGGTTTTCTGTTAAATAATTAACACCACTAACAATGCGCCGGTCTGAAAAAATGGATATCTTCATGACCGGCGTTTTGTTTTAATACCCTAAAAACAAACCTTTATAGTCGAATGAAACCAAAATATTACTTTCTGGTTGCGCTGATAATATTTTTCACGTCTCCTGGTTGTAAAAAATCACCTGGCGACCGTTTTGCAGGATGGGATTACTCCCACATGAAGCAGGTAAAGAAGGAAATTAAAGACACATCCTCATTTTATTATCCTGCTTTCCGTGACCTGATGGATGAAGCGGACGACGCACTGACAAAAGGTCCATTTTCTGTAACATTCAAGGAGAGAGTGCCTCCGGGAGGAACAAAAAACGATTACATGAGCCAGGGACCATACTGGTGGCCTGATACGACCAAACCCGACGGATTGCCTTTTATCCGTCGCGACGGAGTAAGATACCCTCAGGCCGGAATAGACAGAAACCAGCTCGGAAATTTAATTGGCTCTGTTCAGACTCTTTCTCTCGCATGGTTCTTTTCAGGTGATAGCAAGTATGCAAAGAGGGCTGCTTATCTGCTGAAAGTATGGTTTATTGAGCCTGAAACCCTGATGAATCCTCACCTCGAATTTGCCCAGTCAATACCCGGAATTACTACAGGCAGGGGAATAGGTATAATAGATATCAGAGGAATGTTTACCCTTGTCGATGCTATTACCCTGCTGGAAGGTTCAGGCTCGCTTACCGCTGATGAAATGGGGGAAATCAGAGAATGGTTTTCCGATATGTTTGAATGGCTTACGACGAGCAAAAACGGAAAGGATGAAGACGATTATAAAAATAATCATTCGGTGGCCTACGATGTTATTGTCAGCAGTATAGCCAGATTCCTGGGCAACAATGAATACGTGGTAAAGAAGATTTCTGAGATGCCTGCACGCCGTATCGATCCCATGATTGAATCTGACGGTCGTCAGCCGGAAGAGCTAATCAGGACAAATGCATTTGGCTATTCGGTGTCCAATCTCAGTAATTTCTTTGATGCCGGGGAGATCGGGCTTAAAGTCGATGTTGATATTTTCGGATATACAAATCCAAAAGGAGGATCATTGCGCGGAGCTCTCGATTTTCTCACCGGATATATCGGCAGGGAAAAGGAATGGAAATGGCAGCAGATAGGAGGATTTGCAAGTACGGAGAACAGGCTTGGCCTTCTTGTTCGCAGAGCAGCCCGCTACTATAGTGAACCTGAATATAAAAAGCTCTGGGAAGAGAAGTTTGCGGAAAAAATGAAAGCTGACTGGAGCCTGCTTGTCACTCCCGGATTCTAATCAGGCAGTTTCATCATCATTGTGCCCGGGTCCCATTGCTGAGGATTAAACTTCCTGAAGACATTTGCCGCTGAACTATAGTCTTTAAATTTATTCAGTTTATTATTAAATTGCAGATATGATTCCGAAATCTGTCATTGCTTTTTTCATTTTCTTCCTGTGCCTCATTCACTGCTCCTCTCAGACCAGGCAGGCTGCCCATTGTAATTGACGAGAGCCAATATAAAAGACTCTGTAGTACAGGTTATTGAAGTCGACAGGGTCTGGTCGGGGCACCCTGTGGGCTTTGCCCTTCTTACACATAACGGACGCCAGTACATTGCCTATTATAATGCCGGTCGTAATATGGTAGTCGGCCAGAGAGACCTGGATGATGACAAATTTGATCTCCTGGTAATGCCTCCCACATACCGCGAAACTTCCGGGGGAACAAGCACAGTTCTCGGGTGGGACAGTCACAATTACCTGACAATGGATATTGACTGTAAAGGTTTCATCCATCTTTCCGGCAATATGCATGTTCATCCGCTTACCTATTTCAGGAGCACTGCACCGGAAGATATCTTCACATTAAAGCAGGAAATGGAGATGACGGGAAAGGACGAGAAGAGATGCACCTATCCAAGATTCATGAAGAACAGGGAAGGGGAGCTGCTTTTTCACTACCGCGACGGTTCCAGCGGAAGCGGCAATGAGATATACAATATCTATTCATGTGAAACAGGAAAATGGACCCGTCTCCTCGATCAGCCGCTGACTGACGGAAAGGACCTGATGAATGCCTATCAGTCGCAGCCTACTCTGATGGCTGATAACTGGTATCATGTATGGTGGGTGTGGCGCGACACTCCCGACTGTTCTACAAACCATGACCTTTCCTACATGAAAAGTCCCGATCTCATAAGACCTGGTATAATGCAGATAATGAACTGGTTGAGCTTGCCTGCCACAATTGACAACAAGACACTTATCGTCGATCCGGTACCGGTAAATGGAGGGATCATCAACCTTGCTGCAAAACTCTGCCTCGACGGGAACCTTAATCCGGTATTCGCCTATCACAAGTATGATTCCGCCGGGAATCTGCAGTTCTATGTTGCTGAGAGGGTAAAAGGCAAATGGGTTTCGAAACAGGTAACAGACTGGGACTACAGGTGGGAATTTTCAGGTGGAGGGAGCATTGTTTTTGAAGTGAGGCTTAACAGTTTCATAAGGAGAAAGGATGGACTGTATGAGCTGAGTTATTATCACATAAAATACGGAAAAGGGACCCTCCTGCTGAACAAAGATTTAAAAATCGTTGGCATTGTAAAGAAGCCGGTATCCAATAATCGACAGGATGAAAACAGAAGGCATTTTCCCGGAACTGGCTCCCCTGACCTCAGATGACCTGGGAAGATCTGATGAACCGGGAGTAAGTTATATGCTGAAATGGGAAACCCTTCCGAGCAACCGCGACAGACCAAGACCTGAACCCTGGCCTGAACCTGCAAAATTGTATCTGTATAAATTGAAACGTTAAATATTTTGAGGGGCTTTTAAAACAGCCTCTTAATGATATGAAAAAGAAACTGACCTTTTTTTTGCTCCTCTCCTTTACTATATGCTTAGATGCCTCATCAGAATCCGGATATGAAGCCTGGTTAAGGTATGAGAGGGTTAAGGATCATTATTCTGCTTCAGGAATACAGAGCCTTTTCAGGCCGGATCTATGCCTGCGGGAGTTCGGAGATTATGGATTCCGCACTGGAAGAATTGAAATACGCAATTTCAGCCATAACCGGAACGGAACCTGTAATGGCAGGGAAGCGAGGCTCTTCAATGATTATTATTGGCAAGGTTGGTGATATCCCCAGGAGTATTTGCAGATTTTCAAAACATAGCACCGGCAAGCTGGCACCCGAGGGATACCTTATAAAACATAAAGGAAAGCGCATCATCATCTGCGCGAAGGATGATGCCGGCCTGCTCTATGCAACATTCCATCTTCTGAGGCTTATGCAAATGGGAGAATCACTGAAAGGTCTCGACATTCTTGAAAATCCCCTTACGGGTCTCAGACTGCTTAATCACTGGGACAATCCGGGTAATCTCCCGGCAGGACGACCCTCAATTGAAAGAGGATATGCCGGGGAATCTATATTCAGATGGAATGAACTGCCGCAGATACACAAAAGGTATACCGACTATGCCCGTATGCTTGCATCAGTGGGTAATAAACGGAACGGTCATCAATAATGTAAACACAGCAAAAAACGGTCTTGAAGGATGGAAACTGCTTACTCCCGAATACCTTCCCAAACTCAAAGCCCTGGCATCTGAATTCAGAAAATATGGAATTAATTTATTTATCTCTGTGAATTTTTTCAGCCCTGTTATGATCTCAGGGCTGAGTGACGCTGATCCCTCAAATCCTGAAGTAAGGCACTGGTGGAAAAATAAGGTTGCCGAAATATATGCAGAGATCCCTGATTTCGGAGGATTTCTCGTAAAGGCCGATTCTGAAGGAGAACCCGGACCCATGAAATATGGCAGAACTCATGCTGAAGGAGCCAACCTGATCGCTTCTGCACTGGCACCCTTCGGGGGAGTTCTGATATGGCGAGCCTTTGTTTACGGAGACAAAGAGCTGAGTTCCGACAGGGCATTTCAGGCATACCAGATATTTAAGCCGCTGGATGGCAAATTTGCCAGGTAATGCCATTGTCCAGATCAAGAATGGTCCGATCGACTTCCAGGTCCGCGAACCGGTTTCACCATTATTCGGAGCAATGCCCGGGACTAATCAGATTATTGAATTGCAGATCACACAGGAGTACACAGGTCATGATAAGCATGTATGTTACCTTGTATCCGCAATGGAAGGAGATCCTTGACTTCGACACATATGCATCGGGCCCCGGCTCGACTGTTGCATCGATAGTTGCAAGGAAAATTGAAGGCACTCTTTCCGGCTATAGATACTCAGGAATTGCCGGCGTCTCAAATATAGGCGATGAAAGCAACTGGACCGGACATCTTCTTGCCCAGGCCAATTTTTACGGATTCGGCCGGCTGGCATGGAACCCCTCCCTGGAAACCGAACAGATTACCGAAGAGTGGATAAAGCTGACATTTGGCAATAATGAGAGGGTCCTCTCAGTTGTTAAAGAAATACTGCTTACTTCGCTTAACACTTACGAAGATTATACCTCTCCTCTTGGTGTCGGTCTGATGTGCAACGGAGGCGGAACCGGACATGACGGGCATTTCACTCCTGCACCTTCATCAAGAATAAGTTATCACAGAGCCGGCAGGTCGGGAGTGGGATATGACCGTACCATGGCCACTGGCTCGGGTTTCACCGGTCAGTACAATGAACCGGTGCGCTCATTGTACGAGTCCCTTGAAACATGCCCTGATGAACTGCTGCTCTTTTTCCATCATGTTCCTTATACGCACAGGCTGAAATCAGGGAAGACTGTTATTCAGCATATTTATGACACACATAATGAGGGTGTTGAAAAGGTGAAAAACTATTATGAGGACTGGAAAACACTTGAGGGCCTGCTTGATGAGGAAAGATACAGGAATGTGCTTGACAGATTGCAGGGACAGATAAATTATGCAGAGGTCTGGCGCGATTCGATAAATGTATATTTTCAAAGATTATCAGGAAAGTAATATGAAAATCAGCAGAAAGAATTTTTTGGAAAAATCGCTTGCGGCAGGTATCTGTTTGTCATGTCCTCAGTTCCTCAGTTCACCTCCGGAGACAATGTCCTCTGATATTGATGAGCTCATACGGCGGATCGGCAATTCCAACGATGAAAAAGAAAGGGTCAGGCTTATTGAAGAGTTCATGCGTGCTGGTATTTCCAATGAAGAAAGGAAGGTTGCTGCGGAGATCTTCAATGTTGCCGACCGATGGGCGAACGGCTTCGGGAAGTACGCAAAACCCGGCACCGAAGGCAATGAATCGGATGGTTACCTGTGCGGCTTCCTTAACCGTTGTTCGCTCGAAAGATCGATCCTTCCTCAATTGCCTGAAGACCACCGGCTCTTTCCGCTGATAGCTTTTTTTCGGAGCAGAATGTTGATAGCCAAGCTCATACAGAGTGGCAACATAATAAATGTGCCTGATGTGCGTGACAAATATCTCGCTGAGTCATGGAGGCTGATGAGGAAAGTGACAGCTGCATATCCCGAAAATGAACTGGCCCGCAATTACCTGGGAGAATTCAAAGCCTGGGAGGAGGTCGTTCCGTACAATGACAGCTGCTCCCGAATGGGCTAACTACCAGCGGATGGTTCTGGAGAAACTTACCTGGCTGGTACACTGGTGGGTCGATAACCGGCAGATATCTGACGGCCAGTTTGGAGGTGGATGGGGCGACGACGTGGAGATGTGGCGGGTATGGGTCCCCCTGCTGTTTGCCTTCGACGACGAAAAAGCAATAAAAAGCCAGGAGAAGCTCTTTAACGGTTTGTACCAACTCTCGAGAATGCAAAAAGGTTATACAACTATTATGACTGATGTAGAGCATACTTCCGAAGAGTACTCCGATCCCCTTTACTGCATGCTTAACATGCAGCCTGAAAATCCGGTATGGGAAGATAGAGCCCTCAGGGTAATGGATTACATTGAAAATCTTTGGTCGGGTATCAATGAACGTGGCCAGTTGCAGTTTAAATCAACCTGGTTCAATGTCGACGGGGTACATCCTGACAATACACGTGCATGCGATACTCCTTACCATACAAGACTTGTTGAGCCCCTGATGCTGCTCTGGCTCCGTAAAGGCAACCGGAGGGTGGGAGATTTTGTTACCAGATGGCTGAGAACATGGGTTGAAGCTACTTTTACTGAAGAGAGTGGTAAACCGGCCGGGATCATACCTGCTGCAATCCACTGGCCCGACGGAAAACCTTCTGGTGTCGGGAAGAACTGGTGGGAGCCGGAAAATCACACAGAACCGACACTCTACTATTTCCCGACGCAGCAGAATATGATGTATGAATGTTTCCTGCAGGCATATTATATGACAGGAGATGAGTATTTTCTTAAACCGATAAGATTTGTTTCGGAAAAAAGACTGACAGGGAGTGGGTGACGGAAACCAGGGAGATTACAAAACAGGAAGTCTGGAATGGAGCCTTTCTGTTCTAAAAAGCCGCATCCCTCCGATATTGATGAAATACAGGATTATAACAGGCGATACATCTTTTGACGCCATTATCGAAAAAGATGCAAGAGGTTATGAGAGATTTATTTTTGACAAGGATTTCGGATTGCTTGCAAAAGAGATAGATAATCAGCGGAAATCGCTCTCTCTGCCTAAAGAGTGGTATACGACTGAAGTGAGGTGGACCGATCGTCTTTTCAGTTCTGTGCGGTACTTCAACTTTCTGCTTAAAGAGCCATTGCCTGGTTATAATGCAGGCTTCCTGTTCTCCTGCCTGACAGGGAATGCAGGAAATTTTCAGATCATGCCTGTTTTTGGTGTTAAATGGATAACTTATCCGACCGATATAGCAATTCTTACTGAAGTTAATTCGACAAAAGAGTTCCGGGCACGGCTCTTTCATTTCGGAAATGAACCCAGGAAAATGAAGGTCAGATTTCTTAAACCTCACTGATGGAACATACAGTTGGCGGATAACAGGTGGAAAAGAACGAAATGAACCTGAACCGGGATAACCGTGAAGCAGAGTTCATGTTGCCCCCGCAGAAACTATGTAATCTTAATGTAGAACAATAGAAACAGATTAACCACCTTATGAAAACAAAAACCTTGTTATTATTCAGTCTTCTTCTGTTCGTCATACCCTTTTCCAACGCACAGAATTTCCCGAAAATAAGGGAATCGGACCGCATAAACAGGCTTGATCCCCCCAAGGGTAAAGTAAGGGCCATACTCGATACCGACACCTATAACGAAATAGATGATCAGTTTGCTCTTTCGTATGCTTTTCTGTCAAAAGAAAAAATAGAGCTCGAAGCTGTTTATGCCGCACCCTATTTTAACGACCGTTCCACAAGCCCGGGTGACGGAATGGAAAAAAGCTACCAGGAGATACTCAGGCTCCTTAGACTGCTCGGAAAATCACCGGATGGATTTGCTTTTCGCGGATCCAACAGGTACCTGGAGGATGTGTCGCGTCCAATCAGTAGCGAAGCTGCTCTCGACCTGATTAAAAAAGCAAAAACAGCCACACCCCAGAACCCCCTTTATGTTATAACTGTGGGATGTATAACGAACATAGCCTCAGCCATCCTGATCGATCCTTCAATTATTAATAACATCGTTGTGGTCTGGCTTGGAGGGAACAGCCTTGAGTGGCCACACCAGAAAGAGTTTAATCTTATGCAGGATGTACCTGCCGCCAGGGTGGTCCTCAATTCAGGTGTACCGCTGGTTATTATGCCCTGTCAGCCGGTAGTTGCTAATTTTCATACAACGATTCCCGAAATGGAACATTATCTGAAGGGAAAATCACCCATCGCAGATTATCTTCTGAAAATGACGATTGAGTTCAGCGGAGGCCATGACTACTGGTCCAAGGTTATCTGGGACGTAACTGCGGTGGCATGGCTGGTAAATTCTTCATGGCTGCCCGACAAATCTAGAACACAGCCCTGTTCTTACCGACCAGGTGACCTATAGTATAGATCATACAAGACATTTTATACGTATGGCAACATCTCTCGACCGGGATGCAATATTCAGAGATCTTTTCATGAAGCTGACCGGGAGTAAATAAAAAGACAGAAGACAGAAGACAGAAGACAGAAGACGAATCTAAACCTTTTTTTATGGTTATGAAACATTTCAATAGCAATTCCCGTATAATATTAATTGTCTTGTTATTACAATTTATAACCTGCCAGGGCTATACTGCTCCCGTCAGAGCCAAAGGGCACAAGCATTATTTAAAAATAAGGACACCACAGGACCTTAAGGCTATGTTCCGGTATACAGGGGACAGTGTCTGTTTCATAAGCTCCCACCGTGGAGGTCCGGAAAACCATCTCTGCGAAAATTCCATAGCTACTTTTGAAAATACCTTGAGAAGCACTTATTCGATGATGGAGATCGATCCGCAATTTACCAAAGACAGCATTCTGGTGGTAAATCACGATCCCACACTGCAGAGGACGTCAACAGGAAAAGGCCGTGTATCTGATTATACCCTGGAGCAGCTGAAAGAGTTCAATCTCAAGGATGTGAAGGGGAATGTGACTGATTACAAGATACATACCATGAAAGAGGTTCTTAAATGGGCTAAAGGGAAAACAATCCTGGTGCTTGATAAAAAGTCAACCTCAATGAAAGACAGGGTAAAGATAGTTGAAGAATGCAAGGCTGAGGCATATACAATTATTATGGCTTATTCATTTGAAGAGGCAAAGCAATGTTATAGCATGAATAAAGATATCATGATGCAGATCTTCATTCCCACACCTGCAAAAGTGTTAGAATTTGATAATACCGGTGTTCCATGGTCAAATGTTGTAGCTTTTGTCAGCCACCAGCTGCCGGCCGATGAGAGTGTATTCGACATGGTCCATAAGAGAGGAGCGCTTTGTATCCTGGGGACATCCAGGAACCTCGACCTGGAGCTTACAGGTGGAAAGGTTGGCAGTATTTATGACCTAGAAAAAGGTTATAATGCGTTGTATCGAAAAGGTATAGATATCCTAGAAACAGATATTCCGGTTGAAGTGAGCAAGGTTATTGCAAAAAGGCTTTCTTCCCCGACGTATAAGGCAAAATTTGTAAAATAGAGACCATCAGCATTGTTTCATAATTATTTGAAATCAAAACCCACCAGTCCAAAACCATGAAAGAATCCAGACTTTTATTTCCGGGAATGGCAGCACTGGCGTTGTTACCGATTCTGAACGCTGCCGGTGCACAGGGTAAGCCTGCGCGTCCGAATATAATCTTTATTATGGCCGACGACCTTGGCTACGGAGATATAGGATGTTACGGACAGCTATACATAAAAACTCCGAATATAGACCGTATGGCCCGGGAGGGTATTAAGTTTACAAATCATTATTCGGGAGCCCCTGTTTCTGCACCGGCACGCTGCTGCCTGATGACAGGGATGAACCTCGGGCACAGTTATGTAAGAAACAATTTCGAGATCAAGGGGGATGAATATACCCAGGGACAGATGCCTTTGCCTGAGAATACCGAGACGGTTGCCAGAATGCTTAAGCGGGCAGGATATGCCACTGCCATAATTGGTAAATGGGGATTGGAAGCATGTCCTCAACCGGGGCCCCGAATAAGCAGGGTTTTGACTTTTTTTACGGTTACAACGATCAGAACCATGCCCATAATCATTATCCTTCATTTTTATGGAGGAACGATAAGATGGAAAAACTGGATAATCCGGTAATCAATGTTCATCCTGAATTTGATAAGAATGCAACCCACGACCTGCAGGAATACAAACAATATCAGGGTAATGATTATTCGCTTGATCTGATGACGGATGAAGCACTGAAATTCATTGATTCAAACAAACAGAATCCGTTTTTCCTTTACCTTGCTTATGTTGTTCCGCACAAAGCCCTGCAGGTACCTGATGAAAGTCTTGAAATGTACAACGGTGTTTTTGATGAGAAGCCCTATATCGGAGGCGGCGGTTATACTCCTCATCCGAGGCCATATTCGGCATATTCGGCAATGATCACCAGGATGGATCAGAAGATCGGGGAAGTGATTGAAAAACTTAAGGTACTTGGGATTGAAAAGAATACAATTGTAATTTTCACAAGCGACAACGGACCTGCAGGGGGAGGAGGAACTGATTCAAGGTTCTTTAACAGCTCTGGCGGCTTAAGGGGTTCAAAAAGCCAGGTTTATGAAGGAGGTATCAGGGAACCGTTTGTTGTAAGATGGCCCGGTAAAATCAAAGCAGGAACAGTCACGGATCATCCGTCAGCTCATTTCGATTTTATGGCGACAGTGGGGGAGCTGACCGGACAGAAAGTTAATAATACCGACGGGGTGTCATATCTTCCTGCATTGCTGGGGAAGAGCAAGAAGCAGAAACAGCACGAATATATGTACTGGGAATTCGGAGGTCAGATTGCAGTGAGAATGGGTAACCTGAAGGGAGTAAAGCGCATTTCAGGGAATCCGCAGCCAGCTTGGGAGATATATGATTTGGCAACAGATCCGGCTGAATCAAAGAATGTTGCAGAACAATATCCTGAAATGATCAATAAATTTGATGAGGTTGTTGCGAAACGCACCCCTTCTCATCATGAACCCTGGAATTTTATGACCAGGGCAGGCCAGAACAATTAATACATAGAGTCACTAACCACATTCAATAAGGATGGCAGAAAGAATAACAATCAGGGAAAAGGTCGGCTTCAGTCTTGGTGATGCTGCCGCAAATTTTATCTTTCAGACTATAATGTTGCTCCAGCTTAGCTTCTATACCGATACATTCGGTATAAGTGCGGCTGCAATAGCAATACTATTTCTTGTAGGTCGTCTGGTTGGTGCTGTTGCTGATCCCGTTATGGGGGTCATTGCCGACCGGACCCAAACCCGCTGGGGCAAATTCCGGCCATGGATACTGTGGACGGCCCTGCCTTTTGGTATTTTCGGTTTCCTGGCATTTTACACACCCGATATGGAACAGACCGGAAAAATCATCTGGGCTTTTGCCACCTATATCCTTCTGATGCTGGTTTATTCAGCCAACAATATTCCATATTCGGCCCTGAGCGGGGTTATTACAGGCGACCAGAAACAAAGGAGCAGTCTCTTCTCCTTCCGTTTTGTGTTTGTTGTACTGGCAACACTTGCCATCCAGGGCTTTGCCATCCCGATGGTTAACCACTTCGGACAGGGTGACAGTGAAAAGGGATACATGATAACCATGGGAATATTTTCAGCACTTGCGGTTGTTTTCTTTTTGCTCACATTTTCGTGGACCAAAGAAAGGGTTAAGCCTAATCCCGGGCAAAAACAATCTTTAAAACAGGATATTTCGGACCTGATCAACAATGGACCCTGGGTTATAATGTTCCTGGTATTTATAATGATGTTCATCTTCCTTGCTATACGCAATGGCATGCTCCTTTTTTACTTCCAGAATTACCTTGACCTTCCCAGCATGACAGCTTTTATGACTACCCTGAATAACGGTTTAGGTGGATTTCTTGAATTAATCGGCCTTGCTGGAGATAAAGCAGACGCTGCAGGAAGTGTATTCGGTATTACTAATATTTTTGGCCAGCTGGCATCAATTGCGGGTATTGCTGTATCAAGTATACTCGTAAAACGTATGGGTAAACGGAATGTATTCATTGCAGGCCTTTTACTGGCTGTAGTTTTTGCTGCCATGTTTTATATCATTCCTCCAAATGGTATTATTCTGGTTCTTGTACTCCAGATTTTATTTAATTTTTCATGGGGTATTACGATGCCTGTTCCGTGGGCAATGATGGCCGATGTGGCTGATTATTCAGACTGGAAATACAGCAGAAGATCAACTGCCATTGTTTTTGCCGGTGCACTGATCGGACTCAAAGTTGGTCTTGCAATAGGTGGTGCAATAAGCAGTATGCTGCTCTCATGGTTCGGTTATGTGGCACCTCCCGCAAACGTTGCAAAGATTACCCAGACACTCCAGGCAGTTGAAGGGATACGCTTATCAACAAGTATTTTACCTGCACTGGCTGTTGTTATAATGATAGGATTGCTGTTCTTCTATAAAATAACCAGATCAACAGAGATCAAAATGCAAAACGAACTGGCTGAACGCCGGAAAGCATATGACAAAGCATAAAAGAAGCTGCTCATTACCGGTACTTTATTGCTGGTTAAATTAGTATTAAACCAGGAAGATTGCTTCGCTTCGCTCGCAATGACAGTGAATATCATATAATTGCAACTTAAGGTAATCATCAAAAAGCAATATTTAAAACTGAGGCTATGACAAATAAAAAGAAAAACAAGCCTGCAGAGCAATCAATAAAGATGCTCCATACAGAAATCCAAAGCTTTCAGTTAAGAAAAGAGTGAAGGATCTTCTTCGCAGAATGACCATGGAAGAAAAAGTATGGCAGCTGATGGGTCTGTGGAACGGAGGTGTTGAAGATTTTACGGATGAATTTCTCAACGATCCCGAAAAGATGAAAACCGCTTTCGGCAAGGGAGCCAATTCAGTGCATCCTGCTTTCTGGCATTTGAAGGAGACAGTTGAACAGCGCAATAAGATCCAGAAGTATTGTCTCGAAAAAACACGACTTGGCATTCCCGTAATCTTTGTTGACGAAGGACAGCATGGTATGATGCGTTACGATTCGACGGCTTTCCCTCAGGCAATAGGATTGGCATGTTCATGGGATCCGGATCTGTTCGAAAAAGTATATTCTACAATAGCCCGTGAGATGCGATCACGTGGAACTCATCATGCACTGTCTCCGGTAATTGATGTATGCCGCGAACCTCGATGGGGAAGGGTTGAAGAGACTTATGGAGAAGATCCTTACCTCAACGGGACACTCAGTTGTGCAGCGGTAAAAGGCCTGCAGGGCTCTTCCGACGGTGAAATAGCGAAGGATAATGTTGCTGCCACACTCAAGCATCTTGTCGGTCATGGCCAGTCAGAAGGCGGTCAGAACACAGCTCCGGCAAACTATTCTCTAAGAGTGCTGCGCGATTATCACATGCCTCCTTTTAAAATGTGCATCGACAATGTAAAACCTGCAAGCGTGATGCCATCATACAACGAGGTTGACGGTGTCCCTTCACATGCAAATAAATGGCTTCTGAAGGATGTACTGAGGAAAGAGTGGGGATTCAGGGGCATGATCGTCTCAGACTATTATGGAGTGGAACAGCTCTTTAATAAGCATTTCGTTGCCGAGGATATGAAAAAAGCTGCCGAGGTCGGATTTAACAGCGGAGTACAATATGAATTTCCGCAGGGCAACTGCTTCAGATATCTCCCCGAGCTGATTAAGGAAGGGAAGGTTTCAAAGGCTGATGTTGATAAGGCAGTTTCTCAGGTACTTGAACTGAAATTCAGGCTCGGCTTATTTGAAAATCCTTATGTCGATCTGGACAAGGCTCTAAAAATAAGCAAGGATAAGAATTCCAGAAATCTTGCTTTAAAAGCTGCCCATGAAGCTATTGTGCTTCTTAAGAATGATGGTCTGCTGCCGCTTAAAAGGAATGAATATGGAACGATAGCCGTAATTGGACCCTGTGCAAAAGATGTTTTCATGGGTGGTTATGCCGGAGAACCTTATCAGAAAGTGAGCCTCTATGATGGAATAAAGGCAAAGGCGGGTAAGAAAACAGAAGTATTATTTGCCCAGGGTTGCAAACTGACAACCAATGCAACGATACCCTACTTCAACTGGAAGCTGGATGAAATAAAATTTCCTTCACGGGAAGAGAATCTAAAACTTATAAAACAGGCTGTTACTGTTGCGAAAAAAGCTGATGTTATTATTCTTGCGATCGGAGAAAATGAGCATCTGTGCCGTGAGGCCTGGGCAAAAACACATATCGGCGACAATATGACTCTCGACCTTATCAGCCAGCAGGAAGAACTTGTGAAAGCAATGGTTGAAACCGGTAAACCTGTTGTTGTTTACCTGATGAACGGAAGACCTCTTTCAATTAATTATATCGAACAGAATGTTCCGGCAATTATTGAGGGATGGTATATGGGACAGGAGACAGGTACTGCGGCTGCCGATATAATATTCGGAGACGTTAATCCTTCAGGCAAGCTTACAATAACCTTTCCAAAGTCGGCAGGGCAGGTCCCGATGTTCTATAACTACAAGCCAAGCGCCCAGGATGAATGACTATATATCGATGGACAATAAACCGTTGTATTATTTCGGCTACGGACTGAGCTATACGAGATTCCGGTTCGCAAATCTCCGTCTTGAAAAAGCAAAGATCAGGCTTAACGGATCAGTGAAGGTCAAGGTTGATGTTACCAATACCGGGAAGGTGGAAGGAGACGAAATCGTTCAGATGTACATCCGCGACAAAGTCAGTTCGGTAACTCGTCCGGTTAAGGAATTAAAGGGATTTAAGCGAGTTTCACTTAAGCCAAAGGAGACTAAAACAGTAACACTCGAAATAAAGCCGGAACTCCTTGCATTTCATGATATAAACATGAAATACGTTGTGGAGCCAGGCGAATTCGAGGTGATGGTTGGGAATTCGTCGAGGGACGAGGACCTTCTAAAAGCAAACCTGACTGTTGGCTGACGAGGCTATTTTGCACTAAGTTTACCCGCAAGCCAGCCGTTCAGTATTTCATACTGTTCGGGGAATGTCCAGTGTCCTGTCTCCTGGAATATATGAAGCTCTTTCGGAGCAGTAATTACATTGTATGCCGAGTACATTGATGTCGGGGGACATGTAAGGTCATTATATCCCCATGTATAGAACCCTGGTACTGTGATTCTTCGTGCGAAATTCACTACATCAAAGTACTGGAGCGTTTCAACTTCTCCCGGTTTTGGCTCTGCATTCTTAAAGTAGTGCGGCCAGCCTCCGGCTCTCTTGTTAAGATAGCCGGTATGATCGCAAAGTGCAGGATACAAGGCAGCAGCACATTTTATTCTTTTGTCGAGGCCGGCTGTCACTATGGTCAATGCTCCTCCCTGGCTTCCGCCGGTTACGGCCACATCTGTTCCGTTAAACTCCGGAAGGGTGTATATAAAATCCACAGCCCTTACACAGCCAACATATACTCTCTTGTAATAGTGGGTATTCTTGTCATTCATTCTTATGGTGTTATACCCTGCAAGCGCTCCTCCATTCAGGTCGAGATATACCTGGGGATCGAGAATTACAGGTATTCCGTGTATGCCTATTTCAAGGGTGATAAAACCGAGTGATGCCAGTCTTGCATCGCCTGCATATGGACGGATACCTGCTCCGGGCACTTTTAGTATTGCAGGATATTTTCCAGGTTTTTTGGGAATAGCAAGAATTCCATAGATGCGTGACGCGAATCCGTCATTCTGGAAGCTGATATGATAAACATTCACGTCGCCTGTGCATCTTTCCGGCATAAGGGTTATTTTAGGATCAAGGCTGAATTTTCTTGCTTCTTCAATTGCCTTAGTCCAGAATGCATCAAAGTCAGCAGGTTCCTTAACTGTCGGCTGGATTTTTTCAGGCTCGAAGCCTGCCGTGGCAAGACCTTCATATCTCCTGCCATCGACGACAGCCCATACTCTTACGCGGTAGAATCCCGGCACTTTCATTGTCCCCGCTAATTCCAGCCTGCCATTTTTAAGCACTACCCCCTGCTTTTTAATATCAGGAAGAGCTTCCGGTCCGGCCTCATAATCGACGGTGACATTATCCAGCAGGTTTCCGTATTGCATAACCTGAACTGTAAATTTTGCGGTCTCGCCGACTTTATATGTCCAGTCTTTGTGATCTGTGCCGACGATCACTTTTATGAGCTGTGTGCCGGACTGGGCATCGGCGTTGATAATAAGTGCAGCCATGAGAATGATCTGCATGAGCACTTTCTGGATTTTATTTATCATGATTATATTATTTAAGGGTCAGACAAATTTAATTACTTTTTAAACTAACTGTTACAAACTTGCATTTAGTCTCAATTGATTCTTTATTTTTACTGCTTAATCCTAAATAATGCCACAGGAAAACCATCTTCTCCAGAAGCGTGTCAATCTCTTTGATGGGATATCGATTGTTGCCGGTGCCATGATAGGTTCCGGCATTTTCATTGTCAGCGCCGATATTGCAAGGAGCGTCGGATCCCCTGGATGGCTCCTGGTTGTCTGGCTTATTACAGGGATAATTACGATTATCGGAGCCATCAGCTACGGAGAACTGGCTTCAATGATGCCTCATGTCGGCGGGCAGTATGTCTATCTGAAGGAGGCATACCATCCGCTTCTGGGATTCCTGTTCGGATGGACCACCTTCCTCGTCATCCAGTGCGGCTCGATAGCCGCAGTTGCCGTGGCATTTGCAAAATTCTCCGGTGTCCTGATTCCCTGGATTTCCGAGAGGAATATACTTATTGATCTCGGAATCCTGAAAATAAACAGCACCATGGTGGTAGCAATCGCCAGCATCATCTTTCTTACATGGTTGAATACGAAAGGCATTGTGACAGGAAAGACTGTCCAGAACTTCTTCACCTCGACGAAAGTAATCGCCCTCTTTGGTGTGATACTGATCGGATTTTTTGCAACAAAAGCTATTGGATCATGGGAGATAAATAAGGAAGTCTTCTGGAACGCAGGACAGGTTGGCTCCAATGGCCAGGTAATTCCTATTGCCGGTTTTGCCATTGTCGCGGCAGTGGGTACTGCACTGGTCGGGTCGCTCTTTTCTTCAGATGCCTGGTATAATGTCACATATATTTCAGGAGAGGTCATTAATCCGAAGAGAAATGTACCTCTCAGCCTGCTGTTCGGAACACTTATCGTTTCAGTTCTTTACATGTTCATCAATTTCGTTTATATCAGGATATTACCTCTTTCAGGTTCTCCTGACGGCACTGATGTTCTAAGCAGGGGAATACAGTATGCCACAGATGACCGGGTCGCAACATCAGCCATGAGTGTCGTTTTTGGCGACAGTGCAGCCATCATCATGGCAGTATTCATTATGATCAGCACTTTCGGATGCAACCATGGATTGATACTTGCAGGACCCAGGGTTTATTATGCCATGGCAAAGGATGGGCTGTTCTTTAGAAAAGTTGGTGAGATAAATAAGCACGGAGTGCCAGGATTTGCCATCACGGTACAGGGAATTTGGGCAGTATTGCTATGTTTATCAGGAACATATAGCAATCTTCTCGATTATGTGATTTTCGCTGTACTGATCTTCTTCACACTGACGATCAGCGCAATATTTGTCTTGCGAAAAAAACGTCCTGATATCCCCAGGCCTTACAAGGCATTCGGATACCCCGTAATACCTGCCATATATATTCTGACAACAATTACTATCATGGTGATCCTTCTTATTTACAAACCGGCATATACGTTCCCCGGACTTATAATCGTGATTCTCGGGATACCTGTCTACTATATCTGGAGGAAGCGGAATAAAAACAACAAAATCATATCTGCAGATGAGCAGTCTGAATAATAACAGATCCTCTGGCTTGAATTTTGCTGATATTAAGATATAAGGTGCTTTTTTATTTTCAGCCTGACTGATCGGTTATACGGAAATATTTACATTTTGGAGTTATCTATTTGATTGTTAGTTAATTAATAATTAATATGAAAGAGATAAACCGTATTGGAAATACCCTGAGAAATGCGGTGATTCTTATCCTGTTGTTATTATTCACTTCATGCGAGGATGCTCCCGACGACCTTCTCGATCCGGATCTGGCGGGTGTCTGGACCCTTATAAATACAAGCAGCGGAATACCGTCCAATCAGATCGTCGATATCGAAAGGGATACTGAGAATAACCTCTGGGTAGCTTTTTCAGGCAATGGAGTTGGCAAGTACCGGAATGGCAAGTGGACCTATTACAGGACCGCCAACAGTTCAATACTGAGTGATGCGGTCACATCACTGGCAGCTACTGCAGAAGGGGGGATGATGGTAGGTACAACCAATGGTGTCACTACCATATCTTCTTCCGGAGCCTGGTCCTCATATAAGGATCCTGCAGTAAGCGTCATGAGTATAAATGCGATAGACGAGACTTCTGCCGGGACTATATGGCTTGGAACTGAAGCCGAAGGAATTTATGTCGATGACGGTACCGGTTATACTCAGGTCAACCTCACTCCCTTCAAAAATGTAAATGCAATTACCGGAGACAATTTCGGGAATGTGTTTCTCGGTACAGATAATGGATTGTTAAAATATACAGGGTCCGGCACACAACTAATTACGACTGCAGGCGGATTACCCGACAATGATGTTACTGCGCTGTATATAGACAGTAAAGAAAGACTCTGGATCGGCACCAATGGAGGTAAAACAGTAGCATGTATGGACAATTCCATGAATATCAATCAGATTTCACTAATGAATGGCGATGACGGGACATTTGTGGAAGCAATTTATGAGGATCGGAGAGGCCATATATGGTTTGCCACTCTGAAGGACGGACTGATAGAATATGACGGCGTGGTACCTCACTCTTACAAGGAATATAACGGTTTCTATGAGGATAACGTGACCAGCATAAGCGATGATGAGTATGGCAACCTCTGGATCGGATTGTTAAGCAAGGGGCTGGTCAGGTTTACATTACCAATAGAATAAAACCTGCCGGATATGAAAAGCAAAGTACTCGTAATATTAGCTTTATCACTGGCAGGTTTTGTTCCTGCAGGCAGCCAGACCGCTTCCGCCCCCAGGGATAGATACACCCTTCTTACAATGCCATATAACTTGCGTCCGCTGACACTCTATAAAGGACAGCTCCAGGCAAATGCAGGATATAAGTTCGCAGTAATGTCAAGGTCCTTTGATGAGGATGGCAATCTTGTTATCCTGAAGGATGAAGGCACCGCATCTGTATATCATTACTATTATCTTGAAATGAGATACGGGGTGACAAATTTCCTGGAATTGTCTGCCCAGACAAATTATATGAAAAGAGGCATCAGGTCTGTGACTGAAAGTTATGTGACAAGCTCCGTCGAAGCCATTAATGTAAACACAGTAACTGAAACGAAGGGAATGAGTGATATTCTCCTGCTTGCTTCAGTCCGGCTGCCGATAACCTTTAAATGGTTCGACGCCCGCATAAGCGGAGGTGCATATGTTCCGTCAGCAAAATACCAGCCTGCACAGCCGACTCATAAAGTGTCAAATGTAACGGCTGCAAGTGCTTTTACGGTTGATTATCACTACAACAATAAGAATGGATATGGTGTTCCGGTATGGCTCATGGCGGGAGCTGCCAAATTCACAGTCTCGAAATTCTCCCTCGAAGCAGATTTTTCATATAAGAAGCCGGTCAGTGAGGGCGAGAACATAAGGTGGGAAGAGGAGATCACGGTTGACAAGGCGTTCACCTATTCGACCGATACCTACCAGTATATGCTTAACAGCTCCTATGATGTGAATGCATCTCTTCATTACCAGGCAACAGGCTGGTTCAACATAGAGCTTAATTCATCTTACCATTACTCGGGAGAAGGATGGACCGAATACTGGGGCAACAAATTCAAAAACAGACCGGAGCGCCTTTTCACACTGGAACCGGCTCTGGAAATACAAATTTCACCTTCTATAACCATCAGCGAGACAGCTGGTTTTCCCCTCTTCGGGAGTAACATCGACGGACCCTTCTATCTCTTTATGACCTTAAGCTTCAATACTTTCCCATTTTTCAGATGACCCTCCGGAATATGAAGAAGATATTTTTGATATTATTCGTTTCATCTGCCGGACTCTCTGCAACAGCACAGTTTGAAAAAATAATACAGCCATCCGACCTGAAGCAGGAGACAATCATCAACGAGCCAGTAACTCTCAGAAAAGGGTTTTTAAGAACGGGGATTGAAATAAGCTATACTGCAAAAGATAAGTACTTCAATGACAAAGCCAGCAGGGAGTACCGTCCGGAGAGCATCTGGGGAGTATTCTTCAACTATGATGTCAGCCTGCAGTACGGGCTGTCTGACAGATTTGAAATCGATCTTTATGTTCCATTGGTAAGCAGCCGGAACGAGGGTACGACACAAAAAGTACAGCCATCATCGAACACTGATGTTGCTGAACCGGTCAGTCAGCAATCCAGGGGATTGGGTGACTGCGGTCTTGACATATATTATCAGATTATTCCCGAAAGAGAAAAGAGGTTTTCTCTTACACTTTCAGGTTATTTTTCTTTTCCCACCGGGAAAAAAGACATATCCGGAATAGAAGATCTGAACAATTATAACCTTCCTACAGGCGAAGGCAATTTCAGGGTCGGATCAGGACTTTATGCACGAAAAACAGTATACCCCTATTCATTTTCCGGAGGGATAGCATATTATTACAATTTTAAGGGGACTAAGCTGATAAGTCCGGAAGACAGCGAGCAGACAAGTTTCAAATCCGGGAACATTATGATGGTAAGCGGAAGCTTTAACCTTCACCTTAATGATTGGATCGCACTTGCCAATGAGATCCATTATTTTTATCAGGGCAAAGGCCAGGAGGAATATATGGAAGTAAAGGAAACTGACCCCCGCTGGGATTTTGATTATATGCCCAGGCTTGTTTTCCAGATAAGACGGTTCAGGATTTCACAATTTGTTATGATTCCGTTGCTGGGGAAAAACATGGATGCAGATCCAAAGTATTCAATGTCGGTGCAATATACATTCTAGATTTTACAGTCATGGCTTCCGGAAATAAAGAACCAATTGCCCGACCCCTGTTCAGTCTTTTGGTTCCTGGTTTGGTTTTGATATTGCTGCTCGTAACCTGTGCAACTCCTTCGATCCTGGTGACCAAAGAGCAGAATCTGGGCGACAGCTATTTCAACAGGCAGGATTATGCCGAGGCTATAGCTCATTATAATCTCATGCTTGGCGCCAGCAGTAAGCTTGGGATTTACCGGAACCTCTCCATGGAATCGGATGTCCACGGCAAAATAGCGAATTGCTATGAAATGACAGGCGATTATAACCAGGCCTTGCTTCATGTCAGGGAAGCTATGAAGCTCGATTCGGCAGATAATAATCTTCTCGGAAGGATTCAGGATTACCGGCACGAAGGAAAGATCTTCATTTATATGGGCTCTTATCAGAAAGGCATTATGTCGGTCGAAAAATCCCTTTCACTAAGTGAGGGAATGGAACAGAGCCTCAAGAATGTCAACAGGCTTACGATAGCCGATAATTACCTGGTTCTGGGCCAGCTTTATTCTGTGATGGGCAGACTTGAAAGATCAATTGAATATGCAAATAAAGCCCTTGCGATTTTCAGACAGGCCGGCGACCGCAAGGGAGAGATGGAGTCATATCTCACCCTTGGAGGCATCTATTCCGACCTCGGAGACCTTGTTGCCGCACAGATCCTGACAGAACAATCGATCGGGATCGCAGTCGACCTGAATATGGGAACAGCCCGTCAATACCAGATGCTTTCTTCAATAAATTCATCACTTGGCAAATATGAAGATGCAATCAGATGCCAGGAAAAAGCATTAATGGATGCTGGAAAATATAAAATACTGGGACAGATCATCTGGGCAAATATAGGCATGGGGGATATCTACCGGGATCTCGGCGACATAAGCAATGCAGAACGGTATTATAAAATTGCGAGGCAGATAAAAGATACGGCATCGGTGAAAACCGGCAGCCTTCAGGCATCAATCGACCTCCGGACAGGGGATATTGCCAGGGCAAGTGAATATTATCTTATCGAGGGTTCGCAAACAGGATCAGCAGTTTCCTCACTCAGGCTTTCAGAGATGCTTATACAAAATGGCAAACCCGACAGCGCACTTATTCTCCTTGATCAGGCCGGAGAGATGTTCAGGGGATCGAGAAATGTGCAGGGTGCTGCAAACGTACAGCTTCTGAAAGGCAGATTGATGGTAGACAAAGGAGATAATACCCTGGCATCAGGCTTACTCGATTCTGCCAGACAGGCTGCGGATTTCCCTGAAACAATCTGGCAGGCCTGGTTCCATCTGGGAAGGATGTATGAAAACAAGGGTCAGGACGATAAAGCAATAGAATCCTACAGGAATTCCATTTCAGTCATTGAAAAGATCAGGGGAAATCTTACCATCGACGAGTTCAGGAGCATATATTTTGACAATAAAAGGCAGGTTTATGACAGGCTCATAAATCTGCTCCTTAAAAACGACAAGCCGGTAGAAGCATTCCAGGTTTCGGAACAGTCAAGGGCAAGGGCATTTTACGACATACTTTCAAGCAGAAAGATAAACTTCAGGGGATCAGCCTCAGGAGACCTTATCACCAGTGAACAGGAAAAAAGGATCGAGATGCAGAAACTGTATAAGCTGCTCCAGAAGGGTTCCGCGGGAAATGAAAAAGAAGGGAAGGACGGATCTGTCGACCTGGAACAGGTGAGGAGTGCACTTTCCGAAGTAAAAAGGGAATATGACGAGATAGTCAGGAAGATCAAGCAGAATAATCCATCCTATGCAGAGATGGTGATCACTGAACCGGTGAAGCTTTCTGATATTCAGTCGAGGATCGATACCGGGACAGCCGTTCTGGAATATTGGATCAGTGACAGCGAACTGACAATCTGGATGATTACTCATTCGGAAATAATATCCAGGAAAGCAGAAATCCGGGATAAGGATCTTAATACACTGATCGAGAAAACAAGAAGATACATTCAGGTTAATTCAGAAGAAGCGATCTCAGGACTTAAAGACCTTTACAGGATACTCATTGCCCCCCTTGAGACATAAATTATCAGCATTTCGCAATCTGATCATAATTCCGAACCAGGCGCTCCATTTTCTTCCATACCAGGCACTTATTAATGGCAAAGGAGAATACCTGGTTCAGAATTTTAACCTTGTCTATGCCCCTTCAGCCAGCGTATTCATCATCTGCAATGACAGGCTCATAAAAACCGGATCGAAATTCATGGGTATGGCACTGGCCGATGTTACGGTCGGAGACAATGTCGGTTTGCCGGGAACCGAGGACGAGCTTAAAAAGATACTTCCTCTTTTCCCCGATAATATCTCGACTTTTGGCATACAGAGTACGGAGACATTCGCAAAGAAAAATGCCGGCGATTTCAATTTTCTGCATTTTGCGACCCATGGCAGCTATAATTACCGCCAGCCTCTCTATTCTTTTCTGCTCTTCCCTCCGGCAGATGGAGACGATGGCAGACTGAATGTCTATGAAGTTTTCGAAATGAGCTTGAATGCAAAGCTGGTGACACTGAGCGCATGTGAAACCGGATTGGGCAATATCAGTCAGGGCGACGAGCTGACGGGCCTTAGCAGGGCGTTCCTGTTTGCCGGTTCATCTTCCGTCATAGTAAGTTTATGGTCAGTGGCTGATTACCCCACTGCCATGCTCATGATGAATTTTTACTCTTACCTCAGGGACCATCCCATGCAGGAGGCGCTTACTCTTGCCCAGAGGGATGTAATAAAGCAGTATCCTCAGCCGGTTTACTGGGCTCCTTTTGTACTCATTGGAAACGGAAATGTGACCGCACAATAATTATAGAATACTCAGTATGCTTCCACAGGCATTCATAGACAGAATTAAAAATCAGCCATATATCGATCCCGAAGGATTGCTCAGGTCCCTGAATGAGCCATCTCCGGTTTCTGTCAGGGTAAATGATGCCAAATGGACATTTTCACCGGTTGGCAGCGAACCTGTCCCATGGTGCCCTGACGGATACTATCTTGCTGAACGTCCTTCTTACACAGCAGATCCTCTTTTTCATGCAGGATGCTTCTATCCCCAGGAGGCCTCAAGCCTGTTCCTCGAGCAGGTGTTTCTGCAAATCGCCAGTAATAATTTGAATATAAAGGCGCTTGATCTTTGCGGAGCCCCCGGAGGGAAAAGCACTCACCTTTCGTCGCTCATTGGCGAAAAAGGATTTCTGGTTTCCAACGAAGTAATAAGACAGAGAGCGATGATACTGTCTGAAAATATGACAAAATGGGGATTATCCAATTTCATCGTTTCGCAGAGTGACCCTTCTTCATTCAGCAGGCTTCCGGGTTTTTTCGATATTATCCTTGTAGATGCGCCTTGTTCGGGCGAAGGAATGTTCCGCAACCATGTTGCCGTGAATGAATGGTCCGAAGAAAATACTTCACTATGTTCCGTGAGGCAGAAAAGGATATTGATGGATGTCTGGCCAGCCCTGAAGGAAAACGGACTGCTTGTTTACATTACATGCAGTTTCAATCCGGGAGAGAATGAAAAAAATATCAAATGGCTCACTGCGAAGCAGCAGGCAGAGCCTGTCAGATTGGATGTGTCAGGATATAAGGGAATTACGGAGATCGACCATGAAGGGATTTATGGATATGGCTTTTACCCGGGAAAGATCCGCGGAGAGGGATTGTTCATTGCTGTACTGAGGAAGAAGGGAATAAGCGGTAAGTCATCTGCAAAATCGAAAAATGGCACTGATCCGAAAATAAGCAGGGAAGAAAGGGCGATATCAGCTGAATGGACTGATTTCCCTGAAGAGAGGCTTATCAAATTCGGCGATGATGTTATCGCAACCTCATTCACCCGTGATGATTTCCAATCACTTTCGGGTGCACTTAAGTTAGTCAGCGCCGGAACCAGGATCTTTACAGTCAAGAAGAAAAGTTTCCTGCCTTCACATGATATTGCAATGTCGATTCGTTTTAAAAAGAACCAATTCCCTTCAACTGAACTCAGCTTGTCCGATTCCCTGGCATATCTGCGCAGAGATAATTTCAATGTGAAATTTGCAGAAAAAGGCTGGAATTTAATTACTTATAAAGGAGTTAACCTTGGCTTCGTTAATAATATCGGCAGCAGGTTCAACAACTATTATCCTGTGGAATGGAGAATCCGAATGAGAATAACGGAAGACCCTCCGGAAAATATAATTAAATGGATGAGTACTAATAAATAATTGGTTTCTCCTTTGAGTTCCTTAGTGTGCACTTTGTGTTACTTTGTGGTAAAAAAATCTAACCACAAAGGATCACAAAGGATATCACAAAGGCACACAAAGGATTTAAAAAGTCAGCCAGACAATGCCGGAAGACTTTCAAATATTTGTTAAGCCTGTGGGTGCAGCCTGCAACCTCGGATGCACTTATTGTTATTACCTCGACAAGAAAGGATATTTACCAGGGAGATGGCCATTGAAAATGAGTGATGAGATCCTTGAGAAATACATAAATCAACATATCGAAGCTTCAACTGAGGATCCAGTAATGTTCTCATGGCATGGAGGTGAACCGCTCCTGGCGGGTATTGATTTTTACAGAAAAGCCGTTGCTTTACAGAAAAAGTATCTCCCTGCCAGGAAGATCAGCAATCAATGGAATTCAAACCAACGGAACCATCCTTAATGACGAATGGTGCCGTTTCCTTAAATCGGAGAATTTCATCGCTGGCATAAGTATCGACGGCCCTGCGGGCTTTCATAACAGGCATCGCCTGACACCATCGGGGGATCAAACATTCCGGAAGGTCATGAAAGGGTATGATCTTCTTCAGAAATATGGGATCCCCTCGGAGATATTATGTGTTGTGAGTTCGCAAAATTCGGCTGACCCCCTGGGGGTTTACAATTTCTTCAGACAGTTGGGAGCGGCATACATGACCTTTCTGCCTCTGGTCGAAAAAGATTGTTCAAAAGAATTGAGTGTGAGTGACAGATCGGTAAGGCCGGAAGATTTTGGCCGTTTCCTTTCAGCGATCTTCGATGAATGGACCGAAAATGATATTGGCAGGATCAAGGTTCAGATATTTGAAGAGGCGCTCAGAACAGCTTTCCGGCAGGACCATACACTCTGCATCTTCAAAGTCGACTGCGGAGGTGTTCCTGTGGTTGAGCATAATGGCGATTTTTATTCCTGCGATCATTATGTCGAAAGCGAGCACCTCGCAGGCAGCATCAATGGCACTTCGTTGGCAGATCTGCTTGAAAGTTCGCGCCAGAAAGAATTTGGAATGGCAAAATCAAAAACTCTGCCGCGCTATTGTATTGATTGTGATGTCAGGGATATGTGTAACGGTGAATGTCCGAAGAACAGGTTTATCAGTACCCCTGGCGGAGAACCCGGATTGAATTATCTGTGCGCAGGATACAAAATGTTCTTTAATCACTGCAAGCCATTCATTGAGGCATTGAGAATGACATGGCTAAACTAGGAAAAATCAGCCTAGATGGCACACGTACTCATCCCCCTAACCTCCCGCTTCGGCAGAGGGGATTAGGAGGTGAGTGCATGTCAGCCAATATCTATTTCAGCTTCTCCTTAAAGAAACCGACAGTTCTCTCCCATGCCAGCTTTGCCGCAGCTTCATTGTACCTGCCGGCATTGGTGTCGTTGTTAAAACCGTGTCCGGTGCCGGGGTAGCTGAAGATCTGGTATTCAATGCCGTTCTTTTTCAAAGCCTCCTCAAATGCCTGGATACCCGCGTTGATCCCGGCATCGTTCTCGGCATAATGTGCCATTACAGGGGCTTTTATCTTTGCAACATCCTCGGCCGAAGGCTGCCTGCCATAGTATGGAACTGCTGCGTTCAGGTCGGGTGAATTGACCGCAACCTGGTTTGTCATGGCACCGCCCCAGCAGAATCCTGTACAGCCTACTTTGCCGTTCGAGTTTGGATGCGTCTTCAGATATTTTACTGCTGCAACAAAATTCTTTGTTGTCTCCTCGCCATTAAGCTTTTTGAAGAGCTCCCCGACGTTGCTGACATCCTCAGGAGTTCCGCCAACGGGAGAAAGAGCATCGGGTGCAAGTGCAAGGAATCCCTCCTTTGCCATTCGTCTTGTAACATCTTGTATGTGAGGGACAAGACCTCTGTTCTCGTGAATCACGATAACTGCAGGAAACTTTTTACCCTTCTTAGGTCTTGCCATGTAAGCCTTCATCTCACCTGTCGCAGCAGGATATTTGATGAATTCGGTGATAAGCTCGATCTCATCCTTAGGCTTCTTTGCAGACATTATGGCATTCTCTTCGAATACCGGAAGAAGCGCCATGGCTCCTGTGATACTGCCTGTATAAACCGCGAGCTTTTTGACAAAGTCTCTGCGGCTGAGATCTCCGTTTTTATAACCACGGAAAAGTTCTGATATTTTTTTATCCATAGTAATGAGTGTTAAGATTATGGGTACTATGTAACGCTGTTCAAATTACAAAAAAAAATACAAATAATTATTAATTAAGGCTGAAGTATTGGTTTCGTTGATTATTTTGCAACTGGATTAATCATTAAAACATGAAACAGGACATTGAAATTGCACAGGAAGCCAATATCCTGCCTATTGCCAAAATTGCTGCAAAGTTGGGTATTCAGCAGGACGATCTGGAAACTTATGGTAAATACAAAGCCAAGATACCGCTTCATTATATCAACGAGGAGAAGATCAAAAAAGCAAAGCTGATCCTCGTGACAGCAATAACACCCACCCCTGCAGGAGAAGGAAAAACGACAACTTCGATAGGGTCTGGCCCAGGCTCTCAACCGGATTGGGAAAAAAGCTACCGTGGTCCTGCGTGAACCATCGCTGGGACCTGTATTCGGAGTAAAAGGTGGCGCCGCCGGAGGTGGATATTCACAAGTGATACCGATGGAAGACATCAACCTTCATTTCACCGGAGATATCTCGGCAGTCGAAAAAGCCCACAACCTTCTCTCAGCGCTTATAGATAATAATATACAATTGAAGGAGGGAAACCTGGGCCTCGACCCGAGGACCATAAGCTGGAAAAGGGTGATGGATATGAATGAGCGATCGCTCAGGGATATCGTAATCGGGCTGGGAGGAACAACCGAAGGTGTTCCGCGGCAATCGGGATTCGATATCACTGCAGCCTCCGAAGTAATGGCGACACTCTGCATAGCGAAGGATCTTGATGATCTAAAGCAAAGGCTGGGGAATATCTTCATCGGTTACACTTATTCCGACAAACCTGTTTTTGCCCGCGACCTTAAGGCACAGGGAGCCATGGCATCACTCCTTAAAGATGCAATCAAGCCTAACCTGGTTCAGACACTTGAAGGCACACCGGCAATAATTCATGGCGGACCATTTGCCAATATTGCACAGGGAACAAACTCGATAATTGCCACCAGGATGGGACTTTCTCTTAGCGATTTTGTCGTTACGGAAGCCGGATTTGCAAGTGAACTTGGTGCTGAAAAGTTCTTCGATATCAAGTCACAATTTGGCAACCTGAAGACAAATGCAGTTGTGATCGTCGCTACTGTCAGAGCACTCAAATACCATGGAGGCGCAAAATTGTCGACACTTACGACTGAAGACCTCTCATCCCTTAAGAACGGATTCGACAATCTCGACAAGCATATCGAGAATATGAAATATTTTGGATTCAACCCGATCGTGGCTGTAAACAGGTTCGATTCCGATACTGATGAAGAACTTGACCTGCTTGTAAAACACTGCAAATCGCAGAATGTAAAAGTTGCAATTAATGAAGCCTGGGCAAAAGGCGGGGAAGGAGCTGCCGAACTTGCAAACAAGGTGCTTGAATCGGTAAAAGATTGTACAGATTGCTATAAACCCCTATATGACCTTTCCTGGTCGTTCGAGGAAAAGATTGAGACGATCTGCAAAAAAATGTATGGTGCCGATCACGTGGAATATACGGTGAAGGCAAAATCACAGCTTGAAAAAATTGAGAAGCTCGGTCTGGGGAACCTTGCCGTATGCATTGCAAAAACACAGAAATCGCTTTCAGACGACCAGAGCAAGAGAGGCCGTCCGCGGGGATTCACGATAAAAATAAGGGAGGTGGAACTCTCCTCGGGAGCCGGATTCATTGTTCCGATCGCAGGAACAATCATGCGAATGCCGGGCTTGCCAGTCAACCCTTCTGCGGAAAAGATAGATATAGATTCGAACGGCAGAATAACCGGGCTTTTCTGAAAACAAATGATTTTTTAACTTTAGCACAATCATTAATCCTGAAAAAATGAAGAAGATATTCCTGCTTACGCTCTTGATAGCGCTCACCATCTCATGCAAGAGATATAATAAATATGAAGGCGTGGCATATACTGAAAAGGAACCCCGCGACTGGGAGAATCCGGAAATGATAAGCCAGAACAAGGAAGCTGCTCATGCCACACTCATAAGCTATGACAATGAGGAATCGGCTCTCGAAGCCGTAAAAGGAAGCTCTCCAAATATTCTTTCCCTCGATGGTGTATGGAAATTCAATCTTGTCAAATCGCCGGATCAGAGACCTTATTGGTTCTTTAAGGACGATTATGACACACGTGACTGGAATGACATAACCGTACCTTCAAACTGGGAGATGAAGGGATATGATGTTCCCATTTATGTGAATATCACATATCCGCATAAGAAGGATCCGCCCCGGATTCAGCACGACTATAATCCGGTCGGATCATATAAAAGAACTTTTTCTGTTCCTTCAGACTGGAACAAGAAAGAAGTGTTTCTGCATTTCGGTGCCGTATGCTTCTGCATTCTATGTCTGGATAAATGAGCAGCTTGTCGGATACAGCCAGGACAGCAAAACACCTGCTGAATTCAACATTACAAAATACCTCAGGAACAGGGGCGACAACTCGATTGCTGTTGAAGTATACCGCTGGTGCGATGGCAGTTATCTTGAGGATCAGGATTTCTGGCGCATGAGCGGGATACAAAGGTCAGTATTCCTTCATGCCAGGCCAAAAACATATATCAGGGATTTCTTTGCCAATGCGGAGACCTTGCCAATAACTATAGCGACGGATTGCTGAAACTTGACTGTGTCAGTTGGGCAGTGCTGAACTGACGAGCGGTGATTTACAGTTGAAGCTTCGATGTTCGACAACGGACAAGAACTGTATTCTGAATCCAAGGATGCAAAACTTGCTGAAGGTAAAGCAGAGATATCCTTTGAGAAGAGCTTCCCTGAAATAAAAAAATGGTCGGCAGAAACTCCGGCTCTCTATTCACTTGTGATAACCCTTAAAGAGTAAGAATGGAGAGATATTGAAAGCGTAAGCTCAAAGATAGGATTCCGAAGGGTTGAAATAAAAAACTCACAACTCCTGGTAAATGGAAAAGCAATCTACCTGAAAGGAACAAACATGCATGAGCATGATGAGATAAATGGCCATGTTGTGGATGAGGCATTGATACTCAAGGATATACAGGGTAATGAAGAGCCATAATATCAATGCTGTGAGGACATCGCATTATCCCCAGCAGGAGCTGTGGTATGAGATGTGCGACAAATACGGTCTTTACCTTGTTGATGAAGCCAACATCGAATCCCATGGTATTGGATACGATAAGGATGTAACCCTTGCCGATAAGCCTGAATGGGCCGATGCACATATGGCCAGGATGCAGGCAATGGTCGAGAGGGACAAGAATCATCCGTCGGTCATAATCTGGTCACTTGGCAACGAAGCCGGCGATGGTCATAATTTCCTTAACAATTACAAATGGACAAAACAGAGGGATCCTTCACGTCCGGTTCAGTATGAGCGTGCAGAAAAAAGCACAAATACCACAGAAAGGCATACCGATATCTGGTGCCCCATGTATGCCAGGATAGAGCAGATAGAAGCCTATGCAAAGGATGAAAAGAATGACAGACCCTTATAATGTGCGAATATGCACATGCAATGGGTAATTCGACCGGCAACCTTCAGGATTACTGGGATGTGATCGAAAAATATCCGAAACTGCAGGGTAGCATTTGTCTGGGACTGGGTCGACCAGGGCATACTTACAACTAACGAAAGCGGTGAGAAATACTGGGCCTATGGCGGCGATTTTGGCGAAGAGGGAGTGCCGAGTGATGGTAACTTCTGCTGCAATGGTCTTACCTGGCCCGACAGGACCCCAAAGCCCGGACTTGAAAGAGGTAAAAAAAGTTTATCAGTATGTTGGTTTTGAACCTGTTGACCTGAAGCCGGATTAATTAAGATAAGGAACAAATATGATTTTACGGATCTGGCAGAATTTAATTTCGATTGGGAAGTTACTGCCGATGGTTCTATAATCCAGTCGGGAAAAATTTCGTTCCCCGAACTGAAACCGGGTAAAGAGCTGCTGGTCAAAATTCCGTTGCAAAAGATCCAGCCTGCCCCGGCGACGGAATATTTCCTTAACATAAGAGTCACAAGAACCGAGGAGTGGAATTTTGTTCCGGAAGATCATGTCTATGCATCGGCACAATACCTGTTGTCATCAGGTGATCAAGGCGCTATAAGGCCTGCAGGTGAATCCGGGATTCTTCAGACGAAGACTGAAGGGACAAGCCTGGAAGTGGCAGGAGAGGACCTTAGGGTCATTTTCAATCTTGAAACCGGCCTTATGACATCATTCGTTTTCAAGGGGAAGGAACTTTTACTTAAAGGCCCGGAACCAGATTTTTGGAGAGCGCCGACGGATAATGATTACGGTTACGGAATGGACAGATGGCTTGGAGTATGGAAGAAGGCAGGAGAGAGAACCAGGATTACAAAGGCCGATATAAGCCAGCCCTCACCGGGGAAGGTGGTTGCAGCTTTCAGATATGATATCCCTGGCCCCGACAGCGTGAAAATTGCAGGATATTCGACATCTTATACTATCCTGGGATCAGCTGATATAATTATTTCGAACAAGTTTGAAAAGATCTCTGAAAGCATACCCGAAATACCAAGAATGGGAATGCAAATGCAGCTGCCTGATGAGTTCTCAAACCTTAAATGGTACGGCCGCGGACCTCATGAGAACTATGCCGACAGGAAGACATCAGCAGATGTAGGTGTTTATGAAAGCTCGGTTGCCGATCAGTATGTTCCTTATGTGCGCCCATCGGAGAACAGCTACAAAACTGATACACGCTGGCTCACACTTACTGATGATAATGGAACAGGAATACTTGTCAGCGGCAATCCTCTGATCTGCTTCTCCGCTCTCAATAATATCCACGACGATTTTGAATCGCCGGGGAAATTATCTCAATACCGTAAAGATGCCAAGAGCGTCAATACACATATAGATGACATCAAGCCCCGCGAGCTCGTCAATCTGAATGTGGACCTTGGCCAGATGGGTGTCGGAGGTGATGACAGCTGGGGAGCGAGGATACATCCGCAGTACAGACTGATGGAGAGGCATTATGAATATTCCTTCAGGATGAGACCCATTGTGAAGGAAGATGATGTCTTAAAGCTGGCCAAGGAGAGGTTCTAAGAAGTTTAAGAGGGTTTAAGGGAGTTGAAGGGGGTTTAATCTTCTTCAACCTCTTCAACCTCTTCAACCTCTTTCAACGCCCTTCAACCTTTTTTCGATTCTGTATTATTTTGTATTTAAATTGTTTACAGTTCTTCATAAAAATATGCCATTTTCTCATCCGCATCATCCCATGTGTATATTTTTCTGTGGCGGTTGATATAATAAAAGTTGAGTATGGCGAAATCACCTGCGCACATGGTGGTGTGCACAAAAAGCAAAACTGACAGGCTCCATTTCCATAATCCTGGAAGATAAAGGATAAGTATCAGAAGCGCTGCGCTGATCAGAATCAAAGGGATAAGGGCGACAAACCTGAACTGCCTGCTGTTTAGCACATGCCTGTGGGCTGTAACATAAAAGATGTATTGCTTCAGGTCGGCGCCAACTCTTATTCTTCTGGCACCTGTAAGCCAGAAAGGTATTACATGCAGGAATTCATGTACCGGGATAATTAAAGCGGGGAAAACAATAAAGCCCAGAAGGGAATGGTAAACTATTTCTTTCAATGGAAAATACCCTGCAATGTTTATCCTTACTGTAAGCGCCAGTCCGATGAAGATAATGCAGACTGACCAGTAAAAGATCATCAGCCGGCTGTTCCTCCTCAGATAATCCAGAACGAAGCCGACAAGATCGCTGTATGGTATTGCCTGAACCTGCCTGAACCTTGACTGATCATTGAAGTCCTCAACTTTTACTGCCATGAATTAAGCTTTGCCCAAATTTAGCTTTTTGAGGAAAGATTACAGAGGAACTTTTGTGAAAAAGCAGCTAAAGACCTTCTTCTTTTAGTCAGAATAGCTAATTCTTCCTGTAATCTCAATAAAACGTGGGTCGTTATAGAGTTCTTTATAAAACGGATTGTCTCTGAACCATGGGAAAAAATCGTGTTTCTGTATATATGCCTGGTCGATCCAGTAAATAGCATTGTCCTTATCTCCCAAAGCGTTATAGACATCAGCAATAGCCCAGGTATACCAGTAAAAATTCATTTTTTTCATTTCATCAATAATCTTCAGTGCTTCATTCTTCATCCCGGCGTTTGCGTATGCTATGCCAAGGCCGCTTTCATAACCTGACTGCGGTGGTAATTTTGCAAATGTTTCAAATGCCTTGTCATACATCCCTTTTCTTGTATAGACAGAGCCCATAACATAATATGCCATTGGATAATCTGGCATAACCTGAAGGGTTTTTTGAGCTTCCACTATCGCTTCATCATATCGTCCGTACCACATTAACAGCCAGGCAAGGTACCCTGAATATAACGGATGGGTAGGATCTATTTCAATTGCTTTCTTCATCTCAGAGATCGCTTCATCCTTGTTTTTCGAACACAGTAACCATCCATAATGAGTGTGGGCATCTGCACTGTTCGGATTATACTCAATAGCACGTTTAAGGTGGAATTCTGCACCTTTAAGATCCCAGTCTTTATAGAGAGAAATAGTGGCGAGAACGACATGTGCATCTGCAATGGTTGAATCCAGCTCAAGAGCCTGCTGGGCATATTTTTTTGCACGTCGTGTTGCATCTGCTCCCAGTCCGGCTGCATGGGATGAGTTGCTGTAACCCAATGCAAGACCTACATATGGTAATGGATCAGTCGGATCAATTGCCATGGCATCATTTAAATATTTTATTCCTTTTTCAAAGCCTTCAGCAGTCAAAAGATTTATATTGAATACACCTTTTCTGTACGCGTTCATAAGAGCAGTATCATGCTTTTGAACAATTGAAAGATTTTTTGCTTCCCTGGCTGTCAGCTTAATTCCGGTACCGCTTACAATATGATTCATTATTCTGGGATACATTTCAGTAATGTTATTCCAGTTCTGGTTAAATGAATCATTCCAGATATACTTCTCTTCCGGGAACGCTTCAATAAGACGTACTTCTACCTTAAGATTATCTTTGGTGCCTCTTACTGATGATTCGATAAGGTTGTCAATAGCAAGTTTTTTGGCAATTTGCTGATAGGATTCTTTTCCTCCCCTGAACTGCTGTGTTGTTTGCCCGGGTCTTACTGTCAGACTGCTGATCGACTGGAGATCACTGATTATATCGTCCTGGATTGCAAGGCAAATATAATCCAGTCAGGATTTCCGGTGAGATTTGTAACCGGCATGACCGCGATGGCTTTACTAACGCCCTCTCTGCCTGACAATTCTGATTTTGATTTATTGATCAATTTTGGAAGAAAAATAATTGCCAGAACAGCAAAAATACCGCCCAGGATCATGGGAGTCCTCCGAATACGGATCTTCCTTTTCGAAGGCATGGTTGTTTGTGCGGTGTGGCCAGGCACCCCTTCAGTATAACCCGTTTGCGTCCTCGTCTGGTAGGATTTTGTTGCCCTTTTTCTCTGATCGGGATGAACCCCGTAGATTACATCCTTGACAGCGTTGGCGACCTTGTTGATCTGATCGCGGTAATATGTCTTATTAAGGTTTTTTTCAGGATTATCATCAGGTTTCAGGGGTCTGTTGACTCCGGCGCTTGAATAGATGAAATCGATGGAGCGCAGCCTGCATCCCATCTCGTTTTCAAGAAGCTCAGTGTCGGAAGCATCAAGATCGTGGATCCTGACAGGGATGATCCTGCTGCAGACATTGCCACTTGCCAGTTTTACATCCCTCCCTATCTGGTCAGCAGCTGCCATTTTGTTAAATGCAACAAATTCGTTCTGCCAGGCAAAGCTTTTAGGATCACAATAGGTTTGTGAGATATATTGGCATGAAGATCAGGGATTTTAGCTTGGTTTCCAGGCTTTTATCCACATTATGGATCTCCAGTAATCCGTCGTGCGGATTTTCGTCGAAATAGATTGAAACATCCTCCTTGAAGGTCGCTTCAATTTCTCTTTTGAGGTTGTCGATGAATTCAGTTACCCAGCCATCATACTTGTTGTCTTTCTGGCGATAGCTGATGAAGATGTCGTATTCGTAACCGGGAATGATGCTTGCCATGACGATCGGGGATTAGAATGGTTAATATTCAGGTTTCACTCTGATTCTCAATCAAATTTACACTAATATTGAATTCAACGCAAGCAGCAAAAGAGAAAAGTGTAAGAGAGAGTCATCAGGCGTCAGGCTTTGCAAGCCGGAACTTCACATGGATCATTAATATAACGTGAGTTCGACATAAAAACAAAGTACTTGAGTTGACTTGGTGTTACTTGGTGACTTTGTGTCTTAGTGGCGAGAGAATTTTTGCCACCAAGACTCCAAGACACTAAGGATCACTAGGAATATTTTAAAGTATTTTGCAACACATTGATTGTTAACAAAATAGCAATTTGTTGTTAGTAATTATATGATATACAATATGTTATAAAAAAGGATTCTTTCCAAATTTGTAGTGCAAACCAACAAAAACAGAAAGAATCCATGAATGATTTAAGAGACAAACTTAAAGAAATAATTTGTAATGTAGATGATTTTAATAATGTATTCATCAACGAGTTAAGAACACACCAGCTCTCAGATGGAACCCGAAAGCGGATCAGGCCGGGGAGTTTAAATGAGAGTGAGGTAATGGCCATTGTAATTTATTTTCATTTAATGCGTTACAGAGACTTCAAACAATATTATCTTTTCATGTGAGTGAACATATGCGCAATGATTTTCCTGGCCCTGTATCATATAACCGTTTTGTTGAGCTAATGCAAACAGCACTATTACCATTAGCTCTTTTTCTTAAAACTCGTTGCCTTGGTAAATGTACCGGGATATCTTATGTTGATTCATCCCATATAAAGGTCTGCCATATTAAAAGAGCGCATTCCCATAAGGTATTAAAAGGTCTTGCCACTAAGGGTCAGTGCAGCATTGGATGGTTCTTTGGACTCAAGCTACATTTTATTATCAACGACAAGGGAGAGATACTTGATTTTGTGCTCACTCCTGGTAATGTCGATGACAGACATCCTCTTCTTTGCAGCAACCTACTGGAAAAAATCTATGGAAAGCTTTATGGAGATAAAGGATACATATCACAATCTAACTTTGAAAAGCTCTTCATAGATGGAATCCAACTTAAAAAAGTTAAAGAAAATTATGCAGTAAATGAAGTAAAGAGTCAAAAAATGTAGTTCCCGGTGCACTTTTGGTACATTTTTAGTGTTTTATATTATGGTCCGCAATTTGATACCTTTGCAGTAAATATTTTATCCTTGAGAGACAGATATCCGATTATATTGTTTCTTCTCATTTTTCTTCCTGCCATGGTATCAGGTCAGAAGGATTCGGTCATTCATAATATCGACACATCCCAGGTTCGCGTCTTTCTGCTGCAGGAGGTGGAAAGAAACGGCGAAGTACTGCCTGAAGTAGAGATAAAGGAAGTGACGGTTGTCGGGCGCAAGGGTGCAACGAGAAAATCATTTTACAGGAGGTATGACCGGTTGACCTTCAACCTGAAAAAGGTTTATCCCTATGCTTTGATCGTCAGGGATAAGCTCTATCAGGTAAACGAGGAACTGATGGCCATAACCAATGAAAAAGAACGAAGGCAATATCTGAGGGGTGTCGAGGAGTTTGTGCTGGGAGAATATGAAGATGATATGAGGGATATGACGATTACTCAGGGCAAGCTTCTGATCAAGCTGATCGACAGGGAGACTCAAAACACATCATACGATCTTATTAAAGTGTATCGTGGATCTCTTTCTGCTGCTTTCTGGCAGGGCATTGCACGAATCTTCGGAACAAACCTCAAAGCAGAATATGACCCTTTCGGGGAGGATGCAATGATAGAAGCCATTGTGCAGGATATTGAAAAAGGGCTTATTTAGATTCCCTGAAAACTGCAAGATGAAACGAATTTTCATTGCTGTCAAAACAGATCCCGGAGAAACCTTTCTCAGGATCCATTCCTCATTAAGATCAGTGCTCGGAGCAGAGAGAATTAACTGGACAGATCCGGCAAATATCCACCTTACCATGGCATTCCTCGGCGATACGGAAGACGAACTGATTAAAGCGGTTTCCAAAATGCTGAAGCAGAAATGCTCCGGATTCGGTGATTTCAGCTTCATCCTGAAAGGAACAGGTGTCTTCAGAAATTATCGCGAGCCCAAAGTGATATGGATCGGTATCGGGCATAATGAAAAGCTGGTGAAGCTGAATAGTGAGATAAAGGCTGGATTGAAAGATGCCGGATTTATTCTTGAAGACCGCCCCTTTAAACCTCATATTACTTTAGGAAGGATAAAATCAATCAAAGATTCAGATGCCCTGCGGTCAGCATTGGAGAAATACAAGGATACCTTCATCCAGGAGGTTCAGGTCAAAGAGGTTATTCTTTACGAAAGCATTCTAAAACCTGACCGGTCCGGAATACAGACCTGTAGGGAAATTCAGTTTACAATAGAAATATTAACCGCAAAGAACGCAAAGGTTAAAGAACCAAGGACGCAAAGCTAAGATGTTATTAGTAATATCTTTGCGCCCTTTGCGTTTGTCACTTTGTGCCCTCTGCGGTTTTAAAAAAATCATACTCCTTTGCCTTTGAAAACGGTTCCGATGGTATAGATGACGATTTTCAGGTCGAACCATAGCGACCGGTGCTTCATATAGTAAAGGTCATAATCAAGCCTTTTTATCATTTCATCCACGCTGGAGGCATATCCGAATTTTACCTGTCCCCAGGAGGTTACACCAGGTTTAACGGTTTGCAGCTCAAAATATCCGGGAGCTCTTTTGACTATCTGGTCGATGAAAAAGCGGCGTTCCGGACGGGGCCCTACGACTGACATCTCACCCTTCAGCACATTGATAAGATTTGGTATTTCATCGATCCTGTATTTTCGCAGGAAGCTCCCTATCCTGGTGACCTTCTCTCCGTTTTCTCCTGCCAGTCGGGGCACGCCCTTTTCGGCATCATATACCATCGACCTGAACTTATAAATCGAGAAGGGCTTCCCGTTTTTCCCTATCCTGTCCTGTAAATAAATGACAGGACCATTCCCTGATATCCAGATTAAAAATGACAGGAGCATTAGAAATGGACTCAATACCAGAAGCGAAGCAGATGCAAAAATAATGTCAAAGATCTGTTTGAAAAATTCATAAAACAGACCATTTTTCACAGGCATCGTATAAATATTATCCCGGTTTCCACCTGACATTTTAATATTGAATCTTGAATTTATGAAGGTAAAAATATTTTTACGACATCCATAACCTCTTAACAATTTATCAACCTATGACATCAATTCTCATTCCTGTGTACTAATTTTTTTATTTTTGCTCCATCAAACCTGATGTCCCCGATTTTAGATGATTGACGATTTTGAGGCAAGAGGAAAGAGGAAGAAGCTTGTTGCTGAACTCAGAAAAAAAGGAATTTCCGATGAGGAGGTTCTTAACGCCATCGATAAGGTGCCGAGACATATATTCATGGACCCTGCATTTCTGATACACGCCTATGTCGACAAGGCATTTCCGATTTCATCAGGACAAACGATCTCGCAGCCTTATACTGTCGCGATGCAGACCTCGCTTCTTCAGGTAAAAAAAAGGGATAAGATACTTGAGATAGGCACGGGTTCGGGTTACCAGGCAGCAATATTGGCAGAGATGGGAGCAAAAGTATATACTGTCGAACGATTCAGGGAACTTTACCTGAAGGCACAACAGACCCTGGCTTCCCTGAACTACCCGGCCGATTTCTTCTATGGCGACGGTTATGAAGGGAAGCCTCAGTATGGCCCCTTTGATGGAATAATCATTACTGCTGCCATAAAAGAGATACCCGAAACCCTCCTGAAGCAGCTCAGAGTCGGAGGGAAGCTGGTCGCTCCGGTTGGTGATAACGATTTCCAGGTAATGACACTTGTCAGACGCGACAGCGAGGATACATTTACAACGACAACACACGGGACATTTGTTTTTGTGCCGATGCTCAGGGGAACAGTAAACGATAATTGAAAAATATGGAAGTATTCCGGCTTGTATTTTCTCCAATCGAGGTGAACACATATATTCTGTCTGACAATACAGGCGAGTGTGCCGTTATCGATTGCGGATGCTATAACCTGACTGAATTCGAAAGGCTCACAGCGTTTATCAGCAAGAAAAACCTGAATCCTGTTCTGTTGCTTAATACGCACTGCCATCTCGATCATATCTTCGGCAACAGGATGTTCCTTGAGAAATACGGGCTAGGCACATTTTGCCATAAGGATGAGGAGGTGAACAGGAAGGATTCAGTTCATATAGCTTCGGTTTTCGGAATGAAAATGGAGCTTCCTCCCGAACCTGCAGGATTGATCGAAGACGGGAGTATTGTATCGTTCGGCAATTCGGAGCTGAAGGCTCTGTTTGTTCCAGGACATACTTCAGGAAGCCTGGCTTTTTACAGCGAGAAGGATAAGATGGTATTCACAGGCGATGCCCTTTTTGCCGGCAGCATCGGAAGAACTGATCTGAAAGGCGGTGATTATGATACACTTATTCGCAGCATCAGGGAAAAATTATTTGTTCTGCCTCCTGATACGGAAGTTTATTCAGGACATGGCGAATCCACAACCATTGAAACTGAAATAAAAACCAATCCATATTTCAATTGATCAGATCTGAACTCAGGAATGCTAATTTCGCAAAACGGTAAAATCAGGATATATGTCATCAGATAAATTTGTAAATCGTCACAATGGTCCGCGTGCAGGAGAGCTGCCCGGAATGCTTAAAGTCATAGGTGTTGATTCTCTCGATCAGCTGATCGATAAAACAGTGCCAAAAAACATCAGGATCGACAAGCCCCTCAGGCTGCCTGAGGCAATGAGCGAATATGAATACCTCAATCATCTGAGGGATCTTGGCTCGAAAAACAAGGTGTTAAGATCATTTATAGGCCAGGGTTACTACGGGGTGGCTCCATTGTCGGTCGTTATCAGGAATGTCCTCGAAAATCCTTCATGGTATACATCGTACACTCCATACCAGGCAGAGATCTCGCAGGGAAGACTCGAAGCATTGCTGAATTTTCAGACAATGATAATCGACCTCACAGGTCTTCAGATCGCAAATGCTTCCCTTCTTGACGAGGCGACTGCCGCAGCTGAAGCGATGATCATGATGCATAATGCCAGGTCGAGGGCGGCAGTAAAGGCCGGAGCCAATAAATTCTTTGTCGATGAGGATGTATTCCTGCAAACTCTCGATCTGTTAAAGACAAGGTCAAAACCACTTGGAATTGAATTAGTTACAGGCAAGTATAACGAGGCTGTGTTCACAGATATGTTCTTTGGCGCATTTATTCAATACCCAGCCGCTTCGGGACAGATAAAAGATTATAGTGAGTTTGTAATAAAAGCCCATGCTGCCGGAGCACTGGTCGGTGTCGCTGCAGACCTGATGAGCCTTTCGCTTCTCACACCTCCGGGAGAATGGGGAGCAGATATAGTTGTCGGTTCGAACCAGAGATTCGGATCTGCCCATGAGCTTCGGTGGCCCGCATGCCGGCTTTTTCGCAACCAGGGATGAACTGAAGAGAAGCATGCCCGGTCGAATTATCGGTGTTTCGATAGATGCCCAGGGCAACACTGCATTGCGCATGGCTCTTCAGACAAGGGAACAGCATATAAAGAGAGAGAGGGCTACGTCGAACATATGTACGGCACAGGCGCTTCTTGCAACAATGAGCGGGATGTATGCGCAGTATCACGGCCCTGATGGACTGAAGAATATCGCATCTCATATACATCAGGCAGCCTGTACGATCAGTACTGCATTAAAAGCGATGGGTTTCAATCAGGCTAACCCTGTTTTCTTTGATACGATCAGCGTAAAGCTGACCTCGCCAGGATCGGTTGCTGAGATAAAGAAAATATCCGAATCTGCAGGGATGAACTTCTTCTATCCTGATGAGGCTACGGTCAGTATCAGCACCGATGAGATAACAACATTAAAGGAAGTCAATGCTATAATCGAGATCTTCGCGAAGGCTGCCCGGAAAACATCCAGTCCGGTAAAAGTCCTTTGCAATGAAATCTGCCTGCCTGAGAGTTTCAGGAGAAAATCGGAATTCCTTAAGGCTGCAGCCTTCAACCGCTACCACAGCGAAACTGAAATGATGCGCTATATCAAAATGCTCGAGAGGAAAGATTTCTCATTGACGCACTGCATGATATCGCTCGGATCGTGTACCATGAAGCTGAATCCTGCGACCTCGATGTTTGCAATGAGCTGGCCGGAATTCGGCAACATTCATCCATTTGTGCCAAAAGATCAGGCTCAGGGATATTACCAGCTAATGGAGGAGCTGGGTGAAGCATTAAAAGAAATCACCGGATTTTCTGCTGTTTCATTCCAGCCAAACTCTGGTGCGGCTGGTGAGTATGCAGGACTAATGGTCATCAGGGAATATCACATTAGCCGCAACGATTCGGGACGGAATGTTGTTCTTATTCCGTCATCGGCACATGGAACAAATCCTGCCAGTGCGGTGATGGCAGGCATGCAGGTGATCGTGATCGAGTGCGACGAGAAAGGTAATATCAGACTGGATGACCTGAAGAGAAAAGCTGAGGAAAACAAGGCAGTTCTCGCGGCCTTCATGATCACATATCCTTCGACACATGGTGTTTTCGAAGCAGCCGTTACTGAAATGGCCGGGATCATCCATTCGAACGGAGGACTGGTATATATGGACGGCGCAAATATGAATGCCCAGGTCGGACTTACCAGTCCGGGTAAGATCGGAGCCGATGTATGTCATCTTAACCTTCACAAGACATTTGCAATACCTCATGGCGGTGGCGGCCCGGGAATGGGTCCGATACTTGTCAATAATAAGCTTGCTGAATTTCTGCCTTCGCATCCTCTTGTTAAAACCGGTGGCAGTCATGGAACGACAGCGGTTGCAGGAGCTCCGTTCGGCAGTGCCCACGTGCTTACAATTTCACATGCATATGTTCTGATGCTTGGCCCTGACGGAATGACCGAGGCGACAAAATATGCAATCCTCAATGCGAACTATATAGCTGCTTCACTTAAAGGCTGGTATAAAACACTTTATACCGGGACAACAGGATTTGTTGCACATGAAATGATACTCGACTGTCGCAATTTCAAAGCCGAAGCAGGAATTACCGAAGCGGATATTGCCAAGAGGCTGATGGATTACGGTTTCCATGCACCGACTCTTTCATTCCCTGTTCACGGAACCCTAATGGTGGAGCCAACTGAATCGGAACCGTTAAGAGAGCTCGATAAGTTCATCGATGCAATGAAGTCTATCTGGAAGGAGATCCAGGAAATAAAAGAAGGACTGGCTGACAAGGAAGACAATGTTCTGCATAATGCTCCGCATACCGCCATTGTGATAACGGCAAATGAATGGAATCACAAATATGACAGGCAGAAGGCGGCATTTCCTGTAAAATGGATAAGAGAGAACAAGTTCTGGCCGTCTGTAGGACGAATCGACGATAGTTACGGAGACCGCAACCTGGTTTGCACATGCGATCCGATAGAGGCATACCGGAGCTAGAACATGTACCCATCCCCCAACCCCCTTCCCTCCTAAAGTAAGGAAGGGGGCTATGTTATTGAATATTAATTATTTCCCCTTCTTTGCTTCAGCAGAGAGGGGGATTAAGGGGGTGAGTACATAAGTATTCTTTTTTAAACTTTATTAACTAGTTTACACCGGCAGTTAATTAATTTCTGATTAATTTTATTCCTTTATAATCAGCCACAAACAAAGGAATATTATGCGTAACTCTTCATGGAATGACCTGGTGAACATGATCGACGGCAAGAAGCTTTCGTATCAGCCCACAGGATTTATTATTGACTCCCCATGGATCCCCGGATGGTATGGCATATCAACTATCGATTATTATACCTCTGACGAATTGTGGCTTAAATCGAACCTTAAAGCTGTCAATACCTTTCCCGATACCTGGTTTCTCCCGGGATTCTGGTCGGAATACGGCATGTGTACCGAACCCTCTGCATTCGGGGCGAAAATGGTATTCTTTGAAAAGGGTTTTCCGCATGCGGATAAAGTACTGAGAGGTATCGAAGATGCTGAAATGCTTCCCCAGCCAAATGTAAAAACCGACGGTATGCTGCCATTCATGATCAACCGCCTGCGAAATAATGAGAAAGCGATTAAAGACGCCGATCACCAGATAAGATTTGCCGTAGCACGCGGTCCTCTGAATATCGCAAGCTTCCTGATGGGAACCACGGAGTTTATGCTTGCACTTACAATGGATCCGGATGGGTCACACAAACTCCTCAAGAAGATCACCGATTTCATCTGCGACTGGCTCAGCTGGCAGAAGGAGTGCTTCCCGTCGATAGACGGTGTTCTTATCCTTGACGATATAATAGGTTTTATCGGAGAGGCTGAATTTCAGGAATTCGTTCATCCCTATCTTAACAGGATATTCTCGGTTACAGGTGCAAAAGCAAGGTTCCTTCACAATGATGCGGACGGACTTATTACAGCCAGGAACCTTGAAGCGGTCGGAATAAACATGTTCAATTTCTCATTCAACCATTCGATGGGGGAGATTCGCGAACTGGCCGGCCCTGAGGTTATCCTTGTCGGCAATATACCTGCAAGGGATGTGCTTGGTTCCGGCACACCGGTTTTAGTCGAGGAGGCGGTTAAGAAAGCATTCGGTGAAGTAAAAAATCACGAAAGGATAATATGGTCGGCAGGGGGAGGAATGCCTCCTGATGTTCAGGATGAGAACATACATGCATTCATAGACGCAGTTAAGAAATTATCAAAATAATCCATCATGAAAAGATATTTTATCATCATAACAGCATTTCTTGCTTTTGGATTTACAGCCAGTTCACAAAAGACGCAGCTTCTTCATTTCTATGTCGAAGCAGGCAACTTTCAGAGAATCAACACCCCGGTGAGCGTTGATATTGAAGGGGCAGTAAAGAGCGACACTCTCGGATATCAGCTGGTTGAAAAGATCAAGGGCAAGCTGGTTGAAAAACCTTTCCAGGTTGAGGCAGGTTATGTGCCGAGGCTCTGGTGGATTCTTGACGGCAAAACTGAACCCGGGAGCAGTAGAGAGTTTTTCCTGTATAAGAATGCACCGAATTCTGCTCAGAATTCCGTGACAGCAATCCTTACAAAAGACAATATAATCCTGAAAAAAGGAAACTCCGAGATCCTTAATTACAGAAAATCAACAATGTACCCTCCTGCCGGAGTCGATACTGCATATAAAAGAAGCGGATTTATCCACCCGATGTATTCTCCATCCGGCAATATTATGACAAGAATAAGCCCACGTGACCATTATCATCATTTTGGAATATGGAACCCATGGACGAAAGTGAAGATCGGGAATCATGAAACTGACTTCTGGAATATTGGTTCGAAGCAGGGTACGGTCCGGTTCGCAGGAATTAATTCGACCATCAATGGTCCGGTTTACGGAGGTTTCTCTGTAAAACAGGATCACATCGATTTCCGGGTTGTGAAATCCGGTGAACTGGCTATCAATGAAGTGTGGGATGTGAGGGCCTGGAATACTGAACCTGTTGAAGGGACTAAAGCATACCTGGTCGACCTGACCACTTTCCTCTCAGTTGCCGGCAATGAGCCAATTGTTTTTGTAGCTTATCGCTATGCCGGAGGAATCGGTTTCCGGGCAACAGGTGAATGGAACAATAAGAACAGCAGTGTTCTTACATCTGAGGGATTAACCAGGAAAGATGCCGACGGATCAAGAGCCAGGTGGGCAGATATAAACGGTGAATTCAAGGACAAGGGAAATTCAGGCATTACTTTCTTTTCACATCCTTCAAACAGGGATTTCCCTGAACCTATGCGCGTCTGGCCTGAAAACCAGAATGGTGTGGGTGATGTCTACTTTGAGTTCTGTCCTACACGCCACAAGGACTGGCAGCTCGATCCCGGAAACCTTTACAGGCTGAAATACAGAATGCTGGTATATGACGGAAAAATCGACAAGGGTACCGCCGAAAGGCTCTGGAATGATTTTGCATATCCGCCTGCCGTAACGTTGTTGAAGAAGTAAAAAAAGTGCCTAAAGTGCCTAAAGTGCCTAGAGTACTTAGAGTTATTCATTAACTTTAGGCACTCCAAACTTTAGCTCACTTTAGGCACTTCTAAAAAATAAACTAAAGCAAAAGTATTATGAAACAATTCTTATTACTACTAATTATTACTGCTTTAATACTTGCTTCCTGCGGATCAGGAGGTTCGAAAAAACAAGCAGAAAAATCATCAGATACGACAATGGAAAATAAATATCCGGTTTCATTAATGACCGTAGATCCGGGCCATTTTCATGCTGCCCTTGTCCAGAGGATAATGTACGGTCAGGTCAATCCCGAGGTCTATGTTTACGCCCCTGAAAGTCCTGATTATGTGAAGCATCTCGACAGGATCAAGGGTTTCAACGAACGTGCCAAGGATCCGACATCATGGAATGAAATTGTATATACCGGAGATGATTTCTTCGAGAAGATGCTCGAGGACAGGCCTGGCAATGTCGTTGTCCTCTCCGGCAACAACAGGAAGAAGGCGGAATATATTACCAGGTCGGTCAATGCAGGACTGAATGTCTTTGCCGACAAGCCTATGATAATATCTCCTGATGATTTTCCAAAACTGGAGGCAGCATTCATAGTTGCAGCTGAGAAAGGTGTGCTCATTTATGATATCATGACAGAAAGATATGAGGTCACCACAATCCTGCAAAAGCTTCTTTCCTTGAAGGAGGAAGTATTTGGAAAGCTGACAAACGGTACCCGGGAAGAACCGGCAGTCACCAAAATCAGTGTCCATCATTTCCTCAAGCTGGTTGCAGGCGCACCGAACATCAGGCCCGGATGGTTTTTCGATGTTGACCAGCAGGGCGAAGGGATCGTCGACGTGACTACACATCTTGTCGACCTGGTGCAGTGGGAATGTTTCCCGGAACAGATACTCAATCCTTCGGATGTGAATGTTGTCGCAGCAAAACGATGGCCCACTGTCATCTCAAAGGACGAATTCAAGGCTGTCACCAATCTTGAGGAATTCCCTGATTATCTTCAGAAGGATATAAAAGATGGCAGGATCAATGTTTATGCAAACGGTGAAATAGTATACCAGATCAAGGGTGTGTGGGCAAAAGTCTCTGTTACATGGAATTATGCTCCGCCTGCTGGCGGAGGTGATACGCATTTCTCAGTTATGCGCGGAACAAAATGTGACCTTGTGATAAAACAGGGCGCTGAGGAAAAATTCAAGCCGACACTTTATATTGAGAATATAAAGGGAGCTACTGTTAAAGATTTCACAGAAACACTTAAAACAGCTGTTGCCTCCTTGCCTTACGATAGTCTTACCATAGAGCCTGTAGGAAAAACTGCATTGAAGATCAATGTTCTTAACAAGTACAGGGTTTCCCATGAAGAGCATTTCGGACAGGTTACAGCAAAATTCCTCGAATACATGAAGGAAGGCAAGCTGCCGGAGTGGGAGGTTCCAGGGATGATTACAAAATATTATACTACAACGGGCGGACTAAAGAAAGCGAAGGAATAATTAGCTCCAACTGTGCTGCAGCGGCTCAACGGCTTACCAAATTCTAGGCCTCTGCGCCTTTGTGCCAGATGTGCAATTTGTGCCTATTATTTATTACATAGCTCATTCTCCCTGCTCCCGGCATATTCGTAAATGAAACCCCGTTTGCAATTATGATCACCTTTCCGGTAAGCATGTGATTAGGAAAGGTAATTGTAACCGGTCCTGTCCCATCAAGATAAACCTCATCGCTCCAGTAAAGCGTTGGTCTGAACTGGTATTCAGGATTCGTTGTAACTTCTTCTTTCTTAGGGATATAATAATCAGCTTCTTTCCTGAATACAGATATAGCCCGCATCAGGTCATCTGCCGGTCTTGTGGGAACGAAATCATTTTCAGAAAAATCTCCGTCAGCCATCTTCTTCCAGCTTGTTGTAATGAAGACCACTCCACCGTTTGCATCCTCACCATATACTGCATAGCCTTGTTTCCCTTTTAGGGCCGTCACTGAGGATATTTGTGAAGATGGCATATCGGAGATGCTTGCATAGCTCTTTTCCCAGAGAGGGATATCATCAATGACAATTAGAGAAGGAGGGGGAAGGCCAAATGATTTTGGATCTGGTCGTAGATATATTGTCTTATTTTTTGTGTCAAGGCGATAAGGATTGCAGCCTGACAAGAATATCTTCAAGATTCAAACATCCGTTCATTTCTTTTTGGTAATTGTTATAAGGCTTGCGTATTGGTAGATCTCCTGGTACTTGTCGTAGTAGACCCGGACAGGTGTTATCGGTGCCCTGATCGTTACTGATTCGATCAGGATCGCGCTGTCGATGAAAATACTCTCTTCCCTGATCCTTCTGAAGGAAAATTCAGTTTCAGGGACAATCAATTCTGGTCTGATTGATTTTACCTGCTTGATAAAATCCTTATTAAAGGAAAATTCTGCCTGTACAGGATAAACATTTTTTGAAGGATTTTTATCAGGCAGGATCATAATCTGCCTGACTGCCGGATCAAGCGTATCAAAAGGCAATAATGCTTCCCTGTTCCGGTCTTTTTTTATCGAGATGATCTCTCCTCCCTCCAGGGTTGTGAAAGTAATTTCAGATCTGGTCTTTTTCTCAGGGCCGGGATTCCTGATTGTCAGGTAATCATAATCATATGATTTATAATCAGATGCATTTTGAATTTTCTCATTCTTTGCATAGCTTCTCCAGCCATAGGTCATAAGAAGCATATCAAGATTTTCTTCATCGATATCGAATAAGCCATGCAGCCTGATCTTGCCGGGGAGGTTATTCCAGAATTGATTATCGAACAGGAAGACGCTTTCAATATTATAAACCGGGAACAGATCATAAAAACCATATGTCGAATCTGCCACGGAAACCGAAACAATTGAGCTCAGGTTATTACCATTAATATCGGTAGTATTGATACTAAGAGTTGTTTCCTCTCCGCGTTTATAGGAACCAGCAGAAGGTTTTATCCCGATTTTTAATTTTTTATCCGGATTAATAAACACCGGTCGTTCAGCCACCGGTGCCAGCTTCATCATTAAACAATGTAATATAGCCGGTGCCTGCAGGTAATTCCGATGTATTAATCCTGATTTTCATGACAGAATCAATTTTAAATTCCCGGGAAAGAACTAATACATTATTCATTACCAGTGCGATGATCCACCGGCTTCCATTGACACCTCTTCCCGTTACCTCTGCTTCGATTATGCTGGAAGGTAATTTATTGACGCTGAGAGTGACTCCTGAATTTTGAGGTGTTGGCAATGGCCACCTCATTCCGTCATATTCATCGCCATTCAGCACTGCAAAATAAGTCTCCCCGTCATGCGGAGTCAGTTCAATCAATCCAGGACTGAACATTCCCGAACTGAAATCTGCAACCGGCTCTCCTTTCTGGTTGAAGATTTTACCCGTGCATTTAATATTGCTGCCGTTTGATGAAACTGCATTGAATGCAATCCTTTGACTGACGCCATAAACAAATGTTCCTCCCTCAGGCAGAAACCTGAGGTCTGTTTTCTCAGGTTCTTCATCCATAAGGTACTCCAGTGTATCCTTTTCACCGTTGCTTTTTTCAGACTGGCTCCGGAAGACTCTTTTTTTGTCTATTCTGACAGGAGCAATGAAGATGTACTCCGGATCATAATTCATCATTCTGCTTGTGAAGGATATCAGGGAACAATTGCCTTCAGAAATTGCATCCGGCACTTTAAGCCACCCTGCCGCAGTTGAATTATTGATCCTGAATCTGGCGCTGTCGATAGTTTTATGATTGTCGTTCAGGAGCATCGCATACAGGGAAATACTTTCCGTCTCAAAAATACCGGTCTGCCTGTCCCGTATGAAAGCATGAAAATGTATAGTGTCTCCAGGATAGTAGATATTTCGATCAGTATGAAGAAAAACCTGGTCAGCAGGAAGTTGCTGACCTGATAACCCCAACCGGGCAATCAATATATCTTCGTTTATTTGACATACAGATTGAACAGAGCAAAAAAATAAAATTGTCAGGGTTAGAAAAGCTCTCATCTTGTACATTGTTTTTTTGCCTGTCGCCTGACGCCTGTAGCCTGATGCCGTTATTTGAACAGAGCTTCAATAACCATTGAGTAAAGTTCGTCAAGTCCGATTCCGGCAGCCTGTGCCTGTTTGGGAACAAGGCTCTCATTCGTCATGCCGGGTATGGTATTGATTTCAAGGAAATGAGGTCTGTCGCCGACAATAATGAAATCGACTCTTACAATTCCCCTGCAGCCAAGCAGATCATAAACCCTTGAGCTTAGCTGTTGTATCTCCTCGGTCCACCGTACTAGGCATATTGGCAGGAGTGACTTCATCTGATTTTCCCGGTGTGTATTTTGCTTCATAATCGAAGAACTCATTTTTGCTGATTATCTCGGTGACCGGAAGAACAAGAGTTTTGGATTTTGCCTTTACAACACCGCAAGCTACTTCCCTGCCTTTCATGAAGGCTTCGATCATAACCTCGTCGCTCTCCCTGAAGGCTTTTTCCAATAGCAGGCAGAAGCTCCTCCTTCTTCTTGACCTTGGTGACTCCGAAACTCGAGCCGCTGTCATTTGGTTTCACAAAGCATGGCAGTCCGGTCTGCTTCAGGATGGCTGACGGATCGACTTCTTCATCCTTTCTTATCAGAATGGCATCGGCCATGGGAATCCCATATTCCTTGAGGAAAAGCTTACAGGCCTGTTTGTTGAATGTAAGTGCCGAGCAGAAGGCATCACAGCCCGTATACGGGATCTTAAGCATCTCGAAATATCCCTGCAGAAGTCCGTTCTCCCCGGGAGTGCCATGAATGGCAATGAAAACGGCATCGAACCTTATGTGAAAATCGTCAACTATAAGGGTAAAGTCGTTCTTGTCGATATTGAAATAGCCGCCTTTCTGATCTTCCCAGTACCAGTTTATTCCTCTGATAATTATTATGTAAGTTTCATACCTGGAAGACAAGGCATCTGCCACTCCATTCGCACTCTTAACCGATATATCATATTCCGGGGAATCCCCTCCTGCAACTATAGCGATCGTTCTCATCTTAATCAATTATAATTTCAAATTTAATCAATTGTTTGATATTATGACCCCCATTCTTTTTCCCCCATGGGGGAAAGGATTATCTGCTCCTGCCCCCTTGGGGGAAGGCTGGGAAGAGGGTAGTTTATACATAAAAACTTATTAAATCTGCAGATATTGACTAACTTTATAGGAAAATTAAATTTACATTAAAATGAATAAAGGTTGTTTATTAAAGGTTGTGATAGCTGCCTTCATAGGTCTGATACTTCTTGGCATAGTTCTTTGGGGTACAAAAGTTTATAACAAGATGGTCTCCCTTCAGGAAGGTGTCACCAGCCAGTGGGGTAATGTTGAAACTCAATACCAGCGCAGGGCTGACCTGATCCCTAACCTGGTAAGTACTGTAAAGGGTGCTGCGAATTTCGAGCAGGAGACTCTTACTAAAGTCATCGAAGCACGGGCAAAAGCCTCCCAGGTGACAATAGATCCCACAAATATGACTTCCGAGAACCTGCAGCAGTTCCAGGCAGCACAGGGTGAGCTGAGCTCAGCGCTTTCAAGGCTTCTGGTTGTTGTAGAGCAATATCCGGAGCTCAAGGCTACGCAGAATTTCAGGGATCTCCAGATAGAGCTGGAACGCTCCGAAAATCGCATCTCTGTTGAAAGAAGGAAATTCAATGAAGTGGCCCAGACTTTCAATACCTATATCAAGAGCTTCCCGCAGAATCTGTTTGCAGGCATATTCAAATTCACTGCCAAGCCATATTTCGAATCGATGGAAGGAGCAGAGAAAGCCCCTCAGGTACAGTTCTGAAAATGAAAGCCTCGGAGTTTTTCACAAAAGAGCAGCAGGCTCAGATACGTTCTGCAATAAAGGAAGCCGAACAGAATACCTCAGGCGAAATAAGGGTTCATGTCGAAACCAGCCTGGAAGGTGATGTTCTCGACAGGGCGGCATGGATCTTTAAAAAGATCGGCATGCATAAGACGGAGAACAGGAACGGTGTGCTTTTTTATCTTGCAGTTACAAACAAGAAATTTGCCGTGATCGGTGACTGGGGTATTAACCATAAGGTGCCCGAAGACTTCTGGGATGAAACAAAGACACTTGTCGAAAAGCATTTCAGGGAAAAAAAATATTCTGAAGGACTTACAGAAGGGATACTTTTGACCGGCCGGCAGCTTAAAGAGCATTTTCCTCATCAGAGGAATGATATCAATGAGCTCCCGAACGAAATTTCATACGATATTCCGGAATAGAAAGGACAGCATGAGACAGTGCAAAGATTTTAAAACAGGGCTGCTGTTCCTGTTCACACTCCTGACAATTTCCGCAAACGCTCAGGATTTTCCCGAAAAGCCAGTTCCTCCCCGGCTCGTGAATGATTTTGCCGGGGTACTCAAACCGCAGGAGATAAATGCTCTTGAAAACAAGCTTGTGGCTTTCAGTGATTCGACAACAACACAGATCGCAATTGTCACTGTCGATGACCTGAATGGATATGATGTCGCGGATTATGCCCAGCGTCTTGCAGAGAAATGGGGGATAGGGCAGAAAGGATTGAACAACGGAATGCTGATACTGGTAAAGCCAAAAACGGAATTGTCAGGTGGCCAGGTTGACATCGAACAAGGATATGGCCTCGAAGGTGCAATACCTGATATTTTATGTGGACGAATAATTGATAATGAGATCATCCCGTCATTCAGGAAAGATCAATACTATGAAGGCCTCGATAAAGCTACCGATGTACTGATGGCACTGGCAAGAGGAGAATTCCCTGCCGACAAATACAAAAAGAAAGGCAATCTGAGCTCTCTGGCTCCCTTCATCATTTTCATAATTATATTAATCATAGTGATATCGATGCGGAGCGGCGGCGGAAAGAACCAGAAGCATATCAGCGACAAGGGATTGCCATTGTGGCTCCTGATGTCGATGATGAATTCGGGCCGCGGTTCTCACAGCGGCAGCTGGGGCGGCTTTTCCGGCGGCGGAGGCGGTGGTGGCGGATTCGGTGGATTCGGAGGAGGCAGCTTCGGCGGCGGTGGAGCATCCGGCTCCTGGTAGCTAATTATTTTCTCTGCCTGAGATATAGGTATCTCCACTTTTCAATAGCTTGTTTCATATCATTGGGAAGCTCTGAGTCAAAACGGAGCCTCTTTCCCGTGACCGGATGGTCGAAGGCAAGTGATTTTGCATGCAGAGCCTGCCTTGGAATTATTTCAAAGCAATTCCTTACAAACTGCTGATATCTGGAGAAGGTTGTTCCTTTCAGGATTTTGTCTCCTCCATAAACCTCATCATTGAACAGCGGATGCTTTATGTGACTGAAATGTACTCTTATCTGGTGGGTCCTGCCGGTTTCGAGCTTGCATTCGACAACTGAAACATAACTGAAATCCTCTATCACTTTGTAATGAGTTACTGCTGTCTTCCCCTGGCTGCCATCAGGGAACACCTGCATGATCTTTCTGTCGCGGATGCTCCTTCCAACATTACCGGTTATCGTTCCAGCAGGCGGTTCAGGGATACCCCAGACCAGCGCTATGTATTTTCTGTCGGTAGTGCGGTCATAGAACTGTCTCGAGAGCCTGTTCAGGGCAAGTTCATTTTTGGCAATCACGAGAATTCCCGATGTATCCTTATCGATCCTGTGAACCAGCCCGGGTCTCAGGTCTCCGGTCTGAAACAGCGGCAGATCCTTGAAATGCCACATCAGGGCATTTACCAGTGTGCCGGTGTAATTTCCATAAGCAGGATGTACAACCATTCCGGGTTCTTTGTTGACGACAATCACATCATCATCCTCATAAACGATATTTATGGAAATATCCTGTGGTATGAGCTCAATCTCACGGGGAGGATTGGGTAGAACAACCTGTACGATATCACCCGGCTTTACCCTGTAATTTGGCTTTACAGGATTATTATTGACAAGTATGTTGCCGGCATTTGCTGCATTCTGAATTCTTGTTCTGGAAACGTTCTCAAGCCTGACAAGAAGGAATTTATCGATCCTCAGCAATGATTGACCGGGATCAGCCTTGAACCGAAAATGTTCAAAAAGTTCCTGCTGTTCGACGAGTTCTTCCTCAGCCATATGGATGGTTTACCTTATTTTGATGAGTCGGTTATATCCGACAGTATTTCCGTTGCGGCTGGCAACGATAATATACATCCCTTCATGCAGAGCCGAGATATCAATCCGATCAGTCAAAGGAACCTTGAGGACTTCCTTTCCCTGGAGGTCGAGAAATGCAATATATACTTTCCCCGTAAGAGTCATCTCTTCATTATCGATCTTAATGTAATCCCTTGCAGGATTAGGATAAAAATGAAGCACTGATCTGTTTTTATATGTCACATCATTTATGGACGTGATAATGGGAGGCCCCATCACAGGCCTGATCATTATGCTTCCGGCTACTCCCGACTCGATCCAGTTGCCATTGATCCAGTAAAATTGTTTTCCGTCATGAAGGGTGTTCAAATCGAGACCTGCATTCAGGAATGTCTCGGACCGCTGTTTCCATCCTACATAAAATATGTCGTCAACCGGAATACGTTCTCTCATCAGATATGTGTAAAAGCCGTTTATGGCTTCACCCTGCTGGACCATTGCCTTCTCCTGGGTATAGATCACATTGCCGGGCACTCCCCCGTTATCGTCCCAGACCATGATATCGAAAATCCTCTGGTTTGCGTTCATGTAGCTGTCGTTGAAGCATATCTGTATTGCACGCAGAGTGTCTTCCATGAACGACTTGAAGCGGAAAGCCACCATGGCATTCCTCGATCCCAGGCCGTTGACGCCATAGCCGGCTTCTGCGGAACCATCGTCAAAAGCAAAATAATTGCTGAATCTCTGGTAATAAACGACCGTGTCGTTTTCCTTTGGATCAAAAGGATCGGTAATGAGCCAGCTGGTGATCCTGAACATTGCCGAATCATCATTGTCTGTGCTGAAAGTATAGATGAGATCCCTGAAATCGTCTACATTAGTCAGGGGCAGGGCATCTTTGACACCGGGAGGTATTAAAATGGCCAGTGAATTATTGTACATATCCCATATTTCAAAATTCCTGGTCACGCTCCTTGTTATCGTATCGTTATTGCGGTAATGCATCGGAATGGAAGAGCCCATTTCCTGGAAGGCAACCTCCCTGAACTGCTCTATCGGCATCGATTCATGTGTTTTGAGCAGGGATCGGTGAGGGTATCTGAAGGCGACGTCGCGGAAGATGGTGTCTTCATCATTCCTGTATTTGTCGATCAGAACATAGTCGATGTTCCAGATATCGCAGTTTCCTATAATGGATGGATCTGTCAGGTTTGCGCTCAGGCTTGCATAATTGATGAATCGGAACCTGAATCCTTTTTTCAGGAATCTCTGCCTGTCAATTCTTAATATTACAGGCTTGAATTTTGAGTAACTGCCTCCCATGGCTCTCCAAACTGGGTACCATTTTTCTTCATCGGGGGCATAGAACTGCAGGACAAGGCTGTCTTTCTCTTCAGGAATATCAGCAAGCCCGCCCTTCTGATAGTAGAAGCTGAATCTTATGCTGTCGGATGCCGGAAGGTTCAGTTTTAATGGCTGTGAAGTAAGGTAGTCTGCACTGAATATGATGTTGGATGCATTTTCATATAACCTGCCTTCATTGTCGAGTGCATCCATCGTTGCAACTCCGGTAGTCAGCTGGTCGTTGGTGTAGGTATTATTGACGAATACGAAATCATCGCTCCACCTGGCTGCTTCCGGGGAAATGCCCTTTCCTGAAAAATCATCAAAAAAAGGCAGATCCAGGGTATCCGCGGAGAAACTCTTTGAAACTGCATTTTTATTGTGATTGCCGCTGATGACGGGATTAGACTGTAATCCAACCACAACCTCCTGACATACAGCAATATCAAGGAATGAAAAGAAGATTATGATATTGAGTATTAGTTTTTTTGTCATCAGGGTCTTTAAACGAGTCAGTTTTTTACTCTTTCGGTAAAAGTGTGTCTCCGGGCATAATCATCGTTGAGTCGACCGGCAGCTTCAGTGAATCGAGTGTAAGCCAGAGATACATGAAACGGCCATATTGAATTGTGGCGTCTTCGACATATTCGGGTTTCTGCATAAAGACGAATGCGCTCAGGCTGTCTTCCGTGGATTTGATAGTATTGTCAAAGTTAAAGGCGCCAAGGTTAAGTGATGTGCCATTTATCCTGTCAGTGGCATCCTCCAGGGTCATTCCGATAAGATCCGGAACAGAAGTTGTCTGGTTGCTGTAGCCTTTGCCGAGAACAAGATCAATAATCGAACCTTTCACCAGTGAATCTCCGGAAGAGATCTCCTGCCCGTTATGAAGCTGGCTCAGAACCACATCAATCGAAAGGTCTGGCTTATATGATTTCTTGCCTATCACCAGTCCTGAACTTTCAATAAGTGAATTTGCCTGCCGGAGAGGCAGGTTAATAAGATCTGGCATAGCCACCATTTCTGGTCTGAAAGCATTTATAGTAAGTAAAATATTCCTCCATTTTTTTACCTTGAAACCGGGTTTCGGAGTCTGTTCTGCAACACATCCGCGCGGAACGAGAGTAGTATAAACAGAGTCAATTACCTGGTATTTCATTTTGCTTTTCTTTGCAAGAGCTTCAGTCTCCTGCATTGTCAGGCCAAAAAAATCAGGGACAGCCCTGGCTTGTCCATGTCTTGTATAAATATTGAGCCACAGGAGCAGGATTGTTACAATTGCGATGACAATTATAACTGCCAGTCCGAAGTGTCTCAGGAATACTTTGCTGAGGATGAAATCTTTAAGGCTCATACAGGCTTTAAGTACATTAATGATAACGCAAATGTATCGATAAAATTATTAATAGAAAGACACGGATATTACCGGAGATTATAATATGAATCCCTTTCAAACGGTTCGAATCCGGCTTTACGTATGAGCTCTGATATCTCCTCTGTGGACATTGATGGATTCTTATCCATGGCGCCGGCCATGGAATATATCCTGGTGGTGTCGTCAATTGTTCCGTCAAGATCGTCAGTCCCGAACGAGAGGCTGGTCTGCGCAGTTTCCTTTCCGATCATTGGCCAGTAAGCCTTTATATGGGGTATATTGTCGAGAAAGATCCTTGAGACCGCATAATTCCGAAGGTCTTCCGTCACACTGACCTCTCCCAGGTATCCCATGCTGTTATTGGCTTTTTTATATTTCAGCGGAATGAAGGCATTGAAGCCGCTCGTCCTGTCCTGCAGTTCGCGGAGCCTGTTCCATGTGGCCGATCCGGTGTGAAAAAGTCTCAATATGTCCGTAAAGCATTGTGGCATTGGATGGTATACCAAGCCTGTGTGCCGCCTCATGTATAGAGAGCCAGAGCTCCGAAGATGATTTCTCATCGCATATTTTTCTTCTCAGTTCCTCGTCGAATATTTCCGCTCCCCCTCCCGGTATCGAGTTGAGTCCGTGTTCCTTCAGAAGTGCGAGGCCTTCTTCAATTGTCATGCCGGCTTTCCTTATCATGAAGTCCAGCTCGATGGCTGTGAAAGCCTTGATATGCAATGAAGGCCTGTGCTCCCTGATCTTTCTGATAAGTTCTGCATAATAATAAATGTCGTAAGATGGGTGAACGCCGCCCACTATATGAACTTCTGTCACATCCTTATCGTCGAATCGCCTGACCATTTCGAGCATCTGATCGTGGCTGTATTCCCAGCTTTCAGGATCTCCGGCGGGTTTGTGGTATGAGCAGAAGCGGCAGTTGTAAATACATTTGTTCGTCGGCTCGATATGGAAATTCCTGTTATAGAATGCTTTATTGCCGTTGAATCTTTTTCTTCCAAATCCTGCAAGGATGCCAAGAAGGGGAAGGTCTGCCCTATTGAAAAGTGTCAATCCTTCTTCCGTAGAAATACGGGTGCCTGCGACTATCTTGCCGGCGATCTGTCCCAGGTCATTGTCGTCTATATGTGAAAAAAGACTGGTCATCGGAAATTGTGCAAAAAGTAAAATTAATAAAAAAGGCGCCTTGTGCGGGCACCTTCAAATGCTTATAGTATGCAATGCAAAATTATTTCAGTTTAAGCTCAGGGGTTACGGAAAGCTTCTTTCTTCCTTTTGCCCGGCGTGCGGCAAGTACTCTTCTTCCGTTGGCAGTGGACATTCTTTCCCTGAATCCATGCTTGTTCACCCTTTTCCTTCTTGATGGCTGGTATGTCCTTTTCATTGTATACCTGTTTTATTGTGTTTCCTGTTTTGAGACCGCAAAGATAGTGTTCTTTTTTATAATTCAAACAGGCAGATAAACTATTTTCTTTGTTTCGAAGTATGATTCAGAAAACAAATCACTGATATTCCATATCTTAACACTTTTCTTCAGCACGCCAAGCTCATTTTCGAGATCCCCGCCCTTCAGGCACAGGATCCCGTTCTTAAGGGAATTGAAGCCTTTTTGAGATATGTTTTTTGACGTCAGCCTGACAAATGCCGGAAATTCAGTCACCGCCCTGCTGACAACGAAATCGTATTTCCCGTTCTCCTCTTCAGCTCTTTTTCTGACTGGAACAACATTCATGAGTTCCAGTTCTTCCGCTACAGCCTTTACAACCTTTATTTTCTTTTCAATGGAATCGAGAAGCGTAAACTCCGATCCGGGGAAAAGTATAGCCAGCGGTATGCCGGGAAAACCTCCGCCGGTACCCACATCGAGGATCCTTGTACCCGGTTTAAATGAAATTGCTTTCGCAATCGACAGCGAATGCAGGACGTGATGGATGTAAAAAGAATCCATGTCCTTCCTCGATATGACGTTTATCCTGCTGTTCCACCTGTCATAAATACTCTTCAGCCTGTCCAGCATCTCCTTCTGGTGACTGATCAAGGGATGTGAAATATTTGAAAATAATTTCCGGCATTACCTGTTGCCTGTTTTGATAAAGATATTGTAAAGCAGGGATTTTGCGCGGAATAGCTGTGCTTTGACAGTTCCGATGGGAATCTTCAGCTCGGCGGAGATCTCCTCGTACGAGTATTCCTTGTAGTATCTGAGCTGTATTATCTCTCGATAGGGCGATTTGAGCTGGTTTACGATCTTCCTCAGGGTGGCTATTTTCTGGTCGTTTATAAGGGCTTCTTCAGGGTCAGGCAGGTCCGACTGAATGTTCACAGCAGGATTTTCCGCACCTTCGAGCCACTGATCGAGGGGAACAGGCGATGAATGCTTCTTTCTTATGAAGTCGATGCAATTATTGGAAGCGATCATAAAGAGCCATGTGCTGAAAGCAAAGCGGGGGACATAGGTGTCAATGCTCCTGAAAGCCTTGCCGAACGCTTCAATTGTCAGATCTTCGGCATCCGCTGGATTATTTACCATTTTCAGGAGCATGAAATAAATAGAATCCCTGTACCGGTTCATTAGCGCGGCGAAGGCTTTTTCATTTCCTCTCTTCGCTTCTTCAACCAGTATCAGATCATTCCTGGCGTTGTCGGACAGGCCCTGATTTACTTCCATTGGTTCTTTCCGGGTCTCCTTATCGTATTGCTTAAGTAAGACTGCTCCGTTTATTATCGGCGAAAAGATATCAAAAATTAGTGAAAAACCTGCCAGCCCTGTTTCATTCAATCTTTTTTGCGAGAGTATCAGAACAGTAAGCTGGACGATCAGTCTCATTCCGAAAACTGCCAGCAGATAAGGCCAAATGAAATGAAATGACATCAGCACAATGAATGCAGCATAGAAAATTATTCTTGAAGCCGGCTCCAGAATAAGAAGGAACTTATCTCTCTTCTTATAATATGGGGCTGTTGTCAGGTGCCTCTTCTTCTGCATAAACCATTCATTGAAAGTTGATGCCGGGAGAGACCTGGTGTGTGTCTCCTTTCTGAACTCCACGCTGGTATTCCTTTTATCAGAATGTGAATTGACGAAAAGATCATCATCACCGGAAATGAGATGAGAGTGAGTGCCAAATCCCTTTTTGTCGAAGAAGAAATTGCGCCTGTATGCAAGATTGCGTCCGACTCCCATGTAGGGGATACCGCGGATCGCCATTCCCAGATACTGGATTGCGACTGTCATGCATTCGAACCGGATGTACTTGTTCAGAAATCCTTTCTTCTTCAGATACCCTCCATAGCCAAGAACAAAATCAGTATCGCCGGTGAAATGCGAAACCATGCCTTCGATCCACTTTGGTGTTTCAGGCCGGCAGTCGGCATCCGTGAATAGGAGTATCTCGTTCTTTGCTGCTTTAATCCCGATGAACTGTGCAAACTTTTTGTTATGTGTGAATTTAGGATCCTTATTTACACTTGAAACTCTCAGATGAGGATACTTTTGAAGATAAGTGCCCAGGATATCATAAGAATTGTCCTCAGAGCAATCGTTAACAACGATCACCTCATAATCAGGATAATCCTGCTCAAGAACAGCCGGAAGGAATTCCTTCAGATTCTCTGACTCATTCCTGGCACAGATGATAACGGATACCGGTTGTTTTGTTCCAGCCGTTTCAGCAGGCTTCCAGAGAATCGGAGCGAGATAGAACCACAGGTAATAGAACAGCTGAACAGCTGCAGAGAGTGCAAATACTGAAAAAAGCACCGACAAGATCAGATTCTCCTGGAACATATTTTCACATCCGGATTGCGAGGCAATATTAATAAGATATTTAATATGGTTGCAGATGAGTTTTCAACATTGATTTTCTAATTACATTTGCACAACCTTAACGAAAATCAGGGAGTGTTCAGGATTATCACCAGGGATAAGGAAACCAGGGCAAGGACAGGTCTGCTGAAGACGCCTCACGGAGATGTCGCGACACCTATATTCATGCCGGTGGGTACAGGAGGGACGGTAAAGGGAATCCTTCAGCGTGATCTTGAGGAAGATATCGACGCGAAGATCATCCTTGGAAATACATATCATCTGTATCTGCGTCCCGGAACACAGATCATGAAGGAGGCAGGCGGCCTTCACCGGTTCATGTCGTGGGAGCGCCCGATACTTACCGACAGCGGCGGATACCAGGTCTTTTCCCTGGCAGGCAACAGGAAGCTTAATGATGAAGGCGCTATTTTCAAATCACATATAGACGGCTCGAAGCATATCTTCACTCCGGAAAATACGATAGATATCCAGCGCATATTAGGGTCAGATATAATGATGGTGCTCGACGAATGCGCACCATTCCCATGCGATTATAAATATGCCAGGAAGTCGGTTGCACTTACCCATCACTGGCTCGACAGGGCTGTCGGCCATTACAGGAATACCGGTCCGCTTTGGGGAAAGGAGCAGTTTCTTTTCCCGATTGTTCAAGGGGGCGTATTCGATGACCTGCGAAAGGAATCAGCCGAGAAAATTGCTTCTGCCGGCATGGCGGGAAACGCCATCGGAGGCTTGTCGGTTGGCGAGCCTGCAGAAGAGATGTACCGGGTTATTGAAATAGTCAACGGGATCCTGCCAGAAGATAAGCCAAGATACCTGATGGGAGTGGGAACTCCGGCAAATCTTCTTGAGGCCATTGAAAGAGGGATCGACATGTTCGATTGCGTAATGCCCACCCGCAACGGACGGAATGGAATGCTCTTCACTTCCGGGGGGATCATTAATATAAAGAACAGGCAGTGGATGAACGATTTCAGTCCGATCGATCCTGAGGGGCCATCACCGGTAAGCCTAAGATATTCAAAGGCTTACCTCAGGCATCTTGTTATCTCAGGCGAAATACTCGGTTCACAGATATCAAGCATACATAATCTTGCGTTTTATCTGAAAATTATGAGCGATGCGAGGGATAAAATTAACGAAGGTAATTTCAGAATATGGAAAGAGTCAATGATAAAGAGACTTTCAGTAAGGCTCTGAGTTCGCTGAAGATCAGGATTATTGACTGGTACATAATCAGGAAGTTCCTGGGTACCTTCTTCTTTTGCCTTGTACTGATACTTATCATTGCCGTTGTCTTCGACTTTGCCGAAAAGATCGATAATTTCATGGAAAGGGAGGCCCCGTGGCGTGCGGTCATCTTTGATTATTATCTGAATTTCATACCTTATTTCGGAACCCTGTTCGCACCGTTGTTCGTCTTTATTGCCGTAATATTTTTCACTTCACGAATGGCAGTGAACACTGAGATTATAGCCATCCTAAACAGCGGAATGAGTTTCCGCAGGATGATGTGGCCATATTTTCTTTCAGCGATGTTTATTGCCATCCTGATCTTCTACCTGACCAACTTTATTATCCCCCGGGCAAACCTTGTAAGGATGGATTTTGAGGATAAGTATTACAGGTCGCAGGGAAGGAGGTTCAATGTGGCAAATATTCACAGGATGGTTTCTAAAAATGTTTATGTATACCTTGAATCATTCAATCCGACATATAACAGAGGCAACAAGTTTACTGTTGAAGAATTTGATGATGACAGGGAAGCTCATCTCCAAGCTGTCATCTTCGACAGTCCTTTGGGATACGGCAACATCAAAATGGAAAGCCCCGAATTATGTACTGCGGAAGATTGTCGGCAATAATGAGATTATTACCAGGGGTGAACAAATAGATACCACGCTTAATATTACACCAGCGGATTTCTCAAAGGATCCTTCGTTCGTAGGCGTCATGACTTTCCGCGAACTGGAAGACTATATCGCTCTGCTCAAGTCGCAGGGATCCGACGAGCTTAAGGTATTCCAGATAGAAAGGCATAAGCGTTATTCGACACCCTTTGCCGTTTTTATACTGACATTGATCGGAGTTACCCTGTCATCAAGGAAAATTCGGGGAGGGCTTGGAATGAACATCGGTATTGGTTTGGCGCTAAGCTTCTCCTACATTCTGTTCCAGCAGTTTGCATCACAGTTCTCCATCAAGGGCAACCTTAGCCCCATGCTGGCAATGTGGATCCCGAACATGATTTATATGGTCATCGGTGCAGTTCTGTATAAATTGGCGCCGAAATAGTTTCTTTTAATCATTCGAATTTCTTAAAATTGTACCCCGTTCGACAGGTTATTTTATTATTTCTAATATTTCATCCAGATGGCAATCAAGAGCAAGATCAGGGAATTGCAGGAAAAGCGCGAGAAACTCCTTCTTGGAGGCGGAGAACAGGCAATTGAAAAGCAGAAAGCGCTCGGCAAGCGAACAGCGCGTGAACGGATTATGAGCCTCCTTGATGAGGATTCATTCAATGAATATGACCTTTTCGTTGAGCATGATGCCCGTGACTTCGATATGGATAAGAAATCACTCCCATCCGATGGTGTGATCATCGGAACAGGAACAATATACGGAGCTCCCGTGGCAGTATTTGCCCAGGATTTCACGGTTGCCGGCGGATCTCTCGGGCTCATGCACTCAAGGAAGATTACAAAGATCATGGATCATGCCCTGAAAATGAGGATGCCCCTCATCGGGATCAACGACTCGGGAGGCGCAAGAATACAGGAAGGTGTAAATTCTCTGGCTGGCTATGGTGAAATATTTTTCCGAAACACCATATCAAGCGGTGTTATCCCTCAGATTTCCGTTATCCTTGGTCCCTGCGCCGGAGGTGCAGTTTATTCCCCGGCACTTACCGACTTCGTGTTTGTCGTGGATAATATCTCCAAAATGTTCATCACGGGACCGGAAGTCATAAAGACAGTGCTTGGCGAAGAGATATCCATGGAAGATCTCGGTGGCGCGCGGGTTCACAGCGAGATAACCGGCAATGCCCATTTCTTTGCATCGAGCGAGGAAGAATGCTTCGATCAGATAAAGAAGCTTATAACATTCATCCCATGGCATAATGGACAGAAAGCAAGGCCTTTCGAATCCGGGGAGCCATCAAAAAAATACAACATCAATAAAATAGTGCCTGATGATCCTACTCTTCCATATGATGTCAAAGATGTAATCAGGGCAATAGTCGACAAATCCGATTTCTTTGAAGTGATGGAGAATTATGCGAGGAACATTGTGATAGGGTTTGGAAGAATGGGAGGAAAAACCATCGGATTCGTCGCCAACCAGCCACTCGAAATGGCAGGTGTCCTGGATGTTGACTCTTCCGACAAGGCCGCACGTTTCATAAGGTATTGCGATGCCTTCAATATTCCGCTGATCACTCTGGTAGACCTGCCCGGATATATGCCAGGTGTTGACCAGGAGCATGCCGGCGTTATCCGCCATGGCGCAAAGGTGCTTTATGCTTACAGCGAAGCAACGGTTCCCAAGGTGACAGTGATATTAAGAAAAGCCTACGGAGGCGGATATATTGCAATGAGCTCCAGGCACCTGAGGGCTGATTTCGTATTTGCATGGCCTGCAGCAGAGATTGCTGTAATGGGTCCGGAAGGCGCAGCGAACATCATTTTCAGGAAAGAGATCATGTCGTCTGACGATCCTGACGGAATGAGAAAGCAAAAGATTGAAGAATACAAGCAGAAGTTCGCCAATCCTTATGTGGCAGCATCCAGAGGATATGTCGACGCCGTTATCGAACCTTCGCAGACAAGGAAATTCCTCCTGCATTCACTGGCTGTTTCGGAAAACAAATCGATTCAGATGCCCGAGAAGAAACATGGACTTCCTCCGTTCTGATCTTCAAAATCATTTAAGCAGATTATGTCATAATGAAAAATAAAGAAAAACTGAGCCTCCTGAATATCGACTCCACTCTTTATAAAACCAGGATAAGCAGGAAATTTGAAGCAAGACCTCACTACAAGGCAGTGAATCCGAAGTATATTTTGAGCTTTATCCCCGGAACTGTACTGGACATACTGGTGACGACCGGTCAAACCGTCAGGAAGGGCGATGATCTAATGTTGCTGGATGCCATGAAAATGCAGAACCAGCTCAAATGCACCATCGACGGCGAAGTGAAAAAGATACCGGTAAAGAAAGGTGATAAAGTGTCAAAGGGTACAGTGTTGCTGATCCTAAAATAGTCCTTCCCAGATCAGATGATCCCTGAGTTTCTTATTCAACTCCGGCTTCTCCCTGAAAATTCCGTAAATCGTTGAACCGCTTCCCGACATTGAAGCATATAAAGCACCGAACCTGTATAACGATCTCTTAATCTCATTGATCTGCGGGTATAGCTTGAATACATAATCTTCAAAATCATTCTTCACTGTTTCTTTCCACTCTTCAGGATTACTGCTGATCAACCGTTCCAGGCTCTTTTCAGGCACCCGGGGAGTGCTGTTCAGGTATGCGTCTCTTGTGCTTATGTGTACACCCGGGTTGATCAGTGCTAAATAGTACCCTTCGAGTATTGGACCCATAATTTTCAATTCCTCCCCCCGTCCTGTTGCGACCGATGGTTCGGGATTGATGAAGAAGGGACAGTCGCTTCCCAGTGTCAGTGCATAAGCCCGCAACTCATCATCACTCAATGACAGATCAAAGCACTTGTTGACACTTTTAAGCATGCATGCAGCATCTGATGATCCGCCGCCAAGTCCTGCACCTGAAGGGATTGCCTTGTGAAGATGGATTTTAAGGTATGGTACGGGAAATTTTTCTCGCAGCTTCTTTACGGCCCTGATTACAAGGTTCTTGTCGTGGCGGGTTTTGATGTCGATCCCGGTGACGGTGAGCTCATCCCCGTCAACCTTTCCTGATTGGACAACAAACTCGAGGGCGTCACAAAGGCCTACAGGATAGAAAAGCGTTTCGATATCATGAAAGCCGTCGCTGCGCTTGCTGATAATCCTCAAACCTATATTGATCTTAGCCTTCGGGAAACTGATCATCTTCCTCTATTTGGTGTAAAAATACCATTAGGAATTGAATTCTCTGTCACCAATTTGATTTTTAGCTTTTCAACAAGTTTTAAACAAAACTTGTTTGTAATAAATAAGGCGGGGCAGAAAAAACAGAAGCTGTTATACATACCTTTGAAACTGCCGGAATTGTTTTAAGAAGATCTTATAATCATCAGTAAATCAATAATATATAACAGATGGCGAAACAGATGAAGCCCGTCAGGACGGTTAGTGCCGCAATGCCCGATTTTGGCAAAGTACCGCCCCAGGCTATTGATATGGAGGAGGCAGTGCTGGGTGCAATAATGCTTGAGAAGGAGGCTGTAATCACAATACTCGACATCCTGAAACCCGAAAGCTTTTACAAGAATTCACACCAGAAAATATTCAAGGCGATCTCAGATCTTAACCTGAGGGAATATCCCGTCGACCTTTACACGGTCACCGAAGAGCTTCGTGCGCACAATGAACTTGAGAGTGTGGGAGGACCTGTCTATCTCACCCAACTCACTTCCAAGGTGGTCAGCGCTGCAAACGTTGACTTCCACGCCAGGATCGTGGCGCAAAAATATATCCAGAGGGAACTGATCAGGGTTTCGACTGAGATACAGGCAAGGTCATTCGACGACACATGGGATGTGACAGAGCTTCTTGATTATTCTGAGAATGAGCTTTTCCAGATAGCCGAGGGAAATATAAAACGAGAGGTGGCACCGATCAACATGGTCATCAAGGAAGCCATCAGGGAGATCGAGGAGGCAGGAAAACGTGAAGACGCACTGGTTGGAATCCCGTCGGGTTTCACCAGGCTTGACCGTCTTACTTCCGGCTGGCAGAAATCGGAACTCATCATTATTGCCGGCCGTCCATCGATGGGGAAAACTGCCTTCGCACTTTCAATGGCAAGGAACATGGCAATTGACCACGGAAAAAATGTAGCTATATTCTCCTGTGAAATGTCTTCCATTCAGCTTGTAAACAGACTCATTATTGCTGAAACCGACATCCCCGGCGACAAGATCAGAAATGGAAGGTTATCCGAAGAGGAATGGAAACAGCTTGATAACAGGATCAAGAAGCTGGTTCAGGCACCCATCTTCATCGACGATACTCCTGCTATCTCTATCTTCGAGCTGCGCGCAAAATGCCGCCGCCTGATGGCTCAGCACAAGCTCGATATTATTGTAGTCGACTACCTCCAGCTTATGTCGGGACCTGATAATGCGGGAAGCCGTGAACAGGAGGTAAGCAATATATCACGGTCGCTCAAGAGCATTGCCAAAGAGCTTAATGTTCCTATTTTAGCGCTTTCTCAGCTTAACAGATCGGTGGAGATGAGGGGTGGAACAAAACGACCCCTTTTGTCAGACCTGCGTGAATCAGGCGCAATAGAGCAGGATGCCGATATGGTAGTTTTTATTCACCGCCAGGAAAAATTCGGGCTTATGACTTTCGAGGACGGCTCTTCAACAAAGGGTATTGCCGAAATTATCGTAGCAAAGAACCGTAACGGGCCAGTTGATGATATAAGACTGAGGTTCCGCGAGGAAAAAGCCCAGTTCGTCGATATTGATGAGTTTGATCTTGAAAGTTTACCTGAAGGCGCCGCTTCTCAGAGCGTAACTCTGGGATCAAAGATGAATCACGACAATTTCAGGAGCCTTGGAGGAGGATTTGATGATGAGCCTGGTACCCGCGACGAACCGCCTTTTGCCTGATCAGTTGATCTTTAAAACGAGCTGTACACCGACGCTCCTGAACTTCAGGTCGTCAAATCCCACATAAACGCCAACTTCCCCAAGGAAGAACAGTTCGGTAATGCTGTAACCCAGCTCTGTGTAATTCTTTTGGTACCTCGATCCGAGATAAGAGATGCTCAGGTTTTCACGCATAAGTGTTTTGCTCAGTCCCGGCAGATATTTCAGCACGAGGTAGGGGGTTGTGTATTTCATATGAAGCTCTCCGTAAAACTCAGGAGTGCTGAGTGAATAATATGCAGGCAGCCTGAAGGCATCGCTGTAGTCATCGATCAGCACATAGATCGGTTGCGCATTGAAATGGAAGAAATCATAGAATGGCACATATTTGTTATTGATGAATCCTCCCGTGCGGATCCTCCAGTTGAATTCGGTGAATGCTCCGATACTATGGTTTCTTGATATATCGAGTCTGATCATGTCGTAGTGCTTGTAATTGTCAGCAAGCTCGTCAAACTCGTTGATGCCGTGTTCCCAGGTAAGTCCGAATGTTGGCCAGTCTGAACCCCTGTTTGACTTTCCTCCGTTCCAAATGCTGTATCTCTGTCGGGGAGTGTATACAACCGTGGCCCCGAATTCAAAGTGTATCTGATCTCTGAGCAGAAAGTACGGATTCGAGGCGGTATCGAGAAACATGTTGACTGGAACATTCGGAGTGTATTCCCCCGATGTGTTTATGATCGTGAATGAAGTAGTGTTTTCCAGCACTCTTCTGTCCTCATAACCGGCATTGAGTGTAAAGTTCAGGCCGTTGACGATCTCCGACCTGTATGCTGCGTTGAAGTACCTCGAATCATAAAGCTTGAGATAATTTTTTTCAAAGAACAGGGTGCTTATTGAATTCAGGAATGGATTTATTCCGCCACCGGTCGAAATATCCTTGCTGATTATCCCTGTACCGAAGGATATTGATCTCTGCTTCATCCTGTCGATGCTATAGCTTCCGTTGACTCTCCAGCATAATGTTTCCCTGCTGAAAGCCCATTTCAGATCGGTCGCTATAGTGAGGGTGTTGTTTGATTTCATCAGTTTCGATATCCTGAAATCGACGCCATATTTGAAACCGTCGACAGTATTGAAGCTGAGGTTTTTTATATCAACCAATCCGTCAAAGAAAAAGCTGAAACCCGTTGAATCTCTCCAGGTATGGCCAGAGACAATCTTTTTCACTGCTCCCCCGAATTTGCTTTTTGGCTTTTGAGGTGTCTCTGAAATGGAATCCCGCGAAACCTGGCTTTCTACTAGTGAAGTTTCAGTCCTGGCACTGTCGCGGAGCCTGATGCTTTTTATCTCCATTTCCGACAACGGTATGGGTCTTATTTCGGCCCAGTAGGTGCTGTCCTTTTTGTTTGCGTCCTTCTCCACGGAACGCTTGTAGTTGTCCTTTATCTCGAGGTTATTCCTGACGCTGTCAGGCTGAGCTTTTTTTGATTCCTGGTCCATCATCTTCGACAGCTTTACCATATCCCTGTTGCTCAGCTCATCCTTCTGAAGCAGTTCTTCTATTTTCTGTTGACTTTTTGAAGCCGGTATTTCCGGAGCTGCCTCAGCCTGTCTCCTGTAAAAATCGACAGTTACCGATTCCGGCTTTTTCAGTGCAGTATTGGGTTTTACTTCAAGATACTTCACAGAACCTCCGTACCACACGTCAGCCTTTACGCCTACAATGCTGACATTAATTACAAACTTATGGCTTACAGGCATCCATATCTCATCGCGCACAGGTATGAATAATTGCTGGACATTTATTTTGCCCATTATATTGTCGTTTGTAAGATCGAGGCTCTGGATGCACCAGAGATCCTCTATTATATAGATCGTTCCTTCGAAAAGCTGCTGGCTCTTCATTTTCGGAATGACAAGTATTTTGTTTATTGTCACGTTTCCCTGAGGTGTGGCTCCCAGGTATTGAAATTTGTAATATGAGAATGCCTGTGGTGACAGCGGAGAAATTGCCATCTCGGCGATAAGCGGCTGATAAAAGCTCGCATTTATGAAATCCATCGGAGAGATATCATCACCGGATTCAGGGAAAGTACTGTTTACAGAGATTACCTTCTGAACATATTTGTCGGGAGCTGTGAATTCTATCTCATTGTACGACTCCATCAGGTAAACATCTCCCTCCTTGATCCTGACCCCTGTTTCACCTTCCTTTTCTGCCTTCCTGGCCTCGGCATTCATGGCCCTCTGGTACAGCTTTGGCAACTTGGTGACTACGAAATTTCCCTTCAGGTAAACATCTGCTTTATAATAGCTTATATTATTAAGGTAATAGGGTGCCATGCCAATGGCCTTTCTCATGATGCTGTACGCGGGATCCTCGCCTGTGGCGCTGATCCTCACTTCGGGTATCATGTAGTACTGGAGGGGAAGCACGACATTCTTTATAACCGGTTCTTTGCCTATTGTGACAGTGGAAATGACCGGTCCGTATCCAAGGCTCTGGTATTGAACCAGGTACTTGCCCGGATCAAGCTTCAGCTCATAATCTCCTTTTGTATTTCCGGTTGTTCCCTGCCTGAGCTCCTGTATATATACGGTTGCATAGGGTACAGGATCGCCCGCTTCATTTGTGATCCTTCCCTTGAGAACCTGGGCCGAAACCTGATGAGGAAAAATGAGAAAGAGGAAAACAAATAAAATAAACACCCCCTTCCCCAACCTTCCCCCACGGGGGAAGGAGTCCATTTCCCCCCCTGGGGGAAAAACAAAGGGGGGTCTTTTGAAATAGAAAATCGGATTCAACGGTTGATAATTAAAGCTTGGGATTAACCTTATTCGTTTTTCCGGCTACCACAATGACAATTTCTCCTTTCGGAGGTTTGTTTTTGTAATGATCTGACAGATAAGATAATGAACCCCTTATATTCTCCTCGAACACTTTGCTGAGCTCTCTCGAGACGCATGCCTCTCTATCAGGTCCCAGGTGAAGCGCAAGCTCGTCGAGGGCTTTTACCAGCCGGAAAGGCGACTCATAGAAGACCATTGTCCTGGTCTCCTCTTCAAGAGCCGTCAGTCGCTTGTTTCTGCCTTTTTTTTGCGGAAGGAATCCTTCAAAGCAGAACCTCTCACATGGCAGGCCCGAATTGACAAGGGCCGGTATCAGCGCTGTGGGACCGGGGAGTGTCTCGACCGGGATACCCTTCTGAATACATGTCCGCACTATCAGGAAACCCGGATCTGATATCCCCGGGGTACCTGCATCGGTAATCAGTGCGACTTTTTCACCTGCCAGGATCCTGTTGCAAACTGCCTCGACGCTTCTGTGCTCGTTGTACATATGATGAGACTGAAGAGGTGATTTGATTTTGAAATGATGAAGCAGCTTTCCTGCCTGCCTGGTATCTTCGGCCAGTATCAGATCGACACTTTGCAGCACCTCGATGGCGCGTAACGTCATATCTCCGAGATTGCCAATAGGGGTGGGTACAAGAAACAGTTTACTCATCTCCCGGGAATTTGCGTTTTACCAGGTCGAGAAGCTGTTTGCCGGCTTCGCTTTCACTCTTGTCTCCCGTATAGCTCTGCATTAAAGCTCTTGCATCTGTCAGGCTCTTAGCTTCGTCTATTTTTACTAGCGCCTGGCTGTACGATTCGGAATTCCCGTTGAAAAGCTCCCTGATGAAAAGGAATCTGTCATTGATTCCAATCGCCTGCGATATATTTTCCAGCGGTTTTGTTTTAAGGAATTCAGAGACATCATTATCATCCCTCAGGCTTCCAAGTTTTTCGTTGATGCTGTCATGCAGATTATCGAAATTATCGGCGATAATACCGGTAACCGGCTCACGGCTGGCGGTTCCCGGTTCGGGGCTGACGACAACCGGTTCGCGGCTCGCGGCAAGCGGCTTGCGGCCAATATCTTCCGTTCCGCTGCTCGGAATTTGGCTTCGCCGAGCTCCGCTTCGCTCCGGTTCCTCACTTCGTTCGTCAATCTTCGGTCTTCGGTCTTCCGTCTTGTTTTTCAGAAGAGCGATCACCTCTGCGACGTTCCGGCATTTCGACTTAGCCATTTCTATCTGGATGGAAGGAACTCCCGGATAATTTTTCAGATCATCGATTATCTCCCTTGCTTCTTCAAGGTCCCTGATGATTAAATCGACAGTTTTGTTGAAATCCATATTTTGATATAAATAAAACGAACCAAATTCCTTATTTTGCAAAAGTATATAATATTCCTCTCTGATAACGGAATAAATCTACAATTTGGTACCCGTAAACAGTTATTAATTAAAGATGGATTTTCTCGAGAATTCAGTAAGAGCGACCGGCAAAAGGGGATCGATCGAGGTCATAACAGGCTCGATGTTCTCCGGCAAGACGGAAGAACTGATCAGAAGGCTCCGGAGAGCTCAGTTTGCTGGACTGAAAGTTGAAATATTCAAACCATCACTCGATAAAAGATATTCGGAGACGAGGGTCGTATCACACGATGACAAGTCGATCGTATCGACACCTGTCGACAATGCCGCTGCAATTCTGTTATATGCAGGCGATGTAAATGTGGTCGGGATCGATGAAGCCCAGTTCTTCGATAATGCTATAGTGGAGGTCTGCAACAAACTGGCCGACAACGGAATAAGAGTCGTTATTGCCGGTCTTGACATGGATTTCATGGGAAATCCCTTCGGCCCGATACCAGCTCTTCTCGCAATAGCTGAATTTGTTACAAAAGTACATGCTATCTGCATGCGTTGCGGCAACCTTGCTCAATATTCCTACAGGAAATCGGATGAGGACCAACAGGTAGTGCTCGGTGAGAAGGACAAGTATGAGCCCCTTTGCCGGAGTTGCTATAATGAAGCTTTAAAGAAATAAACGGATTCCTCCGGGAATAATAAGGAAATGACCAGCACAGACATCTCAGTGATCGTAAAAGGAAAGCTTATCGGGAAAGAAGGAATACCGGTAACCGATATAGTCACCGACAGCAGACAGCTAAGCTTTACCGACGGACTTGCATTTTTTGCGATAAAGGGGAGAAACCATGACGGACATCTATTTATAGAGAGCATTTATAAAAAAGGGATACGGACCTTTATTGTCGAGAAACTGCCGGATAATCCGGGCAGGTTCAGGGATGCATCATTCATTGAGGTTAAAAATACAATAACGGCGCTTCAGGAACTCGCTTCATATAAAAGAAAGGAATTCAAATCACCGGTTGTGGCTGTCACCGGAAGCGCAGGGAAAACAGTGGTAAAGGAGTGGCTGGCAGATATCCTCGGCCTTGCCATCCCTGTGATCAGAAGTCCCAAAAGCTATAACTCCCAGATTGGGGTGCCTCTTTCCTTATGGAAGCTCGATGAAAAGTATAAGCTGGGAATCTTCGAAGCAGGGATCTCCATGCCGGGAGAAATGGAAAAGCTCCGGAAGATCATCAATCCCGATATCGGAGTGATCACAAACATTGGAGATGCCCACAGCGAGAATTTCTCCGACAATGAAGCCAAGGCCAGGGAGAAGCTGAAACTTTTTGAAAATGTCTCTTCAATAATATATTGCCGCGATCAGGAGCTTATTCACAAACTGCTCAGAAATGACAGTAAGTTTAGTTCGAAGGAGCTTATCGACTGGTCATTCGGGAGCAAGGAAGCTGCTATCAGCGTCCGTAAATCGACCCTTGAGGGAAACAGGACCAGGATTGAAATGAGCTTCAGGGGAAAAACCAGCGATTTCATTATTCCCTTCGCAGACCGTGCCTCAGTTGAAAATGCAGTTACAGCAGCATCAGTCTGTCTCACCCTGAACACTGATCCAGGGATCATCAGAAAAGGATTGTCATCCCTCGTGTCGGTCGCTATGAGGATGGACATGAAAACAGGCATCAACAACTGCCTTCTGATAGAGGATTACTATAACTCTGATCCCGGTTCACTGGGAATGGCAATAGAGTTCCTTAAAGTTCAGATTGGCAGAAAAACAACACTGATCCTTTCCGATTTTGTCCAGAGCGGAAGGAATCAGAAAGAGCTCTATGGCGAAGTTGCATCGGGTATCAGGAAGGCAGGGATCGACAGATTCATCGGGATAGGACCTTCCCTTGCCGGCAACAGCTCATTGTTTGACGCTTCAGCGATATTTTTCTATTCGACGGAGGAGTTTGTCCATCATTTCAAACCTTCAGACTTCTCCGGCGAGGTCATTCTGATAAAAGGTGCCAGGAGATTCGAGTTCGAGAAGATCGGGAAGCTGCTCGAACAACAGGTTCATCAGACGGTGCTTGAAGTCAATCTCGACGCCATCTCACATAATCTTAACGAATTCCGCCGTCATCTCGATCCTGGCACCCGCATCATGGTCATGGTAAAGGCATTTGCTTACGGTGCCGGGCCGGCTGAGATCGCAGCATTGCTCGAATACCACAGGGTAAGCTACCTCGGAGTTGCCTATGCCGATGAAGGTGTCGAGCTGCGTAATGCCGGTGTTACTCTGCCGGTTATGGTAATGAATCCTGATCCTTCGTCATCGGAGCTGATAATAAGGTATAACCTCGAGCCTGAGATTTTCAGCCTTTCATCATTTAAGAATTTTGCTGAGGCGGCGTCAAAGCACGGACTGGTTCAGTATCCGGTGCATATCAAGATAGATTCGGGAATGCACAGGCTCGGTTTCATGCCGGAAGAGATCGATGAACTTATTCCATTGATCGGAACGGCAGAGTCTGTCAGGATAGCTTCAGTCTTTTCACATCTGGCAGCCAGCGAAGATCCGGCATTCGATGATTTTACTCACCGTCAAGCCAGGATTTTCCTTGAAGCAGCTGCCAGGATCAGAGAAGCAACAGGGTACCCGTTCCTGAGACATATATGCAATTCATCGGGAATCGTGCGCTTCCCGCAATACCAGTTCGAAATGGTTCGTCCCGGGATAGGTATTTACGGCGCCGGTGAATTTGACGGATTAAACCTGAAACCGGCAGGACGATTTAAGTCGAGGATCTCACAGGTGAAGAGGATCCCTGCAGGAGACCCGGTAGGGTATGGCTGTGCAGACGTATCAGACAAGGATCGTATTATAGCTATCGTTCCCGTGGGTTATGCCGATGGTCTTAACAGGAAACTGGGCAACAGTAACGGCAATATGCTGATCAGGAATAGAAGGGTCCCGATAATAGGCAATGTGTGCATGGATATGTGCATGGTCGACATCACCGGCATCGATGCCAATGCCGGCGATGAAGCTGAAATTTTCGGAGAGAATATACATATCGACGAACTCGCCGCCAAATGCCAGACAATCCCTTACGAGATTCTCACATCGATTCCTTCCAGGGTCAAAAGAGTCTTTTTCAGGGAGTAAATTACCAACTTAATAATTTGCCACAAGCGGCATCCTTCTGCCGTCACCGAAAGATTTTGACGATATCCTCAGAACAGGCGGAGCCTGATATCTTTTATATTCATTGAAATTGATCATCCTGATCACCTTTTCGATCGTTGCCCTGTCAATTCCTTCCCCCGATATCCTGTCAGCAGGTTTCTGAAGCTCGATGTACTGATATAATATTGCATCGAGGATTTTGTATTCAGGCAGTGAATCAGTGTCGAACTGGTCTGGTTTGAGCTCTGCGGACGGAAGCTTTTTAATCGTATTTTCAGGAATTATCTGCTTCTCCCTGTTTATGTATGCTGCAAGTCTGTAAATATCTGTTTTATAGACATCTCCAAGAACAGACAGACCTCCGGCCATGTCGCCATACAGAGTTCCGTAACCCACAGCGGCTTCACTTTTGTTCGACGTATTCAGGAGGATGCATCCGAATTTGTTGGATACCGCCATAAGCAGGACTGCCCTTATCCTTGCCTGAATATTCTCCTCGGCCACATCGCTCTTCATACCGGCAAAAAGAGGTTCGAGGGTTTCACCAAAGGCTGTAAATGGTTTCTCAATGCTTACTATATCGTATTTAACGCCAAGAGTCCTTGCCAGATCCACAGCATCCTTAACCGAATGTTCTGATGAGTATCGTGAAGGCATCAGCAATGCCCTTGCATTACTGCTTCCAAGCGCTTCGACCCCGAGCGCAAGACAGAGAGCTGAATCTATCCCCCCTGACAAACCAACAATGAAACTTTTAAGGCCGGTCTTCGAGAAATAATCATGTATGCCGGTCACAAGTGCTTTATGAATAAGCTCAACTGATTCTCTTTTCCTCTCTCCTTCAGGCTCTTTTCCGGAAATGATTTCATCGGAGTTGAAAGTAACAAATGCCTCTTCGAAGAATGGGAGCCGTCGCCACATTTCTCCACGGCTGTTTATGATCATCGACGCTCCGTCGAATATCAGCTCTGTATTTGCACCGGTCTGGTTTACCTGAATAATGGGGATATTGAATTTTTTTGCTTTCGATTTGAAAATCTCCGGCTTTGATTCCGTCTTTGAATGTGAAAAAGGAGATGCCGAAATATTTATAACAATGTCAGGATGCTGCCTGGCAAGCTCCTCCATAGGCGAGATTGTGTAGAGCCTTCTTTTTTCAAATTCGTTGTCGAAATGCTGTTCGTCCCAAAGATCCTCACAGATTGTTATTGCAAGCTTCAGTCCCCTGAATTCAAAGACCGCAAAACTTTTACCCGGCTCGAAATACCTGTATTCGTCGAAGATATCGTAAGTGGGAAGAAGTGCCTTGTTGGCTGAAAAGATGACCTTCCCTTCAGACAACACCAGCGCTGAATTGAACAGCTTTTTTCCTTCCGGGTTTGGATTTATGGTCGGCGATCCTATTATTGCCGTAATTCCTGTACAATGCCGGGCTATTTCAATAACTGCATCAGAGCATTTCTCGATGAAGTCGATCCGGTCCAGAAGGTCCAGTGGAGGATAACCGGGGACACACAATTCCGAAAAGACTACAAGGTCTGATCTCTCCGCCTTCGCCTTAATGATGGCATCGGTGATCAGGCTCTTGTTCCTTTCGAAGTTGCCGATATGATAGTTTAATTGTGCAATGGAGATCTTCATCCTGCGCTGAATTAAAAATTGACCCCGATCTTAAGTGAAATCATTCTTTGCGAGATCTTGTCCTGAAACTGACCGCCGTCGTCACTGGTAATGTCTGCAAAATTATTTTCGAATCCGAGTCCAAGTACGATTTCCGTATTGCCTCCCATGGAATATTCAATTCCGGCTGCGATATGGTAAGAAAAATTGAAATCCTTCACCTCCTCCGGGGCTTTATGGTTTTCGATATCGTTCGATGGTATATCCACTTTAGCGCCAATGACAACCTTCGGATCAACTCCCAGGTCGGTAAATATTGTAATATACCCGATCTGGTTTGTCTGAAATCTCAGCCCCAGTGGAATTGAAAGATACTGTATCTTATATACGATTGGTTGATTCGCCGGCACTGTGACAAACAAGTCACCGTTCCCCGTTGACAGGTCGAAATTAGTGGCTTTCCTGCTCACCAGCCTCCCGCCTGAGCTTATAATGCTTATCCCTGTGGAAAATGAATAATTCGGACCGATGTACCTGTATAATGAAATTCCGAAATTGATTCCGGCCCTTGCTCCGTCGTTCCTGACTGAATCAATGTCAGATGAGAACCAGCTTATAAGAGGGTCGGCATGCACGCCGAAACTTATTACAGGCCCTTGCGGAGTCATGCCGGGCTGCTGGGCGATCGACCTGACCGGTAACAATATCAAGAGTAGTAAAACACTTATCTGTTTGGATTTCAGTATCATCAATATGGATTTCATTTCAATATGGAATTGTACAACGGTATGAATTTATGGTCATACCTTTTTCACTGCGAAATTAACAAATAATAGCAGAAGTTATTGTGTGGCAATCATAGTTGTTGCTATGTCAAAAAGTCCTTAATTTAGAACGCTCAAAGTGACAGAAGTATGAAAGGTCGTATTTTCTTTGTTATAATGTTGTTAATCAGCATACCGGGACTTTTTTCCTGCAAGAGGAACCGGTTCAGGATTAATATCTCTTCTGTCACGGCAGACATCAGGATAAAGCGTCTCGAAAACGACCTTTTCAGGCTTGATCCTTCAGCGATAAAAGATTCACTGCCCGTGCTCAGGGAAAAATATGGCGATTTCCTTCAGTATTTCAGCTATGTAATAGAGACAGGAGAGATGAATGACTCTGCATTTGGAGATTATCTTGTCAGCTTCTGCACGGATAAGCTTAACAACGAAGTATATTCAGCTGTTTCCCTGGCTTATCCTGACATCAGTTCCATCGAGGAAAATATTGAAAATGCTTTCAGGCATTATTCCTGGTATTTTCCGGGTGAGGCTATACCGGGTGTTTTCACCTGTATTACCGGTTTTAACAGAAGCATCATTACGGCAGATTCGGTTCTGGGAATAAGTCTCGACAGGTATCTGGGGCGTGATTGTGAATATTATCCGGGACTTGGAATCTATGGATATATTGCCGCAAGGATGAACTCGTGGAATATTGTCCCGGACTGCATGTATGCATGGGGGACAAAAATATGGAACTATGAGGACATGAACTATCCTGCCGATAATGTCCTGTCACAGATGATCCATGAAGGAAAGCTGAGGTATTTTGAGAAATGCATGATTCCGGACATAAGCGACACCCTGCTGTTCGGTTTTACCCGCGATCAGATGAAATTCTGCCGGAACAATGAAGACCAGATGTGGATCTATCTGATCGAGAACGATCTTCTTTTCAGCAGCGACAAGTTCATTATAAGGAAGCTGACAGGCGAAGCTCCTTTTACCAGCTATTTCACCAATGAATCGCCCGGGAAGGCTGCGGCCTGGCTGGGATTCAGGATCATTGAATCATATATGGCGAAGAACAGGGATATTTCCATTGGGGCGATGATGAAAAATATCGATGTACAGGATATCCTGGACAAGGCGAAATATAATCCCCAATAAAGAAGGCGCAAAAAAAACAGTAGCTATGTTGCATGCAACATAGCTACTGTCAGAAATTTTATGAATTGCGTTATTTTTCCGGGTGTATCGCCTCAACCGGACAAACGTCCGCACATGCACCGCAATCGGTACAAATATCCGGATTAATTTTATAGATGTCCCCCTCAGAAATTGCTTCGACGGGGCATTCGTCAATGCAGGTGCCGCATGCAGTGCAATCTTCGTTGATTTTGTAAGCCATGTCTATGATTTTAAGTTAATTAAATGTACAATAATCGCACAAATTTATCCATTTTTTTCAAAATAAAAAATTACAGATGCAATATACAATTATCATGCCTGAAAAAATAATGAGATTCCTCACTTCTTCGCCATTCGGCGGATACGTTCGGAATACCCTCTAAAAATCGAGACTGAAGGAAAGATAAAACATCGGAGGCAGAATATAATTGTTTTCGATGCCCCATGCCCAGTCGGCTCTGACGAAATATCCAAGCAGCTGTGCCCTCACTCCCCCTCCGAATCCTGCAACAATAGGCTCCCTGTTTGAATCCAGGGTTACCTTTACAGGTCCATTTTCTATAGTTTGAATATCGTACGAATTTTCGCCAGACCATGGCGATAAACCTGTCCATGCGGTCCCGATATCGCCGAATGCCACTAACTGAGTGCTGTTCAAAAAGTTGGATCTCAGGGGATGCCCTGCGAGGTACCTTATGACAGGCCACCTGATCTCGGTGTTTATCAGTGCGAAATTGTTCCCGTTCCTGACATTCTGGCTGAATCCCCTCATATTTGTGGCAAGAGCCTGGAAACCATAATTTGCATCCGGGTTTACGGGTATCGAATAGTCGAACATCGGATAATTGTTGAACCAGTATCCCATCCAGTTATCGACACCTCCAAGATAATAAATCAGCTTCGTCGGACCCCATGAGGAGCTGGCTGCAAACCGGTTGGCCCAGATCAGTTCCCTGTGTATCCTGGTATAGGTTCTGAAATCAGCGCCAACAACAAACATGTCAGATTTACCTGCAGTGATCTCCTTGTAGTATTCTCCGAAGATTTTGAACCGTGTACCATAATATATATTAATGCATCTCTTGCGGGTATTGTCATAAATAACTTCGGCTTTCAGGCTTCCCCAGTGACGGTAAGAGTTTTCCATGGTGAGAGAAGCCATATCCGTTGAGAGGGGAACGATCCTGTCATATCTGTAAGATACCGTTCCTTTCAGGGCCAGGGCGGGAGTAATCGGCTTGGCGTATGAGAGGTATAGATTGTGGGTAATTGTTTTGTATAGCGTATTGCTGCCGTAACCAAGGAAGGCCAGCCTGTGAAAAATCAATTGCTTGTCGAATTTGCCTTTGAGGTTTTCCACGCTGATCAGGTACTCGTTGCTGTCAAAATCCGCCGAAAGCCTGATGCCGCCTGTGACCCTGTAATTCTCGAAGAGATCGACTATCCCGAACCTGATGAGGCCGTTTATCCCCGGATTATAGTAAGGGGCACCGGAACTGTATATCTGGTATGTATTGTTGAGGAAGCTGAAATCGATCTGGCTAACCAGGTAATTATTGTAGAAGGATGTCTCATAGATCCTGATTGCAGGAAGATCAAGCTCCCCGGTATCAAGATCGATGTCCATATAATCTTTTCTCCATAGCTGCTCGTAGTAGTTCTGCTTCTCCTTCTCGAAAATATAGTGATTGATATCGATCGGCTCATTGGTGACATAATACTCGTATAAAGGCTTTGTAAGAGTATCCCTTCTTTTCCTGTCCTCCCTCACCAGCCACTGTCGGATCTGCTCTATGCTGTCGGCTTTATGCAGCAATTTCATATCTTCATTCCGGAAAGCCGTTGTCACAATTTCGTTTTCGGGAACCGGCTTTGACTGGCTCAGCAGGCCTTTTCTCAGCAGGTATTTGCTTTTGCTGTAGAGTATCTCACCGTATGTGTCCGAACTGTTTGCAATTGACTGGTCAATGATATTGCGATCGTAATTGGTTACAGGCTTTGAGCTGATGTAATATCTGTAATGGGTTGTTGTATCAATATAACTGATGGTGCTGTCGAATGCTGCGGCATACCTGTTCTGAATCCCATTCGTGTTCCCTACATAAGCAAAATTGCTGCGTGTGATTTCCGTTGCCAGAACCCTGTCCGAGTATTTTCCTTCGGAAAGCCTTGTAAGTGTATTACCCTTTCTGGCAACGTTATAAGTGAACAGATCGTATGTCATTCCGATTCTCTCGAAAGGGCTTGCGGTGTTTGAAAGGGTATCCGACATCCTGTTGGATGAAAAGAGGATCTCATCGGGTGAATTGCGAAGGAAAGTGGGGTTCAGGTCATCGGCAATATCCCTGGTGATCTGCTCGTTGGTTCCTGAAGCGATGGTATGGATATAAATATCAGTGATGCCGTCTTTCACAGCCGAGAAGACAAGCCTCGAGCCCTCGGGAGCATAGGAAAAGTCGAGTATCTTGTCGAAATACAGAATGTTCCTTTCTTCAGTGGTTTTATCGTTGATCCTGTAGAAATACATGATATTAGCCGCCTTCTCCTCGTTTATATATGTAAGGATCTTGCTGCTGGGATGCCATGCGAGCACAGGATAGCTCTTGTCGCTTTGCACCTGAAGCTTGGGTTCAGCCCTGAAAATGATCTTATGCTTTCCGGTAGCCGAATCATAGAGCCATATCCTCTTCCTCCCCAGGTCATTTGTAACGAAGGCAATATATTTTCCGTCCGGACTGACTCTTACCTGCTGGAAGACCTGTTCCTTCCTCGATTTTTTTACGGTGTTGCCGTCATCTCCTGGCAGGTTCCTGTCGCCTGAATACACCTTGCGGTAATATTCATTCCAATCCTTGAGCAGGTCTTTCAGCTGCCTGCCGACTACATAGAGAAAACCATCATCGATATTCTTGTATACCTTGGTCAAATATATAATGTTGGGAATCAGGGCATCACCATACTGGCTCCCGATGAATCTCCAGAATGACTGGCCGGCGATGACGGCATCTTCATTCTCGAGGTGACTGATCTTGCTGTATTTTCCAGACATGATCCCGTCCTTAGTCCTGTTCTCAGCCTCGTAGCTCCATCCTTCGGAAACATACCTTATGAGTCCCTTGTAATACCAGTCAGGCATGTTTATAACTGAAGAGCTCGATACCCGGTCTTTCACATCCGCATTGTAAAGAATCTCATTAATAAGGACTTCAGTTATCGATGCTGCGATCTGATTGTTGTACGATTCATGATCGCCTTCGAAGTAAAGCATCACCTTGTTCTTGATAATCCGGCTGAATCCCCCGGTGTTATAATTCTCCTCATCCGATGTTACCAGTCCGATATTTGACTGCTTGTACTCTGCCTGTTTATTGTAAATCACGAAGATGAGCCTCTTTTCGAGAGTGTAATCGAAGAAATCCTCGATATCCTCAAGCTTCTTTGTGGCGTAGTCGGCCGTATAGTTGGCAATGTCGCGACCGTATTCGTTGAAGTAGCAGTCAAAATCATCAAACCTGTAAAACGACCAGTAATAGTCGAAATACTGGACCCTGTTCTTGCCAAAATTCATCTGGTGGCCGTTATAAAACTGACCGCTGGCATCTGCGCAAATGATTAAGGCAAGGCCAATTATTATAAGTCTCCAGGTTTTTTTCATTCTCTGACCCTTCGGATATTGTACCGGTATTTCTCAGCAAATATTATTCCATTGAGCCGGACTCCTGTGGCAAAACTAATGATATTATGCTTTATTGTATTCAAAAAGATTAAACTTTAATTATTTTTGCCCTGATTTGAACCGGTCAGAATTTTCGGTCTGATTTTTGTTCTTTGCCATGCAACCAATTCCGGTCCGGTGGTGTTATTGTTGAAAAACCGTATTAATCCGGGATTTATTATATTTAACGGACAATTTTATAAAATATGAAAAGATTACTTCTGTTTTTTCAGGTTATCGCTATCAGTGCCGCTGTTACTGCACAGCCGCTGATGAAAATTTCGGAATCGGAACATAATTTCGGAACTTTCAAGGAAGAAGCAGGCCCGCAGAAATATGATTTTATGGTGACAAATACAGGGAACGCTCCTCTGGTGATCCAGAATATTGTGGCTTCCTGCGGATGCACAACTCCCGAATGGACAAAACAACCAATAGCTGCCGGTGAAAAAGGAAAGATCACGGCTATTTACGATCCGCGGGACCGTCCGGGGAAATTCCAGAAGTCACTGACGGTATACACGAACTCCAAGCCTGAAGTTCAGGTTCTTGTTATTAAGGGTGAAGTTGTTGCACGTGAAAGATCAATCGAAGAACTGTTCACCTTCCCGGTAGGTCCGGTAAGGTTCGAAAGCATCAATCTGGCATTCACGAACATCAAGAAGACTGAAAAGAAAATAAGGGTGATGCAACTCATAAATACATCTGATGCGCCTGTAAAGGTTGAATTTGATAATCTTCCCCCTCATCTCTCGATGAAAACAAATCCTGAAACTCTCAAGCCGGGTCAGAAAGGTATCGTGGAAGGAACTTATGACGCAACCAGGAATAACAGCTGGGGAAACGTAAACGACCTTGTCAGGGTAAAGATCAATGGTGTTGTTCAGGAAAACGTCTGGTACTATGTATCTGCAAACCTGGTCGAGGATTTTTCATCGATGACGAGGGAGGATCTTGAAAAAGCACCCGTCTTCAATATAGCCTCCACAAATCAGGATCTTGGAAAGATGGCCGGCGCAACGACCGGAGAGGTAGAATTCAAGTTCACCAATTCAGGCAAGAGCGATCTGCTGATCAGGCATGTGAAATCGACTTGCGGCTGCACTGCTGTCCAGCAGGGACTTGCAGGCGTACCAATCAAACCAGGTGAATCGAGCTCCATCAAAGCTGTATTCAGCTCAGGTTCATACAAGGGGAAAGTCACAAAGACCATCTATGTTTATACCAACGATCCCAAGAAATCCGAAGTGGTCCTTATGCTGACTGCGGATGTTGACGCCCCTGCTGCAACAAAGTAACCGTTAATTACGTATAATATATTGGGGTGCCGGCGTTTATTCTGGCACCCTTTTATTATTTTTACACCTGATCCCGGCAAAAAATGGAAGAGAAGAAAACACACAAGAGTGCTCTCAGCATTCAGGAAGGGATTTACCAGCCTCCCAGCATAAATCCGGAAGTTTTTGCCGGCAAGGGAAAAAGAAAGAGAAAGAAGTATTCTGTAGATGAATATGTTAACGGCATCCTGTCAGGCAACCGGACAATCCTGAGCCAGGCTATAACGATGACAGAAAGCTCATTGCCTGAGCATTATGATACTGCCCAGGCAATAATCGAGAAGTGCCTTCCGCATAGCGCAAACTCGATAAGGATCGGTATAACCGGAGTTCCTGGTGTTGGTAAAAGCTCATTCATTGAAACCCTTGGTCTATTCATTGCCGAAGAGGGAAGGAAGACTGCAGTGCTGGCTGTTGATCCCAGCAGCAAGCAAACAAAGGGAAGCATTCTGGGCGACAAGACCCGTATGGAAAAGCTCAGCACGCATCCCGGTGCATTCATAAGGCCTTCACCTGCAGCAGGAACACTCGGAGGTGTTGCACGAAAAACAAGAGAGACGATAATTCTGTGCGAAGCGGCCGGATTTGATACGATACTGGTCGAGACGGTGGGAGTAGGCCAGTCGGAGACTGCAGTCCATTCAATGGTGGATTTCTTCCTTCTTCTGATGCTTGCCGGAGCAGGAGATGAGCTTCAGGGAATAAAAAGGGGCATAATGGAAATGGCGGATGCAATTGCGATTACAAAGGCTGACGGGCATAATGAGACAGCGGCAGGAGGAGCAAGAATCCTGTATCAGAATGCCCTTCATCTTTTTCCCGCACCTCCATCTGGTTGGAAACCTGAAGTAATGACTTGCTCAGCGGTTCTGAAAAGAGGCATAAGTGAATTATGGGAGAAGATCATCGATTATGTGGAATTCACAAGGCAAAACGGATATTTTGAAAAGCGGAGAAAGGAACAGGCTGTGATCAGGATGGACGATGCAATACTTGAGTACCTTAAGTATTCATTCCTTAATAACGAAAGGGTTAAATCACTCAGGCCGCGAATCGAAAAATTACTCTATGAGGGTAAAATCACTTCCTACAGGGCTGCAGTCAGTTTGATCGACAATTATCTCAAGGAATCATAAATATTAATATCTTTGCGCGATTAATTCCATAAATATGGTAACCAATTTAATGATGTTTAATATGAAAAGAATCGTTTATCTGTTTGTTTTAGCCGTTCTTGTTGCTTCATGCAGTTCGGAACCCCGTTATGTTGTTAAAGGAAACATCGACGGATCAGACAGCCTTACCTTTTTGATCCTGAAGAGGGGAATAGGGAAGATGGACACTTTAAACAGTGCGATCTCAAAGGGCGGAGTCTTCAAAATGGAGGGTGTCGTAGAATTTCCTGAACAGGTTTTCCTTATTGCCCAGAATACCCGCAACAGGGCAAGCTTCTTTCTTGAGAATGCTGCAATCACTATAACAGGAAAGCTTGACTCACTTGAAGGTGCAACAATTAAAGGCTCAAAAACACAGGATGAGTATCAGTCATATCTTGATATGAACAAACCTTTTTCTGACAACTATCAGACACTGGTAAACTCATACCAGGATGCAAGAGCAAGCAACGATACGGCCCAGATGAGAAAGATAAGAGACGAAGCCATGAGCGTGGAGAAAGACATGACTAACCTTGAAAAGGAATTCGTAAAAAATAATCCGGCATCATATTTTACGCCTACACTCCTCAGATCCCTTGCTTTGGATATGAGCGCGGAAGAGATTGAATCTTCTGTTGCCGCCCTCGATACCAATGTTGCAAAAATTCAGATTGTCAGGGATCTTAAAACCAGGGCAGCTGCCATGAAAACGGTCTCTATAGGACAGAAAGCCCCGGATTTTGCACTCAATAATGTAGATGGAAATCCCGTACCGCTCTCATCGAAGATAGGAACGAAGCTTCTTCTGGTCGATTTCTGGGCAGCATGGTGCGGTCCCTGCCGTCAGGAAAATCCCAACGTGGTTAAAGTCTATAACGAATTCAACAAGAAAGGCTTTGATGTATTCGGCGTTTCACTCGACCAGACCAAGGACGCATGGGTTAAGGCAATTGCTGACGACAAGCTTACCTGGACACATGTTTCAGACCTTCAGTACTGGAACAGTTCCGCTGCCAGGCTTTATGCGGTCAATTCAATTCCTGCAAACTTCCTTCTTGATGAAACAGGAACAATCATCGCCCGGAACCTGAGGGGAGATGATCTGTATAATAAGGTTAAGGAGATTTTGGGAAAGTAAAAAGTTCATAAAGTTCATAAAGTTCGAAAGTCTGAAAGGGAAAACTTTTCAGACTTTTTACTTTACAAACTTTCGACTTTACGGACTTTCAACTTTCCTTGTTAAGCTCCTCGAGTATAAATCCCGTTCCCCTGACAGTCCTGATATCCAGATTTTTATCTTCGGAGATATATTTTCTCAGCCTGCTGATGAAGACATCCATGCTGCGGCCCAGGAAGTAATCGTCTTCACCCCATATCTCAGTCAGGATATCCTCCCTGGCAAGCACCTTGTTCTTGTTTATGATGAAATACCTCAGCAGCTGGGCCTCCTTGAGGGTAAGCTTCTCCTTGGTGTTTCCGCAGATCAGCTCGAGGGAGTTTGTCTTGAGAACCGTGTCTGAGATCTTGTATTCATCATTTGTGGAGGAATATGCACGTTTGAGTATATTATTTATCCTCAGTATCAGCACCTCCGGATCGAATGGCTTGGTGATATAATCGTCCGCCCCTATCTTCAGTCCTCTTACAATATCTTCCTTAAGGCTCTTTGCAGTGAGGTATATCAGCGGGGTCTCCGGCTGGAGCTCCTTGATCTTTTCACCGAGCGTGAATCCATCCATTTCGGGCATCATGACATCGAGGACGCATATATCCGGTTTTTCCTGCTGGAATAGATCCCATGCTTCTTTGCCGTCTCTGGCCAGGGTTACGTCAAAGCCGCTGATGGAGACATATTGTGATAAAATGTTCCCGAAATCCCTGTCATCTTCTGCCAGTAATACTTTCATAACTTAAGTCAGTTTTCAATAAGGAATTGTTACTGTAAATATACTACCTTTTCCCGGTTTGCTGTTAAGGGAGACATCTCCTCCGTGAGCAGTTGCAATTTTCTTGACATAATAGAGTCCCAGTCCCAGTCCTTTATACTTATGTATATTCCCGCTGGCTGCACGGTAAAACTTGTCAAAAACATGCTTCTGGTCAGCCTTATTAATTCCGATGCCATTATCAGCGATGCTGATGCAGATATTATTATTCTCGACAAATCCCTCGATATTTATTACAGGTTCTTTATCGCAGTATTTCACAGCGTTTGAAAGAAGATTATTGACCATGGTCGTGAAATAGACGAGATCGACATCTGCCCTGATGCCTTTGAAATTGTATTTCTGGTTAAGCAATGCAGAATTGCCGTAACCCTGTTTGAAGCTGGTAACAATATCGTCCATCAGTTCCTCAACATTGACAGTTTTTTTATCTAGCTGAAACTCAGTTCTTTCCCACATGCTTATCTCGAGGATCATATTGATAAGCTGGTTCAGGTGAACACTCTGTTTCCCGATGAGCCTGGCAGTATCCAGGATCTTTGAATCGTCGCTTCTGATCTGAGGCATTTCAAGAGTCTTGCCGGCCACGGTGATCGTCGCAAGGGGAGTCTTGAGCTCATGTGTCATATTGTTTATGAAATCTGTCTTGAGGTTGGATAACCTTTTCTCTTCCATCAGGTTGCGATAAGTGATCAGAAAGATTGTCAAAACCACTAGGATGCTAAGCAGGCTTATAAGCAGAGAGGCTGCAGTCTCCCTGAGAATAAGCTCCTGCTTATCGGAGAAATCAATATAGTATTCAAAATTAAAATAGAAGTAATTATCCCATAGTCTCTGGCGCAATACAGAAATGCTTGATTTTGATTCATCAGCCTGTGGCGGCATGTTACCTGGTCCGCCAGGCCGGGTGTACGAATCACTCCTGTAAGCGATAAAAGAGGTTGTATCTGAAGTGATGATCTCGATATTGGTGATCGAGATCCTGTAATTGAATTTCTTTTCAAATCCCTGATTTTCAAAGTATTTTGAAAGATAAGCAGTGAAATCCTGCTCTTTGGTCAATGCAACAGTGAAGTAATCGAAAATCTCCTTTTTCTTCTCATTCAGAGTTGTTTCATCCTTTATTTCAGGCAGCTCTTTGACCAGTTTCCTCGAATACTGACTTAAAATGAACCTCACGGTGTCGTGAACTTCTGTGCCGGATCCCCGGAGAGATGCATTTGCCTCCTGTGTCAGAGATCTGTACCTGAGTGTCAGCATCTCATTCTGTTGCTTCCATAAACCCCTTAATATAATGACCTGAGCCGCTATGATGAAAATTATAGCAAGGATACCCAGGATCAGAACAGTGTTTCTTTTTTGCATATAATTAAGGTTTGCTGTTCAAAAGTATTCATTTTTTATCAAAAGGCTCAGCTGTAAAGCCAAACATTAACCTTGCGTTAACCCTTCATTAACAGAATCCTGACGCTTAAGGCATTAATTTTGAATTAACAAGTAATAAAACAAGGCAGTCATGAAAAAGAGCAGTTTAATATTAGCAATTATTTTCCTCATCTCAATGTGTTCTTTCCAGAGGATGGAGGCCCAGGAAAAGAGCAAGGACGAAAAGATGAAGGAAAAAGAACTACAGGAAGCCATAGATGCTCAGAAGAAGGCTTATGTAGATCAGAAGAAAGCCCAGGAGGATGCCCTGAAAATCCTCGAAGAGCAGAAAATGGATATCGAAAAGGCGATGGAGAATGTTCCCATGGGAATAGAGGAGAGGCAAAAATTCGATCAGGCCATGAAGATCTTTGAAGATTCAAGGGGTAGCAGGTACCGCAGTACCGGAGAGCCGTTCATATTTACTCCGGGAGTCGAATTTTACGGACGTCATTTCGGTGAAGACACCGAAAAGACTACATGGGAATTCTCGAAGTATATGAAGGAATCATCCATATCGAGGGACTATACCATCGACATAGAATCTACGGTCAATAATGTAGTGATGGCAGTAATAGGCGATTGCAAGGAAGGGGAGATAAGGATAAAAATCCTCATGCCGAACAACAAAGTTTACTCTGATGTTCTGATAGATGAATCCGGCAATCTTAACTGGCGGAAATCCTTCACAATCTCCGAAACCGAGAACAAGGATAAGGCAGGCGCCTGGAAGTTTCAGATTGATGCCTCAAAGGCTTCAGGTTACTTTAAAATATCTCTTCAGACCTATTAGTTTTTTGTCAGCGTCTTTGGACGATTAATTTTCATTCCTAATTAAATGAGGCTGGCCCCTGAAGGCTGGCCTTATTTTTTATTCTGCCACTACGGTAACTCTTCCTCCCTTGACGCTTTCCACCCTTATGGTGTACCTGTTGTCACCTTTCACGATCCATTTAAGGTCAACCTTCTGATAACCGGCTATATTTGATATTTCCATTCGCTGAGGGTTCTTCTTCTGCTCCCTTGTGAGGTTCATATCCTTATTGGTAACTATCATCCCGGCAATGACCGTTCCTCCGTCAAGGTTGATATAATCGGGCGGATCTATTTTATATCTCAGATTAGTTGCCGAGTGTGTTGGCAGCAACCGCGTGTTTGTAATTGTAGCTGTGACCTCCTTAAGTCCTCCGTCGATCTTCCTGACAGCTATATTCGAGACTTCAAGCTTTGGCGACTGGTAAGAATTATATATGCAGAAAGCAGCGTTCCTGTGTGCATCAGTTTCAAGCAGGAATCCGGGATGAAGCCTCCCGATCATCTTGCTGAATCCTCCGATTTCAACTTCACCATAAACAGGATGGTTGATCTTCTGCCATGGAATAAAGGCGTCTTCGAACAGGAGAAGCCTGTCGAATTCATATTGATCCGAGGAGGCGGTATCATAGAACATCAGGTATGGATTCCATAGTTCGTTTGAGTATACAAAGCAACCCATGGCTCCAAACCACCAGTCAAACTCTCCTCCATAGACAGTATACATGTCTTTCCAGAGTGTGATCAGCTTGTATCCTGGTATCATCAGCTCTCCCTTCCTGCCGATTTCGTTGATAACGGCTTCATCCGACCTGCTGTAAACTTCTGCCCCGCCGCCCTGGATCGAAGGTCCCCTGATGATCAGGCCTCCGGAATTATGAAATGTCTGTGCCCCGATTATATTCCTGTGTTTCACAATGAAATCGCGAACAACCTGATTTTCAGGCTCTGAGAAAGGATACCTGTTTGCCCCGCTCTGAACATAGTTGGGTTCCCAGTTGAATCCCCAGTCCCGGTTGCCATCATATCCGCCTATTCCATCTTCGTTCACCAGACCGTCACCGTCGTTGTCGATTCCCTCCATGCCGAGCATTTCATATTCGCCTTTTTGTCCTTGCTCCACGCGGATCATCCTTCTCGGATCCTTTGGATCGGAGATGAAGTTTCCTTCAGAGCTTTTACGTCTCATCTGGCTGATATTCTTGTCCCTGTTCATGTCGTCTGCACCATCCTCATCGAACAATCCGTCCCTGTCATTATCCAGCGGCATGAGGCCTGAGCGGGGAGGCACTCCCACATTGGCAAAATAATCCCGGGCATCCGGATTTATCGTTGGTGCGATATAGAAGGTTTTATCCTTGAGAAGCTGGCTTATAAACAGGTTCTGGTCGAACATCTCACATAGGTACCATGCCGTGTAGAGAGCCATTTCACTACCCTGTATCTCTATGGAATGAATATTGCCGTCGATCCAGAATCCAGGCTTGAGATCAGGATTGCCCGAGTTTTTGTCTGAGATTGTCAGGACCCACATTTCCCTTCCCTGGAACGATTTTCCCATCGATTCAAGCTTTACCAGGTTCGGATAGGCTGCGGCAAGCTTTTTTGCTATGTCGCTTATTCCGGAATAAGTGTAATACCTGTTCCAGGTAACCTGGACTTTCGGGTCAGCAGGCGAGCCTGCTGCCTGAAAAAAGAACTCTTCGTTCTGCGCATTGAGTGTAAGAGCGGCAAGAAAGAATATTGCAGCCAATATTGTGGTTAAAGTCGTTTTTTTCATGATAATAAACAATGATATGTGTTATTTCAATTCGATGGCAGTTTTGACAAAGCCTGTATTGACTGCTCCTGCACTTATATTAATTTCACCTTTGCCCATAATAAGCCAGCTGTATTCAGCTGTACCGTTGCCTGTCAGCCTTGGTATCCTCTGAACTTTCTGGCCGCTGAGAAGAGAGAGCCCCTTTCCCATTTCCAGATTCAGCCTCATCAGCCTTGTGAACATGTTGCTCTGACCGGCTTCAGTTCCGGTTGCAAACAATCCTTTGTTATGAACTTTCAAACTGATCCTGAAGATCCTGTCACCCTTGCTCTCGGTTAATATATCGATGAATTCGAGTTCCGGGTGCATGGCTGCGATGGCAGTTATGAATTTATAGTTTACGGAAATCAGCTCACCGATTTTTTCCGGGGGAGGATTTAACATCAGGAATGGTTTTATTCCGCCGACTTCCGTCTTCTTGCCCGGGAAATCAGGATGCTCTATTTCAGTCCATGGCACAAAAACATCGTTCATATTGTTTTCCTCAGCATATTTCAGGAAGGCAGCCTCCGCATTTTTATCCCTTTCGGCGGGGAACCACCAGGCAGGTGTGGTGAAGCTGTAACGTCCGTAATGATAATAGGACCAGTCGGCAAAACTGCCAGGTGCCGATCTGACAGGCGGTGTTCCTTTGACTCCCGTGATCTCCCTGTATTTTTCCGCAACATGCTTTATTACAGTTTCGTCAGATCTCTGAACGCTTGTAATTTTCCTTTCCCCCATCCTGGACATTTGTCCTCCTCCCTGGGGAGCTCCCGTACCACCGGGACCCTGTGGCTGCTCCTGTGCCTGTCCTTCCTGCTGATTCTGCTGCTGAGCCTGAGATCCTCGTTCTCCCGGTCTGGCTGACTGTGCAAGGTTATCCTGAGGTCCGAATGCGAATGTTGCATAAATATTATAATGATCAAACAGAAAGTCGAGAACGGCCTTTGTTTCAGGTTCTGAAACAGGATGAAGGCCGGCATTGGCTCCGAACTCTTCATAATTGTATGACAGGTTCCTGTTGAAGTTCACCCCTCCGGGTCCGTCTTCATTGTACTTGCCGTCCTTGTCGTTGTCGATGCCTTCCGTATAAATAAAATATGTGCCCTTTTCTCCCTTGGAAAGATCAGCCGGCACCATAACTCTCTTGTCTTCTGAACTTTCCTTATATGTTCCGGAAGAATCCGATACACGGACAAGGGTTATGAAGCCATCATTATTAAGGTCTTCGAAGGGATCCTCGTCGGTTGTGAAATCCCTGTCCTCGTCGACAGGACGCATATTGACATTCCTTTCATATTTAATTTTCTGAAAATACTGTTCGCTGGCATCCGGGCTTACATCCGGGATAACATAAAAGGTCACCTTACTGAGAAGAGCCTTGATTTCAGGAGTTGATGCCTTTCTGAGCAACGAATCGGCAAAACCCAGCGCCAGCTCTTTCCCCAGGATGCAGGAACCCTCAATTCCTCCGATGACGGCAATCCCGGGCTTATCATCCTTTTCCCCTGTTCCTATTGTAAGCACTATGATCTCTTTCCCGCCATCTGTCTTAACCAGGGAACGTACCGTGCATAATGACGGATATACCCTTGTCATAGTGGCGATCTTTTGAATGGAAGTCTGGTAATTGCTGTACAGCGACTGGGCAGGTGACATGAAGGAAATCAATGTCCCCAGTGAAGCAAGAAGAAAAAATTTGGTATTAAGTCTCATTTTTAATGGATTATTTTTCAGGCCTTACCGGCCTTTTTATTGGTTTCCTGTGAACAGAGTTGTCAAACCTGGGATCCCAGTTCGTATTTCTGAAAAACTCTGTCGTCCTGTTGTTGAAATAACCGAGAATATGTTTCGGAGAGATCATGTACATAAGCTCGTCATTGTCCCCGAACCATGGATCGGTTATGGTCATAACCTCTTCGATACCCGTTTCGAAAGCATTGGACAGGCCTGAATACTTTTCATAGATCGATTTGGGAATGGCCAGTATCAGAGTATACAGCCCGTAATCCTTTCTCTGGAAGAGGAAATATGTTATTTCGATTGGCTCATTCGGATTGATCCGGTCTGTGGAATGGGGCAGCTGGTTCTCGAAGATGAATCCTTCATTCATTATCTTCTCGACCACGCTGAATTCCCTGGTGTTATGCAAAAAAAAATAACACTCTTTAAATTCTTTAAGGATAGATGCAAGTATCTCTCCTTTATTCTTCATCTGCCTGCATTGGTTAAAGCTCATCAAAAATAGCGGATATTATTTTATTTGCAACATCTAAACCTTTTGTAATCTTATATGTTAAATTTGTAGCCTTCGGGCAATTTTAAGAATGATGAAAAAGACGTTTGCTCTGCTGGCGGTCCTGATGATATTGTCCTGCAACAGGAATTCACCTGTGAAGGAAGCGAGGATAATAACGGTCAGCATTGCCCCTTTTGAATACTTCGTGAAAGAAATTGCGGGCGACGATTTCAGTGTGAACATTATGGTTCCTCCGGGAGCCAATCCTCATATTTACGAACCATATCCCGACCAGATAGCAAGACTCAGAAAATCAGTTGCATATATAAGCAATGGTTACCTGGGATTCGAAATGACATGGCTTGACCGTTTTTATGAGATGAACAAATCCATGATCCGGCTGTCTCTTGGCGAAGGGATAAATCCAATCGAACCTGAGCATGGGCATGAGTCCGGGCATGAAGAGGGTGCCGACCCTCACTACTGGGTATCTCCGAAATGCGCTGCATCGATGGCCGTCTCGGTCAGGGATCTTGTCAGCAGGCTCAATCCTCAGGAGAAAGAAAAATATGAATCTAAATGCAGCGCACTTTTAACAAGTATCAGTGAACTTGATAAAAAGGCCGGGGAACTTTTTTCCGGTTTCACCGGTACGCCATTTATGATCTATCATCCGAACCTTGCATACCTGGCGAGAGATTACGGACTTGAGGAAGTGCCTGTGGAGTTTGAAGGCAAGGAACCTCCTCCGTCAAGGCTGAAATATCTTATCGATCTGGCAAGGACAAAAAAGATAAATACAATTTTTGTGCAAAGGGAGTATGACAGCAAAAACGCGAAGGCAATTGCGGATGAGATCGGTGCTGAAGTGGTTGTGATAGATCCGCTGTCGGTTGACTGGATGAAATCGACAACGGAAATAGTGGAAGGATTACATAAAAGTTTTACAGGAGGCCGGGAATAGGATTCAATTATGGCACATCTTCTTAAAATGCATTCATTGTCAGCTTCTTACGATACAAACAAAGTATTGGAGGATATAAATTTCACTGTTAATGAAAACGATTTCATCGGGGTGATAGGACCTAACGGGGGAGGAAAGACTACCCTGCTTAAGGTCATACTTGGCCTTATCAGGCCTGTCAGCGGAAAAATCACTTTCAACAACGATCTTATAAACGGAAACAGCATCGGGTATTTGCCACAAATATCGACTGGGGATGCAAATTATCCTGTGACTGTCACCGATGTCATTCTTTCAGGTATGATGATAAGGAAAGGGATCATCTCCAGGATGTCAGCCTCGGATAAGAAAAGAGCACATGAGATAATCGATGAGCTTGGGCTGTCAGATATGGAACACTCATCCCTTGCCGAGCTTTCCGGAGGGCAGACTGCAGAGAGTTTTCCTGGGCCGGGCAATAATCGGAAATCCCAGGCTTCTTCTTCTCGATGAACCGGGTAACTTTGTCGATTCCACTTTCGAGAGTGATTTCTATGAGAAGCTGAAGGAGCTTAACAGCCGTATGGCAATACTGATGGTTTCTCACGATATAGGAATGATCTCTTCACATGTCAAGTCATACGCCTGCGTAAACAGGAACCTGCATTATCATCCTTCATCCGAGATCTCGAATGAGCAGCTTCTGGCGTATGGCTGCCCTATACAGTTGATTACTCACGGAGAGGTTCCTCATACGGTCCTGAAATCTCATGGCTGATGGAAGGGAGCATTCTGCAATATGATTTTATAGTAAAAGGACTCCTTGGAGCCGTTTTTGCAAGCATAACCGCCGGACTGGCAGGAACATACATTGTTTCAAAGCGTATGGTCTTTCTGAGCGGAGGGATCACGCATGCCTCCTTCGGCGGGATCGGGATCGGCTATTTTTTTGGCTTTAATCCGGTATTGGGCGCAGCCGTCTTCGGAATACTCTCAGCCCTGGGAGTCGAATTTCTTTCAGTGAAACAGAAGATAAGGGAAGATTCGGCAATAGGTATCCTCTGGGCATTCGGGATGGCTATCGGGATAATATTCATCTACCTCACGCCGGGCTACACACCCAATCTCATGAGCTACCTGTTCGGCAGCATACTGACAGTGACAAATGCAGATATCATCGCATTGGGAATTATGTCAGTGTTGCTCATTTTCTACTTTGGCGTATTTTACCGGACAATCCTCTATATCTCTTTCGATGAATCATTTGCACGCACTTATTCATCATATGTCGACATCTTCAAATATGTCACGACAGCCCTGGTCGCTCTGACCATCGTGTTGAATATCAGAATGGCCGGAGTCGTTCTTGTTCTCTCGCTTTTCACTATACCGCCGAACATCGCGATGATCTTCACGAGAGTCTATTCAAGAATAATCCTTTGGTCAATAATTGCAGGCTTCTCCGGGACAGCTGCAGGATATGTCATTTCATATTTTGCCGGCATTCCGGTGGGTGCAACCATTATCTTTACACTTGTGATAATCTGGATTGTTGTAAAGCTGACATATCAGATGATCAATTATATCAGAAAAGATAAAAGATAAAAGACCGAAGACCGAAGACCGGAGACCGAAGAGAGGTGACTTGGAGACTGGAATGACTGAAGACAAGATAAAGACAACAAGATAAAAGACACAAGAAACAGAACAAACTCAACAAAAAACAATAATGATTATGGATTACGATATTATAATAATAGGAAGCGGTCCTGGCGGATACGTGGCAGCAATAAGGGCATCGCAGCTGAAGATGAAGGTTGCCGTGGTCGAAAAAGCTGAACTGGGCGGCATATGCCTCAACTGGGGATGCATTCCCACGAAATCTCTTCTTAAGAGTGCACAGGTGTTTGAATACCTTAACCATGCAGCGGATTACGGAATTTCAGTTTCCGGCGAGGTAAAGGCTGACTTTGGCGCAATGATTGCAAGAAGCCGGAGCGTGGCAGAAGGAATGAGCAAGGGAGTACAGTTTCTCTTTAAAAAGAACAATATCGAACGTATAAACGGAGTCGGACGGTTGACAGGAGCCAATAGTGTCGAGGTTGAAGATTCTGAAGGGAAGAAAAAGACTTATTCTGCAAAGCATATTATCCTTGCCACAGGTGCACGGTCAAAGGAACTGCCCAACCTTAAGCAGGACGGCAGGAAGATAATCGGCTACAGGGAGGCTATGACACTTCCGAAACAACCAGGTTCCATGGTCGTAGTCGGTTCAGGTGCCATTGGAAGCGAATTCGCAAATTTTTACCAGACGATCGGTACACAGGTGACACTTGTTGAATTCCTTCCGAGGATTGTTCCCAATGAAGATGAGGAAGTCTCAAAACAGCTTGAGAGATCGTTCAAGAAACTGAAAATGAGGATTCTGACTGACTCAACAGTCGAATCAGCCGATACTTCCGGTGAAAAATGCAAGGTTACTGTCAGGACTCCCAAAGGTATGGAAACAATTGATGCAGACATCGTTTTTTCAGCTGTCGGAGTAACTGCAAACCTTGAAGGAACAGGGCTTGAAATAGCAGGTGTAAAAACTGAAAAGGGGAAAATAATAGTTGACGATTTTTACCGTACATCTGCTCCCGGAATTTATGCGATTGGCGATATAGTTCATGGCCCTGCACTGGCGCACGTGGCATCGGCAGAAGGAATAATATGTGTCGAAAAAATTGCAGGAATGGACGCAGAGCCACTCGATTATAAAAACATTCCGGCATGTACATATACCAATCCGGAGATAGCCTCAGTGGGGCTGACCGAAGCAGCTGCAAGGGAAGCAGGATATGAAATAAAAGTCGGGAAATTCCCTTTCACAGCCTCAGGAAAAGCCAGTGCCTCAGGGTCTAAAGGACGGCTTTGTCAAGCTGATCTTTGATGCAGCCTACGGTGAGCTTCTGGGCGCGCATATGATCGGGGCCAATGTTACTGAAATGATATCGGAAATAGTAGTCGCGAGAAAACTGGAAACAACAGCCCATGAGTTAATAAAGGCTGTTCACCCACATCCCACCATGTCGGAGGCGATTATGGAAGCGGCTGCCGCCGCATACGGTGAGGTAATTCATTTATAGCGCAACCTTTTCATTCAATTTTTCATCTTTCTTTTAGCAAGTAAGTGCTACTTAAGACAATTATTTATTAATTTTATACTCTTTAGAGGTTTTCAGCCTTGGAAGAGATAAAAGATATCATCAACGGTTGTCTTAAAGGTAACAGGAGGGACCAGGAGCTTCTGTACAGGCGGCATGCTGCAAAGCTGTATGCTGTTTGTCTCCAGTATTCCGGTAATGACGAGGAAGCAAGGGATATCCTCCAGGAAGGATTTATCAAGATCTTCGAAAACCTCGTCCATTACAAGCATGAAGGTTCTTTTGAAGGATGGGTCAGGCGGATAATGGTCAATACCGCTCTCGAAAAATACAGGAGCAAGCATTTGCTCCATAGGGTTGATGATATTGACCGGATACCTGAGCCGGATGCAGAACCGGATAATGAGGATTATGCAGGGCTTCAGGCAGTGGACCTTTTGGGAATCATCAGGGAACTGCCGCCAAAATACAGGATGGTATTCAACCTGTTTGCAATTGAAGGTTATTCCCACAGGGAGATAAGCAAAATGATGAAAATCTCAGAGGGAACTTCAAAATCTAACCTTTCCCGCGCCAGAGTGATACTTCAGCGCAGGGTTGGTTCATTTACAGGACTAGGGAAGAAGTTGTCAAATGGATGACAGAGAAGCAAATATCGATTTACTGTTCAGACAGGGACTGAAAGATTACGAGGTTCTGCCACCGGCTGAGGCCTGGGATAAAATAAGTCCTGCGATCAGAAAGCAACAGCGGCCATATATCATTCTGAGGGCTGCCGCAATGATAGCTGTACTGGCCGCTTTAAGCTTCCTTACTTTTACATGGAACAATGAAATTTCTGACAGTGTCATGAGCACTGCCATTCCCCAGAATACAATAATTGTGAATCCAGGGGTTGTCGCTTCCGATGCCACTCTTCTCGCTGATGCCGGAAATGTGAAAGTACAGCCACCAAACAGAGAAATTCCTGCTGTCAGTTCCGGAATAGCCATTGCCGGAACTGAGGAAAACACTGCTGAAGTCAATATCAGCAATACTCCCCAGGTTCGCGGATTGTATCAGCCAGAATCAGTATTGGACCGGTCGGACCTTATCGTTCCGGTAAAATATGCCAGGAAAAGTTTAAGCATCGATTTTTATCCTGCCCCCTACAAACCTGAATTGCCTGTGGTGGAAAAGAAGGCGAAATGGACAATTGCAGCCCTCGTCTCCCCAACGTACCTCTCCAGTTTTAATTCAGGTGACAACGAAGCCGTAAGCCAGCTCAACAGTATTGAGCAACCGGTTATATCTTACACCGGAGGCTTTGCCCTCGCATACAAAGTGAGCAAAAGATTCAGTCTTCAGTCAGGGCTTTACTACGCTTCTTATGGAAATGAGCTGTCAGGGATTACTTCGTTCGGAGGATTTCAGAATTACGATCAGGTTAAAGGAAACAACAATTTTGAGGTCCATACAAGCAACGGAACCGTTTATACAAGCAATGCAGATGTATATCTGATAGACAATCTGTCAGACAACAGGGTAGCCTCATATTTCGACAAGGGATCCTTTGATCCGACAAAGGCCAGCCTCGAATACCTGAATAATTCACTCCGGCAGAATCTTGGTTACCTTGAGGTTCCCATAATACTCAGATACAAGATCGTCGACAGGACAATCGACTTTAACGTTATAGGCGGATTATCGTCAAACCTGTTGGTAAACAATTCAGTATATGCGTCCGTGGATGGAGGAAAATATGAAGTGGGAAAGACTGAGGGTCTCAATGCCATCCTCTTCAGCAGCTCCCTGGGTATGGGCATGGAATACAGTATTTCGAATAATCTGTCACTCAATCTCGAACCTACATTCAGATATTACCTTAATCCGTTCAATAGTGTCGCAGGCATGAATAATATGCACGCTTATACATTCGGTATATTTTCCGGATTATCCTACAAATTCTGATCAGCAACAGGCATTTTTTCCTCTCAGCTCCCTTTTTTGACTTACCTGTGATGTTTTATAAGGCGTAAAAATATTACCTTTGCATTTTATTTTTTATCGTCCGGAAATCATGGTAATTTCAAAAAAGAAAACAATATTATCCGTAATCGTCCTGGTATGCGTGATGTTGTCAATTTATGCAGTTAGCGGAGGATTCAAGGTATTCAGTAACACTCCTTCTGACAGCTTCAGCTCCGATACCACCTACTCGAACAAGACATACAAGATCCCGGCTACAGTAACATTTGCCGGGGAGAAGATGCCCCTCGATAATTTTGACACCAGGGAGAGTCTTGAGCGTGAGCTTCTGACAAGCGCCTACAGGCATTCATCCACCATCCTTATTATAAAGAGGGCAAACCGTTATCTTCCTGTAATAGAGAAAATCCTTAAAAAGAATGATATACCCGATGATTTCAAATACCTGGTGGCAGCGGAAAGTGAATACAGCAATGTCATTTCACCGGCCGGAGCAACAGGCTTCTGGCAAATCATGAAGGAGACCGGAAGGGAAGAGGGAATGGAGATTAACGATGTCGTCGACGAAAGATATGATATCGAGAAATCGACTCAGTTCGCCTGCGAATATTTCAGGAAGTCATATGAAAAGTACGGAAACTGGACATTGGCTGCAGCATCATACAATGGAGGAAGAGCTGCCATGGATGAACAGATTCAAATCCAGAAACAAACAAACTATTATGATCTTCTGCTTTCCGAAGAGACCTCAAGGTATATTTTCAGGGCTGTAGCATACAAACTTGTCATTTCGGATCCTGAAAGCTATGGTTTTGACATAAAAAAAGATGAATTATATCCTCCGCTTAATTACTTTGAAGTAAGTGTCGATACAGCGATAACGGATTTCTCGAAATTTGCTGAAAAATTCGGAACCAATTACAAACTGCTTAAATTCCTTAATCCATGGCTCAGGAAACCATACCTGACACCCAGGGCTGGTAAGTCTTATATGATAAAAATCCCTGCAGAAGGCATGAGGAACGGAGAGATGCCGGAGACATCAATTGATCTTTATCACCCCGGTTTAAAGATGAGTGAAGAAATTCATGTGCTCGGAGCACGCGTTCACAACCTTCAGAATATTGATGTCACTATTCCCCGCAATAAGCTGGTTGTGATCACCGGGCTCAGCGGCAGCGGCAAATCGTCACTGGCATTCGATACTATCTATGCAGAAGGTCAGAGCCGATACATGGAAACTCTTTCTGCCTATGCCCGTCAGTTCCTTGGCGGCATGGAGCGTCCTGATGTCGATAAAATTACCGGACTCAGCCCTGTAATATCAATCGAACAGAAAACCACGAACAAGAATCCCCGGTCTACTGTCGGAACGATAACCGAGATTTATGATTTCCTGAGACTCCTGTATGCAAGGGCTGCTGATGCTTATTCTTATGCGTCAGGTGAAAAAATGGTAAAGTATACCGATGATCAGATAATTGATTTGGTAAAGCACGATTTTCAGGAAGGAAGGTTTACTTCCTGGCTCCGATTGTCAAGGGGCGAAAAGGACATTACAAGGAGCTTTTTGAACAGCTGAGAAGAAAGGGATTTCTCAATGTCAGGATCAATAGCGAGATAAAAGAACTGGTTCCCGGAATGAAGCTTGACAGGTACAAGACTCATTTTATTGAACTTATTATCGACAAGTTCAGAGTGGGTGATATTACTGACAAGAGGCTGAAGGATTCGGTTCAAATGTCACTCGACCAGGGTGACGGAGTGATGATGGTCCTTGATGCCGATAGCAGGGAGCCAAGATATTTCAGCCGCCACCTGATGTGCCCGGTCACCGGAATATCGTACAATGAACCTGCCCCGCATACTTTTTCATTCAACTCACCCCAGGGTGCATGTCCGCATTGCAACGGGCTTGGTGAAATATCGAGCATCGATGAGAAAAAGCTGATCCCCGACAGTGACTGAGCATAAGAAAAGGAGGAATTGAACCTCTCGGCAAATACCGTAACGTCTGGATATTCTGGCAGATAGAAGCAATTGCCGAAAAGAACGGATTTACACTCGATACACCTATCAGGGATATTCCCGAAGAGGCCATCAACAAAGTGCTTTATGGTTCCGATGAGGTGCTGAAGTTGTCAAATACTCCACTGGGGATGACTTCAAATTATTTTCTGACATTCGAAGGTGTCGTAAATTTTGTTGGTAACATTGAAACTATGAACGGCAAAAAGAACGGGACAAGGATAAAGACCAGTATGTTCAGTACAATATTTGTCCGGAATGCAACGGTACGAGACTAAAAAAAGAATCACTCTGGTTCAGGATAGCAGACAAGAATATAGGTGAGCTTTCTGCAATGGATATCAGGGAACTTTCAGGGTTCCTTTCGGAATGTCGAATAAGATGACCAGACAAGCAGAAGCAGATTGCTGCCGAGATACTAAAGGAGATAAGATCAAGGCTTGGTTTCCTGCTGGAAGTCGGACTTGAATATCTTTCACTTAACCGGGGCGCAAGAACACTTTCAGGAGGAGAGAGCCAGAGGATAAGACTGGCAACACAGATCGGATCGAGGCTGGTAAATGTACTCTATATTCTCGATGAACCCAGCATAGGGCTTCACCAGCGCGATAACAGACGGCTTATCGATGCACTGAAGCAGCTCAGGGATTCAGGCAATTCGGTGATTGTTGTTGAACATGACAAGGAGATGATAATGTCGGCAGATCATATAATTGATATGGGCCCTGGAGCTGGTATTCACGGCGGGCTGGTTGTGGCACAGGGAAAGCCTGAAGAGATTAAAGAACTGTGATACGCTTACCTCCGAGCTATCTCAACAATAAAAGAAAATTCAATATTCCTGAAACAGGAGGAAGGGAAATGGCAAATTTCTGGTGATGACAGGAGCAACAGGTCATAACCTGAAAAATGTTGATGTTGATATTCCCGCTTGGCACTTTCATTTGTGTTACAGGTGTTTCGGGAAGCGGAAAATCTTCTCTCATAAACCAGACACTTCATCCGGCTCTGGCCAGAAGGTTTCACAATTCGGGAAAAACACCTTTGCCATATAGAGAAATAAAAGGACTTGAGCATCTTGATAAAGTGATTGAAGTAAGTCAGTCACCTATTGGAAAGACACCCAGATCGAATCCTGCAACATATACAGGAGTTTTACAGATATCAGGAAACTTTTCGAGCAGACAACCGAAGCGAAGATCAGGGGATTCGGTGCAGGAAGGTTTTCATTCAATGTAAAGGGAGGACAGGTGCGAGGGATGCGAGGGAGCGGGGGTGAAGACGATCGAAATGAATTTTCTTCCCGATGTATATGTCCATTGCACCGAATGCAACGGCAACGATATAACCGTGAAACTCTTGAAGTGAAATATAAAGGCAAGACTATCAGCGATGTGCTTGAAATGACAGTTAACATTGCTGTCGAATTCTTTGCAAATGTTCCATCGATATATCATAAGATAAAAACATTGCAGGATGTGGGGCTTGGATATATCAAACTTGGTCAGCAGTCGACAACTCTCTCCGGAGGGGAAGCGCAAAGGGTAAAGCTTGCAACAGAGCTGGCCAGGCGCGATACAGGCAAGACATTGTATATTCTCGATGAGCCGACAACAGGTCTTCATTTTGAAGATGTGAGAGTGCTTGCTGGATGTACTTAACAAGCTTGTTGAGAGGGGAAATACGGTTATTGTTATAGAACATAATATGGATGTTATTAAGATGGCCGATTATATAATCGACCTGGGCAAGGAGGGAGGAAGGGAAGGAGGGAATATGGTTTTTGCCGGGCACTCCCGAGAAACTGATCACAATGCAGGGACAGCTATACCGGATTATTCCTTAAACCTGAGCTTAAGCCATAAGAATTTAGTTATATTTGAAATCCTAAAACCTGTTACCGATGGGCAAACTCGATAAACCACAGACGAACTGACAAAGAGGCTTTCGAAGAAAAAACATGGCATGAAATACATACAACTGATTCATGGAGGGTTTTCAAGATAATATCCGAACTTGTTGAAGGTTTCGAAAAGCTTGCCCGTATAGGTCCATGCGTTTCAATTTTCGGTTCAGCCAGAACCCATCATAACGACAAGTATTACGTCTTGCAGAAGAGATAGCATATAAGCTTACACAGAAAGGATATGGAGTGATTACCGGCGGAGGACCCGGCATAATGGAAGCTGCCAATAAAGGTGCAAAACGGGGCAATGGAAAATCGGTAGGAATAAATATCGACCTGCCTTTTGAACAGAGGCCCAATCCCTATATCGATGCTGATAAGCTGATCACATTCGACCATTTCTTTGTCAGAAAGGTGATGTTCATGAAATATGCCCAGGGATTTATTGTTCTTCCCGGCGGTTTCGGGACATTTGATGAACTGTTCGAAGCCATAACACTTATCCAGACCAGGAAGATCGGCAAATTTCCGATAATCCTTGTCGGAAAAAAATACTGGAAAGGCTTGCTCGACTGGATCAGGGAGGAGATGCTGGAAGAAGAGCATAATATCTCCGCGAAGACCTGGATATCTTTATCGTTGTCGATACTGCAGAAGAGGCTGTTGATGCGATAGTTAAGTTCTACTCGAGGTACCTGCTGAGTCCCAATTTCTAAAATTATTTTTTACGGAAGCGGTCCATCTCCCTTTCGAGGTCCTTCTTTTTAATGGTTTCCCGCTTGTCGTATTCCTTCTTTCCCCTTGAGACTGCTATTTCAGCCTTGGCAAGACCTTTCTCATTAATGAATACTTTGATGACGACAATCGTGTTCCCCGATTCCTTGACCTTGCGCTCTATTTTTCGCAACTCCCGTTTTGTCAGAAGCAGCTTTCTTTCGCGGAGCGGATCATGATTATTAAGGTTGCCCCAGTAATATTCTGAAATATGCATTCCCTTTATGTACAGTTCTCCGTCGTGGAACAGACAATATGCGTCTCCTATGGTTGCCTTTCCCAGGCGTATCGATTTGATCTCGGTTCCGGTGAGCTTGATGCCGGCAATATATTTTTCAAGGAACTCATATTCGTGAGATGCCTTCTTGTTCCTAATGACTATATCACTCGTGCCCCTTTTCATTTTCTGTCGTGTAAATCGTCGCCGTGAGCGGTAAAATTACATATTTTTATGGTAAATTGCTGTAGACCGCAAAGTGCCGGGATGCGATGCCAAAGCTGAAAACCGAATATGATCTCCTTGTAATTACAGGTCCTACCGCATCGGGCAAGACATCCCTGGCTGTTGCAGTTGCGGATATTGTGATGGAGAAATAATCAGTGCCGACTCCCGCCAGGTTTACCGGGGAATGGATCTCGGAACAGGAAAGGACTATTCGGATTACAGGATAAACGGCAGAACAATACCCTGTCATCTCATCGATATCGCCGATCCAGGATACAAATACAATGTCTTTGAATACCAGCACGATTTCATGAATGTTTACACTGATCTGAAGTCACGTAATGTTTTTCCGGTTGTCTGTGGCGGTTCCGGGATGTACATCGACAGTATCGTAAAAGGCTACAGGATGTATGAAGTGCCTCCCGATAAAAGCCTGCGTGAAGAGCTTGGGAAGAAATCCATGGAGGAACTGACGGAAATACTTAAGACATTTAAAAAACTTCACAATGTCACCGATATCGACACAAAAAAGCGTGTTATAAGGGCGATAGAGATTGAACACTATAACAGGTCAGTGAAGCAGAAGCAGACGGAATTTCCGAGCTGAGATCATTAATCATCGGAGTGATGACCGACAGGGAAACAAGGCGAAAAAGAATAACAGCAAGGCTGAGGCAGCGACTGGAAAACGGGATGGTGGATGAGGTCAGGAGACTTCTCGACAAGGGTATGAGTGAGGAGTCTTTGATATATTATGGTCTTGAATATAAGTTCATTACACTTTATCTCGCCGGCAAAATGACCTACGATGAAATGGTCAGTGGCCTGGAGATTGCGATACATCAGTTTGCCAAGCGTCAGATGACCTGGTTCAGGGGAATGGAACGCAAGGGAACGAAAATCCACTGGATCGACGGTGAATTGCCGTTAGGGGTAAAAGTCGAAAGAATTTACGGATTTCTGCAGGGACTTTCTACTTCAGATACGTCTCCAGCCAGTCAAAAAACTCGTTTTGCCAGATGACCGAGTTCTGTGGTTTCAGCACCCAGTGACATTCGTCTTCAAAAAAGAGCAATTTGCTGGGGATATTATGGAGCTGGGCAGCAGTGAAAGCTTCCAGACTTTGTGTATAAGGTATTCTGAAGTCGTTTGCTCCTACAATGATCAGGATCGGGGTATCCCAGCTGCCTACGCGCAAGTGCGGGGAATACTGGTAGCTTTTCGGCAGATCCCAGTAAGGCCCTCCATAATCAAAATCGTTGAACCAAAGTTCTTCAGTGGATCCATATTCGCTAATAAAGTTAAATACACCGCAGTGCGAGATGAATGCCTTGAATCTTCCGCCATGGATTCCTGCAAGGTAGAAAACCGAGTACCCGCCATAGCTTGCGCCAACGGCTGCCATTCTTGAAGCATCGATATAAGGTTCTTTCGCCATTGCGTCGGTCGCATCGAGGTGGTCCTGCATGTTCTTGCCGCCATAATCCTGGGATATCTGTTCTTTCCATTCCTGGCCAAACCCGGCTACCCCCCGTCTGTTGGGAGCGAAAACAATATACCCTTTTGCCGCCATCATCTGGAGATTCCACCTGTATGACCAGAATGGACCGAGTGTGCTCTGGGGTCCGCCATTGCAGAAGAGAATTGCAGGATATTTCTTTGAAGGATCAAAATCGGGAGGAAAAACAACCCACATCTGGAGATCCTTGCCATCTGTTGTTTTGATATACTTCTCTTCGAATTTCCCCATCTTTATCGACTCATAGATCGATTTGTTGATTGCCGTCACCTGTTTTACCGCACCAGTGGCAGGATCGATTGAGGCAACTTCAGATGCAAGCGCAAATGACATGATCGATCTGACCATTTTCCCTGATTTAAGCTGAAGTGATCCAAGTTCATGATTGCCCTTTGAAACCTGATCAACACCCTGACCCGAAATAGCCGTTTTGAAAACCTGAGAGGTCCCCAGATAAGCGCTCACGAAGAAGAGCGTCTGTTCATCCGCCCATACAACACTCTCAACATCAAAATCCCATCCCCTCGTGATCCATTTTCTGGTGCCTGCTTTGATGTTATAGACGAATAGCCTGTTTAGATCTGACTCATAGCCATCTCTTTCCATGCTCTGGTACGCAATCGATGATCCGTCCGGAGAAAAGACAGGGTACTTGTCATATCCCCTGTTACCCTCAGCAATATTCACCTCTTTCCCTGTAGATACTTCATACAGGAAGATATCTGAGTTTGTGCTCCTGGCGTCTTCTTTTCCCCTTAGTCTTTTTGTTGTGTAAGCGATAAATTTTCCGTCAGGACTCCAAGAAATTTCCGCTTCATCAAAATATGGTGAAAGTGGTGATTCGAATTTCTGTCCTTCCATTATGTCCTTCTCGCCTGAGATCTTGCTGCCATTGAAATCTGCAACAAAGATATGGCTGTATGAATAATCACTCCAGGTATTCCAGTGGCGGTACATAAGGTCATCGATGATCCTTACCTTAGCCCTGGGAAGGTTGTATTTTTCATTGGCTGTCTGGTCGAGTTTCACTCTTCTGGTAAAATATATTTTGTTCCCCGAAGGTGAAATATTGAAATATTCAAAATTGCTCAGGCCTTCAACCTTCCGGATAACAGATCCTTTCAGGTCCATTACTGCCAGATCTCCATCGTTATCGACAAAGGCTACTGATTTTCCGTTATCGATCCATTGCGGAGAGCTTCCTCCGTTAATTGTAAGCCTTTCCGGTTCGCCTCCTGCAACGGGGATGCTGAAAATATTTGTTCTGGCAGCTTCGGTTGCAAGATCCCTCTCAGTGACAGTGTAAAGAACAACAGATCCGTCGGGTGAAAGGGCAATACTGCCCAGCCTTCCGAATTTCCACATGATTTCCGGAGTCATGAGGCCGCCTGCCTTTTCCTCGTCAGTAAGCTGGTTGTTGAACTCTGTTGCGGGCTCCTGTTTTACCGGTGCCTTTTGTTTGCATGAAACTGATAAAAGAAGAACCGCAAGAATTATCGGAACAAGATATCTTTTCATAAGGACACTATTTAGATATATACTATTTCTTAAGGGCTTCCTGTACTTTTGCTTTCAGCTCGTCGTACAGTTCCGGGTTATCTTTTAGTATCTGCTTCACTGCATCACGGCCCTGTCCGATTTTTGTATCGCCATAGCTGAACCATGATCCGCTCTTCTTGATAATATTGAAATCAGTACCCAGGTCGACAATTTCACCAAGCTGGGAAATGCCTTCGCCATATAATATGTCAAAATCTGCCTTTTTGAACGGTGGCGCCAGCTTGTTCTTGACAATCTTAACTCTTGTGCGGTTGCCGATTGCTTCCTCCCCATCCTTGAGCTGGCTTGTCCGCCGTATGTCGAGCCTGACTGATGCATAGAACTTCAGGGCATTTCCGCCGGTGGTGGTTTCAGGGTTGCCGAACATGATGCCAATCTTTTCCCTGAGCTGGTTGATGAAGACGCACGAAGTATTGGTTTTGCTAATGTTGGCAGTCAGCTTCCTCAGGGCCTGCGACATAAGCCTGGCCTGCAATCCCATTTTGGAATCGCCCATTTCACCTTCGATTTCAGCTTTTGGAGTAAGAGCGGCAACTGAGTCGATTACCACAATGTCGAGAGCGCCTGACCTGATCAGGTTATCCGTTATCTCAAGAGCCTGTTCTCCGTTGTCAGGCTGGGATATCAGGAGATTCTCCACATCCACGCCAAGTTTCTCGGCATAATTCCTGTCGAAAGTGTGTTCGGCATCTATTATCGCTGCAATACCTCCGTTCTTCTGAGCTTCGGCTATAGCATGAATGGCCAGTGTTGTTTTTCCTGATGCTTCCGGACCATAAATTTCAATGACTCTCCCGCGTGGAAGTCCTCCGATGCCAAGAGCGGCATCGAGACCTATCGATCCTGTCGAAATTACCTGGACATTTTCGATGGCATGATCGCCAAGCTTCATTATGGTTCCCTTGCCGAAATCCTTTTCAATTTTTCCCAGGGTAACCTCGAGGGCTTTAAGCTTATCCTTGTTGATCTCTTTTCTTTCCTTGCTCATATTATTGGATTATTATTGATACATTTTGAATATCTGTTCGCTGTGGGAATTCGTTTCGACTTTTGAAATTATTTTTTCAATAATTCCATTTTCATCAATGATGAAAGTCGTTCTGACTATTCCAAGGAACGTTTTGCCATACATGCTTTTCTCCTTCCATACGCCATAATCATTCAGGATCTTTTTTGAGGTATCTGCAATAAGCGGGAACGGCAATGAATACTTCCCTGCAAAATTCCTGTGCGATTTTTCATTGTCCATGCTGACCCCGACAACTGCAAAACCTTTTTTAATAAGTGTATTATAATTGTCGCGAAGATTGCAGGCTTCAGCCGTGCAACCAGGCGTATTGTCCTTAGGATAAAAGTAAAGAACAACCTTCTTTCCTGTAAAGTCACTCAACTTCACAGTTCTGCCATCCTGGTCAATACCCTCAAAGGAGGGGGCTTTCATTCCCTCTTTCAGTTGTGCCATCGATTCTGTCATTTTGTTATTACGGGTAAATTTACGAAGTTTGAATTGTTTTCTTGACAAAAGTTTTTTTATAATTATCAACAACAGAGTGATTCTAAGAATTATCAGGAAAGTTTGTATATATCTGATAATTAAATATATATAAAATGAATCAGATCAAGGAATCGATCAATGAACGATACAGAGTCCCGATAATGGCCATCATTATCTTTTGTATGCATGTGATCGGTATCACTTCCATGAATGCCCAGCAAAAATCGACCACGGTTACCAGAAAAATACAGGATACCATACCTGCAAACTTTGACCTCATACTGTCGGAGGCACTTGATTATCAGTTTAAGGCTGATTCCCTGACGCGAATAGCCGATGACTGGAAAAACGGCATTGACAAGCTTGATTATAAGGGAAAAACAGAATTAAGGGTTAAAATAGCTGACACGGAAAAACTTGCTGCTTCTTATCAAAAAAAGGCTGATCAGAAGTTTAACGAAGCTCAGGCATCCATGAACTCAACATCGTTTTCGCAGGCAAAGACAGCAGAAAAGGAGCGAAAGACAGATTCTTCAGCTGTTAAAAAGCCGGTTCCGGAGCCTGCTGTTACAAAATCCACCGAACCGGTGAAAAGAGATTCAGACATTGTCATGCAATCAGAAGCCTACTCAATTTTTGCGGTAAATTTGAAGGGATCCGATTCTGGAAACAAGATACCGGTTAATGCGTCTGTGCCACCCGGATTGATCTACCGTATACAGGTCGCGGTTTTTAAGAATCCCGTTACCCTGTCATATTTCAAAGGCATCACTCCGGTTTATGGCATCAGGGCATCCGGCGCTTCCAATACGGCATATTATGCAGGAATGTTCAGGAGAATTGCTGATGCGAGGAAAGCTCTCGTGACCGTCAGGCAAAAAGGATTCAAGGATGCATTCATAGTAGCTTTTTCAGGAGGCAAGCAAGTTTCGATCGAACGTGCAGCAGTTCTCGAGAAGGAGTGGGGCAAGAAGCCTTTCATTTCCGTTCAGCCGGCTAAGAAGTCAGCTGCCGACACTATACCTCCCGAGCTATGTTTCAGGGTTGAGGTGATGAGATCCGTGAAGCCTGTCAAACCGGAAGTACTCGAAGAGATGAACAGGATCGCAGGTTCACGTGGCATTGATACGGAAACGCAGCCAAAAGGACCTACTATCTACCTGATTGGCAGGTTCATTACATATGAAAGCGCATCGCAGTATGCAGACCTTCTTGTGCGCAATGGCTACCGTGATGCTAAGGTCGTTGCGCGCCTGGGCACAAAGGAGGTTCCGGTTGAAACAGCCAAAGAACTGTTTGAAAAGGTGGAATGACCATCTTTCAATATATTCCCGTCGAGAAATGCCGGAAAGCAATCAATGAGCGTTACTAATTAAAAATTTAAGTATTTTTGCCAAAATATTTAAAGGCGCGGTAATTTCATTAAACCTGTGAAATCATCTCGATTTCAAAGAACAATAAAAATGATTAGTTGTTTATACAAAAAAAATAGATCATGGCAGACCTGAATACACGAGTAAGTGATTTCCTGTGGAAGAACCTGAGCGAAAAACATGTGACCGGGAAAAAGGATCCATTCTGGGAGTCACTCAGGAAGACCGGAACCGAGCTCTGGCTCGATACTGGCGATATGGAAGAGGCTGAGGCAAACTGGACCGCGGAAATGAGCGCTCTGACAACCAACAACACGCTGCTTAACAATGAAATACAGAAAGGCATATACGATGTTTTCATCTTCGAGGCCAAAGAGTCTTGTCAGAGACATACCCCTTGAGGATAAAATTAAGGAGATAGCTTTCATCTTGAATGCGCGGCATGGTTTGAGACTGGCATCAAAATTCGGGGGCTTGGTCAGCGTAGAGCTCCATACGGATACTGCACATGATATAAAAGCTATCGAATACTATGGGAAAAGATATCATGAGCTCTGCCCGGAGCAGTTTATTGTAAAGGTCCCTTATACGGCAGAGGGACTGATAGGAGCCAGGCGTCTCAGGGATGCCGGTGTGAAAATAAATTTCACCCTTGAATTCAGCGCCCGCCAGAATGTTCTGGTTACAAGGATAGCCCGGCCAGATTATCTGAATGTATTTCTCGGAAGGATAGGCGGGTTCATGGCCGACAATAAGCTTGGAGATGGATCAGGCGCAGGTGAAATGGCGGTAATAGCATCACAGAACTGGGTCACTGCACTCTCTTCCAAGAATCCCTGGCAGACAAGGCTCATAGCAGCAAGCCTGCGGAATTATAACCAGCTTGAGCTTCTGGCAGGAACAGACGTTTACACAATGCCTCCGAAGGTGGCTGCTGCAGGCCGTAAATCATTGCCGGGAAAGTTCAAATCACGCTTGCATGAGAATTATCCTGTCAGCATGTTCGATTCTGCAAAGGAAGCGCAAATCGAGAAATTCTGGACGGTCAGCGATAGCGTCCTGAACCTTGCTGAAAGGCTTGCCGCAAAAGTTCCGGCAACAGGACAGGAGCTTGTGAAAATAGCCCAGGGGGAAGGATGTGAGGATATGTTTCCATCTCTTTCCAGGGAAGAAAAAGCACGGATAGCGTCCGATGGCAAGATCCCTGTTTATTCAGCATGGGCGAAGATGATCAAAGAGGGTAAGATCGCTCCTGATACTTTGCTGACGCTTGCAGGACTGGCATCTTTCACAGCTGATCAGAAAATGCTCGACGAAAGGATAAGGGGGATCGTTGGCTGATCATGACGACCTCTGTCTCGAGATCTCATAGATAAGAATGCCTGCAGCAACGGAAACGTTGAGTGATTCTATTTTTCCTGTCATCGGTATCTTCACAATATTATCCGCCAGAGACAAAAGCTCTCTGCTGATGCCTTTTTCCTCAGATCCAATTATCAGGACGACTGGGCCACGCAGGTCAGATTTTGAGGCTTCGGTTCCCTGTTTTTCGGCGGCGCATACAACCCTGAGTCCAGACTCTTTCAGGAACTCTGTCACTTTAACAATCGACTTTTCCCTGCAAACCGGGAATGAATTCAGGGCTCCTGCGGATGTCTTGACCGCATCTGCAGTTATCCTGGCCGATCCTTTTTCAGGAATGACTATAGCATGTGCTCCGAGGCATTCAGCGCTGCGGACTATTGCACCGAAATTTCTCACATCCGAGACACCGTCGAGGGCAATTAAAAGCGGATCTTCTCCTTTTTCAAAAATCATCGGAAGCAGATTTGAAATCTGCTGGTATTCAATCACCGAAAGCCAGGCAAGCACACCCTGGTGATTTTTCCTGGTTACCAGCTCGATTCTTTCCAATGGCACGATCTGCCAGACGATGTTGTTTTTTTTCGCTTCCGTCATCAGCTCATGATACAGGTCGCCCTGCAACCCCTGCCTTATCAGAAGCCTGTCGATCTGCTTCCCTGCCCTTATCGCTTCAATGACAGGCCGCAGTCCAAAAATGCAATCAGATTCTTTTTGCATCAGATTTAAAAATCTACCGGATCATCCAGCCTGAAAACTTTACCCTTTTTCCAGGAGGCCACAGCCTGCTCCCAGAATGTAACCAGCGTTTCGCTCCGGCTTATGTAATAATCATTGTCAGAAAAAGTGCTGTTTTTCTTCTTGAAATTGAAATAGAGGTATTCTTCCTGAACCTTATACCTTGTCCCCCATGATGACTTGACTTCAGCCTTCATGTAACCCCAGCTCTCTCCTTCGGGATTCTTGTAAACTTTATCGGGCGGTCCATACAGAAGATAGATCATCCCGCGCTCTGTTCTCCAGCCTTCCTTGTATGAAGAGAAATAGTAATTTGCATAAAGAACTCTTGTATAGTAAATTCTTATAAGCTCTCGTGCCTTTTCAACATTTCCGCCGCATTTTATCCAGAACTCATCAAGAGCCAGTTTTGGTCTCTCGGCTGTTCTTATATTATTGAGCTCAGCTTCTGAAGCAAGATAGGCGAGAGGCTCTATCATAGCCTCAGGAGTGTTCATCTCAGGGAATGAAGGACCGAAATTGAAAAAGGCGAATCCGTCTTTGACATTGCTGTCTATACTGCACAGGTAGATTCCGGGTCTCGGAAACATCATCGGAAGAGTGTCGGAATATACCAATGCGACAATTGTATCTGGGCCATAGTCGATGGCTTTTTCAGGAAGCAGCATTGATGGCGGATCAGGGATTGTCGTGTAAGGTTTATAGTAAGCAACATACAGGGAATCTGCATGCCCTCTCAGGTAAACAAGATTGGCAAATTCGTCAACTCTGATTATCGGATTGAAGAGTTCATTTTTAGCGAAATGACCCCGTGCCAGGTAATTATACCTGCTCGTAGCTGAATTTGTGTTGAATGGAATAAAAGCCTGCATCACGAGCGACCTGAGCCGGTCGAGGATCTTCACCTCGGCAACATATTCGCGGTCAGGCTCCACAATGACAGGCAGATGATAGACATATTCCTTTGTATCCTTTTCCTTTATGATATTCAGGACATATTGAGCTGTATCAGCCAGCGCCAGGCCCCTTGTTGTACTGAAAAGCTTGATGGTGATGATCATGGACGAAGTTGGCACTCCCTGAGGATTGGCTTCCGAGAAAGAATAGTTCGTTAGCAAAGAATTTGACACCCAGCGACGCTTTATTCTCCGATTCGGTTGTTATAATATACCGGGGATTGACAGGATTCCTGATAGGATTGTACAGATAGGAAAGGTCCTTGGTATCGACAGGTGCAGTCTTTGTGGTTGCGCAAGAGGAGAGAAGCGCAGTCAGAAGCGCAGCACCGGTGAACAGTTTTAAAATATTTAAAAGTTTTCCTCTGTACATGCAGAATTCGATTTATATCGGTTTAATTTCCATTTCCTCCCATCCAAGTCTTACCCTGCATAGTTCTTTTTTGTCGGACTGCCTGATGATCGAATGGTTGAAATACCTCCCATCTGCTTCATCAGCTGAGGTCCTGATCGCAATAACATCATCGAAAATTGCTTCTGCAAGATAATTTATTTCAGCGGAAATTGCCCGGTGATTCATTACGAAACTGAGATCATAGGTATCAGTCACCCATTTGATATAGTTAACGTTATTTGTGTGTAAATTGATATCCAGGTCGTTGATTTTAACATTGAATAATGGAGAGAGCTTACCATTTTCTGATGATTCCTGCAGTTTAACGGGATTCCTTACCGGCGATGCAACAGGCTGATCGTCACGATTATATCTTTGCAAGCAATTCATCAGGCCTCTGTATTTTCTTTGTGGTCCTGTCGACGATCAGCCAGGATGATACAGCCGATCCGATATCTCTTCCATCTTTGTGCCTGAGCTCATAATTCCTCATGGCGAAGAGCTTGTCGACTCCGTTTGGCCAGGTCCTGACAACGATGGTTTCGTTCCAGACAGGCCAGTCGGACAAACGCGCAAACATTCTTGAAAGGACCCAGAAATGATTCTGCTTCATCAGTTCTTCCCTTCCGTATCCGAGCGATACAGCGTGTTTCCCGGCTATGTCCTGCATATAGTTGAACAGCGAATGGAGATTGACTCTTCCGTCAGGTCCGGTTTCGTAAGCATGCACCTGGTATTCCTTTTCGAGAAACTGTACCGCCATCTTCAGTCGAGATTATTGTTTTGCAAAAATAGCTCAATATCATGTGTATATTGCGTCCACAAGTTCATTTCCTCATTATGACGCTCCTTAAGCTCCTGGTACCTCACATAAAAGTCATGTGTATCGGCAGCTGATTGATCAGCCGAGTTCAAAACTTTATCCAGAGATGAAATTTCCTCTTCTATCCTTCCGATCTCAGTTTCTGAATCCTCAAGCCTTTTCCTCAGCTTTCTCAGATTCCGGTCATATTCCTTCTTTTCGAGATATTTTTGTTTGTTTACTGATGTATTACCTGTATTATTTTCTCTTTTGGTCTCTTTTCGCTCCAGCTCTTTCAGGTTGTCGATCTTCTTTTTCCTCAGGAAATCATAGATGCCGCCGATATGTTCCCTGATCCTGTTATGCCTGAATTCATAAATTTTACCGGCAATGCCATCAAGAAAATCCCTGTCGTGCGATACCAGGATAAGCGTGCCGTCGTAGTTTATCAGCGCCTGCTTCAGGATATCCTTCGATCTCATATCCAGATGGTTGGTAGGCTCATCGAGGACAAGCAGATTGTGCGGTTCGAGAAGAAGTCTGACCAGCGCAAGCCTCGACCTTTCTCCTCCTGAAAGGACCTTGACTTTTTTATCTATATCGTCACCGCGGAATAGGAATGCCCCCAGCATATCGCGGATCTTTGACCTGATCTCCCCTTTGGCGACATAATCGATCGTTTCAAAAACACTTTTGTTTTCATCAAGCAGCTCATCCTGGTTCTGTGCAAAATAACCTGTATGAACGTTATGTCCTATCTTTATCGATCCCTCGCAATCAAGCTCGCCGATTATTATCCTCGAAAAAGTCGTCTTACCTTCACCATTGCGGCCCACAAAGGCGACTTTTTCCCCCCTGTGCAACTTGAAGTCCACGTTCCTGAGGACCTGCAGGGATCCGTAACTCTTTGACAGGCCGACAGCTTCCACAACATTGGTGCCAGATCTCGGCGAAGGAGGGAAACGGAGATTGATAGAACTTGAATCTTCCTCGTCAACCTCGAGACGTTCGACCTTGTTCAGCTGTTTTATCTTCGACTGGACCTGAACTGCCTTCGTGGCTTTATACCTGAACCTTTCGATAAACTTCTCAGTATCGCCGATCATCTTCTGCTGATTCCTGTAGGCAGCCATCTGTTGCTCGCGTCTCTCTTTCCTGAGCTCGACGAATTTTGACCATGACACTTTGTAATCATATATCCTGCCGAGAGAAATTTCAATAGTTCTTGAAGTGACATTATCAAGAAAAGCCCTGTCGTGCGATACCAGCACCACGGCCCCGTTATAATCAGCCAGAAATGACTCCAGCCATTGTATCGATTCTATGTCGAGATGATTCGTTGGCTCATCGAGGAGAAAAAGAGAGGGTTTCTTCAGGAGGATCTTTGCAAGTTCGACTCTCATCCTCCATCCCCCGCTGAGTTCACGTGTGGGACGATCGAAATCCTTCCTTTCAAAGCCGAGGCCCGTTAGTGTTTTTTCCGCTTCTGCAAAGTAATTGGATCCTCCAAGGATACGGTATCTTTCTTCGATGGTTGTAATATGGTCACACAGCCTGAGATACTCTGAAGATTCGTAATCACTTCTCCTTGCGATCTCGGCGCTGCACTGCTCGATTTCCTCAGACAGCCCCGTGATCTCTGAGAATGCAGTAATTACCTCATTCATCACTGAGGTGGAGTCATCGATGTTCATTTGCTGTGGAAGATATCCGATTGTGACCTCATCCGACATATCCACCTTCCCTCCAGAAGGGCTCCGCTGACCAGCTATAATGCTCAGGAGCGTCGATTTCCCGGAGCCGTTCTTTCCGGCAAGCCCTATGCGGTCCTTATCATTAATAAGGAACGAAATATCCGTGAGCAGATCGAAACTTCCAAATGATACCGACAGATCCTGAACAGAAACCATGCAAATTAAAATTTAGCAAAGATAAAAAAAGTACGCAAGGCTTGAATGCTCAGCGTAACTCTATATGCGTTATCTTTGAGCTGTATTAAAATACCATTAATGAAATTTAACAAATACATATTCAGACTATTACCGATCTTTATTCAGTGTAGCCTTAATACTTTCCTCGTGTAATAAGGAGGATACTCCTGTTTATGAATATTTTGTCAGCAATCAGCTCGCGGGCTCTTTTCCGGAATCTTACATAGATGCCATGCTCGGCATTGCAATTCAGTCATTTCCCGAACTTGCAGATGTGGAGCCATACGTTGCAGATGGTGTGAACGTTTACAAAATAGTATACAAGACATTCCTTAATGATGACCTGATAGAATGCTCCGGGTTGGTGTCGGTGCCTGCAACACCCGGTGAATACCCGGTTCTGAGCTTTCAGAATGGAACCAATACTGTGAATGAAAATTGTCCGAGTGAAAATCCAATGGATTATTTCTACCAGCTTGCCGAATACGTTGCAAGCATGGGCTTTGTGGTTGTTATTCCCGATTATCCGGGTTTCGGAAGCTCTGCAGGTGTACCACATCCATACCTGATTGCTGATGCCACTACACGGTCGATTGTCGATATGTTCCGTGCGGTAAAGGAAGCCGGAGATTCGAAATTTCCAGGGATAACAATTAAAAATGAATATTATCTTATGGGTTATTCACAGGGTGGCTGGGCAACAATGGCTCTTCACAAGTACCTCGATGCCGATCTGCCTCTGGAATTTAATCTTGCTGGCAGTGTATGCGGAGCGGGACCCTATGACATGTACAATCTTTTCCTTGGAATTTCATATCTCACCACATATCCAATGCCTTCTTATCTGGGGTATATAATAAATGCATATTCGGAGTACGATCAGTTCACCAACGAGGTTTCTGATATTCTGAATGAACCATACGCCGGAATGCTGGGATCACTTTATGACGGGACCCTTTCACTTGGGGAGATCAATGAGCAGCTTACGACTTCAATTCCCGGCTTATTCAAATCGGAGTTCATTTCAGGATTTGCCGGTTCGTCAGTGTACTCCAGTGTGCGCCAGGGGCTTGTAAGAAACAGTATTTCTCCATGGAACACACAGAAGCCTGTCTTGCTTGTCCATGGAAGCGGTGATACGCACGTAAACGTAACAGCCACACTTGCTTTTTACGATAGCATGATAGATGCAGGCACACCGACATCAAGGATCTCGAAGCTGATAATCCCGGATCTCGATCATGGCGATGCGCTGATACCATGTGTGACCGAAGGATTAAAATTCATTATGAACCTGAGGGATAATTAATTTGCGGCAAATGGGACGTAAGAAAGAACTGCCGCTGCTTGAGAAGGTAAGGATCACAGATATCGGTGCAGAGGGTAATGCACTTGCAAGAGTCGATAACCAGGTGGTATTTGTCCCGATGCTCGTTCCGGGAGATGTTGTCGATATCAGGGTAAGAAGAAAAAGGAAGAAATACCTTGAAGGCAGCGTGGTCAGGTTTCATGAGTACTCTCCCGACAGGATCAAGCCGCTATGTAAACATTTCGGGGTTTGCGGAGGCTGCAAATGGCAGCATCTTCCTTATGACCTTCAGCTTAAGTACAAGGAAAAGCAGGTCGCCGACAATCTTAAAAGGATCGGAAAAGTTTCTCTGCCTGACATCGGTCCGATCATCGGATCGCCTTCTGTTTTCAGATACAGGAACAAGCTCGAATACACATTTTCCGATAAAAGATGGCTTACCAGGGAGGAGGTAAATTCTGATGACGATTTTGAAAAGGAGGATGCCCTGGGTTTCCATATTCCCGGACTTTTCGATAAAGTGCTGGATATAAGGGAGTGTCATCTTCAGCCTGAACCATCCAATGCCATCCGTGAAGCCGTGAGAAGGTATGCACATAAGAAGTGCCTCTCTTTCTTCAACCTGCGGCAACAGAGCGGATTCCTCAGGAATCTGATAATCAGGAACACAGCCGGCGGAAAAGTAATGGTCATCGTAATATTCTTCCTTGATGAAAAGGAAAGGAGGGAGGGGCTGCTGGACTTCCTTGCTGGGGAATTTCCTCAGATATCGTCCTTATTCTATATTATCAATACAAAGAGGAATGATTCACTGGCGGACCAGGAACCGGTACTATATAAAGGTGATGACCATCTGGTGGAAGAGATGGATGGACTTGAAATTCAGAATCGGTCCGAAATCCTTTTATCAGACAAACACCGGCCAGGCTCTTGTTCTTTACAGGACAGCCCTGAATTTCGCAGGGCTGACAGGAAGGGAGATCGTCTATGATCTTTATACCGGGACCGGCACGATTGCAAATTATGTGGCATCACGATCAAAAATGGTTATTGGCATTGAATACATCCCTGAGAGCAGTCATGGATGCCTCATTCAATTCGCAAATGAATAACATCAGCAACACCCGTTTCTTTTCAGGTGATATGAGAAAGATTCTGTCGCAACAGTTTATGGAGGAAAATGGTCATCCTGATGTGATCATTACCGATCCCCCCAGGGCAGGCATGCATGAAGATGTGGTAAAGACAATATTTTCGGCTTCGCCGGAAAAGGTGGTTTATATTAGCTGCAATCCATCGACACAGGCCCGGGATATTTTTTTTCTGTCGGAGAAATACAATGTGGAAAGGGTTCAGCCCGTTGATATGTTTCCGCATACTCATCATGTGGAGAATGTTGTTTTACTGAGGAAAAAGAGCCAATAATTGCAAATTTTCAACGTGCCGGTTAAATTAAAATTAATGTATCTTTAGCTTTTGTCACAGTCGATGGGGAATATGACAACTGACAATCAAAATAACGCTGATCTTGTTTCATTGGTTCAGAACCAGGTGCTGGATGACCATTTTGCCAGCCTCCGATATGCCGGCATAATTCAGAAAGCTCTTATGCCGGATTATGAGATGCTTAAAGGTCAGCTGCTGGATTTTTTCGTACTGTTCCTTCCCAGGGATATTGTCAGCGGTGATTTCTATTATGTGCTGCGTAACCGGCAGAACATCTGCATAGCTGCGGGAGATTGCACCGGTCATGGGGTCCCGGGAGCCCTGCTGAGCATCCTCGGCATCAGCTTTCTTAACGAGATACTGCAGCTGAGGACAGATTACAAGGCAAACAGGGTGCTTAACCTGATGAGGGAAAAGGTGATGAGAGCTCTCCATCAGACAGGAGAAAAGAGTGTGACGATGGACAGCATCGACATTGCCCTCTGTATAGTTGACACCGAAAATGACAGGATGCAGTTCGCAGGCGCAAACAGACCGCTGTTTTTGGTAAGGAATGGCGAACTGATTGAATTCAAGCCTGATAAAATGACAATAGGACTTGCTCCGCTGAGAGAGCAGACATTCACCAACCAGATCTGTGGAAATATACCCCGGCGATTCATTTTATCTCTTCTCCGATGGTTTTGCGGACCAGTTTGGTGAGCAGACTGACAAGAAATTCAAGCAGAAAAACCTGAAGCGTGTGATAAGCTCGGTTGCAGGCTTGCCAATGGCTCATCAGAAAGAGGCCCTCGAAAGCACTTTCATGGACTGGAAGGGCAAAACGCAGCAGGTGGATGATGTCCTGGTTTTTGGATTTCGATTTTAATCTCCTATAAAATGATGAAGCTGACAGCCTTCAGGATCAGGAATTTCCGTTCAATAGCTGATACGGGCTGGCAAACACTTTCACCGGATAATGTTACCTGTCTGATTGGGCAGAATGAGTCAGGCAAGACATCTATCCTCGAAGGAATGAAAGTATTTTATACGGGGATAATCACGGAAGATGTTCTCAGGAGCGACCTTTCCCTGCCTGAAGTGAGCTGCAGGTTCACGATTCCTGAGGGATGGCTCCTGAAAGTCACCGATAATCCCGGGACAGAGCTGAAGGAACTTCTTTCCGGCCTCTCGCATATCGAGCTTACCAGGGAGTGGATAGCAGACCTTTCGTCCCTTATAGTTGTCAGCGGAGAGATAAGCCAGTACCTTGATTCCCTTGAAGATGCGTGGAGGCTTTATCTTGGTGACGTTTCCTGTAAGCTTGAGCAGGAGCTGAAGCAGATTGGTGAAATGGAAAGCCTGATAGCTGATCTCACACTGCAGGAGTCAGAGTTAAAATCGAAGCTTCCCCCCAGCGAAAAGGGCATCAGAAGCTTCAGGTTATTCGGGAGAAAAGCAGAAGAACGCGCCACTGAGATCCGGCAACGAATATTCCGCTCCTGAAGTCGCAGCTAAATGAGATAAGGAAAAACAGGGAAGGCATAAGTCAGGGGCTTCAGGCAAAATATGATATAAGAAAGGCCGGTGAAACATGGAAAAAGCTTCAGGATAAATACAATTCACTTAACAGGCATCTGGATGAATTGTCGGTGAAGCTTGAGGAGAGGCATCAGAAGATGACTCTGCTGATCCGTCCTGCTGGAGATGCTGATGAAGCGAATGGAGAGGAGATACTTGACGATTACCGAAAGACAAGAGCCGATATGGACCATCAGAAAGCGCATCTTGAAAGGCATATTGCACAATCGGGATATATTATGGACGGCAGCAGCGAAGAGGAGGCTGAAAGAAAGGTAAATGATATTATTCAGTCTTATAAGTCACAGTATAACAGCGAGATATTAGGCAGAAAATATTTCGAATATTGTCCGGTATTCGAGCTTTTCGAAGATTTCGGCAGTCTTCTTCCGAACCGGATAGATATGGAAGATATCGTATCAGGCAATGAACAGGTTGAGGGATATAAGGCTGCCCGCAACTTTCTTTCCATCGCCCAGCTCGATTACTCGTTTTTTCAGCAGCCATCGAGCCGGATCCTGAAGCAGAAGATCGAGAATCTCAATCAGACCCTTACACGTAATTTTCAGGATTTCTGGCAGCAGTCCATCGGGCGGAACAACAAAATCCATATACAGTTTGAACTGGATCATTATAGTTCGTCCTATGACGAGAAAGCCGGCAAGCCATATCTCGAATTCTGGATCAAGGATGAAGGAGAGCGTCTTTATCCCAAACAGAGAAGCCGCGGAGTACGATGGTTCCTGTCATTTTATATGGAGCTGAAAGCTGCGGCAAATATCAACAGACAGATGGTTCTGCTTGTCGATGAACCGGGAGTGAGCCTTCATGCCAGGGCGCAGGAGGATGTCCTTAAAGTCTTTGAGGATATAAAGGACAAGATACAGGTGGTATATACCACTCATTCACCTCATCTTGTCGAGATCAACAAGCTTCACAGGGTGCTTGCAGTACAGAGGGACGATCTTGACAGTCTCAGGAGCACAACCCGGATACTTGATCCCCTGAGGCTTTCAGCTGCATCTCCCGATACTCTCAGCCCCTTGCAGAGCATCCTGGGCAATCCCGTGTCGGGAGAAGGATTCACTTCGAAAAAATTCAACCTGATCGTTAATGATACAGGATCCTTCTATATCATCAGTGCCATAATTCATCTTGTTGGTTATACCGGAAAGATGAGTGTCATTCCTTCGACCAATGTCTCGTCGATACCGCTTTTGTGCAACATCCTGATGGGATGGGGCCTGGAGTTTTCAGTTCTGTTGTTCGAGAATGAAAAGGAGAACAGAACTGCCGAAACGCTCAGGGAGACTCTTTTCAAGACGGAAGCCCTCGACAGACCTCTCATAGTGAGGATGCCGGAACCGATCTTCAATGCAGAGGATCTTCTCTCGACGCTCGATTTCAAGAATCATATTCTGAAATCCAGGGAAGGTATTACCGTGGCTAACTCCGAATATATAAGGGAGAAGGAGATTCCGAGGAACTTCATGTTCTCAAGGTTTCTTACCGATGTAAAAACAGGGATCATTAAGGTTACGGATTTCGATGAAGAGACCATGGAGAATTTCAGGATGATGATAGACATGCTGAAAGGGCTGAAATAATAAGGGAATTATTTTGCACTTAGTGCATGTTTTCCTATTTTTGTCGCGCTCAATACGATTAAGGATTTTTGAGATCAAGTCCTCCTTCGCCAAGGCTTCGGAGGACGAAGGGAGAGATGGGTGAGTGGCTTAAACCATCCGCCGGTTGGCGGATAAACAGCCGTAACAAATAGAGGTTCATTAGGAGAGATGGGTGAGTGGCTTAAACCAGCAGTTTGCTAAACTGCCGTATGGGTAACTGTACCGGGGGTTCGAATCCCCCTCTCTCCGCAAAGCTTTAACAAACCCCGCGTCAGCGGGGTTGTTTATTTTGATTTGCCTTCATTTCTGCTGGCGGGTCATTATTATTTTCTTTCCCCTTTAAACAAAATCGCTACATAACCGTTTATTATAAAACGGCCTTGTGTCCTTAAACTCTAAGTGTTAAAAACACTGAATGCAATAAATAGATAATGAGTTAATTATAATTCAATGTTGTAGTGTTGTTGAGGTACAAAAACACAGATTTATGATGATGTGAAAGCGATATACTATGTATAATGAACCATTTCAGACCATACTTTCCTAATTTGCATCAAACTGACCGACACCAATGAAAAAATCTCTTCTGTTTCTTACTTTTCTGCTAGTTGCCGCGCAAATTGATGCACAGCAACTGATAAAGGGGAAAGTCACGGATGACACCAATGCTTCACTGCCCGGAGTATCTATTCAGGTGAAAAATACTCTTCGTGGAACTTTCACAGACCTTGATGGTAATTACAGTATCTCTGCAACTCCCACTGACACTCTTATCTTTTCAATGGTGGGAATGACAACCCAGCGTATTCGTATCGGAACAATGACAGTCATTAATGTAAAGTTGCTCACAGAGGCAATGGATATTGGAGAAGTCATTATTGTCGGATACGGAACACAAAGAGTAAAAGATCTGACTGCACCAATCGTATCGGTTAAAGGAGATGATCTTAACAAGCAGCTAACGTCCAATGCCATGCAGGCATTACAGGGCAAAGTCGCCGGGGTACAGATCATTAACACAGGAGTTCCGGGAGCCGGATCTTCCGTCAAGATAAGGGGGGTGGGATCTATAGGCGATTATGCCAATCCGCTCTATGTTGTTGACGGAGTTTTTGTCGATAATATTGATTTTCTCTCGTCAGGAGACATAGAGGATCTTACTATTCTGAAAGATGCGTCAGCAGCAGCCATTTATGGTGTAAGAGCTGCAAATGGGGTCATCCTGGTTACAACAAAAAAAGGAAAGACTTCCAAACCGACAGTTAGCTACGACGGATATTTTGGTGTACAGATACCAGTAAATATTATGCCAATGGCCACTACGGAACAGTATGTGGAACTCATGAATGAGGCAAACGTAAATGTGCCTGGTTATATACCCAAGGTTGCTTCAACCTATCCGGCATCAACTGACTGGTATAAAGAGCTTGTGCGACCTGCCGGTACCAACAGCCACTCTTTAGATATTTCCGGTATGAGCGATAACACTTCCTATTCAATAGGAGGCAGCTACTTTTACCAGCAGGGTATCATGGATACTAAAAACGATTATCAGCGTTTTAATTTCAGAGGCCGGATCGATCAGAAGGTAAGCGAAAAGTTCAAGATAGGACTGAATACTGTTGTGTCAAAATATGTCAGAAATATTCCAAATGATGGTGCCTTTTTCAGTGCTTATGTAAATCCTCCGGTCTATCCTGTTTATGATGAAACTAATACAGATGCTTATCCTGTGAAATTCGGTTCGCCACAGACATATGGATTTGGTAACCAGTATGGCAATCCCGTTGCGGCAGCATATTATAACGACGACAAGGAAGAAGGCAATAAAATTGTCTTCAGCATATTCGGCGAATATTCAATCATTGAAGACAAGCTGACCTATAAACTGTCTTATAATACCGATCTTAATAATTGGGATACAAGAAATTATGAACCTGAATTTAATGTTGGAGGATCACAGGGAGTACGGAAATCAAGTTTAAGCAAAACATCCGGAAACTCATCCAAGCAGATCATAGATAACCTGCTGACCTATAAAAACAAAAAAGGTAATAATAGTTATACTGTACTGCTCGGACAGTCGACCAGAATGGAAAAATGGGAGTATCTCACAGGGTCAGCGATAAGCGTTCCGGGTTTTGATGAACAGGCAAAATATCTTTCAACAGGTTCTTTCAGAGACAGATATGCATACGACGGGGCCGCAGTATATAACGGTCTGTCGTTCTTTACAAGAGCAACTTACAACAAGAGTGATAAATACCTGGCAACTGTTACTTTCAGGGCTGATGCCAGTTCCAAATACCAGGAAAAATGGGGCTTTTTTCCGTCTGTAGGTATAGGCTGGGTCCTTTCAGCGGAACCATTCATGGAAAATCAGAAACTGTTTGACTACCTGAAATTCAGGGCAAGCTGGGGTATGCTGGGAAATGATAATGTCCCTGCCAATTCATCTGTGGTACTTGGCCAGAGAGGTGCCGGCAGTTCAGGAATTTTCGGGGATGAACTGGTCGACGGTATGGGAGCCCAGACAGTCATCCAGAATTATCTTGAATGGGAAGTTGTGAATGAGTTTGATGTGGGATTTGACTTTGAATTTGCAAACGGCAAGATATCCGGTGAAACTGATTATTATCACAGGGTTACCAATAATGTTGTCTTTTACGCACCCATTGCAACAGGAGGCGGCACTGCAGATCTTCTGGGCAATAACGGAAGCGTCCTGAATCAGGGTGTGGAACTGAATTTAACGTACAAGAAGAATATCTCTGGCAATCTCAGTTATAATATAGGACTGAATGCCACCACGATTTTTAACAAGGTACTAAAGCTTGAAGGCAGGGAAAGCATTCCCGGTGCTTCCGTAAGGAGCGGCTATACAACACTCACCACGGCAGGACATCCGATAGGCTCATTTTATGGATATGAAATTGACGGAGTTTATAAATCTGAAGCATGCGGCTTTGCAGGATCCTGTGAGCCAGGGCAATAAAAGATAAAGGCTTCTTTAAATACAAGGACCAGAATGGTGATAACATTATTGATGATGCAGATAAGGTTTTTCTTGGCAGTGCGGTTCCATGGCTCATTGCAGGTATCGATTTCGGACTGAATTACAGGCAGATTGATTTCACGCTCGGGCTCCAGGGACAGGTGGGGAATAAGATTCTGAATGCAAAAAGAATGAACAGGGATGTTTTTACGGATGGAAACTATGACCAGGATTTTTACAATAAGCACTGGACATCAGAGAACAAATCTGATAAGTATCCGTCGGCTGAAGCATATAATTATTCATATACCCAGCAGGCAAACGACTTCTTTGTTCAGGACGGGTCTTATGTCCGCATCCAGAACATACAGCTCGGATATACGACGGAAAAGATAAAGTTCATCCCCAAGTTCCGTATCTATCTTGCTGCTCAACGTCCGTTCACTTTCTTTACTTATGACGGATTTACTCCTGAAGTTGGAGGGACACCAATTGCCAGCGGTATTGACAATTCGGTTTATCCGATGCAGTCGATTTATTCTTTAGGATTGAAACTGAACTTTTAACCTTTACCAGAAAAACCATGAAACAGTTAAAATATATATCAGTCGTATTAGTGGTGGGCATACTTGCAGGATGCGAAGATTTCCTGAACATGCGTCCTGAAGGAACAATACCCTCAACCGGCCTGGATTATACAAAATCCGAGAACATATTTCTATCCGTAAGCGCTGCTTATGCCAGCATGAGGAGTTATGACGCTCATGTTTTCCCATATATCGGTGCTTTTGAAATCACTTCCGACAATGCAGATAAGGGCAGCACACCTGAAGATAATCCTTCAATGAAGGAAATGGATGATCTAACCTACGATAAGACCAATGGATTGATAAATAGCCTTTGGGTAGGATATTTCGACATAGTGAGTGCGGCTAATTATGCCATTCACCAGATGCCTTTATATGTAGAAGCATTAAACCTGAGCACCGATGACACATACGCCCTTCAGTGCCAGGGCGAAGCAAAGACTATCAGGGCATATGCCTATTTCAACCTGACCCGTCTTTATGGAAGGGTTCCGATTATTGATACAATTCTTACTGCTGAACAGCTGGCATCTGTTGCCCAGTCTACCACGGCACAGCTATATGCATTTATTGAAAAGGATCTGAAAGAAGCAATAGATGTTCTTCCGAAATCTTATTCAAAAGAATGGGCAGGCAGGATTAACAAATATACTGCAATGGCCCTGAAAGCCAAAGTCCATCTGTACCAGCAGGAGTGGGATTCAGTCGCAAGTCTCACCGACAGGATAATTGCATCAGGAAAATACAGCTTGCTTGCAGATTTCAGGGAAGTCTTCAGTATTAGATGGTGAAAACAGCGAGGAATCACTTTTCGAGCTCCAGAGTTCTACTCTTGGTAAGAACAACCGGTGACCAGACATATATTGAATATGCTTATGTTCAGGGACCACGGGGAAACACTCCAAGCGGAATGCAGGGATGGGGATTCTGTACTCCTACACAGAACCTGATTGACTTTTACAGCGGGAGGGGAGAAGTTGTACGTCCTGCTACCACACTTCTCTACCGGGGTACAAAGACACCTGAAGGCGACAGCATAAAGAAAGCATGCAGCAATCCAGTCTATAACGGAAAGGTTTATACGCCATTGATTTATAATCTCTGGAATTACAATGGTTACGGGTTTGATCATAATATAAGAATTCTTCGTTATTCAGATGTGCTCCTAATGTATGCCGAAGCCCTGACCAGAGGCGCTACAGTTGCAACACACAGCGGACTCACTGCCGACAATGCAATCAATCTTGTACGATTCAGGGCAGGACTGACTGACCTCACAGGCGTGACCCTTCAGCAGATATGGGATGAACGCCGCGCAGAGCTTGCTCTTGAGGAGGACAGGTTTTTCGATCTGGTCCGCACAGGACAGGCACCTTCAGCTCTTGCTTCGAAAGGATTCACAGCTGGCAAACATGAGGTCTTCCCGATACCTTCAGCACAAATGGCTTTAAATTTAAATCTCACTCAAAATAATGGCTACTAAAAAACACGATTTTAATTGTTTAACTAAATTTAATTATCATGAAAAAGTTTTTGAAAATCAGCAGTGTATTATTCGTAACAATGCTTGTCTTCGGCCTGATAATGACATCATGCAAAGAAGATGAAGATCCGAACGCAGGGAAGACCGATCCCACCACCATTGCAACTGCAAATCTTGTTGCTTATTTCCCGTTTGACGGTGCCGGAACCGAAGAGATCGCTAATCTGACTCCAACTGTCACAACCGGAGTAACTTATGTTGAAGGACGTCGCGGCCAGGCTTACCAGGGCGCAAACAATGCCCGTCTCCTTTACACCCTGCCTGCTGCAAGCAAGCTGAAGACCCTGACCTCTTTTACTATTGCAATGTGGATTAAATCTCCTCTTGTAACAGGTGATCCTGAACCGACAATCTTTGAGATAGGCAAATCTACCGACCTCTTCTGGGGCAACCTGAAACTTGCTTTGGAACGCCTTAGTGCAACTGCCGACTCTCTGAAGCTTAAGGCATTCTTCTACAAGGATGGCGCTGTATGGTCTGGCCAGCATATAAGCTATTCAGATCCGCTTTTCATGATAAATCACTGGATGCACCTTGTATACCAGTATGATGCCGCAACATCCAAATACATGATTTATAAGGATGGGGCAAAAATTACCACAAATGAAGGTGTCGAGAACAGATGGGCTGCCGGAGACGATGTTAACCCGAGACCAGCTCTTGGAAACCTTGCTTTCGTTAATGCCGATGTTATAAATATAGGTGCATGGCGTCCGAAAAGTGAAGGAACCGCTACAGATGCATGGATGGGCTGGTTCCTTGGAAACCTCGATGAGCTGCGCGTTTATGACAAGGCTCTGACAGCAACCGAAGTTAAAGACCTCTATGATGCTGAAGTAACTCAGCTCAACGAGTAAGAAAGTTTTATCAATTGAAGGGGAACGCTGAACGGATTCCCCTTCAATATTTTATTCCGCAGGATATGAGAGTACCAGTATCGGTTTTCATATTCATGTTGTTGTTTTGTGCCTGTAACAGGCATGACGATGACAATGAAAACAGGAACATAATACTAATTGATTCTGTATCAATCAATAAGATTTATGTGCCAAATAATGGCAGCATAAATGATGTGGATTTTAATACTATCGAGATACGGATAAAGTTCAGCAGTGAAATCGATACAACCCTGTTTAACCCTGAAAAACTCTTTCTGAGTGTTGGAGCAGATAATGCCTATTCCATCAGATTCGATAAAACATTCCCGGTAATGATTGTTGTACCGGATGATAAAGCAGATCCTCTTACAAAATACATAATGTCTTTCGATGTGGGGAAAAACCTGGGAGGATTCTTCAATGAAGGGTTTACATTTACTTTCACCACAAGAATTGATACGCTTCCCAAATTCCCGTTAATATCCGAAGATTCTCTTCTGACGCTTGTACAGAAGAAGACATTTGGATATTTCTGGGATTATGGACATCCCTCTTCAGGACTGGCAAGGGAGCGGCTGGGCTCAGGAGATGTAGTTACATCGGGAGGAAGCGGCTTTGGGCTTATGGGCATCCTGGTTGGCATTGAACGCAATTTTATTACACGTCAGCAGGGCTTCGAAAGGCTTAATAAAATAGTTAATTTCCTGAACTCTCCTTCCACAAACAGGTTCCATGGTGCATTTCCGCACTGGATAAACGGAAGCTCAGGTAAAGTCTACCCCTTCAGCTCAAAAGATGATGGGGGAGACCTTGTGGAGACAGCATTTTTAATGCAAGGGCTACTTACTGTGAATGAATATTTCAGGAATGGCACCGCAGATGAAAAGGCAATGTGTGATACAATCCAGAAAATATGGAAGAATATTGAGTGGGACTGGTACCGGAGAGATGACCAGAACAAGCTCTACTGGCACTGGTCACCAAATTACGGTTGGTATATGAATATGCCTGTTTCAGGATGGAACGAGGCCCTTATTGTTTATATTCTTGCTGCTGCATCGCCTACACATTCAGTTCCTAAAATTGTCTATGATGAAGGATGGGCCAGGAATGGATCATATCCGATGGAGAACGGCAAGAATTTCTACGGCATCCGGCTTCCTCTCGGATATGATTATGGAGGACCTCTGTTCTTCGCACACTATTCCTTCCTTGGACTGGATCCGCGAAATCTTTCAGACCAGTATGCTGAATACTGGACACAAAACGTTGCACATTCCCGTATTAACTTTGAATACTGCAAAGCTAATCCGAAGCACTATCGTGGTTATGGTGAAAAATGCTGGGGTCTGACTGCCAGCGATATCCCAATGGTTATAGCGCAAGCTCACCGACAAATGATCTTGGAGTAATTGCTCCTACTGCTGCATTATCGTCTTTTCCCTATACACCGGATGAAAGTATGGCAGCTCTTAATTACTTTTATTATATACTTGGAGACAGGATCTGGGGTGATTATGGATTCCGCGACGCATTTAATCTTTCCTCCGACTGGTATGCAGATTCTTACATTGCAATTGATCAGGGGCCGATCATCTGCATGATAGAAAACTACCGGACCGGATTCCTCTGGGATCTTTTTATGGCCAATCCTGACATCAGGAACGGTCTTGACAAACTAGGTTTTACCTATAAATGATCTGATGAAGACACTCGGGATGCTTTTTATTGCGATACTTATTTTCAGCACTTCCTGTAACGAAAGCAGAAAGAGCAAAAAGGAAATAACTGTTTCAGACACTATCCGGGAAATGCTCAGTGATGATTCTCTGCTTACGCTGGTTCAGTACCGCACATTTCAGTACTTCTGGGAACGGTGCAGAACCCAAATCCGGTATGGCCCGTGAACGTTTCCATGTAGATGGGATATACCCGCAGAATGATATGAATATAATTACTTCAGGCGGATCCGGATTCGGGTTGATGGCAATACTTACAGGTATTGACAGGAAGTTCATTACAAGGAAGGAAGGATATGAGAGACTTTATAAAATCGTCGATTTCCTGAAAAACGCTGATCGCTATCATGGAGCGTGGCCTCACTGGATAAATGGAGAGACTGGAAAAACAAAGCCATTCTCGGCAAAAGACAACGGAGCAGATATTGTTGAAACTGCATATCTTGTTCAGGGTCTTCTGGCTGTGCGCCAGTATTTCATGTCAGGGAATGCAGAGGAAAAAAAACTTGCTTCAGATATTGACAAGCTATGGAGGGAAGTAGAATGGAGCTGGTTTACAAGAGGAGGAGAAAACATCATTTACTGGCACTGGTCGCCTGAGTATAACTGGGAAATGAATTTTGGCATCAAGGGATATAATGAGTGCCTGATTGTTTATGTTCTGGCAGCCTCCTCGCCAACATATCCCGTAAAGGCAGATGTTTATCACAAAGGCTGGGCAAGGAATGGCGAAATTAAAACCCATAAGGAAAAATTCGGATACATCCTTACTCTTAAGCACAATGGATCGGAAGAATATGGTGGCCCTCTGTTCTGGTCTCATTATTCATATCTTGGTCTGGATCCGCGAAACCTGAAGGATCAGTATGCCGATTACTGGCAGCAGAATAAAAATCAAGCGCTCATTAACTGGAGATGGTGCGTTCAGAACAGCGGTAATTTTAAAGGTTATGGAAAGGATTGCTGGGGTCTTACAGCCAGCTATTCGGTAAACGGATATTCCGCCCATGCACCGGGTGAAGGTAATGATCTTGGAGTGATTTCTCCCACCGCTGCAATTTCCTCTATTCCTTATACCCCGATACAGTCAATGGATGCAATACGTCATTTTTATTACAAACTTGGCGATAAGATCTGGGGGAAATATGGTTTCTATGATGCCTTCAGTGAACAGGCAGAGTGGTATCCGCAGAGATATCTTGCAATAGATCAGGGTCCCGCTGTTGTTATGATTGAAAACTACCGTACCGGATTGTTATGGGATCTTTTTATGTCCTGCCCTGAAATAAAAGACGGGCTGGAAAAGCTTGATTTCAAATATAATAAGGAGTAATCCTCTATCTCCTTATCCTGATAATTCCTGATTACGAAAAATTATCCGTCTCGTTTTCTCTTGACCAGTTACAAGTCAGTGTCATTTGAATTGATAATGTCATGTTACTTTTTCTTATATTTGAATGTGTGAAGTAACATCAGGACTTATGTCAGATTATTCAGAAGGAATTAGCTTTAAGTCCTTTCTCTTGTTTTGCTTGCTTTCGGTGTTCTCAGTTCTGACACGTGCTCAGGAATCAGGCAATTTCAGCGAGATACAAAACTTCTTATCTAACCGCATTCCTGTCGATAATCAAAACTGGGAAATATGCCAGAATCCCGTTACCGGCTATGTATATTTTGCCAACTCAGCAGGACTGGTTGAATATAATGGCATCAGCAAAAGGACTTTCAGGATGCCATTCAGGCAGGGAGTAAGGTCGGTTTACATCAATGATGAAGGCGTTATCTTCACAGGATCTTTTGAGGATTTCGGATTTTGGGAGAAAGACAATGAAGGCGGATTGAATTATAAATCCCTTGCTCAAAATATTGATGTTGGCAAGAATGATGAGATATGGAATATTTATGAACTGAATCATACACTTTTCTTTCAGTCATTTACTGCAATTTACAAGTATGATTCAACCGGAGTAACTAAAATTCCGGGACCATCAATAATGCTGTTCCTGTTCAGAACAGGAGGCAGTTTTATCGTTCAGTCGCTTGGACTGGGATTATTCCGTTTTGATGGATCGGATTTTGATTTTATTAAAGGCAGCGAGCCATTCAGTACTCTGAAAGTCCATGCAGTAATAGACCTCAAACCTGACGAGTGGTGGATCTGCACAGCAAATAATGGAATATTTGTCTTTGACGGGCAAAATTTTTCAGAACAGAAAAGCGAAATATCAGATATTCTTAAGGCGCGGACATGTAATGCCGGACTTGCATTAAATGATTCCCTGCTCGTTTTTGGGACTATCCTGAAGGGAATTGTTTTTTGTGATGAAAAAGGGAATATACAGAAATCATATGATTACTCCAACGGACTTAATAACAATACAGTACTGTCCATGTATGAAGATAATTCCGGTGGTTTGTGGGTGGGATTGGACGATGGTGCCAATTTTTTAAATGTTTCCTCTCCGACAATCCTTTATGCAAATTTATCAGGGAATCTTGGCACCATTTATACCGCAGTAAGAAATGATGATCTGCTTTACCTTGGTACGAACCATGGCCTTTTCGTGGCTGATATCAGTCACAACAGGGGAGATTACAGCTTTAACAACCTGCGGATAATACACAACACCCAGGGACAGGTTTGGATACTTGCACAATTCGAAGAACAGATACTCTGCGGCCATAATGACGGTACATTTCTTCTCAATGAGGGCACTTTCGGACAGATTTCGGATGTGACGGGAGGATGGTCAATAAGACAATATAATGATCTGCTCCTCGAGGGGACCTATACAGGAATTATATCCTTTTCCCGGAACCCCGGGGGCAAATGGAATTTTCGGAACAGGATTAAAGGATATATTGAACCCTCAAGGTCAATTGAGGTCGATTATCTTGGATACATCTGGGCTACACATCCGCAAAAAGGTATTTACAGGCTTGAGTTCAATGAGGCTATTGACTCAGTTGTTAATACATTGTATTTCAAAGCAATCGGTGATACATCCAACAGGGTTACAATATCAAAGATCAATAATCAGGTTGTTTTTATGACATCGGAAAATATTTATGCATTCGATTATGAGAATAAATCTTTCTTCCCTGTAAGATCACTTGAACAGGGATTGGGAGAATATATAAAGGCCACACAGATAATTTCATATCAAAAGAGCAGCTATTGGTTTATTCTTGGGAACAAAATTGCCCTGTTTGATATTTCCAGGGATCTCAAGGCAATAAAGACGCTGGAATTCTTTCATAAATTTGCCGAATTACCCGGACGCGAACAGCAGATAATATCACTTGATGAAAAGACTCTGCTGATTCCAACCCGGGAAGCTTTCATAACCCTCGACATAACAAAGCTGAGTGCAGCGGAAGATCCCAGGATTATGATTGACCGATTGCTGTTCGCCGGAAAGTCTATGAGTACAGTTATAATTCCGGAGGCTTCCAGGAGTGTTGCTATTCCAAACAGGGAAAACAATGTAACCGTATTCCTGGCCGATCCTACAGGATTTGACCAGGAGGACCGTGAATATATGTACAGGATAAGGGAACTGGGCGATAGCTGGCATAGCACAACCTCTGACAATTTTTCATTTCTTAACCTTAAATTCGGACATTATCATGTCCAGGTTAAGGCTGCAGCCGGGAATAAGATTACTGAATCTGAGTTCACAATTAAAAGGCCAAATTACCTGAGTACTCCAGCTATAATCGGCTACTTTATCATTCTTTCATTTTTGATAATCACAGTAACCAGAATTTTCAGGATTGAACTGAAGAGGAACAGAAAGCTCATAGAGTACGAGGTTGGCAAGAACAGACTTGAGAGCGAGCTGGACTCAAAGAGCTATGAGCTCATGCTGACAATGCGTTACCTTATTGAGAAGAATGAGATAATGACTGAACTGAACCAGCAGATCGTACAGCTAAAGGCACAATCATCAAAATTTCCGCAGAAATTTGTAAGGGAAATGGAAAGAATAATTAACAATGGCCTCAATTCCCAGACTGAAGAATGGAAGAATGCAATGAACAGCCTGAAAATGTATCAACAGGGCTTCTTTAAACGAATGCTGGAGAAATATCCTCAACTAACCCCCAATGATCTGAGGCTTTGCTCATACCTGAGAATGAACTTTACATCCAAGGAGATTGCAAAGCTTCTAAATATTTCGGGACGTGCAGTTGAGATAAGCAGATACCGGCTTAGAAGAAAGCTTAATATCGATCACGATATCAATCTCACTGAATTCCTGATCAGAGAAAGCGAAACAGGTGATAAGTAAAAGCTGTCAGGAGTTCGGAATAGAGATGTAACTGGCATATCTATAGTTAATTAACTTTAATTTGTTCATAAAATTCAGGTATTTTTCCTGCCTCAGATCAAGATTCTTGAAATATTTTGTTGTAATGTCTTGAAATTGTAGTATATTCGCACCGTCAATTTTGAAACTCAAACGATTAGTATACAAAATCGGAAGTTGTTAAATAAACAAAGTATTAAAAAGGTTAAAAAAATGAAGAACAAAATTTTATTGGGATTAGCTGCTATCGCAATGGTTGCTGTCCTTGCTAGTTGTGGCAAAAAACCACAGGCTGAAATTGATGCCACTAATGCTGCTATCGCAGCTGCTCAGGCTGCTGAAGCTAACGTTTATCTTCCTGCCGAATTCGCAGCCCTACAGGATTCAATGAATGCTATTAACGCTGCAATTACAGAAGTTGATGGTAAATTATTCAAGAATTATAAGGTTGTTGTAGCAGACCTCGCTTCTGCAAAAACTCTTGCTGAAACAGTTACTGCAAATGCAGCTGTTAAAAAAGATGAAGTAAAGAAAGAAGCCGAAGGCCTTCTGAACGGCATTAAGGCAGTTGTTGCTGAAAACGCCAAACTTCTCCCGAAACTCCCGAGAGGTAAAGAAGGTGCCGCCGTTATCGAACAGATCAAGGGTGAACTTACCGCAGTTGACGCTGCAGTTGCTGAAGCTCAGTCACTTTTCGACAAAGGCACATACATGGATGCTCTCAACAAGATCAAAGCAGCCACTGACAAAGCTAACAGCCTGAATGCTGAAATTAAAGAAGTCCTTACCAAAGCAAGGATCAAATTCTAATTTGAGCAACAGCTAAATAGTATAAACTCCCCGGGTTCCGACCCGGGGTTTTTTTTAAGATTTAACAGAGATTCCGCCAATGCACAGGGTCTGGAAGCATATTTTGATAATAACTCCCCTTTTTGTATTTGTCGCATTAATGGGATTCCTGATCTTTTATCCGGTCCCGAAACCGCCTTCAGGCGAAATGGAATCTGCCCGTTCTGCCATCTCCATGGCCTCGAAAAAGAACGCCGGCATATATTCCGAAACACTTTTCAATGAAGCGAAGAACTGCTATGATTCTGCAATGGTGTACTGGAAAAGGGAAAATGAGAAAGGAATTTACTCAAGAAACTATAAAAGAGTATCTGAATATGCCTCCCTTGCATTAAAAAAGGCCTTCGAAGCTTCGCATGATGCAGAGAACAATACTTCAAACCTGAAAATAGCAATCAGGGAGAAAATTGACAACTTAAAGGAAACAGACCGGGACCTTAACAATCGCTTTTCCAGCTACCCAATGCCATCAGGAATGAGGAACGACATTTCCACTGGTGAAATACTGATTACTGAAGCTGAGATGGCGTGGGAAACAGGAGCGTACCTCAAGGCACAGGAAAAGATTGCTGATGCTGAAAAACTGCTGGTGCCATCGTATGAATATGCCGATGCAAACCTCCGAAGCTATTTCAGGTCATATCCCAAATGGAGAAAATGGGCTGATTCCACTATCGCAGAATCAAGGATTTTACAGGATTACTCGATTATTGTTGATAAGTACTCAAGGAAAGTTTTTGTATATTTCAACGGTGAACTCCAGATAGCATATTCGGCAGAGCTGGGAAGAAACTGGGTAGGCGACAAGAGGGTGAGAGGCGACAAGGCTACGCCCGAGGGTATGTACAAAATTACAAATAAGTATGACAGCGACAGTACGGCATATTACAAAGCCCTGCAAATCAACTATCCTGATAATGAAGACACCGCTCTTTTTAAAGCTGCGATTGAGAGAGGCGCCCTGCCCCGTTCGGCTGCTATCGGAGGCAGGATACAGATCCATGGCAGCGGAGGAAAGGGGGCAGACTGGACATCCGGATGCATTGCCCTTAAGGACAGGGAGATGGATAGTCTCTTCAAGATATCGAAAGTAGGGACTCCGGTTACTATCGTAGGTTCTATGTATGACCTGAAACATGTTCTGAAAAGATAATTTATCCCGATGGAAAATGAAATTTTAGATGTCAGCAGAAGGCTTTCAGACACCTGGAGGAAGGTTATCAAATGGCTGCTGATACTGCTGGCTGTATTGTTCCTTTTTGCATTTTTTGTTTACATTATACCTGCTCTCCAGAAAATTCCGGGGGTAAGCAAAACCGTAGTGACAAATTCTCCGGCACTTAAAAAAGACCAGGTGTACAAAAAGCAGATCACCCAGCTGAACAGGGATATTCAGCGTCTTTCCAGAAAATACAACAGTTACACATCAGGACAATCTTACCTCGTAATAAATACCACTGATAACCTCTTTTACCTTTACAGGAACAAGAAACTTGTCAGGGAAGGTCATTGCAGCACAGGCAGCTTTAAGATGCTCAAGACTGAAGAGGGGAGAAGCTGGATCTTCAAGACCCCGAAAGGCAAGTTTACTATACAGGGCAAACAGACAAATCCTGCATGGAGAAGGCCCGACTGGGCTTTTGTCGAGGAGGGACTGCCAATTCCCGAAAGACAGGATGATCCGTCAAGATATGAATTCGGGGTGCTCGGAGATTATGCCCTGGCGCTCGGAGATGGATACCTGATTCACGGGACCATCTACAAGAGGTTCCTGGGGATGCCGGTTACACATGGATGCGTCCGGCTTAATGATCAGGACCTGAAGGCAATTTTCAACAACCTCAGCATAGGTTCCAAAGTATATATTTTCTGAAAAAGCAGTATCAATGGAAACAGAAACTATAAACAAACCGCCGGACAGAAAATATGGATTGCTGACCATTATATTTATTGTACTCGCACTGATCATTTATTATACTTTAATGACGATGCTGGCTCCTGTAAAGAAGCTAGGCCTCAATCAAGAATGAGTATGGCTTCAGGCAGGAAGGCAAAGACCGTTCTAAATGATACAATCCTGACTGATTCTGTTTACCTTGACCTGTTCAGGGAGCTCTCCTTCCTAAAGGCACGGACAGCTATGGCTGAGACAGATTCGATCTACCTCACAATAAATCTTGCCGACTCAGGCTTTACCCTCGAAATAAGCGGTGTCGCTGTTGCCAGGACAAAATTTACCAGACTTTCGTCAAGCAAGATCTTCCTTGACAGGAACTCATATGTCATTTCCTCAATGCTCTCCGAGCCTTTTACTATCACAAAGGAACTTTGCCTCTATCCCGAAGGAGCCTCTTATGATAAAAATGGCCCCGAAGGATACATCTGAATACAAGCCTGACATAATTCCGGATACTGCCGATTTTGAGCCGGTAAACTACATTATGGAAATGGATAACGGGATTGTTGTATATGTCTATCAGGAAGAAAAACTGAATAGCTTCGACGGCCTCCATCTGTTTTTCTTCGATCTTCAGTACAGGCTTTATAATTCATGGAAGACCATGAAAAGCGTTTTTACCTTCAGGGTACCTGAATATCATCCCTTCATTAAAGTCAGGCTTCCGCGGGCCGATGCCAAGATAATCTACAGGGCTCTGCCCGAGCATGGGCAAATAGCTGTGTACAGGTAATCAGTGAATGATATTCGCCGTCTTCTCCGGCACATGCTTATGCCTGAAGAATATGGCGAAGATGATTGCCACGACCAGTGCATAACCAGCAAAAGCGAACCAGATCCCCTTCCAGTCGAATGCCCCGCTTCCCAGGGTAAAATATTTGTCAATCAGGATACCGCTTATCCTGCTGCCAAGGAAGGCACCGAAGCCGTTAGTCATCATCATGAACAGACCCTGGGCGCTGGCACGTATGTCAGGAGTGCACTGGGTCTCAACGAAGAGTGAACCTGAGATGTTGAAAAAATCAAAGGCCATGCCGTAGATGATGCATGAGAGGATGATCATCCAAAGCCCTTCAGCCGGGTTCCCGAATCCGAACAGGCCGAAACGGAGAATCCATGCCACCATGCTCATAAGCATCACCTTCTTTATCCCGAACTTTTTCAGGAAAAAGGGAATGGTAAGGATAAACAGGGTTTCGGAGATCTGTGAGACTGACATTATTATTGCGGGGTACCTGACGGCGATAAGGTCTTTGTACTTCGGTATATCTGCGAAATCGTGCAAAAAGGTGTCGCCATAGGCGTTGGTCAGCTGCAGGGCAGCGCCCAGCAGCATGGCGAATATGAAGAATAGGGCCATCTTGGTGCTTTTAAAGAGCTTGAAGGCATTGAGACCCAGCTCTTCTGCCAGCTTTTTCTTGTGACCCCTGCCCAATGGCGGACACTTTGGCAGGGTGAAGGCATAAAGACCAAGCAGAAGCGAGGCGGCAGCCGCGACATAGAACTGTATGGATGAGGTTTCAAATCCCAGCAGGCTTATAACCCACAGCGCCACTATGAAGCCTATTGTTCCCCAGACCCTTACCGGCGGGTATTCCTTTATGATGTCCATGCCGCTGTTTTTCATGGAACTGTATGCCACAGTGATGGCCAGGGCCAGCGTGGGCATATAGAACATCATCGTAAGCAGCAGTACCCAGAAGAAAGTGTCAGGATTGTTGATAGCCGGAATTATTGAAAGCAGGATAGCGCCTGCAATGTGAAAGATTCCATACAGCTTCTCGGCGTTGACCCACCTGTCGGCAATGATACCCGGCAATGGCAGGCATGAACAGCGAAGCCAGTACCCATTGTTGAAAAGATAGCTCCGAAATCGGTCCCCGACCAGTTTTTGTTCTGAAACCAGTATGCTCCGATGGTGAGCAGCCATGATCCCCAGATGAAGAACTGAAGGAAGTTCATTACGATAAGCCGGCCCTTAAGTCCCATATTTTTAGATTATTTGTTGCTGTTAATCTGCGAAGATAGCAAGCTATTCTGAACTACAGAGCCCCACTGAGAAAATGTTGAAAAAAGTGGCCCCCTGCGGGGCAAGGCAATGAAACGGAAACATTTCATCCCTATTTCTGCGTCACTTTCGGGGATACTGAAATCAGTTGTTTCACACAAGACTAAGACACCAAAAGTATTTTAGCCAGGCTGTTTTGATAAAATAGTGAGGAATTTTATTATATCTTTAAACAAACTAATATGATCGGGGCAGCCGAAAACCGTTTAGAGTAGGCATATAATTAAAAGAATCTTTTATGAAGCGTATCCTTTTATTTATTTCAATCGTTTTGTTAATTGTTGTATCCGGATGTGAAAAAAGAGTATGCAGGTGCGAGTCCCTGGGAACCGTTCAGGAGGTTTCTATCGTTCCAGGTGAAGAGTGCAGTGACCTGGAACCCATGATGGGAGAATGCACGGAAATTTAGTTGGAACTGGAAGCTGCAAAAAGAGCAGCTTCTTTTTTCCCCCGGCAATTCTCTTCCTTTATTTTTTTAACTAAAATGAATGATATCTAAAGGTAAGCTGAAATCGACAATCAGGATTATTGTCGGACTGACTTTTATAGTATCGGCGATATCTAAATTAATCTCGATTGATTCATTTGAAATCTATCTGTATGGTTTTGGCATCATAAAACTGGAATATGCTTTTGTCCTGGCACGGTTAATTATTTCTTTGGAGCTGTTGACAGGAGTTGTGCTGATCGTTGGAATGCACACCAGGGTGGTGCTTGTTGCTGCCATAACAATGCTCTCTGTATTCTCAGTTTTTATTCTGTTTTTATTTCTTACCAGGAATCAGGAACATTGCCATTGCTTTGGCGAAATTGAAATGTCTCATCCGTTATCATTATTAAAAAATATCCTTCTGATTTTGTTACTTGTTCTCTCCTATCAGAGGCATAATACAAAATTCAGATATGATAAGATTGTTTTAATCATCATTGTGTTTATAAGCGGACTTATACCTCTTGTCATTTCTCCTCCGGATTCTTTTTTTTACAGTAAATATTCAAAAACTGTTACTTACGACGAATTTATGCTGAATGAATTTTTAAAAGAGAATAATCAATATACCAGGGGTAAGAAAATTTTATGCTTTTTCAGCACTGGCTGCAGGTTTTGCAAACTGTCAGCCAGGAAGATTTCAGTAATTGCAAAAAAAGCAAATGATGGCGAAATAGTCAATTATGTTTTTGCCGGTACGGGAGTTTTTGTCGACAAGTTTTTTGAGGAGACAAATTCAACCATTTTCCCGTATTCATTTCTTTCTCCAAACAGATTTTTGAAAATAACAAATGGAGAAATGCCTCTGATAATATTGTTGGAAGATGGTAATATTAAAGGGAAATATGGATATAGGGATATCATTGAGGAAGAAATAATCAGGTTTATGATGGATTAATGTTCGAGTAGATTTTTAATTAATATTTAGTTGACTTTGAAAGTATAATAGGTTAATTTTATTAAAATATAAATTTAACTGACTATTATATAAATTGATATTTTATAAGATCATAATTCATTCATTATTAATTAATTAAAATTTCAGTTATGAAAACCATTTTTAGAATTTTGTTTCTATTTACATTAATTTTTACATGTAATTCAGTCTTTTCACAAAAATTTAGTCCTGCAGATTCGATTCCGGCAGGGAAAGCTTTGGTTTACATCTATCGGCCAGGAAGTATGGTTGGCGCAGCGGTACATTATAGTATTAATGCGAATGAAGATAAGGTTAGCGAGTCTCATTTAAGGAACGACTCATATTTAGTATTTTTCGCGAAGCCTGGGAGATATACATTTTGGGCTCAGGTTACTAACACGCGAAGAGCAGTTGATTTAGATGTTGAAGCTGGCAAAACATACTATGTCAGAGGGGATTGCTGTACATTAACTATTCCCGAATTAGAAAAAGCAGAGAAAGAAATAGTTAAATGCGAATTATCGACTAAATAACTGAAGTTTTAATAGCATTTTATATTCCTGACTTCTTATTTGTTCTATAAATTAACCAGATATGAATAAGCTAATTTATTTATTGGTTGTTTTTGTTTGTATCCCCTTGAACAATTATGCTCAAAAGGTAAAGAGTGTTACCGAAATCCCAAAGCTAAAAATTGAAATACTGTCTGGAAATCCAGAGTATTTTAAAAATGCTATTAATTATCATATTCTCTTTGATTATTCAAATTTGAAAGTTGGACAATATGCCGATGAGCAGTCTTATATCGAATATATGAAAGATGATGCTGAAAAGAGAAAGGAAGGCAGTAGTGAAAATTGGGTAAAAAAATGGTATGCCAACAGAACCGAATTTTTTCAACCAAAATTTATAGAACTTTTTAACAAATTTTCAGGCAGCAAGATTAAGGTTGATTCAGTTTACAAAAATCAACAATATGTACTAAGTCTGCATACACAATTTCTTGAAATTGGCTTCAATAAAAATTTTACGAAATCACCAACCTATATCAATGTAATTGCAACAATATATGAACCAAATAGCTCTGAGAATCCGCTCATTGTTTCAATGGAAAATGTAATTGGAGATGAAGTTTTCAGTTCCTATTCCGATGATTATCGAAGAATTGAAGAAGCCTATGCAAAATGTGGGAAGGAACTGGCAAAATATATGCTCAAAGAAATTTATTAAATTTATCTCCGGCTGGTCAGATTGCTCCTTTAAATCAGTGAAAGCAGGATGGCGCCCCCAATGTGGAAGATTCCATACAGCTTCTCGGCGTTAACCCATCTGTCGGCTATGATCCCGGCAATGGCAGGCATGAAGAGCGAAGCCAGTCCCATCGTCGAAAAGATAGCTCCGAAATCGGTCCACGACCATTGTTTATTCTGAAACCAGTATGCTCCTATTGTCAGAAGCCATGATCCCCAGATGAAGAACTGAAGGAAGTTCATTACGATAAGCCGGCCCTTAAGTCCCATATTTTTAGATTATTTGGTGCTGTTAATCTGCGAAGATAACAAGCTATTCCGAACTGCGGAGCCGCTCTGAGAAAATGTTGAAAAAAGAGGAGGGTGAAGTTTATTTAGCAGGTCCGAAATACTTATCCAGCCAGTTTAATGTTTCCTTTACTATTTCACTCTTTGGAACATAATGATCTGTTTCATATAGGATTAGTTTTTTATCTTTTGCAGGAGTTCCCAGCAGATTGAAGAAAGGTTTCACTGCTGTCTCATAAGGGAAGTAGGCATCATATTTGCCGTTTAGCATTAAAACCGGAATTTTGATCCTGGGCAAATAATTTACCGGATCCATCTCAGGAAATGGTTTGCCTGTGGAACCTCCTACGATCAAGATACTTAATTTCAGACGGTCTTCCACTGCAGGAATGATCAGTCCCAACCTTCCGCCCCAGCTATCGCCATAGTAAGCTAGTCTTGCTGTATCAATATCCGGACGGGTCTCAAGGTAATCAATCGACCTGCATAAATCCTGTATTATTTTAATATTCCAGTTCAAATACTGACGACTTTGCATGTAAAATCCAGGTTAATGTTACGTTCATATGTTCCCAGGTAAACAGGATACATTACAGCCCTGTTATTTTTCAGAATATAATCAATAAACCACAAAGAGTTAACACTTGATAGCAGGTCTTTTTCAGATTGTGCGTATGATCCGGGTAAATAGATCACGGTTTGAAAAGGAGGAGATCCATTTTTTGGCAGAAAAAGATATGCTATCATCCTTTCATTATCATATGCGGCATTAAAACTTATTTTCTCAACGGTCCAGTATTCGGCACGCTCATCCCTGTCTTCAATCACTGCTTTTAAATCTTTCTTATCGTATAAAAACTGGTTTTTGAATACATTGAAAATTTCATCATTTACAGGTTTTTCTTGTGATATATCCCTGGGTGGGCTAAATGCAATTTTATCAAAGGACTGGACTGGTATTTTTTCTCTGTCTATATACTGTAACGCACCTGAATCCGTTCATCGGTGAGCGATCGAAAGCAGGAAGCTGGCTCAGGTCACTAAACATATAACTCACATCATCATAAGAACCTCCAAGGATTATTCGTAAATCACTCTCTGTATTATTGTAACACCATTCTTTAACATTACCTGCCATCCCGGAAATACCAAAACAGCTTAAACCATGCGATGGTCCACAGATTCCGGGCCTTTGACTTTTGAAGTTGCTTAAAGGGATTATGCTGGAGCCAATATGCCATCCAATATAGCTTATGTAAAAACCAGCTCCACTTCTCCAATGATAGTAAGTAGGAAGGCTTTTGCCGGCAAATTCCGCATAAGCTGCAGCTTCGTACCAGCTAACTCCTGAAACCGGGTAATTATCCTGACCCTTCAGGGTAATAGCCAGCCTCCCATGTAGCCGGTCCGGGTCTTCCGGATTTATCCCTGAATTGGGCCATTGCTTCATCCCATGCAAGAGTTGCACCATCTTTGATAAAAGCATGCTTCCAATAATCATGATTGACATATCCGCCTTTATCGACAAATTCCTTGAACTGTTTATTTGTTACCTCATAGCGGTCCATGAAGAAACCATGTTTTTCCTTTAGAAAATTATTCTCCAGCTCTGCACCTAAACCGTCAACATAGACCATACCCTCAGGCACCTCACCTTTTTTAAACAGCTTTCTGAATAAAGTATCAGGATCGCAGGGTTTCTTTAATAAGTTGTGTAAGTGAAAAGCCTGTTGCGCTTTCATATCCCGGCTTTTCAAGCTTCACCAGATAGGCAGTAAAACAAGGGTAATTTTAATGTATCGGCAGGTGTTTTCCCCATGTAAGTCCATTCCCCATTAATATCAGAATATCTTCTTATATAGATATCAGCTCCCGGCGGATCGCTCAGAACGGTCAGCCTTCCTGTAACAAATGTTGAGAGTTCCTGATATTTTGGATTTTTCGACAAATACTTTTTTACTTTCTGAACAAGATTATATGCTTCAACGGTTTTAGTTTCGTGTATAAGCTTTTCAATTTCCGGAAAGCCACTTCTTCGGCCCATTTTATTTTAGAATGCCGGTTAATCAGAAAGATCAATCCTGCCAGAATGACCATGAATACCAGAATAACAGGGAGCAAAATCCTGGATTTTACCATTGATAGTCTGCTTTCCGGTTTTTCGCTGTACAATATTATTTTCCGGACTTCCTTCTCCGGTTGAATTATTTTTTCTTTATGCTGGTTTTCAATGACAAGTCTCTTTTCACCTCATCCTTCTCCCTGGTTTCATTTTCTTTAGGCTTTCAGATGAAGATCATGAATTTCATGCTTTCAATGATATCCTTTATTGCCAGAGCAACTTTATTTATCTGGTCACGATAAAATTCTGATCCGGTAGTTTTGATTAATATTTCATCATCCTTTGCCCGGAGCTGGCGGTTTACACCGGTCTCCTTATAGACAAAGTCAATGGACCGCATAACCCCTCCCACAACGGATTCAAATAATTTAATATCAGCCTGATCCAGATCATGGATCCGGATCGGAAGAACCCTGTTTGCGACATTGCCGTTCGGGAGTTTTACCTTAAAACCGAAGTGGTCGCCTGAAGCCATATTGACAAATGCCTTGAACTCATTATCCCAGGCAAATGATTTGGGATCACAGTATGTTCTTGAGACAATCGGGATAAAGATCAGGCACTTCAGCTTATCCTTAAGAGAAGCATCCACATCATAGGATTCCAGAAGATAATCACTTGGATTAATATCAAAATAGACACTTACTTCCTCCTTGAACATCGACTCAAGCTCACGTTTCAGGTTTTCAACAAATTCTGTCACCCAGCCATCATATTTATTATCTTTCTGCCGGTAACTGACAAAGATGTCGTAGGAGTAACCTTTTATTATGCTGGCCATATGGAATCTGTTTGTTTAACTATCAAAGTTAAAAATTAATCCAACCAAAGTCAATTTTATTAAGGATGGGAAAAGGGTGTTTGTTCGCGGGGGATTACCTGCAGTGATCCCTTTTGGGGGAACCTGCAAAGCCAAAGCAAATCCCGCTTCGCGGGGTTTTGTTTTTATTCATGAGCTTCACAAAACAAGTTGATTTACTATAGCACCTCCCTCTTTGCTTTAGCAGAGAGGGAGGCCGGGAGGGTGAGTGCATGGGAATATAGGGGATTACCTTCGGTGATCCCTGTTGGGCGTCCTGCAAAGCCAAAATAAACCCTACGGGTTATTATTTATTTTCCTTCAGCACTTTCAGAAAGCAAGCTGTACTTCGGCAGCTTCGGTAAAATAAACAACCCCGCTGATCGCGGGGTTTATTTTGGCTTTGCGGAGAGAGGGGGATTCGAACCCCCGATCCCGCGGATGCAGGATAACGGTTTTCGAGACCGCCGCATTCGACCACTCTGCCATCTCTCCCTTAATATCTAAGCCGCATTGACCACGGCGTCTATCCCGCAGCGGGACCATCTCTCCAAACTTTAGCCGCATTGACCACGGCGTCTATCCCGCTTAGGCGGGACCATCTCTCCAAGATTCAAGGCTGCAAATATAATTATTTATAATCAGTGCGCCACGATCCAGCGGCAAAGAAAGAACCTGTCGTTATTGACTGATAATAGGTCAAAATATAATAGCCTGTTTCATATGTGTAACATCGACATAGTAACGGGAGTGCCTGAAGCTGATTTATCCATTATAATCCTGCCGGAAATATTTACTATCCTGATACGTAATTGTCAGTCAGCTGATCAGACAATTCAATTGTTGCCAATTCGTTTGCCGGATTTGGCCATACCCTTATCAGTTCCTTGTCGCCGGCGACATCTCCGGTTCCGTTTTGAGATCCCCATATCAGATTGACATATGCCGTGTTGTCGATAAACGGATTCCGGTTGCCCTGGATCGAATAAACGACATTATTACGGTCTGTTTCCTTCTGGCTTACCGGATCGGACAGGTCCCATTCCATCAGCATCTTGAGGGCCCAGGCCTTCGGCTGGGATCCGGTAACCATGTCGCTGCCAGGCCATGCGGAATCTTCGCCATAATAACGGACAGCCATATAGAAATATGATCTGGCAAAATCTCCCTTATAAGCATTTATCGGCTCAAACACAATTCCTGAATAACCTGTGTATGAACATGGTCCAAGCTTGCTTCCATTCGTTGAAGTCCAGGTCGGACTTGATGTTGTGCCAAAAGGATAATTACCCTCGTTTATTGTTTACCCAACCGTCAGTCGGGTACATGTGGAAAAGATCAGAATACATTGGATACTGATCATCACCCCCGAACCAGCTCTTCGGGAATGAGTGTTCCCTGTTGTAGCAATCTGCTTCCGAATCATATCCACTGCTTCCGCATTGGTTTGTTACAAAAATATAAGTATACGGCGGTGTCCCGGATGGTATATCGGAATACATGTCCCAGACAGTTCCATCAGATTTCTTATCCGTGTTCTGGAAATGGGTCCACAGGTCATCATATGTTACAGATGTGTGATTATCAATTATATCATGCAGAGCCTGTTGAAGCGCTGTACCCGTAAGTCCTGCAGCTGAATCATAATAACCTGCCGGTTGGCTCCGAAGTATAAGCGTAAACAGTAAAAAGAATATGGTCATTCCGAATGATAGTGAGGAATCTCCCTCATTTATGTCGATTTTAAATCTCATTTTCTACTCTTCGGCAATCTGAACATTGTCTATTTCCCAGGTGGTGGTTTTGTCACTGGTTGTTCCGGAAAGGTCCTCTCCCTTGTAAACCCATGCTATATATATAGTACTTCCATTATAACCTGACAGGTCAACTTTTCCGGAAGAGACAAAAGCTGCTGTAGTACGTGCTGTTTGAAGGAGGATGGGTGAATGTCAGTTCGTTCCATGTGCTTGTCCATGGTGTTGCAGAACCTGTATAATCAGTTGAAACAAACAACTGAAGTGTTGCACCATTATCATAACCGTCTGCACTTTCAAACCTGATGTATGGACTTGCAGCTACCGACAAATCAATCTGCGGCGTTATCATCCACACAATAACGGAAGCCTGGCCGGAATTATACGCAGTTGTTTCTACAAACGGTCCCAGGGTGCTGGTTTTATAGCTGAACCATGTCTTTGTCCCGGCCTCTGAAAAAGTTTTCCAGCCGGTCAGACTTGATACGTTAGTATAATTGGTAGTCAGGGTGTTGAAATTCTGATCCAGATAAATAAGTGAAGGTATCCCGCATGGGTCTCCTGTCATATCAAGTTCGGCGGGATCCCGAAGAAGCAACTGTGTGGAGGTATAGACTGAAGCAATACCCTTCAGGGTCCCATTCCCGGTGGGGATGGCAGTACCGGAAAAAGTTGCTGCAGACCGGGTATAAACATCAATCTCCGCATCACAGTCCGTCAGTACCTTTGTACCCGAAAATGTGCCGGTAGACTTGAACTGAACACCTGTAACCGAAACATATTCAGCCTGGTGTTTTCCATCCAGAAGCTCATTAATGGTTACACTTACAGGTTCTGGAGCACCGGCAGTAAGATTGATCACTTTAACCTGGTATGGCAAAGTCATATCTATGTCACCAAATTGCAAGAGCCCATTGTATATGGAAAGAGATAATCCCTTGCAGTTTATTCTGACTTCTGAATTTTCTGCAAAAGTATTTGTCCCTGTGATCTTTAAGCAGATTCCTGCAGTGCTGTCCTGGAAGTATGCTATCTGATCCGGTAGATTTCCGAGTTCAGGAGTCAGAGTAATTATTCCCTGGATATAAACATTCGTATCAATTGTGACTATCGTATCTGCATTGCCGTTATGGAAAGTCCTTAGCTCAGAAACTTTGATATGGTCTATGACCGGTTCAGGCGGAGCTACCGGCTCCCTGTCACAGGAACTCAGTATCAGAACGGCTGCAATAATAATCCCGCTAAAATATCCTGTAATTTTCATTGAATTGGCTTCTCTGTTATTTGGCTGTTGTAACTACAATATTATCAATTCTATAGCTTGTGCTTTCCGTACTGCTTCCAGTATATTTGAATGCAATGACACAAGATTTCCCGGCTTCGACAGGCAGATTAACAGGCCCGGAACCGTAGAAAGTGTGATCTGCATCATTCTTTCCGGCCAGCCTGCAGGAGACCGGCATCCATGTTGCAGTAACCAGATTCTTCCCTGTATAGTCTGTGGAGTAATAAACCTCCAGGGGCTGGTGTGTTCCGGAATGTGCCCAGTAAGCTTTGGCTGTTTCGAAGGTGAGTACTTTCTGAGCTGAAATAGTAACTGGCTGAGTGATCAGCCATGTGACCATCGACGAAAGACCTGAACCATATCCTGTAGCCTGGGCATAGGTATTTGGCGAGAAATACTTTGCCTGCCAGTTCCTGTCGCCATATTGAGCTATGTTCTGCCAGCCGGTTATCTGAATTTCTGCATTGTTTGAGAATGAAGAGAAATTCTGACTTATGGTTTCGACAGGTGCTCCCAGATCGGGAACACCAGGCATGCATCTGTCATTGGTCAGTTTCACTTCATTAAAATCTCTGATAATAAACTGATAATCAGTACTGAATATAGTTATGATACCTGTCATAATCCCGTTTTTGTCCGGGATGGTATCCCCGGCAAATGAAGCATAACCGGAAGTCCGGACAATAATCTTCTTCTTGTCGCAATCCATCAGATCCCAGTTAACTGTCACGGGAGGATCGGAAACAACATCTGCATATGTATTATTGACCGCCTCATCTGTAAACTGCACATTTTTCAGGGTAACCAGTTTGCCAAGGTATGCAGCGCTCTTTGCCTGGGCTATTGTTATTGTATCAGGATAGGTGGGATTATGGACAGATGTCTTTAGCACCTGTTTGTCCATATTCATTCCTGAAACCCTTATATCACCATCCGATTCATGATACGGGATACTGCCCACCTGCCAGAAATCGCCATAATCGCCGATATAAAGTCCCTTAAGATTTACAATTACCGAATCACCTATATAGAGCCCGCTTGTAGAATCAAAAATCAATCTTATGCCGCCCGACGCATCCTGGATATAGGCCTCTTTGTAAAGGTTCCCGTCTTTCTTATCGCTGGCAGTGATTATTCCCCTGAGAGACCAGGCATGCGTAATCTCAACCGGTACGCGGAGCGTGTAATCATCGATCGCCAGCTGATCGGCATACAGATCCTTGACCTGCTGAACCATTACAATCGTGTCAGATTGAAACACTGCAACCGGCGGATCGTCCTCATTATTGTCGACACAACCTGAAAACAAAGCTGCTGTTAAAAAAATCAATCCGCTGAAATATCTTATCCTCTTCATTGCTGAGTATTCTATTTTCTTGTTACTTCTCTGTTTCTTGTTTCTTTGGTCTTAAACCCACCTCTTCCTGGAGGGGATTTTTTTGCCTGGCGCCTGGCGCCTGATGCCGGTCGCCGTTTCTTACATTCTTATGCTTAAGTTTATAAAATAATTGAACCCATTGTAGTAATATACCTTCGGATCGAACAGATCAGGCCTTTCGGGATCATACCTGTACTGCTCATATCCTCCCGTTGATAGGCTCTTGTTGTTCAGAACGTTGCTGATATTGGCGCTGACATTAATATAGATGTTGTTAATCTTCCACGATTTACCAAAGAAAAGGTCGAGCAGGAAACCGGGCGATTCCTTTTTCTGCACATCCCAGTACTGATAATAACCTGTTTCTGCGTCTTTTGTACGTGTCACAGGATTGAAATCAAGCCAGACATTATCATAATAGCTTCCGGTTATGCTTGCCCACCAGAACTTCGATGAGTTGTACTCAACACCGAGGGAGAGAGCCGTCTGAGGCGTACCGCTCTGTCTGAAATACTTTATCCATACTTCTTCAACTCTCAATATCTTATTATCGTTGTCCTGTGTAATGGTAATATCGGGATTATTTACCCACAGGTACTGACCGAGAGCTGCCGTGGCGTTGACATTCAACCCGGTAGTAACCGTAACTTCTGCACCCAGCTCAAGTCCGTAATTCTCCTTGTCGATGCTTGTCATTGCATAATTCACAAGTGTCATAAGGTCGTCATGATAGAAGCTTGTCACTTCAGTCTGATTCATGAATCTTGTATAAAAACCTGTTATCCTGCCTTTTACAACGGGTGACCTGAGCACATAGCTTGCATCAGCCGAAAGGATCGTTTCTTTCTGAAGGTTGGGAGTGACAGTATTCCGTGTTCTGGGCGAGAGGAAAGAATTACGGAAAAGGGGCGGATTAGTGGCAATCAGTGAATTGATAGTTATGAGATGACGCCCGGTGATCCGGTAGTCTCCTCCTGCCTTTACACCCCATGTCAGGTAATTCATTTTTTCGGAGTTGCCTAGTGAATTATCCGGGAACAGACCCTTTTTCATAAGCCCTTCTCTCCACATTGATGTATACCTGCTGTTTGCGCTCAGATACACTGAATAGCGCTTATTGCTGTACCTCCCTGTACCCCAGACTGTCGCACCGCGCTGGAAGGAATAATAGTTATTCCCGAAGATATCACCTTCAGCCACCAGATTGTTTGGATTCTGAAGATCACTCTGATAGTAATCCGGAACATCAGGCTTGTCGCTTTCTGCAAACTTGTCGACATCGAGCCAGAAATCTCCTCCAAGGAGGTCGCTGACCACATTGAAATTATGGCCTCTGTAGATATCCAGCAGAAATCCTCCGGTCAGGTTTATCATTTCATTGATGTCCCATGAAGCTCTTGTGTTAAACTGGAATTGTGAAAGGTCGTTTCGCCGGTCCTCGACAATATATTTCGATCTGTTACCGGTTACATCATTACCTTCGATTCCGTCGACATCTTCGATAAAGGAAAGGTTCTTCCGGTTGGCAAAGTAGAAGCCGTCCCAGTCGATATGGCTGACAGCCGGATCATTAAGCCAGTCCTGGGCAACCCTCGATGAATCGGCCGGATTGAACTGATATGAGGGGAGCTTCCTGTAATAATCAGGCTTGGGATCCATCGGATCGTACCAGTTGAGCGCCGTATAGCCGCTCTTCCCGAACCAGTATCCTGCTGTTGTCTGAACATTAATCTTCTCCGAAGGATCCCAGAAATGTGCAAGAGTGATCAGGGGCTTGTTGTTGCTGCGCACTCTCGCATTGCGGACTTCACCGTTCTGGTAGCCCCAGTATGGATTATAGAAATTGTCGTTCATCAGGTCATATATCTCCTGTGTCGTACCTCCGGCGACGCCTCGCTCATAAATTGCGTCAAGCGCCGTCAGGTTGAGGCTGTGCTTACTGTTGATCTTCTTTTCGGCAGAGAGAAAGAACGAGTTGGCGTTGTAAAAGGTGCCCTCCTCGTAGCCATGCTCGCTCCAGCGCCTCGAATAGCTTCCCGTGAATGCCCAGTTGTTTTTCATGAGTCCTGTGGAGTATGTCAGCATGAGCCTGTTGCCGTATGTGCGGTTTGAAAGGGAGTAGACAGCCTTTATTCCTGACCTGTATTCCGAAGCTTTGGTATTTATCCTTGTTGCGCCACCGACCGGTTCGAAGAGAAATCCGATAGGGTCGGGGCCTGATGATACCATGGCACTGCGCATGACATCATTGAGGCCTCCCCAGTTTGACCAGTATGGTGATCCTGACTCGATGTCGTTCATGACGAATCCGTTGAGGCTCACATTGGTATAGTTTGCATCATATCCCCTTACCCGGAACATCAGAGGGCCGAAAGTATATGCAGCGCTGCTCAGGAAGACATCAGCTGTGGAGCTCAGCACGCCCTGCACTGACTGTGTCTCAAATCCGTCATCCTCCACACCTTCATTTATGTTAATGGTGAACAGGTCCTGCATTGATCCGGCTGATGCTTTCAGCAAAATTATACCGGTGTCAACGGTCATCTCCGGATTTAATATCTGCTTCAATGGCTGACTGACTGTAATCGGCGAGATTAATATAAAGAATATGTTTTCCTTCGGGAAGGTTTGCAGAGAATGTACCATCATTTATGCTGACTGCGATAACCTTTCCCGTGGCATCAGTTATCTCTGCTCCCGCAAGTCCCGTCTGCTTATCATTGTCGACCACTTTCCCCTTTAGTGTGCCTTGCTGCGCCAAGACAGAAACTGAACAAAAGAAAAATGCTAACAGTAAGAATATTAGTTTATTAGATTTCATATAGGATTCTAAAAGTCATGTTAAAGATACTATAAATATTAGAGTCTTTAGAGAACAGGCATCATATTTGGAAGCATTGCTTTATGTATTAACTTTACACGATTCAAGCGGATTATAATGAAGAAATTACTTATATTTTTCCTGTTGGTTTTCCCTGTTTCAGGAGTTCACTCACAGTCTTACAGGGCAGGACTTATTGCTTTCTATAACCTTGAAAACCTCTTCGACACGATCGATAATGAAGGTGTGCTCGATGAGGAATTTACACCGGAGGGACTTGACAGGTGGACAGGCGATAAGTACAGGCACAAGATCGACAACATGGCGCTGGCGATTTCGCGTATCGGAGAGGATGACGGATGGAAAGGCGGCCCTGCGGTACTGGGTGTATCAGAGATGGAGAACAGGCAAGTGCTTGAAGATCTGATTGCACATCCTGCTCTCAGGGAATCGGGATACCAGATCGTCCATTATGATTCGCCGGATCTCAGGGGAGTGGATGTGGCGCTTTTATACAGGACACGTTTCTTCAGAGTAACTGCCTCCACGAGCAATGAACTGAAGATTTTTGATGAAAAGGGAGAGAGGGTTTTTACCCGCGATCAGCTTGTTGTTTCAGGAATTTTCGACGGAGAGCCTATGCATTTCATTGTCAATCACTGGCCTTCACGCAGCGGCGGAGAGATGACAACCCGACCAAGGCGGAATGCGGCTGCCGATCTTACACGCCACCTTGTGGACAGCCTGCTTGCAATCGACGGAAAAGCAAAGGTGTTTGTAATGGGCGACCTTAACGATGATCCTTCGAACGAGAGCCTGCGCAAGCACCTTAAAGCTGTCTGCAGATCCTGAAGATGTAAAGGAAGGCGAAATGTTCAATTGCATGTATCCGCTTTACAAAAAGGGTATAGGATCGCTCTATTACCGCGACGGGCTAAATCTTTTTGACCAGATTATAGTTACACCTGCGCTCCTCGGTAAAGATTATTCATCATATAAATTTTTCAAGGCCAGGGTTTTCAACAGCCAGTTCCTGGTTCAGAAGGATGGCCAGTATAAGGGATATCCTCTTCGGACACTTGTCGGCACGGTCTTTCAGGGAGGCTATAGCGACCATTTCCCGGTTTATGTGCTGATCGTAAAGGATCAGGGCAAGTAAATTTTCATCGACCGGCCGATGTAAGCTTTATCCCGACAGGCCGGTGATCAGAAATATATGTGGAATAATCGGAATAGCAAGGCGCTGCTTTGTAAACAACCGTGGTGTCAGTCTTGCTGAACAATTCATCAGTGATCAGGATATGATCGATATGGCTGGGGTAGGAGGGATATGACCACCAGAGCTGGCTTCCTTCTGCGATATTCATATCGGCAAACCTGAAGTCCCCGGGATCGTTTATAAAGTTCAGGAAAGGATTTTCACTGCTGCCTGTGCCGGTGATCTCATCGTTCAGATCGCCAAGGATAATTACAGCATCATCAGGTCTTGAAGTATCGATATAATCCTTCAGCATTTCGGATGCAATTCTTCTGCTGGTTTCATTTTCCGATCCTCCGCAGCATTTGAGATGGTTGTTAATCAGATAAAGGTCGAGGTTTGTGGCGTTATGATGAATTTTTATCTCAAAAGGAGGCCGTGGAAAATATTGCGAATCACTGAAAAGAAGCCTGGTGGCGGATGAGTTCAGGGATATTTCCGATACCTTATATATATATGCCAGGTTCCAGTCGGAATTATTGATGAGGTAGAATAGTCCCGCATATCCGGGCATCAGGTCGAGAAGCTGGTCGAAACCCGATTCTGAAGCAACTTCCTGCAGTGCATAGACATCGGCATCGATGGTTTTAAGAAGGTTGGCAACAGCGATCACAGAGGTATACCCGTTTATAGGAAAGGTTTCGACATTGAAAGTGACTATATCGAGGCTCTGATCTGTTCCGGGGAACGGGATGCATGCCACGAAAATATCCGAATCTTCAGGTGACGGAGGTTCAGGTGCTTTGCGGCATCCGGAAGGCAGGAGGAATGAAATAAAGAGTATAAATAATATTATACGAAGGAGATTCACTTTTGTTTCAATAAACCACAAAGATTGCAAATATTCTTTAAGACTTTGTATCATTGGATGAGATTCCTCACTTCGTTAGGTAGATGACTGCCGGCTGGCATTCCTGTTCGGGATGACATTCCGACCATTTACTCCTTCCTCTTATAGATACGGTCATTCCGAGTCCCGGGATTCGGGACGAGGAATCTCAACCCATTGCTGATATTATCTGACAAACTTCTTTATAAAGTACCTTCAGTGGTATTGAACCTGAGTATATATGTACCTTTCTTAAGGTTCGAAACCGGTATCCTGATCACTTCGTCTGTGCTTGTATTTATTGTGCGGATCACTTTACCGGCAAGGTCGAGGATCTCGACAGACTTCAGGTTTTGAATTCCCCTGACGTTGAGCACTGGTAGCCGGAACAGGATACAATTTTACCTCCCTGGCTGATGTCCTATCGATGCCGGTAAGCAGTTCAAAATCATTTGTCGACCGGCTCGAGATTTCTATAGTAGTGTTAAATTTCAAGGCAAGACCTGTTATTGTATAAGTTCCGGCGGGAATAACGGTTCCGACGATTGCAGGATTACCCTCTCCTGCCTTGAACGTAAAGAAGGCAAGATTATTTGTGCCATCGGTCACGGTATATTGAGTCGATGCAGCAAAAGTAGCTGAGCCATCAGCTGCCGGAAAAGTAAGGCCTGCAATCTTTATCAGCATGGATTCATACTGCGCCTGATTTGCAGTGTACTCGGGAATTGTAAGTGTGGGAACAGTGACGCTGTTCCCGCCTGAAACTACGGTCACTGATGACACAGTCGGGACAAGCTGGTACATGCCCGTGAAGGTTCCAAGGGTGCCTTCAAGGTTTGTGATTTTATCGCCGATCGCAAGTGGTGTTGTAAGCACACCTGAAGCATCATCGATCAGCAGTCCGCCCCTGGCATCCTGAATATATTTCTGGTTCCTGTTTGCAGTCCTGATGAAAGTGACTACGGCTTCCCCCTTATATTTTATTTTCGATCCGATGTCGTAATATGTCTTGAGAGAATCCAGTGTGGTTGTAGTTGCGATGACCGTAAACGGATTATCACTTTCGTCCGATGCGCCATTTGTGACACCGGAAATCCTTATTTTGTATACAGTTCCATAGTCAGCTCTGGGTCCTACATTTACTACCTGCGATCCGTCATTTGGAGTGGATGCTTCAAGTACAAACCAGACTGCTTCCGGAAGATAGACTTCAATTTTAACATTTTCTCCCGGAGCGAAATTGGTGGTGGTCCATGTTATTGTTGCAATATCTCCGGAGTATAGTATTTCGCCGCCATTAGGATAAACAACGGTTATTGTAGGTGTTGATGCAGAAATTGTTGTGAAAGTCACGCTTTTTAGAACAGATTCATTTCCTGCGGCATCCTCAACCGGATTAATGGCAAAATAATAAACCTGCGAATTCTTAAGACTGGTTGAAGGAGTAATAGTTATGATTTTCTTAGCGGCATCGATTGTCCCTGTAAATGAAACAGGAGTACCTGAAGCGTTTGTCTCTTTAAGAACTACCAGAGTTGAAAGGTCACCATCAGTAACAATTGAACCATCTGTCTTGAGTATTGCTTCATCAAAGGTAATTGTCGGAATAATATTAATTGCAACACCAGTTGCACCGTTGGCAGGATTGAATGTTGGAACAGGTGGATATACATCTGAAATGGCATCAGTCCAGACAAAAATATTATCTACTCCGATATACTCGTCATTACCACCGGCGTTTGTGGGTAATGATCCTGATCTGAAGTTGGGCCTGATTGTTACATGCTGATGGTAATTGAACATCCACATGGGTTACTAAAGTGGCCAGTGATGGTCCAGTGCTTGCGTCAGCTACAAATCCGCCGGGGATATTTATAAAATCACCAGTTTCTCCAATCCTGTACTGTAATGCTACAGCCTGAACCGCATCATCGACGCTCCCGTCAATATCTCTAAGATCATATTTAATTGTTATATTGCTGTATCCTGTGGAATTTATGTATAATACAAGACAAGGAGCATCTGCAGTTCCGGATCCGCAAGTCCTACTACCGGATCCGTAAGATGGAACTCCGTTACTCCTCCCGTCGAATAGACGGAAGGATCGGTTTGATTTGCATTGATGTCGAGGGTAGGACTTGCATCGGTTATGACGGTCTGCGGATCTACACCTGTAGCTGCAGTCCAGTTATCACCGCGGAATCCGCGAATTGATGCAACTCCAGACCAATCATCGTTTACAGTAATTAGATCAGTGTTCGACCAGTCCTGGCTAAGACTACCGCTGCTCAATGCATGGTAAGTCTGTCCAAGACCATCTTGCCAGTTGAGTCCCAGCAATATCAAAATGAAAGAAATGAATGTGAGTAAAGATTTTTTCATATCGTTAGCATTTAGTATTTCGAAAAAGGAACCTACAATTTCCGAAAATCATTAATAAAAGACAAATTATGGAGCGATAATTAATGAACAATTTTTAAATTTTTAGTCGGATTCATAGATCCATAAGCTACGGCTTGTAAATAAGGAGAATAGGGCTGAAAACCTGAGGGGCTGAAGCCCCAAAAGTGAGAGGTGCCGTTAACCGTCGGCTGAAGCCGACGGTAATTGATGAAGAGTTTTTAAACTGCTGCCGGCTGAAGCCCAAAAAGAAGAGGTGCTGTTAACCGTCTGAAGCCGACGGTAATTGACAGAAACTTGTTTTATCCAGATCCCGGTATAGGAGTTGTCAATTGCAGGCGCTCAATTACCGTTGGCTTCAGCCAACGGCAAGAGAATCCCCCCTGTCTTAGGGCTTTAGCCCAATAAGGCTATCGGGAAAATGGAGTCCCAAATCCGTCAATTATCATTGTCAATAAAAATCAAAAATCATACCTTGGCCGGAAATTGAGACAAACTATTTCCATAACTAATTTCCAAAATCGTGAAAAAATTTTTCAGGTTATTCATTATTATTGCGTTATCCGCAATGACAGTGACTTCATGCAAAGACAAAACAATGGTTGACAAATCCAACCCGTTCTTCAGCGAGTTCGACACTCCCTTCGGAGTGCCTCCCTTTGACAAGATAATGGCAAAGCACTACATGCCTGCATTTGACACAGGCATTGCCTGGGGAAGGAAAGAGATTGAAGCAATCGTGGCAGATAAAAATGAGCCTACATTTAAAAATACAATCGAGGCGCTGGACAGAAGCGGTCAGCTTCTGACAGATGTCAGAAATGTCTTTTTCTCACAGTCAAGTGCCAACACCAACGACTCTCTTCAGAATATCGAGGTCGAGATATCACCTAAGCTGGCTGCATTCAGTGATGAAATATTGCTGAATCCGGCTCTTTTCAGCAAGATCAAAAGCGTTTATGAAAACCAGGCAAAATTCAGGCTGGACGATGAACAGAAGTACCTTCTTGAAAACCTTTACAAGAGCTTTGTGAGAAATGGTGCAAACCTTAACAGCCAGGATCAGGATACACTGAAAATATTAAATCAGAAGCTGGCTGTGCTTACCGTGAAATTTGAACAGAATGTTCTCGAGGAGACAAACAATTACAGGCTTTATGTCGACAAGAAGGACCTTACGGGCCTGCCTGAGCCCTTGATCGAAGCCGCCGCAGCAGTTGCAAAAGCTTCGGGACAGGAAGGTAAATATGCTTTTACTACACAAAAACCCAGCGTTTTCCCATTTATTACCTATTCGCCCGACAGGGATCTGAGAAGGGAGATCTTCAATGCGTATAACATGCGCGGCAATAATGGCAACGAATACGATAATAACAAAGTACTGGCAGAGATAGTTAAACTCAGGGCAGCGCGTGCAAAGCTCCTCGGTTACAAAACACATGCAGACATAAAACTCGAGCCGATGATGGCAAAAACGCCGGCGAATGTCTTCAACCTGCTCAACAGCTTGTGGGAGAAAGCCATACCAGTGGCAAAGAACGAAGTCATCCAGATGCAGAAGATAATCGACAGCGAAGGAGGCAAATTCAAGCTTGAGCCATCTGACTGGTGGTATTATGCAGAGAAGCTGAGAAAGCAGAAATACGACCTTGACGATAATGAGCTAAAGCCATACTTTAAGTTTGAGAATGTCCGTGATGGAGCATTCGAGTGCGCAACCAGACTGTTCGGGATAACTTTCACTGAACTTAAGGAGATTCCTCTTCCCCATCCTGATGCACAGGCTTTCGAAGTGAAGGAAAGCGACGGATCTCATATTGGTATCCTCTACATGGATTTCTTCACCAGGGACAGCAAGCAATCGGGAGCATGGTGCGGCGGTTACAGGAATCACCAGGTGCTGGATGGCAAAACCATCACACCCGTCGTGACAACCGTCTTTAACTTTGCAGGCCCGACCGGAGATACTCCTGCTCTTCTTACTCTTGATGACGTATCGACCATTTTCCATGAATTCGGCCACGCGCTTGAAGGCTTGTTCAGCAAAAATACTTATAATCAGATATATGTGGCAACTGATTTTGTCGAGCTTCCTTCACAACTGATGGAACACTGGGCTATGGAACCTGAAGTCCTTAACCTCTATGCAAAACATTACAAGACTGGTGAGCCAATACCTGCATCGCTCGTAGAAAAAATCAATAACAGCAATTATTTCAACCAGGGATTTGCAAATACAGAAATATATGCGGCATCGCTTCTGGATATGGCATACCATTCTATTGAGGCTCCGGCAATTGTCGATGTACAAAAATTTGAAAAGGAGTACTTCGCCAAACTCGGACTGATTCCTGAAATAGTCTCACGCTACAGGAGCACCTTTTTCACCCATATCATGGGCGGGTATGACGCAGGCTACTACAGCTATACCTGGTCATCAGTCCTCGACAATGATGCCTTCGAAGCTTTCAGGGAGAAAGGGATCTTCGACAAAGCGACGGCAAAATCATATCGCACAAATATTCTCGAGAAAGACGGCACCATGGATCCCATGGAAATGTACGTCAACTTCCGGGGCCAGTGAACCACAGATTGAACCGCTGCTCCGCAATAAAGGGCTATTGTAGAATTATCTTGCAATCATGCGGATCCTGCAATCCTCAAAAGAAAAGATTGCACGATTGCACGATTGCACGATAGCATGATTTATTTAAAGGCTTTTTCTATCTCATCCAGAGATATACCTAAAGCTTTAACTGACACTTCATTCAGGAGCTTTCTTTCGCCGGTGATATGCAGAGTGTACTGGACATGTGTTCAGATCTTCACCCGGTATAAGGGCAGCTGCAGGGGATGAGGTCTCAATTTCATAGAACGGCCCCATCTGCGAACCATCTTCCAGGGGACCGTCATTGTATGAATTCAGGGCATCGCCTGAATATGGATTCTCCTGTATCTGCCAGGCAGAGTTTACATAGTCGGTGACACCTGCAGGAAGAGGACAAACAACCAGCGTAAGGATATTGTTGGCCGAATCGAAGCTGCCAAGCGTACCTGTCGCCCTTAATGGCGGAAGACCTATCTTGCCACGGCTTTTCCCGTCGGCCCTGAAAAAGATATGCTTATCCGTAACCTTCAGCCTGTCTGCAGAGATCTTTCCGAAATAACTGTCATTGACAGGCGGACCCATGACCTTTTCATCGCCCTTATTAAATGGTATCACAACGATTACAGAGGGGGATGGGATGAACATTCCGAGCATCCAGATGGATAACAATCCTGTTTCCTTCACCCAGGCATTTTCACCCTTATTGATGATCCTGTTTGCCGACCTGTATGCAATGGAGTTAAGTCCTTCCAGATCGAAGCCAAGCTGTTTCCTGATCCCATCCGTTTTCATCAGGGTGACCTCTCTCTCGAGCCTGAACATGAGATTTGTGCCGCTGTAATTCATGGTTTCAGCATCAAGGGCAAACAGTGCTGAAGAATCGGTCTGGCTTATTACCCCGAAAGGAGCGGTATCGAGCCAGGCGGGAACCTGCCATTTGTCATACACAAACGGATCTCCTTTTTTAAAATAGATCGAAAACTGTCCGCCCTCAGGTCCGAGCCATAGCCTTTCCTCCCCTCCGAAGGCGTTTATGTGCGGCTGGATCTGGCCGGAAGCGATGAGATCCCGGTTGATCCATCCGAAGCTGAAGCCCTTGTCACCTTCTGCAGTGCTTGTCATCACTCTTCCCTGCCAGGCAGGAACAAGAGCAATGGCTGAATTGCCGCTTCTAAGTTCAATCACCCTGACATACCTGCTGAGGAAATCACGGTTGCAGCCATACTGGCTCAAAGTATCTGTTGCCATAGTTGTGAGTTTATTTTTGTCCTTCTTTTCCCTTCCTGTACAGGCGGCAAGGAAAAGTAAAACTATAGGAAAACACTTATACGCCTTCATTTTCACTTTTGATTTAATTGTTACTGGGCTTTACTTTTGATCAATGTTTTTCTTCTCTTTCAGGTATCTGTACCTTCTCCATCCGGGAATGGTTGTCAGTGAAGTAAATCTTACCAGGAATCTTACCGGTTTGAATCCCATGGCATAATGCATTATCAGGTACACTACTGCTGCCACGGCAATCATTATGCCGATCATGATAAACTGGGACAGCACTTTCCACCACCATGCCTCGGGTGCTATACCAAGTGAATTAATGATCCTCATACAACATCCCATGTATTAGCCGAAGTTACATAGTAATCATTATCCCGGTTGCCATTCCATGAGCTGCCTCAATTGCCTTCCGGGGACAATTATTCAGGCACCTCATACAGCTTTCGCAGGTGAGCTTCCAGTATGGCCGGTTCCTGACATATATTATTGAAGAAGTAGGACATTCCCTAATGCATATTCCGCAATTATTGCATCTGAGTTGGCAATAAATGTTTTTGAAGGAAGAAGCGTCCTCCAATGTAATAACCTGCAGCAATGGGACTTATCAGAAGATCGACAGGAAGGCTGAAGAGTCCGCTGTATACTTTTTTCCCGGAGAGGATCTTGTTTGCAAATTTTCTGACAATCGGTTCACATCTGTGCAATAATTGATTCTATGACTTTTGTTTTTATGCCGGGATGCAGTGGTATCCAGTTTGACGGAAGATCGACAGGTCTGAATCCTATGCATCTATATCCTTTAAGCCATAAGATAAATGCAGGAAGCACAAGAGCAAGTCCGGTTAATCCGGGCATGAAGATCTTATAAAGCTTCATGCCGGCACGTGTGTTAACAAGAAAAATCTCCTTGCCAAGCCCCGCGGAAATCCGGCAATGAACCTCAGCATAATAGGTGCAGCATTGAATCCATGAGTGGGATAAGCGAATCCGATCAGAGGTTTTTCATCACGGGAAGGCATTATGATATTCTCAAGCCTGTCGATCTGCTGAACAACTGTTTTCAGCCCTCTCTTTTTGCGCTTCCTCTGCAATCCATTGTGATGACATACGGGCATTGCCGGTTCCGGATATATAATAATATGTATAATGAATCCCAGTCTGCCATTTTATCAGACGAATAATAATTCCGATCTTTCAGAATAATTTATAAATACTAAGATATTGATAATCGGATTAATTTTGCATCGATACAGCAATTATGAAGAAAAAGAACTATGGTTGGACTTACAGTAAGAGAAATTTATGAATTGATCAGACCGGAAGGATATGAACGTCTGCACATGCAGTTTCCATAGCCAATTCAATTTATAAAAAGAGAATAACTGATCTTTCCCGTCTTCCAAAAATCCCCAGAAAGACTTCAGATTTCTTGATGAAATTGCAGAACCACCGGATTATATAGACCTGTTACCTCTGAAATTTCTTCCGACAAAGCTGTTAAATACTTGTTCAGAAATCCTGAAGGAAAATATTTGAGACTGTTTATATTCCTGATAATAAGAGAAATACAGTATGTGTTTCGACACAATCAGGATGCAGGATGGGATGTCCTTTCTGTGTTACGGCCAGGTATGGCTTCCATGGCAATCTGATGCAGGTGATATCATAAACCAGATCTTGTCGATTCCGGAGGCAGGAAGATGTAAATCATGTTGTTTTCATGGGAATGGGGGAACCGCTTGGACAATCTAGAAAATGTACTGAAGGCATGTGAAATACTGACAGCGGAATGGGGACTTGCGATAAGCCCCGGAAATATAACTGTATCGACAGTCGGTATAACCCCGGCTGTTAATTCCTTTCCTGGAGAAGTCGGGATGTAACCTGACACTAAGCCTTTATTCTCCATTTCCGGAAGAGCGTATCAGGGTTGTTCCTGCAGAAAAGAAATATCCTGCGGTCAGAGATCATTGAAATTATGAAGAATTTCCCATTGAAGAAAAAAAGAAGATTTAGTGTCGCTTATGTAATGATCAGAATATAAATGATTCCGACCGTCATCTTGAAGGATTGAAAGAAGATGCTGAAAGGATCAGGGATCAGGGTCAATCTGCTCCCTTACCACAGGGTAAAGGGCGATATAAATGTTTCATCATCAGGCGAAAAGATGAAGCACTTCAAGCATAACCTTGTGACGTCGGGAATATCGGCATCAGTAAGAAGATCACGTGGTGCAGATATTTCAGCTGCATGCGGACTGCTGGCTTCAGGACTGGTCAATCAGGATAAAACAAAATAAATCTCATCGAAATGTTTTTTTAGAATATTAAGCCTGGCTATATTTATAACATAAAACAAATGATATGAAAAAGATCATTTATTTCATTCCGGTAATTATTATGTTTCTCACAGGTTGCAACAAGTCAGTTCAGCCGGAGATGAAAAAATTCCGGCGCTGATCCCGGCACCAGTTTCAATTTCAATGCTTTCAGGGATTTTGTATTTTCTGGAAAAACAAAAATCATCATTCCTTCAGCAGATCCTGAAACAAAGCTGGCTGCCGATTTTCTCAAGCTCATCAGCAATCCGACAGGAGTGGCCCCGGAAATTGTAACAGGAACAAACAGCTAAAAAAGGTTCAGTATTCATGAGTCTTGATACGGCAGTTAGGAATGATGAAGGATATATTCTGACTGTTACTCCAAAGAAAATAAAGATACAGGGCAAAGACAGCTGTCGGACTTATTTTATGCAGTGCAGACTATCAGGCAGCTTTTTCCTGTCAGAGGTTGAAAATCAGAAGGTTATTGAAGGACTGACGCTTTCCGTACCTGCCTGCATAATTGAAGATGAGCCAAGGTTTGGATACAGGGGAATGCATCTTGATGTCGGACGGCATTTGTTCCCGGTAGCCACAATAAAGAGATATATCGACATGCTTGCCCTTCATAAGATGAATACTTTTCACTGGCATCTTACTGAAGACCAGGGATGGAGGATCGAAATAAAGAAATACCCGAAGCTTACCGAGGTAGGTGCGTACCGGAACGAGACAGTTATAGGGCATGCAGGAAGACCGCCGCTCAAGTTTGACGGAAAGCGATATGGGGGATTCTATACACAGGATGAAGTCAGGGAGGTTGTGGCTTATGCAAAATCCAAATTCATAACCGTAATCCCTGAGATCGAGATGCCAGGTCATGCAATGGCTGCGCTTGCTGCATATCCTGAGCTGTCATGCACTGGCGGCCCTTTCGAAGTAAATACGAAATGGGGTGTTATGGATGATGTATTTTGTGCAGGCAAAGAAGAGACTTTCAAATTCCTGCAGGATGTTCTTACAGAAGTGATAGAATCTATTCCCGCGGAAGATATATTCATATAGGAGGCGATGAATGTCCTAAGGCAAGATGGGAAAAATGTCCGCTTTGCCAGAAAAGGATGAAGGATGAAGGTTTAAAGGATGAAAATGAGCTTCAGAGCTATTTTGTTCAGAGGATGGAGAAATTCCTTATATCAAAAGGCCGTAAGATTATTGGCTGGGATGAGATACTTGAAGGAGGACTGGCTCCTGAAGCTACTGTAATGTCATGGAGGGGAACAAAAGGCGGTATAGCAGCAGCAAAGCAGAAGCATGATGTGATAATGACACCCAGCAGTCATGTGTACCTTGATTACTATCAGTGCGAACCGGAAGGAGAGCCTCTTTCAATAGGGGGTTACCTGCCGCTGGAAAAGGTATATTCATTTAATCCGATGCCTGACGAACTGACACCTGAAGAGCAGAAGTATATTCTGGGTGTCCAGGGCAATGTGTGGACGGAATATATTTCGACATCTGAACATATGGAATATATGGCATTCCCGAGGGCATTTGCAATTGCCGAAACAGGATGGACGCCTGACAGGTTAAAGGATTTCGAGGATTTCCTGGCACGCCTCGAGGTTCTGAAGAAAAGATATGATGCAATAGGCATCAATTATTTTAAGGGCGAATACAGAGATACGAGAGCTGCAGCAGTAAAGAAATAGAAGACTTATTTATTAATCAGCTGGAACATATATTCATCGAGATATCCGTCCGATGTATTTATCCATTCTTTCTTTATACCTATCTGAATGAATCCTAGCTTTTTGAAGAGGTCGATGCTTTCGCCGTTATTTGAAAGGATATTGCAGTATAACTGATGAAGCTGAAGCGTATTAAAGCAATAGCTTATCAAACATTTCAGCGCCATTGTAGCAAAGCCTTTTTTTCGCTCTTTCTCATCGGCAATCAGGATACCCAAACCTGCCCTTTTGTGAAACGGATCAAAATCAAAGAGATCGATAGCTCCGATAGGTTTCTTGTCATCAATAATGTCGATCATCAGTCGAAGCTGGCCTGTCTCATAAATATTCTTATGTGAGTTTTCGAGGTACCTCTTGAGGGTAAATTTTGAAAACGGCACTACCGTATTGCTGATGATCCAGTACGATTCATTATTCTCCCATTCATACAGCAGTTCCAGATCCTCAGGTTCCAGAGCCCTGAGATTTATTTTTTCGTACTTCATATGAAATATTCAGGCAATTATTTTTTTAAGGACGATTTTCGTTCCATGTCATTGATCTCGTACTGGGTAACGATATAAGCATCCTTAAAGCCTTTTTCCCTGGCGAAAGCCAGATATTTTTCTGCATCGGACTTGTTGTAGAAAACACCTATCGAATAGATAGTTCCGGATTCTGAAGGAATTGTTTTTATCAGCTGCAATCCATTCAGATTCACGCTTTTAAAATAATCAGGCAGAAGTTTTTCCGTTGACTTTATAAGTATTATACCGTATCTTACAGCAGATGCAAGTCTCAGATGTTCCGGCGTGTAGGTATCCTGTCTTAAAACGACATCATTCAGCGGATCGATTATTCCGAAAGTCACTCTCCTGTTATATTTCCTGCCTTCAGGACTATCTGAACCATCCTTGTTATTATTGATGGCAGCAAAATTCGATTCCCCGAATGCCTTCTTGACAAACCTTGATGAAGGAACGGCTGATGAAGTAAGGTAATTTATCACAGCCTGAGCTCTCTTATCGGCAAGCCTGAGGTTATATTCAGCGCTTCCCTTTGCATCGGTGTAACCGGCAACCTCAATCTGAAGGTTCGGAAAATTCGTAAGGATTGACTTGACAGATTCCAGAATTGCCCTTGCCTGGTCATCCAGCTCGTAGCTGTCGAACTCAAAAAGAACATTCTTAATTGCAAGGAAGCTTCCTTCAGCAACTTTTTCCGGAGAGAGCTTCGAATTAACTACCATATAATGACTGAGGAAGTAGAGCGGCAGATTCAGTTTAATTGTCTCGGATTTATAGCCCTCATGACTGGCCAGCATTTCATAATCACCTGGTTTAATATCAAACTTGTAGGTGCCATCCTGATTAACCGGCACAAGTCTTGCAGGTGTTTTCTTTGAGATATCCGTCAATTTTATTGTAGCCTTTCTGGAATCTATGGCAAGTCCGTCATCCAGTGTCATTGAACCTTCGACCTTAGTCATCTCATCAGCAGGGTCTACTGCCACAATGGCGAAAATATTCCTCGCCTTTGTATCCTCATCCCACCGGCTTGCTACGAATCCGGGAGCATTATTATTAAGAATGAAATGCGTATTTGCATCGGTAGTGTTGAATGCATATGGCATTCCGACGGGGTTTGTCCATCCGCCATTTTTCCACAACGACCTGAAAATATCATATCCTCCAAGGCTGATATGTCCGACAGAGCTGAACAGCAATGCCCCGGTGGCAGGATCGAAAAACGGAGTATCCTCGTCGTAAGCCGTGTTTATGCGCTCTCCGCAGTTCACCGGATCGCCCCATTTCCCGTCATCCTCTCTGTCCAGTTTCCAGATATCGAGTTCACCAATGCCGCCAGGCCTGTTGCTCGAGATGTACAATGTATTTCCGTCGGGAGTGATAAATCCGTGAGATTCCCAGTAGATAGTGTTTACAGGTTTACCAGGGTTATTTATTTTCGACCAGGTGGTATCTTTTCTTTCACTGAAATAAAGATTGCCGTCGCCGCCATCATCAATGTACAGGACAAGGAGTTTCCCGTCGCCCGTGATGGAATTCGAATAGAGTCTGTCTATTCCTCCAAGCTGTCTTGTTATGTCAGCAGGGATCTGCCAGGTCGCCTTTCTTATAGGAGCATAATATACGTGTCTTTTCTCCGGTTTTCTGTGTAAAAATGAATACGGAGTCATTTTTGGAAAGGACCGGATTACATGCTCCCGGATAATCCTTAAGCCAGGGGGCAAAGAGATTCGGGATAATTGTAAGCGGTTTTTTCTTCTGTTCTATGGCATACCTGCAATCCCTGATCTGGAGGTCTATATATTCATCCTGTGTGGCATCAGCTCCGGCAAGTCTCCTTTTTTCGGCATAATAAAGGTTCAAAGCCTTGTCGAGGCTGTCATTCACATGATAGGCCTTTGCCAGGTAAAAATATGTGTCGAGGGGAGCTTGTTCTCCGGATTCCACATAATCCTTTGCGTTGCCAACGATATTTGTTGCCGCTCTTTTCAGAAGGTTAAGAGCTTCCTGTTTCCTCCCATCAAGATTCAGATAGCAAATTCCCAGTTTTGCTGCCAGGTTTTCGTTATCAGGGTACAGAGTCACGAGAGGTTCATAGAGGCTGGCAGCCACTATATAATTCTTATCATAATAGTAGGATCTGTCAGCTTCCTGAACTGACTTTGCCAGTTCCTTTTTGTCAGGTTCCTGAGAAAAAATGGTTAAGACGCCGGCAGAAAAGAAGAAGACTGAAAACGCAATTTTGGATAGATGTTTCATTATTTAGAGACTTTTTTGATAAAGATATCGTCGGGATATCCTTTCCTTTTAAGTTCCTTGATATGGGCCGCAGCCTCTTCCCTGGTCGCAAAACGGCCAGTCGTATACCTGTAAAACCTGTCAACCTCGCTGTACATCACCTTCATATCGTCGATGCGCTTGAAGTAGCTGACATCCACCGGATTATACAGAGCCATGACTTGTACAGTATAATACAGGACATCAGAATCAATAACATCATCCACATTGCTCACAAGCATGTTCCTGATAAGGATTGAGCTGTCGATTTCCAAAACTACAGGTATTGCGGCTAGATTTATTTTTTCGTAAGCCACCGGTTCAAGTGTTACATCGAGATTAATCAGAAGATCAGGGTTGTCCTGAATAATTGTGGTATCAATTGTCTGCGTAATATAACTATCGCCCGAATATGCTATCCTGAAACTTCCCGGTGCAACGCTGATTGAATATAATCCTGATGCCTTATCCGGAGAGCTTCTGTAAAGAGTGTCTCCTGATGTCTTGCCAATAATATGGATATTATAATTCTTTTTTGCAGCAAAAGCTGTATCATTCAGCCTGAAATTCCCTGCAATTTCATATATCTGGTTCACATCAACGCCTCCGAGCCCGAGGTAGAAAATATCCCTTTTCTTGTAATCGGTCTTCATGGAGTAATATGCGGTCATCCCGTTGTTGGATGGCTGGAAGAATTTATCGTCATCGGTGGTATTAACCGGATATCCAAGACTTTCAGGTTTTTTCCATTCATTGCCGAGTTTCGTGCTTTTAAAGTTGTCATATCCTCCCATGGAGTTATGACCTTCCGAACAAAAATAGAGCGCTGAATCACTGGCAATAATGAAAGGGTTATCTTCATTGTAGGGAGTATTTACAGCTTTTCCCAGGTTTACGGGCACACCCCATTCTCCTTCAGCATCTTTTTCTGATACATAGATGTCAAGCCCCCCCTCTCCGCCATCCCTGTTGCTTGTAAAGAAAAGCCTCTTACCGTCAGCCGATACTGCAGCGTGAGATTCATAGAATTTAGTGTTGATGTTTTTATTGAGCTTGACTATCGGGGTCCATTTATCGTCCACATACCTGGATGAATAGATATTGCCGTCGAACATGTCTGTTTTGTACAGGAAAAGCTCAGTGCCGTTTTCGTTGAGTGAACATGTGGAACAATCTTCACCGGCATTCAGCTGGTCCGTGATCTCCACAGGATTCTGCCATTTTCCTCTCACCTTCTTCGAGAAAAGTATGACATTGACAAGACCGCGGCGCTCAGTATATGCAATAGTATTGCCGTCAAAGCTTACTGCAGGATTCTCATTCATCGATCCCTCGCTGAAACCAGGACCCAGAGTTTTTTTTGTCAGGGGAACCGGATTCTCTTCGAACATGATCGCATTCTTGCAGGCCAGCATCTGCTGGTCTACAAACTCCAGGTTTTCCATCTTTCCCTTTCCTTCAAGGTCTCTGGCAAGGTTGGCGAATGTCTGAAGCGTGCTGAGTCCTTTTTCAAGCTGGTTATTGACCATATAAGCTTTTCCCAGATAAAAATAAGCATCCAGGGGAGCTCTCCTTTCCTTGAAGGAACCTGCCTTGGCATCATAGACGGCATTTTTTACTGCGGCTTCGAGATAGGGTATGGCCTTTTCCTTTTCATCAGGGATATTCAGATAACATGTGCCGATCTTGTAGCTCAGGCTTAGATTCTCGGGATTTTCCATGATTATATAGAGCTGGTTTGCCAGATCATATTCCTCATAGAGGTAATAGGATTCGGCCTGGGCAAAGATCTCCTTAAGCTCTTTTGTGGACTGGGCTGAGGCAGCAACCGGGAAAATTATCAGAGTCAATAGCTGCAACGGGAGGCATATTATTTTCCCTCTGAAATTTTTCATTAAAACAAATATAATACTTTTTGAATATGGAAATCCCATGAATCCGGCTTATTTATTGTTTAAAACGATCCTAATATTAACATCACTATAGGCTGACACAGTCGGGAATGACTAATATATTTAAGATTCCTTATCCTTCTTCCTTTTTCTCCAGAGGATTATCAGGAAGAATCCAATTCCCAGTCCGAGCAACAGCCACAGGTACCATAACCTGCAGCATTTTTCCGGTGCTGAAGGTGTAGTAACAGGCTCAGCAGGCACAATTACAGGCTCCTTCTTCGCAGTATCTATGACCGGTTCGACAGGTTTTTCAACTGGTTTGGGAACTGGCGGGGCAACATATTTTTTAATAAACCGGACGCCTGACCTTCGCGGGTTCCTCTTTTACGACGATAACATCGACTACTGCTATTTTTTCATCAGCTTTGCCTTCTTCAACCTTAATGTCGGCAACCGGGACACTCTTCGGAAGAATCACTCCGGGCATATAGATGGTATCGGTCGGCGATGTGATCGGGAGATTCACGTTTTTTACCACTTTTTCGGCTAAAGGTGCTTCGAAGGCGATCTCATAATCACCGTGATCGGCTTCAAAGATATACTCTCCCGTACGACCATCTGTATATGCCGTTACGGATCTTTCAGGGTATTTGGTGTTGGTTGACCTGATCATGATCTTGTCTTGCGGAGCAAGTCCTTCAATACCTTCGACCTTTGCGGTTCCCTTAACGATGAATTTGCGGGGATGATTATCTGAAAAAATTTCAATCCGGTAGATATCGGCCAGTCCGTATCCTCCATCGCTGATCATTGAATAATATGCTTCATATCCATCTTTCAGCGGATGGAAGAATAGATCGTCATCGGTGGTGTTGACCGGATATCCTGCATTCACCGGAACTGACCATTCTCCGTTTCCGAGTTGAGTGGAATAGAAGATGTCATAACCACCCATGTTATAGTGGCCGGCTGAGCTGAAGTAGAGTGTCTTGTCATCATCAGTGAGGAAAGGGGTGTCGTCATTGTACACAGTGTTGATCACCGGACCCAGGTTCACTGCTGGTCCCCAGGTATTGCCTGTGTCCCTTTCAGAGACGTAAATATCGAGGCCCCCGTAGGAATCCTTCCTGTTAGAGGTGAAATAGAGTTTCTTGCCGTCATGAGAAACCGTCGCATGTGACTCCCAGTACTTGGTATTGATATTGTCATTGAGCTTGACGATGTTGGACCATTTGTCGTTGTCCAGCTTTTTTGTATAATAAATGTTTCCGTCATAGTCCAGCTCGCGGCGGTATATATAGAGCTCTTTTCCATCGCCGGACAGAGAAGTGGCATAGTTCCCTTCTTCCTGGCCGAGGCCCAGATCGGGGATAATGTTAACAGGGTTGCTCCATCTTCCATTCACCTTTTTGACATAGAAGAGAGCCTCCTGGAATGCTGTCAGCCTGTTATATACCATGTAATTCTGGTCGCCTGAAACAACAGGATTCAGGTCGGGATAATCATTATTAATTACATCACCGAGGTTCTGCTTCCTGATGTAAAGTGGTGTCTTCATCAGCTCTTTTGCGTGAAGGCATGACTGGATCTGAAGGTTGACAACATCAGGATTATAAACCTTTGTATCAAGGTTTTTATTGAAAATTTCATATGTCTCCAGGGCCTTGTCAAGCTGATTATTGATCCTGTAGGCGTTTGCCAGATGATAATAAGCATCATATGGTGCGCCTTTCTCCCTGAATCTTCCCTCCTTGTATTCCGGATTAATGTTCTGCACAGCTTCCTCCAGATATGCAATAGCTTTTTCCTTTTCAGCCGGCAGGTTGATATAACACTGACCGATCCTGTATTTTATATTGCTGTTTGTTGGATAGGATTTAATAAGCTGGAGATAATCGGCAAGGGCGTCCTGATATTCCTCAAACAGGATAAAGCCTTCGGCCTCATAAAACTTCTTCCTGTTTTCTATTCTTGCCTGGGAGAACGAAACATTGCCAATCAGCAATGCCAGTGAAGCTGTCAGAAGAATAAACCTTTTCATTTTTCGCAGTCAGGTATAAAATGGTAATATAAAACCCCATGCTCTAAATCTTACAGCTCCATTACACGAAAATACCCAGGCAGGAAGGTTTTATGCTCTCGTTTTTAAACTTACGGCTACTAATATAACTGAAATATTAAAGAAAAGGACAAAAACATTTTGCCCTTTTTTCGACAATTTGACATAAAAGACTGACTATACAGAACTGTACCCGTTCAAATGGCTTAATAATCTTCTATACAGGGTCGTCAGCCCAGATCTGAGGAATAATTCTCGAGAATCTCTTTCACCCTGTTCAAAAATTTTCCGGCGAGAGCACCGTCAATTACGCGGTGATCGTAACTGAGCGACAATATCATGATCTGTCTTACAGCTATTACATCGCCGTCAGGAGTCTCCAGCACGGCAGGCATCTTTCTTACAACTCCGGTGCCAAGTATGGCTGCCTGAGGCTGATTTATGATAGGGGTTCCTGCAAGATTATTATAGCTTCCGAAGTTGGTAATCGTAAAAGTGCCTCCGGTTATCTCATCAGGCCTTAGCTTATTGTTCCTGGCTCTCTCTGCAAGGTCGTTGACGCTTCTTGCCAGGCCGGTCAGGCTTTTCTCATTTGCATTTTTTATTACCGGGACGATAAGGTTCCCGTCGGGCAGAGCCGTGGCCATCCCTATATTTATATTCTTCCTTTTTATGATGTTATTGCCATCAACCGAGATGTTTACCAGAGGGAATTCATAGAGAGCCCTGGCTGCTGCATCGATGAAGATGGGAGTCAATGTAAGTTTCTGACCCTCGGCTAGAAAAGAATTTATCCTTGATGGAGTTCCTCCAGTTGACAAGCTTTGTGACATCAGCATCGATGAATGATGTGACATGGGGAGAAGTCTTTTTCGAAAGAACCATATGATCGGCTATAAGCCTCCTCACACGGTCCATCTCTATCACCTCATCGCCACCCTGAACGATGACTGATTTTTCTTCCTTTTTTAAAGCCTCTGCAGCTTTTACAGCCTTCTTCCTGGATTCCAGCAACTTAATTATATCATCTTTGGTTATCCTGCCATCCATGCCAGTACCGCTGACAGTGTCAAGCTCGGAATAGCTCAGGTTTTCACGGATGGCAATGCTCCTTACAAGAGGAGACAGGAATTTTCCTGAAGGAGTCCGGCTCTTAAGATCAGCCGAGAGCGCCTCAACATCCTTTTTCCCGTTTTTTATTTCCGAAATAGTTTCCCTGACCCTTTCAACTTCCATCAGTACCTTCCTTGATTCTTCCGGTGATGCAATGGCGCTATTCTCCAGAGTTGCAATGATTTCCCCTATTTTAACAACTGTGCCTTCTTTTGCAATGATCGAGACGATTTTGCCTTCAGCCGGTGCGGGTACTTCGGAGTCGACCTTGTCAGTGGCCACCTCTACAAGCGGATCATCCTCCCTGACCATTGTGCCTTCAGAGACAAGCCATTTGTTGATTGTGGCTTCAATAACGCCTTCTCCCATTGCAGGAAGTATAATGTTTAAAAGTGCCATAATTTACTTAAATCATTTTTATTTTATGCTGACCCCCTTTCCCGTTTTCCCCACGGGGGAAGGCGAGTACTCCTTGGATAGGGGTCTCTCGTGTAAACATACAATCCATGATAAAATGTTCAGCAGAATCTAATACCTGTGGCGAAATAAACTCCTGATCAGGTTTTTGAAAGTTGATAATGTTCCGCTTAAAAAGATCGCTGCCTGGATGAGCGGCACGAAAAGTTTCATCCTGCCTGAGGAGTAGTGTTTCCTTACATAAATAGCCATTGCCCTGTAGAAGTTTATAACCGCCTTCACATTCTCCTTTTTAGTGCTTTCCCCCTTGAAGTGAATTATCTCAGCATCAGGGTAATAATAATTATTATATCCGGCTTTCAGCAGCCTGTAGCTGAAATCGATATCCTCACCGATACATGAAGAACTCCTCATCGAGAAGGCCGATCTTTGAGACTGCTTCGGCACGCAGGAACATGAAAGCCCGGGTATGACATCAGCCTTTGTCGTCTTTGTGTTGTCGAGATGCCCGAGATAGTACCTGTTCAGCACCCTCGACTTCGGGAATAAATATGATAGTCCGGACATTTTGAAAAATGCAGTGCCCGGGGTTGGAAGGGCCCTCTTGGATTCAGGCAGGAACTTTCCCTTGCCGTTTATCATCCTTACGCCTGTGGCGCCTGCATCGGGATGGCTGTCCATAAAGCTTATACAGCTCCTGAAGGTGTCTTCCCTGACAATTGTATCCGGATTAAGAAGAAGCATATATCGCCCGCATGCTTTTTTCAGAGCCTGGTTATTCGCTGCAGAGTAGCCTTTGTTGACAGTATTGCATATAAGCTTCACCTCAGGGAACCGCTCTTCCACCATCGGGCACGATCCGTCACTCGAGTTATTGTCAACGACAAAAACTTCACAATCGATGTTTTCAGAGGCACTACGGACTGAAATCAGGCATTGCTCCAGAAAATAGCTGACATTGTAGCTGACAATAATTATTGACAGATCCATTAAGAGGATTTATAATTGCTGGTATGGATTTCTGTTTGCAATGGCCCGGCCCAGAGTGATCTCATCCGTATACTCCAGCTCGTCGCCGATTGCAACGCCTCTTGCAAGTGTTGTAATTGTAGTATTATATCTGCCGAGCTTCCTGAAAAGGTAATAATTAGTCGTATCGCCTTCCATGGTGGTGCTTAGCGCAAATATGATTTCGCTGATCCCCCCGGCTTTTATCTTCTCCTCCAGGGTTTCGATATTCAGATCTGAAGGTCCAATGCCGTCGATGGGTGAAATTATTCCTCCCAGCACATGATAAAGTCCCTTGTACTGTCTTGTATTTTCTATCGCCATCACATCCTGTATGCTTTCAACCACACAGACCACCGATTTGTCGCGCTTCTCATCACTGCAGATATTGCATATCTCCGTATCGGAAATACTATGGCAGATGCTGCAATAATGTATCTCCTCATGAAGCTTTATTATTGTCTCCCCGAATCTCTGCACTTCCGATGCACTTTTCTTCAACAGATTCATCACCAGCCTGAAAGCTGTTTTTCTACCTATTCCCGGGAGTGAGGCAAACTCATTTACTGCATTTTCCAGAAGTCTTGAAGGGAACTCATTAAAACTCATGTCGGATTGTTTTCAGCAAAATTAATCCAATTATTGTTTTAAAAAAGCGAGTCATTTTTTGGGTTGCTTTCTTTTTCTTATCCTTGTAACTTTATTTTAATTCCATGTCACCGGCACTGATACTTGTCATTTTCCTGGTATATACCATACTGCTTTTTACAGTAACATGGATTACATCGCGCAAAGCAGACAGCCAGTCGTTCTTCATCGGCAACAGAAAATCGCCGTGGTTTGTCGTTGCATATGGAATGATAGGTGCTTCGCTTTCCGGTGTGACATTCATGTCGGTGCCGGGCTGGGTGAAGGATACACAGTTCAGCTATATGGTTGTTGTACTGGGTTATCTTGTTGGCTACTATGTTATTGCACTTGTCCTTCTTCCGCTCTATTACAGGCTCAGGCTGACCTCCATTTATACATATCTGGACCAACGCTTTGGATTCTGGTCGTACAAGACAGGCGCCGGGTTTTTTCTTCTTTCACGGACTTTGGGTGCCTCACTCAGAATGTTTCTGGTAATTAACGTGCTGCAGGTATTTGTCTTTGAAGCGTGGAATATCCCGTTCTGGGTAAATGCACTGATATTCATCATACTGATAATCCTCTATACGTTAAAGGGAGGCATCCGCACAATAGTCTGGACCGACACGCTTCAGACTACATTTATGCTTATTGCCGTATTGTTGTCGATATTTTACATCAGCAGGGAGATGCATACACCAGTAGTGAAGCTTTTTTCAGAGATCAATGACAGCAATATCTCCAGAATGTTCATCACCGACTGGAATAATGAACGGCACTTTATAAAGCAGTTCTTTTCAGGTATGTTCATCACGATCACAATGACAGGGCTGGACCAGGAGATGATGCAGAAGAACCTGAGCTGCAAGAACCTGAAGGAAGCCCAGAAGAATATGTTCACATTCAGCGGGATACTGGTCTTTGTCAACCTCCTGTTCCTTTTTCTCGGCGCATTCCTGTTGCTCTATTCGCGCAGCAAGGGTATTGATGTAGCCAGCTCAGATGAGATTTTCCCGACGGTTGCCCTTCAATATCTGAGCCCGATGATGGGAATAGTTTTTTTGATCGGGCTGATCTCTGCGGCATTCCCCAGCGCCGATGGAGCAATGACCTCACTGACGACATCAATGAGCATCGATTTTCTCGGGCTGGACAGACGGAAAGGCCTGTCTGAAAAGAAATCGACAAGACTAAGGTACTCTGTACATCTTTCGATAGCCTTGCTGTTCTTTATCTGCATTTTAATATTCAGTGCCCTGAACGACAGGGCAGTGATCGACAAGCTCTTCACGATAGCTGGCTATACCTATGGTCCTCTTCTCGGACTTTATTCCTTCGGATTATTCACAAAGAGAAAAGTAAATGATACACTGACCCCTTACATTGCAGTATTGTCGCCGGTGGCTTGCTTCTTCCTAAGCAAATATTCAGTGCAGTTGTTCAACGGCTACAAATTCGGATTCGAACTTCTGCTTCTTAACGGATTTCTGACCTTCATGGGGCTCCTGATCTTCAGCTCAAGACCGGCTCCCGATAGCTATCGGGACGGCAACCGGTAACCGGTATTACCTCCCTATTCTCTGCCTCCCCAGATTATTGGAGTCCTCCGGCATGTCAGATTCTTCATCCTCCTCTGGTTCTTCAACAGGTTCAGGCTTTATCGTGACCTTGATCTTTTTGTAAGTGAAATTCCAGGAAATGTAATAATTGAGGCCATAGCTTAGTGTTCCCCCTCCCTCACCATATCCCGGATAATAGATCGGTCTGAGCTCCTTGTCCGCCCCGGTGTAGATAAGCTTCCTCAGGCTGATGCTCCATCCGATGCTGAAATCATTGAACAGCTCTGCCTTAAATCCGCCTGACAACTCAAGGTAGTGTGCCCAGTTGGTTTGAGTGCTCAGAGAAGAGGTTACGGTACCCCAGTAGTTTTCGTGTTCGAATGAAGGCGTTTCAAAAGTGAATCCCGAAAGCCCGTAATGAAGGCCTATTCCTGCCCAGTATTTACCCATTGCAAGTTCAGGTCTCAGAAGATTTAAGTCGGCTCCAGCCTTGAAGTAGGATCCTTTTGTATGAAAATCATAATTATACTGCGTATAACTGTAATCTGTGAATCCGCCACCCAGCAATACGGAAAATCTCTCGTTAAGGTCAGCGTTAACGAAACCTTCCAGGTTGAGCATGCTGTTATTTGTTAAATAAATAACAGGTCCGGATATCTCCATTCCCACCCGGATCTTAAGCGGAACGACAACAAGACTGTCAGGTTGTTGCTCTGTCTCCTGGCCCATGGAGGGCATACAGATCAGGAATGCCAGGAAGCTAATAATATATGCGGATGTTTTCTTCACTCAGTGTTGTGATGGTGTTCCTGATTACTGTAACCGTATCAATAATATGCATCGTAAATACCGGCGCTTCAATCACATGGTGGAAAGTATAGCCGCATTCCTTTGATATCAGGTGGCTGGAGGTCGTATAGACGAACGATATTGTGTCATTCACACCGTTTATCCTTATTACAAGGCTGCATTCATCTGTCGATGCATCGAGAGGAATAAATGCCTGGGTCAAAACTGTTTTTTTATCGTATATCAGCATTCTTTCCTTACCGACACCGTATAGTGTGACGCTGTCAGGTGCGACTGCCTTAAATGTGCCATTGAGATAAAATGTTGCCTTGACATAGGCATTTGTCTCTTCGAAGCATGATCCCGGTGTACATGATGTCTGCAGCATTGCCGTTGCAAATACTGCAAGCAAAAGAAAAAATATGGGAAGTTTCCTCATCACTCTGAATAACGGCTCAAAATTAAGAAAATTACGGAATGTACTCATCCCCCCAGCCCCCTTCTCTACTGAAGCAAAGAAGGGGGAGCTATATTGTTGAATACCAATAAATTACCCCTCTTTGCGTTAGCAGAGAGGGGGATTAAGGGGGTGAGTACGTGGAAACTTTCCTAAAATTTCGGCAATCCTTTCAATATGCCTGTTATCCCGTTTCTGATCCTGGTGATTACTGTGCTGTCCTTATCACCTCCGAAATAGATCTCGGAGATTAAGTCCTTATACCGGTCCATAAGATAATTCCTCCTTAGCTTGAGGGTAGGAGAAAGTTCGCCATTCTGGGGTGTCCATTCCTCTGTTACGAGCCGGAACCTCTTGATCTGTTCATGCTCGCTGAGTGATTTATTGACTTCCCGCACTTCCCTGGCAAATCTGTCGATTACCTCAGGAACGTCGATGAGGTCGTTGTTGTCGCGGAACTTGATCTTATGTTCTGAGCACCAGTCGTGAAGGAATGCAAAGTTAGGGGAGAGGAGGGCGCTGGCGAATTTTTCGTTCTCGCCTATAACCATTGCCTGTTCGATATATATCGATTCCTTGAGCTTGTTTTCGATAACCTGCGGTGCAATATACTTGCCTGCAGAAAGCTTGAACATCTCCTTTTTCCGGTCGGTTATCTTAAGCCATTTACCCTCTTCGAAGACACCGATATCGCCGGTATGAAACCAACCATCCTTGTCTATTACTTCCGCTGTCAGCTCAGGAGCGTTGTAATAACCCAGCATCACATTAATGCCCCGGCATAATATCTCTCCGTCGTCAGCAATTTTAACTTCAACATTTTCCAATACCGGACCGACAGTCCCAAATCTTATCTCAGGAATCCTGAATGGGTTCACGGCAATTACAGGTGAAGTCTCCGTAAGTCCATAACCCTGGATAACAGGTACTCCTGCAGCCCAAAAGATTTTTTCCAGCCTCGATTGCAGAGCCGCGCCGCCTGATACGACAACCTGGACTTCTCCGCCCAGGGCTTCCCTCCATTTGCTGAAGATAAGCTTGCCGGCAATTTTAAGGCGGAATCTGTAAAATGCGGAGTTATTATGCAGTCTGTACCTTAGCCCAAGGCTGACTGCCCAGAAGAAGATAGTTTTTTTGAACCAGGAAAGATCTTTGCCCTTTGCCAGTATATTGTCGTAAATCTTTTCAAGCAGCCGAGGTACTGTGTTAAAGATCTGCGGTTTGATTTCCCTGGCAGCTTCAGCAACAGTTCCCATGTTTTCGACATAATAGACGCTTATGCCTTTATACTGAAAATGGTAATTCATCATCCTCTCATATACGTGGCACAAGGGAAGAAAACTCAATGCCCGGTTCCCATACCCAAGATGATGTGCAGTGGATGTCGAAACAGCATTTGACACAAGATTCCTGTGTGAAAGCATTACACCTTTTGAATTTCCTGTTGTTCCGGAAGTATAAATAATTGTTACAAGGTCTTCAGGTTTGATGCTGTCCCTGATCAAGATTACCTGGGGAGCATATTTACCGGCATCCTTCCTGCCGGTATCAATGATTTCGGAGAATGGCCTAACTTCTTCTACAGGATCGAATGAAAATACCGAATTCATCAGCCCAAGCTTTTCGGCAGTTGGTTTCACTTTATTGAAAATCGCCTTGTTGCCAAGAATTATTGCTTTAACCCCGGCATGCTGGAGTATGTAGCTGTACTCATCGGAACTGATCGTCGGATATATAGGCACATGAATAAGGCCTGCCTGTGCAAGTCCCATGTCTACAAAATTCCATTCCGGCTTGTTACCGCATATGGAGGCTACCTTGTCGCCTCTCTGAAAACCGAGAGAGAGCAGTCCATAGCTCACCCAGTTGACATTGTCGCGCACCTCATCGGTGGAGAATATTTTCCACTCCTTATCCTGTTTCCCGCCATACATATCCTTCCGCGGATACTTCTCGACGTTGAGGTCGATAATGTCAAATGTTCTCCTGATTTCCATGTTTCCTGAGATATTGATTTGGTCACCTGTTCTGCAGATATTCTTCAGCCTTTTTTATTGCATTGATTATCCCTTCAGGATTTTTGCCACCGGCAGTGGCAAGGAAAGGCTGTCCGCCGCCGCCGCCATTGATTTCTGGGGCGATCTCCTTGATTATTTCCACGGCATTGATATTCTTTTCCCTGACCAGTTTATCGCTTACCATGACAACAATGCTGGCTTTGCCCCCAAAAGATGATCCGACTACAAGAACTGTATTATCGGATGATTTTCTGGCTTCGAATGCGATTGTTTTGAGAGTATCCTGAGAATCGGATGACACAGATCCCGATACATACCTTATATCACCTATGCTGACCGCTTTTGCCTCAAGTTCCCTGAGAGTGCCCAGGGCTGACGCAAGCTGGTATTTTTCGATTGTTTTCCTGAGAGTGCTGTTTTCTGAGATCAGCTTTTCGACTCCCTCCCCGATACTTCCAGGCGTTTTGAGAAGGGAGGCTACTTCATCCGCAGCTGCGAGCTTTTCATTGATATATTCGTCCGCCCTTGCTGCAGTTACTGCCTCTATCCTTCGGATACCTGAGGCGATGGCTCCCTCGGAAATGATCTTGATTATTCCAATGCTGGCCGTCGAATCGACATGCGTTCCGCCGCACAATTCAACCGAATTCCCGAATTCGATTACCCTGACACTCTCGCCATACTTCTCACCGAAAAGAGCCATTGCTCCCATAGCTTTCGCCTTTTTCAGGGGAATGTTGTCAGTCACTTTGCGGTGGTGATTCTCCCTGACCATTTTGTTGGCGATCATTTCGACCTTTGTCAGCTCTTCCCTGCTGATCTTATTGTAATGGCTGAAATCGAACCTTAGACGGTCCGGAGTCACCAGCGAGCCTTTCTGTTCGACATGATTGCCGAGAACCGTACGCAGGGCATAGTGTATAAGATGGGTAGCCGTATGATTATTAGCGGTCATCTGCCGTCTTTCCACATCTACTAGAGCCTTAAACTGATCTTTTGGAGAGGAAGGCGCCTTTTTTGCAATATGCAGGACCAGGTTGTTTTCTCTGATGGTATCGGTGATTTCTATTCTTTCATTGTCGGAAAGTATGTATCCTGAATCGCCAACCTGTCCACCCGATTCGGCATAGAAGGGAGTTTTGTTGAAGACAATCTGGCAAACCTCATTGCCTTTGACTTTAACCATTCGGTACTTGTTTATAAGTACTTCATCTTCAGTTTTTTCGTACCCGGTGAAGATAGTATCATCCGTATCCCTGATGATCACCCAGTCGCCGCTATTAATAGCTCCGTCTTCACGCGACCTGCTCTTCTGTCCTTCCATCTCCTTCTCGAATCCTTCAGTGTCAAGCTTCATCCCGTTTTCCCTTAGGATAAGCTGGGTGAGATCGACAGGGAATCCATATGTGTCGTATAGCTCGAAAGCAATTTTGCCAGGGAAGATGTTCTCCTTGTTCTTCTTCATGTCGGCAATAATCCTGCCTGTCATCTTAAGTCCTTTGCCAAGTGTTTTAAGAAATGACGATTCCTCCTCGAAAATTATTTTCGTTATATTATCCTTCGATGAGCTCAGTTCAGGATACTGGTCGCCCATCGCATTGGCAAGCACAGGAACCAGCTTATGCATGAAAGGTTCCTCGACGCCGAGGTAATTATAGCCATATCTGACCGCTCTCCTGAGAATTCTTCTTATGACATAGCCGGCTTTGTTGTTTGATGGCAATTGACCGTCAGCGATTGAAAAGGCGATTGCCCTTATGTGGTCGGCCACAACCCTCATTGCAACATCGCTGTTTGTGTCTGCTCCGTATTTTTTGCCTGTGATGGATGAGATTTCACTGATAATGGACTGGAATATATCGGTCTCGTAATTTGATTTCTTATTCTGAACCACCATGCAGAGCCTTTCGAATCCCATGCCTGTATCGACATGTCTTGCAGGAAGCGCCTCCAGCGAGCCGTCTGCCTTCCGGTTATACTGGATAAAAACCAGGTTCCATATCTCAATTACCAAAGGGTGGCCTTTGTTGATAAGTTCATGTCCGGGAATCGCAATTCTTTCTTTTTGGTCCCTGATATCCACATGGATCTCGGAGCATGGACCGCAAGGACCCGTTTCACCCATCTCCCAGAAATTATCCTTTTTTGATCCTTCTATGATCCTGTTTTCCGGTTTCCGGAAACACTTTTTCCAGTAACTGAAGGCATCGTCGTCGCGTGGCACTTTCTCTTCCGTGCTTCCTTCAAAAATAGTTGCATAAAGCCGGTCTTCCGGTATTCCGAGCCTTCCTGTCAGGAATTCCCAGGCCCATTCTATAGCCTCCTTTTTGAAATAATCGCCGAACGACCAGTTCCCAAGCATCTCGAACATAGTATGATGATAGGTGTCATGCCCCACCTCTTCGAGATCGTTATGCTTTCCTGAAACCCTGAGACACTTCTGTGAATTGGCTACCCTGACGTTCTTCGGCTGGCTGTTTCCCAGAAAAATATCCTTGAACTGGTTCATCCCGGCATTGGTAAACATGAGGGTGGGATCATTCTTTACGACCATGGGAGCAGAGGGCACTATTTCATGTCCCCTGGACCGGAAAAATTCCAAAAATTGCTGCCTCAGTTCCTGTGCCTTCATACGTAATTATCACTCTAATATGTAAATATACCCGAAAATTGGCTTGTAAAATTAGTTTTTTTGTTTAGATTTGTCGATTGCCAAAAAAATTAATTCGAAAAATCAGCTCCGTCATATGGGGAAACGGAAGTATTTTCTCGATCTTAATGATCTGCAGTACAAGCAGATAAGACATCCTTTCCGGAAGAAGTTATTCCATTCCATATTGTGGTTTGCAGGTTCAGTTGCCGTTACGGCCTTCTATGTATCTTTAATTCATAATTACTTCGGATCCCCGAAAGAACATGTGCTCAACCAGCAAATTGAGAACCTCAGGTTAAAATATTCGCTTGCAAACAGGGAGCTTGACTTCTCAATGAAGGACATAAAAAGCCTTGAAAATTCAGACGAGATAAGATATCGTCCGATACTGACGATGGAAGGCATTCCCCGGAGCATAAGGAATCCCGGCTTTGGAGGTGTTGAAAGATTCAGGGATCTGAACGGTTATATGTACTCATATCTTATGCGGTCGACCCGCGAGAGGATAGAGGAAATGAAAAACATGCTTAATGTTCAGAATGAATCTTTCGTAACCATAAATGATAAAACTGCAGAATGGAAATTTGAAATGGATCATCTTCCGGCAATCAGCCCCGTTGATCCATCTTTCCCTCTGGGTGACAAATTCGGATTTCGCGAAAAGCATCCGGTTCTTGGATATGGAAGGATGCATTATGGCCAGGATTTTAAGGCTCCCTATGGCTCAAAGGTTTATGCAACAGGTGACGGAAAAGTTATCGAGTCAGGAAATACTTACAGCGGATTCGGGAATTATGTTGTTATAGACCATGGATTTGGACTTGTTTCAATCTACGGCCATCTGAGCAAGATCAACGTGCCAAAGGATATCAATGTAAAGAGAGGCGACCAGATAGGCCTGAGCGGAAGCTCCGGAACTTTATCGACAGGTCCGCATCTGCACTACGAGATAAAGAAGTACGGATCCCCTGTCAATGCGATAAATTTTTTCAACAACGATATGACTGAGCAGGAATTCATGGAAATGATTCAGGCTTTCGGATCCGATTCGATCTTCAGATGATGTGAACTGATGCTTTTTCCCGGAAATAAGACCAAAAATATGGTCTTTTTTGTTTTTTATGATTTGATTACCTTTGCAACAATATGCCAAAGTCGAGATACAGGTTTAATCCCGAATCGCTTAGCTTCGACAAGGTGAAGCTCGGATTCAGGGATGTGCTGCTGAGAAGCCTCTCATATCTTGTCGGCTCACTTCTCGTCGCCATAATTTATTATATGATTTTTGCATCCTTTTTCGATTCACCCAAGGAGAAAGCCCTGCTGCGTGAGATAGACCAGCTCACACTTCAGTATGACATCATCCACCGGGAAATGGAAAACCTGGATAAAGTCATAGGACAGCTCGAGGAGAAGGATGATAATCTTTACAGGACAATCTTCGAAGCCGAACCGATTCCAGAGACCCAGCGTGAAAGCGGAGTGGGAGGGATAAACAGGTATGCGGACCTCGAGGGTTACAGCAACTCCAGCATAGTGATAGAAACAACAAAAAAGCTCGATAATTTAAAAAAGAAGATCGTCGTTCAGTCAAGATCATATGATGAGCTATATGATCTTTCCAGGAGAAAGGAGGAAATGCTGAGTTCAATTCCTGCCATAATGCCTATATCCAACAAGGATCTTACACGAACAGCCTCGGGATATGGATTAAGGATTCATCCTTATTATAAGATTGTCAGATTTCATGCAGGGATGGATTTTACAGCCCCCCTCGGGACTGAGATCTATGTTACAGGGAACGGTACTGTAGAAGCTGTAATGCCTTCACTGAGAGGTCTTGGTAATCATATTATTATTAATCATGGCTATGGAATAACCTCAATTTATGCCCATCTTGACAGATTCAATGTACGTAAGGGACAGAAAGTCCAGAGAGGGGATATTATAGGGTTTGTCGGGAATACCGGTATGTCTCTGGCACCCCACCTTCATTATGAGATAAAGCTGAACGGTAAGAATGTAGATCCTGTAAACTACTATTTTAATGATCTTACTGCCGGGGAATATGAACGGATGATCGAAATTGCTTCCAAAACCGGTCAGTCATTTGATTAGGCTTCTTCTTAACCCTCTATGAAGATAAAATTCATTCCAATTTCACTATGCCTCCTGACCGGCAGTGCATTTTCATTGCAGGGTAATGTTTTTGTAAGCGATACTTCATCGATCCAAAGGAAAGTAATGATAACCGGTGTAGGCGACATAATGTTCGGGACAGCATTCCCGTCTGCCAGATACCTGCCGCCACACGATAATCCATTGTTGCTTCTTGGCGATCTTGCCGATACGCTTGCGCTGTCTGACATAACCTTCGGAAACCTCGAAGGCTCTTTTCTCGATCAGGGTGAACCTGCAAAGAAATGCAGGGATACGACTATATGCTACCTTTTCAGGATGCCTGAGCGGTATGCAGGCGCACTTTCTGTTTCCGGATTTGATTGCCTCAGCCTTGCCAATAACCATTTCGGCGATTTTGGCTATCCGTCCCGAAAACGTACCATGCAACTGCTTGATTCACTGGGAATAAGTTATGCAGGGCTTCTTGAATATCCTTTTTCATACCTGACCCGGGACAGCCTTCTTTATGGTTTTTGTGCATTCGCGCCAAATGCAGGAACTGTAAGCATAAATGAAATTTCGAAAGCGGAGGAAATAGTAAGACACCTGGCAGATACTTGTGATATTGTGATAGTATCCTTTCATGGAGGAGCAGAAGGTGCAGATTATCAGCACGTACCAATGGCTGATGAGATGTATCACACTGAAAACAGGGGCAATGTCCACAATTTTGCGCACAGGATGATCGATGCCGGGGCAGATGTGATCTTTGGCCACGGACCTCATATTACCAGGGCTGTGGAAGTATATAATGAACGTTTTATCGCATACAGCCTTGGGAATTTCTGCACATATGGGAGATTCAATCTGTCTGGTCCCAACGGAATCGCACCGGTTATCAGGGTGAATGTCGACATCACCGGTAAGTTCATTTCCGGAAGGATAATCCCCGTTTACCAGGAATACTCAGGAGGGGTTAAAATTGATCCAGGCAAGCGCGTTATTCAAAAGATCAGGGATCTTACTGCTTCTGATTTCCCCGATGCTGTGATCACAATAAATGAAAACGGAGACATATCATATAAATAACTGCCATGCCATACAAGGAAAAACCGATCGAAAAGCTCTATTATTCAATAGGCGAAGTGAGCAAGATGCTTGATGTGCCGGTATCGACGGTAAGGTTCTGGGAAAATGAGTTCGATATCCTGAAACCGATGAAGAACAAAAAAGGAAACAGGATGTTTACTCCGTCTGATATCAAAAATCTGAAAATAATCCACCGCCTTCTCAAGGAGGAGGGGATGACCCTCCCGGGAGCCAAAAAGAAGCTGTCAGGCAAATGGGAGGAGACAGATTATAAGTACGAGGTCAATGAGTCACTGCAGAAAATAAAGAGCCTTCTGCTCGATTTACGCGATAATATATGAAACTAAAGGACCTTGCATCATTTCTCGATTCAGCTATTCCGCTGTCGTTTCAGGAGGGATACGACAATGCAGGACTTCAGGCCGGATCGCCTGACAGGGAAATAAAATCCGCGCTGATAACCCTCGATGTCACTGAAGACGTAGTTGATGAGGCCGTGCATGCAGGCTGCGACGTGATAATATCGCATCACCCGCTGATATTCACCGGTATAAAGCAGCTCACAGGGAAGAACCCCACGGAAAGGATACTTTTAAAGGCTGTGAAGCAGGACGTGGCAATATATTCCGCCCACACCAATCTTGATGTTCTGGAGAACGGGGTCAGCAGGAAAATGGCTGAGAAGCTAGGGCTCAGGAATATCAGGGTGCTTGTTCCGCTGAGGAACAGGCTTCTGAAGCTTGTCACATTTATTCCCGAGGAGCACCTCGAAAAGGTCAGGGAGGCTGTTTTCAGTGCCGGCGCCGGAGTGATCGGAGGCTATGACAAATGCAGTTTTGTAACATCAGGTACGGGCAGTTTCAGGCCCGGAGAGGATACAGAACCCTTTACAGGCATAAAGGGCAAGCTGCATTTTGAAAAGGAGGTCAGGCTTGAAACAGTACTTTTCTCCCATATGAAAGGCAGGGTGGTGAAGGCTTTGATGGAAGCGCATCCTTACGAAGAAGTCGCATACGATCTTTACCCTCTCGAAAATGATAATATCAGGTCAGGCATGGGGTGCACGGGAGAATTCATTGAACCGGTCAGCGAAAAAGCATTCCTCAAAATGCTCGAAAATGTTTTTTCGGCAAAAGGGATCAGGTATTCTAAACCAACAGGCATGGAGATAAGCAAGGTTGCGCTTTGCGGAGGCGCCGGAGGACCTTTTATCAGTGAGGCAATTTCATCAGGAGCAGGTGCATTCGTCAGTGCCGATATCAGGTATCACAGTTTCTTTGATGCCGGGAACAAAATCCTACTGGCCGACATAGGCCACTTCGAGAGTGAAAAATTTTCCGTGGAGATATTATACGATCTAATTATTAAAAAATTCCCTACATTTGCAGTCCGGTTTTCAGAAGTATATACGAATCCGATAAATTATTTGCAAGATGGAAAAAAATAAATCACACGAAGCTGAGATCCCTGTAGAAGACAGATTGCGTGCATTATACAGCCTGCAGCTGGTTGATTCAGAAATTGATAAAATAAAGACTCTCAGGGGTGAGCTGCCTCTCGAAGTACAAGACCTGGAGGACGATATAGCCGGACTTGAGACCAGGCTGGGCAATCTGAGGGAAGAGGTTGTGGCTTTTGAAAAAAACATTCAGAAAAAGCACAACGAGATAACCGATTCAGAGGGCCTTATCAAGAAATACGAGGAACAGCAGAAGAACGTAAGGAATAACAGGGAGTTCGATTCCCTTTCAAAGGAAATTGAATACCAGAATCTTGAGATTGAACTCTACAACAAGAAGATAAAGGAGTTCAGCGTACAGGTCGATGAAAAGAAGGTGCTCATCAAGGAATGCAGAAGGAACCCTCGATGAAAGAAAATCAGACCTTGAAACGAAAAAATCGGAGCTTGATGAGATTATCTCTGATACGCAGAAGGAAGAGGAAGGCCTTTACAAGAAGCTTGAGAAGACACAGAACCTGATTGAGGACCGTTTACTTTCCGCATACAAGAGGATCCGTTCAAATGCAAGAAACGGTCTGGCAGTAGTTCCGGTCCAGCGTGATGCATGCGGAGGTTGCTTTAACCAGATACCTCCTCAAAGACAGCTCGACATCAAATCGAGGAAAAAGATCATTGTCTGTGAATACTGCGGACGCATTCTTGTAGACGATGAAATAATCAAGGAAGCCAAGATCTGATATCTGAAGTTTAACATAGGAGCCGGGCATTTAATGACCGGCTTTTTTATTTAACTTTACCTCAATCAACCTTACAATTATCATGACTTCAGCTGAATTTAAATTCCTGATATCCCGGGGAATTCCATCCGAACTTCCTGCTCCGAAACCTTATGATCACTGCGCTGAACCATGCTCCAAAACGAAAAGATATCCTAACTGCACCAGAGAAAAAGCTTGCCTTAAGGAATGCTCTCAGGTATTTTCCGGAGAATTTCCATAAGGTTCTTGCAGATGAATTCGCTGCGTGAACTAAAGGATTACGGAAGGATCTACATGTACAGGTTTCTGCCCGATTACGAAATAAAAGCCCGTAATATTGATGATTTTCCTTATCGTTCGCGCAAGGCAGCAGCTATAATGCTGATGATATCCAATAACCTCGATCTTGCTGTTGCCCAGCATCCTCATGAGCTGATTACCTATGGCGGCAACGGTGCTGTGTTTCAAAACTGGGCTCAGTATCTGGTTGCAATGAAATATCTGTCAGAAATGACGGATGATCAGACCCTGGTGATGTATTCAGGACATCCCCTTGGATTGTTCCCGTCACACAGGGATGCACCCAGGGTTGTCGTCACCAACGGGATGATGATACCCAATTATTCATCACAGGACGACTGGGAGAGGTTCAACGCCATGGGGGTGACTCAATATGGACAGATGACTGCAGGTTCGTACATGTACATCGGTCCCCAGGGTATCGTTCATGGTACGACAATCACCCTCCTCAATGCGGGAAGACTGACAGGCGGGAAGGATGGAAGCCTGAGCGGAAAACTGTTTGTATCATCAGGACTGGGCGGCATGTCAGGCGCTCAGCCGAAAGCGGCGAAAATTGCAGGCATTATTTCGGTCATAGCAGAGGTGAATCCTAAGGCAATACATACCCGCCATAAACAGGGCTGGGTTGATGAGGTGATCGGGGATATGGATCTGCTGGTCAGGAGGGTGAAGGCTGCACAGGAAAAGAAGGAGATCGTTTCATTAGCCTATCAGGGGAATATTGTCGAGGTCTGGGAAAAATTTGCAGATGAAGGGATAAAGATTGATCTCGGCTCTGACCAGACTTCGCTGCACAATCCATGGGCCGGAGGATATTATCCTGCGGGACTTGGCTTCGAAGAGTCAAACAGAATGATATCAGATGATCCGGAGAGATTCAGGGATTATGTCAGGAAATCGCTTGTCCGGCAGGTCGACGCTATAAACAGGCATACGCAAGGGGAACCTATTTCTTTGATTACGGGAATGCATTTCTTCTGGAAGCATCCAGGGCGGGAGCGGATATACTTGAATCCGACGGAGAATTCAGATATCCGTCTTATGTACAGGATATTATGGGTCCTCTTTGCTTCGATTACGGATTCGGCCCCTTCAGGTGGATTTGCTGTTCGAACGATCCTGCCGATCTCGAAGCCACCGATAAAATTGCTGGCGAGAACACTCGGGCGGCTGATGAAAAGTGCCCCTGACCAGATCAGGCAGCAGATGGCCGATAATATCCATTGGATAAAGGAAGCCGGAAGAACAGGCTTGTTGTTGGGTCGCAGGCAAGGATACTTTATGCCGATGCTGAGGGCAGGATCGCTATGGCTGATGCTTTCAACAGAGCTGTCGCTTCGGGTAAGATCACGGCTCCGGTTGTTATAGGCAGGGATCATCATGATGTGTCCGGAACTGATTCACCATACCGCGAGACTTCAGATATTTATGACGGATCGAGGTTCACAGCCGATATGGCGGTTCAGAATGTGATCGGTGATTCTTTTCGCGGAGCGACATGGGTATCGATACATAACGGAGGCGGAGTAGGCTGGGGAGAGGTAATAAACGGTGGTTTCGGAATGGTTCTTGACGGAACCAGGGATACGGCCAGAAAACTCAGGATGATGCTCCACTGGGATGTAACAATGGCATTGCACGAAGGAGCTGGGCCCGAAATGAGGGAGCTATATTTACTCTTAAAAGGGAAATGGAAAGAACTCCGGGACTTGTGGTTACAATTCCAAATTTAGTCGAAGACAGTATTCTGGATAAAGTTATTTATTAAGCAGAACCGAAGCCAGCGCCATAATGCCTTCTTCTCTTCCTACAAAGCCCATCTTCTCAGCTGTGGTTGCCTTTACTGAAATGTCATCCGGAGACATATTAAGAATACCTGCAATGGTTGATCTCATTTCAGGTATATGATCAGCGATCCTTGGTTTTTCAAGACAGACAGTGCTGTCGACGTTAACAATGTTGTATCCTTTTTCCCGGGCAAGGGCGAATGTTCTTTTAAGCAGGATCTTGCTGTCGATGTTCTTAAACTCCGGGCTGTTGTCGGGGAAATGATGTCCTATGTCTCCGAGTGCAGCAGCACCAAGAATGGCATCGCATATTGCATGGAGGAGAACATCGCCATCGGAGTGTGCCAGGCATCCTTTATCTGAAGGGATGTGAACCCCTCCCAGCCAGAGCTTCAGTCCCTTTTCAAGACGATGAAAATCAATGCCCTGGCCTGTTCTCAGATTCATCTGCTGGTCTGGGTTGCTTTTCTGAGCGCGCTGCTGTCGAACGAAAGTGAAAAGCGAAGAGTGCGGGCAAGGGGATGATTTTGTGCCACCGGCATCAGATATGAAAAGTCAATAGTGAAGCCGCTCATCCTGAAACCGGCGCCGGCAGTGAAGTACTGACGTTTGCCCTTGTATTGATTCTCATGGAAGTACCCTGCTCTCAGGGCAAAGATATTATTATACCAGTATTCAGTTCCGAATGAATAAGTTATCTCATGAAGCTCTTCGACCAGGCCACCAGGGGCATCGTAGAATGACGTGATAATTGCTACAGGCACTGAAATATTCTGTTCCTCCGTAATTGTCGAGTCGGGAGTCGGAACAAGCAGTTTGTTGAGGTCTATGTTTAACGATATCTTGTTAAAACGATCAAAGTCATATGTAAGTGATGATCCGATCCTGAGGTTCATCGGGATGAAATCGGAGTATGATTCCGTATAACTCATCTTCGATCCGATATTCGAGAAATTCACGCCAACTGCTATCAATCCGTTCTTGCTGAAAAGATCTATTTTCTTGTGATAATATCCCGATATGTCAGCCGCGATTGAAGTTCCCGGCTTTGTGTCTTCTCCCTGAGCCGGGTATCCATGAGTCAGATTTGAATATATGAACCTGAATGCAACTCCTCCTGAGAAATTCTCGGAGAACAATCGTGAATATCCAAGATCGACCGCCCATTCATTAGGATTGACAATCAGCTGCGTCGCCCCGCCGTCATCCGTGAACTCAATTTTCCCGTAGGACGAATAGGTCAGGCTTCCGCTCATCACCTGCTTCTTGTCGAACCTGTAATATCCTGCCAGATAGGCAATATTGATATCCGGGACCATTGATCTGAGCCAGGGGATATACGAAATGGCGGCTCCGTATTTTCCGTCGATGAACGCAAATTTTGAAACGTTCCAGTGCATGCTGTAGATATCGGGAGTGGTTGCGGCACCCGCATCACCCATTCCGCCTGCCCTTGAGTCGGGAGCAATGGTAAGCCAGGGAACTACAGTCTGGATAGGATTATATTGATTTTCTTCATCCTGGCCATATGCCGGAAAGCTGACCGAAATAGCCACTAATAAAAATGAGATTGCAATTGCCCTGTTTTTCATCATCATTCCTGTCATTCAACAAAAGTACAAATATAAAACAATTTTTTTCCTATGTTATTGTGTCATAATTATAATATGACTATTCTCCCTGCTGCCAAGGCCTTTTCGCCAGTCTCAGCAGTCACAGTGATTCTATAAGGATAAATTCCCTTTTCCACCCTTGTGCCGCCGCTGTTTTTTCCATCCCAAATGACAGGAGCTAGCTGATATCCCTCTGCGTATTCCGTTCTGTTTAGTATTCTGACAAGCCTGCCTGTCCCGTCATAAATTGCAATAGATATCTCCAGTGTGTTGTCAGGCCTGTTGTGTCCTGCAGTTATGCTTGTTTCTTCAATGGCCGGGTTCGGATAATTGAGCAGTTCTGAAAGGATGAATTTTCCATTTGTTTCAACCAGAAAAAGAATAGTCTCTTCCGATGAGTTGTTGAAATTATCCCATGCTTTAAGCTTCAGTGAATGGTTTCCGGTGGACAGGTCAGACAAGCCATAGACGATGGTGCCTTTCATGTAATTGTCGAAGTCATTCTCAAAATAATTGTTCAGGACAAATGAATTGTTCTGGTTATTGTCGAGCCATGCTGTAAGGTCGTGACCAATACCTGAACCGGTCGTATTGATGCCGCCGGCATCTTCAATTATGGCAAGCATTCTCGGATTTTTATCGGTCATCCCCCCGTTCCTGAAGAGAGTGTCATTCATATACAGCCTAATTATTGGACCGGTGGTGTCAACGATACTGGTACTGGCAAATCCTCCCACGATGACATCGGAATAGAATCCCCCCATATCCTGGTCTGAATTATAGGCATAATAGCTAATCTTCCCGTTGCCGTAGTTGTAGTCGATATCCCTGGGAACAATGAATGAAAACTGGAATCTGCCTTTTGAAGCAGTGGTTTTACCGCTGAAGAGAATATTGTTCAGCATTTCGAATGTCATTGACTGTCCGCCGTCATTCGCCAGTGTACGCACGCTCGAAACCTTTTCAAACACAATGGGCATAATGGTCCCGCTGAAATCGTCCAGGGAAGTTCCGAAGTTATCTTCCAAATGTCCCGAGATTGTCACCTGCGCAAGGGCTTTCAGACTGTCTGTCGTACTCGTCACAGAAACATGGTTGATGGAATCAGTGACCACTTTTCCATGCCAGGGGTATGCGAGCCTTAATGCCGGATCGCCCAGCAGGGAGAAATTCCTTTTATTCGGACCGCTTCCGGAATTATTCTTCGCGATCCTGATTATATCGCCAAGCCTTAACGCATTGCCTGCACTGTCTCTGTTGAAAGCGACATCGAAAATGTTTCTGTTGAGGAAGTAATTGGGTGCGGAATATACAACTCTTGTTGTAGACATCAGGGCTATTCCTCCTCCGTTCTCGTTGAGGAGCACCATTTCGCCTGCTGAAGTTTTAGCTGTCATCTCCCTTGTGATGATATTCAGCTCGACGTCATCGAACCTGCTGAATTCGCAGGTGGCTGTTATGAAAAGCGGAAGTTTCGAGCCGTTGTCCCATCCCTTTATGTCATCCGTTTTCATCACTCTTTCATGTGCCAGTCCTGTTTCACTTCCGTGACCGACATAATTGAAGATCAGGCATCCTGAATTGATACGGTCGTTAATCGCATTATTGACGTCGGGATAAGACTGGCCGTTTGCAGAAGTCACCTGCCTGAATGCATCAAGATAGATCTTGTCGACATTATATTCCGGAACACTGTCATTCAGCAAACCTGCAAGTCCTTCGGCATCAGACATATGTGTATTTCCATCCTCATCATCGGCTGTAATGCATATCACGTTCTTCCAGTCCCCGGTATTTGAGGATTCCATATATTGTTTTATTTTTCTGACAAGGATCCCTGCCTGTGTCGTATCAGATACCGGCAGCCGGCCGATCCCGATATCTTCAGTTCCATCGGCTTCACCCTCTCCGTCTTCGAGCAGGCCGTAAAAATCGTCTGATGTAAACGAAGAAACCACAATATTGGAGTTCTGCGACTGGTATGTAGGAATGAAACATGTGTTTTTTGGAGGTGGGGTACGGTTCTCGTATGATCCATCCCCGAAGAGCAGAAGATATTTAAGAGAATTTTGTGTTCCGGACTGCGTGAGATATTTCATCCTGACGAAATTTCTGATGGCAGCAATGTCAGCCGTTCCTCCTGAAAACTCATTATAGATCTGCTCGGGAGTTACAACCAATGAGATCAGACCGCTCTCACTGAAGTGTAGCCCGGCCAGCATGTCGGCATATTTTCTGAAAAGCGGATAAGTCACAATTATCATATCGGCAGGTTCCGATCCATGCAGATCCTGATTGGTGACAGGTCTTGATTTTATTACAGGTGACAGATAGCCTGATTCGTTAAAGAAGACGAATGATCTGAGAGTATCCGTCGCGGCTTTGAAAGTGAGATTTTCACCTGTTTTGGTGTATTGTATCTTTCCTGGCGAAGAAGGATCTGTAATATCCCAGACCGTTGGTGAATAGCCGGGAGTTTTAAACGTGAATTGTGTAATGGTTCCGGGACCAAGGGATCTCGAATCTGAATATATGCTTGTCTGTCCGTTGTAGCTGTTTTGCCTTCTTGCCTGGATCCTGACATAATCGAGCCATCCGCGGGCGCCCGATTCGCCATTGTTATAGAATTTCAAATCGAATACGGGTGAAGACGAAAGAGGGTATGCAGATCCTGAAGAATCTGTTATCTGAGCATAGGTCCCGGTGTAATTGAACAAATTGACATTCTGGACCTGCAGGCTCTTGTGCAAGGTAGTTCCTTCATAGAACCTGAACAGGGAGGTGACTGAGGATCTTGCAAGAACCCTGATCCTGAACTTCATCTTCTCTGTTATGACGAGATCAGTAAATCCGGGATTAACCGTAACCGCGCTTGTCGCAGAAACCGTCTGGTACCATTCCCTTCCCGATTTAATAAGGTTTTCATTGTCAATCTCATGAATGTACAGGGCATCCGATTCTGAGGAGAAATAATTTGGCGGACCTGCAGGCACTTCAGCATTAATAATTTTCTTATTCATGCCCCTTCCCGATGTCATAAAATAGAATGCCGTATCTGAATAATTGTGTTTTGTAAATTCATATTCGGACGAGGAACTGTTGTATTTCCACCTTCCGGTTCCCTTTCCGTAGAACAGCAGATAGTCTCCGGAGTTAAAAATGCCATCGCTTCCTGTTTCAATATATATTGCTATCTGCTTAAGGTCATCTGGTTTTGGATCATCATTATAGAATGAGAGCTGGCCGAAATTGTTGGCATAGATTTTCGGATCTGACGGATTGGCAAGGCCAATTTCCTGCAACTTTGAGTAATCGATACGGTAAATGCCATCACGCGTTACAGCTATTTTAAACCATTGACCTTCAGAAAGAACCGACGAAGCAGCATAGTCTTCCCCGGCCTGCCGGGCATTCAGGCTGTAACTGGCAAAAAGTAATAAAAGTGCCGATATTTGAAATAATCTTGCCATCTTTCCGGGCAAAGATAGAAATGAGTTTCAGTATGTCTGTTAATTTTGCCTTTTTGTGAAAGGATCAGGCTTAAAATAATAACGTTCTCAATACGTTGATATTGCAGAAATGGTTAATATCATAAGATATCTTGCGTGCCTGACAATCCTTGTTCTGGTCTTGCCATTCAGGCTTTCCGGACAGGAAGGGCTGAGTTACCAGGCGACCATGATCAGCAATCCCTCACTGACAGGGAGCGCAGGCGACGGAATAGCCAGGCTGTCATATATGAACCATTATCCGGGCAATAATTATAATTTTCATTCTGTTGTTTTATCGTACGATTCTTATAGCCCTGCGCTTCATGGTGGTATCGGTTTCAATATATCTGATGAGTACCTCGGGGGTATTATCAATAATCTGAAAGGAGGCTTGTCATATTCATATTTTCTCCAGGCAGGGAAGGATATTTTTATTAGCGGCGGTTTGTCGGCATCCTTCTATCACAGGGGATACGATTTCGGTAATGCGGTTCTTCCCGATCAGATAGACCCTGTGCTCGGAGCAGTTCTTCCGTCAGGAGAAACAATACCTGACAGGGGCAAAACCGTTCTTGATCTCGCCACAGGATTCCTGTTTATTTCCGGAAGATACTTCGGCGGGTTTTCTGTAAATCATCTGGCCGAGCCTGATCCATCAGGATCAGATTTCACAGGCGGCAAACTGGAAAGAACCCTGCTGATTCACGGTGCTGCTGATTTCATCATCAGCAGGGAAAGAAACCTGAGTATAATTCCTTTGGTTAGTTCTGAAATATCGAAGAGTACCTTTTCTGCAGGAGCCGGCGCTTCCCTGGAAAGCAAATATCTGTCTGTCAGCGCAATTTTTCTTGCGGATAACACGGAGAATATCGACCTTCAGGCAGGATTCTCGGTAAGCACGGGAAACCTGATGTTTTTTTACAGTTACCGTTTCAATATAATCTCGGGAGAAAATCTGCTGCCATTTTCGCTTCTGCACCACACTGGCATTGCTCTAAGTTTAAATTCTGTTGATAAAAGAAAAACTGTCAAAACAATAAATTTTCCTAAATTGTAGTTATATTTGATGTTCTAAAAAACAGGATTTAGAAAATTTATTATATTTGAATATTCTTAAAAGCTATAAAACTAAAGGAGTTATGTGTAAATTCAGAACCTTAGCGGTAATTTTTTTAGCTTCACTTTTTCTTGTTTCATGCAGTCTGTTCAAGAAAAAGGGTGATTCAAATGTTTCGGCGACTACAGGATGGGAATACAATAATCCTGATAACGGAGGATTTGAGGTAGCTCTTGGTGCAGAGCAGCAGACCGGTCCGGGTTTGGTGCTCATTGAAGGGGGCAGGTTTACAATGGGCCAGATTACCCAGGATGTTCTGTTCGACTGGAATAACAAACCAAGAACGGTCACTGTTTCCTCATTTTATATGGATGAGACTGAGATTACAAACGTCGATTACCGTGAATACCTTTTTTGGCTGCGCAGGGTTTACATCGATTATCCGGAAGTATACAGGAGAGCACTTCCCGATACACTCGTCTGGAGAAGCCCCATGGGTTTCAACGACCCCTATGTTCAGTATTATTTCAGGCACCCTTCCTATAACCAGTATCCAGTGGTCGGTGTAAGCTGGGTAAAAGCAAACGACTATTGCCTCTGGAGAAGTGACAGGGTGAATGAGCAACTCCTTATCGATGAGGGCGAACTGAGCCCCAACCCGAATCAGACAAACCAGGATAACTTCAACACAGAAGCTTATCTCGCCGGTCAATATGAGGGAGTCACCAACAAACTCAGGGAAAGCCTGAATCCCAACCAGACTGAAAGAAGGACAAATTTCGAAGACGGTTTACTTCTTCCGAGCTACCGTCTGCCTACAGAAGCAGAATGGGAATTTGCAGCCTACGCTCTCAGGGGAACAACTTTTGAGGAAAGGATATATGAAAGAAGAATATACCCGTGGGACGGACGCAATGTGAGAAATTCAGCTCCGAAAAACCGCGGTGAGATGATGGCAAACTTCGTGCGTGGGAGGGGTGATATGATGGGTGTTGCAGGTAACCTGAACGATAATGCCAGCATAACAGGCGATGTAAGATCATATTGGCCAAACGATTATGGACTTTACTGCATGGCAGGAAATGTCAATGAATGGGTACAGGATGTCTACCGTCCGCTGACATCAGATGATGTGGATGAATTCAACCCGTTCAGGGGCAACGTTTATACCGACCTACGCCGTGATCAAAATGGCAAAGTAGTAACCAAAGGCAATCTTGGAAAACTTTATGTCGATACCGTCAAGTCCGCTGATGTTTCGAACAGGTACAATTATCAGAAAGGCGATTACAGGAACTACAGGGACGGCGATCAGAAATCTGCCATCTCAACCAGCGGAGACTGGTCAGCAGATGAGGATCCGGACAATAAGTTGGGTTCTACCCGGATGTATGCCCAGACAGCAGGAGATGAAAAGAAAGCCGCTGATTTTGTCACGCTTATAAATGACAATGCCAGGGTTTACAAGGGAGGCTCATGGAAGGACAGAGCTTACTGGCTGAATCCTTCGACAAGGAGATTCCTCGATCAGGAAGAGTCACGTGACGATATCGGTTTCCGCTGCGCAATGATCAGAGTTGGCAGTCCCGCCGGATTTTAACAGGGATTTTCAGACATAAAATAAGCCTCATTATGGTTGCATAATGAGGCATTTTTTTGAAAAATGAAAACAGAACAGATCTATAAACTTTACAGGGAATCGAAGGGTATATCCACCGATTCAAGAAAAGTAACCGAAGGCCAGATATTCTTCGCACTCTGGGGTGACAATTTTAACGGCAATAAATTTGCCGCTGACGCAATCGAAAAAGGGGCCTCATGGGCAGTTATCGACGACCAGGCCTTCGAGACGGAAAAGACTATTCTTGTCGACGACACCCTTACAGAACTTCAGGCACTCGCTGCACACCACAGAAAGCAGATGCAAGCACAGGTGCTTGCAATCACCGGAAGCAACGGCAAAACGACAACCAAAGAGCTGACAGCCGCCGTACTGGCTCGTAAATTCAGGGTTCATTCGACCCAGGGTAACCTCAATAACCATATCGGAGTACCCCTAACCATTCTTTCTGCTCCTGATGATACCGAGATGATGATAATCGAAATGGGAGCAAACCATGTTGGCGAAATACGAACCCTCTGCCTGATTGCCAAGCCCGATTACGGAATAGTCACAAACATCAGTCCCGCTCATTTAGAAGGCTTTGGATCGTTTGAGGGAGTCATTAAGGCAAAAGTCGAACTCTTTGATCATTTGCGCAAAGTGAATGGCATCGCCCTGTACAATGATAAGGACCATATCATCTCAGAAAAGATCTACAGGCTGGTAAACAGGGCAGTCCCATTCTCTAATCCTACAGGAATAGCTTTGGATATCAGTCCTGTGCAATCGGAAATGAACCTTAACCTGAAAGCTATATACCAGCAAAAGACCTATAATATCAGGACCAGGTTATTCGGAAAATACAATATTGAGAATATCAGAGCCGCTATCGCTACAGGTCTCTTCTTCGGCATTGAAATGAAGGAGATTGCAGAGGAGGTTGAGAAATATGTTCCTCAGAACAACAGATCACAGGTAAAAGTTACCAAAAACAATACCCTCGTATGTGATTCCTATAATGCAAATCCGGTAAGCATGAGAGTGGCAATAGAATCATTTGCCGACATGAAAGCGGATAAAAAGGTCTGCATACTTGGTGATATGCTCGAGCTTGGCGATAAGAGCGAAGAGGAACACAGCGCCATACACAAGGTATTGTCAGATCATAATCTTCAGGATGTTATGCTTGTCGGTCCTGTTTTCTGCAAAGTATCTGCAGGATTCAGGTTCAAGACATTCCGTGATACAGAAAGACTGAAGGAATTCCTTAAGTCAAAGCCACTGAAAGGTTACCACATACTGATAAAGGGATCTCGCGGCATCGCTCTTGAAAAACTGTACGATCTTCTTTAGAAGCCGCTTTCAGATTGCGGTCCGACCTCCTTGAAACCAATATTTAAAACAATGACTTCCGACCTGCTTGCAGATCTGATCCTTGGTCCCCATATACCAAATCCTGAGGAAACGATAATCTGGGTATTGCCCTTTTTCCTGTATCCGTAGCTCACTTCGTATATGGCATTGGTGAAGTAATTCAAAGGCCAGAATTGCCCGTTATGAGTGTGACCCGAAAGCTGAAGGTCAACGCCATTCTTCACCGCCTCCTCAAGATTTACCGGCTGATGATCGAGTAGTATGACCGGACGTTTGTGGTCTACGTCCTTCATCAGTATTTCAAGAGGCATTCTCTCTTTCTGGTAAAAACGCTTCGAATCCCTGTCGAGCCTTCCGATAAGCTGAATACCCCCCGGAAGTATCACCATTTCATCCTTTAAAACCCTGATTCCCTTGCTTTCAATATATGGAATCGTTCGCTTTGCGCCTCCCATGAATTCGTGATTGCCTGTTATGGCATACAGGCCGTCATTTGTAACCGGAATTTTAAAGTATTTAAGAAGATCGCCCCGGAGGACCGGTCCCATCTCTCCATCGACAATATCGCCGAGCAGAAACACTGCATCCGGTTTCTCCTTAGCAAGAATCTCGGATAGTTTTTTCATGCTCCGCTTTCTTATTATGCTTCCCAGATGAATGTCGGAAACAGCTGCGACTTTAAGATTATCAACGCCTTCCGCTCTCTTGGGGATAGTCACGTTATATTCCCTGACCTTCGGCAAGAGGGCATTTATGAATCCGCCTGCGATAAGAACAGCAGAAAGTGAAAGGGTAATGATGAACGACCATTGCTTATAGTGGTGGAAATTCTGTTGATTTATTAATCCGGTTATGCGCAGAAGCAATCCAACAGTATCAGAAAAAAGGAAGAAGAAGAAGCCATACACCAGAAAAGCCAGCCAGAAGCCTCCGATTATATTCAGGATATCGGAAAAAACATTTGAATGTCTTGCCTCAAGGATCTTGGCGACAATAAATGTCAGGGCAATTGCAACAAAAATTATGGAGTAAAGTGCCCTGTTTTCTTTAACGCCGGGTATTGCATTATATGCCTTGATAAAAATATATGCATTGCCCAGGAAATAAACAGAGAAAACCACCGCCAGGAATACGATGAGCTGGTATGTCTTCATGGTTATCAGAGTTTCGTTTTCATGCTTTTGAAAGTCTTGTGTCCTTTGATATAAAACTCGAAAACGACGCTCTTGTTCAAAATGAGTCCTGAATCTTCATTATTTCCTAGAGATTTAACAAGCTCTCTCTTTTCTATTAATTGGTTTTTGCACATGCGGACATCCTTATGAGCCTTCCAGACTGCCCTGAAGCTTTTCGCATCTCCCTTCAGAAGGAAGAACAAAGCTGCGACTCCGTCCAGGATCTTCCTTAAAAACATGATCGCTGAAAAGTTCCTGTCGGGCAGGTTTTTATATAACAGGTAAATACTGTTGCGGAAGTTAAGATATGTCTTGAAAGGTGAATTGTAGGGGAGGGCTCCGCCACCGACATGATATACTGATGACTGCGGTATGAATGATACCCGGTATCCCGATCTGTGGAACCGCCAGCAAAGATCTATCTCTTCCATATGAGCAAAGAAGTCGGCATCGAATCCGCCGCACTTTTTCCATGCTTCCGAACGGACTGCCATACAGGCTCCAGAGGACCAGAAAATGTCAATGAGTGAATCATACTGTCCTTCATCTTTTTCCATCCTGCTGAGGACCCTGCCCCTGCATAACGGGTATCCGAATTTATCGATAAAGCCGCCTGCTGCACCGGCATATTCGAAATGATCCCTTTTATTATAGGAGAGTATCTTTGGCTGGCAGGAAGCCACATCAGGATTATCGTCCATGAATTTTATCAAAGGCTGAAGCCATCCTTCAGTCACTTCGATATCCGAATTAAGAAGGACAAAATACCGGGCATCGATCCGGTTGAGAGCCAGATTATATCCGCCTGCAAATCCATGGTTTTTGTCAAGCCGGATAATCCCGACGTCCTTGTGATTTTGTTCGATCCATTCACAGGAACCGTCTTCAGATCCGTTGTCAGCTACAAAAAGTCAGGTATCGGTGCTGACAGATTTACCGGCTGCATTACCAAGGAACATTTTGAGGAAGTTCAATCCGTTCCAGTTCAGGATGACCACGGCAGTTTTAATCATCCTTTTGTTCCCTTTTATGTTTCCATCTGCGATGGCTCCACAGCCAGTACTCCGGATGTTCCTTTATCAAGTCCTCAAGCTTTCTGACATGAGTCTCTGTAACAAAATGTTCAGGCAATCCTGCAGTATGTTCCAGGAGCATCTCGACGGTAAAATAGTACTGGCCTCTTTTCACCTTCTGAACGTTGAAAAGAATAAGTGCCATGTCATATTTCGATGCTATTTTCTCTGTGCCCAGGTAAACTGGCGTATCCTGGTTCAGGAAGTTTGTCCAGAACTTAATATCGCCTTTTGGTGGTGTCTGGTCGGTAATAAATGAATAAAGAGCTCTGATATTGTTCTTCCTGTTTTCGACAACCTCTCTTACAACATGCTGCATAGGAGTGACAGTCATGCCAAACCTTGACCTGTTATTGATCATGAATCTATCAAAATGCCTGCTGGTCAAAGGTTTGTAAATGGAAACAAACTTGTACCTCGAATAAATAGGAAGACATATAAGCCACTCCCAGGTATTAAAATGACCCAGCACGGCGGCAACATCACGGCCTTCATCATACAGTTTTTCAAGCAGCTCAGGATTTGTAAGCGGAACTCTTCTCATAATCTGTTTGCTGCTCATGTGAGTCAGCTTGAATGTCTCGATGAAAAGATCACAAAAATGATGGTAGAATTTCTTTTCAATGGCAGAGATCTCTTTTTCACTCTTTTCCGGGAACGAGTTCTTAAGGTTTGTCCTTACAACCTTTCTGCGATACCCGGGGAAATAATACAGTAATGGAAAAAGCAGATCGGAAAACAGGTATAGCACCCTTAGCGGAAGCAGGGTTATTATCCAGTTGATACCATAAAAGATATAAAATCCGATTGCTCCCATTCAGGTTGTTTGCTATTCCTGCATAAATTTACTCACATTTTCGAGAAATTCAGGAAAAACAAGAGTGTTGGCCGCCACAATTTCATTACCGGCAAGGTTCTTCTCATTTCCTGAGAAATCGCTTACGCGACCTCCCGCTTCACGTAATATGATTATCCCTGCAGCGACATCCCATATTTTCAGATCATATTCGTAAAATGCTTCGAACCTTCCGCATGCCACATATGCAAGATCGATCGAGGCAGAACCAAGTCTGCGTATCCCATGAGTCGTTTTGCAGAAATGAGTAAGGCATCTCATGTATTTTTCAAGAAGGCTGAAATTGTTATATGGAAGGCCTGTGGCCACGAGGCTGTCGGCAAGGCATGAAGCGCCCGAGACTCTTATTGCTTTATCATTCATCCATGCTCCTCCATTTTTCCATGCCTTGAATATCTCATTGCCGCCGACATCACAAACAACTCCTGCAACGGGTTCTCCGTTATCGGTCAGAGCGACGCTGATGCCGTATGGATGAAGTCCGTGGACAAAATTAGTTGTCCCGTCAAGCGGATCTATGACCCAGCAGTATCTCACACCTTTCTTTGTGGATGTACCCTCTTCCGCGATGAATCCTGCCTCCGGCATTATCACGCTTAACTTGTCAACCAGCATTTTCTCAGAGCCCTTGTCGACGTACGAAACAAGATCATGCAATCCTTTTACCTCAGTACGGCTTATATCAAAATTTCCTGACTCCCGCAGTATGAATTTTTCCGTCTCCAGGACAGAAGTCACAACTTCATTGCAGATCTTTTTCAAGTCAACCATTTTTCATCAGATTAATTCAATGCTCATTCTGTTATCACCATGGAGATCCTTAAGTCTTACTTTTCTGATTTGTCCTGCCAACTCCGGCTGCCATGGATATCCGACCCTGATATAATTCCCGGTATAGCCGGTAATCATGTTGTTTACCCTGGATTTTTCAAAAAGCACATATGCTGTATTGCCGATGTTCAGACGAAGGAATTCATCATGCTTTTTATGAGAAAGCCCGATCAGGGCTTTGCTTCTCCTTTCCTTTTCTTCATGTGTATTCTTCCCTTGCATTTTTGCAGCTCTGGTGCCAGGTCTTTCAGAAAAGGTAAATACATGCAGGTAGGAGAGGGGCACACTCTCGAGGAAATTATACGTTTCTTCAAAGTCGGCATCTGTTTCGCCGGGGAATCCTGCGATAACATCTGCTCCAATACCGGCAAAGGGCAGATGTTTTCTTACCATTTCCAGCCTTGCAGCGAAGAGTTCCCTTTTATACCTTCTGCCCATCAGGGCAAGGATCCTGTTGCATCCGCTTTGAAGGGGAATATGGAAATGCGGAAGAATCTTTTCGTTGCCTGTACACAATTCTATCATCTCATCCGTCAGGAGGTTGGGCTCAATGGATGATATCCTGAACCTTTCAATGCCCTCGACCCTGACCAGTTCCTTTAGAAGCTCCGTAAAAGTTTCCCCCGTGGATTTTCCGAAATCACCAATGTTTACACCGGTCAGGACGATCTCCTTTACACCCTTTAAGGCTATTGAAGCTGCTTCGCTGACCAGGGTCCCTATGTCCGGGTTCCTGCTTCTTCCCCGTGCCAGGGGAACAGTGCAATATGAGCATCCGTAATCGCATCCGTCCTGCACCTTGAGAAATGATCTGGTCCGGTCGCCAATGGAATGGGAAGGGATAAAATTGTCAGAAACTGACAGGTCGCATGAATGGACTTCTGCTTTTTTCTTTTTGTCAAATCCAATGATATGGCTGGCTATATCGAATTTCTCGTTAATCCCAAGCACAAGGTCGACACCTGGTATCGATGATATTGCCTGTGGACTGAGTTGTGCGTAGCATCCCACGACTGCAATAAACGCATCCGGTGACTGATGGATGAATTTTCTGATCGCCTGCTTGCATTTTTTATCAGCGGCATCGGTTACGGAGCATGTATTTATTATATATATGTCTGCATTCTTCGATGCCGGAACCCTTTCGAACAGATCTTCAGGGAATGAGCGGGAAATAGTGGATGTCTCGGTAAAATTCAGCTTGCAGCCAAGAGTATGAAAAGCTATTTTCTTTTTCTGAACATTCATTTTTTACTCTTAACCAGCACCACGTTCCTGAATTCAAGATCTTTTCCTTCACTTTGGAGGCAGATATATCCGCTGTTAATATTTAAGCCGGTAGCCTTGTTCTGAAGTACTCCATTGACATATACCGTGATGGTGTTTGCCGTACAGGTTACTTCCATTTTATTCCATTCCCCTGCAGGCTTTTCTGATGAGTCAGCCATTTTCTTGACTGACCTTACAGACTTGTCCTTCCGTTCATTCATGTCAGATCCGCTCATGCAGACGAAATCTCCGGCACTTCCTGCCTTAAGCTGGCACTCGACACATTTGGGCCAGATCGTATCAGGCAACTGTGCATGAATAAATACGCCGCTGTTTGTCGGCTCTGCAGGCCATCTCCATTCGACGCTGAGAACATAATCGGAAAATGCTTCTTTTGTACGCATATAGCCGAATGGACTTCCGGTTATGTGGATCACACCGTCCCCGACATAGAAGACTTTTGCCGGGTCAACGGAAGGATCTTTAAGATGAAAGGCCCAGTTATTCAGGTTCTTGCCATTGAACAAACTGATGGTTTCCGTTTTAGCCTTCTTGTTTTTCTTCGATTTTGACTGTGCCTCTGAAGAAACAGGGATTATCAGGAGAGTCAGTGCGAGTAGTATGTATGATCTGATTTTCATATTGTCAGGTTTATAATAATTTACTGGCAAGTTCGGCAAGAAAGCTTCTTTCTCCCTTGACAAGGTTAACGTGTGCAAAGATATCCTGTTTCTTCATTTTGTCAGACAGGTAGGAGAGGCCGTTGGAAGCGGTGTCAAGGTAAGGTGAATCGATCTGCTCGATATCTCCCGTGAATACCATTTTTGTGCCTTCTCCGGCGCGTGTAATGATTGTCTTTATTTCATGAGGCGTCAGGTTCTGGGCTTCATCGACTATGAAAAAGATGTTTGAGAGGCTTCTGCCCCTGATGTAGGCGAGAGGCGTAATTACCAGCTTCTCCTCCTTCACCATTTCGTTGATGCGGATGAATTCGGGGCTCTGATGACTGAACTTGTGTTTGATGACTGTAAGGTTGTCGTACAGCGGCTGTATATATGGATCCATCTTTTCCTTCACATCTCCCGGAAGGAAACCGAGATCGCGGTTGGCCAGAGGAACAATCGGGCGTGCAAGGAATATCTGCTTATATCTCTTATGCTGTGCCAGCGCGGCTGCAAGTGCAAGAAGTGTTTTTCCGGTTCCTGCCTTGCCGGTAAGGGAAACGAGCTGAACGTCAGGATTTGACAGTGCCTCCAGCGCAAAAGTCTGCTCAGCATTCCTGGGATCAATTCCATAGGTGGTCTGCTTGATTACCCTGCTCAGGAGTTTATTAACCGGATTAAAATGAGCAAGGGCACTTGATCCGTTATTCTTCATGATGAAGAATTGATGTCCTTTGAGATCCGGCTCGAGTTTGAAATCGGAAGACATTACTCCTTCAGGAACTTCATATAATTTGCTTATCAGCTCCTGGTCGACACCCTCCATCACCGTTATGCCCTTGTAGAGATCATCAATGTTTGCAACCTTGTCGTTTTCATAATCCTGTGCCATGATGCCCAGTGATTTAGCCTTCATGCGAAGGTTTATATCCTTGCTTATAAGGACGACAGCCTTATCCTTATTGGCATTGCAGACATAATCAGCAATTGCGAGTATGCGGTGGTCAGGCGTTCTTTCAGAAAATGACTGGCTTACCTTATCGGAAAAATCTCTGCCTGTTTCAATATGCAAGTTGCCGAGATTCTCACCCAAAGGGATGTTGGCTGTAAGAAGCATGTCGCCCGAAAGCTTGTCGAGCTCCCTTGTAAACTCCCTTGCATGGAAGTTGATAATATCGTTCCCTCTTTTGAATTTATCAAGCTCCTCAAGGACAACGATCGGAATTATCACATCATTTTCCTCGAAGTTGTAAATGCATTTATAATCGTGAAGAAGAACGTTCGTATCTATTATGAAAAGCTTCTTGTTGTGTTTCTTTGTCATCATATAAGTAATTAATAAACAACATCTTGTGCTTATGCACCTCACCATTTTTCCAGAATGTAAAATTAACATAAATATTGCCAAAAATTGCTAACTGTTATTAAAGTGTGTTAATTTGTGGAAAAAAGTACTGAAGACTGAAGACCGAAGCATCCGAAGACCGAAACCGGAATCCGGCAAAAATCAGTATGTTAATGACTTACAACCAGACCCTGGAATTTCTTTACAGTCAATTACCGGCATACCATCGGATAGGGAAAGCTGCCTATAAGAATAATCTGGACAATACCATAGCACTCGATAATTACTTCGGACATCCTCATAAGAAATTCAAAACAATTCATATTGCCGGTACGAACGGGAAAGGGTCGGTGTCTCATATGATCGCATCTGTCCTTCAGGAGGCTGGCTGGAAGACCGGCCTGTACACTTCACCGCATCTGAAGGATTTCAGGGAAAGGATTAGGGTGAATGGCAAGATGATCTCCAGAAGCAGCGTTACTGAGTTTGTTAAAAATAATAATAGTATAATAGGAACAGTCAAACCATCTTTTTTCGAGATGACAGTGGCTATGGCCTTTGATCATTTTGCACGCGAGAAAGTGGATGTTGCGATAATTGAAACCGGTTTGGGAGGAAGGCTCGACTCTACCAACATCATCGAACCAGTTGTCTCCGTGATTACCAATATCGGCCACGACCACATGGACCTGCTTGGCGATACAATCGAAAAGGTTGCTGCCGAGAAAGCAGGGATCATCAAAGCCGGAGTGCCTGTAATAGTTGGTGAAACACAGCCTGATACGAAAGAAGTGTTCCTGGCTAAAGCTGCTGGAAAAGGGATCATCCGTATATTTTGCTGATAAAAATTTCAGATGCACTCTTCTGGACCCGGACGTCTTTTCAGTTGCGACGGAAATATACTGTTAATGATTTAACAGTAGACAGGGTGTTCAGTGGTTCAACACCACTGGGTGGCGATTACCAGCAACGGAACCTTCAGACCGTACACCAGGCATTCAAGCTTCTTGCCGAAGACTTTAATATCACAGAAAGAAATCTGAAGGATGGCATCAGGAAAGTGACCGCAAATACAGGCCTTCAGGGTCGCTGGCAGGCAATCGGAAGAGATCCCCTTACTATCTGCGATACAGGCCACAATAAAGAGGGACTTGAATATGTGCTGGGTCAGATAGCCAGGCTGCCTTCAACCGGATTGCATATGGTAATCGGATTCGTAATCGACAAGGATATCAGCTCGATACTGCCGATGTTTCCCGTAAGTGCACAATATTACTTCACCAGGGCTAAGGTTGAGAGAGCCATGGATGAGAGAACACTTCAAAAGAGAGCAGCTGAATATGGATTGAAAGGTGAAAGTTATAATGATGTTAATAAGGCTCTCGAAGCAGCCAGGGCAAATGCATCACCCTCTGATCTGATTTTCGTAGGGGGAAGCACATTCATTGTTGCAGAGGTCATATGATTTCTCTATCTTTAATCATCAATTCGTCAGATATGAAAAGAGTTGCCTCAATTACTGTATTTCTTTTGCTCCTTTCATCGGCTGGAGCACAGTCCGGAAAGAAAATTTCGGTTCTTTTTACAAATGATATTCATTCCAGGCTGATAGGCTATGCACCGGAATCATCGTACACTCCTCTTTCTGTCAATGATGATAACACTATCGGTGGTTTTGCCAGGATTGCCACAATCATAAGTGGTGAAAAGCAAAAAAATGACGGGATTACGCTGGTTGTTGATGCAGGTGATTTTCTGATGGGTACGCTGTTCCAGGGGCTGGAACCGGAAACGGGTTTTCAGCTGCGGTTAATGAAAACCATGGGATATGATGCCGTTTGCATTGGTAATCATGAATTTGACTATGGACCGGAAAAGCTTGCAGAAATTGTCAACTCGGCTGTGAAAAGAGGTGAAATTCCGCAGTTGCTTCTTGGTAATGCTGTTTTTAATGAAGCGGATCCTGCAGATGATGGCCTCGAAAAATTATTTGATTCCGGAACCATAGGGCGGAAGTTTACAATAACCAGGGATGGTCTAAAGATCGGACTCTTCTCACTCGTGGGCCAGGTGGCTGACGAGAATGCCGCTTTCGCAAAGCCATTAACCTTCGCCAAACAGGTTCAGACTGCAAAAAAACTGGTAAAGGAATTGCAGGAGGAAAACTGTGAATTGATAATCTGCCTTTCACATTCCGGAGTCGCGACCGACAAGTCGGGCAGATGGGCAGGAGAAGATGTCAGGCTTGCCGGAAAAGTAAAAGGTATCGATATTATTGTAAGCGGCCACACACATACAAAGATAGAAAAGCCGATCATTGTAAATGGAATCCCGATTGTTCAGGCAGGCGACCACGGACAATATATTGGCAAACTGACAGTTACTGTTAACAATGGAATTGTGACCGTTAACGATTATTCCCTGATCCCGGTAGACGACAGGATACCGGGTGACCCGGTAGTCAACCGCATCATTGAGGATCAGAAAAAGATGGTTACTGATGAAATATTGAAACCGATCGGCATGGATTATGACAGAAGGCTTGTCGAATCAGGTTTCTTGCTCGAATGCAACGAACAGGGCGATTTTGAAGAAAGCAACCTTGGACCTCTGGTTGCAGACGCCATCCACAGCTATGTCAATAATCATGTCAAAAGTGGAACTGATCTATCCCTGGTTGCAGTAGGTGTGATCTGCGACGGGATCGTACCTGGTTTTCAGACAGCTCCCGATATCTTCAGGATAATGATGATGGGACGCGGTAATGATAACGTGCCGGGCTATCCTCTTGCAAGGGTTTATGTGACCGGGAAAGAGCTTAAAAGCTTCCTTGAGATACTTCAGGCTGCCGGCAAATCGACTCCTGCCAATTACTGCTATTACTCAGGCATAAAGGTAAATTATGATCCTGATAAAGGATTGCTCAAAAAGATAAGCAGGATACAGATCGTTCATGCTGACGGAAGCGCAAATGATGTTGATTTCTCGAAGAAGAACAACACTCTGTATTCAGTTGTGGCAAATTCGTATATACTTGAATTTGTGGGCATTATTAAAAAAATGAGTTTCGGGATTGTAAATGTTGTCCCAAAGGATATAAACGGGAATCAGATCATCGATATGAAGACTGCAGTGCTGGATCTCGATGACAGCCGGGAAGGAATCCAGGAAGGAAGAGAATGGCTGGCGCTCGTTGAATACCTGACAGCTATGAAAGATATCAATGGGAACGGAGTTCCCGATATTGACCAAAAATACAGTACGGCTATAAAAACCTTCTCAGTAATAAAGGACAAATAGTCCTTACCATTTGCTGAACGGATTGTCAACCACTATCCTGGTTTTCCTGTTTGCAACATTATAGCCGATCTGGTACATGGCTTTGGTTACAAGCTCCATGTTCCTGAAATCGATTTTTTCAACAACATCTCCGGCCTTATGGTAATCTGAATGTTCTCCGTCTGTAAAAAAGAGAACAGGAATATCTTTTTTGGCGAAATTATAATGATCACTTCTTATGAACAGCTGTAGCGGATGGTTCTTTGCGCTAAGGCTGTAATCGAGATCAAGTACGGTAGCTTTATCGATCTCCTCTGCTATTGAGATAAGCTCCTTGCTCTGATAGCCGGTGATGACAAACACCTCGTTGATGCCGGCTACAGGTTTCTCCTTCAGGGTGTCTGCAACACCTTTTGTCCTTCCTATCATATCAATATTGAGATTCACCACGGTTTTCTCAAGGGGAACCAGCGGATTGTCAATATATGACTGTGAACCGTAAAGCCCGATTTCCTCGCCTGAAACCCACAGAAAAAGAATTGACCGCAGCGGCTTTTTCGGAAGGCTCTGAAAAGCTTTGGCAATTGAAAGAAGTGCAGCACATCCCGAGGCATTGTCGTCAGCGCCTGCGTATATTTTATCTCCCGAGACTCCAATGTGATCGGCATGACCTGAGAAGACAACATATTCATTTTTAAGTACAGGATCGCTTCCTTCGATGAATGCTGCGATATTGTTCAGGGTAATCTCCCCGTGCTTCACTGCCTCGGTGATCTTCAGCTGTTTCCCTGTTATGGTGAATGTGTTTGGTTTAAGTTCACCGTCGATCTTTTTCTGAAGGCCCTCGAGTGTGTGTCCGGTTCCCTTTAAAAGCTCGTCAGCCACGATCCTGTCTGCAAAAAGAATTTTTGGCAATCCCGGCATCTGGAATGATCTTGGCTTATCTCCCTTAAGGCTTTTAGTGGAGGCGAGTTCACCAGCTATACCCGGATACATGTCATCTATCGATGAATATCCTGATTTCGGATCCATCACTATAATGACTGCCTTTGCGCGTGTAAACAACAGGGCTGTCAGTTTTGCCTCAATCGACATGAATGACGACCAGTTCACACCTTCGAACAAGTATTTTTTTCCGTCCTCAGATGTAGGAGATCCGGCCATAATTAAAAGGATCTTGCCTTCAGCCTTGAGGTTTTCAAAATCGTTGTAACCATATTTGTCCTGCTTAAGCCCATATCCCGCAAAAATAACATCACCGCTAACCTCAAAATCGGATGGTCCCGTAGGAAGAAGCTGATAGATAGGTTCTTTAATAGTGACAGTATCACTATTTTCACTGATTATCCGGATCATCGTCTTGTCAGGATCCATGATATCCTTCGTCAGGATGTAAGGCTGATAATAGCTGATACCGTTGGCTGGACTGAGCCCCATCAGCTTAGCCTGTGATACGATATACTCCTGTGCAATTTCAAGTCCGGGTTCTCCATTTGCCCTTCCTCTAAGGAGAGGAGAAGCCAGAAATGTCATGTGACTCTGAAGGTCGGCCGCAGTAATGACATCGCTTCCTGCTGCTTTTTTCTGTCCGGCGGCATTTCCTGTCAGCATGGTGATTGCCGCTGCTGTCAGAAGAAAATAATTGAAGATTTTCATTTAAGACTATGATTGTTAATTTTAAGGTCAGCTAAGGTATAAAAGTTTTCCGACACACCTGGCTGTAATGTTTGATCAGGGAAGCTTAATTTACAGGAAAATACTATTTTTACTTTTTATTATACATGTGATTGCATTGTCCTGTGTTCGATAAGAGTGTTAAAATATACCTAAATCATTTAAAGCCTGCTCCTTCCTGGCCGCTTATTGTGCTTTTGGCTGTTATCTCGACAGGAGCTGTAGTTGGAGGAATCTGGTATTATGAGCATCAGAAGAAAGAACAGCTCACAATCAGCATGCAGGCTCTGTCGACTATTTCAGACCTTAAAATAAAACAGATCACGGAATGGAGAAGGGAACGTACTTCTGACGGATTATTCCTGAGTCAGAGTAATTCGATGGCGGTGCATTTTTCACAATTTCTCCTTCAGCCGGAAGACAAGAAGCTGAGGGATTACCTTATCAACGACCTCAAATCTCTATCTGCATTCTATGATTACAGAAATGCAATCTTAATTGACTCGGATTGCAATGTTTTACTTTTTTATCCCAATCAGGATACGGTCCTGGGGGATTATCTGAGGCCAAAGCTGCCTCAGATTATAAAGGACGGGGAGGTGATTCTTACAGATTTTCATCAAACAGGTAAGGTCAGTTTTATTCATCTTGATCTTATCGTCCCTATGAAATTGCCAGGTGAATCCAGCGTATTCGGGCTTCTTATACTCAGAATTGATCCTTACAGAGTCCTTTATCCTCTTATCAAATCATGGCCGGTGGCGACCAAAACGGCAGAGGCACTGCTGTTTCACCGTGAGGGTGATGAAATAGTATATCTCAACGAGCTCCGTCATGCTCAAAAAACAGAAATGGTACTCAGGCTGCCGGTGACCAATGAAAAACTGCCTGCTGCGATGGCGCTTCAGGGAATACGTGAAACATCTGACGGTTTAGATTACAGGGGAGTCCGTGTCGTTGCTGCCATGAACAAGGTTCCCCAATCAGAGTGGTATATGGTTGCCAAAGTCGACCGTGCGGAAGTTCTGGAGGCAATGTCCAGAAAGGGCAGGATGATCTTTATTCTTGTGATCCTGACTATACTCATGACCAGCTTTTTTACAGGATTGCTATGGTGGAACCAGCGTGTCAGGTTTTACCGCAGCAAATATGAAGCTGAACTCGAACGCATGGCACTTGTAAGACATTATGACTACATACTTAAACATGCAAATGATATAATATTTCTTTTCGACAGTAATCATTTCATTGTTGAAGCCAATGATAAGGCAGTAGAAACATACAAGTTCGATCGAGAGGAGCTGACAGGCAAAAGCATTGGAATATTGCAGGCACCTGAGACTAAAGACCTGATCGATGAGGATCTGAAGAACCTTGATGCAATTGGATATTCTACCTATGAAACTGTCCACAGACGCAAAGACAACACCACTTTCCCGGTTGAAATAAGCGCGCGGAAGTTCGAGATTGAAGGGACGGTATTTTACCAGTCGATCGGCCGCGATATTACAGAGAGAAAGATTGCTGATGAAACTTTGCGGGAGAGCGAGGAGAGATTCAGAAAGCTTTTCGAGGAGAGCCCTATAGGCATGGTAATGACAGGAAAGGATATGGGGATTGTAAGGGCAAATTCTGCTTTCTGCAAAATGATCGGATATACGGAGGAGCAGCTTTACGGACTGACTTTCAGGAGTATTACACATCCGGACAGCGTCGCTAAGGATGAATTGGGAATTTTACAGCTCGTGTCAAAAAAAATCCCTATATATCAGGTTGAAAAACAATACTTAAAACAAGATGGCACATTAATCTGGGGATCTTCAACCATAATAATCATCCGCAACAAGAAAGAGGAAGTTCAGTTTTTTTTCGCAATGGTTGAAGATATCACTGCAAGAAAAACTTCAGAAGCAGAGCTCGAGAAATCATTCTCGCTTCAGAATGCCACTCTCGAAGCGACTGCCGATGGAATACTGGTGGTAAGTTCAGAGGGAAAGATTCTCAGGTATAACCAGAAGTTTGCTGATATGTGGAGGATGCCTGATATTGTTCTTGAGAAAATGGAAGATCAGGTCGCGCTCAAATTCGTTATGGATCAGCTGAAAAATCCGGACGATTTCATCAGTAAGGTTAAGCATCTCTATTCTGATCCGGAGGCCATCACTTCCGATATCCTGGAATTCAGGGACGGAAGGGTTTTCGACCGATATTCCAAACCTCAGAAAATCGGAGGTACAACTGTGGGACGGGTTTGGAGCTTCAGGGATATAACTGAGCGTAAAAAAGCCGAGGCTGAGTTGATTGCAGCAAAGGAAAAAGCAGAGGAAAGCGACAGGCTGAAGACTGCATTCCTCCATAATGTGTCCCATGAGATCAGGACCCCGATGAACGCCATTCTGGGCTTTTCAGCACTTTTAAATGAACCCGGGATATCGGACGCTGACCGGAGTCAGTTCACGGATGTAATATTCCAGAGCGGGAACCAGCTTCTTTCGATAATAAATGACATAGTCGACCTGGCAAGCATTGAAAGCGGTCAGATGAAAGTCAGCATGAAACAGATAAACCTTAATACAACTCTCAGAAGGTTAAGTGAGCAGTTCAGCTATAAGGAGAAACCCCAAAAGATAACACTTAGCCTGGAGACACCTCTGCCGCAGAAAGATGCTGAGATCATGACTGATGGCACCAAGGTGGTTCAGATAATATCAAACCTAATAAATAACGCTTTCAAATTCACAAAGAAAGGCAGAATCAGTTTTGGCTACAGCATCAAGGATGATTTCATCGAATTATTTGTGAAAGATACCGGAATTGGTATTGCACCAGAGCACCAGTCAAGGATATTTGACAGATTTTACCAGGTCGACAGTGCAGTATCGAGGCAATTCGGAGGTACAGGTCTGGGGCTTTCAATATGCAAAGCCTATGTTGAATTGCTCGGAGGCAAGATCTGGCTTGTATCATCGCCAGGGAAAGGGACAGAATTCTATTTTACAATACCGCATATCAAGGGAGAAAAAATACAACCCTCAATCAGGACTCAGCTTTAAATCCGTGTTCCGCAATCTGACTTTAAGATTCTCGCCTGTCAGTTTAAAATAAAATTGACTTTTGTTTAAGCGTGATGTAACTTTGATAAAAGCGTTGAAGATTTTATTTCAATAACTAAAACCTGTGCATATGAAAAAATTGATATTCCTTTTAATCCTGGTAACGCTTATTGCTGTTGGCTGTATGAATGAGAAGCCTGTCAGCTACACAATCCTTGGCGATTATACTCCATACGATGCTTTCCCTGAAAAACTTATCGGGAAGGTTGAAAAGATTATCGAAAAGAATTATTGGGCAATCCCTGATGGAGAAACATATAAGAAAGGCAATCTGGTTACAATTAAAGACCGGGATTCCATTAACTGGACAAACGATTTTGAGGTAATTTTTGATGCTACAGGGGGTCTGGTGAGCTGCAATTACATCGACGAGAATGGTAAAACCATAAGTAAGTGGGAATTATTCAGGGAGAATGGTCAGTTGACTTCTGCAGTGGCAACAGAAAATGATACGGTCAGGATGAATGAGAAAATAAAATGCAACAATGAAGGAGAAATTACTGAGATAAGTTATTATAGACCTGTTGTGCAGATCTTGATCGCTATATTTAAGATTACAACCAGTGAGAAAAAGGATACTGTTACATATCAATTTTATATTATAAGAGTGTAAGAGGGGGGAAAAATATTTTTCTTTACAATGATGGAGGTCAATTTTTACGTAAAGAAACTTATGATATGGACGGTGCTTTTAACGGATCAGTTGAAGTAAAATATAATGACAAGGGTAAAATATCTGAACTGACATTTTATGATAAGGATAAAAAGTCAACAGGAGTGAATCATTTTACTTATGAATACGATCGGAAAGGGAACTGGACAAAAGCTTTAGCCAAGGATGATAGAGGATTTGTGGTTATAGAGGAGAGAACCTATACTTATTTTGAATAAAGTCTGAATAGTAACATTTTTACAAATAGGAGCCAGCCGGTACAGTAATATATTGCATCAGGCATCTGCAATGATGCCCTCGGATCAGCTCCGGGGGCTTTTTTATTTGCTTCGCATTCAATCCTTTCATAACTTTATCACAAAGAATCTATCATATGGCAAGCCTCATCCCCGGATAGAATACGACATCTTTATCAGCTATCGTCAGAAGGATAATAAGCATGATGGCTGGGTGACTGAATTTGTAAATCAGCTGAAGGGAGAACTTGAAGCTAACTTTAAGGAGGATATTTCGATATACTTTGATGAGAATCCCAGCGATGGTTTACTTGAGAAACTCACAGTGTTGATAAGAGCCTGGAAGGCAAATTAAAGTGCTTAATCTTTATTCCAATAATATCAAGGACTTATTGTGACCCTAAAAGCTATGCCTGGCAGCATGAGTTTTGTGCATTCAATAAACTGGCAAAGGAGGATAAGTTTGGAAGGGATATCAGGTTAAGCAGCGGAAATGTGGCGAGTAGAATATTGCCAGTTAAGATACATGACCTTGATCCTGATGATAAAACTCTTCTTGAAAATGAGCTGGGAGGAGCTCTCCGGGGTATAGAGTTTATATATAAAGAAGCTGGAGTTGACAGACCTCTCACCTCAAAAGACAATGAGGAGAAAAACCTGAATAAAACCAACTACAGGAATCAAATCAACAAGGTCGCTCTTGCAATAAAAGAAATATTTTCAGCTATTAAGCACAAGGAACAAAAACCAGAACTGCTTCAGCAGAACTTACTGGCTCCACTTCAGTACCCAAGAAAAACAACAGAATAAAAATCCTTACAGGATCATTTATAGCCTTGATATTGATAATTCTTCAGTATTCTTTTTATTCCAAAGCTATTAAGCCAAAAGAACAGCTCGAAAAATCAATAGCTGTTCTTCCTTTTCGAAACCTGAGCAATGATACCACTCAACTATATTTCTGTGATGGATTTATGGAGGAAATTCTCAACAATCTTCAGAAAGTCGAAAGTTTTACAGTAAGTTCCAGAACATCATCTGATCAATACAGGGATACTAAAAAATCTGTTACAATGATAGGAAGTGAGTTCAAAGTAAATTATTTAGTTGAAGGAAGCGTAGGGCGTGAAGGTAATGATATGAAGATCTGGGTCCAATTAATTGACTCAAAAACTGATAAACATATATGGTCAATGAGTACCAGAGAGAGATGACATTGGGCAGGATATTTGCAATCCAGAGTGATATAGCAAGAGCATTGCCGCTGAACTTAAAGCAGTGCTTAAACCAGAAGAAATTAAGAAAATTGAGAAAAGGCCAACTGAAAATCTTGAAGCTTACAATTGTTATCTTCAGGGTAATTATTATTATTGGAAAAGTTATAATTCGCAGGACTGGGCAGAAGCCATTAAGTTATATGAAAAGGCAGATCAGCTTGATCCGGAATTTGCTTTAGCTTATGCCGGGATCGCGAAATGCTACTTGCATCAATATTGGTTTTTTAACAATCACGACGAAGAAATATTACATAAAAGTAAGCTTTAATTGACAAAGCTTTTGGCATTGATCCTAACCTATCTGAAGCATATCTTGCTTTAGGTACTTATTATTACTATGGTTATTTGAAATATCCGGAAGCAATGGAACAGTTTGAACAGATAATAAATGATCAGCCAGGAAACTCGAAGATTCTAATCTGGGTTGTCGTTTACCGCCGTACTGGAAATTTAGAAATGTCAAGAAAATATTTTGTAAAAGCCTGTGAGCTCGATCCGAAGTCTGCAAGAATCATGAAGAATACCGGTGAAACATTTGATTTAATGAGAATTTGAAAAAGCTCATAATTACTATAATTTGTCCATGACTCTAAAGCCGGACTGGACTTTCCCTTATAGGGATATTTCTCAGCTTTATTTGAAAATTGATGGAAACACCAAAAGGTCCAGAGAGATATTGAATAATAAAGACCGAAGGAATAAGGATCTTTTGAAAGATTCCCTTGTAGTAGAAGAACTAATTTTAGTCAAAATCTATGATGGCTATTACGAAGATGCATTAAAAGAGCTTTCTCTGTCTGGATATAATGTTTTTCAAACACAGTATTATGTCCGACCAAAATACTTATATATGCAAAAATTTATGGCCTGATGAACAAACCGAATTAGAACATGCCTATTATGATTCGACCCGTATAGTCCTTGAAAAAAAATTAATTGAATTCCCTCAAGATCAGAGATTGTATAGTTCTTTAGGAATCGATTAGCAGGGTTGGGGCAATATGACAAAGCAATGTTAGCAAGTGAAAGGCAGTAGAATGTTCCTGTAAGCAAAGAAGCTTACCGAGGTGCATTACCCGATTGAAGATTTAGCACTGATTTATGTTATGACCGGTAAATAGACTAAAGCTTTAGAGCAATTGGAATATTTGCTTATCAATTCCGGGATTTCTTTCACCTAAAATACGTTGAAATGGATCCACGATGGGCACCTTTAAAGAACCATCCGGATTTAAAAAAATAATTGAAAAATATTCTGTCAATTAAATGGCAAGCCTCATCCCGGTTACGAATATGACATCTGCCTCCAGGTGTCTTTAATTGTCTTTCACGAGCTAATGCTTGTAAAGAGCAAATTTGGATTTTGTTTCAACCATGTTTCAACCATAATAAAATAAAAAAGGAGTCAGAACCTTCTAACTCCTTAATATATTTGGTGGGCGATGAGGGAGTCGAACCCCCGACCCTCTGCTTGTAAGGCAGATGCTCTGAACCAACTGAGCTAATCGCCCTTTTCCTCAATTTGAGAGTGCAAATATAGCCTCTATTTTCATTTATGCAAAAAAATAGTCGTCAACTTCATTCTTTGCAGTTTTAAGATGGTTGAAATCAATGATTAGCGGTAAGCAACCAAAACTGCATGTTAAAAGTCTTGTTAATATGTTCAAAACACTTGAAAAATATAGCGTTACAAGTGCATAAAAATTGATTATATTCGCTATTTATAGCATTTGTGTGAAAAGTCTGCGGCTCGGAGAGAATAGATAATACCTGCAGCGAGCTTATTTGGAACAGATGATTTTTATGTCGGAAGAACCTAAGAACCAAACCTTTATGAAACGCTTGAGCTTAGCTTCGCTACTAAACCTGAAAAAAGTTTTAACAGCGATCGCCTTTCTCTTTGTCAGCACTGCTTTTATAACAGCCCAGACTACATTTACAGCCACGACCGATGGAAACTGGACCGGAATCTCCTGGATAAAAACAGGCCCTTCACTTGCAAACTACCCCGGAGAGACCGGATTTGAATCAGAAATACATGATGTTGTCATAAATGGAGCCGGGATAATTGTCACACTTGATATGGACATAACTTCAAGCGTAAGAAATGTTGCCCTTACAACCGGAACATTGGATATATCAACCAGTACTCTTACGATGACAGGGAATCTGTCAGGCGCCAGCACTCTTACATTTTCCTCGGGAAGAATCAATATAGCAGGCGACAATACTTCAACCGGAACATTCAATACCGGAATCGGGACAATTAACTATAACGGAGGAACTCAGATTGTAAGAGGTACGACATATTATGACCTCGAGATTTCAGGAACAGATATAAAGACTATCAGCGCAGCTACTGTTGTCAGCAATAATCTCACAATATTTTCAGGCCAGCTTGAGACGGCCAACCGTAATTTCAGCGTGAATAACGGCACAACGACGATCTTCACAGGAGGAGAGCTTACCGCAAACAGCACCACCGGCAACAAGACATTCAGGAATGTGATCTTATCTGGAGGTACTATCACAAGTACTTCCGGCACACCTGAGACAATGAATATTTCAGGCACCCTTGTCTGCAATAACGGCGTAGCATCTACCTTGGGAGATATTACAACCACAATAACAGGTTCTTCAACAATTGCTGCCGGTGCTACACTCACTTTTGGTTCAGGAGGCACAAAAATATTTGAAGGACAGGTTGTAATTAACGGCGGCTGGACCAATACCGTAAATGAAGATCTTACATTCAGGAACGGCCTTACATTCAGCGGAACCTCTTTTCTTTCAGGAACCGGCACATATACTTTCAACAGTAACTCACAATCCATTCAGGGAAGCCAGCCGATTACTTTTAACGGAGCTGTCGCAATTGGCACCAACATAACTCTGTCAAATACAACAAATGTAACCATCATGGGAACCCTGACAGGTGGAAGCCCAAGCACCTGGCGAAACGCGAACGGCTCCGTGCTGAACTATGAAAATGCAGCCGCTCCGATGAATGGTGCCGGAAGAACCCTTAATGCAACTGCCAACTCCAACCTGGTCAATTATTCAGGTGCAGGAGCCCAGTCAGTCAAAGGCGCAACCTACTATAACCTGACCACTTCTGTTTCAGGTACGAAAACTTTACAGGCCGCAGCAACTGTAAATGGCAACCTTTCGATAACAGGAACGACATCTCTTCTGACAAATCAGTTCCAGATAACAGGAAACGCTACAGGGAACCTGACAATGGATTCAGGAACATCTTTGCTTCTTGGGCAATCCGTCTAATGCCACTGCTGTGACATTCCCCACAAACTTTGTCGCTGCCAGAATTGCACTGGATCCGAACAGCACGGTATCGTATCAGGCAAATACTTCACAGACGATCTCGGCGGTTCCCATTTATGGCAACCTGTCTACAGCAACATCCGGGACCAAGACGCTTGGAAATAATATCACCGTTTCGGGGAACCTTAGTATCGGAACAAACACAATACTTAATACCGGAGCCGGCAACTATGGCATCAGCCTTGCAGGTTCATGGACAAGCAATGGGACATTTACCGAAAACCAGGGTAAAGTTACCTTCAACGGGAGCGGAGCTCAGTCAATTAATAATACACTGACCGGTACTGAAACATTCTATGATCTTGAATTCAATTCAGCTGGTCCTGTTAATTCAGCAATCAACCTGGCAGCGACGAATAGCCTTACCATGACACAAGGAATAATCCTGATGCCGGGAAGAACTTTCCTGCTTGGAACCGGCGCAGCTAATCCCGGAACCTTAACATATTCATCCGGATGGTTTAACGGGATATTCTCAAGATGGGCTTCACCTGCACAAAGTGGTGCCAGCCTCTTATTCCCTGTTGGCGACAATACCTACGGCAGGAATCTTACGCTCAATTATTCCAATATTTCCAATGCAGGGATCCTTGCAGTCAATTTCATTGCTGCACCTCCCGCCACGTCAGGATTGCCACTTTTTGAAGATATTTACGTGTTCAACCAGCTGTTTCCCGAAGGATACTGGCAGCTGACCAAAAATGCATCTTTTACATATACAGGCACTTTTGACCTCGATCTGGTACCTGCAGGATTCACAACATATCCAATCGATGTCAACACAAGAATTCTTTCGAGATTAACCGCATCTGACTGGACTCTTAACGGGACACATGCTGCAGGTTCACCGGTTTTACTGCAAAGAAACGGTCTGTCAGTATTCACAAATGAATATGCGGTTGCTCCTGCGAATATTTGTACTCCGGCATTTACAGGTTGCCCTGGTGATATCATTGTAAGTAACGCCCCGGGGACATGCGGAAATACGGCTTCATGGCTTGCTCCGTCGATGAGCATTGCCTGTCCCGGATATAACATAACCAACAATTATAATCCCGGTGATAATTTCAATGTCGGAATAACTCAGGTTGCCTATTATATTATGAATGGCGCCACAAGAATCGATTCATGCAAATTCAATGTAATAGTAAATGACAATGAGGTGCCTGTTGTTTTATGCAAGAATATAAATCTGTACATCGGTCTGTCAGGAACAACAACCCTTAGCGGCTCAGACATAGACAACGGATCTTCCGATAATTGTTCCCTTCTGCTTGTCCCTGACAAAGTCAATTTCACATGTGCTGATGCCGGACTTACGATACCAGTCAAGCTTACGGGTACTGATCCGACTGGAAATACGGCTAATTGCACAGCCCAGGTAACAGTTCTTGATACGCTTCCGCCGGTTATAAACATAAAGACAGCTACCGTAACGCTGGATGCGACAGGCAATGGCATTTTGCTTGCTTCAGACGTGGATAACGGAACCTTTGATAATTGCACGATAGGATCTATTTCTGTAACTCCCAATACTTTTACCTGCGCCGACCAGGGATCTCAAAATGTAACATTCCGTGCAATAGATATTTTCGGGAATATTGATTCTGCAACCATTGCAATAACGGTTGAATCTTCCCTGAAGATTATCAGCACTTCTCTCAGCAATTGCGACCTTGCAGGTCCCTTTGCCCTCTATAAATCTCAAGTTGTCGGCGGCGACGGGAATTATACATATTTCTGGGATGGACTTGATGATTCCGTCGACCCGTTCGTTACAATAACCGGTACATACCCATTCCTGGTATTTTCGAATACAATTACTACTGAGACACCTTTCTTCAATAACCTTATGCCTGACGGAACCTATATCGTCCGGCTGACCGTTACAGATCAGAGCGGCTCCGGCTGCAAGGATTCGATGGATATGATAATTGTGAAATCCGGACTTGTTTTCAATAATGTAACAGTCAGGCATTCAAATGCCTGTGAGGGAACAGTGGTCTCATATTCCGTAACTGATGATCCTGATGCCACCTATAACTGGGGTGTGCAGAATGGTACGATACTCACATCTCCTCTCGATACAAGCAGGATCGATGTGCAATGGAATATAGGTGTAAGTCAGGGAGTAGTGATATCGACATCTCAGAAAATAAACCTGATAGGCGATCCTTGCGAATCTACAGTGGTCGATACAGTTGAAATAGATCCATTGCCGGCACCTGCATTCAATGCTGCTGTAACTGACGTCTGCGCAAATTCAATTATCACTTATACCTTGACACAACCCTTTGCTGATTATACCTGGACTGTCGCTGGAGGAACAATAACCGGCGGAGGAAACGGATTCAATTTTGTGGCTGTGAGATGGGGAACTGGTCCTGCCGGAAGAGTTACAGTCCTGGTTGAAACAGCAGCCGGATGTTCTGCATCCGTATTTGTCGATATAAATATCTATAACCTCGCCGGGGCCGTTACCTCGCTCACTGATGTGACCTGCAATGGCGCAAATGACGGAAAAGTTACAGTCGCTGCTACCCTGGGGACCGGCTTACCGCCATATCAATATTCACTGGATGGAAATCCTTATGTGGGTTCCGGAACATTCTCAGGACTGGCTCCCGGAGCCCATATCGTGACAATCAGGGATGCTCTTCTGTGCACATTCGTTGTTAACTTTAATATTTCTCAGCCTGCAGTCTTGTCAGCCACTGTCACAACAGTAAATATTTCATGCTTCGGTGGAAGCACCGGAAGCATTACTGCAGCCGGATCAGGCGGCACGCCTCCATATGAATATAGTCTTGACGGAGGTGCCTTCCAGGCCTCTGGCAGTTACCCCGGATTGACCGCAGGGAATCATCCGCTGGTTGTTAGGGATTCAAAACTCTGTATTTTCAATCAGAACGTCAGCCTGACACAGCCTGCTTCAGCACTCGGTGCTTCAGTTTCTATAACGGATGTATTATGCTTTGGTGAGAGCACCGGTGCAGTGAATCTTACTGTTACAGGCGGTACAACGCCGTACACCATCCTCTGGAGCAATGGGGCTACAACTGAGGATATTGCAAATCTGACAGCAGGTACCTATTCAGTAATAGTTACCGATGCTAATCTGTGCACTGCAAACGCTTCAGCCACAGTGAATCAACCTCCTGTGCTCATTGCAACAGCCAGTAATAACAGCCCTGTCTGCGTTGGAGATCCTCTTTCTCTGGCAGGTGGACCCAACGGAATGACAATATATTCCTGGACTGGTCCTGACGGATTCACCTCATCCCTGCAGAGTCCTTTAATCTCTGCAACTGCAACACTGGCTATGGATGGTGTTTATACACTTACGGTTACAAATGCGGCTGGTTGTACTGATACGGAAACCACCACCGTGACGGTAACTCCTGAAAACACTATTGCTCTTTCCTCAGCAATAGGGACAGATAATCAGACAATCTGTATAAATGATGCAATTGCGACCATAAATTATAACACTACAGGAGCTACAAACGCTACCTTCCTCGGACTTCCCTCAGGAGTTACCGGAAGCTGGGCTGCAAATATTGTCACAATCAGCGGAACCCCTACAGTTGATGGCACGTTTACCTATACGGTTACACTTACAGGCGGCTGCGGAACGGCTACTGCTAACGGAACAATTGAAGTAGGTCCTGAAAACAGCATAACCCTGACATCCGGGGCAGGTACCGATAATCAGACTGTTTGTATCAATACTCCTATAACCTCAATTACCTATTCAACGACAGGAGCCATAGGCGCCAATTTCACGGGACTGCCGGATGGCATGACTGTGAGCTGGGCCATGGATAACGTAACGGTAAGCGGATCTCCGACGTCTTCCGGTATCTATAATTACATTATAAACCTTATTGGAGGTTGCGGATCTGTTACGGAAACAGGTACTATAACAGTTACTCCGGATAATACCGTCACTCTGAGTTCGGTTGCCGGAACGGATGCACAGACCGTTTGCATCAATACGGCTATAAATAACATTATCTATGCAACAACCGGTGCCACGGGGGCCAGCGTAACAGGTCTTCCTTTGGGAGTGTCCGGAGTCTGGGCCGGAAATGTTGTAACCATCAGCGGTATTCCATCTGAATCGGGAACATTCAACTATACAGTCGCTCTGGCAGGAGGTTGCGGCATAGTGACAACAACAGGCAGCATAACTGTCGACGCCCGACAATACGATAACACTTACCTCGGGTGCAGGAACAGATGCGCAGACAGTGTGCATCAACACTGCGATAACAGACATTACCTATTCAACAGCAGGTGCTTCTGGAGCAACAGTCACAGGGCTTCCTTCAGGCCTGAATGGCACATGGGCAGCAGGTGTTGTGACCATCAACGGAACCCGGTTGTTTCAGGTACATTTACATACACGGTAGCCCTTACAGGGGGCTGCGGCACTGTTTCCACGACAGGTTCAGTGACAGTCACTGCTGATAATACTGTATCACTTACGTCAGGAGCAGGAAGCAATGCACAGACAATCTGCATTAACACGGCACTCGCCGATATAACCTATGCAACGACAGGTGCCACGGGAGCCAGCGTAACAGGTCTTCCTTTGGGAGTGTCCGGAGTCTGGGCCGGAAATGTTGTAACCATCAGCGGTATTCCATCTGAATCGGGAACATTCAACTACACAGTCGCTCTGTCAGGAGGTTGCGGCATAGTGACAACAACAGGCAGTATAACTGTCGCGCCCGACAATACGATAACACTTACTTCGGGTGCAGGAACAGATGCGCAGACGGTGTGCATCAACACTGCGATAACAGACATTACCTATTCAACAGCAGGTGCCTTGGGAGCAACAGTCACAGGGCTTCCTTCAGGCCTGAATGGCACATGGGCAGCAGGTGTTGTTACGATCAACGGTACACCGGTTGTTTCAGGTACTTTTACATACACGGTTGCTCTTACAGGGGGCTGCGGCACTGTTTCCACGACAGGTTCAGTGACAGTCACTGCTGATAATACTGTATCACTTACGTCAGGAGCAGGAAGCAATGCGCAGACAATCTGCATTAACACGGCACTCGCCGATATAACCTATGCAACGACAGGTGCCACAGGAGCCAGCGTAACAGGTCTTCCTTTGGGAGTGTCCGGAGTCTGGGCCGGAAATGTTGTAACCATCAGCGGTATTCCGTCTGAATCGGGAACATTCAGCTACACAGTCGCTCTGGCAGGAGGTTGCGGCATAGTGACAACAACAGGCAGCATAACAGTCACACCCGATAATACGGTCGCACTTGACTTCGGGTTTGGGAACAGACAATCAGACCATATGCAATGGTAATCCGATAATACCAATAGTATATACTACCACAGGAGCCTCCGGGTATGCCTTGACTGGACTACCGGCAGGAATGACGGTTGCCTGGGTGACAAATGTTGTAACGATAAGCGGAATTCCTGCAACGACAGGAGTATTTAATTATAAACTGGATCTGACGGGAGGTTGCGGATCAGTATCAGTCACCGGAACAATTACAGTAATGCCTGATAACACGATAAGTCTGACCTCCGGTGCCGGCACTAACAATCCGACACTTTGCATAAATACAGCTCTTACGGATATCACCTATAATACAATAGGGGCCACGGGTGCACTGTGACAGGATTACCTGACGGAGTTACAGGAACATGGGCAGCTAATGTGGTCACTATCAGTGGAATTCCGACTATATCAGGAATATTCAATTACACCGTTACACTGACTGGCGGCTGCGGAATAACCACAGCAAATGGTTCGATAACAGTTACAAACGACAATACTATCACTTTAAGCTCAGCTGCCGGAACTGATAGTCAGACAGTTTGCGAAGGCAGTGCAATTACAGATATCACATACGCAACCATTGGAGCGATTGGAGCCAATGTTGCCGGACTTCCTGCAGGATTGTCAGGAACCTGGGCGGCAGGTGTGGTGACAATCACCGGAACACCCACCGAATCGGGAACATTTAATTATCTGGTAACGATGACAGGCGGCTGCGGAACAGCAACAGCAAACGGTACTATAACCATAACTGCACCACTCCCCGTAAGTGTTTCTGTTACAGCCGATGTAAATCCTGTATGCGCCGGAACCACAGTAAACTTCATTGCTGCACCAGTCAACGGGGGAACCACACCAGCCTACCAGTGGCAGGTCAATGGGATAAATGCAGGACTGAACAGCAGTACTTTCAGTTATGTGCCGGTGAATAAAGATACCGTAACGGTGATCCTGACCTCCAGTGAGGCTTGCACTCTGGCTAATCCTGATACTTCGGCACCCGTAATAATGACAGTATACGATCTGCCGGTTGGTTCGATCACTGTGACTGATGTAGCATGCTTTGGAGAACCCACTGGATCTGCAGACCTGACAATGACAGGAGGAGTACTGCCATTTACTTTCGCATGGAACAATGGAGCGGTTACCGAAGACCTGACATCTGTTGTTGCCGGAATATATTCAGTGACAATCACCGATGCAAATAACTGTGCTTTACTATTATCAGGTACCATAAATGAACCTTCATCAGCACTTGCAGGTGCCATTACCTCCCAGACAAATGTCTCCACCATCGGAGGCAATGACGGCAGTGTTACGGTTGACGGAACGGGCGGCACACCGCCCTATCTTTATAGTCTCAACGGAGGTGCGTACCAGGCTTCAGGTATGTTCAGTTCTCTTACAGCCGGTAATTATACCGTCACTGTTCAGGACCTGAACATGTGCAGCGTGGATGTACCTGTACTGATCACACAGCCTTTCCTGCCATTGACCGGAACTGTAACTTCACAAACCGATGTTCTCTGCTTCGGAGGCGCGACGGGAAGTGTTACTGTTACAGGAATCGACGGAGTTGCTCCATACGAGTATAGTCTCAGCGGAGGTGCATTCCAGGCATCCGGGACATTTGGCAATCTGGCGGAAGGGCCATATACAATTACAATAAGGGATGCCTATCTGAACACTTACGATGTTCCTGTATTAATCTTGCAGCCTGCAGCCGCACTGACAGCAGCCACATCGAAGGATGATGTGAATTGCAACGGCGGAGCAGACGGTATGGCAGTTGCACTGCCTGCAGGAGGAACAGGGGTCTATTCATATTCCTGGAATACATCACCTGTTCAGGTTGACGATACTGCCAGAAATCTTTCACAGGGAACCTATACCGTTACTGTAACTGATGCCAATTTATGTACTGTCACTTCTGATGTTACAATAACAGAACCGGCAGTTCTCACAGTGGATGCAACATCTACGGAAGCTAAATGTCCGGACTCAAATGACGGCTCAGTCACACTCGATATATCAGGAGGGACTGAACCGTACAGTGTGATCTGGCTTAACAGCGACAATACGGCAACATCGAGGAATGATCTTCTTCCGGGAACATATAGTGTTGTAGTGACAGATGCAAATGGATGTGCAGCGGCCGCCAGCGAAGAGGTGGGATTCGTTGGTACATTCGAATGTGTTGTGATTCCGGATATCATTACGCCTGATCCTGCAGACGGACATAATGACGAATGGATAATAACGAATATTCAAATTTACCCTAATGCCGAAATCAAGGTCTACTCGAGATGGGGTAAGCTCATCTACCACACGAAGAATCCTCTGGCAGAGCCATGGAATGGAAGGTACTCGAATGGAAGCCTTGTTCCGACCGATTCGTACCGTTATATTCTCGATTTGCACGATGGCTCCAAGATAAGATCCGGTGTGATAAGTGTGATAAGGTAATAACTTGATAATATGATGATAAGATATATGAGATCTCTAAAGTTTTTATTATCACTGATTGTTCTGAGCTTCCTCTGCAGTGCATCCCTGGCACAGCAGGTTCCGATGTACAGCCAGTATATCATGAACGGATACCTGGTCAATCCCTCTTTTGCCGGACGTGATGGCTATACAACAGTGACACTGACCACCCGTCAGCAATGGATTGGAATGGATCAGCCGCCGGCAACCTATGCCGCAAGCTTTCAGACCCGCATCCTTAAGAACAGCTATATCTCAAAAGCCACATCAGTGAAGAAAAAGCTGGTAAGACCTACAAAGGGCGGGAAGGTTGGCCTTGGCGGGTATATCTTCAGCGATCATAACGGGATAATGAGGAGAACAGGATTCCAGTTCATGTATGCTTATCATATTCCCATGAAGCAGATTGCCGGTTATCCCAGTGATCTGGCATTCGGCCTTGCCTTTACCGGATACCAGTTCGCTATAAACACCAAAGACCTTATTTATGATACAGGCGATCCGTTTCTGAATAATTATGACAGATCTGTCTTCGTGCCTGATTTTAACTTTGGAGCAAGCTTTACTACCGCAAAATATTATGCAGGTTTTGCCATGACGAATCTTCTGAGAGGCGCCCTGATGTTTGCAGACACTACAGCGATCAACAGAAACGAGCTGGGACATTTTTACATAACAGGAGGCTATAAATTCGAACTGGCTCCGGATTGGATACTGGAGCCGTCTGCCTTCCTGAAATCCTCCGATATATTCTCAAAAACATTCCAGGTCGACATTACTGCAAGAGTTTATTATAAGAATGATTACTGGCTTGGGGTATCGTACAGAACGAATGATGCGATTATTCTTTTGCTTGGATTCAAGTACGACAGATTCCATTTTGGATATGCGACCGATTTTACAGTGACTGATCTGAGGAAACAAAGCCTTGGCACTCATGAGCTTACGCTGGCAATAAAATTTGGAGAAAGCGCCAGACGATACCGCTGGATCAACGCGTTCTGATGTAGTAGAAATAAATATATGTCAAAAGGTATCGTAACAAAAGTTACCGGTACCCTGTTGCTGCTGTTTATTGTCATTATCTGAGGGATATCCGCAGGATCATGTCACTGATCCTGTGAGGCTCATGTTCTATAATGTCGAAAACCTGTTTGACACCAGCGACGATCCGGCAACAGAAGATGATGAATTCCTGCCTGGCGGATTGAGGAGATGGAATTCGGTCCGGTACAGAACAAAAATAAACTCTCTTTATAAAGCTATCGTGACTGCAGGAGAGTGGTATTCGCCTGCAATAGTCGGATTTTGTGAGATTGAGAACAGAAGTGTTCTTGAAGATCTGATTTACGGGACCAATCTGGCCAGATATGAATATGGCATACTGCACAGTGATTCTCCTGATCCCAGGGGAATAGATGTATGCCTTATTTACAGAAAGGATCTGGTGACGATACTTGACAACAGATATTTCATTCCCAAAGATTCAGGTGATATTCCATTCAGGACGAGAAGCGTACTCTATGCAAAATGCCGGATAATTAATGATACGATACACATATTCGTCAATCACTGGCCATCGAGGAGGGGAGGAGTGCTGGCCGGAGAAGAGCAAAGGCAGAAAATAGCTGAAATGATTAAGGAGAAGGCAGATTCAATTGCATCTTCTGAAGGGACGGATGCCGCGATTATTTTTACGGGGGATTTCAATGCAGTTCCGGAAGACGAGATAATATGTTCGTTGGTGACAAACTATAAATCAGGACTTTCAATGGTCAATCTTTCGGATTCACTAAGGGAAGGAACCGGCACTTACAGATATCAGGGAACATGGGAGATGATCGACCAGGTGATTGTCTCTGAAGGTTTATATAAAGGAGATAAAAATTTTATAACAGATACAGGATCCCTGAGGATCTTCAATGCCGGATTCCTTCTCAGGGACGATCCTGGTTATCCCGGTCAGAGTCCGTTTTCAACTTATCGCGGATACTTGTATCAGGGTGGTTACAGCGATCATCTTCCGGTTATTGCTCGACCTCAGGGTGAAGAAGGTTTTCTGACAGGCTTAAGTCCGATCTCTTTTCCTTTTTCAAGCATCAGCTTTCTTGCTGCTTCGTGTTCGTTTGGAATTATCCCGTCAAGAATTGCTTCCCTGATCGCCTGCTTTATCACCCCGACCTCTTTGCCCGGTCTTATGCCGAAAGTGGAAATTATTTCTGTCCCGTCGACGGGCGGCTGGAAATTTCTTATAGCATCCTTTTCCTCAATTTCCCTGAGTTTTTTCCTGACGAACCTGAAATTCTCGAGGTGCCTGGTTTTCTTTTCCTCGTTTTTTGAAGTGATGTCCGCTTCGCATAACGCCATCAGGTCGTCAATATCATCGCCTGCTTCAAAAAGCAGCCTTCTTACTGCAGAATCAGTGACCTCTTCCTGCGACAGGACTATAGGGCGCAAATGCAGGTCGACAAGCTTCTGTACATACTTCATCCTGTCGTTTAAGGGAAGCTTGAGCTTCCTGAAAATATCGGGGATCATCTTTGATCCGATAAACTCATGTCCATGAAATGACCAGCCGGTTTCAGGAATATATTTTTTTGTCACAGGTTTGGCGATGTCGTGAAGCAGAGCAGCCCACCTTAGCCATAAATTCTCCGAATGCTTTGAAATATTGTCAAGGACTTTGAGGGAGTGATGAAAATTATCCTTGTGGGCTTTCCCTTCCTTTTTTTCCACACCCTTCAGGTTATCCAGTTCAGGAAATATGAGACGGAGGAGTCCTGAATTCTCAAGAAGAATAAAACCGGACGAAGGATGTTCGCTCATAATTATCTTATTCAGCTCGGTAATTATCCTCTCTTTTGATACAATGCCTATACGTCCGGCATTTGCCGAAATCGATTTGAATGTATTTTCTTCGATGGTGAATTTCAGCTGGGTGGCGAATCTAATTGCCCTCATCATCCTCAAAGGATCGTCGGAAAATGTACGGTCAGGATCGAGAGGAGTCCGGATGATCTTGTTTTTAAGGTCACCAAGGCCATCGAAGGGATCGAGGAATTCACCGAAGGATTCTTCATTTAGGCTTATGGCCATTGCATTTATCGTGAAATCCCTTCTCTCCTGGTCATCTTTCAACGTACCGTTCTCGACAACCGGCTTCCTTGAACCCCTGTCGTACGATTCCTTGCGTGCGCCTACAAATTCGATTTCATAATCATCATAACGGAACATGGCTGTTCCGAAATTCTTAAACACGCTTACGCTTGTCCCGGGGTGAAGCCTTTTCGCTGCTTTTCTTGCTGTCTCTATCCCGCTTCCCACCACCACAATGTCAATATCCTTATCTTTGTGTTCCCTCTTTAAAATACAATCTCTTACCCATCCGCCTATAACATAAGCCTTCACTTTTTCAGCGGTGACCACCTCTGAAAGCGACTTGAAGATTTTGTCATTTAGACATATATACATATATAGATATGACAATTTGTTTGTAAATCCTGACAAAGTTACAATTATTACCCAATTTTGAGTAAATTGTGATCTACTGCATTGTACGGCATAAAGATTGACAGGTTTCAAACAATTATGGTTCTGAGATGTTTAATTTTAAAAAAATACTATGACTGAGCATTTGACAAAAGAAACCTTTGTAAGCAAGGTATTCGATTACGAAAAAAACAAGGAATGGAAATTTGAAGGCACCAAACCATGTATTATAGATTTTTATGCTGACTGGTGCGGTCCGTGTAAAATGGTAGCTCCTGTCCTTGAAGAACTTGCAAAGGATTTTGACGGTAAAATGGATGTTTATAAAGTGAATACCGAGCAGGAGCAGGAGCTTGCATCTGTTTTTGGCATCAGGAGCATCCCTTCATTTCTTTTTGTTCCTCTTGAAGGTCAGCCCCAGATGGCAATGGGCGCTCTTCCAAAGGAAACCTTTGTTAAAGCATTCAAGGATGTCCTTGGCGTAGAGATTTAGTCAGTTTGTCAAAAAAACGTTAAATAAGCTTAAAAAAACCGTTTTCAGTGAAACATTCACCGTTCTGATTCGTTTAAATATTGTAAGGTAGAAATGTAACAGGTACATGATTTTTTTCATGGATTTAGGTTTAGGGTAGCAGTAAATCAGGGCTTCGGTCCTGATTTACTTCTTTATACCAGTTCCCTGAAGATACTGTTTATCTCCTCCTCCGTTGTGCGAAGCTTCTTCTGACACTGCTTTATAAGCTCCGAAGCACGTTTTACTTCAACTGCCAGCTTGTCGATATCGAGGTCGCCGCTTTCGATCTTCTGCAGTATCTTTTCAATTTCCCCAACCGCCGCCGTAAATGAGAATTCTTTCTTTGCCATACGATAAGTTTTTAATTCTTAAAACCCACCCCGATGTTGTCTCAAAAGAATATTTTTTACTTGCTTTATCCCTCTTGTGCGACTTTGTGTTATACTTTGTGATACTTTGTGGTTCAATGATTTAACTTAATTGTTACCAGCAAAGGTACACAAAGATAATCACTAAGGATCACTAAGGGCTTTTGGTACAACCTCCTTAATGGATTAAGCTTTTCATTATTACCAATCACTTTACTATTGATCATTCCATACATTTAACCTTGTAACAATAATATCATCACTGCTGACCTCCCTTACACTTTTAATCAGCCTGCCGTTCAGAGTGGTTATCGAATATCCTCTCCTCAGCACATTATCGGGATCCAGGATTCCAAGAGTGTTCTTAAGCACTGCCAGCCTGGTTTTTATCCTGTCCAGAAGGTTGAATATGCCCTTCTTCAGATCAGCGCTTTGTCTGTCGAGCATGAGTTTCTTGCCAGATGCAATTGATCCTGCTGCAGAGATCATTCTGACCCTGAACGATTCTGTCAGACTCCTGTTTTCTTCAATTGCCGATTTTGTGATTTCATGTACCTGCCGGATCATTTCGTTGAGTCCGGCTTCTGCATCTGCAGTTTGTCCGATCAGGAAATCGGCTACTGCCGTTGGAGTTTTGAGTGCCTGGCTGGCGACAATATCCGTCACGGAAAGGTCCTTTTCATGGCCTATCCCCGTTATTACAGGAATAGGAAACTGTGTAATATGGAATGCGATATTGTAGTTGTCGAACCAGCTCAGATCACTCTGGGAGCCTCCTCCCCTGATGATTGCCACCACGTCGAACAGTCCCGGATGATCTGCGATCCTGTCAAGTGCAGAAACTGACACTATGCTCCGTTTCGGTTCCCTGCATTACTGTTTCGAAAAGAGCAGTATAGTAGATATATCTATAGCTGTTCTCCTTCAGATGACTGATAAAGTCCCTGTATCCGGCTGCATTCCCGGAGGAGATTATTGCGATCCTTTGCGGAAGGAGCGGGAATTCAAGGTCCTTGTTCATGGAGATCACACCCTCTTCCTCTAATCTCCTGATTATCATCTGTCTTTTCAGGGCCATTTCGCCAATAGTGTATGACGGATCGATGTCGGAAATCACCAGGCTGAGACCATATAATTCGTGATACTCCACTTTTATCCTTACAAGAATCTTCATTCCCTCTTTCAGGGACTCTCCCGAAGCATCCTGAAAGAATGAGCTTAAAAACCTGTAACGATTGCTCCAGATAACGGCTCTTACCCTTGATTTGACATTCTTTTCATCAGGCTGTTTTTCAATGAGTTCCAGATAGCAATGGCCGGCATAATTCTCCTTTATCTCCGATATTTCAGCCGTTACCCAGTAGAAATCGGGAAGGGCCAAATAAAGGGAATCCCTTATTATTTGCTGCAATTCCGTCAGTGAAAGCTTTTCATTCATGATCAGTTGTTCAGCTTTACTATCTTGTATTTGTACGTCCCTGTGCTGGTTGTAAGTCTGACAAAATAGATTCCCTGCGTTTTGTTATTCAGGGCATTCAATATGAGGTTCCTGCCTGCATATTCCCCAAAGTCCTTTTTATAGATCGTGATACCGGCCGCCGTGACAACCTCGGCTACTATACTGCCCGGATCCTCGCTGAAGATAAATTCAATTTCTCCCCTGGTCGGATTTGGTCCCACTGTTGACCCGTTCTCAGGGACAGGAAGGTGAATATCCTGCAGTTCTTTCAGCGCTTTCAGCATATCCGGTATTCCATAACCATAGAGTGAGTCAGGAAAATTGTATCTGCTGGCAGATGAATGAAGTGCATTGATAATTTCGATGTTATTCGCCTCCGGTACCGCTTCCATGAGGCATGCAGCCATTCCGCTCAGCACCGGGCATGAAAATGAAGTGCCGTTTGATCTTATCAGTTGTGTCTCATTAGCTTGAACGACAATGCTTACTCCCAGGGTCGAGTTATCGGGTTTTACCTGGCCATCTGCCGAAGGTCCGGCTGAAGAAAAAGAGGAAATCAGATTGTTTCCGTCGACGGCTCCTGACGCAAGTACGCTGTCTCCGTCAGAAGGAGCGATTATACGTTTCCATGCCTTGTTCCTTTCATTGCCCGCGCTGTTGACGATAAGTATCCCTTTGGAAGCTGCTATGTCGGCGATGCGTGTTATGAAAGTGGTGTTGCCGTCGAGTTCGGAAAATTTATAATTCATTTCAATATCATCGAAGTAGTAATATCCCAGGGATGAGGATATTATATCGGCACCTGCACTATCTGCAAATTCAGCCGCCGCTGCCCAGAAATCTTCTTCAACAGGGAATTCGCTTTCTGTGTCTTCAGTCCGGAGAAGCATGAAATCGGCAGCCGGAGCAGTACCTATGATAGCTCCGCTTATCTGCCCTGCAAGGACTGAAAGAACACATGTCCCATGATTATGAAAGTCGTAGACATTTTGGTTCCTTTTAACGAAATCATATGTGTATTTTATCCCGCTTCGGTTCCTCAGTGCGGCCAGTGATGTTGCCTTGTCGGCATAAGCAAAGCCGCCATCGAGAACTGCCACGAGAACGCCTGTCCCGTCGTATCCTGAATTATGGAGAGGGTATCCGTTCACCATCGTAATAGGGCGATCATATGGTGGCGCTTCAGCATTTGCAGCCTGAATATCCAGCTTATCGGAATATTCGCTTTTGGCTATAATATCGTTTTTTACCTCCCTGACTGCGGAGACGAATGGCAAAGCCAGCACTGGAGCCAAATTTGCCTCAGTAGTTGTCTTGAAAAGTGCAGTGTTCATCCATTTTGACGTGCAATGGAATTTGAATCCAAGTGCAGACACCTGGCTTATATATTCGTTGAATACAGGCAGATCCCGGTAGTCAGGCGCTTCTATTCCCGATTTCGCCCTTCGCTCGATTGCTTTCTGGGAGAGAAGTTCGGATGCAGTGAAACTGGCCGGCGAGTTGGCGCCTTTATCGTTGAAATAGACCCGGTAAAAGATATGTATATGTCTGAGCTGTTGATGTATGGATTGAAAAAATGAATAAGAAGCCAAGGAGGATCCCTGCCCGGTTTCTCATAAAAAGGGAAATCTTATTCATTATATTAGTCTACCTGCTTTTTTCAGGGTCAGGAATATTTCCTGAACTTTTCTCAATCTTGTCGAAAAATCTGGCAACTTCATCATCTATTTGCCGGTCTTTTGTAACGCCGTCAACGTAGTTGATCTCATATTTCAGGATTCCTTTGTCGTTGAAGACCTGCCATTTTCCATCCCGCATGTTCTTTTTATAGGCGCCTTTATATTCAGGCTTGCCGTTGCTGTACCAGGCTTCAAACTTCCCGTTCAGCTCACCATGAAGATAAAACGATTTCAGCAATAATTTGCCGTTCTCGTGGTATTGCAGCCATTCTCCTTCACGGACACCTTTGACATAATTTACCTTTTCTGCAAGTGTGCTGTCGGGGAAGTATCTGAGCGAAAGGCCATTCCTTACATTCTTCGCATAGCTTTCTTCATTTAAAAGATAGCCGTTTAGGACGGAGGAATAGAATCTCCATTTTCCTTCCTTCAACTGATCGACATATTTGCCTTTGGATGAAATAAAACCATTCGGATGGTAGATTGTCGCATCAGCTTCCCTGCTGTCGCTGCTGTAAATGAGGATCGATTTTAATGTATTGTTGGAATTGAATCTTTTGAATTCACCAACAGGCTTGTCATTGATGAAGGTGCCTTCATACAGGATGTTGCCGTTGGGATATTTTTTAATCCAGTGTCCCTGTTTCCTTCCCTGCTGGTCGGTTTTATTGAGATCTGTCTGTACCTGGCCTGACGCTATTGTGGTCAGAACCAGAAGCAGAACTATGGGCAATATCCTCAGTTTCATAAAAGATCAACGAAAATTTCCTTGTAAAAGTACAAAAATCGGACCTGATTTTACTAATAAAAAAAGAGGTCTAAAATGACCTCTCTCTTTCATTGTAATTGATTTTTATTTGACTTCCTCGAAATCGACATCTGTTACCTCATCGTTTCCGGATTTCGAGCTTCCTCCGGTCGGACCGGGACCCGGCTGTTCCGGACCAGGCTGGGATGAACCCTGACCTGAAGTCTGGGCTGTTTTGTACATCTCTTCCGAAGCGGCCTGCCAGACTGCATTGAGTTCTGCAAGTGCTTTGTCGATTGCAGCGACATCCTGGCTTTTATGAGCTTCCTTGAGTTTAGCAAGAGCACTCTCGATGGCCGGTTTCTTGTCTGCAGGAAGCTTGTCTCCAAACTCCTTGAGCTGTTTCTCGGTGGTGAAGATCATGCTGTCGGCCGTATTGACCTTATCTACTTTTTCGCGGGCTTTACGGTCGGATTCTTCATTAGCCTTAGCCTCATCACGCATTCTTCTTATCTCGTCATCGCTTAGTCCTGATGATGCTTCTATCCTGATTCTCTGCTCTTTGCCTGTACCCCTGTCTTTTGCCGTGACATGGAGTATGCCATTGGCATCGATATCGAATGTAACTTCGATCTGAGGAATGCCCCTCGGGGCCGGCGGAATACCGTCGAGATGAAAACGGCCTATCGTTTTATTCCCGACTGCCATCGGCCTTTCACCCTGGAGAACATGTATCTCCACTGAAGGCTGGCTGTCGGCAGCTGTTGTGAAAACCTCGGTCTTTTTGGTCGGGATGGTAGTGTTTGATTCAATAAGTTTTGTCATAACGCCTCCCATGGTTTCGATACCGAGTGAAAGAGGAGTGACATCGAGAAGGAGCACATCCTTGACTTCACCGGTAAGAACGCCACCCTGGATAGCAGCACCTACTGCAACCACCTCGTCCGGATTTACGCCTTTTGAAGGAGTCCTGCCGAAGAATTTTTCAACAAGCTGCTGTATGGCAGGGATACGTGTGGAACCGCCAACAAGCAATACTTCGTTAATATCGGATACCTTGAAGCCTGAATCATTCAGAGCTTTCTGGCAGGGTTCAATACATGCCTGGATCAGTTTGTCGCAGATCTTCTCGAACTGTGCACGTGTAAGTGTCTTCACGAGGTGCTTTGGAATTCCGTCGACAGGCATTATATAAGGAAGATTGATCTCTGTTGAAGTTGAGCTTGAGAGCTCTATCTTGGCTTTTTCAGCAGCTTCCTTCAGTCTCTGAAGTGCCATGGGATCTTTCCTTAGGTCAATGCCTTCTTCCCTGAGGAACTCTTCGGCCAGCCAGTCGATAATCATATGGTCGAAGTCGTCGCCGCCAAGGTGTGTATCACCGTTTGTCGATTTAACTTCAAAGACACCGTCGCCAAGCTCGAGAATCGAAATATCGAATGTGCCTCCTCCGAGGTCGAACACTGCTATCTTGAGATCCTGTGATTTTTTGTCAAGTCCGTAGGCGAGTGAAGCTGCTGTCGGTTCGTTAATGATCCTCTTTACATTCAGTCCTGCTATTTCGCCGGCTTCTTTTGTTGCCTGGCGCTGAGAGTCGCTGAAATATGCCGGGACTGTTATAACTGCATCAGTGACTTCCTGTCCAAGGTAATCTTCAGCAGTCTTTTTCATTTTCTGAAGAATCATTGCCGATATCTCCTGTGGTGAATACATCCTGTTGTCGATCTTGACGCGAGGAGTGTTATTATCGCCTTTTACGACAGTATAGGTTACCCTTTTGATTTCTGTATTCAGCTTTTCATAAGGTTCACCCATGAATCTTTTGATGGAATAAACGGTCTTTTTGGCATTGGTAATTGCCTGGCGCTTGGCCGGGTCGCCTACCTTGCGTTCGCCGTTTTCAACAAATGCAACTATTGACGGCGTGGTTCTTTTGCCTTCACTGTTGGGGATTACCACAGGCTCGTTGCCTTCCATTACAGCAACGCATGAGTTGGTTGTTCCCAGGTCTATACCGATTATTTTTCCCATTTTATATTGTTTTAATATTTTTTTAAATGATATTGGTATTCTGCAATGATTATGCCATTTAAAATATGTGACAAAACGGCAGTTTTTTGCGATGGATATATTCAGTAACTTTGTAATCTGTAAATAAATCAGAGTATGTCGATACATAAAATTGTCAGGAAGGTTACCACTCATGTTCTTAATGAGATGAAGCTCAAGGGCGAGAAGATTGCCATGCTGACTGCCTATGATTATTCGATAGCCAGAATACTCGATGAGGCCGAGATTGATGTAATCCTTGTTGGCGATTCGGCATCGAACGTGATGGCAGGCTTTGACACCACACTCCCCATCACCCTGGACAATATGATCTATCATGCCGCTTCTGTGGTAAGAGGGGTGAAAAGGGCTTTGGTTGTGGTCGATCTTCCTTTCGGTACCTACCAGGGCAATTCCAAGGAAGCTCTGGCATCTTCAATCAGGATAATGAAGGAGACGGGAGCATCATGCAGTAAAGCTTGAAGGAGGAAAGCAGGTCGTTGAATCGATCGAAAGGATTCTTTCGGCAGGCATCCCGGTGATGGGACATCTGGGTCTGACTCCCCAGGCTATCCATAAGTTCGGAACATACGTGGTAAGAGCCAGGGAGGAGGAGGAGGCCCGCCGGCTCATGGAAGATGCAAAGCTGCTGGAGAAGACAGGATGCTTCGGAATTGTGCTCGAGAAGATACCTGCCAGGCTGGCCGAAGAGGTGACTCGAGCCTTAAGATTCCCGTGATTGGAATAGGGGCTGGACCCAAAGACTGACGGACAGGTTCTTGTACTTCATGATATGCTGGGCATCACACGGAATTCTCCCCAAGGTTTCTGCGCAGATATCATAACCTTCATGATGAGATAAAGGGTGCGGTGCAGAATTATATTAATGATGTCAGAACATTGCAGTTCCCGAACGAAAAGGAACAGTACTGAATAATTGCGGATTGCGATGATTGGATTCCTGATTAATCCGAAATCCATCCGAAATCCGAAATCTTATATCATGATCGAGATTCTATACGAGGATAATCATATAATTGCTGTAAATAAGAGGGCCTCTGACCTGTCGCAGGGAGATAAGTCGGGAGATGAATCGCTTGATTCGGAAGTAAAGAAATATATTGCCAGAAAGTACAAAAGCCCGGGGATGTTTTTCTTGGAGTGGTTCACAGGCTCGACAGGCCTGTCAGCGGTGTGATACTCTATGCACGTACATCAAAAGCTCTCTCAAGACTGAACGAAATGTTCAGGAGCACTGAGGTGAAGAAAGACATACCTTGCCATTGTAAAGGAGAGACCGCCGGAAGACAGGCGACAATAACCCATTATCTGAAGAAGAACGAGAAGCAGAACAAGACATATGTTTATGACACCGAGGTAAAAGAGTCAAAAGAAGCCAGTCTGTCATACCGTGTTGCAGGCCGCTCTGACCGATATTACCTGCTCGAGGTGGAGCTTCATTCAGGACGTCATCACCAGATCAGGGCGCAATTGGCCAAGATAGGCTGTCCCATAAAGGGCGATCTGAAATATGGTTTCCAGCGGTCGAACGAGGATGGGGGCATCAGCCTGATGGCGAGAAGGATGGAATTCATTCACCCCGTAAAAAAGGAAAATATTGTCATTACCGCTCCATTTCCCTCAGGGTGATATATGGAATGCTTTCAAAGATTCAGGCGTTTAAAAATAAAATGAGCCCGTATACCCCGACTCATTTTCAGGAATGAACATAAAAGCGTGGGAACTTATTTCTTTACTGTCTTTTTCGTTTCTACAGTGACAACCTCCTTCTTTTCTGCGCCTTCAGTCTTGACATCCAGTTTACTTTCAATCACTTTGATTATTTCCTTCGCCTTTGCTTCATCATCGCTTTCGACTGTAACAACCATGCCATCCTTGGCAATCACATATTTGGTCATTTCGGTATCAGTATCGACATCTGACTCGACGGTAACATGAAAAGTCTTTCCATCCTTATCTTCCCAGACTGCACCATTGCTGCCTGATGAACTGACAATTACATGTTTCTGTGTTTTTTCACCTTTGCCGTCATTGCTTGACTGAACATATACATGCTGCTTGCTGCCTTCAGGTTGGGTGACTGTCCATTCACCATCACCTCCTGACATTATTATTATCTCTTTTTCCACTGTTTCCTCTCCCTCATCATCTGCAATAGTGGTTACATATATATTCCCCTTCCCTTCTTTAGTCTTAACCGTGGTTGTTATCGATCCCGGACTTTCGAAATAAAAAACTTTCCCGTTTTCAAGAGCAATTGAATCAGGCGTCGATTCTCCGGTAAAGGTCGTGTCAATAATTGTTTTTGTGCCATCTTTATCGGCAACAATGATTTTTACTTTTTTCCCGGAATTCTTTTCCTGTCCGGAAGCCATAATAAATGGCATGGGGACAGCTAAAACGATAAGGAGCAAAATTCTCGAAATTCTTTTCATGGCATTGATTTTTATTTATTTACAGATCAAAATTACGCAATCACCTGCCGGATGCAGTTAAAATCAGGTTAATAAGAGTTAATGAAAAGTTAAAACCTGTCCGGTTTTTGAAGTGATAAGTTAATTTTACGGCATGAACAAAAATAAATTCATCGGACTCATTTTCATGATGCTGTTTTCCATTATGGGGATCATCTGGGTTCAGATCCGATGGATCAACAAGGCGGTAGGCATAAGGAATGAGAACTTCGATTATTATGTGACTGCCAGCATCAGGCAGGCAGCTGAGGCAATAGAGTCATCAAGGAAAATGAACAGCTTTTTCGATAATTTCATGATGCCTCTCGCTGCGAATGAGGATACGGTTACTGATATTACGAGCTACTTCAGCATGAACAGCTATTCTGCAGGCAGCGACGGCAAAATGAGTGTGCGTGTGACAAATCAGTCTGTCACTCAGAGTCCGGGTGAAGCTCCTGTGGTGACGATTCATGATACAATATATACTTCTGATTCATCATCTGTTATCATGACTTCGCCGGATGACCAGGGAAATATGGTGGTAATCAACAGCGGTGAGGGCGCCGGTTCACAGGGAACTTATGTGAGGCAGCAGGAATTGATCGAATGGGCACAGAAAAGATCCAATGAACTCCGTAATATGAGCGACCAGATGATCGCTGAGCTGTATCAGAAGGAGAAGAAGATGGACATCAGAAGAGATGAAGTCGAATATGCCCTTAACCGGTCATTCATGTTTTCACCGATAAGTCCGTCTTTTGAATTTGCGATTATCAGAAATGGGAAAGTCGAGGATGGTAATTTCAGGAAATCTAACAAAAATGACTTTCTCAGAAGCAAATATAAGGTAAATCTTTTTCAGGATAATATTGTGCGTCAGGATATTGTGCTGTCAGTTGTATTCCCGGAGCGCACTACCTATGTCCTCGGTTCCATGGCCTGGATGCTGGGCGGATCCCTTCTTTTTTCACTTATCATACTTGCAACTTTTGCACTGAGCCTCTTCTTCATCATACGTCAGAAGAAGATATCGGAAATGAAGTCGGACTTCATAAACAACATGACCCATGAATTCAAAACGCCGATCGCAACCATATCCCTGGCCGCTGATACGATAACGAATCCGAAGGTCATTAATGACGAGTCGAGCATCAGGCATTTCATCGGGATGATCAAGAAGGAGAACAGCAGGATGGACAAGAAGGTTGAGACGATACTCCAGATGGCTTCCCTCGACAAGAAAGAGATAAATTTCAAATTCGAAAACATTTCCCTCCATGAAGTCATAAGGCATGCAGTCGATGCGAGCGATATAATAATCCGTCAGAGAAATGGCAGTGTGACTATGAAGCTGAATGCACAGGAGCCTGTGATATGCGGAGACAGTGACCATATTTTCAACCTGGTGAATAACCTGCTCGACAATGCAATAAAGTACTCCCCTGAAGCACCAGAAATTACCATTGAAACTAAAAACAGCGACAATGGGATTATCATGTCTGTCGGGGATAAGGGCATTGGTATGACAAAGAGCGTTCAGAGCAAGATCTTTGAAAGGTTCTACCGCCAGGCTTCCGGCAATGTTCATGATGTAAAGGGATTCGGCCTCGGGCTCAATTATGTGCGTGCGATAGTCGACGCCCACAGGGGAAACATTACTGTTTCCAGTGAACCGGGAAAGGGGAGCAGATTTGATGTATATTTGCCTTTTAATCCGGATAATGAGAAATGAGCACTAAAAGTGTAAAAATATTTCTTGTCGAGGATGATCTGAGCTTCGGATCGGTCCTTAAATCATATCTTGAAATAAATGATTTCTCGGTGGAGTGGGTCGACGACGGAAAATATGCCGTGGATCATTTCCGCAAGGGGATCTTCGATATCTGCATTCTCGATGTGATGCTTCCGCATGTAGACGGGTTCACAATCGCCAGGGAGATAAGGCAGATAAACAACCTTGTGCCAATAATATTCCTTACTGCGAAAAAGCTGAAGGAAGATGTTCTGACAGGCTATGATGCAGGAGGCGACGATTACATAACTAAGCCGTTCGATACAGAAATCCTTCTGGCCAAGGTCCGTGCAATTCTTGCCCGGAGGGAATACCAGAGCGGAACAAAGGATATTTATGAAATCGGCAAGTTCGTTTTTAATGCCAGGCTCAGAACTCTGACATCATCAGGCAGTGATGAGAAAAAACTCTCACCAAAGGAGGCACAGCTTCTGGAACTGCTGGCCCTTTATCCCAATGCTTTGATCAGCAGGGAGATGGCGCTTAAAAAGATATGGGGGAACGATGACTACTTCACTGCCAGAAGCATGGATGTATATATCACAAAGCTGAGGAAGTTCCTTTCCGAGGACCCGCATCTTAATATCAAAAACATACACGGAGCAGGTTTCCAGCTGATTATCAGCGGGGATTGATCTTCAGGCTGTCGCTGTTGAACTGAAGAGGCAGAAGATCACCGCCGGATTCAATAATTCTGATCTTATTTTTGCCACCCAGGATTATTCTTATACTCCCGCCATTCCTGTATTCTTCTTCTGCTATCACCTGACGGCAGTTGCCGCATGGTGATACAGGCTCGGAGGAATGGTCCTTGCCTGAAAATGCTGCGATGGCCAGGGCAACTGGCTTATCGCCCGGATGATTTGCTGACGCGTTTGAGATCGCGTTTCTTTCAGCGCATATCCCTGACGGGAATGCGGCGTTTTCAACATTCGTGCCCGTAACAATCTTACCGCTCTCAAGTCTCAGTGCAGCGCCAACCATGAATCCGGAATATGGAGCATACGCGTTTAAGGCGATTTCCCTGGCTGTCGCTCAACAGTTCAAGATCAGCAGGATCAAGATCTTCAGGTTTATCGAATTCTTTATAATTAAAGGAAATACTTTTATCTTGTTTCATAACGTTCTTATTCAGTAAGTGATTACAAAGATAGGATAATTAAAGAACCGAATTAAAGTTAACCACGGAGTTACACAAAGTTGCACGGAGTATAAAGCAGTGAATCCGTGAAAGTTGGTTAATTCTGTGGTTAACAAGATCTTTTGATGGTTAATAAGATAGAACAGTACGACAGATCAGTTTTACTATTTTGACCAAATGTAATCTTAAATGCACATATCAATATCATATTTCTTATTAATCATTATTATTGCTAATGAATTCCTGCAGTTCATCGAGGCAGGTGGTTAGTTCCTCTGCAGGGGAGGCTAATGCTGCTGCCTATATCGAAAAGTACAAGGATCTGGCGATAAGTGAAATGAAACGTACAGGCGTACCTGCCAGCATCACACTTGCACAGGGTATGATAGAATCCAACTATGGAAGGAGTACACTCGCACGTGAAGGAAACAATCATTTTGGCATAAAATGTCACAGCGACTGGACGGGTCCCACAATACGCCATCATGACGACAGGAGGAATGAGTGCTTCAGGAAATACAAGCGGCCGGAAGATTCTTACTACGATCACTCTGATTTTCTAAAAACGGGATCCCGCTACAGAGTCCTCTTTAACCTGCCTGCCACAGACTATAAAGGATGGGCGCGGGGACTTAAAAAAGCAGGCTATGCCACCGATCCTGACTATGCAAATATGCTTATCAGGAAAATTGAAGAAAACAATTTATACAATTTTGACAGAGTCTTAATGACTCAGGAAAAACCTGTTGCAGAGGTAGTTCCTCCTAAACCTGACAGCACAAAAACTATTGTTGAACAACGGATTACAGAACCTCCGATAGTTTTTGGCCCTGTTTCAGTTTCATCGCGTGTTCCCAGGATAATGGAAAATAACAGGATACAATATATTATTGTCAGGGATGGTGAAACCATCGAATCCCTTGAGAAGGATTTCGAGCTTCTGAAATGGGAGCTTACGAGGTATAACGACCTGGATAATAATTTCACACCTGTTCCCGGGCAGATGCTTTATCTTCAGCCCAAAAGGGATAAGGCGGAACCGGGGAAAGAGATCCATAATACTAAAGAAGGAGAGACCTTGTACCAGATTTCCCAGATCTACGGAGTGAAGCTGAAAAAGCTTTATGAATATAACATGATGGCTGAAGGAGAGGAACCTGCTGCGGGTCAAAAAATATGGCTCAGGACGATTAAGCCCGTTAACTGACAGATATTGTGTGATTTGAAATATTGTATCCTCTGAGGAACTCAATGGTATTCATCCTGTTTTTGCCTTCCAGCTGCAGATTCAGAATATTTACATATCCATTCTTACAGGCGATTTTTATATAATGCTTGCCGTCGGAAATGAGAAAACCTGGCTTAAGTTTATGGTTTCCGTTTTCAGGCAGGCTCTCGAAAACCTTGAATGTGTACTTGTCAGCACCGAGCTTAAGGAATGATTTTGCGCCTGGATATGGGGCAAGCCCCCTGATGAAATTATGTATCCTGTCAGGTTCGTTGTCCCAGTCGATGCAGCAATCCTCCGGAAAAATTTTTGGTGCCACTTTGGGAATCTCTCCCTCCTTCAGAAATTTTGACTGCGGCTGAGGTTCAATGGAGCCATCGGCAATGCCTTCGAGTGTCCTGATTACGACTCTCGCACCAAGTTTCATGAGCCTGTCATGCAAATCTCCGGCATTTTCGAATGGAAAGATCTGAATACCCTCGCGCAGTAGGATCTTGCCGGTATCTATTTTTTCGTCGATGAAGAAAGTAGTGACGCCCGTCATCGTCTCCCCGTTCATAATAGCCCTGTTTATTGGCGCTGCCCCCCGGTAATGGGGAAGCAGTGACGCATGAAGGTTGATTGTGCCGATTGGCGGCATTTTCCAGACTGCCTCCGGCAGCATCCTGAATGCAACCACAATAAAAATGTCAGCATTCAGGTTCCTGAGAGAATCGACAAATCCCTGATCCTTTAGATTGTCAGGCTGCATTATTGGCAGATAGCTGAATTCGGAAAATTCCTTGACAGCTGATTTTGTTATTTTCCTGCCCCTCCCTGAAGGCTTGTCTGGAGCGGTAACGACACCAACGACATTGAATCCGTTCATGAGCAGGGAGCCGAGTGTCGCCACTGCAAACTCAGCTGTTCCCATGAAAACGATCCTCAGGTTTTTCATAAATGTTGCCGGGATTACCATACAAATCTACTAAAATTCTAATCCTTGACAATATGCTTGTAGCAGGTCAGGACATGGCCCATTTTATTTGCTTTTGTCTCGAGATAAAACTTGTTGAAAGGGTTGGATTCAATAATCAGAGGAATTGTTTCGACGATCCTGATACCATAACCTTCAAGACCTGCCCTCTTGACGGGATTGTTTGAAATAAGCCTGACCTTGCCGAGACCGAGTTCCCTCATTATGCTTGCTCCGACGCCATAGTCCCTTTCATCTTCGCCAAAGCCCAGCTTAAGATTTGCCTGCACTGTGTCCATGCCTTCATCCTGGAGGCGGTATGCTTTTATTTTATTGAAAAGACCGATACCTCTTCCTTCCTGGCTGAGATAGATAACGACTCCTTTTCCTTCCTTTTCCACCATTTCCATTGCCTTGTGAAGCTGGGCGCCGCAGTCGCATCTCAGGGAGCCGAAGATATCGCCGGTGAAGCATGAAGAGTGAACGCGTACCAGCACCGGCTCATCTTTTGTCCAGGTGCCTTTAACCAATGCACTGTGCTCCAATCCGTTACTTGTCTGCCTGAAAGGTATGAACTCGAATTCACCTGCGTTTGTAGGCAATTTCACTTTTTCTCCTTTTTCTATTATAGAATCTCTTTCAAGTTTATATCTGATAAGGTCGCGTATAGTTACAATCCTGATCCCGAATTTCTTTCTCAGCTTCACAAGGTCGTTCAGTCTTGCCATGGAACCGTCGTCATTCATGATTTCCACCAGTGCGCCTCCGGGATTAAGTCCTGCGAATCTTGTCAGGTCGACAACTGCTTCAGTATGTCCTGCTCTTCTGAGGACTCCCTTGGCTTTGGCCATGAGAGGGAATATGTGGCCGGGACGGCCGAGATCTGAAGGCTTGGTCTCGGGATTCACCAGGGCTTTGATTGTAAGAGCCCTGTCTTTTGCCGATACCCCTGTGGTTGTTTCATCGCTTACCAGGTCAACGGAGACAGTAAATTGTGTCTCGTGTATTGAAGTGTTCACACCGACCATCAGGTCGAGTTCCAGTTCCACGCATCTTTCTTCAGGAAGGGCAGCGCAGATCAATCCCCTGCCATGCTTTGCCATGAAATTGACAAGTTCCGGAGTTATTTTTTCTGCCGCGCATATGAAATCGCCTTCATTCTCCCGGTCTTCATCGTCGACGACAATCAGAAGCTTACCCTCCCTTATGTCTTCAATAGCTTCCTCAATCGTGTCAAGCTTGTATTTCGTCATCATCTATTGGTTTATTGTCTGGATTCCTGCTTTTTCCCTGGAAAGTGATCTTGTAAATAAAATCCTTGATCCTGCGGAAAAAGGCAAGATATGTATCAATGTTCAAAATTACCGAATCGTTGGATGCCTTGTATGTCAGGAACAATCCGACAGGCAGAAGGATGAAAGATGAAGCCCACATGCCTGCAACGCTTCCCAGAAGTCCCTCTTCCACAAGCTTTTCCCCTGAAAGTGAAATGACATACCAGACAACGAAAAAGAATATCGAAACGACTGCGGGTGTTCCAAGTCCGCCTTTTCTTATTATTGCACCAAGGGGCGCTCCGATGAGAAAGAAGACCAGGCATGCAAAGGGGATGGTCAGTTTTTTGTGCCAGTCGACTTCATATTTACCTATGGATCTGAGATTTATCTTCATAGTTTCGGTCTTCCCCGACAAAAAACTTGTGGCCTCCTTCAGAGCTTCGATGGATCTTGTAAGGCCTTCCATTTTCTGGCTTATCGTCAATGTGTCATATATTGCCTTTAAATTGAAAGTCACAGTGTCGACGGGTGTGGCAGATTCATCAACCCTCACGGCATAGCTGGGCAGTGCTTTCCTCTCGACATAAACCTTGGATGACAGAAACTCCTTCAGTCTGTGAGTTTTGCCGGTTGATATAGTTTGCCGTAAGAGAATCGATAAAATGTGTGAGCATTTCCATATCCATGCTCCACGAAGTGTTTCTGAACATTTCACCACCGGTTCGTTCAAGGTCGAATCCGGTAAGGGAAAGCACAATCGTCTGTTCTTTGAAGTAGTCTTTCCTGGAGGGATATTTTCTTTCGGCAGAGGGCACGTTTTTTTCTTCTATCTCGCTGAATGTATGTCCATTATACAGTTGCATGATCATTCCTGACTCGTCGGGTGTAACCTTTATATAGCCGGAGTCGGCGATTGTGACCGGCGGATTGATCTTCTTGTTCCGCTGATCGTAGATTATAAGCTTGTCGAGCCTGTTTGTGGAGGGATCCTTTGAAGTTATCTTGATGCTGAAGCCTTCAATATCGGTGTTGAAGGTGCCTGCCTGGAGGTTTATATCCGGGCGTTTGCGCTTGATGTCATAGAGAAGGGATCTTGCCTGCCGGTTGGAGTAGGGGAGAACATAATTTGAAAAAAAGAAAGAGACACCAACCAGCAGGACGATTATGACAATTAGCGGCATCATTATTCTGGTCAGCGGGATTCCTGATGACTTTATAGCAGTCAGTTCACTGAATTCTCCCATGTTTCCGAAAGTCATCAGAGATGCAAGGAGAATAGCCAGTGGCAATGCGGTAGGTACAAAAGAGAGTGAGAACTGGAAAAGGAGTTCGGCCATTATAGGGAAATTCAGGCCTTTACCTGCAAGTTCATCGACATACATCCACAGGAATTGCAGCAGCAGGATGATAAGCACGATGAAGAAAGTGAGTATCAGCGGGCCTATGAATGATTTTATGACAAATTTGTCAAGCTTCTTCACTGCATGGAGGAGTTTGGATGCAAAACTAAAGGAATTTTGGTAAATAACATATTTATTTAGTCAGGAGGAGGATCGTTATAAATCAAAAGAGCCCAGGTGGAACCATGGACTCTTTTGACATAACCCTGAACTAAACCTAACCTAATGAGATTCAAATATGATTTATTTAAATCAATATAAAATTAGGTTCATTTAGTATGCAGATCAATAGTACCTTAGTACTATAATTCACCGGGCCCTGGTATAAAATTGATAAGAAACTAAAAACACCTGCACAGTTGACCATGCAAGTGTATCTTTTTCCTTGTAGCGAGACGAGGGAATAACCTGCCCCGATGAAATCACGGAATAAAATCACTTATAACACCTAAGATTACTGTAATACCATCCTCTTTTTTTATTTTTGTAATTATATGCTTTCGAAACAAACAAAATTCAAATCATTTTTACTGTCTGCTATCACATACTTTTCCGAAGCAGAAGAGAGCAAAACACCAGTGAGTTTTAAAAAACAAATCTGGGAGCAAATAAAAAAGAGCATTTCAAAAACTGTCAGCGATTACCTGAGGTAATACCTGCAAAAATATCAAACATAATGAATGTAAAATATGTTTTATTAAGACCGCAGATAATACTGCTGTTAACTGCTTTGTTTCTGTTTTCTGTAAAAGAAACACAAGCGGACGACACCCGGAAAAAGAAAGAGTCGTCACCTGCCCAAGTTACCTATCGCGGGTCGGGTAATCCGTATCTGCCGCTATGGGAGCATTTGCCCGACGGAGAGCCGCGTGTTTTTGAAGATCCCGACAAACCGGGGAAATACCGCATCTATATTATCGGATCGCACGATGTCAGATTTAAGAGTTATTGCGGACCGGACATAAGGGCCTGGTCGGCACCTGTGGAGGACTTGTCCAGACTGGCGTGATGAAGGACCCATTTTCACATACCCGATAGGCGGACAGTGGGATGTTATGTACGCTCCTGACCTCGTTGAGGTGAAAAGAAAAGACGGCACAAAGGAATACTATCTGTACCCGCACAGTCGTGGCCGGAACAGAGAAGCGATGGTGGCCAAAGGAGACCGTCCGGACGGTCCCTTTACCCCAATCAATATGACTGCGGACGGAATGAGAACAGTACCCGGAAGTACCATGGGATTCGATCCGGCAGTATATATTGAATACATCACTGATCCGAAAGATCCTGATTATGAGATCGGTTTCAGAGCTTACGGATTCTGGGGATTCCAAAGGTCGTCAGCGGGTCAGTTGGATCAGAAAACAATGTATTCGCTCAGGCCGGGAACCCAGGCCATTGGCTATTTTATTCCTGCCAGTTCCAGATATGGTGTCATCAGAGACCCGGAAGGCACAATATATCCCAGTGTCTATCCGGGTGAGGATCTTGGTTCGTTCAACTTTTTTGAAGCCGCATCTATTCGAAAGATTGGCAATAAATATGTATGGGTTTACAGCGGATATTCAGGTCCTGAATATGGACTGAGCAGTACCAACTCGGCGTTGCGTTATGCCTACGGCGACTCTCCGCTGGGTCCATGGAAAAGCGGCGGCGTTCTTGTCGATTCACGCGCGGTTGTGCCGACTCAGGATGGAACCACACTGCAGACCAGTTATTCGGGACACAATACCCATGGCAGCATCCAGTTGATCAACGACCAGTGGTATGTGTTCTATCACAGGGCGCCAAGAGGATTCGGAAATGCACGTCAGCCGATGGTAGCACCGGTCAAGATTGAATGGGATGAAAAACCGGTGTCAGAAGGCGGAAAAGTTACTATCAGAGGATATGACCCGTATTCAGAAGATAATATATGGACCGCAAAGGATAGCCAGGGAAAAGAATATACCGGAGCCGAAGTAACTTCGGAAGGATTCCACATCTACGGCCTCGATCCCTATCAATATTACTCCGCAGGATACGCATGCTATCTTTCCAATCCCAGCAGCCAGCAGGATTCGTGGGATATATGGGATAATAACATGCCCATTGCAAATGTGGAGAACGGTAACATAATAGGATACAAGTATTTTGGTTTTGGAGGGCTTGACAAAGACAAGAAAGGTTTGAAGGCCTTCGAAGGGACCAAGCCCGGCAACAAAACAGCATTTAATCTGTTCCTTACACCAAAGACAAAAAACGCATTTAAGGTCAACGTCTGGCTTGACGGACCATGGGACAATGATACATGGAAAGGCAAAAAAATCGGTGAAATAAATGTACCCGCAAATTCTGCGCAGGAAATTACAAAATTCACGGTAGACGTTTCATCGTTTGTTGACAATCTGGACAAAAAACATGCTATTTTCCTTGTGGCCGAAGGTCCTGACACGGGAGGTCTTTTCGATATAATCGGACTGGGATTCAGCTCGGACAAAAAGAAAATCGTTCGTCCGGTTGCACCCACAGTAAGTATCAAGGTCAACGGAGAAGCGATTGATCTGCCGGCCACTCCGGTCAGATCAACAAATGCCAACGGTATTGTCGGTCTTGATCTTTATGAGGCTACTTATAAACTTCCGTCCGAGCATAACCGGAATACCAACCGTATCGGCATCTGCAAGCGATCAGGAATGTAAAAGTGGCTATTACCCAGGCGGAATCGAAATCCGGAACAGCTGTTGTGCGATTTGATTATAAAGGCGTGGTCAAAACATACAGAGTTGTGTTTACTGCCGGATAGATATTGCTTTTGGTTTTCTTCTGCTTCATTATAAAGGGCTTAACTTTACCTTGATCCCTCATTTTTCAATGAAACAGACTTTACCTTGCTGTGAACCTTGTATGATTAAAACAGGTCTTTATTCGTATTAAAAGTCTAATCCAGATTCATGCCATTATCAGCAAGTCTCATTACAACCTCATAAGCCAGACGGGTTAATATGAGCATCTTGTCATAATCAATTTTAAGGGGATCATCTTCAGTGGTGTGCAGATCTTTATGACGTCCCGAGAAAAAGAAAACAGATGGTATTCCTCTGCGGGCAAAGCTGGAATGATCGCTACCTGCGTCTGTGAGGCGCATCAACGGCCATTTGTAGGTGTTTGCATTAGTCTCTTCTACAAATCCAAGCATAAAGTCAGTTGTACCTCCCATATTACAGATATAATGGGTTCCTTCATCCTTATGGTTTTCCTCTGTACGGCCTATCATATCCAGATTTACCATTCCGATAATTGAATCTATCGGAACGGGGCAATTATTAACAAAATATGCTGAGCCCAGGATGCCCATCTCCTCTCCGGAAAACAATACAAACATCACTGAGCGTTTAGGCGGATTCATTGCAATAGATTCAGCTATTTCCAGCACTCCGGCACAGCCGCTTGCATTATCGTCAGCTCCATTAAAATCCGATCCTAAATGATCCAGATGAGCGCCAATTACAACATATTGTTGAGCAAGCCCGGGATCCGAGCCTTTTACAACTCCAACTACATTTGGTGAAAAAACCTGCTTTTCGTTTGTATAATCGGATGTATCAAGTCTGACTCCTATTAACTCAAAGGTTTGGTATTCATTTTTCACCGGGATAATTCTTTGTGTTGGATTGAATGGTTGACCTTTAAATACCGGATTGACAACATCATTCTTGATATAGAGCGAAGTATGCGGAGAATATTTATTCCTATGTAATTCTATTCCATTATTAACAAAGAAGGTCTGAGTCTTCAATTTGGAGCTATAACCAAGGTTCTTAAGAATCCACTCCGTTTCAGATATTTCGATAACTACAGATGCTTTTCGGTTGGATATATTCTGCCTGTAATTCATTAACTTCTCCCTTTTCTTTAAGGGTATTTTACTGATCAATTCTTCAGGAGGTTTTTGGTTAAGAACAAGTACTGCTTTACCTTCAAGATTCAGACCCGAGAAATCATCCCATCCATACTCCGGAGCTGATACACCATAGCCGACAAAGACAACCTTCAAGGTGTTATTGCCACTTTGTGAACCTTCTGTGATATTTACCCTGAAATTCAGACCATCAGCATATCTCAATCCTTTTTCATCAGCGAGAATTATGGGGTACCTTCCTCTTGAATAATTGATGCTTTTATAAGGAACATCCTGATAAAAAGAGGCAGTCCCATTTATGTTTGGATTTAATGGTTTTATTCCGGAATCGCTTAGTTTTTGTGCACAATAGGCAGCGGCAAGCAGATATTCAAATGATCCGGTCTTTCTGCCTTTCATTGAATCTGAAGCAAGATAAAACAGGTGATCGCGAATTTCAGAAATGGTGATAGACTCAGCTTCCCTGGATTTAATAAATCCATCAGCTTCAATCCCTGCATACTTCTGTCCATGTGTAACCTGAAATATTACCAAGAACAATAGGTGAATAACAATCCGATATTTTGTTGTTTCTTCCATTTGATTAGTAATGAGAATATTGAGTGAAAAGATTACTCCTTGCCTTCATGTTAGCTGAAAGAAATATTCAAGTTGTTTTTACTTGTACCTGTTAAGAAAATCCTCTGCCCTGGTAAGGGCAGATCTTTCCCACGGGAAGTATGGTTTATATTTTACGACCTTTGAGTAATACTCTTTTGCCTTCTCGGTTTGTTTCTGAAATTCATATGCCTGTGCCAGAAAAGATAATGTTGTCATATCGTCAGGAAATGATTTTACTCCCAGTTCCAGAATTGCAGTGGCAACATCCAGTTTGTTTTTTGAGAACAAGGTTGATGTAGTTTGCATAAGTTCCTGAAAGCTGAAATAAATTCCCTTAGGGTTATTTTTCTGGATTTTTTCAATTTCAATAATGGCATCCTTTGCTCCAACTTTGTCGCATGCTTCCAAAAAGCTTGATACAACAGAAATTCGCAATTCTTTCTGACTTCCCTCAGCTTCTTTTCGGTGATTGCCACCTGCCTTGAGTATTTCTATTGCAAATTCCAAAACCATATCATTGCCTGCCGCTATCCCTTCTTTTGTGTTGGTTTTTCTCAGGTTAGGTCTGACTCCAGTCCCCTCCCAACAAAAATCATTTTGATCGGTTGTATAGGTATAAGGAATAAAAACCTGCCATCCGTTTATCAACCTTTCTGGATATGCTGATGACATACTTCCCTCTGTTGTCTCCCCGATTGACGATACATTTGGAAGTACCCTCATCGCCAGGGCAAAGTCTTCAGAGGTAGCCCCTGAAAATTTATTCTGGAGAAGTACCATGGGACCGGTAAACTGGACAGGCCCTTTTGGTTGAACATAATTGAATGTAGTATTGTTAAACTCCCTGTTCAGCCCCATTCTCCAATTAACTTTTTCATAAAGTCTTTTCTTATCAGCAAACCTGCCTGCTATAGCTTCTACCCCGGATCTTGTACCTCCCATATTGCCTCTCACTTCAATTATTATTCCTTTGGCTTTTATAAGTTCCTGGATAATCGGGTCAAAATATTTGTCTACAGCGTCAGAACCCGGAAATCTTCTGATCCGCAAATAGGCGATTTCACTGTCAATCCAGCCATAGTAGATAAGACTGTCTGGAGTAGCCTTATAAATATGGTTGAGGTATTTGTCCCTCACAAGTTTCCAGCTAAAATCTTCCATAGTAATCCCGTTCATTTGGCCTGCATTAAAAACAGTAGTTCCGTTATTGAGATTGATCATTCCGTCATTCAGATTCCCAAGCATACTGCTCAGGACAGTAAAAAGCTCTGCGTCTGTCGATTCGGGAGTAAGCTTTGAACTATAGACTTTGTATAGAGCCGACCAGTCAACACCCCTTTGATCGAAATAAGGGTAATTTGTGTTGAAGACTTGCCAAACCTGCTCAAATACCTCAACTGGATTAATACTGTCTTCTTGAGGCAGGTTGTTTAAAAGAGTGCGGTCATTACTATTCGATGCCTTACAATAGAATATGCTTAGGGGTATCAATAATGAAAGCATCAGAATTTTTTTTGATAATAAGTTCTTTTCCATGATTAGATTCTTAAACATTAATTATAAGTCAATTCGTATAAAAAGACTTTGGAGAGTATTTCAGCGCTGCAAAAATCAATTTTGAATCTGCAATCGGCAAGTTGTGATCAACAAACAGCTGGATTCCCATTATAAACAACATTATAATGTGAGATAGTTAGTTGTTTTCATGAGAAAAGGAATTCCGGATTTTATATTTGGATGGAATATATTTGCCTCAAATTAAAATGGCCAAAATTGCCTGCCTTTTATTTCAATCTTATGAAAAGAGCCTAATTAGAAGAAAAAGAACTCAATCCTTTAATCAAAGACTGCATCCGTTAATAAATCAGAGACAACCTTTACAGCCAATATCAACAAAGGATAATTCCTGAGAAGTGAGTCTGATAGAAACTGCTTAATCCCAAGGGGTGAGTAAAAGTTAAATATATAAATGCACTTACAAAAGGGCAATCCCTTTTAACAAGTTTAGCAAGAGGATAATATTCTAAATTAAGGATTTGGATGATTGGGTAAAGTAAAGCGGGTTCAGGGTAGACCCCAGGGGGAAATAGAATGAGAGTCAAGTGAATCCTTCAAAATCACCTTAACCTAGCACAAACCTAGCACAAAACAAAAACCACCTACATATTTGAATATGTAAGTGGTTGATTTTCTTTGTAGCGAGACGGGAGAATTGAACTCCCGGACCTCATGATTATGAATCATGCGCTCTAACCAACTGAGCTATCTCGCCTCCCTTTCTTTATTGCGGGTGCAAATATATACAGATAATGCTAAAATTCCAATATGATTTTTTCTTTGGTATTTTTTTTCTATATTGCAGAATAGTAGCCTTCGAACAACTTAATGAAAATGAGGTTAAAATACGAACTGGAATATACTCTTAACTGCTCTCCCAAAGTGCTCTTTTCCCGCTTGAGTACACCTGAGGGGCTAAGCGAGTGGTTTGCAGAGGATGTTACAATCGAAGGCAATCTTTTTACCTTCCACTGGAGCAAAACAGAATTTAAAGCGCGTCTTGAATCATTTAAGGAAAACAAGCTGGTAAGGTTTGAATGGATTGATGATGAAGCTGATAAAGAGACGAACTATTTTGAATTCAAAATAATTGTCCATGACATCACAGGTGACCTTGCCCTTATAATTACCGATTTTGCCGAACCCGACGAAAAAGAAGATGCTATCTATCTCTGGGATTCCCAGATTTCAGATTTAAAAAGATTGTTAGGGATTTAAAAGGTGTAAAGGAGTAACGGCACCACGGCGCAATGGTCAAAGACCTCCATGCCTTTGAGCCATTGCGCCGCTTTCATTTTCTGCATAATCTTTTGGTTTATTTTTTGCTGGTGAGTAAAAGAAATGAACAATATGAATTTTGGCAAAAATCCAGTAGCTTTGCACATTAAAAATGAAATGTAGTGAAGAAACTCGATAAATTTGTCCTGAAATCTTTTATCGGCCCTCTTATCCTTACATTTTTCATCGTCCTTATTATCCTTTTACTGCAATTCCTGTGGATGTATGTCGATGAACTCGCAGGCAAAGGGCTTGAAATTGGTATCGTGGCAGAGCTCCTGTTCCAGTTTGCACTTTCATTCGTACCAATGGCACTCCCTCTCGCAATACTTCTCGCTTCACTTATGACCTTCGGAAATATGGGTGAATACAGCGAGCTTACGGCGCTGAAATCTTCCGGAATACCTCTGAAACGAATTATGAGACCACTGGTTGTCCTGATATCATTTATATGCGTTATTTCCTTCTTCTTTTCCAACAATGTCCTTCCATACTCAAACAGACAGGCAAGGACCCTTCTTCATGATATCCGCCGTAAAAGGCCTGATATAAATATCCAGGCAGGGACTTTCAACAATGACATCGACGGCTTCAGCATAAAAATCACTTCCAGGGAACCGGAAACAAACCGGCTCGACAGGATTTATATTTATGACCACAGAAAAAATAAAGGGAACAGCGACGTTATCTATGCTGATTCAGGGTATATGAGGGTTACACTGGATGAAACCGCCATGTCGATGGTGCTTTTCAATGGATATTCCTACAGCGAAATGCCGGAAAAAGATCCGGGCAGAGGTGAAAAAACTTACCCGTTCAGGAAAGATACATTCAAGGAACAGACCCTTGTGGTGTCTCTTTCGGGATTCGATCTGGAACGAACTGAAATAGACCTGTTTAAGTCAAACTCTGCTATGAAAAACATTTCACAGCTGACCCGAGATATCGACTCACTGAATAAAAGATATACAGAACGCGTAAATGATTACCATAAGGAATTCAATAATTCGTTATTGTATGAAGTAAGGAACTACAGCAACGCCTATAACAAGGGTCAGGGTGAATCAGTTAAACGTCCTGACCTGCCTTTTAATTCAAAGGTTCTTTATGATTCTCTTTCTGTGAGGGAAAAGAAAACAGTTATCTCAAAAGCAGTGGGTAATTTAAAGAGTACCAGTAACTTCCTGACTACCCAGAAGGAGTCTCTTTATAACGAGGTTAAATTCATCAAGCGTTATGAGGTCAACTGGAACAAAAAATTCACTCTTTCGGTTGCCTGCCTGGTTTTCTTCCTGATAGGGGCCCCGCTTGGAGCAATCATAAGGAAAGGAGGATTAGGCACTCCAGCTGTTATCTCGATATTGTTCTTTGTAATATGGTATGTTGTATCACTTTCGGGAGAGAAGCTGGTTGAGGAAAACCTCGTAAGCACAACAGCAGGGGTATGGGCTTCAACATATATCCTGTTGCCGATTGGTCTTTTCCTTACATATAAAGCTTCGCACGATTCAGTAATATTGAACATTGATACTTATCTTGCGTTCTTAAGAAAGATAAAGGACTACCTGTACAGGTTAATTATAATCGGTACAAAACGTAATCCTTCTTTTGAAGGACAGTAATTCTGATTTTATTATGGAAATAAAGCTTAATACGATTGAAGAGGGCATTGATGATATAAGGAGCGGTAAGCTGCTGATAGTGGTGGATGATGAGGACAGGGAAAATGAAGGTGATTTCATCTGTTCAGCTGAACTTATAACTCCGGAAATTGTGAATTTCATGGCCATTCACGGCCGGGGGCTGATTTGCGCAGCTCTCCCGGAAGAAAGGTGCGAAGAACTTGAACTTGACCTTATGGTCGGAACAAACACTTCACTGCATGAGACCCAATTCACAGTTTCAGTCGATCTTTTAGGCCATGGAACCACAACCGGTGTTTCAGCCAGAGACAGAGCCCTTACCATCAAATCGCTGGTTGATCCGGTTACAAAACCGTCTGACCTCGGCCGTCCCGGACATATTTTCCCACTTAAGGCAAAAGAGAAAGGTGTACTCAGAAGAGCAGGACATACCGAAGCTGTTGTTGACCTGACCCGTCTGGCAGGTCTTCATCCCGGCGGTGCCCTTGTCGAAATCATGAATGATGACGGGTCGATGGCAAGACTTCCCGACCTTGAGAAATTAAGACAAAAGTTTGATATTAAGATCATTGCCATCAGGGACCTTATTAAATTCACTCTTGAAAGAGATACAATAATTGAAAGAGGCGAACTGGTTAAACTTCCAACAGAGTTCGGTGAATTTGAATTCATACCCTTCAGACAGATAAGCAACGGACTTGAACATGCTGCCCTGGTAAAGGGGAAATGGACAAAGGATGAACCTGTTCTTGTCAGGCTTCATTCATCATGCTTTACAGGAGATATTTTCAGTTCCCTGAGATGCGACTGCGGTTCACAACTCCATAAAGCCATGGAGATGGTCGAAACAGAAGGAAAAGGAGTTGTGATTTATCTCAGCCAGGAGGGAAGAGGTATAGGACTCTTCAATAAAATAAAGGCATATAAGCTTCAGGACCAGGGTATGGATACAGTTCAGGCCAACCTTAAACTTGGATTCGGTGAAGATGAAAGGGATTATGGTGTCGGCGCAAGTATAATGAGGGAACTGGGGCTCGGTAAGGTAAGACTGATTTCAAACAACCCTGTAAAGAGAGCAGGCCTTGAAGGTTACGGAATAAAGATTGTCGAAACCGTTCCTCTTGAAATCCCCTCAAATCCATATAACGAATTCTATCTCAAGACCAAAGCAGATAAAATGGGACATAATCTGACCTGTTACAAACACATTGTGAAGGATTGATTTTTTTTGTAAATTTGTTTTGTAAAAGGATCTGATTCCATTCTGATGAAAAGTCTGAGGGTAGTCTTCATGGGGACACCGGAATTTGCGGTAGCATCCCTGGGATCACTGTTAATGAACGGCTATAACGTTGTTTCAGTGGTTACATCTCCCGATAAACCTGCCGGAAGAGGCAGAACTGTAACAAAATCTGCAGTAAAAATCTTTTCCGAATCAAACTACCTGCCAATCCTTCAGCCTGAAAACCTTAAGAATCCTGTTTTTATCGAGCGGCTAAAAAGACTTAAAGCAGATGTTTTTGTTGTAGTGGCTTTCAGAATGCTTCCCGAAGATGTATGGAGGTTGCCTGTAAAGGGCACAATCAACCTTCATGCCTCATTGTTGCCGCAATATCGCGGATCAGCACCCATAAACCATGTGATAATAAACGGAGAATCAATGACCGGGGTGACTACTTTTCTTATTGATGATAAAATTGACACTGGAAACATTCTCCTGAGAGAAGAGGTGCCTGTATTTCAGTTTGAAAATGCTGGAGATCTGCATGATAAGCTAATGAAACATGGCGCCAGACTTGTAATTAAAACTCTTGAAGCAGTTTCTGAAAACTTCATAAAGCCAAGGGATCAGTCAGATTTTATGCTCCCGGGCGAGGTACTCAGGAAAGCTCCCAAAATTTTCCCTGATTTTTGCATCGTTGACTGGAACAAAGAACCTCAAAAGATCCATAATTTCATAAGGGGCCTTTCACCTTATCCCTGTGCCAGGTCTGTTTTTAAAAATATAACCAGGAGCGTCTCTTTTAAAATTTATGAAAGTCAGCCCGAAGCGGTAAAACACCTGCTTCTGCCAGGACAAGTGGTCTCTGACGGTAAAACATTTGTTAAAGTCGCATGCGCAGGAGGGTTCATAAGGATATTAACCCTTCAGATTGAAGGTAAAAAAAAGCTTGGTACCGAAGAGTTCCTGAGAGGTTTCAGAATAGAGGAGTTTGCGGTTCCCGTTAATTAATTCAAGTTGCTTTTTAATTAACTGGTTTTATTACCTGTAACCATATCTTCTGTCCTGCAGAAGGTTCGCTTCCCTCAGCCATCCTGTTCATTTCAAAGAGTCTTTTCAGCTTAATCCCGTATTTCTGTGAGATCATGTACATGGTCTCGCCTTCTGAAGTGGTATGATATTCAATCCCGGTTTCAGCTTTGTCCCTTTTTGGTTCAAGGTAAAGAATCTGACCAGGCTCAGGAGTGAAATCCTCCTTAAGGTCATTATACTTCGCCAGTTCCCAGCCCAGAAGCTGGAATTCGTTCTCAAGCTTCTTCCTGGTATCGCCGTCCTTGACAATAATATACTGGATCCTGTTATTCTCCATAATTCTCGGGGCCCTTGCCATTACATCACCAAAAGTAATTGTACTTTCCTGTGTTACGGGGGGCTTACTGACAGTAGTACTTGCCGGTTTTGGCGGCGTTTGAGGTTGTTGGGGCTGAACCTGGTCAGGTGTTTTATAAGAAGCTGCAGTATAGCCTTTATCAAGTTCATACAATTTATTTTCCTCAATTTTCCTTATAAGCAGATTTGCGTAATCCGGATTTGTGGCATAGCCTGCACTCTTAAGACCATTCGCCCAGGCTTTATAGTTCGTCGGATCGAGGTCGAACAGTGACCGGTAACGTGAACCTGATTTTAAAAAATCCGAATGATCATAAAAGGAATCTTCGGGTCTCCTGTATTTTCTGAAACATTCATTGCGGCTGTCATCATTCTTCCTCATTGTCTGACCAGTCCAGTCGCTGTGACATTTTATTCCGAAGTGATTATTCCCCGATCGTGCAAGAGTGCTTCGTCCATAGTCTGATTCGATCATACCCTGAGCAAGAGTAATGCTTGCAGGAACCCCGGTCCTTTTCATCTCACTAACGGCCAGATCCCTGTATAAGCTGATATAATCCCTGGCAGTGCTGGTCACTGAAACTGGAGTTGTCGCCGCCGGCTTTGAAACCCTGCAGGATATCAAGCCAACCAATAAAAGTACGCCTATTATAATGTTTGCTTTCCTTATCACTCCTTTTGTCTTTCCGGTAAAAATAGGAAAAAGTAGTGGAAGTGCCTAAAGTACTTAGAGTGCCTAGAGTGCCTAGAGTACTTAAAGTTAATTCCCATTTTTTAGACTCTAAGTACTCCAAACTCTAGCTCACTCCAAACTTTTCAAAACTCTAAGTACTCCAGACTTTAGGCACTCCAAACTCACTTATTTTGTTAATTTTGTAATTATTAATGAATTAGAGCTTATGTCAACTGTTAAAAACATCTCATTTTCATATCAGGAATTTGAAAGTCTGGCGGAGCTTGTGACTGAAGATCAGGAACTTATTGCTGCGGCTAAAGAGGCAGCTAATCACGCTTATGCTCCATACTCAAAGTTCATGGTAGGAGCTGCAGTCAGACTTGAATCGGGGATTATTGTTCGTGGATCTAATGTTGAAAACGCTGCTTTCCCGTCAGGTATCTGCGCTGAAAGAACCGCAATTTCCGGATCTGTATCAAATTATCCTGACGACAAACCGGTGGCAATAGCCATAGCTGCCATGACCAATAACGAATTGACCGCAGAATGTATTTCGCCTTGCGGGAATTGCAGGCAGGTGATCGCTGAAGAAGAGATGAGAACAGGCAAGAGGATCAGGATAATTCTTTCAGGCAGAGAAAAGATCCGGATAATTGAAAGCGTCAGTCTACTGCTGCCCCTTCAATTCTGCAGGAATAACCTCAGGGTAAATCTTCCCTGATAATCAGTTGAAAACCGGCTCCGTGTATATTTTTAATATTTAATCGCGGATCTTCTGAAAGGAATTTTCTTAGCTTGGTGACATAGACATCCATGCTCCTGGCTGTAAAATAATCATCAGCTCCCCATATTTTTTTCAATGCCATCTCGCGACTGATCAATTCATTCGGATTCAAAGCTAAAAGCTCGAGAAGCTGAGCTTCTTTTGGCGACAGCTTCTTCTCGTCATCACCGCTTGTAAGGGTTCTGAGTCTTGCATTGAAAACAAATTTGCCGATTTCAAATATATCTTTCGTCCCCGACTGGAAATCGCGCCTGGCGAGTATTGCCTTTATCTTTGCAAGGAGAATTTCAGTATCAAAAGGTTTGGAAACATAATCATCGCCACCTGATCCGTAACCTTTAAGCACATCTTCCTTGAGTTTTTTTGCAGTAAGAAACACAATCGGGACGATGTTGTTGATCTTCCTGATTTCACCCGCAATTGTAAATCCATCAACATGCGGTAGCATAACATCGAGTATACATATATCAAAAGCTCCCTTTCTGAAATGCTCAACTGCATACTTCCCGTCATCTATCCAATCGACGAGGAAGTCGTTTAATTCAAGGTAGGATTTAAGAACTGATCCGAAACTCAGATCGTCCTCGACGAGAAATATTTTTGCAGATTTCATATTTTAATCAATTTTCCCAGTTGAAAGGCAGAAAAATATCAAACCTGCTACCTTTTCCCGGTTCACTTGTTACAGTTACATTTCCTTTATGCGCATCAATTATTGCTCTCACGTAATTGAGTCCGAGTCCAAATCCTTTGACATCATGAACGTCCCCGGAACTCTGACGGTAGAACCGTTCAAATATTTTGCTCTGTACACTTTTACTCATTCCAATCCCTTTGTCCTCAACAGATAAAATGATACCCTTGCCATTGTTTTTTGTTTCAACAGTTATATCAGGATTCTCAGGCGAATATTTTAATGCATTATCAAGGAGGTTATTTACAAGATTTATCAGGTGTTCCTTATCGCCAAAGATTACCGGTTCTTTGGCACTGAGTTTTAAGTTTATCCTGCCATTTTTCTGATGAACCTGTATTTCAATGGTATCGGCAGCCCTTTCAATGACCGAATGGAGTGAAATATTTTCAAATTTGAAAGCAATCTCCTTCTTGTCAAGCGATGCAATCTGAAGGATTGTCTCAACCTTCTTGTTCATCCTGCTGTTTTCTTTCTTGATCATGCTGATGAAGTGCCTGATGCTTGCTTCATCATTAATTACTTTAGGATTGGTTATAGTATCAGCAGCAAGAGAAATCGTTGCAATAGGGGTTTTGAATTCATGCGTCATATTATTAAGAAAATCCGATTTAATCTCTGATATCTTTTTCTGCCTGATAATAAAGTAAAGGCTCAGAGCAAAGGTTGCAAGAATTATCAGTGAGAAAAGAAACGATCCCCCAAGAAGCCAGGTCATGGAGCCCATAACATAATTAGCGCGTTCCGGAAAGATCACCGATACAAGAAGATTCTGCCTGATGATGTTGTCAGGGAACAACTGAACCACGTAGTTGCTGCTCAGGAAATCTTTTTTCTCAGATTTTTTATATGTCCCCTCCTGGACTTTACCGTCTTTAATAATAGCGAACTCAAAAGGGGTTTCAATACCCGAGAATAGAAACGATCTCCTGAGGGCATAATTAACCTCATCATCATTAAGCTCCATTGTCTTTTCCCACTGGTACACCTCAGATATCATCCTGTCGCTCATATTCTGAAACTCGGATTGTCTCTTCCTGACCCAGTCAATAAATTCCTGTCTGTTAACGGGAACCGGGTCTGAAAGGGAATTTTGTCCTTCATTACCTCCGCTGATATTAAGTTCTCCCTGTACCCCCGGGGCTGAAATATTTATAGTTCCTGAATCAGTATTGAAAGTGGTGTCAGTTCTTGAAATAACAGGTTTGTCATATCTTATCCTTCCGGATGAATCCATCGTGCCGGTTACTGTCTGGCTTGTAACACTATAGTTGAAATTTTTGCCGTCATTCGAAGAGTAGCTGCCTATACTCAAATAGCTGGAAATATCTCCCGAACCAGGGTTGAATATCCCGGGATCATCAAAGAAAAAGTTCATCTCCCGGTTTGATTCAATAGCATTGGCAGCATTATCAAGGCTAACAAAAACATCCCTGTTAAAATTTTCGTTCCGGATGCTCAGAGCATTGTGAATCCAGACCATCTGTACCCAGATAATGCCGGCAAGGGAAAGCAGCATCATAAAAATCAGACCTATAAACTTGCTTTTGCTCATCCCGCAAATTTATGTGTTTAAGAAATTTCACATGTATGATTTAACTTTTCCTTAACTCTAATTAACCTGATTTTAACTCTGACCGGATGAATTCACTTACACTTCACTGTTAATGAAAAGCTTCCATACATCACCCTTCGGGTAATGCGCAGTTATGGTAACCTTTTCCTTTTTAACAGGATGTATAAATTCAAGCCGTCTTGCAAAAAGTGAAATGCTTCCATCTTCGTTCGATCGCGGGTAGCCATATTTCAGATCGCCTTTTACAGGGCATCCGATTTTTGCCAGCTGAGCCCTTATCTGATGATGCCTGCCCGAGTGCAGCTCAATTTCCAGAAGAAAAAAGCGGTCCGATCTTCCGGCCAGCCGGTATGAAAGAGAAGCACTCTTTGATCCTTTAACCTCATTTTCATATACATAAGTCTTGTTCTGTTGTTCATTCTTTTTAAGGAAATTAGTCAGAACAGCCTCATCTTCGGGAGGTCGTTCGGCAACAATTGCCAGATAGGTCTTTTTTACTTCCCTCGTCCTGAAGATTTCATTAAGACGTTCCAGTGCCTTTGAAGTCCGTGCAAACAGCATCACTCCACCTACTGGTCTGTCAAGCCTGTGAACGATCCCAAGGAAAACATCGCCGGGTTTATTATATTTTTCAGCCAAATACTTTTTTACCTCTGAATCGATGGCTGAATCACCCGTTTTATCCTTTTGTGAAAGATCGGAGGACTTCTTATAAACTGCGATCAGGTGATTATCCTCATATAAAACTTCAATCATTTCTGCTTTCTGTTTACTGGTTACTTGTTACTGGTTAATGAATATCATCTTCTCAATAAGCAACTAGCAACCAGCAACTAGCAACTAAAATCCAGTAATAAGTACTCAACATATCAGATAATTAATACTGTTCTTTTTCGTTGGGAAAACTCTGGGTTCTTACATCGCTGATATAAGCCTGGACTGCTCCTTTTATTTCAGCGTAAAGGTTATGGTATCGTCTGAGGAAGCGTGGTGAAAACTCCTGTGTTATCCCGAGCATGTCATGAAGTACAAGTACCTGCCCGTCAGTCTTTCCTCCTGCCCCGATCCCGATCACCGGTATTTTCAATGTTGCGGTAACATCTTCTGCCAGCCTTGCAGGAATTTTTTCAAGTACCAGGGCAAAGCAGCCTGCTTTTTCAAGCATCCGTGCATCCTCGAGCAGTCGCCGGGCTTCTTCTTCTTCTCTCGCCCTAACCACATAAGTACCAAACTTGTGTATTGATTGAGGTGTCAGACCAAGATGGCCCATTACCGGAATACCGGCTGAAAGTATTCTTTCAATCGACTCGATAATCTCCTGGCCTCCTTCAAGTTTTACTGCATGAGCTCCAGTCTCTTTCATGATCCTGATCGCTGATACAAGGGCCTCCTTTGAGTTTCCCTGGTAGGTACCGAAAGGAAGATCGACAACCACCAGGGCCCTCTTTACTCCTCTAACCACCGAAGCAGCATGATATATCATATTATCGAGAGTAATTGGCAGCGTGGTATCATATCCTGCCATCACATTTGAAGCAGAGTCTCCCACAAGAATTACGTCAATCTCAGCCTCATCAATTATCCTTGCTATTGAATAATCATATGCCGTAAGCATGGCAATCTTCTCGCCTTTCAGCTTCATCTCATTCAGAACATGGGTGGTTACCCTCCGGACAGATTTATAAACCGACATAACTATTTAATTTTAATCCAGATGACAAAGCTACTAATTTGTTACGGAGAATATTTCTACAATCATGCTTCTTTTTATCCTGACATCTGTCAGAAATCATTCATGCCGTTTTGTCACATTAACAGCGTAAAGAAATTTAAGTAATGCCATATTTGCATAAAAATGTTCCTGACGGGCAGTGGCATAATCATTGCAGTTAACAGAGACATAAATTGAAATTTCTTAAAAATCATAAAATGGGAAAAATAATAGGAATCGACCTGGGAACAACAAACTCATGCGTTTCCGTAATGGAAGGAAATGAGCCGGTAGTTATCCCCAACAGTGAAGGAAAGAGGACCACACCTTCAATAGTCGCCTTTTTGGATAATGGTGAACGCAAAGTTGGTGATCCTGCAAAACGTCAGGCTATTACCAACGCCAGAAGAACCGTCTACTCTATCAAACGGTTTATGGGCGAAACATTTGATAAGGTAAATACTGAGATCAAACGTGTGACTTTTACAGTCGTAAAGGGGGATAACAACACTCCAAGGGTAAAAATAGACAACAGAATGTATTCACCCCAGGAGATTTCTGCAATGATTCTTCAGAAGATGAAAAAAACCGCTGAAGACTATCTTGGTCAAGAAGTTACAGACGCAGTTATAACAGTCCCTGCTTATTTCAGCGACTCGCAGCGTCAGGCTACAAAAGAAGCAGGAGAAATTGCCGGACTTAATGTCAAAAGGATTATAAATGAACCGACAGCTGCTTCGCTGGCATATGGCCTTGATAAGAAATCACAGGATCTTAAAATCGCAGTTTTCGACCTTGGAGGAGGAACATTTGACATTTCCATACTTGAACTTGGTGATGGCGTTTTTGAAGTTAAATCGACAAATGGAGATACCCATCTTGGAGGCGATGACTTTGACCAGATGATAATTGACTGGTTAGCTGAAGAGTTCCTTAAAGATGAGGGAATTGACTTAAGGAAAGATCCGATGGCGCTTCAGCGTTTGAAAGAAGCCGCTGAAAAGGCAAAAATTGAACTTTCAAGTGCTACAACTACTGAAATAAATTTACCATATATAATGCCGGTTGATGGTATTCCAAAGCATCTTGTTAAAACTCTTACACGCTCGCAGTTTGAAAAATTGTGTGACAAGCTTATACAAGCCTGTATAGAACCATGCAGAAAAGCATTGGCTGATTCAGGATTGCAGGCATCAGAAATCAGTGAAGTCCTTCTTGTGGGAGGTTCTACCAGAATCCCTGCTATCCAGCAGCTTGTTGAAAAATTTTTCGGAAAGGTGCCATCAAAGGGTGTTAATCCTGACGAAGTTGTGGCAGTAGGTGCTGCAATTCAGGGAGGGGTTCTCACAGGAGAAGTTAAAGATGTTCTCCTTCTGGATGTTACACCTTTGTCGCTTGGAATCGAAACTATGGGTGGTGTTATGACAAAACTTATTGAATCAAATACTACCATCCCTACAAAAAAAGCTGAAGTCTTTACAACTGCTGCTGACAACCAGCCTTCTGTTGAGATTCATGTGCTTCAGGGCGAAAGACCAATAGCATCCGGTAACAAAACCATCGGAAAGTTTCATCTCGATGGGATACCTCCAGCCCCGAGGGGAATCCCTCAGATCGAGGTAACATTCGATATCGACGCAAATGGTATACTTCATGTCACTGCAAAAGACAGGGGAACAGGTAAGGAACAGAGGATAAGGATTGAGGCGTCATCAGGACTGAGCGATGAAGAAATAAGAAAAATGCGCGATGAAGCAAAGGCAAATGCTGAAGCCGACAGCAAAGCCAGGGAGAAAGTTGATAAGGTAAACAGCGCTGACAGCATGATATTCTCGACTGAAAAACAGCTGAAGGAATTCGGGGATAAAGTCCCGGCCGATAAAAAAGAAGCAATCGAAAGTGCCCTTACCAGGCTTAAGGAAGCACATAAAGCACAGGATGTTGCCTCAATCGATAAGGCTCTGGCAGAACTGAATGCAGTATGGCAGTCTGCCTCTGAGGAGATGTACAAGACAGCTCAGAATACAGGACAGGCAACTTCCCAGCCTGGCCCTGAACAACCAGGTAACGGGAAAACCCAACAGGGAAACGACGAGGTTACTGATGTTGATTTCGAGGAGGTAAAATAAAAACTCATTGAATGTTTAATTATAAGAGGCTGTTTTAATTTCAGCCTCTTTTTTCTTTTTTGTACTTTTACAAAATATTATTCATCCAGATTTTATGAACCTTAAAATTGCAGCTGTCTGTTTTTTAATCATGCTTCCCGGGCTTTGCCTGCCACAATCGGGAGAAGTCATTAACCAGACTGACAGGGAGGGTCTCAAACAGGGTCACTGGATTAAGAAATACCCGAATGGGAATATTCTGTACGATGGTTTTTTCAAAAACGATAAACCAGCTGGCGAATTTAAAAGGTATTATGAGGATAATACATTGAAATCTGTGCTTGTTTTCAGTCATGACGGATCAGAAGCGAAAGCAAGTTTATATTACCCGAATGGACTTACTGCTTCAACCGGGAAATATGTAAACCAGCTAAAGGAAGGCAAATGGCAATTCTTTTCACCAACTGCAAAAGGGTTGCTGATAAGTGAGGAGGAATATTCCGGCAACAAAAAGAATGGTATTGCAGTTAAATATTATCCTGACGGCCAGGCTGCAGAAAAAACATACTACAAAAATGATGTCAGACATGGGGAATGCCTGAAATATTATCCCGACGGAACTATCAATCTTAAAACAAATTACGATACCGGAAAACTGCATGGAAGATTTGAAGCCTTCTTTGAAAACGGAAAACCTGAAATGACCGGACAATACAAAAACGATCTCAGGGCAGGTGAATGGATAATTTATAAAAAAGACGGCACACAGAGGTTCAGAATGGAATATGCTTCCGGTATCCCTGATAATGCCGATATAAATATCTATGAATCCGATTATATTGATTCGCTCGAAAGAATCAAGGTCAGGATTGAGGATCCGGAAAAAACGGGGACAATATGGTAAAGGAGGCTTTCTGTTCTTTTCGGCTTAAAATTGGAATAATTGCCATACTATTAACTCTTATTTGTTCAACTGATTTCATATTCGGACAAGAGGCAGTTTATAATTTCTTTTACAGGATCTATTTCAGGGATAAAGGAACAAATGAGATCGATAACTATACTCCGGAAGACCTTCTTTCAGAGAGAGCTGTCGAAAGAAGAACCATGGCAAATATTCAGGTGCCCGACTTAAGAGATCTGCCGGTATTTTCAGAATATATTGAACAGATTGTATCATCCGGATTCACCTTTCACTCTGCATCCCGATGGATGAACACAGCTCTTTTTAAAACTGAAGAATTAAAAGATATCAGTGATCTGGAAATCCTGCCTTATGTAAGTGAAGTAAAAATCGTTAAAAATGCCGGAGGAAAAGATCTTGTGGCTGACAAGCTTGATTTTGAAACGATCCAGGATGAATTCCCGCTGTTCGATCAGCCGATAGTGATGTTAAACGGAAAGAGTGTGCATAATTCCGGATTTAACGGAAAAGGTATCATGATTGCTGTTCTTGACGGGGGCTTTGAAAATGCTGACAATATAACATCACTTGAATCCCTTAGAAACCGGAAAGGAATAAAAGGGACATTCGATTTTGCAGGAAATGATCAGAATGTATATGGTTATCACAACCACGGCACTGCAGTTTTATCTGTGCTCGCAGGGGATATTCCCGGATCTATAGAAGGGTCAGCCCGTGATGCTGATTACTGGCTTTTAAGGACCGAAGATACAGGTTCTGAATTTCCGGTTGAGGAAGATTTCTGGATAGCAGCCGCTGAATTTGCCGACAGCCTGGGTGCAGATATTATATCTTCCTCACTGGGCTATTACAATTTTGATGATCCCCTGCTCGATTATAAGTATTCCGACATGGACGGGAACAGTACCTTTGTAACCCGGGCGGCTGACATAGCAGCATCAAAGGGTATCCTGGTTGTGAACAGTGCGGGAAATGAAAGGAATAAAACCTGGGTCCGTATTATTGCTCCTTCTGACGGAGACAGCGTTATGGCAGTAGGTGCTGTTGCCTGGGACAGAAAAATCTCTTCTTTTTCGTCAGCCGGACCCTCTTCTGACAACAGGATAAAACCTGATCTTGTTTCCCAGGGTGTCAGCGTCCCGGTCCAGACTAAAACAAACACAGTAGAACGATCGTCAGGAACCTCTTTCTCCTGCCCTGTTTTAAGCGGTATGTGTGCCTGTATAATGCAGGCAGTTCCCCAGGCAACTAATTATGATATAATTTCTTCGCTTTATTCTGCTTCTGACAGGTATAACTCCCCAGATTCACTTTACGGTTACGGGATCCCTGATATAGTTGAAGTAATAAATAAATTACAGGAAAAATATGTGCTTCAGACTGATAAAGGATCGGTTGTAAGTCCTAATCCTTTTAATACCGAACTTAAAATTACATTCAGGGAGATCCCGGAAAGGTTAAGTGTTGAAGTGTTTGATATCAGTGGCAAAATGCTGTTAGAAACCAATTACAGCAACTATATCAGCCGGACTTTGGTCCTGGATAATATGGAGAATTTCGGAAATGGCATTTACTTCATCAGGCTTGACACTCAGGGTGGCTCATTCATTCATAAGGTGATAAAGATCGACAATTAACCATGAACGAAAAACTCACACTTACAGAATTACAGCTGATAATCAAGGATTCACTTTATATGGCATTGCCCGATATGTATTGGGTGATTGCTGAAATCTCTGAAATGAAAGAAAACTATAATGGTCATTGTTACCTGGAACTTGTCGATAAACAGACTTCAGAAAACAGTGTAAGGGCTCGTGTTAAAGCAGTTATCTGGAGCAGCCGTTACAGGTTTCTGAAATCGTTTTTTGAAAATGCGACCAGCGAATCTCTTCGGGAAGGCATGAAAATTCTGGTGAGGGTAAGAATCGAATACCATGAGATATATGGATTAAGTCTTGTAATCAATGATATCGATCCTGCTTTCACTATCGGCGAAATGGCTCTCAAAAGGCAGCAGATTCTGAAAAGACTTGAAGAAGAGGGTGTTCTTACGATGAACAAGGAGTTGGATTTCCCGGTTGTTCCTCAGAGGATAGCTGTAATTTCATCGGCAGGTGCTGCAGGTTACTCCGACTTTATCATGCACCTCAGGGATAACAATTTCGGATATGTATTTATTACAACCCTTTACGAGACACCAATGCAGGGAATTGAAACCGAGGCAGGTGTCATCAGGGCACTCGACAGAATAGCAGCATGGCTTGAAAAATTCGATTTAGTTGTGATTATCAGAGGAGGCGGGTCGCAGACTGATCTAAGCTGGTTTGATAATTACAGCATTGCTTATTATATTACGCAGTTTCCACTGCCTGTGATCACAGGAATCGGACACGAAAAAGACCTTTCAGTAACTGATATTGTAGCTCACACATCATTAAAAACCCCGACAGCAGTTGCAGACTATCTGGTTGAATGTATGAATAATACAGATAACTATCTTATTGAATTAAGTAATGATATATTTGATAAAGCCCGGAATATCCTTGAAGACAATAAAATGCGGATCGATGCTTCGCGGTTAAAATTAATCCCGGTTGCACGGATGATGATTTCGGAATTTAAAGAGGATCTTTCAGGGATCCTGATCGAAATGATAAATACCGGTAAGGATTATATTCTGAGAGCAGGTCTTTTCCCGGCAAGGCATAAATCGAGGCTTATTTCCGGAGCAAGATCATCTTTATCCTCAAAAGATTCATTACTGATAAGAGAAAAACAAAGGCTTGCCACCATTAACAAAAATTATCTGAATAACATAAACAGCAGGATTTCGGGATATAATAATACATTGAAAATACTCGATCCGGAGAACGTCCTGAAAAGAGGTTATACTATTACATCACTTAACGGGAAAATAGTCAAGAAGCGGATCCAGTTGAAGGAGAATGATCTGATCGACACAAGATTCAGCGATGGATCGGTAAGCAGCAAGGTGGTTTGAAGGGGTGGGTAAAAAATGAACTAATGATAATTTATTAAATTCCAATGATATATGGCAAAAAAAGAATTTTCATTTAACGAGGCAGTAAAAGAGATCGAGAAGATACTAATGGAAATTGAAAGCGGTGAAATGGATGTTGACAGGTTATCTGTTGAAGTAAAGCGGGCTTCAGAACTAATAAGGCAATGCCAGAAGAAGCTCAAGTCGACCGAGGATGAGATCAATACAATTTTCAAAGAGCTAACATAAAAAAACCCGCGGCACAAACGCACCGCGGGAATTTACTTTACTACCCTAAACCTAAATCCACGAAAAAAACTCATGTAACCTTTTTGGTTACTACCTACAACATGTATAACGTATTAAAGATAAACAAAGTTTCATTCTATTTGTCTTTTTTTTAAACAAAAATCTGCTATTTTATTAACAGACTACTTATCAATACCAAGAACATCTTTAAAAGCCTTAACAAATGTTTCTTTCGGCAAAGCACCCATTGCCATCTGAGGCTGACCGGTTGCAGGTACAAATAAAATAGATGGAATGCTTCTGATCCCAAAAACTGAAGCAAGTTCCTGCTCCTCCTCGGTATTTACTTTATAAATATCAAGCTTACCTTCAAATTCTTTAGCCAGTTCTTCCAATACTGGTGCCACCATTTTGCATGGCCCGCACCAATCGGCATAAAAGTCAATTACGCAAGGCTTATCACCTTCGAACTTCCATTCTTTGTTTGTCTCGTAGTTAAAAACCTTACTGATAAAGGTATCTTTGGTTAAATGCTCTAACATATTGTTTTATTTTAAATAACATTCAAAAATGATTGAAGTTCATTAACTGATCAATCTTTGTACCATTAATCGCTATTTGAGACAATTTATTGAAAAATAGTTATTAATTGTAACTTTGTCAGTATAATTCAATGAATTGTCATATCCGGATATGAACAAATGCCTTAACGACAAGGTCTTTGGGGTACTTTCTGAAGTGGTTTCATCGGAAAATGTTGAAGCCTGGGTGATCGGAGGTTATGTAAGGGATTGTCTGCTAAAAAGAGATCATCCCGACAAAGATATTGATATTGTAGTGCTTGGAAACGGAATTGATATTGCCCGAAAAGCAGCAAAAAAGTTCGGACCTCATATTAAGGTCAGCGTATTCAGAAATTACGGGACGGCAATGTTCAGATTCAATGATTATGACATCGAATTTGTTGGTGCCCGGAAAGAATCTATACAACCGCGGTTCCCGGAAACCGGTTGTAACGACAGGAAGTCTTGAGGAAGATCAGAAACGAAGGGATTTTACGATTAACGCACTGGCAATCAGCATTAATAAGAATTCGTTCGGAAAGTTTCTGGATCCTTTTGACGGGATAGGCGACCTTGATAAAAAGATCATAAGAACCCCGCTTGATCCTGATATAACATTTTCAGATGATCCTCTGCGGATGATGAGGGCAGTCAGATTTGCCGTACAGCTTAATTTTTCAATTGATGAAACCACCTTCCGGGCAATATCCGGCAATGCTGAAAGGATAAGCATAGTATCGCAGGAGAGGATAATCGATGAATTGAATAAGATAATAATTTGCGATCATCCTTCAAGAGGCTTCGTACTTCTGGAAAAATCAGGTCTCCTTAAGCTGATCTTTCCCGAGCTGGATAATCTCAAGGGTGTTGATAAGAAAGATGGAAAGGCTCACAAGGACAATTTTCATCATTCGCTAAAAGTTCTGGATAATATCAGCAAGAAAACTGATAATATCTGGCTAAGATGGGCAGCTCTTTTACATGACATAGCAAAACCTCTTACAAAGAAATATCTTCCGGAATCGGGCTGGTCATTTCATGGACATGAATTTTTAGGCGGGAAGATGATCCCCGAAATATTCAGAAAACTCAAACTCCCGCTTAACGAAAAAATGAAATACGTCAGGAAACTGGTGGATCTGCACCTCCGTCCTATCGCGCTGTCGCAGGAGATCGTTACCGACTCAGCAGTCAGAAGGCTTCTGTTTGAAGCCGGAGATGATATAGACGACCTTATGATGCTCTGTGAAGCTGACATAACATCGAAAAATGAAGCGACAAAGAGCAGGCATATGGAGAATTTTCAACTGGTCAGAAAAAAGCTTAAGGAGATCGAAGAAAAAGATGCTGTAAGGAATTTTCAGCCTCCAGTCGACGGGGATGAGATAATCAATACTTTCAGAATCAGGCCGGGAAGGGAGGTTGGCATTATTAAGAACACCATAAGGGAGGCTATTCTAGATGGGGTAATTCCTAATGAGCACGATAGTGCAAGGAAGCTTATGCTCGAGAAGGGCAGGGAACTTGGATTGATTCCTGCAGATGATCTATCTGACTCCCAGATCAAGCAAAACGGGTAGATGATCGCTGAATCCACCCTGATACCTGTACCCACGATATGTTGAGAAGGTTGTCAGTCCGGGATATTTTGGATCCTTCTTTAACAGGAACTCAGGATTGAAAATTTTGAAACCGCCGGGATCAGCATATATTCCCGTGGAACAATTTAATAAACCTTCCGATATAATAATCTGATCAATCATCTCCCATGCCCCCATGTAACGGTATGTCCCTGAAGTGGTTGATTTAGCATTTTTTAGCCATATTGATCAAATGTGCACCTCCCGGTTCACTTTGATTTAAAAGCATCTTAATAACAGAATCATCAGGATCGCAGTTAAAGTCACCCAGAATAATAATTTTCGACCCAGCCTCAATGACACTGGATATTGAATCAGCAGCATTCCTGACCATCATGGCGATCTCTTTCCTCAAAGGCTCCCCCGGAAGCACACCTCCCCTTTTTGATGGCCAGTGATTGATCATAAGGTGAATTGTATCGTGAAGAATTGCACACTTTACATAAAGCACGCTCCTGGAGTGAAAATCATTCCTATCCAAAGAATGCGGGATCCATAATTTGTATTCAATTACCCTGACAATATCTTTTCTGAATATCATGCATACATCAATTCCCCGGGGATCAGGTGATTCACCGTGGATAATCCCATAATTAAAATTGGAAAGTCCGGTACCATACACAAGGTCCTCAAGGACCTTTCTGTTTTCGATCTCGCTGAATCCTACAATTGCAGGAGGGCTCCATTCACCGGCAGCAATAATTGCCTTATATACTGAATTTAATTTTTTATCATACCTCGATCCATTCCATCTCCTCAATCCATCAGGCATGAACTCATCATCGTCTGTCAGAGGATCATCGAGTATATCAAACATATTTTCGACATTATAGAACATTATTCTCACAGGTAAAGAACCTGATCCTTCCTGTGAATCAGCAAATGTCAAAAATAATAACTCCAGCACAAGAGTGCAGGCAAGCTTAAAGATTCCCTTATTAAAAAGCATTTATCCATCGATACCTCCGGGCATTTGTTCCGAATTTTACAGCGAGTGAAAACTCATGGCTCCCGGTGGTTTGAGTTCTGATTTCAGTTAAAGTAAAGTCAAAGGCGTATGCAAAATAGAATCTGTCATATTTCACTCCTAACATCATTATTACCGCATCATTTGTCCGGTACGATATTCCTGCCCAATAATCATTCTTATAATAGATCCTTGATGTAATATCGAGCTGGATGGCATTAAACAGCATGTCGGATGTCTTTAAAAAAGCTGATGGTTCAAGCAGCCAGTTCTCCGACAAAGGCACCTTAATGCCTCCTGTCAGATAAAAATGTCCCAGTTCAGAATAATCAGTCTTGCTTTCATTAAAAAAAGTAACAGAACCCCTGAGCAGGTTGGTCATCGCAAATCCTGCATAATATTTTGGAGTTGAATAGCTTACTCCAAAATTAAAATCAGGAATGAATACCGATTTGTCATAATTATTCAGGTATGGATCGTCCTGGTCATAAATAAGTCCTTCAGTTTTAATAGAATAATTATATGCAATTAGTGCAAGCCCAAATGAAAGATTCCTGATATTTTCATCATCTTCCTTTCCCAGAGGAATGTTATACGAATAAGCAGTCTGTATTCCGGTACGGTGCATTATGCCATTATTATCGTCAAACAGGTAAGCGCCTATTCCAACCTGGCCTCCTCTGGTTGGTCTTAACCAGTTTCTTTTTAACCGAGGTCGATTTTGAGATATAGCTGTTCTTAAGTATTCTCGTCTGAAAACTTAAGGCATAAGTGCTTGGAGCCTGAGCCATTCCGGTCCATTGCTCCCTTACTGTAAGGTTGACGGACGTATAGCCATCGCGGCCTGCGAAAGAAGGATTGATCAAAAATCCGTTCATTATGTACTGACTGTACATAGGTACCTGCTGTGCCTCCGAGATTCCAGTTATTAAAAACATGAGACTGGCTGCGATTACACTTCTGATCTGGTTCATATATTTATAATTCAACATTTTGCTCATGTCATCTGATTACACTTATTACTCCTGATCTTGGTTTTGATCCGTCATTCAGATAAAGAATATAATGGTAGGAATCAGTCGGGACAAGTTTGCCGTCTGTTCTTCCATCCCAGGGATTGTCAGATAAATTCTTTGTACCGAAAATAAGCTTGCCCCACCTGTTAAAGACCCTGACCTCAGCATCTGGATAAAGGTCAATGTTATTTATCCTCCATTCATCGTTAAATCCATCATTGTTAGGGGTTATGATCTGTGGAATTACAAGGCAGTTGAATGACAAGTTTGATTCTACCTCAGCAATAACGGAACCTGTACAGTTATTTTTGTCAGTTACAATCACGCTGTAGGTTCCCGACGCCAACCCGGAGCGGTTCTGAGCAGTAACACCGTCAGACCAGATTATATCGTAGGGCGTTGTTCCGCCGCTGATCGTAATATTTATTGATCCGTCATTCGAATCGGGGCAGGAAGCATCTGTTATCGATGCCTCAACCAGATACAGCCTGTGGTTCTGTGATAATGACCGTTCTGGTCCTTATACATCCGTAACTATCTGTTACTGTAACAGTGTAATTCCCTGCAGGAAGATCAGTTGCAGTCTCTTTTGTCTGTTCCGGCATTGAATTCCACATATATACATATGGAAGCAGTCCTCCTGTCACAACTGCAGTGGCACTACCTGTCGTTCCTCCCGCGCAAAGATTATTGACCTGTGAAACTGAAATTACCATATCCACTGGTGGCTGTGAAATTGTAACCTCTTTTGATGCTGGACATCCGTTTGCATCTGTAACCATAACCGAGTATGTTCCGGAAGTAAGATTAATTGCTGTTTGTGTAGTCTGAACAGGTACAGTGTTCCATTCATAACTGTAGATACCTGTGCCTCCGGTTACCATAGCTGTCACACTTCCAGTCGAACCTCCGTAACAATGAACATCTTCACCTGAGACTGCTATTTCAAGCGCCTCCGGCTCAGTGATTGTAAATGAAACATCATAAAGATCAAGAGCTGCGTCCCTGACAGTTACAGTATATGTTCCTTCGCTTAAAGAGCTGAATTCACCTGATGTCTGGAAAGTTCCCCCGTTGATTGAATAGGCATATGGCAACGTACCACCCCAACCGTCAACCGTAACACTTCCGTTTTCGCTGCCATAGCACAGGACATCATTTCTTGAAATTATATTGGCAGTAAGGGGTATCACGGGCTGTGTCACTGTGACTGTTATATTGCTGGAACACATATTCGGATCACTTACTGCGATGGTGTAGGTACCAGCGGACAGAGAACCGAAAGTGCCCGATGCCTGAAAAATGACGCCATCTATGCTATATTGATATGGCGGAGTTCCTCCTGAACCTGAGACGATTACAGAGCCGTCATTCCCTCCGTAAACTGATACATTAGTCTGTGAAATGATAATACCTGTAAGAGCAGCAGCCGGCTGACCCACTACAGCACTTATGATAATTGTGCAACCATGCGAATCAGTAACTGTAACAGAATAATTCCCGGCTGAAATATTTTCAATATCCTCAGTAACAGCTCCGTTATTCCAGACAAATGAAATTGGTACTGCACCACCAGTTATTGTAAGGTTAATAGCCCCTGTTGTCTCTCCAAAACAAAGAACATTTAATACTGAAACTGTTCCTGAAAATGCTGATACAGGCTGTGTTATTGTACATGGTACATCAGCAGTACATCCATGACTATCCTGTACAGTTATAGTATAAGATCCGGATGACAGGCCACTGAATATATTTGAACTTTGCAGTCCGCCACCGTTAATTCTGTACTGATAAGGTGCCACTCCGCCGGTCGAAGTAACTGTTACTGATCCGTTACTTTCTCCGAAACATATTACATCAGTCTGAGAAGATACCATTACGGATAAAGGCTCAGGCTGATTGATTATAAACGGTAAATCAAATGTGCAAAGCAGGGCATCCCTGATTCTTACCGAATGATTTCCGGCTGAAATACCTGTAAAAGTACCACCGGGCTGAAATGCCGCTCCGTCAAGAGAATATACATAGGGGGCAGTTCCTGTTCCGGTTGTGGCCACAACATTAACTGAACCATCGGAACCTCCGTTACACGTAATATCTGAAAGTGAGGTTATAGCCCCTGAAAGGTTCAGAACTGTAACATTAATAACAACTGAACCTGTACATGAGGAGTTATTACCTACCGAAACCGCAATACTACCTGCCGGTATGCTACCCCATTTTACAGTAATATAATTATCTTCCATCTTTCCACCGGCAGTAATAACACCACCGGTTACCGTCCAGTTCTGGTAGGCATAAGTACCGGTAAGAGTATATGTGCTTACAGAGCCTGAGCATGCAGTTGTTAATGGGTTGTTAAAAACAGGTGTCGGTATCGGTATGATTGTTACTGTATCAATTACAGAGGATTCACACTGCCCGCCCGCGAAAAGAATATTTGGTTCATGAACAGTGGTTATAATTCTCCCCTGAACCACACCGAGGTTCCATCTGACGCTTACCCTGCTTGTATCCGGATTAGAATTAAGAATCGTGCCATTAGTAACCGACCAGTCATAAATAGCGTCGGGTTTATAGTTTACGGAATATGTCTTTATTTCCCCCTCACAGGCTTCCGAATATCTCATAGTCTGGTTATTAAAGACAGCCCCTGACTTATAGATTTTTATTTCAGACGAATCGGTGCAACCATTTCCATCAGTTACTACCAGACGTATATCATAAAAACCGGTGGCCATGGTATTATTGGAAAAAGGCGTTTCCAGTATGGTTGTATTTGAAAACTGAAGGGATGGAGGGAAAGGAATTATCACCATAAATGGCTGTGATCCGGTATTAAGTCCTTTCCATAAATACGAAAAATTCCCATTGCCTCCTTCTGCATCGGCATCAAAAAGAGCTAAAGTAGGTGAGAGGTCGCAGCTGCTCAACGACATACCGGCAATTTTAAGTGTAGTAGATACACTTATGGTTATATTGCGCGAAGATGAATTTCCATGAGAATCGAGTGCAGTCAGAGTTACAGTTTTCTTTCCCAGGTCGCTGCAGCTGAAGGTCGTTTGAGAAACGGTCAAAGTAACAGGACCACAATTGTCATAAGTGCCATTGTCAATATCTGAAGGTACAATTGATGCAGTTCCTGATGATCCAAGTACTACCTCAAATGGTTTGACATTTATAACCGGGGAAACGGTATCAATGACAGTGATCTGGGATGTGCATGAGGAAGAGTTACCTGAGGCGTCTGTCCCTATAAGTGTAACCGTAGCAGGAGTACCAATATCGGAACATGTGAAACCGGTTCTGCTGAGATATAAATTTAATCCCGCACCACAGTTATCAGATGATCCGTTATTAAGTTCAGCCGGGCTGAGAGCAGCGTTTCCGGAGGCATCGAGATAGACAGTGTGATTTCTACAGATCATAACAGGGGGGATCATATCCTCGACTGTAACCGTTGCTGTGCATGCTGATGTTAATCCTTCATTATCAGTTACTGTGAGGGTAACCGAATTAGATCCGATCTGCGAACAGTTGAATATACCCGGAGTAACTGCCAGGTTAGCGATGGTGCCATCCGGATCGTATGAACCTGCATCAACATCTGATCCTGTTATCGCGACAGTACCATCAGCGCCAAGCCGGACTGAAATATTTTTACAGATTGCAACCGGAGGCAGTACCGGATTTCTGTCGTACTCCAATCCGCTAACTTCAGAAGCAGATGCAATTATTATTACGGGAATAAGGGAAATTGGTGCTTTAAGTACTTTCCACGACTGTGCAACAGGTACAAGAAGTCTGTAAAAACATACCAGAAGTTTCATTAAGGTCAGGTTCAAGGTTAAATCAAAATTACAAAACACACTATATCAGACAAATAGATCCATCATAACTAAAATACGAGTATTTCACCAGTATTTTTTTGACTTATCATTAATATAAACGTGAATTTATGCTATACTAATACAGTTGTCACCTATCATTTTTTCAGTTTGTCAACATATTTATGGAAATTATTAAGAAAAAGAGGGATTTACCGCGTTTTCAGACAAAAAGCAAAGCACTCTTTTAATATGGCAGCTCGTATTTAAAAGGTCATTTCCTTTGCAGAGAATAAAATCTCGATTATATTTGCACCCGTTTAAGGGCGATTAGCTCAGCTGGTTCAGAGCATCTGCCTTACAAGCAGAGGGTCTGCGGTTCGAATCCGTAATCGCCCACAGCATAAAAGCCGGTCCCGCGTAAGCGGGATCGGTTTTGTTTTTTGAGGTACGTTTTAAGCTTGCTTAAAAAAGGACCTCAAAAAACAAAACCGATACGCCAGGCTTTAGCTTGGCGCCGGCTTTTATGTTGTAAGGGCCCCCTGAACCGGATCAACGAAGTTAATCCGTAAAATTAATCTCATCCAAATCCGGAGAAGCTTTTATGTTGTAAGGGCCCCCTGAACCGGATCAACGAAGTTAATTCGTCAGAATCAATTAAAGGCCTTATGAGTAAAAAAAGAGGCTGTCCATTTAGGACAGCCTCCGAATCAATTGTATCAGATTAATATTATTTAACGCATCTCACAGATTTTCCTGCGTTATTGTCTGCATTTTGCCTCTCTACAGTATCATGGGTACTGTCGAGCTGTCTCATAAATGATCGATCTGCCAGTTGATACATCAGAGGTCCAGAAGTATGCAATTGTTCCTGCAAGGAAAAAGGATCCATCATCATAGTATCGGAAACCTCCGGGAAATGCATTAAATCCGCTTGAGTTGGTGCCATTTCCGGTTGTCCATCCGGTGGCGCTTTTCATCTGAACACCCTGGTTTGTTCCACGCCATCCTGTAGCATTAGCCTGATCCAAAGTCATTCCAAGTCCCATTTCCAGAGCTTTGAAATCAGCATCGGTAGCTACATGCCATCCATCCGGGCACAGATTGCCAGTTCCAACAGCAAACCAGTTATATAAAGCACCATAAAGGTCTTTGTTCGCGATGTTATCATTATACCAGGCATACGCACCAGTTGTTAGGGTGGGCCATGCTCCTGCGGTAGAAGTAGGAATAGCAGTCCCATCTTTATACTTTGTGGTTGCAAGGTTTTCAGTCATCCAGACCTGATTGCCGAAGACTCTTGTTGAATATATATTATTATCTTCATCCGACATCATAGTCAGTATCTGTAACTCATTGCCATAAGCAGGGCCGGCACTATTAACAGCATAAGCCCTGACATAATAGGTAGTACCCTCATCAAGATTTGGTAATGTAACAGTAAAAGCACCTATACCGCCAGCCGTTGCTGGGACTTTTGAGTCCTGATAATCCGGCATAGCAGTCATACTGTAGCATACTCCTCTTTCAGTAACTGTACCTCCACCGGCTGATGTAATATTTCCACCCGCAGTTACTGATGTTGATGATCCTGTAACAAAGGCAGGAGCAGTTGTTGTCAGAACGGCTAAAGTTACTGCATCGGTTGTAAATGATGCTTCAGTTCCAAATTCAGTACCCTGAGAATTAGTGGCAAACGCTTCTATGTAGTATTTGGTAGCCGGAGTCAGATTTGAGAGGGCGACTGTAAAAGTACCCAGCTGGCCGAGAGTGGCTACAGCTTTTGTACCAGTAGTCGAAGGATCAGCCAGTAATCCCCAATAGACACCTCTTTCAGTTATAGCGGCTCCACCGGTTGATGTAACTTCCCCTCCGACTGTTGCAGTTGTATGTGTCGGATCAGCATCAGTAGCAGTTGTAACAGAAGGTTTTGTAGCAAGGGTTGTGAAAGCTGCATCACTACCATAACTGGTTGCTGAACTGTTAATTGCATATGCTACTACATGATAAGTTGTTCCAGGTTGAAGTCCCGATATGGAAACAGTGAAAGTACCCAGACCTGCTGCGGCTGCAGCAACCTTCGTGCCTGTAGTAACAGTTGGATTTGCTGTGGTTGACCAGCATACACCCCTTTCAGTGACAGTGGCTCCGCCATCTGTTGTAACATTCCCTCCGGCAGTTGCTGTGGTAGCGGTAAAAGTTGGTGTTGTTGTTGTAACTGTTGCGCCAACAGGAGCAGCTGTAGTAAAAGTTAATTCATTTCCATAAGCGGTACCAACGCTGTTGGTAGCATAGGCCTTTACAAAGTATTGTGTACTGGGAGTTAATCCGGTAATGGCACTTGTAAACGAGCCAATATCAGTACCATCACTTGTTTTTGAGCCTGAAACTGTAGGATTTGTAGCTGTTCCCCAGCATACACCCCTGGCTGTTACCTCTGCTCCGCCGTTAGCGGTGATATTACCTCCGGAAGAGGCTGAATTTAATGTAATAGCGGTTACGGTAGTTGTCGTAAGTGTCGGTATTACCGGATCTTTTTTACAGCTGTGAAGAGCTGAAATGCCGGCCAGGAAACAAACCAGAACAATAAGATTTAAGACTTTCTTCATAATTAAGTGAATTTGAGATTAAAATTTTAATTGCGTTTTTGTATTAATTGTTTAAATATTAGCTTAATCGTGCATGCATCTTACAAATTTTCCGCCTGCTTTTATAACACCCTCACGGTAAACTCTGTTTTCGCTACTATCTAAACGGCGATATAAGGCTTTTGTTGCATCACTCCAGTGCAAAGTTGAACTCCACCAATATGCTACGGTTCCTAAATCGGCAAATGTACCTTCAACTCCCCATCTGTAACCTCCTCCAAGGGCAGTAAAGCCACTTGAATTTGTACCAGTTGAAGGGGTCCATGTTGAAGTGGATTTTAATTGTGTACCCTGATTGGTTCCCCTCCACCCTGAATTATCTGCTTCTGCAGGTGTCATGCCAAGAAAACGCTCCAGTATCTTAAACTCATCATCAGTCGGAACATGCCATCCTGCAGGGCATAGGTTATCTGTCTCAACTGCGTACCAATTATAAATCATCCCAAATGTTGACAGAAGGGGTATTACCATACCAGCACCAGGCGTCTGATGTCAGATCTTTCCAGGCAGCATTGTCAGTTACATTTGGAATAAGAGTATTATCGTTGTATCGTGAGGTCTTAAGGTCAGACTGCATCCATAGTTGTGTTCCAATAACCACCGTACTATAAATATTCCCGGTTATATCTGAAGCGGAAGTAGAAAATCTTATCTGACTTCCGTAACCTGTCCCAGCGCTATTGGTGGCAAAAGCCCTAACGTAATAAACTTCACCCTGATTCAGTCCTGGTATAGTGATTGTATAGCTTCCTGTACCTGATCCGTTTGTAAGAGTTGAACTGGATATTGTAGGGTCCCCTGTAGTATTCCAGCAAACACCGCGCACAGTTACAGGAGCTCCATTATCATTTGTAATATTTCCTCCTGAGACTGCCTGCGAAAGTGTAACTCCTGAAACAGCATTAGTCGAAAGCGAAGGTGAAGTAACAGGATTTGTGGTAACCTGCAACTCATTGCCATATGATGTCCCGGCACTGTTGGTGGCATATGCCCTGTAATAATACAAAGTATTAGGATTCAGATTTATAAGATTACTTACAAATGATCCGGGGCCTGTACCATCTGTTGAATGTAATCCTGTAGCCACTGGCCCTGAAGTTGTGCTCCAGCAGACTCCCCTGGCAGTTACATCAGCTCCCCCCGTATTTGTGACATTTCCTCCGGCAACAGCTGATGTGTATGATTTTGAGGATACTGTTGCAGTTGTAACAGTCGGAGGAACTGCCAGTGTTTTAAATTCTATATCATTACCGTATCCGGTACCCAGACTATTTGTTGCATAAGCCCTTACATGATAAGTGGTTCCGGGCTGAAGTCCCGTAATGTCGCTGGCATAATTATCTTTTCCGGTCCCATCCGTTGTCTTATTATTATTATTAACGATAGTGGGATCTTTCGTTGTGCCCCAGCATACGCCTTTTGCCGAAATAGCAGAACCGCCGTCTGATGTTATATTTCCTCCTGATACGCATGAGGTGGAAGCTACAAGGGTAACTTCCCTGGTGGCAAGAATAGGAGCAGTTGGAGCGATAGTACTAAATGTAATTTCATTGCCGTAAGAAGTCCCTGCTTCATTTACCGCATAAGCCCTTACGTAATATAAAGTACCGGAAGCTAAACCGGTGAGATTACTTTCAAAAATACCCTCACCATTACCATCAGATGTGTGCGGCCCGGAGATCGATGGTCCGGAAATTATACCCCAGCATACACCCCTTGCTGTAACTTCTGCCCCGCCGTCGGAACTAATATTACCCCCGGTCATTGCTGTACCTACAGCAATACTTGTTGCATCGGTTGTAGTCAAAGTGGGAAGAACAGGTTCCTCTTTGCAGCCGGTAATGAGAACAACTCCACAGATAAAGAGAGCAGGAAGGACGAACTTAAAAATACTTGAATTTTTTTTCATTTGTTGGAAGAATTTCATACACGTTTAAACTTATTTTCAAAATATTAATTGTGTTCAAAATCATTTTTGCCAAACCTGAATTATAATAAAGGCAAAACTAAGGAGCAAATAAAACAGAGTTTTTGTTCCCGACCAAGATTTTTTTGATCACATGAAAGAAACCTATGACGAACGTCGTCAGAACAGACTGACTCCAGAATGTAAATTCCTAAGATGCTATTCTTGCAATGACAGTTTGACAGAATAAAATATCAGGAATAATCTGAAAGAAGGGTGTGTCAATTCTTTACGCACCGGACTGACATACCATATTTTTCATGAACAAAAGCCTTGAATGTTTTGTCGTCATTGTACCAAATCTTTCTGTGATAAGCCTCCGGCGAGATGTATTCAGTCGCTGTCCACCAAAAACCATAGGCTTCCATAGATTCATATGTTCCGTTGTCTCCCCGCCGCCAGCCTCCCGGCAAAGCTGTGAAACCGGATGAATTTGTTGCTCCGGTGTTCGGGTTAAGCCAGTGAGTGTACCCTGTCTCCTTAAGTTTACCTCCTGCAGGACTTACACCGCCAAGATAGGATTCAAGCGTTAACCAGTCGTTATCAGTAGAAACATGCCACCCTGCCGGGCATAACTTCCCTGTATTTACTGCATACCAGTTATAAAGAGCTCCATAGCTGCTCTTATAACCTGCATCCGAATCGTACCAGCAATATCCTGGGGTTGAAAGGTTACTCCAGGCAGTATTCCCGGTTACCAGAGGTATGGAACTGTTATCATTCAGTTTTGCTGTTCTTAGATTTTGCTTTATCCATAGCTGTGTTCCGATCCTGATAACATCGTAGGTATTGCCATCCACATCACTTACAGTCAATGGATCGGTGGTGAAAGACTTGTCTGATCCGTATGCAGTACCGACAGCATTGGTAGCATAAGCCCTGACGTGATATGTAGTATTTGCAGTAAGTCCTGTTATATTACTTGTGAATGAGGCTGTTCCCGTACCGTTGTTGGTAAAGTTGTTTGATCCTATAACCGGATTGGCTGTTAAACCCCAGCATACACCTTTAGCTGTAATAGCTGAACCTCCGTCACTGGCAATGGTACCACCACCTGAGCCTGTTGTAGCTGATGTTGGTGAAACATCCGCCGTAGTAACCACCGGTAACAGCAGGTTAGTCTTGAATTGCACTTCCTGTCCATATCCGATGCCTTCGGTGTTTATCGCATAGGCTCTCACGTAATATGTAGTATTGCCTGTAAGCCCCGTAATATTGCTGGTGAATGCGCTTGCTCCGGCGCCATCATTGGTTTTTGAATCTGTAATATCCGGTCCCGTCTGGGTGCTCCAGCATACTCCCTTTTCGGTAATTGGTTCGCCTCCGTCACTGACATTTTCACCGCCTGAAACAGCGGTTGTCTGAGTGATTCCAGTCACCGTTTTGGTGGTCAGTTCAGGAACACCAAACGGGCTGGTGGTGAATGTCAAATCCTTGCCATAAGAAATGCCTTCGAGGTTCGATGCATAAGCTCTGACATGATACAAAGTATTGGGGGCCAGTCCTGTTATGTTGCTTGTATATTCACCTGTTTCATACCCGTCGGTGGTTCTTTGGTCCTCAATATCGGGTGATTTAGTGGTACTCCAGCAAACTCCTCTTACAATCATTACAGAGTTGCCATCGTCTTTCACATTACCACCTCCTGTTGCACTGGTAGGACCGATAAAGGTAACCGCAGATGTTATAACGTCCGGTGGCCTTAATAGTACGACACATCCTGTTATAAAAATGGGCAGAATACAAATAATTATGAAAATAAATATATCAGGGCTTTTTTTCATTAAAAGTTCTTGTCCGAATAATTAAAGTTATTAATTGCTAACCCCTGCCATATAATTGATTCCGGCAACAAAAGTACTAAATTTTCCGCATCTGCGATTTAAATTGGACTATTTTCAAAAATCCAAGATCCTTTCTGCTATGCTCAGGATATTGAATTTATGATTTTTCAGGTATAATATAAGGTATAGTAAAACGAAAATCAGTTCCTTCACCCGGATTCGAGCTAACCCATATTTTACCTCCCAATAGTTCGACATATGCTTTGCATATCGATAAACCAAGTCCGGTCCCGCCAAATTTTCTGGAAACGAGGTTATCGACCTGAAAAAACCTCTCGAATATCTTCTCATGATGTTCGGGAGGAATACCTATACCTGTATCCTTAACAAAGAATTCCAGGTAGCCATCTTTAAGTGAATAGCCAAAGTCAATCCGCCCTTCACTGGTAAATTTGGTTGCATTATTTATCAGGTTTGATAGAATCTGGATTAGTTTGGTGCTGTCAGTCATTATTAAGGACTTCTTATCAGATAGTCCCAGACTAAGGTTTATAGAAATTACATCCGGTTTTTCCTTATAGCTGAATTGCTCATCAAGGTTTCTCAGGTGGGAATTAAGATTCATTTCTTTTATATTCAGCTTAACCTGGCCGCTTTCCACATTAGCAATATCAACAATATCGTTAATAATTGAGAGCAGCTGGCTCCCGCTCTGAAAAATAATATCGATGAACTGATGTTTTTCTTCTTCAGATGTATCAGGTTCGCTAAGCAGTGCTGAAAATCCTATAATGGCATTCATCGGTGTTCTGATCTCATGTGATACATTGTGAAGGAATGCAGTCTTAAGCCTGTCGCTCTCTTCAGCCTTTTCTTTTGCAGCTATCAGTTCAGCTTCTGCCTTTTTACGCTGTGTTATATCCTCGATCATCGCCAGGAAGTACTGAACTTCATCATTATTATTCCTGATTATGCTCATTGTTGCCGAACCCCATATAACAGTCTTATCTTTACGGATATACCTGTTTTCAGTATGATAAACCGGAATTTCTTCAGCGACCATTCTTAATAACGACACATCATCTCCGGCAATATAATCAGGATGGGTAAAATTCCTCAGAGTGACAGATTTCAATTCTTCCTCCTTATACCCGAGCATTTTGCAGAAAGCCGAATTCGCCCTTATTATGCCCAGGTCCTTTCCTGTCATGGCTATGCTGATGGGGCTCTCTTCAAAAATCTTGCGGAACCGCTCTTCACTCTCGCGCAGAGTCTCTTCAGCAAATTTGCGTTCAGTTATATCGCGGCATATTGATTGAAAATATTTGACTCCCTCAATTTCGACTTTGCGGGCACTTATTTCAACAGGTATTAGAGTTCCGTCTTTCCTGACATGAATAGTCTCGTATGTTGAAAAACCCTTCTCCTCAAGGATTCTGCTTTCATTCTCAAGAGCTTTGATAGCTCCGGGAGCTCTTATTTTTGACAGGCTCATACCTATCAGTTCGTTCCTTTCGCGCTGGTAAGCTTCCGCAGCCCTGTCGTTAGCTTCAATAATGACCATATTCCGGTCAGTCAGGAATATTATGTCATTCGCAAATTTCAATATCAGATCAAAGTGCTTTCTCAAAGCCATATGGTCAAGTTCCGCTTCATATTTCTCGCGGTAAAACCTGGCATTCTCATTCCATTCGAGAATACCAAGCAATAATCCTATTGCCAGAATTAAAAGGATTATAATTATTATTATCATTGTCATCTGCTCATTCAAAGCAGAAAAGACTTCGGCATGATTGATCTTTGCAGTCAGGTACCATTGAGACCCGGGAACTTTTTTCATTGCAGAGATTACTGGGGCACCTCTGTAATCAATAGCCTCAATTGTCGCTTCAACACCCCTGACAGCCATTGACTCGGGAAGTTTTTCCTCTGAAACTGATTTTCTGAGAACCAGTTTAGAATTCATTTTAAACCTCAGCTCATTAAGGTATAAAACCTCTTCTCCTTCCTGTCTGACAAGCAGTGCTTCTGCAGATTTGCTAGGAACCGGCCATGTTTTAACAAGCGGGTAAAGGATTTCTTCAGGATCGATCCTGAGAGCAAGAAGACCAAACACTGTTGTATCCTCCTGCCAGCTATTGATAAGGGGGATAACAAGATCGAGATGAACGTAATTGATATTTTGTGCCACGTGAAGGTCCGTAAGAATTCCCGATTCCAGCTTCAACAGATCAGGGACAGCAGAATTTAAGGTATTCGCCAATTACAGTGTCCTGACCCGGATAATGCTCTCTGACTCTACCCTGCGGATCAATAAGAATGATATTTTTATATTCGATGTTCCTTGTAACTGATTTCAGTGCTGGGACAATTTCTGAACGGATAGCCTCATTATTTGTGCTGTACAGGTAATCATATAAAAGTCTTACAAATGGTTTGTTTTCGCCGATCAGAATTGCATCGGCTATTCTTTCACTGCGCCATTGAGCGATCTGCCTTACCTTCAGGTCAGCAATTGCAGACAGTTCCAGGTTCTTGTCGTTAAGCAGTCTTCTTTTCTGACTTTTATAATAGAACAATCCCAACAATATACTGCTGGCAGAAATTATTACGAAAAGAACAATTAATAACCACGGAATTGCCGGTTTTTGCCTGTGCGAAACCATTATCAGTCGCCCTTAGAAATGTATTTGACTATTAATCCCTTCACAAAACTGAGATGTAAATTTAACACTTTACTTTAAAAGTGAATAAACTACATCACTTTAATAAATCGGGAAAAGATTCTTTCTTCTTAATAATGACAGAAGCCATTATCGAAACAAGTAAAATTGAAATAATAATACCCAAAGAAAGGAGAATGGGAATTTCAATATGTAAAAAGGAAGCGAGCATTTTAAAACCAACAAAAGAAAGTACAATCGCCAACCCGACTTTAAGGAACCTGAATAATCCCATAATTCCCGAAACTGCAAAGTATAGAGAGCGTAATCCCAGTATCGCAAATATATTTGAGGTGTATACAATAAATGTATCCTTGCTGATCGCCAGAATTGCAGGGATGCTGTCAACAGCAAAAATCAGATCAGTGGATTCAATTACCAGTAATACAAGAAATAAAGGTGTTGCAACCAGCCTGTTATTTTGTCTTACAAACAGGGAGTTCCCATGAAGCGTTTCCGAAACCGGAAGGAATTTCCTGAATAGTCTTACAAGGGCATTTTTCTCAGGTTCCACTGATATCTCATCTTTCTGAAAAAGCATTTTAAAGCCGGAAAAGATCAGGAATGCTCCAAAAATGATCACTATCCAATGGAACCTGTTTATCAGGGCTACTCCCGCAAAAATAAATATCCCCCTCATAATGAGAGCTCCCAGAATTCCCCAGAATAAAATTTTATGCTGGTATTGAGGCTTAACAGAAAAATATGAGAAGATTAAAATAAAGACAAAGATATTGTCGATGCTCAGTGAGTATTCAATGACATAACCGGTCAGAAATTCAAGAGCTTTGGTTTTTCCAAACTCCACCAGGACAAATATGTTAAAGTCATGGCAAGTGCTATCCATATCCCGCTCCAGATAAGAGCTTCCTTTAAAGCTATCTTATGAGCTCTCCTGTTAATGACTCCAAGATCGAGAGCAAGCATGCTGAAGATGACAGCATTAAAAACAACCCAGAATAATATGCTGTTTTCCATGATTTCAAATTGATCCGTAAAGCTAAAAAATAAATCATTCTAACTACTTCCCTTGAAAAGAGTTTTAATGCTTATATCTTTATCATGGTCTGATTATGAGCTTTTAAGCTTAAAAAGAAAAAACTTTCTTACATTTAGGGCCTAAATAGTAAAAGCATCAATGAACGGAAAAAATTTTATAATCCTGAGTATCATTGTTTTAGCGATAACAATCCCAGTAAATCTATCCTCCCAGAAAAATAGCAATGGCATAAACCAGATAAATTCCGCTGATCTGGAAGCCTATGTTTCATTTTTGGCTTCACCTGCTATGAAAGGAAGATCAAACGGGTAACCGGAACTTGAGATATCTATAAATTACCTGGCATCGCAGGCCAGACTCCTGGGGCTTAAACCGGCAAATGGTAAAAGTTATCTTCAGCCATATACCATAATGAAAAAATTCATTGATCCTGAAAGATCCTCGATAACTATATTAAGTAATAGCAATGATTCCGTTCTGATTAAAGACCCTATGATCCAGCTTTTCCCTGAAGGTGCCTCTGATTTTGAAATTGAGGGTGAAGTGGTATTTGCAGGTTATGGAATCAAGGCCGATAATTACAAATACAATGATCTTGAAAATATTTCTCCTGAAGGGAAAATCCTTCTTTTAATGACCCGATCACCTCTTAATGAAGATGGTACAAAATATCTATTTGAAGAAGAGATATGGTCATCATTCATGAGCATCCAGGCAAAGCTTACAAACCTGCTCTTCTCCAGGGCTAAGGCAATCCTGATTGTCTCCGATCCCAAATCAGGATATTCATCAGTAGAGAATCAGTACCCGGGAATTGCAAACGAATTAAAATCCAATAAATATCTTAAAGGATCAAAACCATTGATAATAGATATGCCTGCGATGCCAAGAATAATCTTTGTTCACAGGTCAGTGGCTGATGAATTGCTTAAAGGAACCGGACATTCTCTTGATGATTTACAAAGGACTATTGATCTGAACCTTAAATCTCAATCCTTCCTTATTCCTGAAAAGAGATTAAAAATTAAAGAAGTATCAAAGACAGGTGAGGAGATTCTGTATAACGTTGCTGCATGGATCGAAGGAAGCGACCCGGCGCTTAGAAAGGAAATAGTTATATTTTCCGGACATGCTGATCATATTGGACAAGAGGGCAACAGAATTAATCCGGGAGCAGATGATAATGCTTCAGGATGTGCTGCTATCCTTGAAATAGCACAGGCATTTCAAAGCCTTGATAAAAAGCCTCTGAGATCACTCCTGTTTCTTTGGTTAACCGGGGAGGAGATCGGTCTCTTCGGATCTCAGTCGTATGTCGAAAACCCCCTGTTCCCTCTTGAGAATACCGTTGCCGACCTTAATATTGATATGATAGGAAGGGTAAGGGGAATAGCTGATACTACTGACGACACTCCCATGACGGATAAATCAGGTGTTTTTGTTATTACCGGGAGTCAGAGCAGGGAACTTGTTGACATTGCAAATGATGTTGATATTAAGTCACCGATCGACCTTGATTACAGCCTGAGCGGAAGAAATAATCCCCTGCAGCTCTTTTCAAGAAGCGATCATTACAATTTTGTAAAGAAAGACATTCCAATACTATTCTTCACTACAGGATTGCACACAGATTATCATAAACCTGGCGACACTATTGAAAAAATTGATTTTGTAAAAATGGAACAAATTGCAAAAATGGTGTATGAAATAGGCCTCAGTGTCTCAAACAGGAAGACAAGGATCACAGTTGATAATCCCTACAGTAAATGGTAAAAAGAAAAATCAGCCGGAAGAAGTTTCTGTCAGCTGCAATTGCCGGAATGGCAGGAATAAAACTAATGTCACGAACACCTCTATCCGTACCGGTGGTTACTTCCGGCCAACGCAAGGTTGGCAATACAGGTATAATGGTCGGTCCCATCTGTTTCGGAGCACCCAGGACAAACGAAGAATCGTTGATTAAGTATGCTATTGATAAGGGTATTAAGTTCATCGATACCGGCAGGTCGTATGGTAACGGGAATAATGAGAAACTAGTTGGAAAAGCTGTCTCGGGGATCAGGAAAAGTGTTGTCATCCAGTCAAAAATAAGGCTTGATCCGAATGAACTGCCATCAGGCGGGAAAGGCAGGAAAGGTTCTGAAGAGATCCGTAATTTATTGAACCTTAAAGCTGGAAGAGAGTCTGAAAGCTCTTAATTCCGATTATATTGATATCCTTTTATATCATGATGCATCGGAAGAAGATCTGCTTTTCCATGATGAAGTGATGAAGTTTTATGATGAAATGAAAAGCAAGGGGGTGATAAAAGCTCATGGATTCTCAGCTCATAATGATTTAATGAATCTGCATGAAAGAAATAACAAGGAGCTTTTTTATGATGTCATTATGGTGCCATTTAATCATAAAGGTTCATTTGTTCATTCTGTCACCGGCAGATTTTCTGAATGGGATCAGAAAAGGCTTATTGCTGCCCTGACCGATGCGGGGAACAAAGGAATCGGAGTTATAGCAATGAAAACATGCTCAGGGGGCAAATATTCACCATCTCCCGGTATTGAACCAGGCTACGGGGAGGCTGTCAGATGGGTAATTCAACATCAGTTTATCAGTTCGGCTGCAATTGCAATGGCAAATTTTGAGCAGGTGGATGAATATCTTGAGATTTAAAAGGGGAAAAAACATTACAATGCATCGGCAACGATGAACGTGCTCCCTCCAATGAATATCAGATCATTTTCTGATGCATCTGCCCTGGCAGCCGCAACGGCTGATTTGACATCAGGGAAGCATTTACCTTTGAGATTCCATGGGGCAGCTTCAGCCATGAGGATTTTCTCATCGAGAGCCCTCGGAACAGAAGCCTTGGTAAAGTAATAGGTTGCTGAAGAAGGGAATAGAGGCAGCACTGATTGTAAATCCTTATCGCTGACAAAGCCAAAAACTATATGAAGTTTTCTTTTTTGAATCATCCGCAGTTGATTAACAACATATTCCAACCCTTCCCTGTTATGGCCTGTATCACAGATAACCAAAGGTTTCCTTCCGACAATCTGCCACCTGCCAGCCAACATGGTGTTAACCACTACATTACTGATACCTTTGGTGATATCCTTATCTGAAAACTCAATGATTCCTCTTAGTGCCATGAATGCCTGAAAAACAGCCTGAATGTTTTTCGACTGATAATCTCCGCCGATGCTGATTTCGCCAGTGAACAGAACGTTTGAGAATTTATGCATGACAGAATAGATCCGCTTACCAGTTTGATAATCCATGTCATTCAGGGAACAAGTGAAATTCTGGTCCGCAAAATATATTTCTGACCCGGTTTCTCCGGCTTTTTCTAAAAAAACATTCCTTATTTCCTCCTGTGTTTCACTTATGACCACAGGAATACCTTTTTTAATGATCCCGGCCTTTTCCTGTGCTATCTTTACCAGAGAATCACCCAGAAGATCCATGTGATCGTGCCCGATATTTGTAATAACTGAAAGTACAGGGTTAATAATATTGGTTGAATCAAGCCTTCCCCCAAGGCCGGTCTCAATAACAGCAATGTCGACACCTCTCTCTGCAAAATATTCAAATGCCATGGCAACAGTCATTTCGAAAAATGAAGGTTTGAGAGCCATCAGGAAAGGTGAATGACGGTCAACAAATGATGTCACAGCAGTTTTAGTGATCATTTTACCATTCACTTTAATTCTCTCCCTGAAATCCTTCAGGTGAGGTGATGTATAAAGTCCGGTTTTAAAGCCGGCTTCCATAAGTACTGAGGCAATCATGTGAGACACAGATCCTTTGCCATTCGTCCCTGCAATATGTATTGTCCTGTACCTGTTATGGGGCTCTCCTATATACTTATCAAGCTCCAGAGTGTTAATAAGGTCACTCTTATATGCAGCTTTCCCGATCCTGTGGTAGGCAGGAAGCTGGCTGTAAAGAAATTGAATTGTCTGATTGTAATTCACCGCTATTCATCGTTATTTATGTACAACCTTAAATCACTTCAGGCACTTTAGGAACCTCAGGCATTCAAGGCATAAGTCATTTACAAATTAACATACTTTCAACACACGCAACAAAGTATTCTTTATTTTAGTTACTTTTGCGTCTGTCCTGACAGACCAATTCAATAAATACAGTTTATTGATTTTAAATTACTTAACTATGAGGAAGAAACATAATAAAAAACTCTTTATTATTGACACAAATGTTCTGCTTCACGATTACAAATGCATTTACAATTTCGAGGAAAATGATGTTATCATACCGATAGTCGTTCTGGAAGAGCTTGATAAATTTAAAAGAGGGAATGATCTTATAAATTTTCATGCACGGGAATTTACCCGTGAATTGGATAAACTCTCGGGAGATATGCTCTTAACTGCAAATATACCATTGGGAGAGAACCTGGGAAATCTTCATATTGAAACAGGGCGGGATTTTTCTGAAAAAGTCAGCCAGTCATTTCCGGAAAGGACTGCTGACCACCGTATACTGGCAATTGCAGAGTATGTGAGCAATTCAAATAAGGATAAAACAGTTGTCCTGATCACAAAAGACATCAATCTCCGGATGAAGGCAAAGTCACTGGGGATCATTTCACAGGATTACGAGAACGATAAAGTAGCAAACATCGACGATCTTTACAAAGGCATTCAGGTGCTGGAAGGGGTCGATCACGGACTGATAAGCAAGCTGTATGAAGTTCCGGAAGGTGTTGAAGCAGCTGAATTTAAGCTTGAAGCAGGACTGAAGGGGCACCAGTTTTTTATAATGAAGAATAGCGGAGCCAGCGCTCTGGCTCATTACAATCCTGTTAACAAGATACTTAACAGAGTAATCAAACAGACTACTTATGGAATTGATCCCCGCAATGCAGAACAGACTTTTGCTCTTGAAGCTCTTTTAAATCCTGATATACAGCTTGTATCCCTTACAGGAAAGGCCGGAACCGGTAAAACCCTGCTCGCGCTTGCAGCTGCACTTCAACAGCACAAAAGATACAAACAGATTTTCCTTGCAAGACCGATTGTTCCGCTGGCAAACCGCGACCTCGGATTTCTCCCGGGTGATGTTAAGGAAAAAATGGATCCTTATATGCAGCCGCTCTACGACAACCTTACCGTAATCAAGCATAAATTCAGCCACCAGAGTCCGGAGTTCATAAGGATAAACGATATGATGAAGGAAGAAAAGCTGGTAATTACACCACTGGCTTACATCAGGGGAAGAAGTCTCTCAAGTATCTTTTTCATTGTTGATGAGGCTCAGAACCTTACACCCCATGAAATCAAGACTATCATAACAAGGGCCGGGGAAGGTACGAAAATGGTCTTTACCGGCGATATTGAACAGATTGATTCGCCATATCTTGATACTGCATCAAACGGATTGAGCTATCTTTCTGATAAAATGAAAAACCAGGATATTTTTGCCCATGTTAACCTGGTAAAAGGGGAACGAAGCTTTCTTGCTGAACTTGCCAGCAAATTGCTTTAGACTTGTTTGAGTATTTTAGGGTTTACATATAAATTTTAATAAATAAAACCATGAGAAACAAATCTTTACTCTTCTTATTAATTGTTTTATTAATGTTTGGCGGAACATCATCTACGATCTGCGGACAGTCAAGAAAAAAGGATAAAGAAACCAAACAAAACAGGAGAAATGAAAAAGGGAAAATTCAGCTGTTTAATGGCAAAGATCTTTCCAACTGGTCATTTTTTCTGAAGGATCCTGCAGTTGATCCGGCTAAGGTTTTTACGGTGCAGAATGGAGTGATTCATATTAAAGGTGATCCATTTGGATATATGAGAACTAAGGATTCCTATTCCGAATATACTCTGCATGTGGAATGGAGATATCCGGGTGAAGCTTCTAACAGTGGAGTTTTCATACATGCCCAACTGCCTGATACGATCTGGCTCAGAACATTTGAATGCCAGCTAAAAGCAGGCAGTGCAGGCGATTTTGTATGCATGAATGGAGCAACAATGAATGAGCAGAAGAATAATTCGAGAGTCGTAACAAAAATGTCGGCATCATCTGAAAAACCAGTTGGGGAATGGAATACGATGGAAGTTACCTGTAAAGCAAATACGATTGAGGTTTATGTAAACGGGGTGCTTCAGAATAAAGGCACCAATATCTCAGCCAGCAAAGGACATATCTGTCTCCAAAGCGAAGGAAAAGAAATTGAATTCAATAATGTTTTCCTTACAAAACTCTCTGATTCAAAACGTAAATAATCTAATCGAGATGTTATCTGGCGGCATGCCTTCACAACCGCTCTTTAATCATGAAGACCATTAAAAGAAAGGTAGCATTTCACACTCTGGGGTGCAAACTGAATTTTGCCGAAACATCAACAATAGCAAGGTCATTTCCTGATGATGAGTTCGAAAAGGTAAGATCCGGATTCACAGGCTGATATTTATGTAATTAATACCTGTTCGGTTACTGATACCGCTGACAGAAAATGCAGGCAGGCAATCAAAAAGTTCATTAATCAGTCACCTGATGCTGTTATTGCAGTGGTGGGCTGTTACTCACAGCTGAATCCTGAAGAAGTGTCATCTATCCCGGGTGTTGATCTTGTGCTTGGAACAAATGAGAAATTTGATATATCAGAGTATCTTAAGAACAGGGAGAAAAGAAATATCCCTGAGATCCATATCTGCGATACCAGAGGTACTGAAAGATTCTTTCCTTCCTGGTCGGCTGGGGACAGAACCCGTTCCTTTCTAAAAGTACAGGATGGATGCGATTACAAATGTTCTTATTGCACAATTCCTTCTGCCAGAGGGCGTAGTAGAAACCCGGATATCAGATCGCTTGTCGCAGAAGCTGAGAAAATAGCAGAGAATGGAATAAAGGAAATTGTCCTTACAGGTGTGAATATCGGTGATTATGGTAAATCAACAGGAGAAACATTTGTTATCGTTGCTGAAGGAGCTGATCAGGGTCGATGGAGTTGAAAGGTACAGGATCTCATCAATTGAGCCAAACCTCCTTACCGATGAGCTTATAAGACTCACTGCTGAAAGCCGGAAAATAGTGCCTCATTTTCATATACCACTGCAAAGCGGATCCGACAAGGTGCTGGGCATGATGAGAAGAAGATATAAAAGAGCGAAGTTTGAAGAGAGAGTCAGGAAAATCATTATGGAAATACCATTGGCTGGTATTGGGGCTGATGTCATTGTGGGTTTTCCCGGCGAATCGGACCAGGATTTTGAAGAGACTTACTCTTTCATAAATGAAATGCCATTATCATACCTTCACGTTTTTAAATTTTCGGAACGTCCGGGGACTCCTGCAAAAAAATGACCGGTAAAGTCGCTTTCAGCATCAGGGAAAAACGAAGCAGGAGATTGATAGCACTCTCTGAAAAAAAACATCAGGAATTCTGCAACCTGAATACCGGGGAGTTTTGTGACGTCTTATTCGAGCACACCAGGCGTGAAGGATATGATAACAGGGTTTACAGGAAATTATCTCAGTACTGAATACCCATGGAATTCCGGCATTACCGGCAAAGTAATTAAAGTAAAGCTCACGGGTATTTCCGTGTCAGGCAGAATGAATGTTGAATTAGTAAATTAAAACATGACTGATCTTAAAACCCTTTGTGCTGATATTGAAGTTGCAGCCAAAACAGCAGCTGAATTCATAAAAAATGAAGCGGATGTATTTGATATAAATCAGGTTGAATCAAAAGGCTTAAACAACTTCGTATCTTATGTCGACAAAGGATCAGAGAAGATGCTGATTGAGAAGCTTGGCCGTCTTATTCCGGAAGCAGGATTTATTGCTGAAGAAGGGACCTCAGTGAAAAAAGGATTGAAATATAACTGGATCATAGATCCTCTTGACGGGACTACCAATTTCCTCCATGGGGTGAGGCCGTATGCGATAAGCATAGGACTTATGGAAAACGATGAGGTAATTGCCGGTGTGGTACATGAGGTTGGAGGAAACGAGACTTTTACAGCCTGGAAAAACGGAGGAGCCTGGTTAAATGGAAAAAGAATCCATGTTTCAACTATTCCGACACTTTCCGGATCACTGGCAGCGACAGGTTTCCCTTACAATCTTTTTGACAGGCTCGATCAATATATGAATCTTCTGACCTATCTGTTAAAAAACACCCACGGTTTAAGGAGACTCGGTTCTGCATCAATCGACCTGGCTTATGTGGCATGCGGTAGGTTTGACCTCTTTTTTGAATATGACCTTAAACTATGGGACGTTGCAGCCGGGATGCTTCTTGTAAGGGAAGCCGGAGGAAAGTTCAGCGATTTCTCGGGCAATATGAAAGGTCTTACCGGTGATGAAACAGTTGCGTCTAATTATTTTATATATAATGAATTAATTGAAGTTATCAAAGGTTTTATGAAAAAATAGAACCACACAATTCAATGGGGACAATCGGATTCTATATATTCTATGGCATAAACTGGATTATGACCCTCTTACCGTTAAGGATTTTATATTTATTTTCAGATATATTGTATTTCTTACTCTATTACCTTTTATCATACAGGAAAAAAGTAGTTACCGAAAACCTGAAGAATTCATTTCCTGAAAAATCTACTGAAGAGCTAAAACTGATTACCAGAAATTATTACAGGCATCTGACCGACCTTATTATTGAGACTCTAAAACTCACTCATTTGAGTAATAAAGAGTTAAAGATAAGAATGAAATATAATAATCCTGAACTGATTGAACATTTATATAGTTCCGGACGGGATCTGGCAATGGTATACAGCCATTTCAATAACTGGGAATGGCTGGGAGTTATCTTTCCCCTTTATACAAAATATGAGACCGTCAGCATATACAAGCCAGTCAAGAACAAATTATTTGAAAGGTTTTTAAACAGGCTGAGGTCGAGAAATAATGGAGGACTGGCACCAATGAAACATGTTGTCAGAAAAATAGTTGATAACAAGAATAGAAACATTAGAACACTTTACGGTTTCATGGCTGACCAGACACCAGCAAAAAGTCAGATCAGATACTATACTTCTTTCCTGAACCAGGAAACTCCGGTATTTCTGGGTATTGAAAAAATCGCAGCAAAATACGACATGTCGGTAGTATTTGTTAATGTACAGAAAATCAGGCGGGGATATTATGAAGTAACCATGGAATTACTTTTTGAGAGCACCTTAGGCCTGCCGGAATATGAGGTTACTGAAAAGCATGTTAAAAGGCTTGAGGATCTGATAAGAGGTTATCCGGAATACTGGATATGGACTCACCGCAGGTGGAAATATAAAAAAACGGATTTGGATGATTAAATCTGCTGTTGTTATACTTAACTGGAATGGCCTGAAGTTTTTACAGGAATTCCTTGAATCTGTGGTCAGGTATTCTGCCTGTCAGGATACTGAAGTATATGTTGTGGATAATGGCTCGACAGATGGCTCAGCAGACTGGACATCAAAGAATTTCAAAGATGTAAGGGTAATCAGGTTTGATACCAACCATGGATTTGCTGGTGGTTATAACAGGGCATTTAAACAAATAGATGCAACATATTATGTCCTTCTTAACTCGGATGTCGCTGTAACAGAAGGCTGGCTTAATCCCCTTGTTAAATTCATGGATAAAAATCCGGATGTTGCTTCATGCCAGCCGAAGATCAGATCGTTCCATAAAAAGGATCATTTTGAATATGCCGGTGCAGCCGGTGGGTACATAGATAAGTACGGATATACATTTTGCAGGGGACGTATTTTTGAACACATCGAAAAAGATTCCGGGCAATATGATGACTTTGCCGATATTTTCTGGTCAACAGGGGCATGCATGATGGTCAGGTCGGAAGCATGGATAAAATGCGGCGGACTTGATGACGATTTTTATGCGCACATGGAAGAGATTGACTTATGCTGGCGGTTCCGGCTTGCAGGTTACCGTATTTCTTATGTTCCTGAATCAACGGTATATCACGTTGGCGGAGGAACCCTTCCTTATGAATCAGTACAAAAAACCTATCTCAATTTCCGTAATAATTTATTTCTTCTTTATAAAAATTTACCTGATAAGAATTTGCACAGGATAATATTAGTCAGGAAATTACTGGACGGTTTAGCTGCAATAAGGTTCATCTTAATTGGCAGACCGGCCAACGTGAAAGCAGTATGGAAAGCCCATATTGATTATTATAAAAGCATTAAGAGCTTAAAGGAAAAAAGAAGACTGGTCGGTGATCTGACAATAAGCAAATCACGGGTTCATCTGGTGAACAATAGCATCGTTTTCCGGTTTTATATCAAAAGGGAAAAAACATTTAGCAGACTTAAAATCCAATTGAATTAATATGAAAATGCACCAGTTGATCATCTTTTTGGCAATAGTACTTACAATCTACTCTTCTGCAAATATTTATATTTACATTAAAGGATATAACTCAATTCAGGCTTTTCATAATTTCAGGGTCTGGTATCTGTTTGTTTTTATTATCCTGGCATCCACCTTTGTTCTTGGAAAGATCCTTGAAGCACGTCATTCCTCAGTATTATCAGATATCCTGAATATCATCGGCGGATTCTGGATGGCTTTTATTCTTTACGGTTTTCTGTTCCTGTTCCTTTCCGATATTATTTTATTGGCTCTGCGGATACCCGGTATCGTTACAGGAGGTAATACAATGGCCTTCCGGAAATGGGCATATATTACAACTATCCTGTTATCCTTTATCCTGATTTCAGGTGGATTTGTCAATGCGCTTATCCCGCATGTAAAATCATACAATTTAACAATTAGCAAGCCGGCAGGCGGATTGGATAGTATCAGAATTGCAGCAGTATCAGATATTCATCTGGGCAGTACTATCAGAAAGAGGAGTATGAAAAAGCTATCGGAGATTCTTGTGAAGCAGGAACCTGATCTTGTACTTCTGCTTGGTGATATAGTTGACGGAGAGATCGGACCCGTATTGCGGGATGATCTTTTAGGATATTTCACATGCCCTAAATGTAAAGACGGTCTTTATGCGATTACAGGCAATCATGAATTCATCGGAGGGGCGAAACGCACCATCCCCTATATAGAAAGTAAAGGAATAAGAATTCTGAAAGACGAAGTAATCGAAATAGAGGGCGGTATTCAATTGATAGGCAGGCTGGACAGGGATTCAAAGAGGTTTTATGGTAAAGAGCGCAAGAATCTCAGCGAACTTGTCAGCGAAGCTGATTTATCCAAACCTGTTATTTTGCTCGACCATCAGCCTTTTGACCTGAGTGAAGCGGAAAAGCATGGGATAGACATTCAGCTTTCGGGCCATACACATAATGGACAGATGTGGCCGTTAAATTACATAACAGCCAGGATGTATGAGCTGAGCTATGGATATCTGAAGAAAGGGAATACTCACTTTATTGTTTCATCAGGCTACGGTCTCTGGGGACCAAGAGTCAGATCAGGAAGCAGATCGGAAGTCCTTATTATCAACATCAGGTTTGTACCTGATACAGCCGCTCAGGTTAACTAGAACTCCTCCTACAGCAGATCATATATCTTTTCGAGAGCCATTTTCCTTGATCCCTTTATCAGAATAAGAGTACCTTTAACAGGTTCTGCTTTCAGGTAGTCCCTTAATGATGACAGATCCTGGAACGAATTAAAGCCAAAACCGGCTGAAACTTTCTGAAAGGTGGCTCCCACAAGAAGAACTTTTTCGGGATTAAACGATTTGATCTCATTCAGAAGTTTTAAATGTTCCTCATCACTTTTTTCACCAAGCTCAAGCATATCACCAAGGATCAATACTTTTCTGCTTGTTTTTAGTTCAAAAAATGATCTTACTGAGAACATCATGCTTGTTGGATTGGCATTGTAAGAGTCGCATACAAGGGTGTTACTGGGAGTAGTTTTTACCTGCGATCTGTTATTGCCCGGCTGATATTTGCTTACGGCTTCAGCTATCTCATCCATTTCTACTCCCAGGAACAGACCAGTTGCTATCGCCGCATAAATATTTTCCAGATTATAGGCTCCAAAGAGGCCCGTCTGAATATCATGAATTCTATGCTGATATTTGACCCTGACAGCAAGGTTCATATCCGAAGGTAACGCTTCAACTATCAGTTCGACGCCCGTAGGATTTGAATAAGGGACTCCCCTGTTTACCAGCTTATAAATTCTTTCGGTCAGCAACGGATTTTTATCATTGTATAATGCTATACCATTAACTTTCCTGAGATGCTCATATAGCTCAGTTTTTGCTTTCAGCACTCCTTCGAAAGAACCAAAACCTTCAAGATGAGCTGTTCCGATATTCGTTATAATTCCATAATCAGGCCTGGCAATATTGCATAGTGTCCGGATTTCACCCAGGTGGTTTGCCCCCATTTCCAATATCATCATCTGGATATCCTCAGGTGCTGTTAATATTGTAAGAGGAAGTCCGATTTCATTATTAAGATTCCCCTTTGTAAAGTGTACCTTAAGCTTTTTTGACATAATGGCAGCGATCAGTTCCTTTGTTGTCGTCTTACCATTTGTTCCGGTTATTGCCAGAACCGGAGCTTTTGTCATTTTTCGATGATGCTGGGCCAGGGCCTGCAGTTCAAGGAGGCAATCATCTACCAGTATTGTCCTGTCTGTTTCATATACAGGATCATCGATTACTGCATAGGAAGCTCCTTTATCGAGAGCTTCAATGGCATATTTATTGCCGTTAAAATTCTGGCCCCACAATGCAAAAAAGAGCTGGCCTTTTTTAATAGTCCGTGTATCGGTTGAGATACCCGTTGATTCTTCCCTGAAAATCCTGTATAACTGTTCCGTTTTCATAAATTTAAAAAAATGCCTCATTATGGATACATAATGAGGCTATTATTAAAATCCTGTTATTCCATTATAGTCCTGCCGGGCTTCCTACCCTGATCATGGCACATCTGAATCCGATATCATCACGGCAGCTTTCCTGATCAAGGAACCTTCTTGTTGAAGGATTAAGCCAGTATGCCCTGGCTTTCCATTATCCGCCCTTATAAACCCTTGCATTATCATTTATAAGTGTAAAATAGTCTTTTTCTTCCTGAACATACATCCTTGTAGATCCCTGTTTCGCATCATCGATATTCCAGTCAGCACCAGCAGGAATCGACGACTGCAAATCGCCATCGCGGTAGTTTCTGTAGTCGCCTTTCTGGTAATTATACCTGTTGGCAACATCCATGTCCTGTACGGATCGGCATAGTACCTGTCCAAGCCGGTCTTTCCCAACCACTGAT
>CAVYYM010000027.1:0-6455 GCA_963772715.1 uncultured Bacteroidota bacterium
ATTTCTTAATTTACGGAACGGTAATTACAGTTGGCAGATCTCCGGGGAAAAAACACAACGCCTTGAACTGAGTCAGACTCACCGTGAAATTGAGTTCTCGATACCTTCACAGAAGCTGTGTACACTGAAAGTGGAATAATACGTACAGGATGGATTGAAAAACAAAGATGGAATCTACAGGTCATCAAGCTGTTTCAGCTTCAAAATTAACCAGCAAAGTACCTGAGATCAGAATCGCCGATTTCTTCAGAAACTCTCTCCGTCCGGAATTGCAGCGACAGTTTGCCGGACACCTGTTTTCTTTCATATTATACTATAATTTTATATATAAATTCAATTTTCTCCTGCCAGGGTGAAAAGCGAGATCTGTCGGTCACACTCTGAACGCAGCTCTGTAATTATCTTAATATATTCCGGATCAGTTGCAAGATTTTTTGTTTCCATAGGATCGCTTTCAAGATCGTAAAGCTCTTCAGGAGCGTCAATAAACCGGTACCTGAAGTATTTCCATTTTGCTGTTCTGATACCTTCGCTTGAGGGTATTTCAGGTATTTCCCAAAGGTGTTCAAACAACAGTTTTTCACGATTCTTTGCCGGCTTTTTGTTCTTCAGGTAAGGGAAAAGAGATACCCCCTGATATTTTTCCGGGATTTCAGCACCTGCAATATCAAGTATGGTGCTTGTTATATCAATGTTCAGTACCATGTCTTCAACCTCCCTGTGCTTCTTTATCCGGGGATCGTAAATGATCAGCGGAACACGGATTGAGTTATCGTGCATAAGCCATTTGCCGGCCAGCTGTCGTTCGCCAAGATAATAGCCGTTGTCGCTTGTGAAAATAATAACAGTATTCCCTGCAATCCCTTTCTCTTCAAGCAGTTTTCTTATCTCACCTATCTCATCATCTATTTCGCTGATCATCCGGTAATACCCTTTAACACTATGCTGATATTTTTCAGGTGTGTCAAACCTCCATGTCCAGCGCAACCTGTTGTATCCGTTTCTGACCTCTTCAGGGAGCGCCATGAAGTATTTCTCATCTGAAAGTGGTGGAGGAGGAATTATCACATCGCAATACAGCCGGTCAGATTTTTCCTGCCAGATATACTGTTCCGGAGCATTGTCGTGAGCGTGGGGCGCACTGAAACTTAAGGAGAGGCAAAAAGGTTTATCAGTCGGGGCACTCTTTATGAACTCCCTGGCCTGGTAGCCGGTATATTGCGTAAGATGAATTGTATCGTTTCCGATTGTCTTGTAAAAATATCCTCTTCTGTCGGGGTATTTTCCGTTCCGGTCGTATATGTCGGCCTTATCAAAAAGCTTAACGGCATCCTTATAAATAACTCCCAGCTTCCCGAAGAAACCTGTGTGATAACCATTGTTTTTCATGATTACCGGATAGCTGAGCTTCATATATGTTTCTTTCAGAGGCCCCTGTTCAAATGTATACCCATGGGTGCGTTCGTACATGCCGGTCAGGATCGAGGCACGGCTTGCTGCACTGATGGGAGTTGTTACAAAAGCGTTTCTGAAACAAGTGCCTTCGCCGGCCAGCCTGTTCATTTCCGGTGTTTGAATTATCGGGTTACCGGCATAACCGACTGCATCCCAGCGCTGGTCGTCGGTTAGAATAAAAATTATATTTGGTTTTCCAGCTTGTTTAATATCATGTCGCCCCTGGTTGCAGCCTGGTAAAAGGCAACATCCTAAAAACAGAACTGATATTCTTTCCATGGGAAGCTTTTAAAACCCAATTTACATAATCCGGCAGGAAAAAATTGCATTAAGCCCGTTTTATATTTAATTTTAAAGCTGTGAATCCGAAGAATTAACTTCATGAAACATTTTCTCAGCTTTCCCCGTGTAATATTAATATTCTTATTATTACTGCTCATCTCTTACAAGGGATTTTCTGCTTCCGGAGAACCAAAAGGTCAAAGACATTATTTAAAAATCAGAACACCACAGGACCTTAAAGCCATGTTCCGGTATACAGGCGACAGTGTCTGTTTCATAAGCTCACACCGTGGAGGTCCGGAAAACCATCTCTGCGAAAATTCCATCGCTACTTTTGAAAATACTCTGAGAAGCACTTATTCGATGATGGAGATCGATCCGCAATTTACCAAAGACAGCATTCTGGTGGTAAATCACGATCCCACGCTGCAGAGGACGTCAACAGGAAAAGGTCGTGTATCTGATTATACCCTGGAGCAGCTGAAAGAGTTTAATCTCAAGGATGTGAAGGGGAATATGACTGATTACAAGATACATACCATGAAAGAGGTTCTTAAATGGGCTCGAGGGAAAACAATCCTGGTGCTTGATAAAAAGTCAACCTCGATGAAAGACCGGGTAAAGATAGTTGAAGAATGCAGGGCTGAGGCATATACAATTATTATGGCTTATTCATTTGAAGAGGCAAAGCAATGTTATAGTATGAATAAAGATATTATGATGCAGATCTTCATTCCCACACCTGCAAAAGTGTTGGAATTTGATAATACCGGTGTTCCATGGTCAAATGTAGTAGCTTTTGTCAGCCACCAGCTGCCGGCCGATGAGAGTGTATTCGACATGGTCCATAAGAGAGGAGCGCTTTGTATCCTGGGGACATCCAGGAACCTCGACCTGGAGCTTACAGGAGGAAAGGTTGCCAGTATTTATGAGCTAGAAAAAGGTTATAATGCGTTATATCGAAAAGGTATAGATATTCTAGAAACAGATATTCCGGTTGAAGTGAGCAAGGTTATTGCCCGAAGGCTTTCTTCCCCGACTTATAAGGCGAAATTCGTAAAATAGAGATGATCAGCATTGTTTCGTAATCATTTTAAATGAAAGCTTGCCAAACCAAAACAATGAAAGAATCCAGGTTATTATATCCCGGAATGGCAGCATTGGCGTTGTTACCGATTCTGAACCCTGCCACTGCACAAGTTAAGTCTGCGCGTCCGAATATTATTTTTATCATGGCCGACGACCTTGGCTATGGAGATATAGGGTGTTACGGACAGCTGTACATAAAAACTCCGAATATAGACCGTATGGCCCGGGAGGGTATAAGATTTACAAATCATTATTCCGGAGCCCCTGTATCTGCCCCGGCACGCTGCTGCCTGATGACAGGGATGAATCTCGGGCACAGTTATGTAAGAAATAATTTCGAGATCAAGGGGGATGAATATACCCAGGGACAGATGCCATTGCCTGAGAATACCGAGACGGTTGCCAGAATGCTTAAGCGGGCAGGATATGCCACTGCCATCATTGGTAAATGGGGATTGGGAAGCATGTCCTCAACCGGAGCGCCGAATAAGCAGGGCTTTGACTTTTTTTACGGTTACAACGATCAGAACCATGCCCATAATCATTATCCTTCATTTTTATGGAGGAATGATAAGATGGAAAAACTGGATAATCCGGTGATCAATGTTCACCCAAAATTTGATAAGAATGCAACTCATGACCTGCAGGAATACAAGAAATATCAGGGTAATGATTATTCGCTCGATCTGATGGCGGATGAAGCACTGAAATTCATTGATTCAAACAAGCAGAATCCGTTTTTCCTTTACCTTGCTTTTGTGGTTCCGCACAAAGCCCTGCAGGTACCTGATGAAAGTCTTGAAATGTACAACGGAGTTTTTGATGAAAAGCCCTATATCGGAGGCGGAGGTTATACTCCTCATCCCAGGCCTTATTCGGCATATGCGGCTATGATCACCAGGATGGATCAGAAGATCGGGGCAATAATTGAAAAACTAAAGGAACTGGGGATAGAAAAGAATACAATTGTAATTTTCACAAGCGACAACGGACCTGCAGGGGGAGGAGGAACAGATTCAAGGTTCTTTAACAGCTCTGGCGGCTTAAGGGGTTCAAAAAGCCAGGTTTATGAAGGAGGAATCAGGGAACCGTTTGTTGTTAGATGGCCCGGTAAAATAAAGGCAGGAACAGTCACGGATCATCCGTCAGCTCATTTCGATTTTATGGCAACAGTGGGCGAACTTACCGGACAAAAAGTTACTAATACCGACGGGGTATCATATCTTCCTACATTGCTGGGGAAGAGCAAGAAGCAGAAACAGCACGAATATATGTACTGGGAATTCGGAGGTCAGATTGCAGTGAGAATGGGCAACCTGAAGGGAGTAAAACGCATCTCAGGGAATCCTCAGCCAGGTTGGGAGATATATGATTTGGCAACAGATCCGGCTGAATCAAAGAATGTTGCAGAACAATATCCCGAGATGATCAATAAATTTGATGAGGTTGTTGGGAAACGAACTCCTTCTCATCATGAACCGTGGAATTTTATGACCAGGGCAGGCCAGAACAATTAATACATAGAGTCACTAACCACATTCAATAAGGATGGCAGAAAAAATTTCAATAAGAGAAAAAGTAGGCTTTAGCCTTGGAGATGCTGCGGCAAATTTTATCTTTCAAACGATAATGCTGCTCCAGCTCAGCTTTTATACAAATACTTTCGGAATCAGTGCCGCAGCCATAGCGATACTTTTTCTTGTTGGCCGCCTGGTAGGAGCAGTTGCTGATCCCGTTATGGGAGTAATAGCTGACCGGACTGAAACACGATGGGGCAAGTTCCGGCCATGGATACTATGGACGGCATTGCCTTTTGGCATTTTCGGTTTTCTGGCGTTTTATACTCCGGACATGGAGCAGGTCGGGAAAATCATCTGGGCTTTTGTCACCTATATCCTTCTGATGCTGGTTTATTCAGCCAACAATATTCCATATTCAGCACTCAGCGGAGTTATTACAGGCGACCAGAAGCAAAGGAGCTCTCTTTTCTCTGTCCGTTTTGTGTTTGTTGTACTGGCAACAATAGCCATCCAGGGCTTTGCCATACCAATGGTCAGCCATTTTGGCAAGGGCGACAGCGCCAAAGGATACATGATCACCATGGGTATTTTTTCCGCACTTGCGGTGTTATTCTTTATACTTACATTTTCATGGACGAAGGAAAGAATTAAGCCAAATCCTGAGCAGAAACAATCACTCAGACAGGATATCTCGGACCTTATCCACAATGGTCCATGGGTCATAATGTTCCTTGTGTTTATCATGATGTTCATTTTCCTTGCAATACGAAATGGCATGCTGTTATTCTACTTCCAATATTATCTGGACATACCCAGCATGAACAGCTTTATGAATTCGGCAAATACGGCATTATTAGGATTTCTGGAAGTAATAGGTCTTGCAGGCGCAAATGCCGATGCGGCCGGAAGCGTGTTCGGAATTACCAACATCTTTGGCCAGCTGGCGGCAATTCTGGGAATAGTTCTGTCAAATGTATTGATCAAACGAATGGGTAAAAGGAATGTATTCATCGCTGGACTTGTGCTGGCAATAGTTTTTGCTGCAATGTTCTATTTTGTTCCACCGACAGGTATATTCATGATTTTGATACTGCAGATATTGTTTAATTTTTCATGGGGTATCACTATGCCCGTACCATGGTCTATGATGGCTGATGTCGCTGATTATTCTGACTGGAAATACAACAGGAGGTCAACAGCTATAGTATTTGCAGGTGTAGTGATCGGTCTGAAAGTCGGCCTGGCCATCGGCGGGGCAATCAGCAGCATGCTGCTTTCATGGTTCGGTTATGTGGCACCTCCTGCAAAAGTCGCATGGCTTGCCCAGTCACCTCACGCAGTGGAAGGTATACGTCTGTCAACAAGCATTATCCCGGTAATAGCAGTCGTTATAATGATCGGTCTGTTGTTCTTCTATAAGATAACCAGATCAACAGAGTTTAAGATGCAAAACGAACTCGCTGAAAGACGAAAAGCAAATGGTACCACATAAATTGCAAAAGTTATCGCAACCAGCAACAAATAACCAGCAACAAATAACCAGCAACAAGTAACAAAGAAAAGAAAAGTAATATGGTAATTAAGAGTAAACATTCAGGGCAGCCAATAAAGGATGCTCCATATAAAAATCCGAAACTTCCGGTTCAGAAAAGAGTGAAGGATCTTCTGTCAAGAATGACCATCGAAGAAAAAGTATGGCAGCTGATGGGTTTGTGGAACGGGGGCGTGGAAGATTTTACAGATGAATTTCTCAATGATTCAGAAAAGATGAAAACTGCCTTTGGGAAGGGAGCCAATTCAGTGCATCCTGCTTTCTGGCATTTGAAAGAAACAGTTGAACAGCGCAATAAGATCCAGAAGTATTGTCTCGAAAAAACACGACTTGGCATACCCGTCATCTTTGTTGACGAAGGACAGCATGGTATGATGCGTTACGATTCGACAGCCTTCCCTCAGGCAATAGGATTGGCATGTTCATGGGATCCGGATCTTTTCGAAAAAGTATATTCTGCAGTAGCCCGTGAGATGCGATCACGTGGAACTCACCATGCGTTGTCTCCGGTAATTGATGTGTGCAGGGAACCTCGCTGGGGAAGGGTTGAAGAAACG
>CAVYYM010000028.1:0-7981 GCA_963772715.1 uncultured Bacteroidota bacterium
CAAAACATACATCAGGGATTTCTTTGCCAATGCCGGCCTGGCCGATAACTATAGCGACGGATTGATGAATCTTAACGTGCAGTTGGGTAGTGCTGAACCGACTAGCGGTGATTTTACAATTGAAGCTTCGATGTTCGACAACGGACAAAAACTGTATTCTGAATCCAGGGATGCAACACTGGCTCAAGGCAAAGCAGAGATATCCTTTGAGAAGAGCTTCCCTGAAATAAAAAAATGGTCGGCAGAAACTCCGGCTCTCTATTCACTAGTGATAACCCTGAAGAGCAAAAGCGGTGAGGTACTTGAAAGCGTAAGCACAAAGATAGGATTCCGAAGGGTGGAAATAAAAAACTCACAACTCCTTGTAAATGGGAAAGCAATCTATCTGAAAGGAACAAACATGCATGAGCATGATGAGATAAACGGTCATGTTGTTGACGAGGCATTGATCCTCAAGGATATAAGGGTGATGAAGAGCCATAATATCAATGCCGTTAGGACATCGCATTATCCCCAGCAGGAGCTGTGGTATGAGATGTGCGACAAGTACGGCCTGTACCTTATCGATGAAGCCAACATCGAATCGCATGGTATCGGATACGATAAGGATGTAACCCTTGCCGATAAGCCTGAATGGGCCGATGCTCATATGGCAAGGATGCAGGCAATGGTCGAGAGGGATAAGAATCATCCGTCGGTCATAATCTGGTCACTTGGCAACGAAGCTGGCGACGGTCGCAATTTTCTGAACAATTATAAATGGACAAAACAAAGGGATCCTTCCCGTCCGGTTCAGTATGAACGTGCGGAAAAAAGTACTAATACCACGGAAAGGCATACTGATATATGGTGCCCCATGTATGCCAGGATTGAACAGATAGAAGCCTATGCTAAGGATGAAATGAACGACCGGCCTCTTATAATGTGCGAATATGCCCATGCAATGGGTAATTCGACCGGCAATCTGCAGGATTACTGGGATGTTATCGAAAAATATCCAAAGCTGCAGGGTGCCTTTGTCTGGGACTGGGTCGACCAGGGAATTCTGACAACTAACGAAAACGGCGAGAAATACTGGGCTTATGGCGGCGATTTTGGAGAAGAGGGAGTGCCGAGCGACGGTAATTTCTGCTGCAATGGCCTTACCTGGCCCGACAGGACTGCAAAGCCCGGACTGAGCGAGGTGAAGAAAGTCTATCAATATGTTGGATTTGAACCTGTCGATCTGAATGCCGGACTGTTAAAAATAAGGAACAAGTATGATTTTACGGATCTGGCAGAATTTAATTTCGATTGGGAGGTTACTGCTGATGGTTCTATTATCCAATCGGGAAAAATCTCGTTCCCCGAACTGAAACCGGGTAAAGAGCTGCTGGTCAAAATTCCTTTACAAAAGATCCAGCCTGCACCGGCGACAGAGTATTTCCTTAATATAAAGGTCACAAGAACCGAGGAGTGGAATCTTGTACCGGAAGATCATGTCTATGCATCGGCACAATACCTGTTGGCATCAGGTGAACAAGGCACTGTAAGGCCTGCAGGTGAATCCGGGATTCTTCAGACGAAGACTGAGGGTACCAGCCTGGAAGTGGCAGGACAGGACCTTAGTGTCATTTTCAATCTTGAAACCGGCCTTATGACATCATTCGTTTTCAAGGGGAAGGAACTTTTGCTTAAAGGCCCGGAACCAGATTTTTGGAGAGCGCCGACGGATAATGATTATGGATATGGAATGGATCGATGGCTTGGAATATGGAAGAAGGCAGGAGAGAGAACCAGAATTACAAAGGCCGATATAAGCCAGCCCTCACCGGGGAAGGTGGTTGCAGCTTTCAGGTATGATATCCCTGGACCCGACAGCGTGAAAATTGCAGGTTATTCGACATCTTATACTATCCTGGGATCAGCTGATATAATTATTTCGAACAAGTTTGAAAAGATCTCTGAAAGCATACCCGAAATACCAAGGATGGGAATGCAAATGCAGCTGCCTGATGAATTTTCGAACCTGAAATGGTACGGCCGCGGACCACATGAGAACTATGCAGACAGGAAGACATCAGCAGATGTAGGCGTTTATGAAAGCTCGGTCGCTGATCAGTATGTTCCTTATATACGTCCTTCGGAGAACGGCTATAAAACTGATACACGCTGGCTCACACTTACAGATGATAATGGAACTGGGATACTTGTCAGCGGCAATCCTCTGATCTGCTTCTCCGCTCTCAATAATATCCACGACGATTTTGAATCACCGGGGAAATTATCTCAATATCGTAAAGATGCCAAGAGTGTCAATACTCATATCGATGACATCAAGCCCCGCGAGCTCGTCAATCTGAATGTTGACCTGGGACAGATGGGTGTCGGAGGTGATGACAGCTGGGGAGCGAAGATACATCCGCAGTACAGACTGATGGAACGGCATTATGAATACTCATTCCGAATCCGTCCGATTGTGAAGGAAGATGAAGTCTTAAAACTAGCCAAGGAGAGGTTCTGAGAAGTTTAAGAGGGTTTAAGAGAGTTTAAGAGGGTTTATACCTCTTCAACCTTTTTCAACCCCCTTCAACCCTTTTCGATTCTGTATTTCCCTGTTTTTAAGCTATTTACAGTTCTTCATAAAAATATGCCATTTTCTCATCCGCATCATCCCATGTGTATATTTTTCTGTGGCGGTTGAGATAATAAAAGTTAAGTATTGCGAAATCACCTGCGCACATAGTGGCGTGCACAAAAAGCAAAACTGACAGGCTCCATTTCCATAATCCGGGAAGATAAAGGATAAGTATAAGAAGCGCTGCGCTGATCAGAATCAAAGGGATGAGGGCGACAAACCTGAACTGCATGCTGTTTAGCACATGCTTGTGGGCTGTAACATAAAAGATGTATTGCTTCAGGTCGGCACCAACTCTTATTTTTCTGGCACCTGTAAGCCAGAAAGGTATCACATGCAGGAATTCATGGACCGGGATAATTAAAGCAGGGAAAACAATAAAACCCAGCAGGGAATGGAAAACTATTTCTTTCAATGGAAAATACCCTGCAATGTTTATCCTTACTGTAAGTGCCAGACCGACGAAAATAATGCAGACTGACCAATAAAAGATCATCAGCCGGCTGTTCCTCCTCAGATAATCCAGAACAAAGCTGACAAGATCACTGTATGGTATCGCCTGAACCTGCCTGAACCTGGACTGATCGTCAAAGTCTTCAACTTTTAATGCCATGAAAAAAGCTTTTCCCAAAATTAGTTTTTTGAGGAGAGCCTGCGAAGTAAATGTGGCAATAAAACCGGCAATTGGCTTCCTTATTTTATTTAGGGTAATTCAGCTTTGCGGAAAGGTCTTTAAACCTTTGGTCATCCCATAGAGGTTTGAACAACCAGTAGGCATGTACCCATGGCATGAAATCGCCGCGAAGCTTATAGACATTTTCAAGTGCGCCAATAGCTTTATCTTTTTCACCAATTGCGGTATATGCTTCAGCAAGACCCCATGAATACCACCATGAATCCCTGTATTTTTCCATCTCTTTGATTATCTCCATAGCTTGTTCTTTCTGTCCTGCCCGGGCATAGGCGACCGCCAGGCCATATTCGAATCCGGGGCTTATTGCCAATCCTTTCTTATGTGCTTCTATTGCCTCATAGTTCATTCCCATTTCAGCGTATGCTGCTCCCATGACGTAATAGGCCATAGTATAATTCGGATCAAGCTGAAGAGTTTTTCTGGCTTCGGGTATGGCTTCCTCGAACTGACCTGCATATAGGTACAGCCATCCAAGATAGCCCTGATACAAAGGATCCGTGGGGGATATTTCGACCGCCCTTTTCATTTCGTTTATTGCATCATCAATCTTATATATCCTTGAGTACAGGGTATTGGGAATCAAAGCACTGCAATAAAACCACCCGAAATGGCAATGAGCAGCTGCATCATTTGGGTTGAGTTCAATAGCACGCCTAAAATGCTTCTCGGCTTCAGGGAAGTTCCATCCTTTATACAGATACCATTGACCCAGTATCGAATGAGCATCTGCAAGGGTTGAATCCAGTTCAAGTGCTTTAAGTGCATAATCCCTTGCGCGGTTAGGGGCATCCGTAACTAACCCTCCTCCATGTTCCGAGTCACTGTACGCGCGGGCAAGCTCAAGATAAGGCAGAGGATCCAATGGATCAATGGCCATGGCTTTGTTGAGATACATCAATCCTTTTTCAAGCCCTTCCGGAGTCATTTGTTTTATGTAAAAGGCGCCCAATCTGCACGCATTCAATAATGCCGTGTCATGCTTTTGCACGAGTGAAAGGTTTTTCGATTCCTGAGAAGTGAGTTTTATCTGGGTTGCATCGACGATATGATTAATTATACTTTGATAATTCTCAGCGATACTATTCCAGTTGTGAATGAACATTGAACTCCAGATGTTCTTCTCTTCAGGAAAAGCTTCGATCAACCTTACCTCAACCTGGAGATTATCTTTGGTGCCCTTTATTGAAGATTGAATGATCTCATTTACATTTAGTTTCTTGGCTATTTGCTGAATAGGTTCTTCACTGTTCCTGAATTGCAATGTAGATTGATCAGGCCTTACTATCAAACTGCTTATTCCATTGAGCCTGCCGCTTATATCACTTTGAATTGCATCTGCAATATATTGCAGTTCAGGATTCCCCGTGAGGTTGACAGCAGGCAGTACAGCTATCGCTTTCCTTATTATCTCACCCGCTGAAACCTGTTCTCTGTCTTTTTTTAAAAGTTTCGGAAGGAAAATTATGGCCAGAATTGCAAAAATGCCTCCCAGGATCATGGGAGTCCTTAGAATACGGATCTTTCTTTTCGAAGGCATTGTTTTTTGCGCAGTCTGACCAGGCGCCCCTTCCGTATAACCAGTTTGTGACCTTGTCTGGTATGACTTTGTTGCTCTCTTTCTTTCGTCAGGATGAACCCCGTAGATTACATCCTTGACAGCGTTGGCAACCTTGTTGATCTGATCGCGGTAATATGTTTTATTAAGGTTTTTTTCCGGATTATCATCAGGTTTAAGGGGTCTGTTTACTCCGGCGCTTGAATAAATGAAATCGATAGCGCGCAGCCTGCATCCCATTTCATTTTCAAGAAGTTCAGTGTCAGAAGCATCAAGATCGTGGATCCTGACAGGGATTATTCTGCTGCAGACATTGCCGCTTGCCAGTTTTATATCCCTCCCCAGCTGGTCAGTAGCGGCCATTTTGTTAAAAGCAACAAATTCGTTCTGCCAGGCAAAACTTTTAGGATCACAATAGGTCTGTGAGATAATTGGAATGAAGATCAGCGATTTTAGTTTGGTCTCCAGACTTTTATCCACATTATGGATCTCCAGTAATCCGTCGTGTGGATTTTCGTCGAAATAGATTGAAACATCCTCCTTGAAGGTCGCTTCAATTTCTCTTTTGAGGTTGTCGATGAATTCTGTCACCCAGCCGTCATACTTGTTGTCTTTCTGGCGGTAGCTGATGAAGATGTCGTATTCGTAACCGGGAATGATGCTTGCCATGGTTTATAGTATTTATTGACAATATTTCAATGATCTTCAACACATTTTACCAAAGTTAAACCTTAGGTTAATTAAAAGCAAAAAAAATGAATCCGATAACAAGTTCTATTTCCGGATCTCTCTCGGATTGATCCCGAACTCCCTGCTGAATACCTTGCTGAAATGTGATATGTTCTTGAATCCTGTTCTGAAGGCGGCCTCTGTAACTGTGAGTCCGGAACCTATAAGTAGTTCTTTTGCCTTCTGAAGCCGGAGCGAACGGAAATAGTCTGCGATAGTCTTATCGGTCAAAGACCTGAATTTCCTGTATATCTGAGTACGGCTCATAGCCATTTCCTTGCACAGCCTGTTGATATGGAACATTTCATCGCCCAGGTTGTCGTTCATTATCTCACGGATCCTGTGCATGAATGCATCCTCAAAATGATAATCCTTATCTTCCGTTACATAGAGATGTGTTCCGATGGCATACCTTTCCTGCAGTTTTTTCCTGAGTTCGATCAGGGATCTCATTTGCACAAGGAGTTCTTCCTTAACGAATGGTTTGGCTATATATGCATCAGCCCCTCTTTCAAGGCCTTCCAGCCTGGAGCTGAAATCTGCCTTTGCCGTCAGGATGACCACCGGAATATGACTTGTCCGGAAATCATTCTTGACTTCCTTCAGCATTTCAATGCCATCCATGACAGGCATCATAATATCGCTAAGAATGATGTCTGGAATAAATTCAACAGCTTTCTTTAGTCCCTCCTGCCCGTTGTTAGCTATTATTACATCATAATCGCTTTTCAGGTATGCAAGAAGCAACTGAACAACATCGCTGTTATCCTCGGCAATTAGAAGCAGAGGCTTTTCTTCATGGGTATAATAGGAATACGGTGACAGGATTTCAGATTTATCTTCCGGAATAAGATGCGGGGAGATCTTTTCCCTGATCTCGTTAAATTCCGGTACATCGAGTAAAGGAGCATTATATGTGACTGGCAATATTACGGTAATCTCTGTGCCCTCGCCATAAATACTTTCTGCTGTTATTGTCCCATTCAGCAGTTTAACCAGTTCCCTTGCAAGAGCAAGTCCAAGTCCTGATCCGGGACTGGCTTCTCCAACCCTGAAGAAACGGTCAAATATAAAAGGGAGGAAAGTCTCCGGAATACCGGTGCCATTGTCACTTACACGGACTTCAAACTTGCCATCATCGGTCATGGTGGAGCTTACAACGATCGTTCCGCAGGAACCGGTGAATTTCAATGCGTTTGAAAGCAGGTTCGAGATGATCTGCATCAGCTTATCCGGATCATAATCAATGACCGGATGCTGATCTCCGGTTTCGAAAGTCAGATCTATCTTTTTCCCTGTTGCAACCGATCTGAATAATTCGACTATATGCTTAATATACAGGTTAATATCCGCCCTTATCATCTTTACAGGCATTGCTCCGGCCTCAAGTTTTGAAAGATCAAGCATCTGGTTGACCAGCTTTAAGAGGATCATTGCATTGCTTCTGATCTTTTCATTTCCTTCATCGCTCCACCTTTCCGGATCATTCCTGATAAGGTCCGTCATACCTGTAATGATTGTGAGCGGTGTGCGGAATTCATGGGTGATGTTCGTATAGAGCCTTGTCTTTGCCTCATTGAGCTCGATAAGGCGATTTTCCCTGAGCTGTTCGAGCCTTACCCTCTGTGAGATGAAACTCATAATGAATACCATTGCAAAACCGGAGATCCATAGCAAGTTGATCACAAAAAGGGAAATGTTGACAGCAGGTGTCATCTCAGGTGAAACTGTCAGATATGGATCGAGAACAGCCGCAATTATTATTGTGATCATATAAATGATGAATATCGCGACTGTATAACTTTTCTTCTTGAAATTCAGGGAAAAGAAAACAAGGGCGAGTCCTACAAATATCAATCCTCCCGACTGGGTTATTCCTCCCATCTTCAATATGACAAGCAGAGTTACAACTGCCACAAGTGTCTGGTTGATGAATTTATATAATAAGGGGAGTTGTTTGAGAAAGAGAGGAATGATAATTCCCTGCAAAAAAATTATTATTAGAAATATACCATAATATATCAGGATCCTTAACTGAGGGAAGATAATGCGATAACTGATTGTAAGACAAAGGATCATCAGAATAATGGCAACACTTGAAATCCAGTAAATCTTATTTTGTGCGAGAGTATCCTCATCGACACCCGGATGAGAAAGGATCCTTGTGATCCACTGGTCAGCCTTTTTCAGAATAGAGGTTCTCAAAATAGCCCAGGGTTTGATCAGGTTTAATAGAAACTAAACAATTTACTACAATTTTTCGGAGAAAGCAATATTTCAAGGGAATAAAATGATTAAAAGCATTGAATATAAAAGTATTGCCTTGATTTGGTTTCAATAAGTCTGACCGAAGGATTTTCTGCGAGGAGGAACCCACAAATAAAAA
>CAVYYM010000029.1:0-430068 GCA_963772715.1 uncultured Bacteroidota bacterium
GGGGTAAGGGTGTCGGACTTGAATAGTCCTTCCTCGCCGTCTATAAGTGTTTTTATGAAACTCATGTCTGTATATGTTTTAGTTAAAAATCAATCATTTTCAGTTTGTTGTGGTGGCCGGTACAACATGTACCGCATCCTTTATGACCATATTAACACCCCTGGGACCGGAGTACTCCGTTGACCGGATGGTATAAACCCCTTCACGGTCGAAATGCCAGAGCAGGTCATTTTTATGACCGGGAACGACCTGCATCTGGAAAAGCATGCTGTTATCGCTTCTGAAGAGGCCGAAACCATAGGTCAGGTCCCCGGATCTGACATCGAAAAGCACATTGTCGTTTACGTTAATGATCATCTTCTCCTCAGGCAGCATGAATTGATGGTTTTTAACCGAAATCGAAAAAGTTTTATCGGGTTTGATTTCCGATCTGTTCAGATCCATCTCAGCCCATGGGATCGTGTTGTAGGTAATAATATGCAGGGAAACACCAAGCACTGTCAGCAATCCTGTAAAAGTGTAGAACAGCGCCGGTTTTACAGCGCTTCCGCTGCCTTTTCCCGTTACCCTCCAAGAGAACCAGGCTACAGTAAGTATTATTACGAGGCAATAAGCTGTATAAGCAATTGTCTGTCCTGTAAGGACCATCGTTGAGTCAACCATAGAACCTCCTTTTTAATTAGTTTCTGTATTTGTTTTTAATAATTCATTCAGTGAAGTATTTTTAAGTATCCCCATAATTTCATTTCTGGCTTCAGACCATGTCTGGTGTAAAGGACATGGATTATTAAATGGACATTTTGCATATCCCATTATGCACCTTTCAAAACTATCAAGACCTTCGCTTGAATCTACAATATCGGCGAGATAAATATCCGCTGTATCTTTTGCAAGAGTGAAACCGCCGTTTCGACCCTTGGAACCTTGAATAAAACCGTGTTTCGAAAGGTCGCTGAGTATCTGCCTCAGATATGAGTACGGAATATTGAGCTTTTTGTAAATAAAACTGGCAGACATTCTTTCTTTGTTGTTCCGCGCCATAAAATCAAGCACCTTGAGCGAATATGCCGTCGTTTTATTGAAATTCATAATTGATACATAAGCATAGCAATTTAAAATATTTTTATTTATTCTCAAATTATTTTGATAATAAACCTATAAATGTTACACCTTAAAGCCTCAGTTCCGTAACGCTCTAATGCCTTTTTTCTATCTTTACAAATTATTATTTACCCCATATGTCCCGATTTAAACTAACACTTGAATACGAAGGAACACGATACTCCGGCTGGCAGATGCAAAAGGGAGGAAAGAGCATCCAGGGCGAGATAATGGATGCCTGCAGGGAACTATTTGAAAATGAGACAGTAGACGTATACGGAGCTGGCAGGACCGACGGTGGTGTTCATGCATTGAGGCAGGTGGCTCACCTGGATGTTAAAACGGATCTTCCGCTTCTGCGGATAAAATATGGCATCAACGACAGGCTGCCTCCCGACATTTCTGTTATTGACGTCGAGGCAGCCGAACCGCATTTTCATGCCAGACACGATGCAGTTGCCCGCAGCTATATTTATCAGATAAGCAGGAGAAGGACCGCTTTCGGAAAGAAATTTGTGTGGTGGATAAAGGACGATCTGTCTGCAGTGGCAATGAATGAGGCTGCAGAAAAGTTAATCGGACTTAAGGATTTCAGGAATTTCACCGATCTTAAGCAGGAGCAGGCTTCCACAAAAACTGAGGTTATCCATGCTGAAGTGAAGGAGTCTGGAGACATGATTCTCTTTCATGTAATCGGTTCCCACTTTCTCTGGAAACAGGTCCGGAGGATGACTGGGGTGCTGGTCGAAATCGGTCGTGGCAAACTGACCTCCGATGATATCAGAAGGTTCTTCAGGGAAACAACCGATATTCCCGCTAAGCTTACTGCACCTCCAAGCGGTCTTTTCCTGGAACGGGTTTATTATAACAGGGAAGATATTGTATTTAATGCCAACCCGGTGATATATATCTGATCATATTATAATAACTTAAATGTCTGGATATGAAGCGACGTGACTTTATCCGTACTACAGCTCTGGCAGCCCCATTGATAGGACTCTTTCCGGCTGATCTTTCATCTGTCACAAGAAAAAAATCAAAGGGTAAAATTGAAAAAAGATCGCTAGGCAGAACAGGCGAAATGCTATCGGTAATAGGCTTCGGTGGAATAGTCGTTCGTGATACCTCACCTGCAGAGGCTTCATCGCTGGTAAAACAGGCAATTGATGCTGGGATAAACTATTTCGATGTTGCACCTTCTTACGGTAATGCGGAGATTATGCTTGGCCCTGCCCTGGAACCATACAGAAAAGAAATATTCCTTGCCTGCAAGACACAAAAGAGGACGCGCAAAGATGCCCGTGCCGAGCTCGAAAAATCACTCACTAATCTGAGGACAGACCACTTTGACCTCTACCAGTTCCATGCAGTGACTACAATGAAGGATGTTGAGGCAATTCACGGACCAGATGGTGCCATGGAAACTTTTCTTGAGGCAAGAAAAGAGGGAAAGATAAGGTTCATTGGTTTTTCGGCACATTCAGTTGAAGCAGCGCTGGCAATGATGGAGAAATATTATTTTGACACTATCCTGTTCCCTGTCAATTACAGAACCTGGCACGCTGGCAACTTCGGTCCGCAGGTGCTCGCGCAGGCCCAGGAAAAGGGAATGGGCATACTGGCTCTCAAGGCTATGGCAAAAGGACCCTGGACTGAAGGTGCTGACCGTAAAAAGTATCCCAAATGCTGGTATGAGCCACTTACAACACCCGAAGATATAACAATGGGACTTCGCTTTACTCTTTCGCATCCGGTAACAGCTGCCGTTCCCCCGGGCGATCAGGACCTGTTCAGGATTGCCCTCAGTGTATCATCCAGACTCAGTCCCCTGAAAAAATCAGAGATTCAGGCTGTCAAGCTGAAAGGTCTCGAGGGCGATCCTTTGTTCAGATATTCCGGATGATGCTGAGGTAATTGAAGTTATGCAAGGATCTATTTGTCTTGTTTATCCATATAGTCTTCCTTGTATTTTTTGGAATACCAGGTCGCAACGAGCTTCTGATTCATATAATAGAGACTCTCCCCGTCAGGATTTTTGCTGTCCATATACCATGGCAGATGACGGGCCATGTAAGGATACGCGGTACGGTACATCTCTATATAGTAATTGCCGTGGATCCGTTTTGCCCTGGGGCGGTAAAGTGCGAAAGTTGTTGCAATGGGAGCCCAGTACAGCAAATTATCATGCTGGTACCGGTAATATTTCTGTTCTTCAGAGATAACCGTATCCTTCATGGCATAACAGTCGGGAAGGTCGTCGATCTTAAGCGAGAAGCCTACTTTCTGGGCAAGCCTGCGCTTCTTCAGCGTCTTAAGAAAAAAATCAAGAAAATCGTCAGGACATTCTTCAACAGGCACCATATCGGAATCAGTATATACAAAATAGTCGTTTCTGAATCTTTTAATGAGTCCGGATCCCCACAGGGCATTCATCCCGATATTGGCGTCAAGCCTGAAGACCGTGTATTTACAGGTATTATAATATTCAATCAGGGGTGGATATGTAGAAAGATTATCGATTATGAAAATATTTGTATAACCCCTCTTTTCAAGACTTTCAATAAGCTGTTTCATCGAATCGAGCCTGTTGAAATTGTTTATTATAATCGGGATTTTCCTGTAATCAGTGATCTTTGAAGGTCTTGATAATTCGATCAGATAGTTGAAAGAAGCAAGCGCACGATAATAGAAGAACTTGAAAGGATTGCTTGGTTTGAATCGGGGCATCAGGTTGCTGTTAAGGTTTCATTTTGCATATTTCAATTGCAGCTCAATGATATCGTTATAAATATAATAACATGGATCGTTGCACTTCTGAAGTTCATATTTTACGCGCGGCGTGACCGAGTTTACCGCTATATATGTTTTCCCGCTTTTAGGGTATTCGGCAGTCAGTGTATATGATTTATTAAGGGGAACCTTCTGAAATAAGACTTCGGTATAAGTCGTGAATTTCAGCAGCAATATATCGTCCTCGGGGTTTCCCACATAAATTTTCACACGGGCTCCTTCCGGGTTTTTGTCGAGCCATATCTGCAGGTATGCCTCGGTTGGTTCTGAAACTTCACACTCCGTACAATCGACAAAAACTATCTCTTCGCAAGAGAATAATACTGACATCATAATGAAGCCGGCAGTTCCGATAATGACTCTTATGAATTTTCCTAATACCATTTTATTATTTTTACAGGTGTCTTGCCAAATTCAAAATCAAAATTATACGCAAGCCCGGCACGTAACCAGATTGGCCATAATTTATAATAATCGGTGTTCATATATTCAAGTCCGGCATGCAATGAAAAATTATTGCTTACCCATTTTATTCCCGCGGCAGGCAGTATCATCATTTTACTGTCAGGTGCCGTAGCTGTACCCTTGAATTTATTTCCGAACCAGTATCCACCAGAAAGTGAAACTGAGAAATAAAAATTGCTCCTTAACGGATTGTCAGTCATCTTGAAATCCTTGAAGATTCCGGCATATGCCAGGGAGCTCTGTTCCATGTACTGATAGTACAGGTCCTCGTTTATTTCCTGCATTACATTCGAATACCAGAGCTTTGTGTCAAATCCTGCAATAAAACCGATGTTTATCCTTGGTTCCCTGAACGTGAAACCGATACCGGTGTAAATATCCTTGGGATTCATTTTTGCAGAAAGTGATACTTCGAGCTGGCTGATCCTGGGTTTGTATTTATTTGGAAAATTTTTCTTTTCAAGCATCTCATAAACTTCATTCCTTCCATATCTGGCGGCAACATTATAATGGTTCATAGCATCCTTCCCGGGATCGTTCCATTTATCGCCGGCCTTTATCAGCATCTCAATGGCATTCTTGTGATTATATTTAATGCAAAGGCTCAGCGCATCCCAGTTTTCACATTTCTCATACATATCGACACCTTCCTTTATCAGATAATGAAGCATCAGAGTGTCTCCGTTTTGTGCTGCAATAAGAAGGGGAGTGAATCCCTGGTTATCCCTTGCTTCCAGGTTGGCTCCATTTTGTATCAGGAGGTCAGCGACATTGGCATAGCCTGCCCAGATGGCCGACATCAGCGGTGTCGTGCCGGTAAAATCCTTTTTATCGATCTCAGCCCTGTAGTACAGCAGAAGATCGGCAAACCGGAAGCTCCCGTATGCCGAAGCATAATTCAATGCAGTAACGCCCCTGGAATCCTGTAAATCTATATCGGCCCCGTACCTGATAAGTGATTCTGCTATATCCAGACATCCATTCTCCAGTGAGGCTGTGAGAATGTTAGGCTCAGTAGCTTCCAGATCGACAAGCTTTTTCAGTGTAATTATAAGAGGTGATTCGAAACTGGATGTCAGCTTATTGGGATTGGCGCTATAGCTCAGGAGCACATTTACAGTGCCGGGCTTGACTGCTGATATTGCAAAAATGAGAGGCGTTATACCCTCGAGTGTCACAGCATCCACTTCCGCACCCCTCAGGATCAGTCTTTCAACCTCTGTCTCGAGCCCTTTAGATGCAGCGATCATAAGATTATATTCAAGTGCATTTTCAGCATATTCCGGGAGATATTCTGAAGTGTCCCTGGCTGTCACCTGTGCAGAAAGCTGACATGCAATGCAGAGGACAACTAACGTGGAAAAGAGTTTATTTATAGATATTCCGGGTAACGCCATAAATACAAATTTAGCTTTAAATTTTTTATGCATATCTGAAAACAGACTGTTTTTGAAATATTATTGAACAATGCATTTCGCAAATTTTAACATTTTTTTGGTGGTTGGATTTGAATACTTTCTATTTTTGTCTCCTGAAAAAAACATCTTCCTTTGTCGGGGAAAAAGAAAATAGTGCTTGTTGCTCTCCTGGTGATGCTCGTGAACTATAATCCGGGAGCTGTTAATAGGAACAACTTTGTCACTGATAAGCTCGCACCGGAAAATGTCCGGCTTTCAAATCTGAATTCATCGGGAAGGGAATTTGACCATGTTGAGAAGACGATAAGTTCCTTTATGCATAAATGGTCCATTACAGGTGCTTCAGTGGCAGTTTCACTGGATGGAAAGCTTGTTTTTGCCAGGGGATTCGGATATGCTGATACAGTTACAGGCGAAGAGGTACAGCCTTTCAGTAAGTTCAGGATAGCCAGTATTTCAAAACTTATAACTGCAGTTGCGGTAATGAAGCTTGTCGAGGAGGGAAAGCTTTCACTGAATGACAATGTCTTCGGACCGGATGCCATACTTAATGATCCATATTTCAGCAATCCACGCGACAAGCGGGTATATGACATAACTGTTAGCCCAGCTCCTCAGTCATGAAGCCGGATGGACCCAGCGCTGGGGAGACCAGATGTTCATGCCTGTCATGATTGCAGAGAACATGGGCGTGAAGCCACCAGCAGATACGCGAACCATAGTGCGGTTTGCTCTCGATAAGCGTCTTCATTTCAAGCCTGGAAGCGGCAGGGCATATTCAAATCTGGGATATGCGATCCTCGGACTTGTAATTGAAAAAGTATCAGGAATGTCCTATGAAGAGTATTGCAGGAAAGCTGTACTCGAGCCGATTGGGATATACGACATGACACTCGCTCACAATCTTAAATCCGGAAAAGCGCCTTTTGAGGTCTCATATTATACTCCCTCAGATGTTGCCTCCCAAGCCATCAATATATGGAACAGGTGAAATGGTGCCGCCAAGCTATGGAGGAAATGATATCGAATCTCTCGGAGGTGCCGGCGCCTGGATCGCAACAGCCCCTGACCTTATCCGGCTGATGCTGGCTGTTGACGGATTGGATTCCAGGCAGGATATTCTGACAGGACAGAGTGTTGAGTTCATGACTGATAACGGCAATGGTTTCGCCCCGATAGGATGGAAGACAACAGTCTATAACGGAACGTGGTGGAGAACTGGTTCATTTCCCGGAAGTGCAGGAGTAATGAAGAGACAACCTGATGGTTTCGGATGGGTCGTCCTTTTCAACACCAGCGCCTGGAACGGCCCTGAGATTTATACATCAATAAACAACATGATGTACAGGGTACTGTCTCAGGTTAAAGCATTGGCCCGACCACGACCTGTTTCGACTATTCCCTGCCGGTACCATTGAAAACCAGCCTTGCCGATTCATCATCATCAAGATAATGTGTTTTACTGTTAATGTAAATCTTGTCAAGGAGGAAATCGAGGAAAGGTACGGAGTGACTTTCCCCGGGAAATACCGCTATGAACCGAGTTATTATTATCATGCATTCGGGCTTCCGCAGATGCCTGCCATCTGTTCCGGCGACCCTGGTTCCGTAAGGATTCTGCAATGGGGTCTGATACCATCATGGATCAAAACAGAGACTGATGCCGAAGAAATAAGATAGAAGACATTCAATGCCAGGGCGGAAAGCATTGAAAACAAGCCATCATTCTCATCTTCATTCAAATCGAAGAGATGCATAATTCCTGTAAGAGGTTTCTATGAGTGGCAGCATACCAGGAAGGGAAAAATTCCATGGTACATATATAGCGCTGATGAATGAGATAATTTCATTGGCAGGGCTCTTCAGCGAATGGGTCAGGTCAACCACAGGAGAAGTGCTGGGAACATTTACCATAATAACCACCGATGCCAACGAAATGATGGCTGAGATCCACAATTCGAAAAAAAGAATGCCGGCTATACTCGACAGAACGGATGAGAAGAAATGGATGAACCTGTCACTTCCTCCTGCAGAAGCTCTCAGCCTGCTTAAGCCGTCGCCTGAGGAGATCCTGAAAGCTCATACAATCAGCCCCCTCGTGAACAATCGCAATGCAAACCGAAACACCCCTGAAGTCATTCAACCTTATAATTACAGGCAGGATACTCTGTTTTCCCTTATGAATGTCTTGCATGCCGATCTTGCACGACTTGCATGACTTGCATGATAGTTACTGTGCTACAAACTGATACGTCAGTGTTCCTTGTTGTGCTTTTGATGCATTGATATCAGCGTTGAACCTTGAAATAAGCGCAGTGGTTACGGCTGCCTCAATCAGACATATATCAGTTGCTGGTGCTCTCTTTTTCGATAACTTTTGCTTCTTCCACAAAGCCTTTCGGATTGACCTTTATCAGTAGGACAATTTTGCCTGAGCCCTGGCATTTATAAACGGGAATCGGAAGATAGGTATGGGTTCTTCCTGCGAGATCATAATAAATGCGCGTAGGTCCCTGGTAATTTGCAGCCATTTTCTGGGATTCGGAAGGTTCGCTATCCTTTTCCGGCTCCTCCGTTTTTGCTTCCAGGGCCAGATTCTCGTCACCGTTCATCTCGTTCATCCTTTTCTGCTCATCGATATAATTGTCGGCTCCTAACTTTCCATCCTTGATCAGTTCTTCCTTAACCATGTCGATATAATCGGAGGCATCTACTTTTTCTTCCGGTTTGCTGGCGAGATTGCGTGCGATATTCAGCAATTCCTCATCGCCCTGCAGAATTCTTTCGATGTTTGAGACAGGAAGCTGAATAATCTTTTGCTCCGTTTCAGGCTGTTCGATCTCGGCAAATTCAACGGTGAACTCTTTGGACATATCCCTGTTCAGGGATCTCAGTTGAAAAGACATGAAGATTATTGCGGCGGCAAGATGAACCAACAGAGTCCCTAAAATACCGACCAGTTTGCCCTCATACTTTCTCATAAGCTGCGAATTTACAAAATAGGGCGGTCATTTCTTTTCGGATTTCTTCTTCTTCTTTTTTATGACTTTCGCAGGCTCCGGCTTTTTGAATGATTTGTTTTTCAGAAGGCCATTCTTCATTTCATTCACAAATTTCACCCAGGCTATTGGATTGAGAAGATTGTTGACAGGATACATGTTGCGTGTAGCCATGGCTGAAAAATTCTGCTCCATTGCGTACTTGTAACCTGCTTCCGGTGAAATCCCTACATTTATGTCGTTGGTGATTGCTACATAAATGGATGCGAGGTTTTCATTCATATATTCTATTGTCGGATCCACGGGCTTCTCTTTTGTTACATCAGCGAGGAACTCGTGATAAGTCCGCCAGGGCAGGATTTTTACCTCGGCTATCGGAATGGTATCAGTCTCAAGAACGATGTCAGCCTTGCAATGCTTATCCTCGTAATCAGGTGGAATGACAGTATGATATCTCTTGAAACCGATAGCCCTGAAAAAAACGGTATCGCCGGGAGTTGTTGTTATCGAATAGATCCCTGTGCCTTCACTTACCGCAGCTCTGTGAAGCTTCCTGGAAATTACCGTAACACCCTGAACAGGAATGTTATATTTATCTGTTATTATCCCGCTTAACTGTACGAATCTCTCATATCCGGTCACCTGGCTTTTTAGAGGTATAATGGGCAGCAGAAGGAGTAATGCAGTATATTTGAACTTGTTCAACAATCTTATTTTACAGGTCCTTTCTGTATTAAGTTTGCAAAGTAAACATTATTGACAATAACGTTAAAACATTTAACCAAATTTTAATATATTTAAAAAGATTAATGAAATTCATTCAGATGAACAAAATACTTCTATTAGGAGATGAAGCTATAGCACAGGCTGCCATCGATGCCGGGTTTAGCGGAATGTATGCCTATCCGGGTACACCATCCACGGAGATAATGGAATACATTCAATCATCGAAGACGGCAGCAGAAAAGAATATTCACAGGGAATGGTCATCGAATGAGAAAACAGCAATTGAGGCTGCCCTGGGTATGTCATATGCAGGCAAAAGGACAATGGTGGCTATGAAGCATGTAGGATTGAATGTAGCTGCCGATGGATTTATAAATTCGGCTCTTACCGGGGTCAATGGAGGACTCATTGTCGTATCTGCCGACGACCCTTCCATGCATTCGTCACAGAATGAGCAGGATTCAAGGTTTTATGCAAAATTCGCTTTTGTGCCATGCTTTGAACCTTCAAGTCAGCAGGAGGCATACAATATGGTTTTCGATGCTTTCGAACTGTCGGAAAAATATAAAACTCCTGTTCTCCTCAGAATTACCACAAGACTTGCACATTCAAGAGCAAGTGTGGAACTCACGAGGCATCCTGCACCTCAGAAAAAGCTTAAACTTCCTGAAGATCCAGTCCAGTTCGTGCTTCTCCCTTCAATTGCACGAAAAAAATATAAGGCTCTGCTGAAATCCTATGACACGATAAGGTACGACGTAAGACTCGAAAAATATAATTCCTTCCGCGACGGGAAGAAAAGAGATCTTGGCATTATAGCCTGCGGAATTACATATAATTACCTGCTGGAAAATATACGGGGAAGCGAGGATGACTATCCCATTCTCAAGGTTACTACATATCCATTCCCTGACGATCTTATGAAAGGTATTGCCGCCAGGTGCAAAGAGCTTTTCGTTCTTGAGGAAGGTTATCCTCTTATTGAGGAGGGACTCAGGGGAATCCTTAACAGCGGGATCAGGATACTCGGTAAGATGGACGGCACTCTTCCCCGTGATGGAGAGATGACTCCCGCAATTGTAGCCAAAGCCCTTGGATTTGATGAATCATTCGGAGAAGAGGTTCCTGCCCTTGTCAGGATGCGGCCACCCTCTTTTTGCAAGGGATGCGGCCATGCAGATATGTTCAATGCACTCGTCGAGGCAGTGAAGCCATTCGGACCGGGACGTGTTTTTTCGGATATCGGTTGCTATACTCTTGGAGCCCTTAATCCATATAATGCAATCAATTCCTGCGTCGACATGGGCGCATCGGTCACCATGTCAATAGGTGCTGCAGATGCAGGATTGTTTCCCTCAATTGCCGTTATAGGCGACTCGACTTTCACTCATTCAGGAATGACAGGGCTTCTCGATGCAGTAAATAAGAATTCACCGGTCACAATCATAATTTCAGATAACTCTACAACGGGAATGACCGGAGGACAGAAATCGCAGGCTACCGGAAGGCTTGAGCAGATATGCTCAGGACTCGGTGTGAGTCCCGGGCATATAAGGACCATAATCCCTTTACGTAAGAATCACGAGGAAAATATACGTATAATGAAGGAAGAGTTTGAATACAGGGGAGTTTCTGTGATAATTGCATCGAGGGAATGCATTCAGACTGCAACAAGCCGGAAAAAGGCAGAATCCTCTAAAGAATAAATAAGGAAGAAATATGAAGAATGACATCATATTATCAGGAGTGGGAGGACAGGGAATACTTTCCATCGCAGCAGCAATAGGTCTTGCCGCAGTTGAAAACAACCTGTTTCTCAAGCAATCGGAAGTCCATGGCATGAGTCAGAGAGGAGGAGATGTCCAGTCTCACTTCCGGCTTTCCGACAAACCTGTGGCATCAGACATTATTCCTCTTGGGAAGGCTGATTTAATAATCTCGGTTGAGCCTATGGAATCACTCCGTTATCTGCCCTGGCTTTCCAGACAGGGCTGGCTGGTCACCAACTCGGCACCTTTTATAAACATACCTGATTATCCTCCGGTCGAAGATGTACTTGACGAGATAAGGAAAAGAAAGAATCATATAATTATCGACGCTGATGCGATAGCCAGGGAAGCCGGATCTGCCCGGTCAGGAAACATCGTCGTCCTTGGAGCGGCATCCCCGTTCATAAGCATGCCTTACAGCACCCTCGAAAAAGCAATCCGTAAGCTTTTTCAACGCAAGGGGGAGGATATGGTGGAAGTAAATATCAAGGCTTTAAGGGCCGGACGCGAGTTTACAGGGATCAAAATTTGAACAGTGCATTAAGGAAAATCATATCAGTTCTCATACCATCTGAAGAATACGGGTACCTGCCCTGGTAATTCAATGCGACTTTTGCATATGGAGAAAGGATATACTGTATTCCCGCAATTACAAAATTCCCGTCTTTCAGATAGTTCCACTTGAGTGTATCGTTGACGGCGACCACTGACGAGATAAAGTCATATCTTGCAAAAAGCTCAATATTGTCTGTCAGGTTAATGCCTCCCGTCGATGAAATTCCCCATACATGATGACCCTGGATGAGATCTATGTTCGATTTATAGCTTACCTCGCCGCCAATGGTTATCAGATCATTCTTGAATCCGGCGAAAGCCACAAATACGGGCTGCCATAATTCCTTCCTTTTCTGGATGTCCCCGTAAAACCTTAATGCGACTGTCTGAGTGGGAGTAATGGTCAGTCCCAGAGAGGTTCTGAGATTATCGTCCAGCTGAAGGTCTGAATAGCCTTCACCGTTCATAACCGAGATGTCGGCTTTCCAGATATCATTGAACCTGTAGTCGATTACAATTCCCAGGTCCGCAATAAAACCATAACCGTTTATCGACTGGTACGTGTTCGCAACATATCTTTTTCCCCAGAATTTCTGTTGAAACTCGAATATCCTTGTTCCGGTTATGCCCAGTGATATGGTTAGTTTTTCTTCGCTCCAGATAAGGGATGCCTCCCTGCAATATGCGTACCTTCGATGAATTGAACCTGATGCAAGGTAATCAGGTGTGCCAATATTGATGATCACTTTTCCTGAGATTTTGCCTTCCGGCATAAAATGGTAGCCTAAATATGCCCTGTTCAGATCAAAGCCTGTGTGTTGAGTCGTGTCATTGAAGTTTACATGAAAATCAGTGAATATCTCAGCGATAGGTTTTCCGTATGATCCAGTCGTCTGGCCATATGCCGGCGGACACAGGAAAACTGTTGCAAACAGGAAAGACAGGATTTTCTTCATATAAGATCAGGCATATGGGACAAAAACGGATAGCAGAACAAAAATATAATTATTTTGATTTACTTTGAAAATATCAATAATTAAGAATTATTACGATGAAAAAACTCATAATCACATCCGGCTCAATAGCAATGTTATTGGTAATGTCGTGTTATTCAGCCTTCAGCCAGGAAGCAACAAAAGCTCTATGATCCGGCTCTCGACGGCATGAAGCAGATCAGGGAAGCTGTGGCTTCTGCCAAAACCTCGGGAAAGCATGTCCTTATCCAGTACGGAGGAAACTGGTGTCCCTGGTGCATCAAATTCGATGGTTACAGCAAATCTGATCCCGAAATCTCAAAGCTGATCGCAGATAATTATATTCCTGTCAAGCTGAATTACAGTCCGGAAAATAAAAATGATGCTGCCAACTTATATCTTGGCAATCCCACGAGGTTTGGATTTCCTGTTTTTATAATTCTTGATGGCAAAGGGACGGTTCTTCACATTCAGGACAGTGGTTTGCTTGAAGAAGGAGAAGGGTATAATCAAAAGAAAGTTACGGGATTCCTGCGCAATTGGACGGCGGCGGCTATCATACCCGCCAAACCGAAGGAACAGCCGGTTAAATAAAAAAGAGGCTGACGGTTAAGCCAGCCTCTCACGGGAAACACAGCGAATACATACAGACTATTCTTCCTCTTTTCCGTTTCCTTTTGCCGACCTCAGCAAAAGGAGATTAGTCAGAACAATGTCCGTAACATTCTTCGTTATGCCCTTCTTGTCATCATAGGTCCTGTAAACGATTCTTCCCTCCACGGCAACTTCATTGCCTTTCTTCAGGAATTTCGAAGCCCTTTCGGCAAGTCCGTTCCATGCAACGATGTTGTGCCATGTCGTCTCATCGATCTTCTGACCGTCTGAATTTTTATACGATTCATTGGTTGCCATCGTAAAATGTGCAACCTTCTTCCCGCTTTCAAGGGTTTTGATCTCCGGATCCTGACCAAGGTTTCCGATCAGCTGGACTCTGTTTCTCATTGCGTTCATGATTTTAAGTTTTAGTGAGACATAAATTAATTTTCATGTCAAACTTAAACCCTTCTGAAAGAGTGTCACGGTAAATAATTGCTTATACTCGGTACTCAATCATTTATACTCATTTCTATCCCGTTTGAAAACGTTTTTATTATTCTATATCAAATACATATAGACAATTTGAATTTTTTATATCTTTATCGAAACTTTAGTGCTGTGGAAAAGAAATGTCTCGACTGTGGAGAACCGATCCATGGCCGTACCGATAAGAAATTCTGTTCCGATCAGTGCAGGAACAACTACAACAACAGGCTTAACCGCGACACGAATAATTTCGTTCGGAATGTACATGGCTTGCTCAGGAAGAACCGCCGCATCCTTTCCGACCTGTATGGCGAGGGCAAGGTAAAGGTGCATAAGGATGCCCTTTTTGCACTCGGGTATAATTTCAGTTTCTTCACCCATATAATAGAATCATCCGGCGGCCAGAAGTTCCATTATTGCTTCGAATATGGTTATTGTGATGCCGGCAACGACTTCGTGGAGCTGAAACAGAATAGCCAGTACCTTGATTATCAATAAAAACGGGAACCAATGTCTGGGTCAGTGAAAAGGTAGGTTTTAAAATATTCAAGTTGCCATTTTTCGAGTGCTTCAGGTAATGATGTATGGTTAGTATTGGCAAGAGGACAAATGATGATTTTGCTTGCTAAATAGTTTTCAGAAATGGCTGGTTACGATAAACTTTTTATGGCAAAAGTTTGTTTTTTTCAAAAATTCTTTTAAATTTGATAAGCATAGTTTCAACATTTTGTCAGAAACTCTTATACGGGTTTTTAGTTAACCTGTCATGACGGATAGTACTCTGGCTCTATTTCAGCGCATTTTCGGCTGTAATATATTTTGACATCAAGTATCAAAGCCAATTAGAATCATCCAAGTCAACCATAGATATGAAAAAATCTCTTCTGATTTCTTTGTTTCTCATAACGGCGCTCGTTTTTTCCTCCTGTAAAAATAAAAAGGAAATTCAGGCAGCCATGCCGCTTGAGGTACCTGTAGTAAAGGTCATGCAACAGAATGTAACCCTTGAATCGGAATATACCGGTCAGACATATGGAGAGTCTGACTTAGAGATAAGAACAAGGGTTGAGGGCTGGGTTCTTAATATGAATTTCAAGGAAGGATCGATGGTTTCAAAAGGACAGCTTTTGTATACAATTGATCCGTTGCCTTATCAGAATATGGTCGACGAGGCAAGCGCTGCCCTGGCCGAGGCTAATACAGGTCTGATAAAGGCCAAAAATGACCTCGACCGTATTGAGCCGCTGGCCTCAATAGGTGCTGTAAGTCAGAGGGAGCTTGTTGCGGCGCAAGCTCAGTACGAAGCCAGCAATGCCAGGACTGCATCTTGTGAAGCTGCTCTCCGCAATGCAAAGATCCAACTTGGTTATTGCAGGGTACTCGCACCTATCACCGGTATGATTGGCATTTCCGCAGTGAGGGTTGGTGATTATGTAAGCTTTGGGCCACAGTTTGTCGTCAATACAGTATCAAGCATAGATAACATCAGGGTACGTTTTACCATCAGTGAAATGGAATACCTGCGAATTACGAGGCTGATGCAGAGCATGGGACTTAATATGGGAGAAAGGGGAGATGTGGTGAAAATGGTTCTGTCGGATGGGACACTCTACCCTCTGAAGGGAAAGATGAATTTTGCCAACCGGGAGATTGATCCCTCTACTGGAGCAATGACGCTGGAAGCACAGTTCAAGAATACCGGTAATCTGTTGCGGCCGGGGCAATATGTCAAATTGAAGCTCGTGACAGACTTCAGGGACAAAGCGATACTCATTCCACAGAGAGCGGTGATTGAAATGCAGGGGCTGTTCCGTGTCTTCGTTGTGGCTGACAGCAACAAAGTAGCAATCAGAAATATTAAGATTGGGCCCACGTACAATATTAGTTATATAGTTGAAGCGGGTCTCCAACCTAAAGACAGGATTGTGCTCGGGGGAACACAATTACTGAGAGACGGCAGTCTAATCAAGCCCGTTGAAACAACGTGGTCACCGGACAGTATCACCTTTTCTTCCCTTAAATAATAAGCAACAAAACCTACCGCTATGGGAGAATTCTTTGTAAAACGGCCGATTGTTGCAATGGTGCTGTCCATCGTTATTGTTATTATCGGATTTCTGGCTCTCATGAGTGTCCCTATCAGTCAGTATCCCGATATAACTCCTCCTATCATTAAGATCAATACGAGCTTTGTAGGCGCCAATGCTGTGAATGTGGAACAGGGAGTTGCTGCTGTAATCGAACAGAAGGTCAATGGAGTGGAGGATATGATCTACATGAAAAGTACCAATGCCTCCGATGGCAACCTGAGCCTTGATGTATCTTTTAAGGTTGGTACTAATCTCGATAACGCCAATATGCTGACCCAGAACAGGGTGAGCCAGGCACAGCCTTTTATGCCGCCCTCTGTAAAGCAATTCGGGATAACCACCAAAAAATCTCTGGCTTTTCCCCTTATGGTGATTTCGCTTACTTCTGAAAATCCTGATTTTGATGCAAGGTTCCTTGCGAACTACGCTTCCATAAACCTGGTTGATGCACTTTCACGCATCAGCGGAGTAGGTGAAGTGAAGATTCTGGGGTCGAGTAACTATGCCATGAGGATTTGGCTTAAACCCGATATCATGTCAAAACTTGATATTACTGTTGAGGATGTGACCAGAGCCCTGCAGGAGCAGAACGTGATAAGCCCCGGTGGCAAATTTGGAGCTGAACCAGCACCTTCGGGGACAGAGTTTACCTACGGTGTGGTACTTCAGGACCGGCTTATCCAGGAAGAGCAATTTTCAGATGTTATAATTAAGACCAAGGAGGATGGTTCAACTGTGCTGCTCCGCGATATTTCATCAATTAACCTGGGCACTGAGAATTACAGTTCTCTTTCGCGTATGAACAGGAAACAGGCAGCAACAATAGCCATATATCAAACCCCGGGCACCAATGCGCTCGAAGTAGCTGAAAAGATCAAGGCAGCTGCTGTGGAGCTTTCAGAGAGTTTTCCCAAAGGGATTGAATATAATGTTTCCCTCGATACCACGCTTGCAGTTTCAGAAGGTATCACCGAGATAGTGTACACGTTATTCGAAGCACTGATCCTTGTGATCCTGGTCGTGTTTCTTTTTCTGCAGAACTTCAAGGCTACGCTTATACCCCTCTTAACAGTGCCGGTGTCGCTTATCGGTACTTTTATTGTCTTTCCTGTTCTCGGATTCTCCGTAAACGTACTTTCACTTCTTGGGCTGGTGCTTGCGATCGGATTAGTAGTTGACGATGCAATTGTTGTGGTTGAAGCAGTCATGCATCATATTGAACATGGCAAAACGCCTCGTGAAGCAACAATACAGGCCATGAAGGAGGTCTCCGGACCAGTGGTTGCCATTGCACTAATTCTCTGTGCTGTCTTTATACCGGTAGCCATGGTGCCGGGAATTACCGGAAGACTATATCAGCAATTTGCAATCACCATAGCCGTTTCAGTTGTTTTCTCGGCATTTTCCGCACTTTCTTTGAGCCCTGCCCTTTGCTCGCTCCTGCTTAAGCCGACTAAACCGATGAAGGATCGGAAAGGCCTGGCTGCAAAATTCTTTAACGGTTTTAACCGCATGTTTGATAAAGTGACTGGCGGTTATGTAGGTTTTGCTGGCTTCCTTTCGCGAAAAGTTTTAAGGATAGCAATTATCCTCGCAGTCGTAATTGGCCTTGCCGGGCTGCTCGGTAAAAGCCTGCCCGGAGGGTTTGTGCCCGATGAGGATCAGGGTTATTTTATGATGAATGTCGCTTTGCCGCCTGCCTCCTCCCTGCAACGTACGGATGAAGTATGCAACCAGGTGGAAAAAATTCTGTCCAGATATGAATCAATTGAATTTTTCACCACTATCCCCGGCTTCAGCCAGCTTACTTTTGCTTATCAGCCTAACGTAGCCACTTTTTTCGTGATGGCAAAGGAATGGGCAGACCGTGAACAGACAGTTGAAGAACTGATAGCTGAGCTGAATAAGGTTTTTGCTGTGAAGATAACAAGCGCAACGGTGCTTGCATTCGGACCACCTCCGATCCCCGGGCTGGGTAATGCTTCAGGTTTCACTATGATGATCCAGGACAAGGCAGGCAATACGCCGGAATACCTCCAGCAGCAAACGACTGCTTTCCTGGCTGCAGCCCGCAAGCGTCCGGAAATAGGCCGTATAATGACCACCTTTAATGCCAGTTCGCCACAAATAAGGCTCGAAATTGACAGGCAGAAAGCTATGAAACTGGGAGTTCCGCTCTCGTCAGTGAACACGACACTAGGAGCATTTCTCGGTGGAGCCTATGTTAACGACTTCAACAGGTTTGGCCGTCAGTACAAAGTATATGTTCAGGCTGATGCTGCCTACAGGACAAAGCCCGAAGACCTGTCCATGGCTTATGTAAGGAACATTAAGGGTGAAATGGTACCCATCACCACAATCGTAACGGCAAGCAAGGTTAGTGCGCCTGAGTTTACCAACCGTTTTAATCTGTACCGTTCGGCGGAGGTCAGCGGCGCTCCTGCACCAGGTTATAGCTCCGGGCAAGCCCTTACAGCTCTTGAAGAAACAGCCAATGAGGTACTTCCCAGGACTATGGGCTTTGCATGGGCAAATATGTCTTACCAGGAAAAAGAGTCTTCAGGTTCGGCAGGTCCGATTTTCATAATGGCCATACTTTTTGTATTTCTCATCCTGGCAGCTCAGTATGAAAGCTGGAGACTTCCATTCAGTGTGCTTCTGGGAATTCCGTTCTCATTGCTTGGAGCCTTTTTAGGCCTCTTTCTTGCCAGGTTGACAGACACCGGATATTTAAATAATGTTTTTGCGCAGATCGGACTTGTGATGCTCATCGGCCTGGTCGCAAAAAATGCTATTCTGATAGTAGAGTTTGCCAAAGCAGAACATGAAAAAGGAAAACCGCTTTTTGAAGCTGCGATGGCAGCTGCCAAACTTCGCTTCAGGCCGATCCTTATGACAGCCTTTGCATTTATTCTTGGCGTAACTCCACTGCTTACAGCATCAGGAGCCGGCGCAGAAGCAAGGAAAGTGATGGGGATGACTGTCTTCAGCGGAATGCTAGTTGCAACCATTCTGGGAGTACTTATTGTTCCTGCCCTGTTTGTTATAATCGAAGGTATCGGGAAAAAGAAACCCGTACCAGCAGTGGAAAAAGAATCGGAGGAGGCTTAATATGAAGAAGTTAATACTACTATACCTGGCAATTGTATTGCTGATGTCTTCCTGCCTGGTGGGCAAAAAATACACCAGACCAGCCATGGAAGCCCCCGAAGATTACATATCCCGGGATACAACTGTCGCCATGGCTGAAACGGTATCTCCATACATGAATGCCGATTCAACAATAAACCTTCAATGGTTTCAGCTTTTCGGTGACACGATCCTCAACGATCTGATCACACAGGCGCTTGACACAAACACAAACCTCAGGATAGCCGCTTTGCGGATACAACAATCAAGATCAGCGTTCCGGAATTCCAAGACCAGCCTTCTGCCTTCCTTTGGTTATTCGGCAAGCGCTGAGATTAATGATCCGGCAGCTGACTATTTTGGCCTCCTGGGTCTAGCATCGTGGGAGCTTGATTTCTGGGGCAAACTTCGTCATTCAAAACGGGCTGCATATGCTGAACTGCTTGCCAGTGAAGAGGGTCTCAAGGTGGTTAAAACCACTCTTGTAAGCGATGTGGCCAATCTCTATTTCCGTATGCGTGACCTCGACAACCGGATCGAAGTGTCGAAACAGACCATCGCCAGCCGGACTGCTTATTTTAAAATGGTTAATGAGCGGTATCTCAAGGGTGAAGCGGCAGAACTGGATAAACTGCAGGCTGAACAGCAGTTAGCAATGGCAGAAGCCACTCTGGCCAGCCTGCAGCGGGAATTAAGCATCACCGAGAGAAGCCTTAACCTTCTTCTTAACCAGAACCCGCAAAAGGTGAACCGAGGATTGCAGAATGCCGAGCAGGTGATAATACCCGAAATTCCTTCCGGGCTGCCTTCAAGACTGCTTGAACGGAGGCCTGACGTTAAGGCTGCTGAGGATATGCTCATTGCTGAAACTGAGAGAATTGGAGTCGCGCAGGCAATGCGGCTGCCAAGTATCAGTCTTACGGGATTTCTGGGGGTGGCAAATCCCGACATTACCCAACTGTTCGATGATTCCTTTGTGGGAGGAGTGACAGGCACGATTATGGGGCCTATCTTTGAATTCGGAAAGAATAAGCGAAGGGTCGACATACAGAAAGCTGAAGCAGAAATAGCTCTTAACAACTTCCTGATTACTTATCGCGCAGCGCTGAGTGACGTTGAAAACGCACTGGTCTCAATTCGGACTTGCCGTGAGGAGTACACAGCACGGATGAGACAGGTTGAGGCAGCAAGAAAGTCCTTGATGCTCACAAGAGCCAAGTATGACAGCGGCTATTCAAGTTACCTCGAGGTGTTAATTGCTGAAAGTTATGCATTTGATGCTGAGATGGTTCTTTCAATCACCAGGGCACAGCAATTGTCAGCAACGGTTTCCCTGTACAGGGCGCTTGGCGGAGGCTGGCAAACAGATGAGACCTATTCAAAGTAATTCCCCCTGCCAAGGATCAGGCCGATGAAAAAATCCGGACTTTAATTGTAAGTCCGGATTTTTTATTTCCTGTAATCAGTAATTACCTGACATCGGTCAGAGGAAGCGCTTCAAGAAGCGTCACCCTTATTCCGCTGAGAATTTAACCCTCAATCTGATAAAATCTTTAATCCTGATAATTGCAGATTTATTTAATTTCTCCATTTGCAGCTTCCCAGAGCTGAAGATATCCAAGTTTGATTATATCCGTCATCTTGTTCCAGTTTACAAGGCTGACTTCGTCTGAAGGCTGATGGTAATCCGGAGTGCATTGCAGCCATCCATGCGATTACAGGTATCTTGTTTTCCGTGAATGCAGTGTAATCACTTCCGCCGGTCGGGGCTTCCTGATTTCTGATATTTAACTTCAGGTTAAGCTTGTATTGGTCTACTGCGGCTTTGGAAATTTCTTCCAGCTTTGGATACGCTTTTGTATATGTTATCCCTGCCATATTCTTATCCGTGTCGTTGGCTGCATCTCTGGCGATCATGTCGAAGTTCATGTAAAACTTGTAATCCGAAATTTTGCCTATAGGTGGATACAGGGTGAAGTACTCTGATCCAAGCAGTCCTTTCTCCTCACCGGTCCATGCACAGAAGACTATGCTCCTTTTCGGCTTCACGCCGCTGGCTATAAAGGCTTTTGCAATTGTCATAACGGCAACGGTCCCTGATGCATTGTCATCAGCCCCGTTCCATATTTTGCCATTATCCATACCCATATGGTCCATGTGGGCCCCAACTGCTACATATTCATTGGGATTTTCTCCTTCAATTATTGCAATCACATTCCTTACATTCACACGTCTGGCATTTACGCTGACATTCAGACCGGCGGTCATTCCCGGAATTACGACAGGTTTGAATTTGACAGTGCCTGCAGCTGCATCTTTTTCATATTTGGATATATCAAGATTTCCCTCTTTTATAAGGAGGTTGGAAATGCGTTCAGTAATTGTGATGGTTGCAGGATTTGAGGTAACCTCCTTGCCATCAAGCCTCATGGATGTCCAATTTGTCCTGGGGCCGTTTTCAGCAGTAGCAGGAGTGTTATTGAACTTGTACACTCCCCAGCTCTTTGTCACATCCCTGTTTATTGTGAGATCAATTACTCCGAGTACTCCCAGCTTTCCAATCAAATCAGCTTTATTCCTCTGAATATCATATTGTGCGCGCAAATTCTCACCTACCAGCTTTTTGTACATTGGAGATGTATTATCTGCATAGCCCGGGAATCCGTTTAATCTTACAATTACCTTTCCTTTTACATCGACACCGGCGAAATCGTCAATGCCATTTGCCTTGTCCTGAATTCCATAGCCTACAAAAACAACTGGTGCATCAAATTTTACATCCATGGTGGCCCTTCCAAGAGAAAAATCTACTCCTTCCCTGAATGTATATTCCTGTCCGCCCTTTTTTATCGTAAATGTTGATACTCCGGAAGGCTGGCTTTCAATAAGAGTGAAATTCTGGAAATAGCTTTTTGTCGGTGTAAATGACTGTCCTCTCTGAGCAGCTGGTCTGTCAGCCGCCGGATTGGCAGCGGGTGGATTTTGAACTGCTGGTGTTGCTGGTGCTGCTGGTGGATTTGCAGCAGCCGGTGCGGCAGGCTGAGCTGGCGGAGGTGGAGGAGGAGTCATCGAAATATATCTTCCTCTTCCTCCCATGGAAGCGTCTCCGGCAGGAGCAGCTCCGAATACTCTGAACATGCTGGCGATATAATCGGCTGCGAGGAAAGATCCTCTTTCACCGGTTGCACGTCCTTCCATCCAGTCGGAGGAGAGAAATTCAAGCTGGCCCTTGACGGCATCCACGGTAATTGCCTGTAATCCTTTTTCTTTCGGACTGACCTGTGCCGGAACCGAAAGGGAACAGATCAGAGATAAAATGATTGTTGTAAGAATGGTTTTTTTCATCATTGTGATTTTAATATGAAAACTCAGATCAATATTAAATAATAATTTATTGTATGCTTAAGAATACGCAGTCAGCTTAACTTAATTTAACAGTTGAACCAATGAATAGGACATCTGAGGCACAATTTTCATTCCCTTGTCGCTATTTTTTTACCTTCGATGACACAAAATAAGAGGTTAATTATTGCGTTATTTCAATACCAATGTCAATAAAATAAATGCGACTTTGCAACCTTTTCAGGGTTTTTGCCGTTATATATAAGATGGGCTTAAGAGTAATTTTATACTAACCAATTGATCTGTAGAAACTTAAAACTTGAATTATGAAAAAATTATTGGTATTGTTATCATTAGTTGTCATCACATTACCGGCTATTTCACAGGTAAATTTTGGCTTGAAAGTAGGGGCAAGTACTACCTCCATTACGATGGATGAAGCCACAAAGATTACCTCATCCGGTGGTGCAGAATACTTGTTAAATGAAGCTGCAGGTGCCAGTTACGGGTTTCATGGAGGTGGTTTTGTAAGGATAAACATCGGCAAGCTCTATATTCAGCCTGAATTGCTTTTTGCAACAAGGTCAAATGAGTATACCTTGTCAAAGGTTAATTCAATGGTTGATTCCATTAGATGTGAAACAGACTGTCAATAAGCTCGATATCCCTCTCATGATTGGATTGAAATTTGGCATGGTAAGGATCAATGCCGGTCCTGTGGGATCAGTAACATTGGGCAGTCCCGATGAATTGATTGAGGATCCTGATATCGAGGCTGTATACGCTGCAATGACATTTGGATATCAGGTTGGCGTGGGGCTTGATCTTATGAAGAAGCTTACTATCGACCTGAGGTATGAAGGAGGTCTTTCACAATACCAGAATGAACTGGAGGGAGATTGCTCTCGACGACAGACCTAACGCATTCCTGCTTAGTGTAGGGTATATGTTCTGAAAATAGTTGTACTATAAACAGGGGCCGTTTCAAAAGCCCCTTTTTTATTTCCAGAACAGCATCCTGGCTGCTACGAGAAGCAGCAGAACTCCGAATATTTTCTTAAGCATTGGCTGTGGTATGTTCAAGGCAAGCTTAGATCCGAAGTAGGATCCGACAATAAAGGTAATCGCAAGGATCAGCGCGATCTTTAAATCAACCTGCCCCGCTTTCCAGTAATTGTACGTGGCAATTATTCCTATCGGAGGCAGCATCACTGCCAGACTCGTGCCCTGAGCCATCTGCTGACTGAATCCCAGGAAGAACACAAGTGCAGGGATCATTATTATTGCACCTCCGATTCCCAGCATCCCGGCTGTTACACCGGTGATTACTCCTATAATTAATATAATAATCAAGGTTGAAACTGACATATTCATGGTTTTGAGTGATTTGTATCTGCCTATTCCCGGTAAAAATATGAATATTTCAGTAAATTCGCATTTCGGATAATGAAAATGGGAAGCAAGAAACTGATATCGTTTCTGCTGTTGTTAGTGTCGATGATTGCAATCTGTGCATATCTGGGTTACAGGCTTTTGTTTGGACTCAACCTGAAAACCGGAGGCGGGAAAATCGTACTTTACATCCCTGAAGGTTCTACTTATATCCAGGCTATGGACACAGTCAGGGCACATTTTGAAATATCGAATCCCAAAGCCTTTTATTGGATTGCTGAAAAGAAAAATTACCCTGCACTGGTCAAGCCCGGAAGGTACATCATTGATTCCGACATGAGCTATTCGGGTCTCATAAACCTGCTCAGGTCTGGCCGCCAGGCTCCCGTGAATGTTACTTTCAATAATATCAGAACACTTAATGAGCTTGCCGGCAAGATAGGAAGACAGATCGATGCCGACTCTGTCCATCTGATCAATTCCTGTCCGATCCTGACAATTATTCAAGGGATGGCTTTACAAAAGAAACAGTGATCTCCGTTTTTATTCCCAACACTTATCAGCTTTTCTGGAATACGGATGCTGAGGAATTCTATGCAAGAATGCTCAGGGAATACAACAAATTCTGGAATGAAGAGAGGAAGGCAAAAGCGAAAGCCAAAAACCTTACACAGATTGAAGTGTCGATTCTTGCTTCAATAATTGATGACGAAGTGAGGAAACCAGATGAAAAGCCAAGGATAGCAGGCGTCTATCTGAACAGGCTGAAAAGGGGTATCCCTCTTCAGGCTTGTCCTACAATTAAGTTTGCACTGAATGATTGGACTATCACAAGGGTTCTAAAGGCATACCTGGAGGTCGATTCTCCGTACAATACCTACAAGCATTATGGCTTTCCTCCCGGACCAATTGGTTGTGCTTCAATTGAAGGTATTGATGCTGTGCTGAATGCCGAGAAGCACGATTACCTCTATTTTGCAGCAAAAGCCGATTTCTCAGGGTATCATAATTTTTCACGGACGCTTTCTGAGCATAACAGGTATGCAGCTGAATACCAGAGGGAGCTTAATAAAAGAAGAATTTACCGATAATTCAAATTACTTCGACTTCCCTTTCGAGCTCAATCCCGAATTTCTTCAATACCGATTTTCTTATCTCTTCGGAAAGATCAAATATCTCTTTCCCTGAAGCATTACCGTGATTTACAAGGACGAGAGCCTGCTTTTCATGGACCCCTGCATCACCGATCCTTATTCCCTTCCATCCGCATTGTTCAATCAGCCATCCGGCCGCCAGTTTCTTATTGCCTGATGGATCATCATGAACAGGTATTCCGGGAAAGGCTTTGGACAACTTTCCTGCCGTAGTTATGTTTACAACCGGATTTTTAAAGAAACTGCCTGCATTTCCGGTAACTTCAGGATCAGGTAATTTGCTTTGCCTTATTCCTAAAACTGCTCTCCTCGTATTCTTTAAGGTTGGTCTGCCCATTTTGCCCACTTCCTCTTTCAGTGATCCGTAACTGAGGTTTGGATTGTGGTTTATCGAAAGCCTGAAATATACCCTGGTGACCATATAACGTCCCTTTTCGGTTGTTTTGAAGATACTGCTCCTGTAACCAAAATGGCATTCATCATTGCTGAATACCTTAATTTTTCCGTCGGATATGCTTATAGTACGGACCCTTGTAATCGAATCACCGGCTTCAACCCCGTAGGCTCCTATATTCTGTACGGGTACAGCCCCTACATTACCCGGTATGCCGGAAAGATTCTCAACTCCGCTGAATCCCATTTCAACGCACCACTCTACAAACCCGTCCCATTTTACTCCGGCACCGGCTGAAACAGTTAAATGCTCTCCATCCTGCTCTTCAATCTTAATTCTTCTAAATCCCGGATAAACTATTGTTCCCTTGAAATCTTTTGTAAAGAGGAGATTGCTGCCGCCTCCGAGTATAAGCAACGGTCTTTTCCATGGGAGCTCTCCTTTAAAGAGCTCTTTTGCTTCCTTTTCGGTCCTTATATGGATCAGTGTTCCGGCAATATAATGAAGTCCGAATGTGTTATAAGGTTTCAGGCTGGTGTTCCTGCAGATGCGCATTTTAATTTTTTTGTAAAAGTAAAGAAAAACGAATGAAGTTTTGCACGACCTGCATGACTTGCACGACTTGTACGACCTGCACGACTTTTTACTATTTTTGTTCAATGTTATCATCGCCCCGGAATACAAGAGTCGCTTTCTCAGTAACCAACTGCATCTGCTTCGACCAGAGGGTTCAGAAGATCGCAGAAACCGTCAGCAGGCTCGATTGTGATGTTATGATTATCGGCAGGCATCTCGGTGACTGCTGCAATTCAGGATTTGTTCCGTTCAGAACAAGGCGATTCAGGATGATCTTCCGGCGCAGTTTTTTCTTCTATAAATTCTACAACATACGTTTGTTCTTATACCTCCTCTTTCACAAATATGACGTTCTTGTAGCCAATGATCTCGATACCCTGCTTCCAAACTTTCTTATTTCAAGGTTAAAGCATATCCCGCTGGTATACGATTCGCATGAATATTTCACAGGAGTGCCCGAATTAAATGGCAGACCATTCGTCCGGTGGGTATGGAAGACGATAGAATCCGGTATTTTTCCGCACCTGAAATATGTAATGACGGTAAGTGATTCTGTGGCAAAACAATATGAGAAAGAATATGGAATAAGACCCGATGTGATTCGTAATTGCTCGGGAAGCGCAGTATCTGTTTCTCCTTTTTCAAAACAAGAGCTCGGAATAAAAAATAACCACTTCCTGCTGGTTTTTCAGGGAGGCGGTATCAACATTGACAAGGGAGGGGAGGAGCTTATAGATGCAATAAGCCTGGTTGAAAATGTTTCACTTATCATCCTCGGTTCGGGTGATGTCCTGCCTGCATTGATGAGAAAAACTGGAGACCTGGATCTTTCAGACAGAATCAAATTCTTCCGGAAGATGCCATGGAAGGAAATGATTCGATATACAAAATCTGCGGATGCCGGTCTGTGTCTCGAGAAAGACACCAATCTTAATTACAGGTTCAGCCTTCCCAATAAGCTGTTTGATTACATCTCGGCCGGGATTCCTGTAATTGCAGGAGATCTTCCGGAAGTCAGGAAGATTATTGATGAAAGCGGTTGCGGAATAATAATCCCGTCGATAACACCGGAAGAAATTGGAAAAGCCATTGCAAAAATAAAAGAGGACGGAGCTCTTATGAACAAAATGAGGCAGAATGCTGTTACTGCATCCGAGTCCCTGAACTGGGAAAAAGAATCTGAAAAAGCAATTGAATTTTATAAAAGGGTTTTATTAAAATAAATATGGAAATTATCAAGAGGTTTAAACTGATTTTGATCTTCGGCGCTGCTGGTGCGTTGGGAGGATTTCTCTATTGGAAGTTTATAGGCTGCCAGTCAGGCACATGTCCGATCAAATCAGTATGGTACTGGAGCACCCTGTATGGGGCATTGTTCGGAATGCTTGCGGGCAGCATTGCGAGGGATTTAATAAAAAAATTCAGAAATAAAAGTAATAGAGGCGGGGATTCATCAGTTAGCTAAAAAAATATTAATTTGCGGCGGATAAACCTTAAAAATATCACCAATGAAAAGCAACCGCCGCGATTTTCTGAAAACTGCAACATTTGCAGGTGCCGGAGCTGTAGCCGGTTCCATGATACCGGGATGTTCACCTAAGCAGCCAGTTTCAAACCTTGCCGGCATTATCGATGCCGTAAAAAAATCCCATTCTCAGAAGTTCAATATGTCGGGTTACGGGGCTCCCGCACTTCCTGTGGTAAGAGTTGGCATCATAGGCTTGGGCGACAGGGGAAGCGGTGCCGTTGAACGTCTTTCATTCATAGAGGGAGTCGAGATAAAGGCTCTTGGAGACAAGCGGGAGGTAGCTGTGAAAGAATCACAGAAGTATCTGGCCAGTATCGGCAGACCTGCTGCACAGGAATTCTTCGGTTCTGAAGATGCCTGGAAAAAACTCGTCGAATTGCCTGATCTTGACCTTATTTATACATGCACTCCTTGGGTGCTTCATACTCCGATATGTGTTTATTCAATGGAACAGGGCAAGCATGTTGCCTCTGAAGTTCCGATATCAAGAACAATCGATGAAGCCTGGCAGCTTGTTGAAACATCAGAAAGAACCAGGAAGCATTGCATGATGCTGGAAAACTGCTGCTATGACTTCTTTGAACTGCTTACACTCAATATGGCACGCCAGGGAATGTTCGGTGATATAATACATGGTGAGGGCGCTTATATTCACAACCTTATCGGCCTTAACTTCAATAAGCCGGACGACAACCGGCAGACTGACGGAGGATATACCGACATGTGGAGATTAAGGGAAAATGCAACCAGAAACGGGAACCTTTATCCAACCCATGGTCTTGGACCTGTTTGTCAGGTTCTGAACATCAATCGCGGCGACAGGATGGAATACCTTTCTTCCGTTTCAACAAACGATTTCACCATGGGCCCGAGGGAAAAGGAGCTTGCAGCATCTGACCCGTACTATAATGAGTGGAAGGATTCTAAATTCCGCGGCAACTTCAATACAACTATCATTAGGACTGCCCTTGGCAAATCGATCATGGTGCAGCATGACGTCTCTTCTGAGCAGCCATATTCCAGAATACATCTCGTTAAGGGGACAAAGGGCTCGGCAGTCAAATACCCGAAACAGCTTATCGCTCTCGGAGAAAGATGGCTGAATGATGAGCAGATGGCTAACATGTGGGCGGAACATACACCGGAAATAATTAAAAGAGTGGGAGAGATGGCTAAGAAAGTGGGTGGCCACGGAGGTATGGATTTCATTATGGACTGGCGTCTGATAGATTGTCTGAGGAATGGCTTGCCGCTCGATCAGGATGTTTATGACGGCGCAGCATGGAGTTCAGTAGCACCATTAAGCGAGTGGTCAGTTGCAAACAATTGTCAGTCAATTGAGGTGCCTGATTTTACAGGCGGCTCTTGGAAGACCAACAAGCCTCACGGAATTAATCTGGAGACAGGCGGAAATACTGCAGTCCTAGAAGTTAAGGAGGTTGATGCCGAGATGCAACTGAATGTGAAGTAGTGGCTAAATGTTTTACCTTCTTCTGTTTCTGATTGTTACTTCTTTACTTGTCATGTTTCTGCACCGGCGGTATTCCTTATTTTTAGCCGGCACATTAATCTTCATTACCACAGTATCTTCTTCAATAATAGCTATTGAGGCGCTGTGGGATAAAACTAATTACGGTTTTATCTCCTTAGTCCACAGCTTTGTTTCCGAACTGATTGTATGTGACAGGCTCAGCGCTTTTTTTATTCTGATTGTAAACTTCACCGTCGTAATCGGATTCATTTATTCCACAGGATACCTAAAACCATACCTAAAAAGTAAATCTCCGGTATGGATAAAGCTGCATTACCTTGCATATGTCTGGCTTCATATTTCAATGATTCTGGCACCGCTCCTCAGGAACGGATTCTGGTTTCTCATCATATGGGAAGTTATGGCATTATCATCATTCCTGCTGGTTATCTTTGATGCAGAGGATCGCACGATAATGAAAACAGGTATAAATTACCTGATACAGATGCATGTCGGAATGTTTTTTATCCTTGTTGCGTTCCTGATTGTCGACAGGGAAACCGGTCAGATGAGCTTTGATGCCCTGGGAGCCTATTTTTCAAATCATTCAAATCTTCTGATATTCATACTTTTCTTTATAGGATTTGGTGTCAAGGCCGGATTTATCCCGATGCATACATGGCTTCCGAAGGCCCATCCCGCAGCTCCGTCGCATGTATCAGGAGTGATGTCGGGTGTGATGATAAAAATGGGCATTTATGGCATTCTGAGAGTTCTCATTTCTGTGCAGTACGATCTGCTGTCGATTGGCATTATAATCCTGGTTGTATCGGTAATCTCCGGCGTTTTGGGTGTAATGATGGCTATTATGCAGCATGACCTTAAGCGTCTTCTTGCTTATCACAGCATAGAGAATATCGGCATTATCGGCATCGGAATAGGACTGGGTATGATCGGTCTCGCTACAAACAACCAGGCATTGAGCCTTCTCGGCTTCAGCGGAGGTTTGCTCCATGTCCTGAATCATTCCCTGTTCAAATCGATTTTGTTCTTCAATGCCGGATCTGTTTATCAGGCTGCCCATACACTTGATATTGAGCAGCTTGGAGGCTTGATTAAAAAGATGCCCATTACTGCAATGCTTTTTCTGGCCGGATCGCTGGCTATCTGCGGCCTTCCCCCCTTTAATGGCTTTATTTCGGAATATCTTATTTATGTCGGGATGTTTAAAAGCCTGCCTGCAGGTGATCTCTATCAATCCATTCTTGTCCTGGGAACGATAGTCGCCCTCTCTCTCATAGGAGGTTTAGCAATATTTTGTTTCACAAAAGCTTTCGGAATAGCATTTCTCGGTGATGCCCGAACAGAAAAGGCCTCCATGGCCATGGAAGTCGGCAGGAATATGATTTTCCCCCAGTACCTGACATTAGCTTTGATATTGCTAATCGGGCTTGCTCCGGTTCTTTTTATCCGGCCCGTTTTTGATATCATTTCACAATCCTTCAGTCTCTCAGATATATCTTCTTTTGCAGCACCGGCCGTTAACAGCCTGACTCAGATCAGCATAATCAGCGGCATCTTCGTGCTCACTGTTTTTATTTTGCTGGTTTACAGGTATTTCCATCTTAAGTCGAAACATGTGTCAACCGGACCAACATGGGGTTGCGGTTATACGGCTGGTACTCCAAAACAACAGTATACTGCCACATCGTACACTTATAATTTCAATCACATTGCAAAGCCTGTTCTGCAAACAGAGAAGATCATGAAGGATATCGGGGAAAATGAACTGTTCCCGGATGAAAGATCCTTCAGAACGAGGAATGACGATATGTTTAATAAGTATCTCATTGACAAGCCGGTCAATTTCTTTTCTAACCTGCTTAAACGGATTGCAGTTATGCAGACCGGACTTATACAACACTATATATTATATGCATTCATTTTTATGCTGATTGTGTTCCTGTTAACCTACTTTAACCTTATCTGATGACAGGTTTTGCACTGATATTGATTGCAGCATTTTTCTTTCCCGGAATAATATTACGGGCAAAAAGCTTTGCCTCAGGACGAAAAGGTCCCGGCATATTACAGCCATTGAAGGATATTATTTTGCTGATGAAGAAGGGCAGTGTGTTCAGCAAGACCACAAGTATTATTTTTCAGATTGCACCTGTGATCACGCTTTCATGCATACTTTGTGCTATACTCGTGATCCCGTTCGCCAATCAGAGAGCAATCATATCCTTCAGCGGTGATTTCGTTTTCTTCTCCTATCTGCTGGCGCTGGGTAAATTCTTTGCAATTATTTCTGCATTGGATACCGGTAGCAGTTTCGAAGGGATGGGAGCTAACAGGGAAGCATTCTTCTCTATGCTCGTTGAGCCTGCTTTCTTTATCCTCCTTGCAACCTTTGTAATGTTTACAGGGTATACATCGTTCTCTGACATCTATAGTCATTTCTTCATAACCGGAAATCATTATGTTCTGATATTCAGTATCATAGGATTTTACATTTTAGTTCAGATCGCCATGGTCGAAAACAGCAGGGTACCTGTTGACGACCCCAGAACGCATCTGGAGCTTACCATGATCCATGAAGTTATGATCCTGGATAACAGCGGATTCGACAAAGCGTTGATTCATATCGGATCTTACCTGAAATTTGCAATTTATGGTTCATTGATATTCAATGTGATAGTTCCTGCAGGATGGAACATATTTCTGCAGATTGCCTTATTCATGACGGTTCAGGCAGTGTTCGCCATAATCATAGGACTCATTGAATCGTTCAGGGCGAGGAATAAAATGAATCTTAATCCTAAATACATTCTGACGATCTCTTCCATTGCCTGGATAGCATTTATGATTGTTCTGATATTGACTGATAAACTGGGTTAGCATAAAACAATGGTAAACTACCTTATAGTACTGTTTGCAATAACGCTCGTTTATTTCGCCGCTGCTGAGAGATTGACTATATATAGCAGGCTGGTGGGAGCACAGGGATTGTTGCTATGCGGCATTGCCTTCTTCGAGCTAAAGGAAGTGAATACTGCCAACCTTATATTCATCGTGGCGGAGTCGTTGATTTTCAAAGCCATACTTATCCCTGCCCTTTTAGTAAGGATCATCAGACGATCAGGTGTCACCAAAGTTCACAGCCTGGCCATGCCGGGTTTCTATCTGCTTATCCTGTCGATATTTGCATTACTCATAAGTGTTATCCTGGCATATGTCCTTATTAATCCCTATATAAATACGATTTATATGGTCATTGCATTGTTCGCATTGTTTACCGGCTTGCTCCTCATTGTCACTCACAGGCTTATCATATCCCATCTTATAGGATTCCTGATCATTGAAAATGCGGTATTCATCTTTTCACTGGCAGTTGGCAATGAAATGCCTATGCTGATAAACATCGGTATACTGCTCGACATTTTCGTGGGAGTTTTGATCCTTGGGTTTTTCGGGATGCGGCTTAAAGCGCATACAAACGAGCTGACCATGTTAAAAGACTAGAACATGACGCTTTTACTGTTTTATATTATTTCAGCATTAATGAGCATCCTGATTGTCTTGCTCAGGAACAAAACTGTCACAAAAGTCATTACGATTGGATTTGCTCTTTTGCATATATCATTTACTATATATTGCTGGATCAACCTGGGCAAAACTGAGCTTACGTATTTCACTTATAACAGCGTCGGCGTTCTTCTGCTTTCGGCTTTATCTCTTCTGACAATCCCGACTGTTTATCATGGATTCATATATGCTTCAAACGATGATACGAAAAAATATAACATATACCATTCAGCGCTGATTGCCCTTATGATGTTCATGTCAGGTGCTTACCTGGCAAACGGCATGACGGTATTATGGATCTTTGTCGAAGCCACCACTCTGGCTGTCGCAGCACTTATTTATCACGACAGGTCAGAAATTGCACTTGAAGCCACATGGAAGTATGTTTTCATATGCTCGACGGGGATTGCACTTGCATACCTGGGAATATTATTCCTGGGATTTATTTACGGCCGGGAAGATGCTTCAAACCTGTCATTTTCCACACTCCCGGGAATTATAAATCAGGCTAATCCGATGTACCTGAAAATAGCTTTTATATTCGTGCTGATCGGATTCAGCACCAAAATGGGGCTTTTCCCGATGCATACCGTCACGATTGATGCCCATTCTGTTGCGCCTCCTCCGATAAGTGCCCTTATCTCGACCACTCTGATGAATGTTGGCTTTCTGGCAATTTTCAGGGTTTACACTCTGTTTTCATCATCGGAGATCCTGCCTTTCATGAATAATGTCCTGATCATTTCCGGAATACTGTCATTGTTGATCTCAGCAGGATATATGCTAAAGGCGAAACACGTGAAACGAATGCTTGCATATTCGAGTCTCGAAAATATGGGATTGGTTGCAATTGCGATCGGAGTGGGAGGGATTGGCTATTATGCGGCACTTCTTCTTCTGGTCCTGCATACATTGACGAAATCGAGCCTGTTTTACCAGATGGGACAGCTTTCAAGGATTCTTCATACTTTCAGGCTCGACGAGTGCGGCAGGTATATGAAGCTTTATCCTGCAGGCGCCCTGGTTCTTATGGCTGGTATGGTGTGCATTCTTGCAATTCCTCCATCAGGTTTGTTTGTTACCGAGTTTATGATACTGAAAGGTTTGGTTTACAATGATCAGTGGTTTGTAATGGTTGCTGCAATTATTCTTCTATGTTTTGTGATATATGCCATGAGCACCAGGATAATGCATATCATCTTTTCTGATCCGCGTGGTGATAATGCAACTATGTCACCCGATAAGATAAATCCGGTTGAAACAATAACCCAGTTTATATTGCTGGGATTGGTTGTTGTAATGTGCTTTTATCAGCCGCCTTTTATAGTCGATCTGATAAATCAAAGTATTGCCGTCTTGCCAAAATAGTGATGAGTCAGAAGCTGTATATTGAAATAAGGAATAATTCCTCGCCGGTGGATCTGAACATGATTCCGGTTTTGAAGTATGATGCTTTCTATGAACTGGTGCATGCTTTGCTTACAGATGAAGCAAAGCATTGTTTTGCTTATTATTGCATTGAATATAAGGGTTTTCTGAAGTTTTATTGCTGCATAGCAGACGATCATAACCATATCATTTATGCATTTTCTCACGAGCTGAAAAATGATAAGCCTGTTTTGGTATCCCTTACATATGTTTGCCCGCAGCTTCATATTTTTGAACGGGAAATTCATGAGAATCATGGTGTTCGATTTGAAGGGCACCCATGGCTGAAACCGGTCAGGTATCCGCATGACCGTTCAGATAAATCCAGGACCATGGACAATTATCCTTTCTATTCGATTGAAAGCGAGGAATTGCATGAAGTGGGAGTAGGGCCAATACATGCAGGTGTGATCGAGCCTGGTCATTTCAGGTTTATCTGCAATGGTGAAAAGGTTCTTCACCTTGAAATTCAGCTTGGTTATCAGCACCGCGGAATTGAAAGGCTGTTTCTGGAGAAGAACAATCCGTTGCAGAGATGCATCCTTTCGGAAAGTATTGCAGGCGATACTTCTGTCGGACATGCTCTTGCCCATTCACAGCTTATCGAGTCACTGGCAGGAATAGAAGTCAGTGAAGCGCTGCAGATCGAGCGTTGCATCGCCCTGGAAATGGAGAGGCTTGCCATCGCATATCGGCGACACTGCAGCATTATGCGGAGATGTGGCTTACCAGCTTGGTCAGGTGGTATGTGAGGCCCTCAGAACAACAATTATAAATACTACCCAGCTCTGGTGCGGAAATCGCTTCGGGAAAGGACTGATACGTCCCGGAGGCAGCAATTATCCCCTGACAGATAAGATTTGCGACGAGATGTGCGGGTGCTTGATGACAGCAACAGAAGATTTTGTGAAGTGACAGATCGTATATATTCACTGCAAAGCCTTCTGATAAGATTTGAAGACAGAGGTAAAGTTACAAAACAGCAAATGCTTGATGCCGGTGCCGTGGGAATGGTTGCTCGCAGCGCCGGAATTGAAAGGGATACGAGGAAGACTCATCCGTTTCAGTACTTCAGAAATTATCCTGTTAATCCTGTTACATTGCCTGAACCGGGGATGTGTACGCAAGAGCCATGCTTCGCAATCTTGAAGCCCGGGAATCGGTAAAAATCATTACAGGCCTTATTGGAATATGGAGGCAAAAAAATAAGGATCCTTGTAAGCCGGTTTATGATTACAGGCTCCGGCCAGACAGCTTTGCCGTTTCAGCAGTCGAAGGATGGCGGGGAGAAATATGTCATCTGGCTGTTACAGACAGCAATGGAAACATTATTGATTATAAGATCAAGGATCCTTCGATGCATAACTGGATGGCGCTTGCGCTTGCAGTCCGGAATCAGGAAATATCCGATTTCCCGGTATGCAATAAAAGCTTCAATTTATCATACTGCGGGAATGATTTGTGAGAAGAAATAAGAAAAACAGGAAACAAGTTATGCTGAAAGAACTGAAAATACTGAAAAGTCACGGCAGTCAATATGTCAAAAATCTGCGCACTCAGCCTGTCTCTCCGATTTTCAGGGGTCGTCCGGTAATTTCCGGGAATATAAGCAGGGAGGAGAAGGATATTGTTTGCACATTATGTCCTGTTAAAGCAATTGATAAGGAATCAGGTTCAATTGACCTTGGGAAATGTGTATTCTGCAAGGAATGTCATTTCGCGATTCCTGAGAAGATAATCTTTACAAATGACTACAGGATTGCGGTAAACAGGCGGGAGGACCTGATCGTTCAGCCTGGTGCAGAAGAACCATTAAGAGTCGATGAGAAGCAGATACGAAAGGAAATCAGAAGAGTATTCAAAGGTGCGTTGAAGCTGAGACAGGTTTCAGCGGGAGGTGACAATTCGTGTGAAATGGAGCTTGCCGCAACAGGTAACGTAAACTTCGATTTTGGACGCTATGGAATTGAATTTGTTGCCTCACCGCGTCATGCAGATGGTATAGTAATTACAGGGCCGGTAAGCGAGAATATGTCAGAAGCACTCCGGATATGCTACGATGCGATCCCAGATCCGAAAATAATTATCCTTGCGGGAACCGATGCCATCAGCGGCGGAATATTCAGCGAAAGCCCGGCACTGAACAGGAAATTCATCGAAGATCATTACATCGATCTGTATGTTCCGGGTAATCCAATCCATCCCCTTACGTTCATCAACGGAGTGATGGATATGCTGGGTATAAAATAATCCGCATCCCCGCAATCTTATCTCTCTCCCCCTTCTATCTTCAGCACCCACACATATTTGCATGGGAGAACAGCCGGATCCGGAAGTTCGATCGTCAATCCGTTAGCTTCATCCCAGGTCCATATCAGGTCGGTATCAAGTCCATACATCTTTACTGCTGATCCTTCTGCCGGCTTTATCTGTTTGATAATGACTTGTTTTTCCGGCAGAGTAAACAGGAATGCATTAACAAATTTGCCGTCATGCGACAGAGTGTACCTGATATCGTTCTCCCTCCTTATAGTTTTTAAGCTGTTTGACTTTATAAATTGCCTCACCGTTTATTTTTATCCATTCCCCCATCTCCTTTAGTCTTTCTACACTTGCTTCAGGTATCAATCCTTCCGAAGTCGGTCCTACATTAAGGAGAAAATTTCCTCCCTTCGATACAATGTCTGCGAGGTTCTTAATCAAAGTCTCGGCCGATTTCCAGTTGGTATCCTTTGATTTGAATCCCCAGGTGTCGTTCATCGTCATGCACGATTCCCATGCAAGTGAAGAAGATGATCCGAGGATCTCCTGTTCCGGTGTTCCGAAATCTCCGACAGAAGTGCTGTCCTTGTTCATCCCCTGCATACCCTGGCGACCTTTGCCGACCCTGTTATTGATGATAATCCCGGGCTGAAGGTTGCGGACATAATTATAAAGGTCTTTTCCCTGCTCTTCGGTCCACTCCTTGATCCATTCGCCATCGAACCAGAGGACTCCTATTTTTCCATATCCTGTAAGAAGTTCTTTAAGCTGCGGCTTCAGATAGCCTTCGCGGTACTTCTCCCAATTATCGGCAATGGCGTCAGGATGATGCCAGTCCATTATTGAATGGTAGAAGCAAAGGGTTATCCCGTTCTTTCTGCATTCATCAGAAAGAGCTTTGAGGACATCCTTCCCGTAAGGGGAGAAATCGACAATATCGTATTTCGATACTTCCGAGTCCCACATTGCAAAGCCGTCATGGTGCTTCGATGTGATGACAATATATTTCATGCCGGCATTCTTGGCTATTTTAACCCACTGTGAAGCATTGAATTTTACAGGATTGAACTCCTTTCCAAACTGTTCATATTCTTCGACCGGTATTTTTGCGGTATTCATTATCCATTCCCCGATCCCGGGAACATCCTGTCCCTTGTAAACTCCTGCCGGAACGGAATATATTCCCCAGTGGATGAACATTCCAAACCGTGCATCATGCCACCATTGCATGCGTTCATCTATCTGCTCCTGCGTTTCATGAAGGTAATCCTTCTGTGGCTTTGGTTTACATGAGAATGTAGTGATAATCAATGTAATGAACATCGTGATGAGTAGAGTTCTTTTCATATGTTTATTAATTAAATGAAAAATTAATAATATCAGAAGATAAATGGTTCGCGTTTTTAAACCTTCTTTCTTTTATCTATTATCTTTGGTCTTTTCTTCAATATCCCGCAGCCTGTCCGTCCTTCCTTGATTCAGAAGCTCCGAACCATACCTTGTTCTTCTCATCCCACATTATTGCCTGATAGCCGCCATACCCTCCAAGATCCCATTGAATGGTATGACCCATCGATCATCAGTTTCTGAATGACTTCAGTCCGAAATCCGTTTTCAAGCATGAGAATTCCTCCGTCTGTCATTTGTTGTCCTGTCGGTTCGGATGATCCGATATGATGTATCCTTGGAGCATCGCCTGCCTCCTGAAGGTTCATTTTAAAATCGATAAGGTTAACAACTATCTGTACATGTCCCTGTGGCTGCATATCACCCCCCATAACCCCGAAACTTATCCATGGTTTTCCGTTTTTTGTAATGAAAGCAGGAATAATAGTGTGAAAAGGCCTTTTCCCCGGTGCATAAACATTATGCATGCCCTGTTCGAGACTGAACATTTCACCTCTGTCCTGAAGAACAAATCCGAGGCCGGTAGGACACATTCCTGATCCCATTCCCCTGTAGTTGCTCTGGATAAGAGAAACCATATTGCCATATTTATCTGCCACAGTCAGATATACTGTATTGCCTGCTTCAATTATTCCTGCATCATAAACTTTTGCAGCTTTGTCAGGATTGATAAGTTTGCGTCTTTCTGCAGCATATTTTTTTGAGATAAGCTGTGCGACAGGAATTGGTGAAAACAGGATCAGCATAATATTTTGCCCTGTCTTCAAATGCAAGCTTTTTGGCTTCGGTAAAAAGATGAATGTATTCTGCTGAACCAAAGCCCATTGATGCAATATCATAACCTTCAAGAATATTCAGCATCTGAAGTGCTGCAATTCCCTGTCCGTTAGGAGGAAGTTCCCATACTTCATATCCCCGGTAAGTTGTGCTTACAGGTTCAACCCATTCAGAATGATGTCGTGACAGATCATCATATGTAAGAAAGCCTCCCTGTTTTTTCATGAAAGCATCGATCGTCCTTGCAATGGTTCCCCTGTAAAATTCATTCCGTCCGCCTTTGACAATTTTTTCAAGAGTGTTGGCAAGCATCGGATTCTTGAAAATCTCACCTTTTGCAGGAGCTTTTCCTCCGGGCATATAAACCTCTTTAATATTCGGATATTCTTTCAAATGCTCAGTTCCTAGATGCCAGATAGTATGCAATAACTTCGGTCACAGGAAATCCATCCCTTGCATAGTTTATTGCAGGCTGAAGAATATCTTTCATCGGAAGACGTCCGAACATATCATGCATCTCGTACCATCCGTCAACACATCCGGGAACCGAAACAGGCAGAGGACCGTAGGCAGGAATGAATTCATAATCCGTTTTCCTTGAAATATTCCAGCTTAAGTGACCTGGGAGATCTTCCGCTGCCGTTCAATCCATAAAGTTTGCTTTTGTCTGCACTCCATATAAGAGCAAAAAGATCTCCTCCAATGCCTGCACCTGTTGGTTCAACAACTCCCAGAACAGCATTGGCGGCTATTGCTGCATCAATAGCATTGCCGCCTTTCTTGAGAATATCAAGGGCAACCTGCGTCGCCAGCGGATGACTTGTTGCAGCCATACCGTTACGTGCGATTACTTCCGATCTGGTGGCAAAATCATGTCCTGTGATCCTGTCCTGAGAAAAAACGAACATCGGGAACGATAAGCCAGCAACAGAATGAAAAAATACCTCTCATAAGATTCAGAGTTATATATGCAAAGGTAAGAAAAGAGGCTAACTATTTTGCCATTGCCCTGGCTTTTAATTCTGTAGGCATCTTCTCGATAGCATATCTGAGCGATGTCCTCGGCATAGTCTCCTTTCTTCTCATTACATAATCGAACACCTCTTTCTGGTGTGCCTGGCTGGCAGCTTTGAGCATCCAGCCATATCCCTTCTGAACCATGTCATCAGGATCGGAGTGAAGAATATCCGCAATTTCAAAAATATCATCAGGAAATAATCCTTTACTGGCTGGCACAATAAGTGAAACTGCTGAAGCGCGCTTTACCCAGCGGTTTTTCGATTTTGCCCATTTTTTCAGCCCTGAAAGGAGTGATGGATACATTTCAACCAGGGTGCCTACTGAATGATTGCAAAGTGTATCACATGCTGCCCAGTTTGTGACATATTTATTCACCCACTCCTCAAATACCTTAAAATCAGCAGGTTCATATTGTTTCCTGACATTGTACGACCACATGCACGCTATCCCGGCTTCTTCCAGATATCCTGATTTCCACAGCTCTTCACAAAGCCGGAAAACATTCGATTTTGTCTTGTCGGGCAGCGCTTTATAAAACTCCTTGCTTATCAGTACTGTCTTTGCTGATTTCAGTCCATATATCTTTACATTTTCCTTGAAGAATTTCTCTCCCTGGATCCTCGTTTTCTCGTCAGCGTTCCTTTTAAGTTCACTTCTGATTTCTAAAATTATTGAGTTCATAATTTTTGTCTGGAATTTGATACAAGTTAAAAATTTTTATCCATTTTATTAACTTTAGTATTTCATATAAACAGAATAGGTCATGAGAATCAGAATTTATTTAACATCGTTAATATGCCTGGCATCGTTCGCAATTGAGGCACAGTTGCCGGATGCCCTGAAATGGCATAAATATGAGCTGACGTTCGCCAGCAGCTCAACTTATGAAAATCCTGTTCAGGAGGTAAGAAGCTTTGAAATTTCTTTCACTTCGCCGACAGGCGTTAAAAAGACGATTAACGGCTTCTGGGACGGAGGGACTGTCTGGAAGGCACGCTTCATGCCTGACGAATCTGGAATATGGTCATTTGAAACGAAATGCTCCGATGCGAAGAATTCGGGACTGAATAGCCAGAAAGGTTCGTTTGCATGCAGACAGGAAAGTGAGCAAAAGGATATTTACAAGCACGGGCCGGTAATAAGCCCGAAAGGAACATATCACCTCACGCATGAAGACGGTACGCCATTTTTCTGGCTGGCCTGCACCGCCTGGAACGGGGCATTGAAATCGACCGATGCAGAATGGGAGCAGTACCTTCAGCAGAGGGTAAGCAACAATTACAGCGCAATACAGTTTGTCACCACCCAATGGAGAGGATGTGACAAGAGCAGCGAAGGCCTTGTTGCGTTTACAGGCAGCGGACGAATAAGCATCAATCCTGAATTCTTCAGGCTGATCGATAAAAAAACAGATAAAATAAATGAATATGGACTTGTTGCCGCCCCTGTCATACTCTGGACACTTCAAACAGGTTCCGGAAGGGAGTTAAGCCCGGGATATTATTTACCGGATGATCAGGCAATATTACTTGCAAAATATATAGTTGCAAGGTATGGAGGAAATCAGGTTGTCTGGATATTGGGAGGTGATGGCATCTATACGGGAACCTATGAACAGCGCTGGAAAACAATTGGAAGGGCAGTGTTTGACGGATCACATCAGGGACTTGTTGCCCAGCACCCTTGCGGCGTATCGTGGATAGGAGAAGTGTATAAAGATGAGCCATGGCTCGATATAATCGGCTATCAGAGCAGTCACAGCAATAGCGAAGGTACTGTTAACTGGATAACAAAAGGGCCCGTAAGCAAGATGTGGAGCCATCTGCCGCCGAGGCCTCTCATCAACCTCGAGCCCAATTACGAGGAGATAGGATTCAGGATCACCGACAGGGACGTCCGCAATGCCTGCTACTGGAGTCTCTTTGCGGCACCTATGGCCGGGATAACCTACGGTGCAAACGGGATATGGCCCTGGCTGCACAAGGGAGAAAAGATATTAAACCATGGAGATGCTCCGGGAACTTCGCCATGGGATGTGAGCATGAATTTCCCCGGCTCAATTCAGATGGGATATCTCGCTCAGTTCATCAGGCGATTCGAATGGTGGAAATTTTATCCTGCCCGGGAGTTGCTGGTATCTCAGCCTGGTGACCAGGAATTCAACCATTTTGTGTCAGTGATGAAATCGGTAAACAATAAAACCATTCTTGCCTATCTTCCTGTCAGGCAAACAATTAAAATAAGAAAGCCTGCAGCATTCAGTTATTCGGTCAGGTGGTTCGATCCGGTAAAAAACACATATTCTGAAGGTTCTGCATCTGACGATGGAAATATCCTGACAATAACATCCCCATCGGATAGCGATATGCTGCTGATACTCGAAGAAGCGGTTAAAGCCGATATTAAGATCAGGAACAAACAGAATGTAATGAAGGGAGGGATTTAGCAGGAGACATTCACTTCATATTCTTCCAGAACTTCTCCTCCGAAGCTTTCAGCTCCCTCGTCTTCTTTCTCTCGAGCAGGAGGTAATATGCTCCGGCTAGCAAGTCCTATGACTGCGATCCCGATCAGGATATATTTCATCATTTCAGATGTTGCTGCATCTGGTGGAACTGCTGTCACATGTGATCCTTGAAAAACCTCAGTTACTTTTTGCCCAACCTCGATATTGAAGATATTCTTCATGAAGAACAATGAGAAGAAGGCCAGTAAACCAGACATTATCGGTGTGGCCAGCCATCCCAGGGCAATCTCGCCAAGAAGCTTGAAGTTAATATTTCTTGCTCCCTTATACAGTCCGATGCCAATTACACATCCTACTATTACCTGTGAACTGGAGACCGGGACCATCGGAATCGGAGGAAGCCCCATCTTGACGAAAAAATCTGACAATCCGGAAGAAGAAAAGATAAACAGCACAAGCGATTGTGCAAGCACGACAACCAGAGCTGCTTCGGAGGAAAGTTCAACAATATTTGCTGCCAATGGTCTCCATCACTTTCTTCGAATAGGTAATTATTCCTGCTGCAATCGCAAGTCCGCCAAGAAGAAAAGCTGCTGAGCTGAATGATAGGTGAAAACAACCCGAAATTAAGGTCCTGGAGGTTAAATGCCGGAACAAAAACTCCCATCACATTGGCAATATTATTGGCCCCAAGGCTATATGCGCCAAATGCTCCGACAACAATCAATCCGGTTTTTATATATGATTCAAATCTTATCAGATGAATCTTTGATGATTTTTTAATTCTTTACAGAATATATAAAGAAGGATGGCAAAAACAGCTCCCAGAACCGGACCTGAAATCCAGGTAACAGACTATCTTTGATAGAGTGTTGCTGATCGGTGCTGTTTCCTGTAAAAAGATTCCATCCGATTATTGCACCGACAATTGCCTGTGTTGTTGAAACGGGAAGCGAAAATTTTGTCATCATATAGATTGTGATGGCTGCAGCCAGTGCAAGTGTGAATGAACCTCCCAATGCATTGACTGCACCCAGTTTGCCAAGTGTATGTGAAGCTCCTGCATCCCTGAATGACAGCTCCCAGGATAACAGAAATTGATGCAATTATTGCGGCTTTTCTGAAAGTAACCATCTTTGACCCGACAGCAGAGCCAAATACATTGTGATGCATCGTTGGCCCCGAGCGACCAGCCCAGGAAAAGACCGCTTGTTAAGAAGAAAAGTATCATTAATCTAATTATATTCTTTAACTTGCAGATCATACTCTCAGTTCTTAACAGCTACTATCAACCCATTACATCACAATTTTAATCGCCATCCCCGAAAGCAGATCCGCTGCTTTCTGCGCAAGATCAGAGATATTTTCAATATGATGTATAATATATCTCAGATGTGCTTTATGCGCCAGATCCAATCCATTCATCTCCTGAAATATCCGTTTTTTTGTCTTGAGTGAAATCTTATCTGTTTCACTTTCAAAATAATAAACCTTTAAGCAGCTTTTCCCTGACAGTATATGGCGCTTTAAAATATGCCCTGGCTGCAGGGATCAGCTCTTCAGCTGCATTTGCGATGTTTCTGCAAGACTAATGAAATCCTTATTCAAGCTCCTGTGGTATTTCAGGCATTTCGGTTATTAATTTCATTCAGAGATACTTTTTACAGTGTCAATTATCTCATCCAGCTTGATCAATAAGGTTTGATCACTTCTGCTCTGTGCTGGGGAAGAATGGAATGAGTAATCATCTCATTTTCAATTGTACCGCTGAAGCTTGTCAGCATTACCTTCAAGTGAATCAACTTTCTGAAGATGCCTGATCATATGCTTCCAAATCCTTATCGAGATATGATTTTATTCCTTCCCTGAAGACAAGCACTCCGAGATCAACATTATCAAAGAATTCATCGATCTTGAGAATCAATTTTTGGTTGTTCTTGTGAATACTGCCATATGTTGATTACTGTTTACTGGTTACCTGTTTATACCTGCTCAATGAGAACATTGTCATTGCGAGTCCCGAGTAATCGGGACGAAGCAATCTTCTAAATAGTATATATAATATCAAATATAACAAATTATCTTTCAGAACTCAATAATCTTTTCGACCCTGTTTGTTTTCAGGTATTGTTTCAGGATGACCTGGATATCACGGTTATCAGGAGAGGCGACTATGCATTCATGGACCGCAGAAAGTCCGAATCCCATATCATTGATATTGAAATATCCATATCCTGAGTACTTTCCGTTGACAATCTTTACAGCGCATCTCTCTTCTTCATTCCTTCCCTTGTCGATAATGAAGAAATTACGTCGGGTAAAAACAAATTCTTCTGCTGCCTGCAAGGCTCTCTCATTGTATTTTTCCGCAGGTTCCTTTCCGCAGCATGCACCTTTGCATATGCCGACATGATAATGAAAACATGGTCCTGGCGTTTCATAGAGACCGGTGAGCTTCTGGCACAAGTCGTAATATTCCGTACAGAGAGACAAGCTTCGATTTAGCCTTCTCCCTTGATGTAAAAACGGAAAGAGGCGTGTCATCGGAATCAATAAGTCCGAACCTGTAATTCAGATATCCGTTATCATCAGTGAAGCTGTAAATACCCCACTGAAATGAAGATCTTCTCTGTGCCCTGTTATAGAAGGGTTTGTTATCCTTTATTTCAAATGATTCCCTCAGCAGTGCAATGAGCTCGCTTCCGGTAACCTCCCAGTCGATGTCAGCTATCAGATCGCGCATCTCCATGGCTCTGTTAGTGGTGTTGTTCGAAAGATGGGTGCATATTCTCTGCTGAAGGTTCCGGCTCTTTCCAATATAAATCAGGTCTCCCTCTTCATTGTAGAAATAATATATTCCGGGTTCTTCCGGGATCTTTTCAACCTTTGAAACGTCAAGCTTCGGATTAAGCTTTGATATCTCTGGTGTTTCTCATAAGCTTTGATCTGCTGCCATTTATCTCGCTGTCCCTTTTCAGAAGCATCTCGAAAAGCTTCACTGTTGCAAGCGCATCACCCGCTGCCCTGTGCCTGCCATTGATCGTGATCTTCAGATCCTTGCAGATATTGCCAAGGCTGTAGGAGCGGTGCCCGGGAAATAGTTTCCTGCTGAGCGTAACAGTATCAAGGATATTTCTTTTAAAATTAAATCCCAGCGACTTGAATTCCTGCCTTATGAATGAATAATCGAACCTGGCATTGTGTGCAACAAATGTTCTTCCTTCTGTGAGCTCCACGATATCTTTTGCAATCTCAAAGAATCGCGGAGCATCCTCGACCATTTCATTGGTGATCCCGGTAAGGTTGGTGATGAAATAGGGTATGTTCCTTTCAGGATTGACAAGCGACGAAAATTCTCCTGTGATCTTTTCCCCGTCATGAAGGTAGATCGCAATTTCCGTGATTTTTTCCAGCCTGGCACTTCCCCCGGTCGTCTCAATATCAACTATCGCATACATAACCAATTCCGCTGATACGAATATAATGAGAAAAGCGGGCAGAGTGTTTAATTGTTTGTATTTTTGTTGTCAAAGTTCAGGATTATGAATGAATGCTTCGGAAAGAAATTTATACTGAATGGCGAGCTTCAACCATGCTGACCAGTTCGATAATTCATTGGTTTATGAAGGTGATTCAGTGTATGAAGTCATAAGAATGGTCAAAGGCTGCCCGGTATTTTTTCATGATCATATGGAACGGCTGTTGACAAGCACGAATCTCCAGAATAAGGAGATGCTTGCAAATGCTGAAACACTGAAGAAGAATATTATCACCCTCACCAAATCGGACAGGAAAAAGGAAGCTAACCTCAAGATAGTCTTCAATTACAATATGGATTCCAGGAATTACCTGGTCTATTTCATAGAACCGATATATCCTACTGAAGAACAGTACAGAAAAGGTGTCAAGGGGATACTCTTCTATGCTGAGCGCAAGGACCCGGCATCGAAAGTGATCAACCATAAGCTCAGGTCCTCGATTTATCATAAGCTTATCCTCGAAGGAGGATATGAGGCCTTGCTTGTGAATGAAAAAGGACAAGTCACTGAAGGGAGCAGGTCGAATATATTCTTCCTGAAGGGAGAGAGTCTGGTGACTGCTCCCGACAGCATGATACTCAATGGAATAACACGAAAACATATTCTTGAAATCTGCAGGGAACAAAATATCAGTGTGAGGATGGCATGTGTGAAAGCCGACAGGATATCTGATTATGAAGCTGTTTTCATGACAGGCACATCGCCAATGGTGCTCCCTTTCAACTATATCGATGATAAGAAATTCAAAGTCTCATTGCCGCTGATCGCGAAACTCAGGAATCTTTATCTGATGAGGGCTGAAGAGAGTATGATTCTTTTCAGGACCGGAAAAAATATGTAATTGAAATTATATATTTAATATAAATGATTATGGGAAGTATAAGGAAGCTTAAGAAGGAGATCGATTCAGAGGTATATGAGGTGATCTCAGATTGTTTAACCTATTCTGAAGTTCATCCGGATCACAAACCTGATGATATTTCCGGCATAATTTCCGATGCGGTGAATTTCAGGAACGATCTCATGCACAGGGTCAATAATCCTGATCCCTCGGGAGATCCGAAAGGAGTTAAGGTTCATTATCAGCTGATTAACAGTGATCTTTCTTCCGGAATCGACAGCCTTTGTGAAAGACTCAGTTCTGTATCGAAGAAGAAAAAGAAGTGAAGTGCTTGAAGATCCTGTGTTCCGCAGGAAGAACATTTGCCTTTCTGATCAAGATTCTGAAGCTTGATCGTATACCCGCTTCGCTTTGCAACGGTTGCTCCGCATTTGGGACATTTCGTGTTCTGACCATCATTCGAGGAGGTGTTGCCTAAATAAACATAGCTAAGGTGTTTTGCAGCTATTTCGTACAGTTTCCTTAGAGTCTCATCGGGGGTGGAAGGATCTTCCCTTTTAAACATCGGGAAATACCTGCTCAGATGCAGCGGAACATCCTTCCCGAGCTCTCCGGCAATCCATTCCGCCTCCATTTCCATATCTTTGATATCATCGTTCTGACCGGGAATTACGAGAGTAGTAATCTCCAGGTGCCTCGATGACTTCCCGATTTGTTTCAGTGATTCCTTAACAGGCTCCAGCTCAGCTCCTGTGAGCTTTTTATGAATGTCCTTATTAAAAGCTTTAAGGTCTATATTGAATGCATCAGTGAATGAAATGATCTCATCGAGAGGCTCCCTGTTCACATAACCGTTGCTGACCATTACTGTTCGCAATCCTCTCCTTTTAGCCTTCGTGGCGACATCACGGATGAACTCAAACCATATGATGGGCTCGTTATAGGTAAATGCGATTCCGATATTATTAAGGGATGATCTGTGCATCCTTTATTATCTTCTCAGGTTCAGTGGCAGAGTGGTAGCTTGCCAGGGTACGCTGAGATATGTTGTAATTCTGACAGAAATCACAGCGCATATTGCATCCGTACGAACCCAGGGAGAGTATATTGGTTCCGGGATAAAAATGATACAGAGGTTTCTTCTCAATAGGGTCAAGAGCGTATCCGGAAATTACGCCATAGGTCAATAATTCTATCGCTTTGCCTGTGTTTTTTCTTACCCCGCAGATACCCGTCTTCCCCTCAGCTATTTTGCAATTATGGGGACAAAGGAGACAAACTGTCCTTTCATTTTCTTGTCTGAAAAGCGTGGTCATTTGTTATTGGCAGGAAATGTAAATATACAAAAAATCCCGTTCTTCTTCTATGATTATTTTGATACATTTGTTGAAATTGACTGATATGGCAATATTTATTAAAAAGTTACTGGCAATGACTCCCAAAGCCTTAGCGAAAACAGGAGGGCTGATTTTTGTTCTTTGTTCCTGCCTGACTCCGCTTTGCAGTCAGGGCTGGGAAGCTAATCCCGCGGTTGTGGAACGATTGTCGAAATCACAGCCTGAATTCAATTATTTTGAGGAAAAAGTCCCGGAATATGTTCTTCCTGAGATACTTGCAAATTCAACAGGCGTTTCGATAACAAAACCGGGGGAATGGACCAAAGTCAGAAGGGCAGAGGTTCTTGAGCTATTTCGCGAAAATGTCTATGGCAGGATTCCTTCGACTCCCTATTCCAAAACATTCAGGCTGATAAATGAAGACAGAAATGCGATGGGAGGTGCCGCAACCCTCAAACAAATAGACATTGTCATAAATTCGGAAGGCAAAGAGCTGAAGATCAGGCTTACATTATTTGTTCCCAACAATGTTAAGAAGCCTGTTCCGCTGTTCCTGCTTATCGACAACAGGGGGCCGGCCAACACAGACCCCACAAGACAGACAAAGAGCGAGTTCTGGCCAGCTGAAGAGGTTGTTGCAAGGGGATATGCCATTGCAGTATTCTATAATTCCGATGTCGATCCTGATAATTTTGATGATTTTAAGAATGGTATACATGGTGTTCTTGACAGCGGAGAACGTCAGCCAGATTCCTGGGGAACACTGGCTGCGTGGGCCTGGGGAGCAAGCCGCTGCATGGATTATTTTGAAACGGACAAGGATATTGACAGGAAGAAAGTTGCTGTGCTCGGACACTCCCGCGGTGGTAAGACTGCACTTTGGGCAGGAGCTGAGGACCAGCGCTTTTCACTGGTGATAAGCAATGAATCAGGTTGCGGCGGGGCGGCACTCGCCCGCCGTAGATTCGGTGAAACGGTTGCCAGGATAAATACCTCGTTTCCTCATTGGTTCTGTCTGAATTACAGAAAGTATAACAATAATGAAAACGCCATGCCGGTTGACATGCACATGCTTCTTGGACTCATCGCGCCGCGGGCTCTCTATGTCGCCTGTGCCGACGAAGATCTATGGGGCGATCCTAAAGGCTCATATTTAAGTCTTTATAATTCGCTTCCACTCTACAAGCTTCTGAAAACAGGATCAACTCTTCCGGAAGCAATGCCGCCTCTTAACAAGCCGGTAACAGGAGGGAAGGTCGCATTCCACGTCAGAGACGGAAGTCATAATCTGTTATTGAAAGACTGGAACTGGTATATGGATTTCGCTGACAGGATATGGAAATAATTTGATAACCATCCCATACCTTCCGTATTTATCATAGACCCCTAACCCTAACCTTCCCCCACGGGGGGGACCGAGCGTAAAGAACCAGCCCGGTGGGCTGGTTTAGCGAAGGAGCCTGCCTGCGGGAAGCCAATGCGGCAGACTGGCCTGTTCGCTAAAATAGCCCACAGGGCTATTTTTAAACGCTCCAGCCTCCCCGTGGGGGGAAACGGGAAAGGGGGGTCAGAAACATAGAAGTGGAAACAAGAAATGAGGTATAAAATAAATAAATGAAAGCAAAAGCAAACATAACATTGGTACAGGCAGCTGAAATGAAATCGGCCTTCAAAGATATCCTTATTAAGACTGGTTTTACCAATTCAAAAGCTCAAAAAATAGCGGAGATATTTACTGTAAACAGTCTCGAAGGAATTTATACCCATGGTGTTAACAGATTTCCGAGATTTATCAGGAATACCCGCGACGGGTATATAAATCCTGACTCAGAGCCGGCGCTGACACATGCTTCCGGATCCCTCGAGCAATGGAACGGGAACCTGGGTCCCGGTCCGTTGAATGCAGTATTTTCGGTCAACAGGGCAATAGAGCTTTCTGAAAAATATGGTATTGGCCTTGTAGCCCTGGCAAATACAAATCACTGGATGCGAGGCGGTCTATATGGCTGGCAGGCGGCAAAGCGCGGTTATGTTTTTATCGGATGGACCAATACAATTGCCAACATGCCTGCCTGGGGCGCAAAGGATCCGCATCTCGGAAATAATCCTTTTGTTCTCGCCGTCCCATATGGGAAAGAGGCGGTTGTGCTTGATTTTGCGATGTCGCTCTATTCTTACGGAAAGATGGAATCTTATGCAAATGAAGGGAAAAAGCTTCCATATCCGGGCGGGTTTGACAATGATGGGACACTGACTGATAATCCGGAAAAGATCCTTGAATCGTGGAGGACACTTCCGATAGGCTATTGGAAAGGAGCGAGCCTCTCGTTGTTGCTCGATATACTTGCAACCATTCTGTCGGGGGGCTCTTCTGTTAATGAAATAACAGCCCGGAAAGCCGAATATGCATGCTCTCAGGTATTCATAGCCATAAATATCAATAAGCTGCAAAATTCACCGGCGATCGAAAAGGAAGTACGCTCGATCATTGACGATCTGCATGCTTCCGTGCCGGTAAACGATGAAACGGGAATCCGCTATCCCGGTGAGAATATCTTAAAGATTAGAGAAGAGTCACTAATAAAGGGAATTCCGGTTGCCAGAAATATCTGGGATGAGATCCAAGCCCTTTAAAACTTTAAATCATGCAATCGTGCTATCGTGCTATCGTGCGATCTTGCAATCCAAGCATGTTCTAACCATCATGTCCTTCTTGATTGCATGATTGCATGATTGCATGATTGCATGATAATATTCAGATTTCTTCCCTTTTCTCTTCCAGAGCAACATTGTTGAGATTCGAAAATTCCACAACTGCCTCCTTTACCGGATTGATAATTTCGGTATAATTCAGCCCAAACCGGAGGATCATCTTTTTCTTCTTTCCCATCAGAAAGCATATGCTCAGGGGGAAAATCTCGATCTTTTCAATATCGGATGGCCTTAACTCTATTTTTGGCAGGAAAGAGTTCTGCTTGAGGATAATTTTGTCTGTTTGCAATTCAATGAATTTCTTTATTTTTCCAAATCCCGCTGCGATCTGATAAGCTCCGAATCCGACAAGGAATACTATAGTTATCCAGAGTGTCGGGTCGGTTTTCAGTGAGCTGAAATGGAATATCATCCAGTAAAGTCCGATGGCAATGCAAAGGATCCCGAATATTACCTGGAATATCCTCATAAACTTTGAATTCTCCTTTGCTTCAAGCGGGAAATGCTTCTTTTCCATGATATGCTGCTAATCTCTGTATTATATTCTTTTAACCTGCGAAAGATAGAAAATTAAAGATCGCGATGTAATCAGTAATCAATTGATTTACTATTTTTATAGGATCATTAATACTAAATATACCTGAAATGAAAGAAGATTCAAGAAACATTACGCGCAGGTCATTCCTCGGAACAACCGGTGCGGTAGCTGCAGGTTTGACAATACTTCCCAGCTCTGTTATCAGCGGACTTGGCAAAAGGGCTCCAAGCGACATGCTCAATATAGCCGTTGTGGGGATCGGAGGTATGGGGAATTCAAACCTCAGGGCAGTTAAGGGAACAGAAAACATCGTCGCGCTTTGCGATGTCGACTGGGATTATTCAAAGGGTGTTTTCGATGCAAATCCTGACGCAAAACGTTACTGGGACTGGCGGAAGATGTACGATGAAATGGGTAAATCGATAGATGCTGTCATTGTTGCAACAGCCGACCATTCCCACTGCATTGTTGCATCAACGGCAATGACCATGGGCAAGCATGTTTATGTTCAGAAGCCGCTTACTCATTCCGTATATGAATCACGTCTTCTGACGAAGCTGGCTGCAAAACATAAGGTGGCAACACAGATGGGCAACCAGGGTTCATCAGGTGAAGGTGTGAACCTTACCGTTGAATGGATACAGAATGGCGAAATAGGTGAAGTAACAAAAGTCGAAGCATTCACTGATCGTCCGATATGGCCGCAGGGACTTAACCGTCCTGCTAAAGGTGAATGGGTGCCTGAAACTCTCAATTGGGATCTCTTTATAGGCCCTGCACCAATGCGTCCATACCATAGCATGTATACCCCATGGAACTGGAGAGGTTGGTGGGATTTCGGAACCGGTGCATTAGGCGACATGGCTTGCCATATAATGCATCCTGTATTCAAGGCTCTTAAGCTCCAATACCCGGTCAGGGCACAGGGAAGTTCCACACTTCTTCTTACTGACTGTGCTCCCAATGCTCAGATGGTCAAGCTTGTTTACCCGGCAAGGGTTGTTCCGAAAAAATCAAAGATTCAGCTTCCTCAGGTAGAAGTTATCTGGTATGATGGCGGAATACAACCGCCTAAGCCTGCAGGATGGCCTGCCGGAAAGAACATGAATGATTCCGGCGGTGGTGTGATCTTCCATGGATCAAAGGATACGCTTATCTGCGGTTGTTATGGTGTTAATCCATGGTTACTGTCAGGTCGTGTTCCTGTAGTTCCGCAAACCGAGCGCAGACTTCCTGAAAAAGTCAGCCACGAAATGGATTGGGTTCGGGCATGCAAGGAGACCCCAGAAAGCAGGGTTCCTTCCAAATCAGACTTCTCTGAAGCCGGCCCGTTCAACGAAATGGTGGTAATGGGAGTCCTTGCTGTAAGACTGCAGGGTCTCAATAAAGAGCTCGAATGGGATGGACCCAATATGCAATTTACAAATATCAAGGATGACGATACAGTGAAGATCTGTATCGAAGATGCATTCACGATAAAGGACGGTCATCCTACCTTTAATAAGAAATGGACCGATCCCATGAATGCAAAACAATTCGCTGCCGAAATGGTCAGGCATAACTACCGCAAGGGGTGGTCACTGCCTGAAATGCCGGCATAAATAAAATTAATATTTTCATTATAGAGACGCGATGTTTCGCGTCTCTATAATTTTTATTTCAACCCGATCTCCTCAGCCACCTCCCTCATTCCCATTATACAATCATTTATCAGGTCATCCAGTTCTGCACCCAGCAGCTGTGCACCCTTCTCGATTACAGACCTGTCGACACCCGCGGCAAATCTTTTATCATTCCATTTCTTCTTTACCGACCGGACCTCCATGTCCATTACACTTTTAGACGGTCTTACAAGTGCACTGGTCGTTACAAGTCCTGTCAGCTCATCCATGGCATAGAGTGTCTTTTCGAGAAGCGTAACCGGCTCCACATCGGAGGCCAGACCCCATCCATGACTGAGGACAGCCCTGATATACTCTTCCGGCCAGAGGTTTTCCTCAAGTATCTTTTTTGTCATCGTGCAGTGCTGTTCGGGATACATTTCATAATCAAGATCATGAACAAGTCCGATGACACCCCATTTTTCAGCATCCTCTCCGGCTTTACGTGCCATGTATTTCATGACTCCCTCGACGGCGAGGGCATGTTTCATTAGGCTTTCCGTCTTATTGTATTTTCTGAACAGCTCCAGGGCTGCTTCACGGGTGGGAATATTTTCAGGCATGGGAAATGAAATGAATTATTGCTTAAGCTTGATAACCTTAATTGCACTGGAATAACCAGGGTAGTCTATTATGAGATGGTATACTGCAGGTGCGAGCATGAAACCGCTAATTGTTATCGGATTGTCACCCTGAATTATATGGTATTCTTTTCTGTCAAGAACCATTTTCCCGGCAGTGCTGACCAGTGAAACATGGATGTCCTCCTCTGTCTCAGATACAATTAAAACATTCAGTTCATCAAAGAAAGGATTGGGGCTGACCAGCACTGCATCCTTGCCATCATTTCTTTCATTTTCGCCGGTTCTCCTTACCCTGTTTTTGAGACTGGCCCTTAACGTGTCATTCTGAAGATTGTCATCATTGTTGTCAAAACTGTATACTACCAGTTCATAATCACCGTACCGGGAAAGGTCAGCCTTGGCAGTGAATGAAACAGTCACGGTATCCCCATTGTAAATGATGTTGTCATTGAAATGCTGTACGACAGGCTCTTCTGAATTCAATGAATAAGCAATGTTAAAACCCTTGATTGTGTCTGGGCCCACATTCAGCAAACTGACGGCGACGTTCTCTATCCCCATGGTGGGCGACTGAACGGGAGAGGCAAGTTTTGCAGCCACTATGTCGCGGGTTATGTATGTGACGGAACTTACCCGCGCAAAATCTATCAGGTCTATATCAGCACAATCTGCACCTCCCGACACCGATCCGTCCTTCTTGTATATCCACTCGATAATATTCATGCCTGCAGCGACTCTGACTGCAGTTTTTGTCCAGGAGATATCACCTGATTTTTTGAGAACTTCGACACCGTTAACCTTGACCAGGAAGTTATCATATCCTGTTTCAGAAGAGACTTTGTAATGGAACCTTATAGAATCTTCAGCTGAATATACTGCCTTGATGGCAAGAGTCGTATTCTGATTGTCAGTGATTTTACCGGAGCGTGCGGACAGTATCCCCTCATATGGAGATGATTGAGTAAGTATCCATGGTTTTTCACTCACATTTATCCATGGAAATACCCTGAACGAAGCAGATTCGAATGTTTCCTGAAATCTTCCGATCCTCAGTGAAAAGCTCTTTTCAGAAAAGTACGGATCACAATTGAGCTCGGCAGCAATATTTACCGTCGACCCTTCAGTAGCAAGGGCGGAGACTTTTGCCTCCAGTGCTATTGTGGTGATATCGCCTGATTTCAGAATTCCGGAATTCTTGCTTGGCTCGATTATGCTTATCTCCGTATCAGGGCTTGAAATTGAGAACTGTCCGGATGTATTGCTGCTGCCAAGGTTGCTCACGCTGAAAACAAATTTTATATTCTCACCCGGATCAGCAATGAAATTTCCGTTGCCGGTTTCTGAATCGTCAATCACATAACTGGTTATCTCAATATCAGGTGAATGAATGGGAATGTCAATTTTGTAAAGCTTTTCGACACTCCCGCATCTGATCCTGAGATCAATGGTCGCTGCAGCATTATCCGGGATATTGCCCGTCAGGCTTAACCGGAGGTCATTGTATAAAACCTTCTCCTTGCCGGGAAGAAGCGTTCCGATATTTGCATTACCGTCTTCTACGGTTACATAAGCGGATGACGAAGTGATCTCTGCAGTGACTCCTGCAGCGGCTGCGGATCCAAGGTTGCCGATTTTAAGCTTCAGGAAGATGGTTTCATTATAGTCAGCCTTGCCGTCGCCGTTGCCCAGAGAATCATTTACGGCAGTACTGAAAGATTGATGTAAGACTTGCTTACAGAAGAAAAATATACTGTCTTGATAATTGGAACCTTATTCTGACCGGTAACTACAATCAGGCATGAATCGTTTGACAACCCGGGCATATCCAGCGTAATTGATCCTGAAGGACTTACATAAGAGGCATCCCAGAGAGTATCGAAATGGGAGACGGCTATATATGCGAACGGGTCTGCAATAAATGAATATGATTTGAGATTGTCGGGAAGTGTATCTGGTATTGAAAAGTTGAAATTGCCGGGAGTTCCTATAATAGGTATTACGCTGGGATCGCCAACAAGGTTATAAGTTTCCCAGTAGTATTTCTTCTTGCCGCTTGTACTGCTGCTGACTGCCAGGTTACCCGCATAATTTACCTGTCCCATGGTGACGTACCAGTCGGAAGCGCTCTCTCCATGTGTGTGAAAAAGACGGTCAAGAGCCCCTAGTCCTGTTGATTGATATGTGGGATTCAGTGCGATGGGTCCCACCCCGACGGACCAGTAAAAATCCTCATCCCAGTACGAATCGGCAGAGCACCCTATATAGCCTATCGCCCCCTTCTGAGATGCCAGGACCATAGTGTTGCCAAAGGATGCCGTATTGAACCTGGAGGTCTGACAGGCGTTGCTGATGATGAAAGGGTACATGTTCCTGTTCTTAAAGAATGGAACATCCGTGTTTGTGATGTTCAGGTAAAGCCAGCCTGTGCTTGAGCCATGACCGGTGTAGTTTATGAAAGAAAGGCCCCTGTTTATAAGCTTGATGATGGTGTCCTTCTTTGGATCCGGGTAGAGAAAATGGAATTCGTCGATATCATCTGAGGGTGCCAGGTAATTTGATACGCCATAGTTAACCTGGCCATTCATATGAGTCGAATGGCTTTCGTCTATTCCTGCTGTGGCCAATGCATTTGAATGAAATGTATTGGTATCGGCAAATTCGAATTTTTCGTACTGGACTATTTTATTGACTACTGTCTTGAGTTCATTTGTGTCAGCCACCGGAAGCCTTCCGATGTACATTTCAGGCAGATAATCTCCGTTGCCGTCAAATTCCCCGTAGTATAAGATCGGTGACATTCCCGGTGCCATAATAAGGAATCCTTGCGACGTTTCCGACAATTAAAAGGTATTCGGGAGGAGGATTATCTTCTGTCGAGGAATTATAGATCGATGCTATCGAATTCTTTATTTCTGTATAGTTCGCTCCGGCAAAAGCAGCTCCCTTGTACAGAACGTCGAGCTTGAATCCCTTCTGTGTCTTCCACTTTATTAATGGCTGCAGATGCTTTCTGAAGGCAGTGTCTGTAAGGATGATCATTCTCACGGGTTTGTCTGAATAGCCCGTGATCAGGTCCTCGGGATTATAGTTTAGCGTCCCTTTTTCGAGGTTGTCGCCGAAAAGGAGAGATTCCGGGATCAGTGCTTTTTGTCCTGCTGCCCCTGTCAGCCGTGAAGATGACCTCAATCTTCATCGATGTTATAACTTCGATCACATTCGACCGTGGATTATACCTTACGGGAGAAATTGAGAGGGTGGCAAGATTCTTGCCTCTGGCAATCCCGAGCCGCTCTAATTTAACGGTGTCTGATTTAATCAATTCCTTGTTGGCATAAACAGCTTTATCTATCCGGAACTGAGGTTTTGCCTGTTGCAGATCTTTTGTCTCGCCCTCCTGAACAGGGTACAGGTCTCCCCTTATTCTTTTGCCTGATGGCCTTATCCTGGAGGATTTTATTTCAGAGATCCTGATCTTGCTGGTATAGCCGTCCGGTAAAATGATGAGTCGGCGATAGTACCGGCAATTCCGGCTTACCGATATCGGAAACAGGAATATGCCCGGGTATCCCGATACGAAACCATTTCCCGTTTTCGTCGATGAAGCTTGCTGCGTCGAGTTCTGATATAGAGTAGTTTATAATAAGGGAATTCCCGGAAGAGGCGATGCCGGTTTTCTGCAAGCCTGTCCCAAGACGGTACTTGTGATTTCTAAGCGGCTGACCAAATGCCAAAGTGCCGAAAATCAAAAACAATACCAGTATTATGCCTTTTTTGCTTAACCCTAAACGCATCAGTGTTAATTAATTAACGCTGTACCCTGAATTCCCCGGGAAAGTTAAATAAATTTCAATATATAACGATTCAGGTGTCATTAAATTTGATTAAAATAATAAGATTCTTATATTTATCTTCGTTTTTATTACACGAACGGGGATAAATCTATGAAACGACTTACCGTTTTTCTGCTTTTGAATACCTTGATAATCGGATTATCTGCACAGATCAATAAGTATGGTGTTCCTTTTATCAGGAACTATCCGACTCAGATTACCCAGGGCGCAGAGCAAAACTGGTGTATTGCAAAAGACAAATTCGGGAATATTTATTTTGGCAACCAGGACCGTGGCGTTATCCGGTTTGACGGTACAAAATGGTCAGCTATTCCCATCAGGAATAATTCCAGGGTCTATTCGCTTGCTTCGGATGAAAGAGGTATCGTCTATGTCGGGGCATCATATGAGTTCGGATTCCTTCAGCCTGATGAAAAGGGGAACACTGAATATGTTTCCCTTACAGACAGGGTTGATTCGGCTGCATTGATCAAAATAATTTACTCGATAGAGTTGCAGGATGAGAATGTTATCTTCCTCGGACCTAAATTTATCTATATATATAACAGATTTAGCGAATCACTGACAGAGGTGGATCTTAAAAAATATAACCTTCTCGATGCCTATAAGCTGGCAAGGATCAATGACAAGCTTATAATTACTGATAACAGGAACGGCCTTTTTGAGCTGCAGGATACAATTGTCAGGCCATTGCCGGGAGGTGACTTCTTCAAGGGAAAGGTATGCACGGTTCTCCTGCCCTACAATGAAAGCAAAGTTATAATATGCACTTACTCCGACGGATTATTTTTGTACGATTACAATTCCGGTGCCGTCAGGGAAGATTTTATTGACAGAAAGCTTAATGAGAAATTTAAAGTGGTAGCCATTTATGCTGCTGCCAAAATTGCTGATGATCTTTTCGCAATAGGTACCACCACTGACGAAGGCATCCTTGTCTTTGATAAATCCGGTGAACTTATTTCGCAAATTAATGAAGACAACAGCGATCTGGAAGACAATACCATCTATGCATTATATTGCGATTTCAAAAGCAGTTCAGAATTATGGATCTCGACATATGGAGTGATCAGCAAGGCCTATACTAATCTTTCCCTGTATACACAGAAACAGGGTATTGATAATGCTGTCAATCAGATATGTGAATTTAACGGTAACTTTTATCTGACTACGGATGCGGGAATATATAAGTCTTATGTTGATGACAACGCACTTAAATTCAAAAAGTTTCCAAATACCGATGCCCAGTTTTTTCCAATCGAGGTAATCAAATCAAATGAGGGTGAATTCCTGCTTGCCGGCTCTGTTGAGGGAATAATACAGATTACATCCGATGATAAAATATCAAATGTTCTTTGAAAAGTGTTCCGGATTACCTCATGTGAAATATAATTCAAAAACGATCTCACAATCCTCATCTGATCCCGATATCGTATATATCGGACTTGACATCGGAAATATCGTGATTATTAAATATGAAGGCGGTAAATGGAGATTCGTCAACACTGTTAAAACACGTTCCGGTGCCATAGCCGGTATTGTGGAACGAAGCAATAAAATGCTTTGGGCATTGACTGAAGATCCTTTTGGATTATATGAAATATCAATGACTGACAGAGATACTTCAGTTATACTTTATGGCGCTGAGAAGGGGATCCCTGATACAAGGCTGTCCACAATTCAAAAAATCAATAATGAGTATTATGTAACAACCGATTCCGGTATAGTTAAATACGATGAACAAAACGACAGGTTTTTAAAGGATAACAGACTCACCGGCGGATTTTCAGAAGGGAAAGCATCACGACTCATTTTTGTTGACGAAGACGGGGATATAATCTTTTGTGGAGCTGATACAAGAAATTATGAAATGCTCTTCCGGAAGGGAGCTAGCAGGAGTTAAGCCCTACAGGGGGATATTCGATCTTCTTCCGAACGTTCCGGTTTTAGACGTTCTAAGCACTGATGGAATGTATTTTCTTGCCAAATCGAAGGTCATAACGATTATTGAAAAAGATAAGCTTGTTCCGGATTCAACAAAGGTGAATGCAAGGTTCGTTTCCATAACCGTTGGTTCTGATTCTGTTGTAATGGCATGTATGTTTCATGAAGATATTGATGGAAAGAGGAGAGTCCCTCTCTTGCTTAGCCCTGACAAGGATATACCTGAATACAGCTATGATATGAATGAAATAGCTTTTGAATGGACGACATCATATCTTATTGAAGAAGCACAGACACAATATTCCTACATGCTGGATGGATACGATAAATACTGGTCAAAATGGGAAGGAGTGTCATTTGGCTTTACAGCAGAAGGGATCTATCCTAAAAAAGAGTACAAGAAGCTCCCTTACGGTCATTATACGTTCCGTGTAAGGAACAAAACGCTTACAGGTCTCACGGGAGATGAGCTTAAATTTGAATTCATTATCCAAAAACCATGGTACCTGACTCCCTGGATGTTCTTGCTCTACTTCATCGCTGCGGGATTGCTGGTGATAGGGATAATCAAAGCATATACAAAAAGGCTTAAAAACGAAAACATCCGGCTTGAAGGTATTGTAAGAGAGCGCACAGCTGTGGTTGTAAAACAGAAGGATGAACTCGAATCAAGCATACATTATGCAAGCCGCATACAGATGGCACTTCTTCCTTCCGAAACAATACTTGCAGACAACGTAAAGAATTATTTTATACTGTTTAAGCCGAGGGATATCGTCAGCGGAGATTTTTACTGGATGACAAAGAAAAACCAGAGACTCTATATCGTTGCGGCCGACTGCACAGGCCATGGAGTGCCTGGTGCATTCATGAGCCTTCTCGGAATGTCATTCCTCGATGAAATAATCGACAAGGAAGCAGCACCCCGTGCAGACTTCATTCTCGACCAGCTTCGCCTGCATGTTACGGATTCACTGAAGCAGATGGGCGAAGACGATGAAGCAAAGGACGGAATTGACATGGCCCTCATGGTGATCGATTATGACACCAGCCGGATTGAATTCTCAGGAGCTTATAATCCGTGCTTCAGAGTGAGAAAGCTTACTGACTCTGAAGCTTCCGGATATAATAGTGAATCACCTGAAAGCACTGAAGGCTCGATGTCGAACGGCAAATATCTGCTCGAAACAATATATGCAAGCAAGATGCCTATAGGGATTTCATCGCGTATGGATGAAAAATTTGTTTTCCACGACTTGACTCTTGAAAAGGGTATATCTTACTATATGTTCTCCGACGGCTATATCGATCAGTTCGGAGGCGGTCATGGCCGTAAATTCATGAAAAAGAACTTCAAGAGACTGCTCCTTGATATACAGGATTATCCAATGAACAGGCAAAAGGAGATTCTTGAGAAAACGCTCAGGGACTGGATGGGAAACACACCGCAGATAGACGATATACTGGTAATGGGGATCAGAACCGAATGAATACCCGGAAAAATCCGAAAAGCTTTATGAAAAACAGAAACAGAAGCATAACACACACCGATCACTTTCATAATCTTCATAGCAATGGCCAATCCGTCTTTTTCGCAGAAATACCCTGCCTTCGACACTTTCCGTACATCGGCAGGTGAAGTTGAAATGCATTTCATAGGACACGGATCGCTGATGTTCAGGGTGAATAATTACGTAATCCATGTCGATCCTGTAAAAAGTTCAGGAAGCTATGAAAAAATGCCCAAAGCCGACCTTATACTGGTTACTCACGAACATTACGATCATCTTGATCCTGATCTTGTTGCACAGCTTCGCAAGGATCAGACGATTATGCTCTCGACCGATAAGGTGGCATCACAGGTCAAATGGGCAAAAGTCATGAAAGCCGGTGATCAAACCACGGCAGGCCCGGTATCAATCGAAGCTGTTCCGGCATATAATATCGTTAATATGAGGGCGCAGGGTCAGCCTTTTCATCCGAAAGGCTCAGGCATCGGATTCATTCTCACGATAGGAGATAAGAGGATCTATGTGGCAGGGGATACGGAGAACACTCCGGAAATGAAAGCACTGAAAAACATCGATGTGGCTTTTCTTCCTGTGAACCTTCCGTATACAATGACTCCCGAAATGGCCGCTGATGCAGTCAATGCATTTAAACCGGGTATATTATACCCATATCATTATGGCGATACCAATACTGACAGGATTATTGCTTTATTGAAAGATACAGGTATTGAAGTAAGGATCAGAGATTTGAAATAACGACCCCATCCTGCCTTCCCCCACTGGGACGGATAGGTAATTTTCCCCCCGTGGGGGGAAATTAAAAGGGGGGTCTGGAAAATATTAGATTGGAAAAAATGTTAAAAAATTAAGAAAAATATGAAGGAAATATCAAGAAGAGGATTCCTGAAGAAAGGGATCGCGGGAGCAGGTATAGTTGCAGTTTCTCCCTCAATTTTAACATCAGCAGCCCCGAAGGCTGCGGAAGAAAACATTATTTACAGAACACTTGGCAAAACCGGGCTGAAAGTTCCCGTAATAAGCTTTGGAGTGATGCGCTCAGATAATCCCAGTCTTTGCACGGCTGCATATGATAAGGGGATAAGGCTTTTCGATACTGCAAACGGGTACCAGGGGGGTAACAACGAAACAATGCTGGGGAACCTGTTTAAAAGCTATAAAAGGGATTCATTTATTCTTGCCACAAAGGTAAAGCCTGACAGAGGAAGGGATGGAAAGCCGACTGACCAGACATCTCCTGAAAAATTCCTTGAGATGTTCAACACAAGTCTTTCCAGGCTTCAGATGGATTATGTAGATATACTTTATGTTCACGATATAAGCACAGTTGAGTTGATGGAATACAAACCTCTGCTGGATACGGTTAAAAAGCTTAAAAAGGACGGCAAAACAAAGTTTCTCGGATTTTCAACCCACGGGAATGAACACCTTGTTATTAATGCCGCTGCGGAGAAAGAAGACTGGGATGTCATTCTTACTTCCTATAATTATAAGCATGCCGCAGTTAACGAACTGACAGCTGCGATAAAGAAAGCCAGTGCTGCCGGTATTGGAATCGTGGCAATGAAAACTCTTGCCGGAGGAGGATGGCTCGACCGGGAAAGGACAAAACCGATGAACACAAGTGCGGCGCTGAAATGGGTTTTGTCAAACCCTGATGTTCATACCACAATTCCGGGCATGACAAGCTTCGATCAGCTTGAGCTCAATGCAAAGCTTCTGACCGATATCAGCCTCACGGAAAAAGATAAAAACGACCTTCTTGCCGATATGGCGGACCCGGGTCTCTTCTGTTCCGGGTGCAAGGAATGTATCCGGGCATGTCCCCGCAATCTTCCTGTTCCTGACCTGATGCGCGCGTATATGTACTCATATGGCTATTCATCTCCATCCATGGCTAAGGGACTGCTTGCAGAAATCGGAATATCGGGTGATCCATGTTCAGGATGCGACATTTGCAGTGTTAACTGCTCAAGAAATTTCAGGATAAGGGAAAAAATCGCAGATGTTTCAAGACTGACGGATATTCCATCTGAATTCCTTGCCTGATAAACAAAAATAGTCAGAGAAATGAAAAAAACAGTTTTGGCCGGATTATGTCTGGCCCTCCTTTCGTTTGGTTCTTTTGCTCAGGAAATAACCTTTCCTGAGCTTCAGGGATTCAAGAAGATCACTAAATATCCGGTATATCTTCCTGAAAATCTGTGGGATTTCATCAACGGAGCTGCAGACACATACCTTGCACTCGGTTTTGTTGATCTTCATGTTGCCGAATACAAGAAGGGTAAGGATGTGATCAAGCTGGAAATATACAGGCACAGCGATCATACCATGGCTTTTGGAATCTATGCGTCTGAGAGATCTTCATCATACCCGTTAATCGATCTCGGCTCACAGGCATATTTCGTGGATGGCGTGCTGAACTTTTTCAAGGGGAATTATTATGTGAAGATCAGGACCTATTCTGAAAAGCCAAAAACACTTCAGGCAGAGGAAACGCTTGCCAGAAGGGTGGATGCGATGCTGACCGGCGAATCCGGAATGCCTGCAATGCTTTCTCTTTTCCCTCCCGAAAACAAAAAAATAAACGAGGAAACATTTGTGAATGAAAGCGTTCTGGGGCATCAGTTCCTGAACAAGGCATTTAAGGCAACCTACCAGGCAGGAAATGAAAGTTTCAGCATTTTCCTGATAAAAAGCCAATCGGCAGAGGAGACTCTTAAAACCGCGACCACCTATCTTGCAGTTGGGAAATATTGAACCCGACCAGTCGGAAAGCAGGTATGTCTTTACCGATGGCTATAACGGCACCGTGTTCCTTGCATGGAAGGACGATTTGATGGTAATAATCTCAGGACTGGCAAAGGACCAGGCTGATATTGCAGACAAATATACCTCTGAAATACTGAAATAAAATATCAGGAGTACCAGGGTCTCTGCCTGTTTTTAAGATCGGCAAGGATCTCTCCGGCGGTATTTACATCATCCACGATCTGGAAGTCGAACATGCCTACGCAGACAAAATCCGCTCCGTTCTCGAACGCATGGCGGATACCGTCCTTTGGCTGAATAGCGCCACCTGCAAGAACCTTGAAGGCGAGCCATGGTTTTTTAACTTCCATCATATATCGGGCTGTCTGGTCAGAGAACAGGTCGAACATATTGTCGTGTATCTGGTTATGATCGAGAAACCTGCTCGCATCGACACTGAATTCAACACGTTTCTCCACAGGATGCGCTGACCAGTATTTATCATGGTGGAATGTCTTCACGTAGTAATCGACAGGGATTCCTTCTCTTTCGCAGGTTTGAACAACTGTAAGTGCATGACCTCCCATCCCTGCCAGAAAGCCTTTCTTCTTGATGTATTCAATCGCCTTTGCGAGCTCTTTCAATTTCCCTTCCCTTACATACCTGTCGCCGACACCACCCTGGATATACAGGGTAGTGGCCCCGTTGTCTATCGCCAGATCGATGTCGCCGAAAAGGTCCTTATCATCGAGATATGTCTGGCATATTGTCTTCATCTTTCCTCCATAGAGTTTCATGTACTTCTGAAAGATCGGGAAATTTGAATTTGTGAGGAATGATGCAGTGATCCCTGCCATTTCTGCAAGATGGAATGTTTCGAGTATTTTCTGGTCGGTGTTGTATGCCTTGAAAAGCGTATTTGCATAGATCAAGGTCACGTGCATGGGCATATCCGCTTATAAGGTTGCAGCCCATTATCATCCTGCTGAGCTCGATATCGCCAAGTTTGCCTTTGGGCAATTCCGCCTTAAGGTCCGATATGCGTTTATATGTAACCTGCGGGAGTGTCGCGCTTGAAACACCATCGACACCGGATCTCGTCATATCCCTTATGAAAGCTCCTCCAAAGGCTGCCAGAACCGGCACGCCTGCAAGTCCTTTTATAAACTCCCTTCTTCGGTTTGTTTCCGGTTCTGTTACAATAAGTTTCCCTGACAGGCTCTTCTTCACTTACCTCCTTCTTCTTTTCCATAAGCTGTTCAAGCCCGAAAAAGCGGCCTGACCTTGTAAATGAGAGGACAAGCAAACAGACAAGCTCAATGAGATTCTTGTTGACAAAAAGATAACTTCCCTCTGATGCGGCGCCATAGCTGAATCCGCCGAATGGCGGATAAGCAAGATAATACATCGCAAGCATCGCGACACCTGCCCATGATGCCACTCTCGTGAATATGCCCAGGATCAATGCCACACCTATCAGGGTCAATCCCCACTCATTGGCGATGTTTACTATCTGTAATCCGGTATCTCCGGAGGCCAGCCACCTGAAAAAGTCTCCGAAGATCCATCTCGATCCTTCAAGATAAGGCCGTGCGCTCCAGGCTGGATTGAGGATTTTTGTAAGTCCCTCATAAAGAAAATGCCACCCTATAACGATCCTTAACAGCGCCAGCAATGCAGGCACGATCTTTTTCTTGTTTATAGCTGATACCATTATCAATTAATTTTACCTTGTTCCGATATGGGTAAAAATAATATATTATTGAATGATTGTCCTGCAGACTGCTTATTATCAGGATTCTTTTTGCAGCAGTCCGAGATAAATGTCTTCATTTCGTCATAGGAATTTACGATCGGAATATCGGGGTTGTCCTGAACTACATTGTTCGGCGGGCGGTAAAGGATTCCCGCCTCTGCTTTCCTCAGCATGTTAATGTCATTATACGAATCGCCGATCGCAATTACTTTGTAATTAAGACTTTGCAAGGCTTCCACTACGCGGGCCTTCCCGTTTTCCTGGCGGAGATGATAATTGGTTATGTTCCCGAGGTGATCGACGCTCAGGTGATTGCAGAAAAGCGCGGATGACCGAGCCTCTCTATCAAAGGATTTGCAAATTCAGAAAATGTGTCGGATACAACTACGATTTCAGACCTTTTCCTTATCCAGGTGATGCATTCTAAAGCTCCCGGCAAAGGCTTGATACTGGCAATCACATGCTGGATTACATGAAGGGTCAGATTGTTCTGGCGAAGAATTTCCAGCCTCCGCCTCATAAGTGCATTGTAGTCGCTGATGTCGCGTGTTGTCAGCTTAAGTTCATCAATGCCGGTGTGTCTGGCGACGCTAATCCATATCTCCGGAGTGAAAACTCCCTCAAGGTCAGTGCAAACAATATACATTGAAAATCATTTTAGATGCTTCAGGAAATATTCCTTAAGCTGTTCATAATCGTTATCAAGTTCAGTATAAGCCTCGCCTTTTCAGTGATTCCCGCAAGCGAGGGCGGAGCGGGAGGGGCAAATCCAAGTATGCTGATTATCTCCCCTGTAAATTTTGCCGGATGTGCTGTCTCAAGCGAAACATATATCTTCCCGCCGCCCGCTATTAAGCTTTCCTGCTCATGGAAGCGTTCAAGTCCTCTCCATGCAACTGCTCCATGCGGTTCAAGAAGAATGCCATATTTCTGATGGCACCGGGAAATTGTCATCCTGGTCTCTTCGTCAGAAATGCTTATCCCGCAGAGGTCCGACCTCATTTGATTCAGGTCAGGATCTTTGAGGATTATCCCATTCTCGTTCATTTCACCTCCGTACAGGGCAACTATCCTTGCGAGATTGCTTGGATGTCCTACATTCATTGCGCTCGAGATGCAATTGAAAGAAGGTGATATCATTTTATAAAGACCAGTCTTCAGATACTCAGGCACTTCGTTGTTCCTGTTTGTGGAGATAATGAACCGGCTTACAGGCAAACCCATTTTGCCGGCCAGGATTCCGCCCATCAGGTTACCGTAATTGCCTGACGGAACGCTGAACACAGCCTTCTCATTTCCCGTCTCAGAAAGCCTGGCCCATCCATAAAAATAATAGACCGACTGGGGAAGAAGACGTCCGATATTTATTGAATTGGCCGACGATAGTGAAAAGTCTTTCAGTGAAGGATCAAGGAAAGCCTTTTTAGCCATACGCTGACAATCGTCGAACTTGCCATCGACAGAAATTGAATGTATGTTTCCCTTAAGCGTTGTCATCTGTCTCCGCTGTATGTCGCTGACTTCCCCGCGGGGAAAAAGAATGACTACTTCAATATTCTCAAGTCCGTGAAAGGCATTTGCAACTGCGCTTCCGGTGTCACCAGAGGTGGCTGTAAGAATAGTGAACTGCCTGCCGGTTCCGGCAAGAAAAAAGTTCATGAGTCTTGCCATCATCCGGGCGGCAAAATCCTTGAACGATGCTGAAGGCCCCTGATCCAGCCTCAGGATGTAATTATGGTCAGATACATTATCGATGGGAACATCGAAGTTATATGCCTCTTTGCAGAGAATTCCCAGGATGCTGTCATCGATCTCCTCCTTAAGAAAATGGCTAAGCACCGATGTTGCAATTTCATGATATTCCTTCAGCCTGTAGCTTAAAATTTCTTCCCGTTCAATTTCGGGTATTCCGGAAGGCATATACAATCCGCCATCCGGCGCAAGTCCCGTCAGAAGCGCCTCCCTGAAACTCACCTGCGGAGCCTTATGATTAGTGGAATAATATTTAATCGTCAGACATTGACAACACGCATTAAATCAGCGAATACTCCTGCAGCAGTCACGTCAGCCCCTGCACCATAGCCCTTGATAACCATTGGCAATTCCCTGTATCTCTCGGTTGTCAGCAGCACGATATTATTGCTGCCCTCGAGGTAAAAAGAGGGGTGATCCTGTCCTACCTCCACCAGTTCGACTCTGGCTTTCCCGTTGTCGAGTGTGGCAAAGAACCTCCATTTCTTATTTATTTTCACCAATTCAAGCCTCTTCTTCTCGAACTCGCCGTCTAATTCCTCCACCTTCCGGTAGAATTCATTCAGATCACCGTCAAAGCAGCTGTCAGGAAGAAACTTATTCACCTCGACATCTTTCTGTTCCATCTGATATCCTGCTTCCCTGGCCAGGATAAGTATCTTTCTGACTACATCAGTTCCGCTCAGGTCGATGCGGGGATCAGGCTCTGTATATCCCTTTTCTTTTGCCTTCCTGATCGCCCTGCTTAAAGGCAGCTCGCTGCTCATTTCGTTGAAGATGAAATTGAGGGTTCCTGAAAGGACAGCTTCGATTTTATGGATCTTGTCTCCGCTCAGCACAAGGTCGCTGATTGTCTTTATTATCGGAAGCCCTGCTCCGACAGTGGTTTCGAACATGAAACGCACTCCTCGTTCATGGGCTGTTGATTTAAGTTGCTGATAATAGGTGTATTCGGATGAACATGCTATTTTGTTGGCAGTCACCACGGAGGAATATGCAGATAGTATCTCACAATAAAGTGCCGCAACCCTTGCATCTGCAGTACAGTCGATAAAGACTGAATTCCGCAGGTTCATTTTCCTTATCCGCTGGATGAACTCCCTTATGTCAGCTTTTTCTCCCTCATCCCTCAGCAGATCGCGGCAGGAATCGAGTTGCAATGCTTTCTGGCCGGTGATCATTTTCCTGGAATTGGCCAATCCGAGAAGATTTATTTTGACATGATGATCGTCGAAAAGCACTTTCGATTGCTTTTGCAGCTGCCTGATCAGGCTCGATCCGACCAGTCCCGTTCCTGCCACAAACAGGTTCATTTCTTTATAGGGGGAAAGGAAGAATCCGTCGTGGATCACATTAAGGGCTTTCCTGAGGCTTTCATTCTTTATTACGACTGAAATATTAAGCTCTGAGGATCCCTGTGCAGTTGCAATAACATTTATCCCGTTTCTTGCCAGCGACCTGAACAGGGTGGCTGAAATACCGGGAGTGTTCTTCATCTTTTCACCGACAATGGCTATAACGGACAGATTTTTTTCGATCACGATCTTCAGTTCCTTATCGCGGATTATCTCGCGGTCGAATTCTTCCGTTATGCTCTCTGACGCGTCGCTGGTGTGGGCCGGAGAAACTGCAAATGTGATCGAATACTCCGATGATGCCTGTGTTATCAGGATAACATTTACATTGCGCTTTGCCAGTGCACCGAAAAGCCTTGCAGACGTGCCTGTCACACCTACCATTGCAGGTCCCTGCAATGTAACAAGATCTATATGGTCAATAGAGGAGATGCCTTTTATTGGGCTTTTCCCCGGCTCCGATACATTGCCGTTAATCAGGGTTCCCTTTGATTCCGGATTGAAGGTATTTTTAACCAGGACAGGTATTTTTGCCTTGTATACAGGCCTGAGTGTCGGAGTATAAACTACCTTGGCTCCGAAATGCGAAAGCTCCATGGCTTCTGCATACGTAAGGTTCTCTATGGTATAGGCTTTTTCGACTTTCTTCGGATCTGCTGTCATGAATCCTTCAACATCGGTCCAGATCTCAAGCACTTCAGCTTCAAGGGCTGCGGCAATGATTGCGGCAGTGTAGTCCGATCCGCCCCTTCCCAGGGTTGTTGTTTCACCGGTTGGAGCAGATGCTATGAATCCGGGCACTAGGGTCAGACGTGATGACTTGCCGATTTTTTCTCTTATAAGCTTGTCTGTGATGGCGAAATCGACAATATTATTTCCAGCCTTCGGATCCGTCTTTATGAATTCGCGTGCATCGGCATACGAGCATCCGGTCGATAAAGCTGCTTATGATCCGTGACGACATTCTTTCTCCGGCAGAAAGGACCTGGTCGAGCGAATGCCTGGTAACCTCGCGAAGAAGGAATATTCCTGTGCAGGTCTCGGTGAGTTCATTCAGGATTTCATCGACATACTTCAGCACTTCATTCCTCTTCTCCTTTTCGCTGATGAGCGTAGCAGTCGCATCCCTGTGAATCGCTGTCAGTTTCCCGAGAAGATCCCATGATTCGGTCGAGCCGTTTGCTGCCAGCTCTGCTATTTTGTGCAGCTGATCGGTTACACCCTGAAAAGCAGAGACAACAACGACGCAAGGCAATGGCTGTGATTCTACTATGCGTTTTACCACCCTGATGCGATCGGGAGTTCCGACCGATGATCCTCCGAATTTCAGGACTCTCATTTTATCATAAAATAAAAAATGCATCCTCACGATGCATGAATATAAAAATATAAAGATAGCAATAATTCAGTTAATTTAACGATATAATATTGATAAATACTATTAAATATTGACAAATAGCGTTAAAATGAAAGTCAATAGCCTGTTTTAGTTAACGAATTAAACTAATTTAAATAAATAGTGCTTTAAGCACTCTATAACCTCAAACCCCCAGACATTATTGATTTACTTAACTTATAGCTCCTCTTGGGGATGGGAGGTGTATTAAAGCTTTTGAAACAGCCCCATGGGGAGGGTTAAGAAGTTTCAGCTCGAAGCTGCTTTTTGAAGCCGCTTCAGAATCGAGAAAATAAATGTTGCTGAAAGCAGAAGGCATACAATGAATACCAGCCAGAGCGTGCTCAGCTGAATCTTGTCCCAGAGCAGTGTTCCGACAAAGAGAAGCTTGTTACCCGTAGCAGTTGCAAGAAGCCAGCCGCCCTGCATAAGTCCCTGGAACCTTGAAGGTGCAACTTTGGAAACAAAAGAGAGACCCATCGGACTCAGGAATAATTCAGCGACTGTAAGTATCAGGTAACTGCTTATAAGCCAGTAAGGTGACACCCTGTCAGTATCTGCAACCGGTGCTCCGTTGAGCGATTCAGGTGACGGAGCTCCGATCGAGCCAATGAGTACAATTAAAAATCCAAAGGCAGCAATAATCAATCCTATTCCGATTTTTTTGGGAGTTGAAGGTTCAATCCCTTTCTTGTTCAGCCATGCAAAAACAGCCATAACAGGAAATGTAAGTGCTACAATAAAGAGAGGATTGAACGATTGGAATACCTCCGGTGAAATCGAATTCTGAGGGCTGAATCTTCAGGCCAAAAACTCTGAGAATTGTGGTCGGATCGAATCCATAGGTAAAAGAACAGGATGAGCCATAATGATACAAGAAAAAGGATACCTCCGGCAATCTTAGCATTCCCTTTCAGATTCTTGTAGAACAATATGACAATTCCTGCAATAGCGCCAATAACTGCAAGCATCGAAGGAAGTGTGAAGAACAGATTGGTGAAAATGGCCAACCTGTTTGACAGTATAATCCCTGGCAAAAAGTGTAAGAGTAAGTCCGTTCTGATGAAATGACATCCAGAAGAATATTGCAACAATAAATACAAGCACAAGAGCTGTGATCCTTCCTCTTTCTTCCTTACTTGAACTCAGGATTATCCAGGTAACAAATCCTGCAAACAATCCGAATGCAAAACCATGATCCCAGCCAACTGCTTGATGAAATGCAGTCCGAATGCTGTTATCCCCATTGCAACAAGGGCAGCAATTATCGGTACCGGTTTGAATTCTATCTTTTGTACCGGAGATGCAGTTGCCTTTGTTTCTGTTACTTTCTCTTTATCTTCTGGGAAGAATTTATTAAAGAAAATATAAACCAGAAGAGAAATACCATTGCGCCGGCAGCAATGCCAAAAGCATAGTTATATCCTTTTGAAAATACTTCAAGATAGCTGTTTGCAAATGCTGAAAGATCAGTTACAGGTCCGCTCAAGTTAACCTTATCGGCAAGCTGCTGAAAAATTGTTGTATCAGTAAGGGTTCCGTTATTGAACTGATGGCAGAGTGACGGGAGACTCCGTCATGTGCAAATCCATTGACCTTCAGCCACCAGTTCCGCATTCCGTTGCGGCAAAAGGAGCAAAAAAAGCTCCAACATTTATTCCCATATAAAAGATCATAAAAGCAGTATCCCTGAGTTTTGAATACTTCGGATCATCGTACATCTGGCCTACAACAGCCTGAAGGTTTCCCTTGAAGAGTCCGTTGCCAAGAGCAATGGTAAAAAGTCCTATAACCGTAATTGTCAGGGTCATCCCGGGTACTGCCATTATAATATATCCGGCAAACATGATTACGATACCGGCAAGAATAACCAGCTTGTATTTTTTTGTGGAGTCGGCAAGTATTCCCCCAAGCAGGGCCAAGTGCATAAATGCTGAAATAAAACCAGCTGTAAATGCCTCCTGCCTTTTCGGCAGAAAGTCCGAACTTGGCCTGAAGAAAAAGAACCAGAATGGCCATCATTGTATAGAAGCCAAACCTTTCGCCCATATTGGAGAAAAAGGCTACAAGCAGTCCTTTTGGATGATTTTTAAGCATATAGTATTTAATTAGTTAGTATTAATAATTTAATTGTAATTGATTCATAGAAACATGACCGAAACAAATATATTAATCTTTTTTTATTAATGACTGAAGAGTTTAAATTTGTATAATAATGAGTTTCCATATATGAAGATTTTCCGGAGTGATCAGATCAGGACAAATAGACGAATATACGATCATGCATGAACCTGTTGCATCTGTTGACCTGATGGAACGCGCTGCCGGCAAAATTCTTAATTGGTATACTTCAAGGTTTGATCATTCCCGTCCGGTGTACATATTTGCCGGACCAGGCAATAATGGCGGAGACGGACTGGCTCTTGCAAGAATGCTATACAACAAACGGATATAAGGTCAGTGTCTGTTTTACCGGATCATCAGACAATATTTCTGCCGACTGGAAAATAAACAGGAGCAGACTGGAAAAAGAAACAACGGTGCCATTTGAAGCTATGACGGAATTGAAACATTTTCCGGCACTGCCAGGCAATTCAATAATTATTGATGCCCTGTTCGGATCCGGACTTACCCGTTCCGTAAAGGGCATTGCTGCTGAAGTCATAAACAAGATTAACAGCTCGGGCTGTACTGTTATTTCAGTGGATATGCCATCAGGATTATTTTGCGAAGACAACAGCGGAAATGATGAAAACCCGATTGTAAGGGCTGCATTCACACTCTCCTTTCAGTTCCCGAAGCTCTCATTCATGTTCCCTGAGAATGAAAAGTTTACCGGACAATGGCATATACTGCCCATAGGATTGGATCCAGGGATCATCGAAAGCACTGAAACACCTTACAGGTTCCTTGATGCAGGAATGATCAGGCCTCTGTTGAAGACGAGGAATAAGTTTGATCATAAGGGAAGCTTCGGACACGGACTCCTGACAGGAGGCTCATACGGAAGAATGGGGGCTATGGTTCTCGGTGCCAGGGCTGCTCTGCGGACCGGAGCCGGCCTGGTAACTTGTCATATACCGTCACTCGGAAACCTTATTATGCAGTGTGCCGTCCCTGAAGCCATGTCTCTTCCCGACAAATCTGAAAAACATATTTCCTCAATTGGGGATACCGGTTCATTCAGCGCAATTGGGATCGGTCCGGGTATGGGAACCGGAGAGGAAACGCAAAACGCATTTCATGATTTTCTGATGAAATGCAATAAACCCCTGGTGATCGATGCTGATGCACTGAACATTCTTTCGGAAAACAAGTCATGGTTGAAGGATATTCCTCCAATGGCTGTGCTGACACCTCATCCCAAAGAGTTTTCACGCCTGGCAGGTGATTCCGGAAACAGCTTCGAAAGACTCCGGAGGCAAATTGATTTCTCTGCAGAATATAATTGCATCGTTGTGCTTAAGGGTGCATATACTTCGATAAGCGAACCGGGAGGCAGGATATGGTTCAACAGCACGGGAAATCCGGGTATGGCCACTGCAGGAAGCGGTGATACACTGACCGGGATCATTCTGTCTCTGCTGGCTCAGGGTTATAAACCACTCGACGCAGCACTTGCAGGCGTATTCATACACGGACTGGCAGGTGATATTGCTGCAGCCGGCTCTTCTAGTGAATCGCTTATTGCTTCGGATATAATTGATCACATCGGTGATGCTTTTAACAGAATAAGAACCGAATAATTCCGTTTGATTGCTATATTGCGTTCCTGAAAGAATAATTAACTGACAAATGAAGACAGTAAAAAGCATTTTATTACTCTTTATTATAGCCTTGCTGGCAGATTCCTGCTCCATGCTGAAGAAAAAGGCCGAACCCGCAGGACAAGTCGCACATCTGGCAGATACTACAAAACTGACTGACGGGAGCCTGGTTTATGCACTTCCGATGACCATTTTTACCGTAAGTATAGGGATGGAAAGGGAGATTGAAATTCCAGGACCATATGCAAAATATGCAGAAATGCTTCTGGGTCTGCAGGATGTCATTCTGACGGGGAATGAAAGGTGGCGAATCAGGAGCGTATCGGTTTCTTCGCATGAAGAAGCCGATCCTTCAGAATTCTATGTGATTGAGACAGAGGGTATCTCAGCTGCAAATGTGCTCTCCCTGAAACGGGAAGGCTTTATTCTCGACCTTAATCCGGCATCAGCCCATAATGATTTTTCATCTATTGGCAGGGAAATTAATATCAACGATTTCCGGTCGTCCGACCTTGGCTCGGATGAATATTATATTACACAGACCGATACTACCCGCCGGCGCGTAAAAATGGATAATCAGTTTATCCTGGTGCCCTATACAGTAGAAAAAAACAAAAAGCTTTCCGCCGATGAGCTTGCACAGCGTGCTGCCAGGAGGATATTGGATCTTCGTGATGGCAAGATACTTATTCTCACCGGTGAGGCAAATGTTTTTCCTCAGAGCAGCGCAGCCCTGGACGAAATGAACCGGCTTGAAGAAGAATATCTGGAATTGTTCACGGGGAAGCGCATCGTCGAAAATAGAACTTTTCAGTACCATTTTATTCCCGGCATGGGACAATCCGGAAAGCCTGTCACGCTATTCATGTTCTCTGAATCAGGCGGGCCGCAGGAAAAAGGTATTCCGGTAAGTATTATTGTGACTCCCGAAAAGAAGACCAGGGACCTCACTGTAATTTCACGTCAGCAGTCAGGTGATGCTGAACAGAAGTATAACAGACTCTATTACAGGATCCCTGACATTGCGAATATTAAAATACGGATGGGGGAGAAGCAGCTGTATGAATCACGAAAACTTATATACCAGTTCGGTGAAGTGATGCAGCTTCCCGCCAATTATGTTATTGGAAAATAGGCATAAATATTACTTTTAAGCGTATTCTTCCTGAGAGCCACGAACTTATTTTACCTTGCCGACAAAAGTCTTCTGAAAATCCTCCCACGTTTTAGACTTGTAGGTATTGTCTGCGAAGAAGCTGAGAAGCATCTCCATTTCCCTGGGCTGCTTGAATCCCGGTATCGGAGCAACTTCATATTTATCACTCTCGTTTTTCAGCAGGAAGACAACCGTGGGATATGACAATTGTCCCTGCAGCAGCGCCACTGCAAGCTGATGCGTTTTACCGTATTTGCCATCGTTTACGAATTCGCTTCCGAGGAAGGTGATCTTCCCGTTGCTTTCCGCATCGAACTTTACAGGATAATATCTATTGTTGAGAATATCTGCTACAACCTCATTGGTAAAGGTCTCATTGTCCATTTTTTTGCACCAGCCGCACCAATCGGTATAGGTGTCGATAAACAGAGGCCTGGGGGATTGTTTCATAAGTTTTTCAGCTTCCTCTATGCTGTACCATTTTACACTCTTTCCAGAATAGACCTTTGTACTCTGGGAGAATGCATATGATGTGGAAAGAAATGTCAAAAGCAATATAAATGTTCTTTTCATATCGATATATTGATATATTTTAATATCTGCAAAAATACAGAAATTTATAATCACGGTAATCTATGGCAAAACATGATACTTACAACAATCAGGCCAGAACAAAGTTCATTATAAATGATATTCTGCAAGATAATCATCCGATTTATTTTCTACATTTAACGCGCTAAAATTCTCAAAAAGATTTATATGGAAAAAATTCGTAAAACTTTGCGCGATTCAAAGACAGCACGCTGGACCGCCCTGGCCGTAATAGCATTTACGATGTTATGCGGCTATTATCTGACCGATGTAATGGCTCCTCTGAAAGGCCTGCTGGAAGGTCAGCTGCACTGGGATAGTTCTCAATTCGGATTCTTTACAAGTGCTTATGGCTGGTTCAATGTATTTCTCCTGATGCTGATATTCGGCGGAATCATACTTGACAAGATGGGTGTGAGGTTTACGGGAGTCACTGCTGCTGCTATAATGGTGGCAGGTACGTTCATTAAATACTGGGCAGTATCGACACATATGCTGGATGGTCATACATGGCACCTTGTATTCTGGGATGTAAATGCGCAGGTGTTTATGGCAGGACTTGGGTTTCGCAATTTTTGGCGTCGGTGTCGAAACAGCAGGGATAACAGTATCAAAAATTATAGTAAAATGGTTCAAAGGAAAGGAGATGGCTTTGGCGATGGGACTGGAAATGGCGACTGCCAGACTGGGGACCGCCCTCGCTCTCTCGACATCGCTTCCTATAGCAAAAGCTTTTAATACGGTATCTGCTCCGATACTTGTCTGCCTTATCATGCTGTGTATAGGATTGATATCATTTATCATGTATACATTCATGGACAAAAAGCTTGATGCATCAATTGCAGCTGCAGCTGACGCAGAAAATCCAGGTGAGCCTGAAGAAGCTTTCCAGGTCCGTGATATACTGAAAATAATTACGAATAAAGGCTGGTGGTTTATTGCTATTCTCTGTGTTCTCTTCTATTCTGCTGTTTTTCCATTCCTCAAATATGCCACAGATCTGATGGTCTGCAAATTTCATATCAACGAAGACTGGGCAGGGGTTATACCAGCCTTGCTGCCTTTCGGAACGATTTTGCTAACTCCGTTATTCGGCAATATGTACGACAGGAAAGGAAAAGGCGCTTCAATCATGATATTGGGAGCCATCCTGCTGATTTTCGTGCATATTATGTTTTCGATACCCTTCCTGCATCACTGGCTGGTCGCAATATTGCTGATCCTTGTCCTGGGAATTGGATTTTCACTGGTTCCTTCAGCAATGTGGCCCTCTGTACCCAAGATTATTCCTGAAAAACAGCTTGGTACGGCTTATGCACTTGTTTTCTGGGTGCAGAACTGGGGATTGATGGGTGTACCTGCTCTTATTGGCTGGGTGCTTAACAAGTGGTGCTTCCTGGGTTACTTCGCAGTGGCCGGTACAGGACTGGTAACATCACAGGGTCCCCAGATTACTGAAGTGGCCGGAGTGAATAAAAATGTCTATAAAGTGACCGAAGCTGGCACTATCAGCAGAAAGGATATGGACCTTAAAGTTTCAGAGTTCCTGAAAAACAGTGATGGAACTATTTCAGCAGTTGTCACTTCTGCAAATGACACGATAAGCACAACATTCATAACAACAAAATCCCTGAAAAAGGCTGTCAAGAAAGAAGAAATGAAAGTTATCGATTACTACATAGGCGATAACAAGGTTGAGAATTTCGTTACCTCTGATGGTCAGAAGATCTCGAAATTCAGCAATGTGTTTTCACATTACAATTATACTCTGCCAATGCTGATTTTCACGTCGCTGGGATTTCTGGCACTTCTGTTTGCATTACTTCTGAAAGCTGAAGATAAGAAGAAAGGTTACGGACTGGAGCTGCCGAATATTAAGAAATAATTAATAATAACATACGATATGGAATCAAACGAATTTGAAAAAGCAAAAGTATTCTCTTTTAATGATTCAGTGGAATATGCCAGCGGAGGAATTCTCAGTAAAACAGTCCTGAAGAAAGAGACTGGGAATATCTCCCTTTTTTCATTCGCAAAGGGTGAAGCACTGAGCGAGCACACGGCTCCTTTCGATGCAATGATACAGGTAGTGGATGGAAAGGGTGAAATACTAATAGGAGGGAAGTCATTTATCCTTGAAGCAGGCCAGACAATCATTATGCCTGCAAATATTCCACATGCAGTGAAGGCGGTGGAGAAATTCAAGATGGTGCTTACGATGATAAAAAGTAAATAACAGAGGTATGCGGTGCGGTATCCGGCAAGAACCGCATGCCTGCACGAACCGGTTTTTATGCCATCTTGATTAATATCGACTTGATAGTGTCGGTGACATCTTCCTCTTCGTCGACAATTCTTTCAAGTATCTCAAGTATCTTGTTGTTCTTCAGCAGTTCGGCTGGATCATTTTCTTTATCAAATAGTTCTGAAACTGCAACAAAATAATATTCATCAGTCTTGTGCTCGATATCCTTTACTTTTTCGCAGGCTTTTGTGATTTCATCCTTATTGGCAGCGGCATCATTCAGGCAATGAATGCAGATTTCGATTTCTTTTGCAGCTTCATAGATCAGATTTGCCATCTCCTTATATACAGGCATAAGGTGTTTGGGTTTATAGAGACAGATTCTTCTGCTGACGCCGTTAATCGAGTCGACAACATCATCAATATGAGCGGTAAGCTCATGAATATCCTCCCTGTCGAAAGGAGTTATAAAAGATTTGTTTAATTGCTGATAGGTTTTATCAGTAATCATCGTCACCGATATGTTCAACATCCTTAATCTCCTTGATAGTATCTTTTCATGATCTTCAATGTCGGAACTTGACAGCTGCAGTTTTAAGAAGCTCTGCGGCTTTTACAATGTTTTTTGACATCCTCTTCGAAAAGCGGATAAAAGGAATGATCCTTCGGAACAAAAAACTTAAGAATTTTATCAATATTCATATTGTTTGATTTTAATAATTTAAATTTTAGTTAATCCAGTTAAAGAAAAGGTACATGACTGCCGCCGATCAAACCCTGAAACAGGAATTGTAACTATCCAGGCTATGAAGATTTTCGTGTGACTCCCCATTTGACTGCTGAAACTCCCTTCCGTGCGCCGACACCCATAATGGCACCGGTTATTGTATGTGTTGTACTGACAGGAATACCCCAGTGGGTTGCAACAAAAATTGATATGGCTCCTGCTGTTTCTGCACAGAATCCCTCAAATGGTTTCAGCTTTGTAATCTTTTGTCCCATTGTTTTTACAATTCTCCATCCTCCGAACAAGTGTGCCGAGAGCAATTGCAGCCTGACAGGATAAAACGACCCACATTGGTATTGCTGATTCTTTTGTAGCATGACCGGAAAGGATCAGTGCCAGCAGATAATTCCCATCGACTTCTGTGCATCATTGCCGCCATGTCCGAGACTGAATGCGGAAGCTGAAACAAGCTGAAACCGTCGGAACCATTTATCAACCGTGTAGGCAGAAGTCTTTCTGAAAAGCCACATTATTACCGAAGAGAGAAAATGCGCAAAGATGAATCCGAGGAAAGGGGCTATGAAAATGAATGCTACTATTTTCAAAACACCTCCCGTGATAACTGAACCAAAGCCCGAACTGACAATTGCTGCACCGACAAGACCTCCTACAAGTGTATGGGAAGAACTTGATGGCAGTCCCCACCACCATGTTATAAGGTTCCAGGTTATTGCAGCGACAATCGCTGCACCGATCACATTCAGGTTGAGCACATCGGACTCAACAATTCCTTTTCCCATCGTAGCGGCAACCCTGGGTTCAAAAACTATGAATGCAATAAAATTGAAAAATGCAGCCATCCCAACTGCGGCAAAAGGAGACAGCACTTTTGTCGATACTATGCAGGCAATCGAATTTGCGGAATCATGAAATCCGTTAATAAAATCAAATATCAGAATCAGACCTACAATAATATACAGGAATGTCATGATTCTGATCTTATTGTAAATCTTGTTATTAGTGGGAAGAGGAAATGATTCAAATTTCATTTCTGGAGTATATATTTTCGGAAAACCGTTGCCAAAAGTAAGGAAAAGGCGTATGATTTCAAAATTAACCCTATTAAGTTATTGTTACAATTATTACCGCCATTTAACTGAAAATCAATGACCATTTAATGTTGTTTTTAAATTATTATCACTATTTTTATTTTCGAGTTTTTCTAATTTTTATTATTAACAAGTATAAATATAAACCATTAGAATATGAGTGACATCCGCAATCTTGAACCAAAGCAGGTATGGAATATTTTCCATGACATCACGCAGATCCCGCATCCTTCCAAGAAGGAAAAGAGGATAGTTGAGTATGTTGTAAAATTCGGCAAGGACCATAAACTTGAGACAATTGTCGATAAAGTGGGCAACGTGATTATAAGAAAACCGGCGACAAAAGGAATGGAGAAGCGAAAAGGAGTGATTCTTCAGACACATCTTGATATGGTTCCTCAGAAGAACAACGACAAGAAACATGATTTTGAAAAGGATCCCATTCAGACAATCATTGATGGCGAATGGGTGAAAGCGAACGGCACTACCCTTGGATCAGATAACGGGATCGGTGTTGCTGCTGCACTTGCTGTGCTGGCTTCAAAGGATATTCAGCACGGTCCGCTGGAAGCGCTTTTCACAATAGACGAGGAAACTGGCATGACAGGTGTTTTCGGATTGAAAAAAGGTTTGCTCAAAGGCGATATCCTGATGAACCTCGATTCGGAGGATGAACATGAAATATGTGTAGGATGTGCCGGAGGGATAGATGTCAGCGCTGTGAAAAAATATAGGGAGGAAAAAGCTCCCGGAAGAATGACTGCTTACAGGATAACTGCAAAAGGGCTGAAAGGTGGTCATTCCGGCGTCGATATTGCTCTTGGAAGGGCTAATTCCAACAAGCTGATGTTCAGGTTCCTGATGCAGGCTGAATCCGATTTCGGAGTAAGGCTTGCTGAAGCACAGGTGGAAACCTGCGCAATGCAATACCTCGTGAATCTTATTCAGTATTACTTGTCTCTGCTGCAAAAGCCAAAGCTTTTGAGAAATTCGTAAAGGGATACGAGAAAATATATAAGGCTGAATTTGCAGAAACCGAACCCGATCTCTCGTTTACATGCAAGAAATGTGAAATGCCTTCTAAAGTGATGGCCAAACCTGACCAGTTCAGGATCATCAGGGCAATATTTTTATGCCCGATGCGGCGTGCAGCGGATGAGCCAGGCGATGAAGGGACTTGTTGAGACCTCGAATAATATGGCAATTGTTAAATGTTGCAAAGGGTAATCTTGAAGTGCATAATCTGTGCCGCAGCTCGGTAAATACGGCAAAGGAATCTACAGCCTGGAGAATCGCTGCCGCATTCCATCTGATCGATGCAAAAGTTACAATGTCAGGTGCCTATCCGGGGTGGAAACCAAATATGGCATCCCCGGCCTTGAAAACACTGAGTGGAACCTACAAAAAGATGTTCGGTGTCGAACCTGATGTGAAAGCCATACATGCAGGACTGGAATGTGCCATAATAGGCGGCGTATATCCTGACCTGGATATGATCTCGTTCGGACCGACAATAAAACATCCTCATTCGCCTGATGAGAAAGTGAATATACCGTCGGTTAAGAAGTTTTATAATTTCCTGTGCGAGAGCCTGAAGCAGGTGCCGGTAAAATAACTATTCAACCTTGATCTCCACCAGCACATCATCTTTTATCACATTGGTGTTGGCTTTCGCATGGACTTTAATGATCGTGCCGTTTACAGGTGATTGAATTTCGTTCTGCATTTTCATGGCTTCAAGTATTACCAGAGGTTCGCCGCGCAGGACTATTGATCCTTCCCTGACGAGAACATCAAGTAATTTTCCGGGCATCGGTGCCTTGACGGATTCCTTTTCAGCCTTTACCCTGGTTGAATTGAGTACTTTCATTCTCTGAAGTGAAAATGGTGTCTCAACAGTGAAAATATAGCTGATATCATTGAACAGGATCTCATATTTATTCTGTCTCGACCGGACAATCTCAACAGGGTATTTCCGGTTCTTCCACAAAATGTAGGTTCCGTATTTTTCATCAGACTTGAGCTGTACCTCATAAACCCTCTTTCCGATCCTGATTTTGTTTTTCAGGGGCAGAGAAAAGCTGAATTTCCTGTTCTCTGAGGAGAGTGTATAAAGCTTGTCTATCTGGGGTTTATCGTTCATTGGATCTTCCTGATTAAAACTGGTTTATTCTTTTGTTGAGAAGCCAGGGGCTCATATCATTGAATCATTGCCGGAACCGGCGCTGATTCTGTTCTCCTGAAGATTCTCATCGACAAAGAGCCTTGTGGCAAGCCATGCAGCAAGCATCTCTTCGTATTCACTGTTGAGATAATACTTGTCGAGATCTTTTTCGATGAATGCTGTTGTGAATGTGCCATCCAGGAATTTCTGATTGCGGACCAGCAGCCTGAAGAAGGGGAGAGTCGTCTTTGTTCCCTTTATCCATACCTTGTCAAGAGCCTGCTTGCAGTTCTTTATGGCCTCTTTCCTGTCTTTTCCCTTTACGATCAGCTTTGCTATCATCGAATCATAGCTTGATACTATAAAAGACCCTTCCTGTATGCCGGTATCGACTCTCACGTAACTCTCTGCCGGCATGTTGAGCTTTTCTATTTTCCCGGGGTTGGGAGCAAAACCCGCCTGTACATCCTCGGCATTGATCCTGCATTCAATTGCCCAGCCATTCAGCTTCACATCATTCTGCTTGATTTTCAGCACTTCTCCGTTGGCGATCCTTATCTGCTGTTCGATCAGGTCGATGCCGGTAATAATTTCTGTAACAGGATGTTCAACCTGAATCCGGGTGTTCATTTCCATGAAGTAGAAATTCCTGTCAGAGTCAAGAAGAAACTCAACTGTCCCGGCTGAATAATAATTAACAGATTTTGCTATCTGGACCGCCATGCTTCCCATTTTCTTCCTGAGATTACTGTCCAGCGCGCAGGAAGGAGCCTCCTCAAGAAGTTTCTGATGCTTTCTCTGGATAGAGCACTCCCTTTCGCCAAGATGGATAATATTTCCCTTTGTGTCTCCAAGTATCTGGAATTCGATGTGTTTGGGATTCTCTATATATTTTTCAATGAATACTGACGGATCGTTGAACGCTTTTTCTGCCTCTTTGCTGGCAATAAGAAACATCCTTTCCATCTCCTCGGACTTGCGGACGATTCTCATGCCTCGTCCGCCTCCGCCTGAAGCAGCTTTTATGATCACGGGATATCCTATTTTTTCAGCTATTTTGACAGCTTCTTCTTCGTTCGAGATATTTTCCTCGCTTCCCATTGCCATGGGAATGCCGTTCTTCAATGCCAGCCTCCGGGCAATCGTTTTGTTGCCCATTTTATATATGGCGTCTGGTGACGGGCCGATGTAAATTATCTTATTGTCGATGCATTTCTGGGCGAAATAGGCGTTTTCGGCCAGGAATCCGTAGCCGGGATGAACTGCATTTGCCCCTGTGTTCAAGGGCGATTGCGATCAGCTTTTCAATGTCAAGAAAAACAGGGATCTCCGAAACGTCCTCGGTATTGTCGAATACCTCATCCGCAGAGGAGAGATACATGGCATTGGGCTCCAAACTGGTTCTTATCGCCACGGTTCTGATCTTCATGATGCGGGCCGTCTTCATGATCCGCACAGCAATCTCGCCCCTGTTTGCTATTAGTATCTTGTTATATCTTAGTCATTAATAATCTCTACTTTCAACTTTAGCACTCTAGGCACTTTAGGCACTCCTAACTTCAAAATGGCATATTCCCATGTTTTCTGGACGGCACCTTAACCCATTTATTACTCAGGGCGCTGAAGGCTGAAATTATCTTCTGCCTGTGTTACAGCAGGGTCGATGACTTCATCGATATAGCCTAACTCGTCGGCAATAAATGGATTGGCAACTTTATCACGGTATTTTTTAACAAGCTCTTTTTTCATCTCGGCAGGATTCTTGGATTCCGCAAGCTCCTTCCGGTATAGAATTGCGACTGCGCCATCGGGACCCATAACGGCTATCTCTGCCGTTGGCCATGCAAAGCTGAAGTCGCCTCCAAGACTCTTGCTGTTCATCACAATGAATGCCCCGCCGTATGCTTTCCTGATAATAACGGTTATTTTTGGAACAGTTGCTTCACTGTAGGCAAATAGCAGTTTTGCTCCATGCCTGATTATGCCTGCATGTTCCTGATCCTTCCCGGGAAGGAATCCCGGAACATCTTCCAGTGTAAGAATAGGTATATTGAAAGCATCGCAGAATCTTATGAATCTTGCACCCTTTGTTGATGAATTAATATCAAGAACACCCGCAAGCACCTTTGGCTGGTTTGCCACGATGCCAATCGTTTTTCCCTTTAGTCTTGCAAATCCGGTCACAAGGTTCGGTGCAAAGAGCTCTGCCGTTTCGAAAAAGCTGTTCCTGTCGACAATCAGCTGTATAATATCTTTTACATCATATGCCTTGTTGGGATCATCCGGAACAATGTCGCGAAGCTTTTCATTAACGTCCGGAGTAGATCCGTCATCAGCAACAACCGGAGGATTCTCGACATTATTCGATGGGAGATAGGCCAGGAATTTCTTCAGTGCCAGGATCGTATTTTCCTCATCATCATATATCATGTGAGCTACACCGCTTTTCGTGCCATGGACCTCTGCTCCCCCAAGTTCCTCAGATGTAACATCTTCATTAAGGACCTCCTTGACAACATTGGGTCCGGTCACGAACATGTAGCTTGTATGATTTACCATGAAGACGAAATCGGTAAGGGCAGGGGAGTAGACTGCTCCACCTGCTGCCGGACCCATAATCACACATATCTGCGGAATGATGCCTGAAGAATGGATGATGTTATGGAAGATTGCGGCATAACCGCTCAGGCTTGCCACTCCTTCCTGTATCCTTGCGCCTCCTGAATCCATCATGCCGATGATCGGAGTGCCCATTTTCAGAGCCATCTCCTGGATCTTGGCAATTTTCTTGGCATGAACATACCCAAGCGATCCGCCCATTACCGTGAAATCCTGGGCATAGGCAAAGACCAGCCTTCCGTTAACTTTTCCATGACCAACAATGACACCGTCGCCATAAGTGCGCTCCACTTTCCCGAATTCCACCGGATTGTCAGCAGGAGTGACAAATGCATCCTATCTCCTCAAATGTACCTGCATCAAAAAGAAGGTTTATCCGCTCCCGTGCAGTAAGCTTGCCTTTTGAATGCTGTTTTTCAGCCTGTTTGGGGCTGTATTGTTTCTTTAATGCCTCCTGGCGTTCGAGGAAGGCTTTATAACTTTTTCCTGATAGGTCCATACCCGTTTTTTTTCAGGGTTCAAAATTAGTCAATCTCAGGCTAAATGCAAACATAAATTCGACCGGAATTTACTGTATGATATTAAATAGCTGAAATACAATGCAATAAATAAATTGATTTTTCGACCAATCATTATTCAGGCAATTGTTTCTCCTTTTCTGCTTTTATCAGTGGCAGATTCCTTGATGAAAAAAATAAGAATGGCTGCAATTACTGATTAATATCACGAAGGAAACCATGAAAGCCGGCAAAAAGGATTTATTTTTCATGCTCATTCCCGTGACCATGATCATGCCACTCAACTGACCGACCCACAGGAGCAGTCCCTGCGAGGTGGATTCGCTGGCAGGGGCCGATATTTCTGCAGCATACTGAAAGCCTATCGGACCTGCACTCATTACAAAAAATCCCAGGATAAATGAAGAAATCAGAGCAATGGTATGTGCTGCAGCTGGATTTACTCCAAAACCTCCGGTAAGATGAGGAGCGAATACTATACCCGCGATCCCCGGTACCATTCCCACGACACATATCACAAGAAACAGTTTTCTTCTTTTGTAAAGATCAGATAATATGGGAATAATAACAGCTCCGATAATGCCGCCGATAAGCATCATCCCGCCAAGCATTCCATTTGAATCATCAATTCCAAGATAATCCGCGATCGAATCGACCATTGAGTTTACGGCATTGAATATCCCAAGTCCTATTGTAAACAAAAGGACCATTATCCACATGTCCCGCAGTGTGAAAATATGCTTTAACCCGGCGAGAAAATTGACTCTTTCATATGGTTCATCCGAAGGGGGCGTGGCAGGTTTTTCTTTCAGGAGAAGAAGTCCGGCAATAGCGGAAACAATTGTCACAATACCATATATCATGACCATTCTTCCTATTCCGTTCCCATAATCCGGGTCTGAGGGAGAAGAGACTATAAGCATCGGCGTTACAACCATGGCGATCAGAATACCTATATACTGTGCAAGAGTTGCAAGTCCTGTTGCAATTGCTCTTTCCTTGACAGGAAACCATCGCGCCGAGACTGCAGTCGGTGCATTGATTACAAATGGCTGTGCAATGGCAAGAAGTATCTGTCCTGCCAGCACCATTGTGAATGAATTGCCTGAGAAACCTTTTAATGCAGCTCCTGCTACCATAAGGATGGCACCCACTCCCACACCCTTTACAATTCCAAACCTGTCAATATAATATGATGCCGGTATGCTCATGATCAGATAGAAAATCATGTAGGAGGATGCAAGGAAATCAATGTTGAAAAATGACAGCGGATTGAATTTTCCATGATAATACACTTCCGCAGCTCTTTCAATGGGTGCATGTGAAAGCCATTGTACCTGGGCCATCATCGTAATGAACATGAGCGCTCCGAGAACAACCCAGCGGTATTTATACAATTTAACCGTTCCCATGCAGATTATCTGAATATTTCCTGGGTTTAAAGAGGCCCTCAGGTTTCGAACCGAGCATTCCTGCCTTCATCATAGTATCACTTGCCTTGTAAAGCTTGCTTATCATTTTGCGGGTTGCAACAGGATAATGATGCAGTGACTCTATCTTGTCGCCGATATATTCAAGGTCTTCGTCGGTGGTTTGCCAGTTGCGGGATTCAAAGAATGTGAGATCAAAAGGCCGCGAGTATGATCTGAGGGATTTGAATCCGTCAGTATTGAAAAAGAAATCAAAATACGACATTATGAGTTCCCTTACACTTTTGTAAACAGGCTCCCTGAATCGCAGGGAAGTGAAGTTTGACTTGGCTACAGCTCCCCAGAAGCCATTCTCTTTAAAGACAGCTATAACATGATCATCATCATTGAAAGCCTTCATATCTATAATAAGCGGCTTATAGCCAATGAACTGCAATGCTGCTGCAGCAAAAAGCGCTCCCTCGAAGCAGTGTGCCGACCTTTTCTTCATTACCCACCGGGGCGACCTGCACTCATAGTTCGGATTATAATCGATCGAATCGAGGAATGCCTGTATCTTGTCAGGGTTATTCAGTGTTTTAAGAAACCTGATTTCATCTTTATTCCAGTCCATACAGTTTATTTAATACCTGTTAAGTCATTGCGAGGATCCGCCGGTTGGCGGATACGAAGCAATCTTACTTATCTTCAAACCAATTCCCTTACAATCTTCTCTGCATTTCCCCATACTGCTCTTCCATGCTCTCCAGCAGCCTGATCTGTGCCTTCGTCCTCTGCAGATTATGATGTTCATGATGGATCCTGTAATACTTGTCTCCATCGATATAATCAGTGAGAAAACGCAAAGCCTGCTCAAATGTCATGAGCAAGGGAGCGAAGGCCAGGTAATCCTTTTCGATTTCGTTGAGGGTACTGCGGGTTTCATAAAGGTATCCTCTTGCATAAGCTCCAAAGAGGCCGATATCCATCTTTATTCCTGAAAGTTCTTTCTCATCCTCGGCGGCAATATTGGCCCCTGTTCTTATGGCATCACCGAAATCGGAATGAAAATAGCCCGGCATTACAGTATCCAGGTCGATTATGCAGAGCGATTTGTCATTCTCATCAAAAAGTATGTTGTTGAATTTTGTGTCGTTGTGAGTTATCCTGACAGGTATCTTACCTTCCCGGCCAAGCTTTTGTATGATCCTCATTTCATCAGCTCTCCTGAGAATGAATTCCGTTTCAGCTTTGGTTTCACTCACCCTGCCGGCCGGATCTTTCCTCAGGGTTTCCATGAAGTTGTCGAGTCTCTTTTCGACATCATGAAAAGAAGGAATGGTTTCATGGAGCGGACCGCCTGGCAAATCTGCAAGCAATGCCTGAAAACGGCCTATGGCTTTGCCTCCTTCAAATGCTTTGTCAGGTGAATCCACTATATCGTATGAACGATGGTTTGCAATGAATACGAACATTCTCCAGAAATTGGAATATTCGTCTGTTATCCAGCTCTTTCCATCTTTGGCCGGAATCATATGCAAACATTCCCTTTTAATGTCGGAACCGGGGATAGAGGAAATTTTCCTGTGCAGGTGAACCGTGACTCTTTCCACATTCTCCTGTAGCTCGGGGATATTCCGGAATACCTTATTATTCAGCTTCTGAAGTATATAATTATCCGTATCCTTCCCGGCGGATTCTATAAAATAAGTTTCATGGATATGGCCGCTGCCGAAAGACTCTCCCTTGAGGAATGTGCTTCCGGTAGAAAAGCAGTCGAAAATCTCCTTAAGATTGTGATCCATTTTTTAATCCCGCCTTGTGTCCGAGGAATGCATAATACATTATTACCAGATAGCATGGCACGCAAAGCCAGTATGCTGATTGTGTCGAGAAGGACTGTGCCAGTTTTCCATAAAGCAATGGTAAGCAGCGCCCCTCCGGCAATAGCCATTATAAGCATAGCCGATGCGGTCTTGGTGAACTTGCCAAGTCCGTTCAGGGCAAGCGGCCACATTGCCGGCCAAACAAGTGCATTTGCAAAGCCGAGAAGCGCTACGAAAAGCACCGTGAGAGGAAGAACAAGGTCGATCGATCTGAAAGTGGTAAGATCGATAAAAGGAATCGTGAAGGCAATCTCAGCAGGAGACGAGCACAGCTCCAAAGGAAAAGATGACTCCCAGTATGGTGCACATCTTGAGTGCATTACCCTGCCTGAGGTATTTGGGTATCAAAATAATGCCCAGCAGATAACCCAGGATCATTCCAAGCATCGTGAGCGAGGTATAATATTTTGCCGACTCCATAGGAATTTGAAGCGACTGACCATACCTGATGATTGTATCACCGGCAATAACTTCAACTCCAACATAGAAGAACAATGCAATCACACCAAGTATAAGATGCGGGAATTGCCATACACTGCTTTTTTTTAATATTGGCTTCACCTACAGTTTCGTCTTCCGCGTCGGTATCGACTTCAGGAAGATGGGCAAATTTGAGCAGCAGTCCAAGAAGAACAAGAATGATCGTCATGACAATATAAGGCATTATCACCCTGTTCGCCATTTCGTCGAGAATGACAGCCCTTGATACCGCATCGGCAGCCTGTGTCAGTCTCTCTTCAAGAATATGCGAATCCTTGAGGATTATGCTTGCCAGTATGATAGGAGCAATGGCTCCGGCAAATTTGTTTGCAATGCCCATCATGCTTATCCTTTTCGCTGCACTCTCGCGCGGACCGATTATCGTAATATATGGGTTTGAGGCAGTCTGAAGCAGGGCAAGTCCGGTTCCCATCACAAATAATCCTGTCAGGAATAATCCGAATGTTCTGGTGGTAGCTGCAGGAATGAAGATGAGCGCGCCTGCCGCCATGATCCAAAGGCCGACCGACATTCCGTTCTTGAAACCGGTCTTTTTCAATACGGCAGAGGAAGGCAAAGCCATCACAAAATATGCAACGTAAAAGGCAAATGTTACAAAATAGGCCTGGAAATCATTCAGCTCGCAGGCTGTCCTCAGAAACGGGATAAGGATCCCGTTCAGCCATGTCACAAATCCGAAAATGAAGAAGAACAGGCCAATTATCGTTATGGAAAAGATGTAATCTTTTTTGCTTATCCCGTTTGAAACGCTGCTGTTTGCCATGGTCTTAAATCTTTTTATCTTTTATCTTATATCTTGTATCTTTTGTCTTTTGTCCTTGATCTTACCCGTCCAAATCTACTCTTTTTAATATATTCTGCAAAGCTGATGAAGTACTTCTTCTTCACTCATTTTTCGATTTCTCCCTCGATTTGGTGCCAAGGTACCCCCCATGGTGTCTTTTTGCATAATCACCCGCAGTGAACCCGATCTTCTCCATCATAAGCACAACGAGCGCATCTCCGATGACTGTAAAAACAGTTGTTGAAGTGGTTGGCGTAAGACCGAGCGGACAGACCTCTTCTGGTGCTCCGGTCAGGATATAGCAATCTGCTTTTTTTGCCAGCTGACTTTCCGGATTGCCTGTAATCACAATGACAGGCACCTCAGGGTAGAGGCTGTCCTTCAGATCGATAAGTTCAACAATCTCTCTTGTTTTGCCCGAATTTGAAACTACAAAAAGCACATCATTCTCCTGGAGTATTCCAAGGTCTCCATGTTGCGCTTCACTCGGGTGAAGGAACACTGCAGGTGTTCCCGTCGAGCTGAATGTTGTTGCTATATTATTTGCAATTTCACCTGCCTTACCCATTCCGGAGGTTACAAGTTTCCCTCTCTTGCCATGAACCTGCCTGTGTATGATTTCGATAGCCTGTCCAAAATACCCTGTAACCGGAATATTCCTGATAGCATCAGCTTCAGCTTCAAAGATCTTCTTTACCTTTTCTTCCATTGCACTTTTTCTATAATGTTCCGAGAATATCCTTGATCAGTCCATCGAAATCCAGAGTTCCTCTCGGTGAATATCCTAGCACTACAACAATCAGCTCCTGTGAGGGCATTATAAAAATCCTCTGGCCGTCATGACCCTGGCACATGAAAATATCCTTTGGCGCCGAAGGGACCTCTCCATTACCGTACAGCCAGAATAAGGAACCATATTCTCCATTGCTGGGCGGGCTTGCTTCACGAGTGTATTTTACCCATCCTTCAGGCAATATGCGCTGGCCGTTAAAGATTCCGTCCTGCTGATATAGCAATGCAAAACGAGCGTAATCCCTTGCTGTAGCATATAGATATGATGATCCAATGTAAGTTCCTGCGCAATCGGTCTCAAATACTGCATCTGTTATCCCGATTTTATAGAAAAGATGCGTATAGGGGAAAGCATGGTAAACTGAATCGTTGATGAAATGCCTCCTGATGACATGGCTTAGGCAATTAGCGCTTCCTGAGGAGTATTCCCAATATGAACCTGGCTGATGCACAAGCTTCTGTTTGCTGTAATAGGCTGCCATATCTTCCTTGCAGAAGAGCATGACATTGACGTCGGACCTGCTTCCATAATCTTCATTCCATTCCAGCCCGCTCCTCATCTGCATCAGGTCGTTGAAGGTAATGTTTCGTCTCTCATCATTCTGCCATTCTTCAATCTGAACAGGTTTATATATATCAAAATTTTCTTCCATTGCAAGAACCCCGATAATGGCATTTATGAAACTCTTTGCCATCGACCAGCTGAGGAATCTGGTATCTTTGCCGAACTGTGGTTTATATGCTTCAGCCACCGGGATGCCTTTATGCAATACCATGAATGCGAAGGTATTGCCTCCGTATCCGTTATCATCTACAATCTTTTTTGTGATTGAGGCCATGGCTTCACGGTCAATGCCTGTGGCCGTGTCAGGAATCAGGTCACCCATTGGCCAGGCAAGAGTGTCTTTGCTGTACAATGGTTTTGGTATATCAGGAAATTCTGTACTCTCTGAGGTCCCTGTCCTTTGTCTTCCTGAGAAGGGTTACACCGAATCCTTTCCGGTCAATGGCTTTTGATCTGCCCCAGAGGAATCTGCTGGTTACCGTGCTGTCGGTATAATCGACTTTGTCTCTTGTGAATTTAATGAAAGAAAAGTTAAGGTCGGTTGAATCGACCTCCTCAGGCATTCTTCCCTGAACAAAAACTGCTGATCCCATATTCTTTGCTGAATAGCCGGTAATTATTGGAAGCAGCGTACTCAGGTATATGGCACCTCCTGTTAGAATAAGCAATAGAAAGATCAATATTCCAAGAAAAACCTTCCTGCCTGTGCCTGGTTTATTCATTTCTGCCATTTTCGAGATATATTTTAAAATCGCAATTTATAATTTTCAAAGATATTATATTTATGTCCATTTTACCTGATACTGAAAAATGCTGTAAGCGCTTATGAATATATTATCATTGTTTTTTACGGTTTTTCTGACCTGCAGTCTGTCAGATGCCTGTCAGGATACTACTGGAAAGAATTCCGTTGTGACTCCAGTAGAACTCAGGGATTGGGTTTCATATCTTGCCTCCGACAAGATGCAGGGCCGAAGGAACGGCTCTCCTGAAATGAAGGAAGCAGCACTCTGGATTGCAGGTAAATTCAGAGAATACGGATTAAGAGGCATTGAAGGAAAGGATAGTTTATTCCAGGAGTACACCGCCTCAACACGGCAGGGATCGATAAATGAACGAAATGTGATTGGAATAATCGAAGGATCGGATCCTGTGTTACGAAGCCAGTACATAGTTGTCAGCGCGCATTTTGATCATATAGGGATAAGAAGGGGTAATCCGCAGGATTCAATATGCAACGGGGCCGACGATAACGCTTCCGGTACATGCACATTGATCGGCATTGCCAAATATATTATGAATTCTAAGGGTGAAGCCTGAAAGATCGGTCCTTTTTGCGGCATTCAGCGGTGAGGAGTCAGGGATGAGAGGCTCAAGAAATTTTGTCTCCGTTGCTCCGGTTCCTCTTAAAAACATTATTGCTGACATAAATTTCGAAATGATCGGCCACTCTGATTTTTTAGGCAAGAAAAAATATTATATGACCGGATGCCGGAATTCAAACCTGGATGATCTGATTAAAGTGTATAACAGAAGTTCAGATATCACGCTTATTGATACTATTCCCCGGGCAGAACAGCTTTTCTATGCATCGGATAATATCGCTTTCTCAAGAATTTCAACAGCTGACGGGATAACCAAAGGAATCCCGAGCGGGACATTTGCCACATCAACCTCAGGTCCATACCTTCACAGTGTTGATGATGAAATTGGACTTTTTGATTTCGGCAATATGGCCGACCTTGTCAATTATTTCGGTGGCATGGTGTTGTGGCTTTCCAATACCGACCAGGAAATAAAATGGACGGATCCTAAATATTCAAGGCCTTGATAATGAATAACTAACCAAAATATTCTTCGAATATGAATTATCAATCTGCTGTGATCAGTAAACAGACATTTGTGTTGGTAACGGCATTCCTTTCCCTTCTCGCGATAGTAGGATTCGCATTGTATGGGCTGCCGCTTTTCTATAATTTTTATATAGATGATTTTGGCTGGTCGCGGAAGATAGTTACATCGGGTAATGCATATGCCAAGATATTCGTGGCTCCATTATTCGGCTTTCTGGCAGGATGGATAGTCGATAAATATGGTCCGAGAAAAATGCTGATGACAGGAGCGTTCATGACTCTGATCGCCTTCCTTGGATTAAGCATGATGAAATCCCTCAGCGTTTTTTATATCTCTTATGTTTTTGTTGCGCTAGGTTATGTTTTCGGAGGTCCGCTTCCATGCCAGGTGCTTATATCAAGATGGTTCACTAAGAACCGCGGAAAAGCAATGGGTATCGCTTACCTGGGCATCGGAACTGGCTTTACAATTGTTCCTCAGCTTGTTGCGGCGTTGGAAAAAAACCTGGGATGGAATATGGCATTGGTGGCATTGGGAATTATTATTGTTCTTGTCTCTGTGCCTCTGGCTTTGTTTGTCAGGGATTCACCTTCAAAGACAGATACTGCAATAAAACCTGAACCTGCTGTTCCCATAAAGACTATTCTCACTAACCGATGGTTCTATGTCCTTGCAATCGGGAGCATGTGCTCGATCGGTGCGGTAGGGGGAGTAAATCAGCACCTAAAGCTCTACCTTAAGGATCTGGCTATGGACGAAGCCTCCGCTGCCAATATAATATCCCTTGTCGCCTTTATGAGTCTTGGCGGACGTGTTCTCATGGGCTGGCTGGCTGACTTGTTTCCACGCAAATATGTGATGATCCTCATTTACCTGCTTGTCGGAGGTTCCATTCCGCTTCTTCTGCTGCCCGACTTCCCAGGGAGGTTATATATTTTCGCTGTGGTATTCGGGCTGGGACTTGGTGGCGATTATATGATTATTCCACTGATGGCGGGAGATCTTTTCGGTGTCAGAACACTTGGACGGGTAATGGGAATTGTTCTGGTTGCCGATGGAATTGCAGAAGCAACTTTACCATGGCTGGTCGGAGATTTATTCGACAAGTTCGGGAGCTATAGAAATGGATTCATCGTACTGATCGGCCTGGCATTGCTTGGCACATTCGTCATCTCCTGGCTCCCTGTGCGGAGGCAGGATACAGTTTCTGCCTAATCCGGAAATATAAGTCGCAGCAATTTTTTGACGTTAAAGCTGTTGGAATAAAACTCAAGCATATCTTCACGGTCAGAGATCATCTGTACAGTGAATGGTTGTTTCATCAGCAGATTTATCTTTTCAATAATTGCATCAGCCGAATCCTCAACATTGCATGCCTGGGCAAGATTGGTTCCCCTGATAATATTACTGTTGACGAGGCAATGCCTGCCTGAGAACAGAGCAATAATGAGCTTCAGCTTCAATCCGTTTGAGGCAATTGCGGACAACAGGTTTATCTGTGCATTCCGGATAAGGTCCGACATCCGATCATTATCAGGATCAGATATGATGCTTATGTTTTTAAATGACGAAGCGATCTCCCCAAAGTGTGCCGGAGGATTTTTCCCTGCAATGACACATTTAAAAGACAGTTTGGAAAATATCTTCGAGATCAGATATTCGGCAACGATGATATTTTCATTGACCGACAGATCGCCGTGATAAATAATATAGTCGCCTGTTCCTTCGAGGTTTTCAACATGATCAAATTGATGGAATGGCGATATCAGCTCAGCGTTGTGATATTTGTTTTCGAAGTATTCCTGATCATCGTTTGAAATTGTCAGAAGAGTGTCAGCCTCCCTGAGCAGCTTTTCATAGCTTTTCAGTTTAAGCTTTTCTATTCCGTAAAAAAGCTTTTTCACCGGATTCTTTTCAAACCTCGACAGTGTCCCGTAGTATAAATGCTCAATGTTGTGCACCCTGACAAACTTCCTTCTGCCTGACAGGGATGGATGATCGAGCCAGAAAGTTGTATGAAGACCATCGAAGAGAATAGGGTACTCGTCCCGGGAAAGGTTATCAAGAAGCTTGACTGAATCCCGGGAGGCTACGGTATATGGCTTGAGGAAAAGGTGCTTTGAAAATGCAGTGTCCCTGGGATAATAATTTACCGATTTACACAATTTTTCAAGCTCACCGGGATGTTCCCTTCCATATTCGAAACAGTGAAGGTGAATATCGATACCTGCTTCATGCAGCGACCTGATACGATGGAAGGTATCTATCATCCCTCCATAATCCGGAGGGTAGGGGATGTTGAGTGTTATTATATGAAGGCTTCCTGTCACTATATGTCATCACTGGGGATCTTAAAGATAGTGACTTTGCCCGCATGTTGATTAATATATTTGCAACGGTGGACAAAAATTAGCAAATTTGATATAATTAACTGGGAAGCTGCCATGGAGCAAGCCTTTGATCTGGTTTTCGAAAATCCGCTTGATAAAATAGATCTCCCTCCTGAAACAATTGGCAGATTACTATTCAACAGGCTTCCTCACAGAAAAGAGGAATGCAATATCATCCTGAGTCATTTTGAGAACAAATATATCGAGATAAGCCTTCAGCGTCTCCGTCATGTTGTCAGCAGGCTTTTTATTTCTTTTAACGATAAAAAGATAATGAAAGGACAAACCGTAATCGTGCTGACATTCAATGGATGCAATGAAATGCTGACAGCATTGTTTTTCATTGCCCTGGCTGCCAGGGGTTGCCGGACATTTATGCCTATGTATTCGGAAAGTGAGGAATTTTCCGGATGGATGGATCAGACCATGGCAGCACATGTAATAATTCCACGAAATGAGGTATGGAGTCTGGAAGGACACGAAAGGGAAAAATCTGAAATAAAAGAGATTGAAAACCTGGCTTCACAAAAGAGGGTAAATATCTGGGACTCGCTTCTGGATTTCAATATCGGCGAAATATTGTCTGAACCATTCAGTAAATCGGACCATGAAGAAATACTGAATGACAAAGAAATTGATAAGGTAATCCCGGATGATGATGCCCTTATTGTTACAACCTCAGGTTCATCTGGCAGATCCAGACTCGTGGTCTACGATCACAAGGCATATTTTTATAACTGCCTGTCATGGGAACAGGCAGGCTTTTACAGAAAGGAGATCCTGGGAGGCAACGGATTCACTCCCTTGCTCACACACACGATGGGGATAAGGGCACTGATGAATGCATTATGGACTGGAAGCCCCGTATGCCTTATCATCACAGACTGGTTTATCGCAAAGCCTGAGACAGTCAGGTACCTGCTCCTGAAGATGATGCCGGAGCATATTACAGGCGGTCCTGCTGTATATAACATTTTTCTGGAACTTTTCAGGGTATTTCCTGAAATCAAAACTCTGCTGGGAGGTAACCTGAAAACAGTAATTTCCAGCGGGGCTGTCTATGATAAGGTCACTGCACGGGAGGTATCCAATGCCACAGGACTGAGACTCCATAATGCTTTCGGAACAACTGAAACACAGCAGGTTTTTTCGACATTGCTAAGTTCATCATCTGTTTTCAGCGGTATTCTGATACCCCTTGGGAATCCTTTGCCCGGAGTAACCATAGGACTGGAAAAGGCAGACCAGGAAGCTAATCATTTCCGGCTGCATGTAAAATCTTTGTTCGGACATAAATATTGCATAGGTGAGGAGAAAGTTTTTAAGGACAATTATTTTGATACAGGGGATATAATTTGCCTTGATGAGAATAAAAACTTCTTCTATGTAAGGAGGGCAGGTCTTGATTATTTCAAGGACAGCTTTGGAGTCAAGATCCCGGCATTACCCGTAAAAGAATATTATAGAAGCCTGGTCGATACCGTGCTTCATTGTGAGTTCTACCCTATGATGAATTTTCCGGGTCTGGCTGCCCTGTTGTTCATCAGCGACAAATCGCTGCCTTCAGGAGATGTGACTGACAGCAGGGTTCTGAAAAAACTCAGCGGCAATTTCGAAGAGATTAACAATCGTCTGATAAACACTATTGAACCCTTTGAGTATCAGCACAGACACGTATGCAGGATTGCAGCAGTGAACGAGTCTCCACCGCGAACTGGCAAGGGAACTATCTCAGTCAAACTGATTAATACCAGTTACAGGGAGCTGATCGGAAGACTTACCGATTCGCGCAAGGAATCGGCAGGGATAGAACCGACTGACTCATTAAGCTACGGATCATCAAAATATGCAAAATATCTCAGTCCGCAGATAGGGACATTTTTATCGGCTCTTAAGCTGAACTACCAGTACGAATACGGAGTAAAAGATACTCTTTTCACTCATATCTGCGGCAGGGAAGTCGAGGTGCTGGATGTCACGGGAGGATACGGATCTAACCTGCTGGGGCATAATAATCAGCAAATTGCAGAAGCAATATATGCATTTATATCGGAGCGCAGAATTGCGATCTGTAACCAGCTTAGCATTCAGAATTCCGCCAGTCTTCTTGCTGAAAAACTGAATTTGTTAATCGGCTCCCAAACCAGAAAAAGTTACCAGGTGATTTTAGGAAGCACCGGTTCAGAAGCCGTGGAAATAGCAATTCATCATGCATGCTTTGAATGGGAAAAAAGGATTGATACCATAAAAGAACAACAGTTCCAGGTTTTTGCAAGCGAAAAAAATATCGATGTTGCTGAAGTATGGAAACGCAATTCCGAAATCCTGTCAAAGACGAAGATCAGGATTATTGCAGTGGCCGGTTCTTTTCACGGACACACGACAGGAGCAAGAAGTATCCTGGGAGATCCTGAGAAAAGATCAAAGTTTTCAAGGCTTTCCAATATCGAGGCTGTTTTTATTGATGACAGGGATAATAACTGGTCAGAGTCTGTCAGGAGAATACTTGAAGAATCGGATATCACAATCAATAAAGTTGTACAGGCAGGTCATGAGGTTAAAATAATCCCCTTCAGGATAAGTTCAGTTATAGCTGCAATTGCAGAACCGGTCATAGGTGAAGGCGGTGTGAGGGAAGTAAATGATGATTTTCTAAGAGAGCTTTCCCTTCATGAGTTCCCTCTTATTTCAGACGAAATACAGTGCGGTCTGGGAAGGACAGGCGATTTACCGGCGTGCACACATGCACATTATTACCTGTTCGGCAAAGCTCTTGGAGGAGGCATTGAAAAGATCTCGGCAGTAATGATTGAAAAATCGAGGTTCTGCTTCAATTTCAGCGAGTACTATACATCGACATTCGGAAATGGTGAACTTGCGGCAATCGCAGGACTTAAAACCCTTGAGGTGATTGAATCCGGAAAACTGGTGCGAAAAGCAGCTGACACCGGATATTATCTGAAAGAAAAATTGCTGGAGATCAGCAGCAAGTATCCGGAGGTACTTTCTGATGTTTCAGGCAGGGGATTGATGCTCGCACTCACTTTCAATCCTGCTTCGGGAAATGATAATCTGATACTCAGGATACTGTTTGATAAAGAAAAGGCAGGGTACCTTTTTTCTGCATGGCTTCTTAACAGGCATCGCATACGTATGTTCCCGACCCTGTCGGCCCCTGCTAAATTAAGAATTGAACCTTCTGCTTACCTGAGTCACAATGAATGCGACTTGGTTTGCAAAGCAATAGAGGACCTTTGCCTTATCATCAGGGAGAAAAGGATGTATGACCTCTTTTCCTTTCTCATGGATGATGATCCTTTCATCGAGGAGAAGCAGGATTCCGTACCGGACAGCTTCTATAGCCAGGAACTTGAGGCTCCTGTGGAAGGCGCCGTCAAAACAGCCTTCATCGCTCATTTTGCATTCCCCCTGAAGGAATTGCGCATGCTTGTTCCTGATTTTAAAAGGGCATCGGACACCGGTCTACGGATCCTTTTCAACAGGATGCAGATCCTCATGGACAGGGAACCTGTGCAAATGCTGGCGATGAATCTTTTCAACGGGAAGGTCCATTTCTCCTTCTGGGTTATTCCCCTCGATACCTCTGAGCTTGAATTTCTGCATAAATCAGGAAAGAGAAAACAGATTGTGACAAAAATCCAGAAAGCTGTAAATATTGCTGCAGAAAATGGGGCCACAGTGATAAGCCTCGGCGGGTTCAATTCAATCCTGACAAACAATGGACTCTCCCTGGCAGGTCCTAAGGGCGTGAGGGTTATTACAGGGAATACCCTCACGGCAGCGACAGGTCTCGCACACCTCAGGAATACTATTAAGGAGACTCCTGAATTTAATAAACCCAACATTATCGCGGTTATCGGAGCAACCGGGAATATCGGCCAGGTTATAACTGAAATTCTGAGTGAACAGAAGGATATCTGCTCTCAGCTTATCCTGGTTTCGAGGTCTGAAAAACGTCTGACCGGAGTTGTAAATGAGCTGAAAAAAAGTCAGAAATCGCCTGTCAGCATAATTGCCACAAGCAATATCTTTAATGTCAGGGATGCTGATGTAATTTTGGTTTGTTCCAACACTAACGACCCTATATTGTTCCCTCATCATATTTCAGGGAATAAGCCGGTACTGATCTCTGATCTTTCAGTTCCGTCTGCAGTTTCAAGTGATGTACTCATGCTTGGCAATGTAACGGCCATTCCTTTTTCATCATATGTGTCCCTTCCGGAAGATCAAAATGCAGTTATTAGTTCATATTCTCCGCGGGGAACGGTTTTTTGCTGTGCTGCAGAAGCGATATTGCTTGGACTTGACGAATTCCCAGGCGAACTGAAGGGAAGAATTCTCCCTGAAGAGGTGAAAATGATGACGGCACTTGCCGAAAAAAACGGATTCCTGATGAAAATGGGAAACATGGGCAGCTTTAAAGCCAGGAAGGTCTGAAACATGGAATTCCTTTATAATTACGGTATCTCCCAGGAGGATCCTCTGACCGAATTAAATGCACTCGGCCTCAGGGAATCTGATTCGCTGCTATGCATAGCAAGCGCAGGTGAGATACCACTAAGCCTGGCAGCATTTAAAAACATAAAGATCACTGCAGTTGATGTTGCCCCGTCACAACTCAGCCTGTGCCGCATAAAGCAAATCGCGGCATTGAAAACAGATGCTGTTTCTGCAGCTTCCTTCCTTGGATATATGAATATGAAGTCAGATAGACGTCAGGAGATATTCCATGATGCACTGTTGCCATATATGTCGGAGCATGACCGTAAATACTGGCAAGCTAATCCGGCTGCAATTGAAAAAGGTGTTATTAACTGCGGCCGTTTCGAGCAGTTTATGGAGAAAGTGTCAGGGATCGGCAGATTGATTGTCGGCAGAAAAAACCTTTACAGCCTGTTTGAGTGTAATTCCGTTGAAGAACAGCAGGACGTTTTTGACAGGAGAATCAACGGATTGATAGTGAACGGAATTTTCACGATCGCCTTCCATCCATGGATATATAAGAACAGGGGTATAGACCCGGCAGGATTGACTCACAGCGGAGCCAGGAATATTGGAGAATTCTTCTTCCATCGTTTCCGGAACTTCTGCTGTAACACACTGTCAAGGAACAACTTCTACCTGCAGTTTACATTTTTCAACAGAATCCTCTTTCCAGAGGCACTTCCAGAGTTTCTTCAGCCCCTGTTCCATGACCAGCTTTTGGTCAATGCAGGAAATATCGAATACAGGGAAAGCCCGATAGAAAAAACGCTTGAAGAATCAAAAAGAGGAGAATACAATAAGATACATATTTCGAATATAGGCGACTGGATGTCGAAGGAATCCATGGCTGATCTGTTCCGTCTTATCAGGGACCGGACTGCACCCGGCGCCAGGATAATCATGCGGTATATTCATCTGGGGCATAAGATCCCTGCTGATGTGCCTGAACTCTATGCAGATACTGATCTTGGCAACAAGCTTGTGGCCAGGGACCGTTATCCCTTTTATTCAATTGTTCCTGTTATCCGCAAGTGAAATGAGCATTTATCATATCGAACCTCTGGGAAGGAATAACAACAGCGAGATACTCGGCGTGCTTAACTCAGCGCCGAATGTTACCAGGAACCTTACAGTATGCTTCGACAGGCAGCCGGATTTTTTCAGGCTTGCAGAGATCAGGTATAATCCCTTCTTCTATTACGGCTATTTTCGTCAGGACCAACTGAAAGGTTTCTGTGGCATGGGCTATCACGATGCAATGGTAAATGGTCTTCCGCAGACGGTTTTTCACATGAGGGACTATTATGTATTGCCGGAGTCGAGGGGTATCGGATTCGGATTGAAGGTTACCGGGAATTTCTATAAGGAGACCTATAATAATGCAGTTCTTGGCTATGTGGTGATCATGGCTGGCAACAAAGCTTCACTCGGTTATGTAGGCCGGAGAAATGAAGCATTCCCGTATGTTCCTTATTCACGAATAATCAACCAGCTGGATGTCAGGAATATAATGCTTATCTGGCCGGTACGCAGGTCACGAAACTACATCATCCGAAAGGCCGGGATGCAGGATATTCCAGAGATTGTCGCCATGCTCAACGACGAGCACCGGGAGCGTCTTTTCGGCAAGGTCTGCTCCATGGAATCATTTCAGCAATACCTTGATGGTTGTCCGGGACTTGAAATAAGCGATTATTATCTTGCGCTGGATAAAACAGGTAAGCCTTGCGGTGTATGCGCTGCATGGGATTGCTCTTCATTCAAGCAGACAAGGGTTTTGGAGTATGGGAAGAGTTTCAGAACTTCCAAAGCGCTTTACAAAGGGCTTTCAGTGATATTCAATCTGCCTCCGCTGCCGCAACCAGGTGAATGTTTCAGGGATCTTATCATAACCGATTATGCTGTCAGGGACCGTGATCCGGCGATCATGAATGCGCTTTTAAGAGCTGTTTATATTGAAGCCAGGGCGAACAGATATCAGAATATCATGTGGGCAAGCTCTGCCGATGATCCAATACTAAAGGCATCCGAAGGCTTTTTTTATCAGCGCATTGTTTCCAACATCGTACTCGTTACCACTGACAAGGATTTGGCCGAACCGGGGGCTGTCCGTAACAACCTGCCATATATTGATCTGCCTTGTCTTTAAATGGATTAATTCAATACTCCGTCCCTGATATGAAGTATACGGTCGGCGTAATTCGAGATCCTTTCGTCATGACTTGCAACCACCACGCTGATATTATCGGTTGCAACACTTTTATGGAGAAAATCGATAATTGCCATACCCTGTTCTGTAGGCAGGCTGCCTGTGGGTTCATCGGCAAGTATCAGCTTTGCTCCGGCAGCTATTGCCCTGGCAACGGCAACACGCTGTTTTTCGCCCTGGCTGAGCTTACCGGGAAATTCATACTTAAGGTGACCGACTCCGAACCTTTCAAGGCATTCTGCCGCTTTCTCCCTTGCTGATCTGACAGGGATCCCTGCGAATTTCATAACGAGCGTCACATTATCGATGACACGCAGCGAGTCGAGCAGGCAAAATGTCTGAAAGATAAATCCCATTTGTCTTGCCCTTATTTTTTGAAGTTCGGCCGGACGATAATCCTGCACTCTTTTACCAAAAATAAGAACATCTCCCTTTGTAGGCTGCTGAAGGCCTGCCAGAAGTGTAAGAAGAGTGGTTTTCCCGCTTCCGCTTGGGCCCAGGAGCAGAACCATCTCGCCCATGGATGTTTTGAATGTGACATTGTTCAGAGCGGCAATTTCATTGCCAGTCCTGGAAAATATCTTGGTTACGCCGACCAGTTCCGCTATTATTTTATTGTTACTATCGTTCATCTGAATACATCAAGAGGGTATATGCGGCGCTGCCTGAGCAGAGGCAGTACAGTGCTGAACAGACTGATCATAAAAAGTCCGCAGGCAACAATAAGTACCTGGTTTGCAGATGATTCAGCTGAAATGGTGGGGGAGAATCGCTTTACTGCACCAAGCATGGGATTGAACAGGAGAAGGGCAATTATTAGACCGCTTGCTGCCAGCATCAGGGCCTGTTGAATAACTATTCCCGGAATGAATCCCGTTGGAGCTCCGAGTGCTTTCATTATTGCATAATCCTTTTGCTGTTCAAGGACATACACCGAAAGTATCAGGCTGAGAAGAGCCGTAAGCACAACCGCACCTATAATGGCGACAACATATAGCAGGGGCATGACACCGCTTTCTGCTTCATGGATATTATTATTGAGGAAGGTTATCCTGTCGAATACTGCAATATCCGGAGATACAGCTCTTATATCGTTTGCAACAGCCAGGGGATCCGTTCCTGGATCAACCATCACCTGGAAACACGATAATATTGACTGAAAGCCGAGAAGTTCCCGTGCTTTCCTGAGAGTTATGAATGCGAACTGAATTACAAACAGGTTGGTTCCGTCGCACAATCCTGCCACTGTCAGGGTATCATCCCTGATGGGCAGCTTGTCGCCCAACTTCAGTTTGTATTTGGCTGCAAAAGTATAATCAAGGATTATCTGACTGTCATTCTGAAGAGTATCTCCCGCTACTATCTTTGGTGGTCCGCCCTTCCCTGTTGCCGGGTCATATCCTACAAGGTGCATCGAAGCGGTATTATCCGGCACATTGACTGTAGCCGTGAAAAACAGCAGTGGAGCAATTGATTTCACTCCACTGACCTGCTTTATCATTTCTCCATGACGGCTCGAAAGGAGGGAAGTGCCCCGGAGCAGGTTGGCGGCATGTCTCTGCAGCACCCAGATATCGGCATTGCTTTCGCGCACATACCTCACTGATGCATCAGAAACGCCATAGTAGATCGCCAGGAGAAAGAGCATCAGCATCAGGCAAAGTGCGATACCTATTGCTGTGATTATGAACCTCACATACTGCTTCGCAAGGGTTTTTAATGCGTACATCTGGTGACGGGTGAAATCTATTTAGTACTCTACCCATTCCCAGGTGCAAGTACAGCCGCAGGTTCCGTTATTTTTCTGGGCATTATACCAGGTTTCGCACTCCGATTTTGTATTGTCTGCAGCGCTTATTTCGTCGTCGCAGCTGCCACAACTACAGTGCAGGTAACAGGTACCAGTCGCATTTGGCTTAATACAGCTGTCGGTAGTTATTGATAAAAAACCTATCATTATTATAAAACCAGATAAAATTTTAATATTCCGTTTCATCTCAATAATTTATTGTTTAATTCAAAGTTACATACAAAGCCCATACAATTCAAATATATTTCGAAATACTAATCTTGACATTTTTGTAATCCGCACCTTGTTTTTTCGTATATTTGCATCATGAAAAATGAATTAACCATACCGGATCATTTCCCGGATCCGAAAGAGGAAGATTTGAAGGCTGCAGAAAAACGCAGGGAAAACTATTCAATTACCAGGGATCAGCAGGCAAGGGAAGACAATGAAGCAATTGTACGGCGACTGGTAAAAGACAAAGAAAAGGAGCTGGAACAGCAAAAGGAAAAGTGAACACTGATTCATCGATTGTTCAGCCCCCGGAGTCAACGCCGGGGGTTTTTACTTAGAATATACTTGACACCTGCATATACAAGGAATAACTTTGACCTTACAAGGATTCTTAAATCAAAATAATATGAATATCGAAATTAACTATGAAATATGTACAAAATGCGGATTGTGCAGCAAGGTATGCGGTTCAAAACGAATAGAAATCGGAGAAGATAAATATCCACATAAACTCATAAGTGCCGGATGCAACGACTGTGGTCACTGTGTTGCAGTTTGTCCGGAAAATGCCGTTCGTAACAAGCGGATGGATATGAAGGATTTTGTTGAAATGGTTGATCCCGGAATATCAATTGAACAATTCACACATCTGGTGAGGAACAGAAGGAGCATAAGACACTATAAGAAAGAGCCTCTTAAAAAAGAACATATCGACAAATTGCTTGGAGTTGCCAATTATATTCCGACCGGTTCGAACAAGCAATTCCTGAAATATAAGTTTATAACTGACAGGGAGCTCCTCCTGAAAATAAGTTCTGCAATGGCTTCCAGGGTCAGAAGTGTCTCGAAACTGATAAATGCTTTCCCGGTGAAATATTTCATAAAGGAAAAAAGACGCAGAAGTTTGAGCAGGCTTCTCTGGCTATATGACAGAGGGGATGATACATATTTAAGAGGAACACCTTGTTTATTGATAATTTATTCAAATGAAAAATACTTTAAAATGCCTCAATGGGAGGCTGGTATTGCAAGCAGCACTATTGACCTGGCAGCTCAGACACTTGGAGTGGGCACAATGATGAACGGATATTTTCTGTCAATTGCAGAACGCTACAAATCTGTAAAAAAACTTGTTCAGATCCCTGCAAAAAGCAGCATTCTGGCGGTAATGAACCTTGGCTATCCTGATGTCAGGTACAGGAAAACAGTCTATCGGAGGCCACTCGATGTGGTAATCCTGTGATTATTGGGAGTTTGCTGTTCAGGTTTATCCCAAAGAACCTAAAATACGTATTATTATCATGATACCTGCAAAGATCAGAATGCCATAGCCCCAGCGATCAGCCTTTTTCCTTCGTTTGTCGTATTCCTCAGGATCCTCTTTTGCCTTATTTGCTGAAGGTAATACCGATACAACAATCAAACCCAGTAATCCGGCGGCAAAAAACCAAAGGATGGGATTAAATCCCTTTGCATTTGCAATAATGGCATTTATTCCTCCAAATACTGCTAAAACTATTAAGAATAAAAGAAATGGTCCCATAGTATGAATGATTTAAGATTAATAAAATAAAGTTAAACAGAAATAGGACAAAAGCAAATTTATCTTGCAGCATACTGAAGAATGGGCAAATACCATCAGTGGATTCATGAAGGTGCTACGTTTTATAAAATGGAACAAAAAGGAAGGTAATTGAAATGTATTCGTGGAATGGAGTTGACCTGAGTGCTATTAATACCTTTCGCTGAAGTTGACTGGTTATTTGTCATAAAACGTTGTAACTGAAACGATAGATAAACGTAATGATTCTACATCTAAGCCCTCGGATCAGCTCCGGGGGCTTTTTGTTAATAGTTTCGAATGGATTGATCGAGAATAAAGGCTACCAATAAGACGATAATAATCTTATCAAAGTACTTCACAAAGAAATTTGTTTTCATAGTTGCTATTTTTAGGTTAAATACTAATGATTATTTTTTCCCGATCAGAGTTAAGACGGTACGACACTTTAAGAAGCCAGGATGAAGATAGATAAAATAGAGGTGTTTATAAAGCCATGCAATCCCTTCTATTTCTTCACGTGTATCGCCTTCGATTGTGAATTCTTCCTGTACTTTGCCAGTAAGGTCAATATATTGAACTTTATATATTTTTATTTGTGCCACGAATAAAGATAAAAAATCCCTGGAAATAGGGCAGATTACTCGACAATTGTAAAGGGCCAGAAATAAGGCAGTTTTTACTAGCTTTTAAACGTCGTCGGGATATAGTCGGGATAAATGGCTATAAAAGGAAAGCGCAACTAACTGTATATCAGTTAATTGCGCTTAATTATCCGTGATCCCGAAGGGATTCAAACCCCCAACCTTCTGATCCGTAGTCAGATGCTCTATTCAGTTAAGCTACGGGACCCTTTACAGGCGGCAAAGATAATAAAAATGTAAAAAGAAGTGCCTAAAGTGCGCTAAAGTTTGGAGTGCCTAAAGTCTGAAGAAACTTAACTCCAGACACTTTTTTAAAAAGTCATGAATATTAATTAATTTTAAAATCCGTTTTTACAGGTAAATCTTGGAAACATAATATAAATGAAAAAGACAACAGGTTGGATACTCAAAATATTGGGGGGCCTCATTCTTCTCATTCTGATACTTCTCTTTACGATTCCGGTAATATTCAAGGAAAAGATCAAAACTAAAGTCGAAAAGGTCATTAATGAATCAGTTAATGCTCAGGTGAAGTTCGATGATTATAAGCTGACTTTCTTCCGTAATTTTCCAAATCTGTCTTTTTCACTCAATGGAGTTTCAGTTGTTGGTGTGGACAAGTTCCAGGGAGATACTCTCGCAGGTTGCAGATCATTCGACCTTGTATTCAACCTTCCCAGCCTCTTCAAAGAGTCCGGGTACGAAGTAAATTCATTGATAATCGACCGCGCAGTAATCAATGCTATTGTCCTTAAGGACGGGACAGCAAACTGGGATATATCCAGGGACACAACTGAAACAGAAGAAATAGCCGATACTTCGGCTACTGCATTTAAGATGAAGCTGAAAAAAGTTGCGCTGATTAACAGCAATATCACGTATACCGATGAAAGTTCTGCAATGACAGCCAATCTCGGCGATTTCAACCTGAACCTTGCCGGTGATATGGTAGCGAGCCAGACTGATATGCAGATTGACCTGAATATCGGGGAACTTACATTGGATATGGACAAGGTAAGGTATCTTAATAAAGCACTTGTCGAAGCGAAAATAGGCCTCCTCGCAGATCTTGACAAGTATAAATTCACCTTCGGAGAAAATTATCTGTCAATCAACGATCTCTTGCTCAATTTTTCAGGGATGGTTGCCATGCCTGGCGATGATATCGAAACTGACCTGAAGTTCGGAACGGAAAAGACATCTTTCAAAACCCTGCTTTCGCTGATCCCGGCTGTCTATATGGAAGACTTCAAAGACCTTACTGCAACCGGCGATTTTGCTCTTAACGGTTCTATAAAAGGAATATACAGCGATGCTGACAGCACTCTTCCCGATGTATCTTTCGACCTTTCCGTAAACAACGGACTAATCAGCTATCCTTCGCTTCCCGAAAAAATTCAGAACATCAATATAAAACTGAATGCCTTTGTCGATGGCAAGAATATGGACAGAACAACGGCTACCGCAGATCTGTTTCATTTTGAGCTTGCCGGCAATCCGTTCGACATGACATTTTCCCTGAAAACTCCAATCAGTGATCCTGATTTCAAGGGCTCCCTGATGGGGAAGATAGATCTTGGCGCATTGACAAAAGCGGTTCCGCTCGACAGCATAAACCTTACAGGTATTATCGATATGTCGGTAAAAATAGCGGGCCGGCTTTCCATGATCGAAAAGGAACAGTACGATAAGTTCCAGGCATCAGGCAAAATGGGAATTCAGAACATGCTCGTGGCAATGACCGGATACCCTGAAGTTAGGATCAATGGCGCAGGACTTGAATTTTCCCCTGCATATGCCGAGCTTACGAATGCTGACCTTAATGTAGGAGGCAAAAGCGATTTTCATCTTTCCGGCAGACTTGAGAACTATATCCCTTATCTCCTTAAGGATAAAACCATAAAAGGCAACCTGGCTCTGAGATCCGACTTTGTGGATGTTTCGGAAATACTTTCAAAGATTGCTTCAGATACCACGGAGGTCGAGGATACAACATCTCTGGCGGTTATAAAAGTGCCCGGAAACATCGACTTTGATTTCAATGCTGTCATCAGAAAATTCGCTTACGACAAGATCAAGGCTGAAAATGTAAAGGGACATATTATTATCAGGAATGGAGTACTAAGCTTCAGGGAGACCGGATTTAATATTCTTGGCGGCCTGGTTTCATTGAATGCAGATTATGATACCAGGGATTCGCTGAAACCAATGATGAAGGCTGATCTGGCCATTCAAAGCATAGGAGTGAAGGATGCATTCAAAACATTCAATACGATCCAGAAGCTTGCTCCTGCGGCAGAGGGTGTCGACGGGAAAATGAATGTAAAGCTCTCATACCAGAGTCTTCTCGGTTCCGATATGATGCCCCTTATCTCTACGATAACAGGCGGAGGGAAGCTTCAGTCAGACGAGATAACATTGCTTAAGTCTGCAGCATATGACAAGATGAAGGAACTTCTCAAGCTTAGTGACAAGTACAGCAACACTTTCAAGGACCTCAACGTTAGCTTCAGGCTCAACGATGGAAGAGTATATGTAAGTCCGTTCGATACGAAGGTCGGCAATATTAAAATGAATATTAGCGGCGATCAGGGACTCGACAAGACAATGAATTACCTGATAAAGACAGAATTTCCAAGGTCAGAGCTTGGCAGTACGGTGAACTCCATGGTCGATAATCTCTCTGCACTGGCAGCCTCTTATGGCGTTTCTTATAAACCGGCTGAAATAATGAAAGTTAATGTACGACTTACGGGTGTTTTTGGCAAGCCTGTTGTTACACCAGTTTTTGGCAGCGGTTCTGACGGTGCAGCTTCAGGTACTGCAAAGACAGGCAGTCGGCAACGCTATCGACGAAGGGAAGGAAAGGGCAAGGAAGGAAGCCGAGGCACAGGGCGATAAGCTGATTCAGGAGGCCGAAGCTGCAGCTCAGAAGCTGCGCAATGAAGCTGCGGATCTTGCCGGTAAGATCAGAAAGGAAGCTGATGCACAGGCCCAGAAGCTGGTTACTGATGCTGCCTCAAAGGGCGCTGTGGCAAAGCTTTCGGCAAAATTAGCCGCTGACAAGCTGAAGGAGGAGGCATACAAGGAAGCCACACAGCTTACCGTCGAAGCTGATAACCAGGCAAATAAACTGATCGAGGAGGCAAAAGTCAAGAAACAGGAACTAATAAATAAGATTTGATTGCACGATTGCACGATTGCACGATTGCATGAAAAAAAAGCCATCTCACGATGGCTTTTTTTATCAGAATTTCTTCTCCTTGATCCTGGCCTTCTTGCCGGTCAGGTCGCGTATGTAGAATATCCTTGCCCTGCGGACTTTTCCATGTTTGTTGACTTCGATCTGGTCGATGAAGGGAGAGGAGATTGGGAATATCCTTTCAACTCCTATGTTTCCCGACATTTTTCTTACGGTGAAAGTCTCTGTATGTCCCGTTCCGACTCTCTGGATAACCACTCCCCGGAACTGCTGAATTCTTTCCTTGTTACCTTCAACGATCTTATAGTGTACGGTAACGGTATCTCCTGCTATGAATTTGGGGAATTCTGTTTTCACCCCTAATTCCTTCTCTACAACATTCATTAAGTTCATCTTGCGCAATATTTTGTATTCAAAAATCTTATCCCTTCAAAATCGGACGCAAATGTATAAATAAAATTCAGATAATGAATAACCTTGGAAAAAAATGTTTTTTAATGCCCTGCCCCTGCCGGGACCAGAAGTATCTTTCCGTTATCCTGAATGACTGATTTCTTCCATTTGTCATCATATCCCGGCTGTGAGGGCATTACAGGTATACCATCTGCATTCCTTTCAAACTTTCCGTCCTTTTCCTTCTTGATGTTTCCGTCAATATATTTCACAAGAAGATACTCACTCAGCTTTTTCCACTGCTTGAATGTGCTCTGAGCCGTTGTGACAGAATATTTTGTAAGATAATCCCTTGCCTTCCAGACATCATTTTCGTAAAGTTTTTTAGCTGCTTCGTCGATTGTGGCAGTTTCGGCGATGTATTTGGTTTCGAGCTCCTTCTGCAGCTTAATGGCATCGGCGCTCATCATATCGTAACGTGAATAACACTGGTTTGCAACCTGGTTGAAAATCCAGAATGCCGAAGTAGGAGAGTAGGTTGCCATATCACCATTCCCGACTTTAAAACAATCAGGTATTTCCGTGATTCCGCAGTACATTGGATTGAAAACCGTGGTATTTGCATCGTCCACGCCGAACCAGAAAATTCCACCGATCGGGTCTGGAAGCCAGCTGCGGGATTCAGCAACGAATACAAAACCTGTCTGCTGTGTTGAGCGTCGCCCTTTCGTTGCAATAGGAATTCGGATCGCCTGTCACTTTCCATGTCATCGGACGCCAGCGGTATGGTGAGCTGAATGGCCCTGCACCTATATCTTTTCTCATGTCAAATATAGTTCCTTCCAGATGATCACGCATGAAGTTCATCATATCGTAGCTGGAAATCTTACGGTTAGGTTTAATCCAGAGCGGCATTCGTCTGCTGAGATCATGACCAGCCACATAGTTGGTATACTGTTCCATTTCATCATTTACAGCCCTGAAAAATGACCATACCCTAATTTCACAAGCCCTTGCTCCCGAGAAAGTTATCGGACAATAGGTGTCCGAAAAGCTGAATTGCTGGTCAGTGCCGGTAAATGGATTCACTTTCAAGGTCCTGGCGAATTCAATTACATCAGAAGCATAAACACATTCGACTGCAGGATCAAATATCCTTCTGAGATCCTTTGAGGTGATAGCATTGCTTGTTTTCTTGCCTGTAGCCAGCGGGAAAGTCTGTATCCTTGCCTGGTTGGCATGTCCAGCAGATGTAGCCGTCGGGTATCAGGCGTGCAACCCAGACTGCGCCCTTATTGTCTTTGCCCTTGCCAATGATTTCAAATATCCATGCTTCGTTGGGGTCGGCAATTGAGAATGATTCACCTGAGCTTGCATATCCGTATTCCGATACGAGCTCCGACATTACCTTTATTGCTTCCCTTGCATTTTTTGCCCGTTGCAGGGTAATGTAAATAAGACTTCCATAATCAATGATGCCGGCAGGACCTGCCAGCTCTTCGAGCCCGCCATACGTCGTTTCGCCAATTGAGAGCTGATGCTCATTCATGTTGCCCACAACAGAATAAGTGTGACTGACCTGCCTGATCTTTCCCATGTATTTGCCTGTGTCCCATTCATATACATCGAGCCATGCTCCTTCCGGGTAGTCCCTTGAAGGCCAGTAATAGAGTTCACCATATAGCACATGTGAATCAGCGGAATAAGTGATCATCACTGAACCTGTTTTTGAAGCTCCCTTTGTAACAAGAAAATTTGTGCATGCCTTAGATGTCTCAATGGTCATGAATCCTGACAACAGAATTGTCAATAGTATTGCAGTTAATTTCTTCATAAGAATTTCTGACTATTATTTTTAAAACGAATGATATATATTTCCTGACGCTTTAGCCACCGTAGTCTTGAAGAAGTGGCCCAACGTCTCTCTCCCGACAAAGGTAAAAATCCGGTGATGATTTCAAAATGCTTCAGATCATTTTGAGGATTCTGATGATATTTTTTATTCTTTCCGGGTCCGCAATTTTACGTGAGTATTCAGGGATGGTGGGAATGCCTCCCATAGGAATGCCATCTCTCCTGAAGATCATGCCACTCTCTACTGTTTTTCTTCCTGTCAGGTGAAATTCTGTGGCTCCTGTCACCCTTGCCATGTCTCCAATATTTGAATCGTCGAGACCTCCTCCCGGCATTACAATGATTCTGCTGTCAGCTTGTTTTACAAGCTGTTTTATTAGTCCAGCACCTTCCGGGACAGTTTTCTTATGACCGGAAGTCAGCACCCTTGAAGCACCCGTTCCGATTATGTCCTCCAGTCCTATGAACGGATCCGAGCAAACATCAAATGCCCTGTGAAAGGTAATTGACATGGGTTTTGCCAGCTCAATGAGTTTTGCGGTACGATCAGTGTCAATAGTGCCGTCAGCCCTGAGTATGCCTATGACAATTCCGTTAACACCGGCTTCGCCACACATGTCGATGTCTCTTCTCATTATATCGAATTCCGGATCGCTGTAAAGGAAGTCGCCACCCCTCGGACGTATTATCACATTTAGTCCTATTGAGAGATTGTCCCTTACCGAGGCGATCATCCCGAATGAAGGTGTAGTGCCTCCCTCCAGTAAGTTATCGCATAATTCAATACGGTCAGCCCCGGCGTTCTGGGCATTGATTGCAGATTCGATGCTGTCGACACAAACTTCAAGCTTGAAATTCATGATCAATTTATTTTTGATTTTCTTCGTTTGCCCCGTCCCTAAAGGGTGCGAAGAAAATCAATTTCCTCCCTTTAGGGTAGGGGCAAGAAATTGATTTTCATGCAAAATAAAACAATTGATTCTTATTTTACAGAGAATTATTAAAAATAACTTTTTTTCCGTATTATTGTGCAATTCAAACTACATTAATATGAAGCCTACACTTTTAGTTCTGGCAGCAGGAATGGGCAGCCGTTATGGCGGTAACAAGCAGCTTGATGAAGTCGGCCCCTCCGGTGAAACAATCATCGATTATTCAATTTATGATGCCATACGGGCTGGATTCGGAAAGATAGTTTTTGTGATCAGACGGGATATAGAGGAGCAGGTTAAGGAACGATTTGTCGAGAAGCTCAGGAACAGGATCGATGTAGATTATGTATTTCAGGAAATTACCAACCTTCCCGAGGGGGTAAAGGTAGCCCCCGACAGGGCAAAACCCTGGGGCACAAGCCATGCGATACTTGTTACCAGGGATAAAATAAAGGAACCCTTTGGGGTAATCAACTCCGATGACTATTACGGTGTGGAATCCTACAAAATACTTCACGATTTTCTTGTAAATGACCAGGATCCGAATTGCTATACCATTATAGGATATAAACTCGGAAACACTCTCTCTGATCACGGAAACGTGAACAGGGGAGTATGTAAAGTCACCTCCGATGGCCTGCTTTCCCATATTGTCGAAACACGCCAGATCGAAAAAACAAAAAGCGGTGCAAAAGCACCGGGGCCTGATGGCAATGATCAGGAATTCACTGGCGATGAAGTCGTTTCGATGAATCTCTTCGGGTTCAAGCCAACATGCTACAACTATCTCGGAGAAGAATTCAGGAATTTTATCAATGCAAAGGGAATGGACCTCAAATCAGAACTCGATATACCTACATCTCTCGATAAATTCGTTAAAAATGGCGATATCAGGATAAAGATCCTCATGAGCAACGAACGATGGTTCGGCGTCACATACCGTGAAGATAAGCCATTTGTTGTGGAGAGCCTGAAAAAGATGATCAGGAAAGGTATTTATCCGGCAAGGATATACTAACCTTACCATGTACTCACCCCCTTAATCCCCCTCTCTTCTGAAGAAAAGAGGGGGAATTTATTTATTATCAATGAATTAAGCCCCCTTCTTTGGTTTACCAGAGAAGGGGGTTGGGGGGATGAGTACATGAAGGCCTACCACTTAAATTTACAGCTAAACTCGCTCTGATTTTCCCTGTTGTCGGTTACCTTCAGGACAAGGCTGTGTGTTGTATCCTTTGTTAAATAATCAGGATCAAACCTGTAAATAAGAACATTGTTCTTCAGATCGTACTCGAACAGAGCCCATTTCCCGTCTATCTGCGGTTCATAGCTCTTAATCCCTGAAAGATCATCGAGGATCCTGATCCTCAGTTCTCTTTTCCCCGTCATATCGGCTCCGGAAGCAAGTCCGTTTGCATAGATGCCGGGAGCAACCGTATCGATTCCGACATAGAACATTCCGAACGACTGGGCATTGGCAGTTATAAAATCTTCGTTCCATGTGCCGCCAAGCGAGCTCTTGGCGAAATCGTCGCTCATTTGAACGATAAGCATCTTCGATGCCTTGCCTTCCGGAATCTGGCTGGGCTTTATCGATAGTGAATAGGGCTTGTGAACCGGTGTGTATTTGTTGTGAACATAATGAACGTCAGAATACATCATGGGTGTACCTGTTTCCTTCCTGTAAATAAAGAAAGTTGTATCATAAAGCGCCCCTGCAGGTATTGTAATAGTTATATTCTCAGCCCTGAACCTGTTCGCCCTGTTGTGGATCATCTGAACCGCGTCATTCCTGAGCTCTCTTCCGGCTGATACTTTAGGAGGATCACTCGTGACATTGAAGCTGAGCGACGATCTGTTTTTATGAACATCCTCCAGTATGATCTCTACATGGTGCTTTCCGCTGTCTATGAAGTTGAAAATACCCCTGTTTACAACATGGCTGTATGCAGTGAGATGGTCTCCGGGCAGAACAAAAATCCGCTCATAGTAGGCATTTTCCCTCATATAGGCTTCATAATCGATGTGGCTGTTTATGTATCTCGACTGGCTGAAAGCAAACTTATCCATCGTATAACGGAATTTTGTCACACTGTCGACCTTAAGCTCTATCGAGTATACTGCGCATTTGTTATAGCTGTCGTTGAGAAGATCGTATGACTTTATGCCGAAGCCGGCAGGACCGCTTATCCGGATCTCATTTTCCGGTGAAATGTAGTATTTACCGCTTCCTCCGGATACCTGCATCTTTAACACTGAATTTCTGCCGTTTATAAGGGTGCGGGTCCCGGAAGGATAAATGACCAGCCTTTCAATAACAGGCTTGATATTGTCAGCTGCACCGAATTCGAACAGAAGCGGATTTACAGGTTCTTCGGAATCAGATTTACGTATTTCGTAGTGCAGGTGAGGACCTGAGGAGCCTCCTGTATTTCCCGAATATGCAATAATATCTCCCTGTTTGACCGGAAATTTATCTGCCAGCGGGAACAAGGTGACTGTAAAGTCCTTCTTCTCATATTGGCTTCTTTTCACATATTCGTCAATTTCCGGCGTGAACTTTTCCAGATGACCATAAACCGTCGAGTATCCTGACTGATGCCTCAGGTAAAGCGCTTTTCCGAATCCGTTGGGAGAGATGCTGATGCGGTATATATACCCGTCTGCAGCAGCCACAACCTCTTTTCCCGTAACTCCCTGTGTCTTAATGTCGAGCCCTGAATGAAAATGGTCGATCCTCAGCTCTCCGAAGTTGGCGGAGAGAGCAAGTGGGATCCTTACCGGAGAGATAAAAAGAGATTTATCATCCGGAATATCAACCATATTACCACAAATCAATATGCTGTATAATGAATAGTCTCAGAAATAACATCAGTACCTCGCTTTTCTTTTAAGTTGTGCAAAACTAAACTTATGGTCCGTTCGAACAAACTATTTCTTGGTGTTTTTTTGAAAATTTCATTAACTATGCTAACTTTGTATAAAGAATTTGCCATGTCAGGTCAGGGTTATGAGGAATTAAAAATTCTGAACAAAAAACTTGATGAACTGTTTTATAAATACAATAACCTGAAGGCTGAATATGAAGAATTGAAAACCGGAAACGAAGCGCTGAAAAGCCAGCTACAGGACCGGGAGACCAGATTAAAGGAATTGGAAATTAAATATGAAAGGATAAAATTAGCAGGAGCACTGTTGGGTGAAGGTGAGAACGGAGCAGAGGCGAAGAAGAAGATAACAGAATTAGTGCGGGAAATTGACAGATGTGTTGCTCTTTTGAACAGATAAAATATAACAATGGATGATAAGCTTTCGATCAGGGTTAATGTAGCGGACAGGTATTATCCATTGAAAGTGGAACGGGAAAATGAAGAGAAGATCAGGAAAGCTGCCAGGATGATCAATGAAAAGGTGCTGCAATACAAGCAGCGGTACGCCGATAAGGATGTACAGGATTTTCTGGCGATGGCTGCCCTGCAGTATGTGATCAAGCTCACAGAGGAAGAAGAAAAGCTTGATAACGATTACCTCCCGGATGCCATAAAGGAACTGATTCAGAAAATCGATTCAGTACTTGAAATAAAAGAGTAACAGCGTTCTTTAAAATAGCAAGAAAATTGCCCGCATCGTTTCTTCATTCATTTTTGAAACTCAACAGTTAAAACTTTGGAGCTGGACTTAGTTCAGCGAGGACAGGCCGCAGCCCGATTCGTCGGGATCCCGATTTATCGGGACAGTGGAAGTTCAAACTGGATTAGAGGCTCCAACCATTAAGATATGGGGTTTTATAAAAGCTGGAGGAACTTTGCGGGTTTTTTATTTTATAACTTATACTAAAACTGAACATTATGATACAATTGATAGGAACATTGCCAGGCTGGCTGACAATAACTCTTGCCGCAGCGGCTTTGGTTACCGGTTTCGGACTTTCTTTCCTTGTTTGGCAGACAGCATTGAGGAACAAGAACAAAAGAATAATCAGCGACGCAGAAGCAGAAGCAGAAGTGATAAGAAAGGAAAAAATACTGCAGGCAAAGGAAAGGTTCCTGCAACTGAAAACGGAGCATGAAAAAGTAATAAATGAGAAGAACAGCAGGATTACCCAGGCTGAAAACAGAATCAAGCAGAAGGAGCTTACCCTTAACCAGAAAATTGAGGAGACACAGCGAAAACGTAATGAAATCAGATACAATCAGGGAGAACCTGAATACTCAGCTCGAACTTGTCGAAAAGAAAAACGAGGAGCTTACCAAATTTCACCGCCAGCAGGTCGAACAGCTAGAGCAGATATCCGGCTTATCAGCCGAAGAAGCTAAAAACCACCTGATGGAATCCCTTAAGGAGGAGGCAAAAACAGGTGCAATGTCCTACATCAATGAAATACTTGATGAAGCCAAGATGACTGCAAACAAGGAGGCAAAAAGAATAGTTATCCAGACAATACAGAGAGTTGCTGCAGAAAATGCCATAGAAAATGCCGTTACTGTATTCCATATAGAATCCGATGAGATGAAAGGAAGGATCATCGGACGGGAAGGACGAAATATACGCGCGCTTGAAGCAGCAACCGGTGTTGAGATCATTGTGGATGACACACCGGAGGCAATAGTGCTTTCCGCATTCGACCCTGTAAGGAGGGAGATTGCACGACTGGCCCTGCATCAGCTCGTTACTGATGGCAGGATCCATCCTGCAAGGATAGAGGAGATTGTCGAAAAAACAAAGAAACAGGTCGAGGAAGAAATACTTGAAGTAGGAAAGAGAACTGCCATCGATCTTGGCATCCACGGCCTTCATCCTGAACTGATAAGGCTTGTTGGAAAAATGAAATACAGGTCTTCATACGGACAAAACCTTCTCATGCATTCACGGGAAGTTGCAAACCTGGCTTCAATCATGGCAGCAGAGCTCGGTCTTAACCCGAAACTTGCCAAGAGGGCAGGATTGCTGCATGACATTGGCAAGGTGCCTGATGATGAACCGGAACTTCCGCATGCAGTGCTTGGAATGAAAATGGCCGAAAAATACAAGGAAAAGCCTGAGATCTGCAATGCAATAGGCGCTCATCATGATGAAACCGAAATGACCACACTGATTGCACCCATTGTCCAGGTGTGTGATGCCATTTCAGGAGCACGTCCCGGTGCCCGCCGTGAAGTTGTAGAATCATATATAAAAAGACTGAAGGAGCTGGAATCGCTTGCTCTTCAGTATCCCGGGGTAATGAAAACATATGCTATACAGGCGGGACGAGAACTGAGGGTTATCGTTGGCGCTGAAAAAGTTACCGACAAGGAAGCCGAGGGACTCTCTTTTGAAATTGCAAGAAAGATCCAGAATGAAATGACCTATCCGGGACAGATCAAGATAACAGTAATCCGGGAAACACGAGCGGTCAATTACGCTAAATAGGAATTCTGAACCACAAGGAACCCAAACGGGGCACTGAGGAATTATCCAACCTTTAGTGCCCTTTGTGGTTAATTTTAACCCGTTCATCAAAACCACATTGCCCTGCCTATATCCTTATTGATATTTTGCTACCTTTGATTTCCGGGATAAATTTATCAATGACGCATATAAAACTACTCAATATAGTCGGGGCGAGGCCGCAGATCATAAAGGCTTCTGCCATCAGCAGGGCAATAAGGTTGCACTTTTCAGACAGGATCACCGAGATTATCATTCATACAGGCCAGCATTACGACAGGGATCTATCTGATGTATTTTTCGAGGAACTTGAACTGCACTTGCCTGACTATAACCTTGGAGCCGGATCTTCCAGTCACGGACGCCAGACATCGATGATGATAACCGGCATAGAGGAGGTGCTTCTGAAGGAAAAACCTGATTGCGTGCTTCTTTACGGAGATACAAACTCGACCCTCGCCGGCGCAATTGCAGCTGCAAAGCTCCATTTCCCGGTAGTACATATCGAAGCAGGTCTCAGATCCTTCAATAAGATGATGCCTGAGGAGCTCAACAGGATAATGAGCGACCATTCATCCACTCTTCTTTTTGCTCCCACAAATGCAGCTTTTAAAAACCTGATGCGGGAGGGATTCAGGCCTGAGAACAGTCCTCCTTATACAATAGATAATCCCAAGATCTATCTGACGGGAGATATAATGTACGACAATACTCTTTTCTTTGCAGAGCTTGCAGAAAGGAAAAAGGCCTCCCTCTTAACGGATATTGGAGTTGAGCGTGATAATTTTGTTCTCGCGACCATTCACAGGGAAGCCAATACTGACGACATATCCCGGCTCGACTCGATCCTGAAAACTCTCAGTATCCTGGCAGGAGAATACTCCGTGAAGTTTGTTATGCCGTTGCACCCGAGAACCATCAATTCGCTGAAAACAAGCCTTAAGTCTCTTTATGACGAATTGCTGAACAATAAGAATATCAGGGTAATACATCCCGTGTCGTTTCTCGAGATGACATTGCTCGAGAAAACATGCAAAATGATTATTACCGATTCGGGCGGCGTGCAGAAGGAATCCCATTTTTTCCGGAAACCGTGCCTCGTGCTCAGGAAGGAAACGGAATGGATCGAGCTTGTTAAAAATGGCACTGCACTTCTTGTTGATGCAGATCCTGAAAAGATCAGGAAAGAGTTTGAAAGATTCGTGAACAATGGGACCGGACTGGAATATCCTGGCTTCTATGGTGATGGAAAAACAGCGGAATTTATTGTCAGGGAGATCATGGCACTGTTTGAACAGTCTGATCAAACATAAAGATTTTAATTTTAAGATATGGAAAGACTCCTGAAGAACAGCAAGGTGCTTGTGACAGGCGGTGCAGGTTTCATAGGCTCAAATCTTGTCGAATCCCTGTTAAAGGCAGGCAACTTTGTAACCTGTCTCGATAATTTCTCCACCGGGAAGAGAGAGAACATCAGGGATTTTATCCATCACTCAGGTTTTACCCTTATCGAAGGCGACATAAGAAATTATGACGATTGTGTCAAGGCTGTCGCGGGGATGGAATACGTGCTTCATCAGGCCGCTCTCGGTTCCGTGCCTCGCTCCATCAAGGATCCCGTGAGTACGACAGATGTGAATATTGGTGGATTTGTGAAGATGCTTTTCGCATCAAAGGAAGCCGGTGTGAAGCGATTCATATATGCGGCAAGCTCGTCAACATACGGTGATCACCCGGATCTTCCCAAGGTCGAAGACAAGATCGGTAAACCTTTGTCGCCATACGCTATAACAAAATATGCTGACGAGCTTTACGCTTCCAATTTTGCAGCCAGCTATGGCATAGATGTCATCGGACTAAGGTATTTCAATGTTTTCGGACGCCGCCAGGACCCTGACGGAGCCTATGCTGCCGTTATCCCCAGGTTCGTCAAGCTGCTCATGAAGCATGAGGCCCCTATTATCAATGGCGATGGGAGCTTTTCACGCGATTTCACATATGTCGACAATGTTGTTCAGGCAAACCACCTGGCAGTCCTGGTGACAGACAGAACCGCAATAAACCAGGTATATAATGTCGCCCATGGCGAGAGGACATCGCTTAATCAGCTTTATGGAATTATCAGGGAATTTGCCGCGCAATACGACAGCGAGATCCTTAAAATAGAACCTGTTTACGGACCCGCAAGGGCAGGGGATATACCTCACTCACAGGCCTCAATTGAAAAAGCGAGAAGCCTCCTGGGCTATTCTCCCTCGCTGAATGTGAATGAAGGACTTGAAAAAGCCGTGGAATGGTTCTGGAAGAATTTGTAACATTTGTTACAATCTAATATCTAAATATCAGATATTCAGCTATATGTCAATAATCTGCATGTAACTGAGGATGCGAAAGCTGTAATTTATGCAGATATCGAAAGTCGATGTAGTATGGAGTTTTTTCGCAACTTTTTTCCGGGTTGCCTCCACTGCATTGCTGCTCCCGGTAATACTCAAGCTTCTTCCTGCCGATGAGGTAGGACTCTGGACAATCTTCATGTCAGTGACTTTTATTGTGAACCTGTTCGATTTTGGGTTCAGCTCATCCTTCAGCCGGAACATAACTTATATCTTCAGTGGTGTAAAGGAACTTAAGCCTGAAGGATTTACAACTTCAGTTGACCAGGGAAATGTTGATTATAATTTGCTGAAAGGAGCTGTCGACTCAATGCGATGGCTTTATTTCAGGATAGCACTGATCGCTTTGTTTCTTCTTGCCACCGCAGGCACATGGTATTTGAGCCTTATCCTGAGGAATTACGGAGGCGATAAAAACTCGGCTTACCTTGCCTGGGGAATACTCTGCCTGATCAATGGATGGAACCTCTATACCTTTTATTATGATGCGCTTCTTATCGGAAAAGGTCTGATAAAGAGGTCGAAACAGATAATTGTCCTTGCCCAGGTTCTCTTTTTGATCGTAGCCTATATATTACTGACCAGAGGCTACGGGATTGTGGCAATAGTGTCATCACAGCTGGTTTATGTTCTTGTGGCAAGGGTGCTTGCCCACAGGGCATTCTTTAAAAAGGAACTCCGGCAGAAACTGAGGAATGCAGGCAGGCACAGCAGAAAGGAAGTTTTAAAAGCGGTATATCCAAATGCCCTGAAGCTTGGACTGACGGCCGTGGGCGGCATTCTGATAACAAAATCCGCTGTGTTCATCGGATCGCTTTACCTTCCCCTGAAGGATATCGCCTCATATGGGATAACAAGGCAGCTGCTTGATATACTTGCCGGACTTTCGCCAATTTATGTGACTACTTTTCTGCCCCTGATCGCTAAATGCAGGATCGAAGGTAATCTGGAACGGATCAGGGAGATCTATGTTAAAGGAACTTTTTTCTCTATAATCCTGTTTTTTTCCGGAGCACTCTTTGTATACTTTTTCGGTGACTCAGCATTGATTATGATTAAATCAGAGACTGTTCTTGTTCCGGGGTCCCTCTTCCTGATTGCAATGTTTGTCTCCTTTCTGGAAATGAACCATGCCTCGGCAGGGGGTATTCTGCTGACGAAGAATGAGGTGCCTTTCTTCAGACCCTCCATCATTTCAGGTCTTGCCACAGCGCTTCTGATGTACATATTTCTCGGCTGGACAAACTTAGGGATGTTAAGCCTGTTCCTGGCTCCCGGGATTGTTGATATCGCATATCAGAGCTGGAAATGGCCATATGAGGTTATCAAAGATCTGAAGGTGTCTTTTAGCGATTTCAGATATCTGTCATTCAGGAACCTTATCAAATAATATTCTATCGGGCATATTAAATGGAGTGCAGAATATGTGAAAACAGTTCAGGCCTTGAAATTTACGAGGTGAGGGAAATGATGTTCGGTACAAAAGAGTCGTTTGCTTATTTTCAATGTCCGTCCTGTGGCTGCCTGCAGATGGCTGAAATCCCAAAAGACTTGTCAGGGTATTATTCTTCAGAGTACTACAGTTATAATATGCCTGTTTCAGAAGATCCTGCACTGAAGTCATTTCTGAAGAAGAAGCGAGACAGGTATGCTGTATCTGCGAAAGGTTTATCTGGAAAGATCCTTAGCATGTTATTCCCGCCGGATATAATAAAGATATATTCCGGGATACCCCTTGACAAAAGGATTCTGGATGTTGGATGCGGTTCCGGTAGCCTGGCCTGGAGATTAAGGGAGGCAGGATTTACCAGTGTAATGGGGATAGATCCATTTAATGAGGATACGATTGTATATCCCAATGGAGTCAGAGTGGAAAAAAAGGCACTGAAAGAAATAAAAGGGGAATGGGATCTGATTACGTATCACCATTCCTTTGAACACATTGCAACTCCCATTGAAGAATTAAAAAAGGCCTCAGAACTCCTTTCTGAGGAGGGAAAGTGTATCATCCGCATTCCAGTTGTTGATTCCTGGGCATGGGAGAATTACAAGACAGATTGGGTTCAGATAGATGCGCCAAGGCATATTTTTCTTTATTCAGTAAAAAGCCTGAAAATCCTTGCAGAGAAGGCAGGATTTACAGTTGGTGAAATTGAATATGACTCTACGGATTTTCAGTTCTGGGGGAGCGAGCAGTATAGGAATAATATCTCATTGACTGAAAGCGGATCATACCAGATCAATCAAAAAGCCTCACGATTCAGCAAGAAGGATATAAGATCATTTGAAAGAAAAGCGACAGACTTGAATGCTCGAAAAATAGGAGATCAGGCAATTTTCCATCTCAGGAGCAAGCATTAGAAAAGCAAAAATCATTCATGGTTCACAAAGCTAAATTTTTGGTAAATTATTCATTTGCAATAAGAATGGCACTAATAATTGTCATTATTATTTCTTCCAGTTTTCTTCAGGCTGAATTATTTGCACCTATTCTGATTATTTGTGGTTTTATTGCCCTGATTGTTTCCAACGGAAAGCTTAGGAGAAGCCTGTTCGATCTTATTATTCCATTATTGATAATATTTCTGCTTGGGCTCTTTGGTATTTCCCATCACGAACGACGTCATATATTGCGCGATATAGCATATGCTCTTACTCCGGTAGCTCTCCTGATAACAGGTTTCTGGATATCAGAAAACAAGAAGATGCAGTCTTACTTTTTCAGGGTCTTGCTTTTCGGTGGTTTTATTATTGCATTAGTTCACTTGTCCAAGCTCGTAATCCAGCCCGCATTGTTCACCACGGATATTAAAACTATACGATATGAGGCAGCCAATCCAAGTGTGGATCTCGTCACCCTTGCTTTGATAATAGGGCTTTTCGGAAAAAAACTTGGCTTAATAAAGTTGTTTCCACGATTATTGCCAGGTTATCTTGTAATTCCAGTCCTTATCCTCTCTTTTATCCTATCATTTTCAAGGACCGGATTGGTGATTTTCCTTGTTCTTTCAGCTGCAATTACGGGATTGATCGGGAAGATAAATCTTAAAGCCATCACGGTGGTTCTAGTTTTTATAATAGCATTTTTAGTTTTGATCATAACCACACCGCGGGATGATGTCGAAACATTCCGGGGCAAGATAGCGAGAAGTTTCAGGGAAGTTGTTGTAAGAGAATATACCAGGTACAGGGATATAAATATAAACTGGAGGGGTCATGAGACCTGGCTGGCCATGAAAAAGGTCAAATCAGGTAAATTATGGCAAAAAATGGCAGGTCACGGATTCGGATCGGTTGTTGACCTGAACATGACCATGATCCTTGCAGGTGAGGAGTTTACGGAAATTCCCATCCTGCACAACGGTTATGCATATATTCTGGTTAAAACCGGAATACTTGGATTGCTCTGCTATGCTGTATTTTATCTGATACTGCTCTTCCGGTCACGATGCAAAGGAGACCAACCCTATGAAAAGGAAGCTCTTTGCCGTGTTCTTCTCGGTAGCACCCTGAGCCTGGTGCTGACAATGTTTGTGATAGGAGGGATGGCTGAAATCCATAATTCTGTATATGTTCTTCTGGTTGGTTTCACAGTCAGGAGGATTGAACAAATTGATTCAGTGAGAGAAGAATAGAAAATGCTGAATATTCTAATATTAAACTGGGCTAACGCAGATGCTGTAAAAGATTGCATCCTGGGATTATCTCGTTCGGACACCCGGAACTTTCGGATAATCCTGATCAACAATTTTTCAGGAAATGAAGACCTGAGGAAGATTGAGAGCTTCGTGACTGATTTCAGCAACATGCTTAAGATTTCACTTGTTGAAAATGAAAAAAACCTTGGTTATGCCGGAGGAAACAATGCCGGGATAAAATTTCTTTTTGAAAACAATCTTCAGGGCAATATCCTGATCTTGAATCCGGATGTACAGGTTTCACCGGACACCATTTCAGAAATGCAAAAAGCTCTTAAAGAGGATGTGGGAGTTGTCTCGGTACGGACTCTCAATCCATCAGGAAAAATCTTATTTGATGCCTTCAGACTTAATGGATTTTTTCAGAAAAAGATCATTACCAACCAGCCCGCAACACCAACTGATTATTCACAGGGATCATGCCTGCTTATAAAAAGAGATATCCTCAGCAGGACAGGATTATTTGATGACCGTTTCTTTCTTTACTGGGAGGAAGTCGATTTTTCACTGAGGGTGAGAAAAGCAGGATTCAAGCTGACTTCAATTAACACTTCAAGTGTTGTGAGAACCGAAAACAAAGAAGAGCGTCAACCGGATGTTTTTTATTATTCGTTACGAAATGCCAGGCTGATCATGGAAAAACATCCCGATAAATTTTCATTTGCGGGTTATATTCTTTATCTGATCTGGACGACAATCGTTGGATTTAAGTATATTTTTAAACCAAAGGTTTTTTCCCGGATTATCATATCCTGTATCGACGGATTGGCAGATTCATTCCGAGGCAGGTATTATGAGCGCAGGAAAAAATGATCAGGTTTGGATAAAGGAATACCGGAAGGCAAAATGAAAATACTGCTTGTCCTCGACAGCATTAAATATAAAAGTCATGAAAATGATTCTTACAAAGACATTTTCAGGTGTGATGTTGAGTTGTATTTCACAGATTATGAAAACCGGATAATTAGATTTTTTCATGGACTAGCGTTTGCAGGGAATCTCCTGTCTCATCTTTCCTACTGGCTTCTTTCAGCCTTTTCTGCTCTTCGTCTTATATTCCGGAATAAAGATAAATTCACACATATTATATTCATAAATCCGATAGTCGCATTTTTTTATTGTCTTCTGGCCTCTAAAGGCGGCAAGTGTAAAATCTATTTGTGTGGATTTCTTTTTGCTCCAAAATCGGATAGGCTCTACTACAACCTCAGAAAGTTTTTGGTTAGTAAATCTCTGAGATATGCGTCGGGAATATTTGTATATTCAATCCATGAACTTAGAGTATACTCTGAATTGTTTCCGGATATAGCAGGCAAACTAATTTTTGTAAGGTACGGTCGTGATTTTAACATATTCAGAGAATATGAATATATATCAGATTGTAAATATATTGCGAGCGGAGGAGTCAGTAGCAGGGATTATGACACACTAGTCTCGGCAATGAAGCTCCTGGAGGCGAATCATCAGGCGCTGATCTGTAAAATTGCCACTCGACCCGGAACCTGTCCGACAGCATCTTTACCCGGCAATGTTAAGTTCCTGTTTGATATCAGGTTAAACAGATTTGGCAGTTTTCTGGAAAAATCGGAATTTGTTGTTCTTCCACTTCGTAGCGGGCAGTTGTCTGCCGGCCATATGACTCTTCTAGAATCAATGTCGCTTGGTAAGAATATAATTGTGGCGGATATTCCTTCGGTCAGGGATTATGTGGATGATGACCTCGTTTTATTCTACAAGCCTGGTGATGTTTTGATCTTGCACACAAAATTGAGTATCTGCATAACGCGAAAAACAGTATGGTTTTATTAAATCGTTCGGAAGAACTTAAGGATAAATACAGGTCTGATTATAGTTTCGATTCCTTTCTTGGAAGGATTGCAAATGAAATAGATTCATGCGGGAAAAGAAAACAATAAAGCTTTTTGTCGATGCCCATGTTTTTGATGATCCTCTTCAGGGAAGCAGGACCTACCTGAAAGGTTTATATAAGGAGCTTATCAGATGCAGCCCGGATATCACTTTTTATTTCGGCTCATATTATATTGAAAATCTGAAAAGCGAATTCGGAACATATGAAAATACCAGATATGTGAAGTATATTACCAGGAATAAGTATATAAGGCTGACATTTGAAATCCCATTTATAATACTTAAAAACCACATCAATATATCTCATTTTCAGTATATAACTCCGATATTTAGATTTTGTGAGGAGATACTTACAATTCATGATGTCCTTTTTCTTGATTTCCCTGATCTTTTTCCTCCAGGGTACCGTTTCCGAAACAAAATACTATTCAGGCGGTCGGCAAGGAAAGCTGATTTTCTTCTTACTGTATCGGAATACTCAAGGCAAAGGATTTCGGAACATTTTAATATCGGGATCAATAAAATTCATGTTGTTCCCAACGGTATTGCTGATGAGTACTTCGATTATTCAAGAGAGCTCCCTGATGTGAAGGTTAAGTATGGTCTTGATCGCTATATTCTTTTTGTGAGCAGGATTGAACCAAGAAAAAATCATATACTTCTTTTAAAGGCTTTTACAGAACTTGAATTATGGAAAGCTGGATATAAGCTCTTATTCATCGGAAGCAGAGCCTTGCATTCAGAACTTTTTGAAAACTACCTTGACGGACTCCCGGAACAAATCAGAAAATCGGTTATCTTAATAGACAACTCATATGGCAACGAGCTGATTTCATTCTACAGAAATTGCTCATTGTCTGTATATCCTTCCCTTGCTGAAGGATTCGGCATACCGCCGCTTGAGGCAGCTGCATCAAAAGTGCCTGTCCTTTGTGCAAATACTACTGCGATGCGTGATTTTAAATTCCTCAGGGATGGTTTGTTCAACCCTGAATCAGTCAGCGAGCTAAAGGAAAAAATCGTGATGTCATTAAATGACACAGGCAGTGATCGTACTTTAAATGCTGAATTAATCAGAGACAAATACAACTGGAAGAATTCAGCCTCACTTTTTAAGGAAATAGTTTTTAAGAATGGGTAATCAAAGTGACTTCTCCGGAATGAAGCTATCGATAATCGGAACAAGGGGTATCCCAGAAGATATGGCGGCTTTGAAACATTCGCCGAAGAGATATCTGCACTTTTTTCCGCTGAGGGTTTGGATGTCACGGTTCAGTGTGACAAGAATTCTTACAGTGAAAGTACTTTCAGGGGAACAAAACTCTGGTTCACGCCTGTTACGAAGACAGAACACACTCTGAGATATTATTATGAAGGTTTCAAATGGAGCATTAAGAATTGTGATGTAATTCTGGTTGCCAGCAGTGCAGCTTCTTTTTTCTATCCTCTGAATTTTATAAAGACGAAAAATAATTATTACAAATCCCGATGGGCTGGAGTACAGGAGAAAGAAATGGCCTTTCATGAAGAAACTTTACCTCAAAGTATCTGAGATGCTCGCAATGAGAATGTCCGATTATATTATAGCTGACTCTGAGAATATTAAGAGGTATCTGGACAGCAACTATCCCTATGCAGCAACGAAAACAAGAAAAATCGAATATGGCGCATACCTGAATACTGAACCTGACCTGGCTATCCTTGAAAAATACCGGCCTGCAAGCGAAGGGTATTACCTTATTGTATGTCGGCTGGAGCCGGAAAATAATCTGGATATGATCCTTGAAGGACATCAAAAAGCTATGACAGCCTGCCCTCTTGTTATCATCGGAAATATCCTCAATACAGATTATGTTAAACATCTCGCGGATAAATATGGCTCGGAGAAGATCAGGTTTATTGGCGGGATTTACGACAAAAAGGAGCTCAACGCCTTGAGATATTCATGCAAAGCCTATATACATGGCCATTCTGTCGGAGGCACCAATCCCTCGCTTCTGGAAGCGATGGCAAGCAGGAATATGGTCATTGCTCACGATAATATATTCAACAGGGAAGTAACTGATGACACTCAGCTCTATTTCCAAACATCTGAACAATGTGCTAAAAGGATCAATGAGGTTGAACACATGAGCTCCGATGAAATATCATTATACAGGGAACAAGCTTACAGAATAATAACACTTCGATACAACTGGGAAGCGATCCTTTCGAAATATCTAGCCCTCCTAAGGGAAATTTCCTCAAAGAGGGAAAAGTGAAAAATTCACCGGTTCTATAACCCAGAAAATGCATGTTTCACATGCATTTTTTTTATTACCTTCACTTAATATTATCAACGTATTACCAAATTCTGTCTTAACCGAATGGATCCTTCAATTGACCTCGACACTTTTAGTCTTCCTTCATGGTTGTGTCTTTCGGGCAGCTTTCTGATCTCATTGATAATTACCTGGATATCAATACCGACTATTGTAAAAATATCAAAATTCAAGAAGCTCCATGCTCATATTAATGAGCGTACATCTCACCATGATGACACTCCTAATCTTGGCGGAGTTGCAGTTTTCGCGGCAACCGCCCTGTCAATAATAATTTTTTCCTTAAATCATGATTCAAGGACTATTGGAGGAATGCTGGGCGGCATGATAGTCTTATTCCTAATAGGTATAAAAGATGATATCCTGATAATTGATCCAAACAAGAAATTTGCAGAAGCTTCTTGCATCAGTAATTGCCGTGTGGCTTGGAGGAATAAGGATTACAAATTTTCATCTTGCGCTTGGAATTGGAGATATTTCTCCTTTGATTAGCATAATCTTCACAGTTTTCATTTTTCTTTTACTGATAAATGGATTTAATCTATTGGATGGGATCGACGGTTTAGCTTCAGGTCTGGGAATTATCGCTTCCCTGATTTACGGTATCTGGTTCACCCTCTCAGGTCATATTATATATGGAGTAATATCATTGTCGCTTGCTGGCGCGTTGATCGCTTTCTTTCGATTCAATGTCTTCAGCAAAAACAACAAAATCTTCCTTGGAGATACAGGATCAATGCTGACAGGGTTTGTTGTAGCAGTTCTTACGATTAAGTCATTGAATTTAACCTGAAGGGGATACAAGGTATAGTGTTGATTCAGCACCAGCTATTGCATATAGTCTACTTATAGTGCCTTTAATAGATATGCTGAGAGTCGTTGTCATAAGGTTCTGGAATGGGAAATCACCATTTAAAGCCGACAGAAATCATATTCATCATATTTTACTGCACTTCGGATATTCCCATCTGGGCATCACAATAGCAATGGTTGTCATGTCTCTGATATTTCTGACTGCTGCCTGGTTTCTCGAAATCTCGTGTCGTTAAGAATATGGTCTTCCTTACAACACTGGCAGTAGTTGTTTTATCTGCGCCATGGCTGGTACTAAAACTGAGCTCCAAACAAGGCAGTCAACAATAAGCTTACCATGGTAAATCCGTCAAGGGAAATCAGGCTCTTGCCATCGGGGAGGCTATATGGATCACAGGTGGCTTTAATGCTCTGTGCATAACACTTTTTCTGATGCCTTTCCCTAGAACACTGGCCTTATGGACACTTGGCGTTTTCCTTTTTTTCGGATTGATGTGCTGGATTACAGATTTTCCCCGGATCGCAAAGGCTTTTAATCATAATAAGTGGGTAATTCTACCCCCCGTGGTACTAGTTCATTCTTACCTGATATATTTTATCTTTGGAGATCACCTATGGGGTTACGTTGAAGACAAGCTTATGTTTCTTATGGTTCCCTTGCTTGGTTTGCCTCTAATTATTTCAGATTATCTGAGGAGGAACCTTCTCATACTTCTTCTTTCATTTCTTTCCGGGCTTCTTGTTATTTGCTTATATCAATTTGCCAGGGCTGCCTTTGAGAGTCTTTCATTCATTGATGGCAGATTGGTTTTCCAGCCATTTATAAAACCGGGTGTTTCCAGGTTTGTATGGGATGAGCTTTGAAATCTGCAGCATCCTCTTACCTAGCAATAAAAATCATCTGGGCAATTGTACTGTTGCTCTTTGCACGGAGTACCCTAAAAATTAAAATTTGGCAGACTTACCTTCTGATTGCCGTATTTTCCAGCTTTGTCTATTTCCTGGCTGCAAAAGCTCAATTGCTTATTCTTATCATCCTTCTGATATATACCTTGTTCTTTCGCTTTAAGTCCTCACGATCAAGGATTATACTAATAGTACTGATACCGCTTTCCATTTTCGTTATGGTCCGGATAGCGGGTCAGAATGTACGTGTTGAGCAGAAAATAAGTCAAATAGAGGAGAAGAAAGCTAAAGGGAAGATAGACGGAAAGATTTTGATCATCGTACACGGTCCTGGTTCAGCTCATTCGAACTTATTAAAGAAAAACCTGTAATAGGGGTTGGGCTTGATGCAAGAAATATCCTTTCAGAGAAATACAGGGACAAGGGTTACAATATCGAGGCTGATGCCAGACTTAATTCTCACAATCAGTACTTTGAAACACAGCTTACACTTGGAATAACAAGAACAATCGTCCTTCTCTGGATGCTCATTATCCCATTAGTTAAAAGGAAACATTCATGGAATCCTGATCTGATAGTTCTTTTCCTTATTGTAACAGTGAGTATGATCTTTGAATCGATACTGGTAAGGCAATGGGGTATAATGTTCTTGTTCTTTTCTATTGCCTGCTAACACTGCCTCAAAAAGAAATACCAGCAACCTGAATTATGATTTCATAAAATAGAAAAGGTTTTTTTTTTGATACCTTTATTATTAATACTTTTTGTAAAGTTCCTTCAATTTCTTTCTGTTTCTGAATAAAATAAGGTATAACAGCATTAATCCAAAAAGAACAGGGATCATGACCTTACCATAATAAAAACCTCCGTTATGCCTTTTCCCGGGCAGATAAAAATCACTTACAACCGTAAGAATATCGCGATATAGTTTGTTCCCAATCTCAATAGCCTGCTTGTCTCTTAGCAGGGAGTAGATGTTGTCATAAACCAGCTGGGTTTTCTGTTCCTGAAGGATATCATCTGGCCGCCTTTTTCAGGTATCCTGTTTCTGGTTTCTTCAAAATACTTCACTTTCTGCAGACTATCAAGCTTCTCTATGTCATAATTAATCCGGGCAAGCATTTCATTATTCTGTCTTAGTCTAACCTCGTTGGTTTTCTTGAATAAAGGATTGCCGTCAACATATGATATTATTCCGTCCCTGATACGATCCAGGTTGTCGCTTTTCCTGACCTTCACCCTTATAGCGAACCTGTCTTTCATCCTTACATTCACTGAGTCATATACATCGTGTCTGTTGTGGTAATCGATGAAATCAGGTATGCTGTCGTTGTTCCTGTCAATGACCCAGAGAGCTTTAAGGTCAAGTATCCCGGGATCATTTTCCGGAGTGATCGAAAGAGCTTCCCTCACCTGAGCAGCAGATTTTTCTAACAGCAATTGATTCAGTTTGTTTATGTGGGATATCATTTCTGAATTTGGTACTGCATTGCTCCTGAAAATTATTTCAGAAGTATAAAATGGTTTTGTGGTCCATTTAATCAAATATGATAATCCGACCCCTATCAGCAGGCTTACCGAAGGGGACAACATTCCTTATTAAGAACATCAGTGAAATCAGAAACCGTTCCCGATTGCATTGAACCATTTTGAAATTGTTTTTCCCATCCTTCTGAAAAGGTCGAGGAGATCAATCTCGTCATCAGCAGCGGATTTGGACATATCCTAGGATTTATTTCCAAACAAATTTAGAAAGAATAGGCTTTAATGCAAACTAAAATTCAGATGATCTGCATCGCTTTGATTGCAAGATCTTTGATAAGAGGCTTGTAATCATTTATAAAGTCTCCCGAAACCCTGTTGCCGATCACAATGCATAACGTCAGCGCCTTATGCCCGAGTAATCCTGAAAGTCCATATATGGCAGAGCTTTCCATCTCGTAATTGGCTATGATCCTTCCCCTGAACGAAAACTCAGAAAGCTTTTTGTTTATCTCACTATCAAAAGTGTTCAGCCTAAGGATTCTTCCCTGTGGTGCATAGAATCCTGGTGCAGAAATCGTAATTCCCTTTACGAATTTTTCGAATCTGAAAAGCTCAACAAGTTCCTTGTTCGCATTAACAGCATATGGGTAGGAGAGGGTGTCGGGCCATTCAAGATACTGGACAAGCACATCCGAAAGTGCTGTGTCAAGCAGCCAGTCATATCCTTCATAAAAATGAAGAAGCCCGTCAAAGCCTATTGCTGTCTCAGTGAGTACGGTTGAGCCTGCAGGTATTTCATCCCTGAGGCCTCCGGATGTGCCGATCCTGATAAAAGTAAGGGAAACTGGTTCGTTCTTTGCAATGCCCGTCTTCAGATCTATGTTTACAAGTGCATCAAGTTCGTTTATAAGAATATCGATATTGTCAGTTCCGATCCCTGATGAAATTATTGTTATCTCCCTGCCGTCAAAACTGCCGGTGACAGTCCTGAACTCACGGTTCTCCTTCCTTACCCTTATATCTGTCAAAAGTGTGGAAAGCATTTCCACACGACCAGGATCGCCCACAATAATGATCTTATCCGAAATGTCTCCGGGAAGCAGGTTCAGATGAAAAATGCTCCCGTCACTGTTGGTTATCAGTTCGGTCTTCTTCTCCATAATGAAAATTTGAGGAACAAATTTAAGAATTTCCCTCTTAATGCTAATTATAGTAATCCATTATCCTGCCGGAAATGAGATTGAGGGTTATCTCGGCAAGCTTTGTCAGGTACTCAACCGACAGAAGACTTTCCTTTGCATCGAGGAGGCTCTTCTGAACCTCACGAAGGTCAATACCCGAAAGACTGCCAAGCTTGTATCTTTCCATGGCAATACTGAGATTCTCGGTGGCTGTAGCCAGGTTTTGCTGTTCGAGCTCGATAAGCTTCAGGTAATTGCTGTAGGCACTGTAAATCGCCAGCAGGTCAGCTTTAATGCTTTGTTCGATTTCCTGATATCGCAGCTCCTTGTTTTGAACCTCTAAAGATGAATTGCGGATACTTCTTCTCTGATTGAAACCGTCGAAAATATCGAAACCAAGATTTATTCCGTAGCTGAGGCCGTTTGTCTGCTGGTTGCTGATAGAGCTGCTCGAATAAGTGTTGAAATTGTAATTATAACCCGATGTGGCTGTAAGATAGGGGTATGACCTGGATTTTACCAGCTTGTAATCATATTCTGATATTGTTTTATTCCTCGAAGCTATCATCAGGCTTGTATTCTTTGCCATTGTCTCTTCCAGCAATTTTTCGTACAGCAGGTAATGATCGACCTCGATTGTCGTATCCTTCGTTACAAAATGACCGCTCAGATCCTCCACAGCCATAAGTTCATTGAGCCTTATCTGGGCTGTACGCACCACATCACCCTGTTTGGCGAGCCTCGAACTGTCAGCATTCAGGTAAACCTTTGATTGTAAAACCTGGAGTTTTGAGCTGGATCCCAGAAGATACCTTTCTTCATCGATCCTGTACCGTCCTTCGACAGAGAAACGGCATATTCGAGATTCTGTAAAAGCTTTACCTGCTGGATATATTTGTAATAGGCTGAAGCAATGTCTGCTATAAGGTTTTCGATTGACATCTGAGTGTTTAGTTCTCCGACCTTTTTAAGTTCACCTAGCTTTTTGTATGTGGTCGTAACGCTGAATCCGTCAAAAATCGTCAGTCCCATCGTCAGTGCGGCTGTGTTTGACGTATTGAAAATACCTTTTGTCAGTGTTGCGCTCGTATCTCCGACATCTGTTCTTACATCGTTCAGGCTGCCTCCGGACCTGCCTGTGAGACCTAATGTAGGAAGGTATCCTGCATTCCCAATCGTATGATTGTTCTTTGCAATTGTTTCACTGTTCCTGGAAATCAGAAGAGAATAATTCTTCTCAAGGCCTATATTGATGCAATCCTTCAACTCATAGACTTTTTGAGAGAAAGCCGGACTGAAGGCAGACAATAACAGGAGGCTAAGCGACAACAACCTTGTTTTCATCATTGTTCTTCTTTTTTTCACTCGAAATGAAGGTATAGATTGCAGGAACGATAAAAAGTGTAAAGAATGTAGCGAAGATCATTCCTCCGACGACCGCTGTTCCCATTGCGATGCGGCTCTGGGCACCTTCACCGAAGCCAAGTGCAAGAGGTGAAATACCCAATATTGTTGCAAAACTGGTCATCAGGATAGGACGGAAACGGGCAGATGCAGCATATTTAATGGCTTCGAGTTTTGACATTCCTGCACTCTTGCGCTGATTGGCGAATTCAACAATGAGGATTCCGTTTTTTGAAACCAGACCGATGAGCATTATCAATCCGATCTGACTGAATATGTTCATAGTAATATCAAAATACCACATGAATGCCAGAGCTCCCATGAGAGCAGTCGGAACGGTCATCATCACAATGAAGGGATCCTTGAAACTCTCAAACTGGGCTGCAAGAACAAGAAAAATCAGCACCACTGCAAGAGCAAATGCAAACATGAGGCTCGAGGAACTCTCACGGAAATCTTTTGAATCACCTGCCAGAGCCGTTCTGAATGAATCGTCAAGTACCTCTTTTGAGATTCTGTCCATTTCTTCAAGCCCTTCGCTGATGGTATTTCCCTTTGTAAGACCAGCAGAAATTGTTGCAGCCACAAACCTGTTGTATCTGTAAAGCTGAGGAGGAGCAGTCTCTTCCGATAATGTAACGAGGTTATCGAACTGTATCATCTCTCCCTTGTCATTCCTGACATAAAGCGATTTGAGATCCAATGGCTTATTGCGATCCTCACGTGCCAGCTCACCGAGTATCTGGTACTGCTTGCCATTCATAAAGAAATATCCAAATCTCTGTCCGCTTAGCGCCAGCTGAAGAGTCTGTCCAATATTTTGTGTCGATACACCGAGTGTTGTTGCTTTATCACGGTTGATATGTATCCTTAGCTCAGGTTTTGTAAATTTAAGGTTCACATCGGCCATCTGCAGGATGTCGCTTTCATTCACCTTTGCCATAAATTCAGGAAGGATTTCCCTGAGTTTTTCAATGGATGTTGCCTGGAGCACATACTGGATCGGCATGCCTGCGCGTCTTCCTCCAAATGTGGATTGCTGCTGTACAAATGACCTGGCTTTGGTTTTGGTCCTCAGATCGACCGAGAGCTGGTCAGCTATCTCCTGCTGGGTCCTCTTCCTTTCATCCGGCTTTTGAAGTATGATCCTTATGTTTGCGAAACTGCCGCCTCTTACCATTGTCGTATAGCTGAGACGTTCCGGAACTCTTTTCTCAACCAGGTTGGAAATATCATTGGAATATGCAAGAATATATTCATATGTGGCTCCCTCAGGGGCTGACATATTGATTGTTACCTGAGAGCGGTCCTCGAGTGGTGCCATTTCTGCCGGAATCGTGTTCCAGAGAAGAACCACCAGCCCTATTGCCACAGCAAGTATCACCAGCGCCCAATTACGATGCTCAAGGAATGATGACAATCCATTCCTGTAAGCATTATTAAGCTTTTCGAAAAACTTTTCTGTCTTCCTGAAAAACCAGCTGTGACGCTTCTCATGCCTGAGGAATTTGGTTGAAACCATAGGGGTGAGAGAAAGAGCCAGGAAAGCGGAAATTGTAACAGCTCCGGCCATCACTATACTGAATTCCCGGAAAAGGCGCCCTGTTATTCCCTGCAGAAAAACAATTGGAAAGAAAACAGACACCAGGGTAATAGTTGTCGAAATGATTGCAAAGTAAATCTCCTTGGAGCCTTTCAACCCTGCTTCCAGCGGAGTCATCCCGGATTCTATCTTGACATAGATATTTTCCATGACAACAATTGCGTCATCCACAACTATCCCGATTGCCAATACGATGGCAAGAAGAGTCAGAACATTTATGGTGTATCCGGCCAGGTACATAATAAAAAATGAACCTACCAGGGAAATTGGTATTACAAGTATCGGTACAAGAGTGGCTCTCCAGCTCCGCAGGAAGAAATAGATAATGATTACGACAAGCAGAAATGCGATATAAATGGTATTCTTGACTTCCTTGATTGACGACCGGATATATTCGGTATTGTCATAATTTACCCTTACATTGACATCATCAGGCAGGTCTTTCTTTATGTATTCCAGACGGCGGTAAACCTCATCTACAATATCAATGTGATTTGAACCGGGCTGAGGGATCATTGCAACCTGAACCATCGGCACCCCGTCTCTTTTTAATATTCCCCGTATATCTTCAGGTCCGAGTTCCGCTCTGCCAATATCCCTGAACCTTACGATCTGGTCTCCTTTTTGTTTAATAATCAGATCATTAAATTCTTTTGGAGTGGTCATAAGGCCAAGCGTCCTGATTGTCAGCTGGGTGTTGGTTCCTTCTATTGAACCGGACGGTAACTCGACATTCTCACGTGATATCGCGCTCCTGACATCCATCGGAGTCAGTCCATAGCCTGCAAGTCTGACCGGATCGATCCATAGCCGCATCGAATATCTCTTTTCTCCAAAGATACTGACCGCGCTTACCCCTGAAATAGTCTGCAGTTGTTCCTTCAGGGTGAGATCAGCAATCTCGGAAAGCTGCAGAAGCGATCTCTTGCTGCTTTCCACTGTAAGGAAAAGGATAGGATTAGCATCAGCATCGGCTTTTGCAACTGTAGGAGGATCACAGTCGCGTGGCAAAAGCCTCATAGCCTGTGATACTTTATCCCTGACATCGTTTGCAGCGGTTTCAAGATCAACCGACAATTCGAATTCAACCGTTATATTGCTTCCACCCTGGCGGCTGACACTGGTCATCGAGCGTATACCAGGGATCCCGTTGATATTCTGTTCCAGAGGTTCGGTAATTTGAGTTTCAATAACATCGGAATTTGCGCCCGGATAGGAAGTGCTCACGGTTATAATGGCCGGGTCGACGCTGGGGAATTCCCTTACTCCCAAAAAAGTAAGTCCGACGAAACCGAACAGTAATATTATAATGGCGAATACCGTGGCCAGTACCGGTCTGCTAATACTTGTTGATGATAGGCTCATATCCCTTGTATTGGCTGGTTATTGTTTTTTAATCAGAGTGTCAAGGACGACAGGCAGATTCTGGCGCAGCTGAAGTATTCCGGAAGTAATCAGTGTATCGCCAAATTCAAGACCATCAACGACCTGTACCAGTGATTCAGTTCGAAGACCAGTATTGATTTTCACTGATGTCGCTTTTCCTTTCCGGAAGACATAAACTATTTCACCCTCCATTTCCGGTATAATTGCCTCGCTTGGAATAGCGACCGTATTTTCGATCTTTGAAAGCAGAAGTGTCACAGGGGCAAAATGCCCTGACTTCAGTTCTTCATTCTTATTAGGATATAAAGCTCTTATTGTAATTGTTCTTGTTCCTTCTTCAATTCTTGGATCAACTGCATATACTTTTGCCTCGTAAGTTTCTTCGCTTCCCTCAACGGTAAAAGTTACAGGGTAACCGATATTTACCTCATCAGCATATCGTTCATTGATGGAGAACTCCAATTTCATTGGAACGATATTTACCAGTGTGGCGATTTTTGTTGCCGGATTGGTATAGCTTCCTTCGCTTAAATATCGTACTCCTATTATCCCGTTAAATGGAGCGCGCAGTTCTGTTTCCGAAATCCGGGCCTTAATAAGGTTGATATCCGCCTGTATTGTCTGAAGCTCGGTGACAATCTGATCATAGCTCTCCTGGCTTATTGCATCTTTGTCAAGAAGAGAGCGCTGTCTGAACTCTTTTTCCTGTGTCAGTTTCTTCTGAGCCTGAAGCTTTTCCAGCTGGGCTTGCAGTGGTTTGTCATTTATCTTTGCAAGCAGGTCGCCCTTTTTTACCCTGGTCCCTTCAGTGAAATTTATCCCGACTATTTTTCCTGATGTCTCAAATGACAAATCAACCACTTCGTTCGGTTTTAGTGATCCGGTACTTTTATACAGATCGCTCATATTTGCAGGCTCAATAAGAAAGCCGCTGACATTCAGAACCTGGCGGCCTTGTCCTATACCTGCAGCAGGACCAGAAATACCTGATTTCTTGAAAATTGAGGTTACGAGAGGCTTTATTTTGGGATATAGAATTATAACTGCCAGAACAGCGATCAGTAATATCGTTAAGAAAACCTTTAGACTTTTCTTCATAAAACTAATATAATTTATAGTCTGTCATGTAGTTAAATAACAGTACATATATTTGTTTATAATCATCACCTGCCTTTAATTTGCGAACTGACAAATGTAGGTAATTTGCATGGCAATAAGTTTCCGGTCTTTTCAAAATTATGTTAAAATATCATAAAAGTTGAGAGATCTATTAATATCAGCTTTCCGCCATCAAAAACATACTCGGATTGTGAAAATAAGTAATTTTGCATATTAACATATACAGCATCATGATTCAACGAATTCAAACAGTTTATTTACTACTGACAACAATACTGTCAGTTATATTCCTTAACGGACATATTATTAAATTCGCCGGCGGACCTAAAAATGTTCTTTATGTAGGTTCAGATGGCATCAGGATTATGGATAATACGGGAGGATCTGAAACTATCTGGATACTTTTAATACTTACCTGTCTGATTATTCTGATCACTACTGATTTCACTAATCTCCATATTCCTGTATAGGAAAAGAAAAATCCAGATGAAGATGGCAGTCGGCCTTATTATTCTTGTTTGCCTGCTGATCCTTGCTTCTGCAATCTATTATATTTCTGTGATAATAAAATATAGCGGTGAAATCCACCTTGGCATAAATGTGGTTATTATGCCTCTGATGCTGTTGTTCTCTTACCTTGCTTACAGGGGAATTAAAAAGGATGAGGAGCTTGTAAAATCGTATGACAGGATTCGCTAGATAATCTGCATATTCTCCTGGTTTGTGATCTTCTCGCAATAATGACACTTGAGCGCGACATTCTTCTTTGATACCACTTTAAAACGCGTTGTCACAGCCTCAAAATTGGTGATGCATTTCGGATTCATGCACCTGGCTATCCCGACAATCGAATCAGGCACTTCGACAACTTTCTTTTCAACAACCTCATAGTCTTTGATGATATTGAGCTTTGCGTCCGGAGCCACAAGCGCTATCCTGTTAATGTCGTCGTCAGCAAAGAATTTTTCCGAGATCTTTATAATAGCCTTTTTCCCCAGTTTCTTGCTCTCCAGGTTTGTACCAAAGGTTATCTGATGATCGATCTTGTCGAGGCCGAGTATCTGGATGACTTTAAAGAGGTGCTTTGCAGGAATATGATCAATCACGGTTCCATTCTGTATCGCACTTACGCTTAATTGTTTTGGTTCCTTATTCATGGTTAAGCCCTTATCAGTTTATTCCTAAAAGTGTGCAAAGTATTGCCTGCCTGGTGAATACACCATTCAGCGCCTGTTCGAAGTAGTATGCCTTAGGATTTGTATCGACATCGGTGGCTATCTCATTCACCCTTGGAAGCGGATGCAAGAATCCGCATATTATGTTTTGTATTGCCCAGCATCGAATTTCTCAGAACATAGACGTTCTTTACCTTTTCATATTCGATGGGATCGGAGAATCTTTCTTTCTGGACCCTGGTCATATAGATAATATCTGCCTTTGAAATTATTTCCGTGAAATCAGTATGCTCATAATATTTAAGCCCCATGTTATCGAGGTACAGCTTGAATTCATCAGGCATTCTCAGCTCTTCCGGTGAAATGAAGTTGAATGTCGCGTTCCATCTCGACATCGCCATCATCAGCGAATGCACTGTCCGTCCATACTTCAGATCGCCCACCATGAAAATATTAAGGTTGTCAAGAGTTCCCTGTGTTTTTCTTATCGAATAGAGATCGAGCATTGTTTGAGTAGGATGCTGGTTTGCACCGTCGCCTGCATTTATCACCGGCACTGAGGCAACTTCACTGGCAAACCTTGCACTGCCTTCAATAGGATGCCTCATTACTATCAGATCGCTGTAGCTGCTCACCATCTTGATCGTGTCGTGAAGTGTTTCGCCTTTTGAAACACTCGAGCTTGGAGGAGTCGGAGAATCCTACTATCTTGCCTCCAAGCCTGTTAATTGCACTCTCGAAACTGAGCCTGGTCCGGGTTGAAGGCTCGAAGAAAAGTGTCGCTGCAACTTTGCCTTCGAGCAGCTTCCTGACAGGCTGTTTTTCAAATCCTTCAGCCATGTCAAGTATTTTGAGGATTTCCTCTTTGGAGAAATCATCAATTGAAACTAAACTCCTGATTTTCATTGAATTGGAACTTTAAGAAACGAATAAAGATCTTGATTTAAAATTAGTCACGAAAATGCATTGAAGTGGTAAATGTTGATAATTAATTAACAACTTTTACCATCGCTGCCGCGTGCTATTTGATAAAGAGAAGCTTGTATTTCAATCCCTCAATTCTTGAAAAGCGGTCAAGTATTTTTTGCCTCGAAGAGAGCCTGAAGGCTACCGTTATCCTGCATTCGAGATCAAAAAAGTGTCCTGATTGATCCATTTCTTCCTCCTTTATGATCTTCATAACATCATTCATTGCAGAATACGGATAAGTGATCTCATATGATTCCTTAACTGTATGATCGATTATTTCAGCATTGTCCAGGGCTGAATATGCTGCTGATCTGTAAGCGTTTATCAGACCGCTGACTCCCAGAAGCGTTCCTCCGAAATACCTTGATACGACGATCAGTACATTGGTCAGTCCGAATGACTTTATTTGCCCCAGTATGGGTCGTCCTGCTGTTCCTGAAGGCTCACCGTCATCATTTGCTCTCCAGATATCCTGTTCTGAACCAAGCAGATATGCATAGCAATGATGCCTTGCTTCATGATGCTCCTTGCGGATGCCTTCGATAATGGGCTTGATCTCCTGTTCATCTGAGACCGGGAATGCAGCCGAAATGAACTTGCTGCCTTTCTCCTTGTAAAGCCCTGAGGAAGACAGACCTGATGGTCTTGTATATATCAGTTTCTGGCATGTATTGATCAATCTCAGTTTGCACTGAAAATCAGCTTGCAATATTAATTAAAACTGTTTGTCGGATTGCCCCGTTTTGGTAAAAAATGATACTTTTGCTGAAATTGAGGTATTTATCATGAGTGTACTACTTAGATGAGAAAGATCTGCAGAAGCTGATCGTGATAGGCGACAGAATCCTTATTAAGCCAAAGATCCCGCAATCGAAGACAAAAAGCGGACTTTTTCTGCCTCCGGGTGTAAATGAAAATGAAAAGGTCCAGATCGGTTATGTACTCAAAGTTGGCCCGGGATATCCGATCCCATCAGTAAATGATACGGATGAACCATGGAAAAACAGGACTGATGAACCTAAGTATGTCCCGCTTCAGCCTAAAGAAGGCGATCAGGCAGTCTATCTTCAGAACAGTGCCATAGAGATCGAATTCAACAGTGAAAAATAGATGGTTGTCCCGCATTCGGCCATTTTGCTGCTTTTGAGGGATGACGGTCTGTTTGAATAATATCTGTCAAAAATGGCAATTCTGAAGTTCTTAAAGGTAAAAAGATACTTATCGTCGAGGATGACATGTCGAGCAGATTGTATCTCAACAAGATACTGGAGAAGACAGATGCTGTTCTCCTTAATGCAGGAGACGGACAAGAAGCTTTGGATATGGTCACCATGGAACACGGAAATTGAAATAATCCTCATGGATATCCAGCTTCCGGTAATGGATGGATACACTTCGGCAAAAGAGATAAGAAAACTGGGATTGGATATAAAGATAATTGCACAGACAGCCTATGGTCTTTCAGGAGATATGGAAACCATGCTAACTTCTGGATTTGACGATTTTATTATCAAGCCTATATATTCGGCCCAGCTGATAGAGAAACTGATTTCCTGGCTCATTTAAAACCAATAACAATATAATCTTATTCAGGATAGGCCAGAAATACTGCTGAACTCCTTCCTGAATTCTTCAATCTCATATCTCCACCTTTCCCTCTCGACCTTACGTGTCCTGCCGGTTCATCAGGATCTCTTCCGCATACCTGAATCACCAGAAAGAATATCAAATGGCATAAGCTTTTCTTCATATTCATATGGAGGTGCATTGAACTGGAATGATCCGGAGGGAGAAGTCCCAATAATTGCATCAATGATCTCCATTGCCGTTGCAACCGGATAATATTTCCCGAGATCGGTAACATGGATCTGAATTCCATGGCAGACCAATCCCATGTATTTATTGAAGGTTGGAATGAAATCATGTTTCCTGAATCTGCATCCTCCTGGCATGCTCTTTCCAAGCTTCTCCAGCAGCCTCTCCGGATTGATGAACGGAGCTCCAAAGAGCTCAAACGGTATGGTCGTTCCCCTGCCTTCGGAAATATTGATCCTTCGAACAGTACGGTCCCGGGATATACAATGGCTGTCTGAAGAGTAGGCATATTGGGAGAGGGGAGAACCCATGGAAGACCGGTTTCGGAAAATAATGAATTTCTTCTCCATCCTTCCATCCAGACAATATTCAGATCACATGCACCGTAATATTTTTCCTTTATCCATAGAGCCATTTCTCCCATTGTCATCCTGTGGCATAGAGGAATTGATGCTCCTCCCACAAACGTAAAATACTCCTCCTTCAGAACCGGTCCGTCACAGGGCACCTTTCCGATGGGATTCGGCCTGTCAAGTATCCAGACTGGAATGCCTGCCTCCATGCATGCTTCCATGCAAAGCTTCACCGTCCATACATATGTGTAAAGCCTCGCACCAACATCCTGAAGATCAATTATCAGAACATCGATTTCCTTCAGCATTTCCGGTGTGGGCTTCCTGTTCCTTCCATAAAGACTGAAGATGGGAATGCCTGATCCCTGATGGCTTCCTCCTTCCCATTCGATCATATTATCCTGAGTCTGCCCGTAAATTCCGTGCTGCGGACCGAAAATGGCGGTCAGTTCTGCAATCTTTTCTCTCTGAAAAAATGTCAATGATATGAGTATAATCACTGGTAATGCTTGGCGCATGACACAGAATACCCAGCCTTTTACCGAGCAGCTTGCCCGGAAGCTTATCAGCAATTATTTCAAGTCCTGTCTTTACCATATCACAAATATATACTTAATAAAATACAAATATTTTTCGATAATATTTTTAAGTTTATAAATTCAAAAGTCTGAAATATGAAATACAGAAAATTACTCAAGCTTACAGCTTTAATGCTTCTGTTACTGTTTTCATCATGCGGTAAAAATGGAAAACAGAGTATTATTATCCTTGAGACGACTGACCTTCATGGTGTGATACTTCCATACGATTACATAGAAAAGAAACCTCTTGAAGCTTCCCTTGCACATTCCGCAAGCTATATCAAGTCGCTTAGAAACAGTGGCAAATCCGTATTTCTGCTCGATAACGGAGATAATCTTCAGGGTCAGCCGGCAGCTTATTATTATAATTTCATTGATACTGTCTCACCCCATTTCCTGGCGGAGGCAATGAACTGGCTTGGTTTTGATGCAAGTACCATGGGAAATCACGACATAGAGGCTGGCCATTCTGTATATGACAGGCTTGCAAATGAATATAACTTTCCTTTGCTTGCTGCAAATGCCGTCGACAAGATAAGCGGGAAACCCTATTTCACTCCTTATGTAATTCTTGAAAAGAACAAAATCAGGATTGCCGTAATGGGACTAATTACACCGGAGGTTCCGACATGGCTGCCTGAGAAGCTTTATAAAGGAATTGAATTCAGGGATATGGTTGAAACTGCCAGGCTCTGGATGCCGGAGATCTTAAACCAAAAGCCTGATCTGGTTGTCGGACTGTTTCATTCCGGCTGGGACAGAGAAAGGGCAGGTAACAACGAATCAATGGACGAAAATGGTTCCGCAGCTGTCGCCTTTAATGTTCCCGGATTCGATATAATCTTCTGCGGCCATGATCACAGACTGGCCAGTGAAAAATTTGCAAATGCAAATGGCGATTCAGTCCTGATCCTCAATGGTGGCAGCAGATCTGCCAATATCGCACAGGCCAGTGTTACCTTTCAAGGAACAGGATCACACGTAAAATCCGCAAAACGATCTCAGGCAGCATTTTGGATGTCAGGAATTTCAAGCCTGATAATGATTTCATTGAAACCTTCGCACAGCAGGATGAAGCTTTAAGAAAATACGTAAACAAGGTAATCGGCATTTCCACAGCTACGGTCTCATCCAGGGATTCCTATTTCGGGTCCTCAGCCTTCGTGGATATGATTCATACGATGCAAATGGATATCACCGGAGCAGATATATCATTTGCCGCGCCTCTGTCATTCGATGTTAAAATTGCGAAAGGACCGGTGACGGTAGGCGACATGTTCAAGCTGTACAGGTTCGAGAATATGCTGTATACAATGGAGCTCTCCGGCGGTGAAATAGAAAAATACCTTGAATATTCGTATTCGGAATGGCTCAATACAATGAAGAATGCCGGTGATTACCTGCTCAAATACAGGCTTGGGCAAAATGGAAAGCCGGCGCTTACGGATAATAAGGCATGGCTCAGGAACCAGCCTTACAATTTTGACTCTGCGGCCGGACTGGATTATATTGTGGATGCCTCCAGGCCTGAAGGTAAAAGAGTGAATATCCTGTCATTCACTGACGGAAGGAAATTTGAGGAGAAGAAAACCTACAGGGTGGCAGTAAACTCCTACAGGGGCAGCGGAGGAGGAGGTCACCTTGTCGAGGGTGCAGGTATAAAAAGCAATGAGCTGAGAGCCAGGGTGAAATCATCTACCGAAAGGGACCTCAGGTATTATATCATGAAGTCAATTGAAGAAAAGAAGACTATAATGCCGAAGCCGCTTGAATAACTGGAAAATCATTCCTGTGAAGTGGGTTGAATCTGCTTCCGTGAAGGAACGGATTCTTCTGTTTGGCCCTGAATAATTGTTGAATAGTCTGTAAATCAGGAATTAAAATATATCAGGTACTGTTTTCGTTATCAGGAATGTAATGTAAATTGCAACCTTGTTCTAAAAAACAGTGTTATAAGTGAAGAAGAATACTAGGGATGAAAGCGGGGATAAACTGCCGCTTGTTGAAGAATTTTATTCAGTGCAGGGCGAAGGTTATCATACGGGGAAGGCTGCATATTTCATTCGTCTGGGAGGTTGTGATGTAGGGTGCAGCTGGTGCGATTCACGGTTTGCATGGGATCCGGAATTGCATCCGATGGTGAGCACAAACGAAATTATTAACCATGTAACAGGCTCAGGCGCCGATTCAGTGGTGGTTACAGGCGGGGAACCGCTGATGTGGAACCTCGATCTTCTTTGTGCAGGATTAAAAAGGAACAATATTTGTACATTCATTGAAACATCAGGAGCATATCCTTTGAGCGGAACATGGGATTGGATATGCCTTTCACCCAAGAGGAATATGCCGCCCATGAACACAATATGCCAGGCAGCTGATGAGCTGAAAGTTATTATTGAAGAGAAAAGATGACCTCGACTGGGCGGAAAAATACAGGGGAATGGTCAGCAATAAATGCAGGCTCTTCCTTCAGCCTGAATGGAGCAGGTTCGAAACCATCATTCCTGAAATTGTCGATTACGTCAGGAAGAATACAGAATGGAGGATTTCCCTTCAGGTTCATAAATACATGCATATACCATGATTTGACAATGAGGTGTGCTTTAATCATACTATTGATCTGTGTCTCCTGCTCAGCTTCCAGGGACAGCCACGCTCAGAGTCTTCATACTTCGTCTAACAAGGCACTCAGGCTCTATAATGAGGCGCTTACATACTATGATTACAGTAATTTTGACAAAGCTGAGGAAGTGTTTCTTCAGGCGGTTGCCCTTGATCCGAAGTTCTATGAAGCATATATGATGCTGGGGGAAATCAATACAAAAAGAAGAAATTACACTGAAGCTGCAAAAAACTACCATAAAGCTGCAATCAAGATCGACTCTGTCTCATACAGACCGGTCTTCTTCAATCTGGCAAATGCGGAGTTTATGTCTGGTGATTATGCAAGTGCCCTGGAACATTATAAAACTTATTTGAAACAGCCCGGGATATCAGAGAAGAACAGGCCGCTGGCCTTGAGAAACATAAAAAATTGCGAATTTGCAATTGAAGCAATCAGGAAGCCTGTCCTCTTCAATCCTGAAAGTGTAGGACCAGGCATAAATACTGAAGATGATGAATACTGGCCGTCGATTACAGCCGATGGTCAGACATTAATGTTTACCAGGCAGGTTTATACAAGCTTTGCCAGGCCGGTCAGTGGGGGATCACAGGAAGATTTTTATGTCAGCTACAGTGACGGAGACGGGTGGGGCAAGGCATTTAACGCCGGAGAACCTCTGAATACACGGTCCAATGAAGGAGCGCAGACACTCTCCTCAAACGGAAGCTATATGTACTTCACTGCCTGCGAAAGATCAGGCGGATTGGGAAGCTGCGATATCTATTTTTCTGCTCTCGCCAACGGCAACTGGTCTGTTCCGCATAACCTCGGATGGCCGGTGAATACAACTTCATGGGAATCTACTCCTTCGATCAGCGCCGATGGCAACCTTCTCATTTTTACCAGCAACAGGCAGGGTGGCAATGGAGGCAAGGATCTTTGGTTTTCATTGCTTAACAGCAAGGGAACATGGTCTGCTCCTGTAAACCTCGGCAATATCATTAATACTGAGGCTGACGAAATGTCCCCCTTCATTCATTTCGACGGAAAAACTCTATATTTTGCCTCGAACGGTTTGCCTGGAATGGGAGGATTTGATATATATATGACCAGGATGAACGATGACAGCACATGGTCAGCGCCGAAAAACCTGGGATACCCGATCAATACGGCAAGTGATGAGACGGGACTAATTATTGATTCTGAAGGCCATTAAAGCATATTTTTCCTCAAAGCGAGACACTAAGAATGGTAAGGATATCTTTTATTTTTCTCTCGATGAATCAGTCAGACCGGATCCGGTATCATACCTGAAAGGCAAGGTGACTGACAGGGAAACAGGCAAGCTGCTTAAAGCGGATTATGAGCTGATAAACCTCTCAACAAACAGGGTAACCATGCGGAGTTCTACAGACGATAACGGGAATTTCCTTGTTTGTCTTCCCTCAGGATATAACTATGGAATTAATGTTACAAAATCCGGATATCTGTTTTATTCCGATAATTTCATGTTCGAAGGAGTTCATACAGCAATGAAGCCTTTAATTAAAAAGATCAGTCTCAGTCCTGCAAAAGTAGGAGAGAAGATGCTCCTTTCAAATGTTTTTTACGCTATAGATTCCTGGGAGCTTGAACCGGAGTCTGTGGCGGAGCTTGACAACCTGACAGACCTTATCTCCTATAATAAGGATATCATTGTCGAGATAGGAGGACATACTGATACAACAGGCACTGCACCAGCATAATCTCGTACTATCGGAAAAAAGAGCACTTTCAGTCGTTAATTATCTGATCAATAAAGGAATATCTTCCGAGAGATTGACTTACAAAGGGTATGGTAACACTACCCCTATAGCTGATAATGTAACCTTTGAGGGAAGGAAGCTGAACCGAAGGACAGAGGTCAAGGTAATCGCACGAAAGCAATAAAAATGGCCGTATTGGTGACGGCCATTTTTTCACTCATGCTCGATTGAAATCAGACATTGCTGTAAGAAAAATCAGATCGCGATCATGGGATTGAGATAATTGTCTATGTTGATATCTGAGCTCCCGGCTTTCTTTACCGGAATGGAAAAGAAAAAGCCGGTTCCTGTGAGTCCATTGCATTCTATCCACACAGTACCGCCCAGAATAGAAATAAGTTTCTTGGCCAGGGTAATGTTAACCGCTAAAACTGTATCGTTGAATTTGGCAAGCGATTCATTCAGATCTTCAGTATGAAGAAATTCTTTGCATTTGAAATAACCCTGGCCGGAATCGAGAACATGAAAGGTTACAATACTTTCCCTGAAATCGTAACCAATCTTTATATACCCTGATTTTGTGGTTTTCAAAGAATTCTGGAATAGGGCACGAATTACCCTGAATACCCTGTCAGAATCAATGATTACCTCGTTTGAATCGTGCATGCTGCTTTCTGTCACAAGTACAACATCCTGAGGACCTTCTCTTTTCAATACTTCCCTGAATTCATAAAGAAGCTCGTCGAGGATGTTGCTGAGTTTGCATTTTCTGAGATCAGTTTTCTGACTGCACGAATCAATAATTGCCGAATCGAGAAAATTATCCACCAATCCAATGAGTTGTTCACACGAAGCAAGTATCTGGTTGCTGAACTCCTCCCTTTCTGATTCATTGGCTGAGTTCCTGTTCATGAGATACGAAAACGCTACTATTGCATTCATGTGCGTTCTCACTTCATGTGACATCCCGGTAAGGATTGTTGGACATTTGATCATACTATCTTTATGTAAAGCATCAACCTTATCATTGACAGTATTGCCGGCAATATCATCAACACCTGGTCCTTTCGTATTTATTATAAGGTTTCGCATATCGTGAAAATCACTGTTACCTTATACTTCTGAGGACTTTCCGCGCATCTTTGCTGTATATGCTCCCGGAATTCCTTATCATGGTCAGCTGTTCAACCGCTTTGACCTTTTCATCGGTCTGTATATAGCATAATGCCAGATACCATTGGGCATCCTCTATATAATAGTTGTCGTTATTGACCACGACATCGGTAAATGATTGTTCTGCTACAGGATAATTCTTCTCTTCAAAGTTCGAAACGCCATAAAGCATGGTAGACTCCATATCTCCGGGATTTTCTTCCAGCACTTTGCTGAAGAATAAGGCTGCTGTGTTGTAATCGTGTATATTATAATAATCCAGAGCTGTTTTGTAATCGTCATTTGCAATGCTCTCAGCCGATCTGGAAGGAGCGATTCCTTCGTATGGCGTGTAGAACCTGTCAATTATCTCATCTGCAGTAAGATTTTTGCCTCTGAACAGCAAAAGGCTGCCAAGCAGGATAAGAACAGTAACCGCAGCTGCATACCGGATTGGTGATTGTCTGCGCCGATTTTTGGAAGGCACAGCCTCGGCTCTCTGTTTCTCTATGACACGGAGCTTGTTCCGGAGCTTAAGTGAAGCATAATCAAGTAGGACCATTTCGGTCTTTGCACGAAGCTTAACCTCTTCCCGTAGATTGCTGTTCTCTTCAAGCTCCCTCTGGAACCATTGTTTTTCAGCAATATCCATCTCACCGGCGTTATACCTTTCGATGAAATAGGAGAAATCAATTGTTTTCATAGATTGACTTATTTAATTTTTACTCATTATTTTCATTCATCATAATTATTCCGGACCATGCATGAAATCTCATGCATATTCCTGCAATGGACTGTATATCAACAATAAGATGTTTACAGAACCTCTTTCTTTGATGTACCAGTCTTAACCGGGCCATTTAACCCGCAGCATCCGGATCATCCATACCCGGAATGATCCTGTATATTATTTTCCTGTCCTTACAGCCAGGATGTATTATATTCTTAATCAGATTTTTATAGGGGGAATGGGAGGTTTTACAGTTCCGCCGCCATCATCTTCGCCACCGCGTACTTTAATCATTTCATAATTCGTTAATGCAAACTCAGAAAAGAGATCACTGGTTTTTTTGAAATTCAGGGTTTTCATGTTCTTAATTGTTTAATTATTATTTATTAATTCAGGGTAATTCTTCTTAGTGGTTTCCAATACTACATGTAAGAACTACCTGTTTTGTGACACGAAAAAATCGATTATTTTTAAAATATTTTTTTAAAGCCTGAAATTCAATTACTTGCAAAGGCGTTTTTTTTGAAATGAACTTGGAAAATTTGATAATCACGGATATTATTGAGATCTTTATGAGGGAAAACAGCACGATCTGATGCTAAAAAAGCAATTGTTTCTGATAATATCATCAGCACTGACTCTTTTTACAGGTTATACATGCCACGCTTCATGGAGGCCCGAGCCTGATCGTTTTGACAAGATAGGCGCCCGCATCCAGCATCTGTCCAATGTTAAAGATACTGCCGGATTGATAATGGTCTCCGATAGCCTTCTGCATTCCCTGCAATTTCATAAAGACGACAGTTCCACCATTGCTGATATCTATTATTATTCAGGGGTATGCAACCTTTTTCTGGCAAGAGTCAATGAGGCACTGATCAACCTGGGAAGGAGCATCGAGGTGAAAAAGCTGCTTGATATTGAGGACAACAGGTATGCAAATGCCCTCTTTAATGCCGGTATTGCATGCAGTTATCTTGGCGATTTCATCCAGGTAATCAGTTATATGGAAGAGTATATAAGCCTGATGGTCAAACTGTACGGGAAATATTCAGGTGAGGTTGCAGAAGCATATTCTGCACTTGCCGGTGCTTCGATCGAATGCCTTGATTATGAGGGCTTTGTCGATTATTCTTTCAAAGCGCTCGAAGTATTAAAACAGGATAAGAATGCCCTTGACAGCAAGGAACTCAGCGGGCTGTATAATACAATTGGCGCAGGTTATGCAAGAATGGGTGATTATGCCAAGGCAAGAATGTACCTCGAAAAAGCTGAAACCCTGATACATGGAAAACAATCTGGCTCCTGATGAAAACTATATAAACCTTATAAACAGCCTGGCTTTTACATACGGAAACCTGGGTCTTCCAGATAAGGAAGCCGACTATTTTTCCCGTGGTATTGATCTGGCAGTTAACAATAGTTCCAATCTTGCATTCAATCTGATTTACAATTACGCTTATGAACTGGCCCGATCAGGAGATGTGGATAAGGGGAAAAGGCTTCTTTCAGGCGTGGCGGGGAAAGCAATGGAAGTTTATGGTCACGAATCACGCTCGTATATCGAGGTATTAAATAATTATGCAGGTTACCTGTCAGATTTCACGGATGATCCGCAAAAGGCACTGACTATATACGATACGCTTCTGGCCTGGCTCGGCAGCAATGAAAACGATATTGTGATGAGAACACAGGTTCTGTCGGGATATGCCGGGATACTTTTTAAGACCGGCGAATCCAGGAAAGCGCTGATCGTCATAAGAGATCTGCTCTTCGGCGATGGAGTGAAAAATATATCTGATGATGTCATTGCAAATCCTTCAATCGATTCCATAACTATCGACAGAAGTACATTGCAGCTTCTTCAGCTTAAATATAAGATATTATGGAGCATGTATTCCGGCTCAGGCAATCAGAGTTTACTGGAAAAGGCGGCCGAAACTTCCGAGCTGACAATAGCCCTGATCGACAAAATAAGGATCAGCATCACTGAAGAGGAGAGCAGATTGATACTGGGAGATAGTTACAGGGATTCCTATCTGAATGCCATACGCGATTTTGAACTCTGCTACCGGAAAACAGGTAACCGGCGCTTCCTTGAAAAAGCCTTCGAATATGCTGAAAGGAGCAAAGTGGCAGGGCTTCTTGCTGCCACACGACAAATGAAGGCTGTGCAGTTCCATATACCAGATCATCTGGCCGAAAAAGAGAAAGCCCTTCAGAGGGAGATAGCCTTCTATAATTCAAGGATCTCCATTGAAAATGAAAAGGAAAAGCCTGATCAGGCTTTTCTTGCCGTTTGGAATCAAAAACTGCTGGCGGCAGTTGCTGACCGCGATGTACTTGTCCGGACTTTTGAGAAGGATTACCCTGAGTATTTCGCGCTTAAATATTATACCCGTGTGCCCCGGATGGAGGATATTCCGTCAGTGATCGGAAGGAGATATAACTACATTAACTATGTCGTTTCCGATTCGATGCTTTATGTTTTTCTGGTAAACAATAAATTCCAGGAATTGATTACAATCAGCACAGATTCCACTTTCATGAAAAACCTCGGAGATTTCAGAAATCTCCTTTCAGATCCTTCACATTCCGAAGCCGCAAGGGAAAAATTCAAAAAATACCAGGAGATCGGATACGGTTTATACTTAACCCTGATTGAACCTGTAAGGAAATATCTCTTATCGGATAATCTCCTGATTTCACCCGATAATATTCTCTCATACCTTCCATTCGAAACATTTATTTCGTCAAAATATGAAGGCAGCGATATTCTTTACCGCAAGCTCGATTACCTGATGAATGACTACAATATTTCATACGTCTATTCGGCTACATTCATGAATGAGAATCTGCATAAGCAATTCCATTGGAAGAACAGCCTTATCGCGTTCGCACCTTCGTATTCTGCATCGCTTAACATAGACTCATTGTTTGCCGACAGGAAGGCTGGCAGCCTCCTGATGGACCTGCCTGATGCAAGGCAGGAAGCTGAATATGTGGCAGGCATTTCAGGTGGCTTTCTATGCCTGAATAACGAAGCCAGGGAAGATGTTTTTAAATCAGAGGCGGAAAAATACAGGATAATTCATCTGGCAATGCATACTATCGTAAACGATCAGAGTCCGATGAATTCAGCAATGATCTTCGCCCAGCCAGGCGATTCGGTCAATGATGGTCTGCTCCGGACTTATGAAGTGTATGGAATTCCGCTGAATGCAAGAATGGTGGTGTTGAGTTCGTGCAACACAGGGACAGGCCTGCTCTCGTCAGGGGAGGGTATTTTAAGCCTGGCACGTGGATTCCTGTACTCGGGAAGCCAGTCAGTGGTAATGTCCCTATGGCAGATCGAAGACAGATCAGGCACTGAAATAATCAAGATGTTCTATGATAACCTTAAAACGGGAATGTCAAAAAGCAGGGCTCTCAGAAGAGCCAGGCATTCGTACCTGGAAAACTCAAGTCAGCTAAGGTCACATCCATATTTCTGGTCGGCGCTCGTTGTCTTTGGTGATAATTCAGCGGTATTTTTCCCATGGAAAAAAGCTGCCGCTATCCTGATTGCGTTTTTAGCTGCCGCGACATTGATATTCCTTTATTTCAGGAAGCGGAGATACTCCTGATATTCAGGATCTTCCTTTATCATTTCCATCAGGGCTTCCTTGCCGAGATATTTTTTTCTCCTCGCATAAGTCTCGTTCTTCAGCTTCATCATTTTGGCTATTTCCTCATAGGAATATCCTTCTGAAAACAGCGTCAGGATGTCCTGGAATTCGGGACTGATCTTTTCAAAGGCCCTGCTTACAATCTTCTCGAACTGGAGATCGCCGGCGTCTTCAGGCGCCGAATCGTCAGGGATATCGGCATAAAGATCAGCAGTCTCCTTTTTCATGCGAAGGTTATTGCTCCAGATATTCCTTGCGACTCCAAAGAAATAGCCTTTAAGATCGGTGGTAAGGACGAGTGTATTGTCGCAGATCTGCTTGTAGAGTATGATTATTGTATCCTGGAAAACATCGGAAACGTCATCCGGAGATCCGCTATTCTTAATCACATGGCTTCTGACCGATGGGAGGTAATTGTCATACAGCCAGTTCAGGGTCTTGTCATCCTGTTTCTTAACACCCTCTATTATGCTTTTATCTGATAATCTATTAAACAACCCCGTGCTGATAGCGAATCAATCAGCAAATATAGCATTTCCAAAACGAAACCTGTTGAAAAGCGCTGAAGCTTACGTTTTAGGAAGGTTGCCGCTCTGTTCTAACCAAATTATAAATATCTTTACTTAATAAAATTTCCTGAGGATAAAATGTCATTCCCTTTTGTAAAACAGCCTGATGCAATGGATTGCGGGCCGGCATGCCTTAAAATGGTTGCCGCATTTTATAAAAAGAATTTCTCGCTCGAATCCATTCGCAGAAAATGCTATATAACCAGGGAAGGAGTATCATTTCTGGGACTTTCAGAAGCTGCCGATTCTCTTGGCTTCAGGACTCTCGGTGTCAGGATACCTTTCGATATGCTTGCAGGAAGCGTGCCGATGCCATGCATTGTCCACTGGCGCCAGAAACACTTTATTGTCGTTTACAAAATCAAAAATGATCAGATATGGATTGCTGATCCTGCATCCGGACTTGTAAAATATTCGCATGAGGAATTTCAGAAGAACTGGGCATCCACTGTTACGGAAGGAAAGCCTGCCGGCCTGGTGCTTATAATCGAACCAACCCCCAGACTTTCAGAGCTGGAAGGCGATCAGGAGAAAACGCACGGCTTCAGGTTCCTCCTGAAGTATTTCAAGCTTTACGACAGATATCTTTTCCAGCTGATACTGGGTCTTCTTATGGGCAGTCTGATACAACTGATCATTCCATTTCTTACACAATCGATAATTGATATTGGCATCAACTCGAACAATTTAAACTTCATCTACCTTATCCTTTTTGCACAGCTTGCCCTGGTCATTGGCCGCATGTCGGTGGAATTCATAAGGGGCTGGCTTCTCCTGCATATCGGTACCAGGGTTAATGTCGCTGTAATCTCGGGCTTTCTCCAGAAACTGATGTCATTGCCGATAGCTTTTTTTGATACCAAGCTGACCGGCGACATACTTCAGCGCATAGATGACAATAACAGGATAGAGGAATTTCTGACCTCAACAAGTCTCAATATACTCTTTTCATTCTTCAACCTGGTTATCTTCGGAATTGTCCTTGCCATCTACAACTTAAAGATCCTGTTATTGTTCCTTGCCGGAGCTGGTCTTTATATACTTTGGGTTTCACTATTCATGAAATCGAGGGCGCGCCTTGACCAGCAGAGGTTCAGGCAAATGTCTGTAGCCGGAACACAGATGATAACAATTGTGAATGGAATGCAGGAGATCAAGCTCACCCAGACTGAAACAAGCATGCGATGGGACTGGGAAAAGATACAGGCTTCATTGTTCGGGCTTAAAACAAAGGCTCTCGGCCTGATACAGTACCAGTCTGCCGGAGCTACTTTTATAAACGAGGTCACCAACCTTGGAATAACAGTCGTTTCCGCCACTCTTGTACTGAAGGGGAATATGACGCTTGGTATGATGCTGGCTGTCCAGTTTATAATAGGGCAGCTGAATGTGCCGCTAAGCCAGATTATTGGATTCTTCCGTGTTTCGCAGGACGCCAGGATGAGCCTCGACAGGCTCGCTGAGGTCCACGATATGCAGGAAGAGGAGCCCGAACCGGAGATGAAGGTGAGAAAGCTTCCCGACAGGAAGGATCTCTATATAAACAATGTATCATACCAGTACGAAGGTCCAAGATCTCCGTTTGTCCTGAAAGATATCGACCTCTTCATCCAGGAGAACAAAACCACAGCTATTGTCGGAACGAGCGGAAGCGGAAAGACAACACTTCTGAAATTGCTTCTCGGATTCTACCAGCCGGTAAGCGGTGAAATACTTGTCGGGGATACCAGGTTGTCGAATCTCAGCCTTAAAGCCTGGAGGGAAAAAACCGGTGCAGTAATGCAGGATGGATTCCTCTTCCCCGAATCGATCGCATACAACATTGCGCCTGGAATTTATGACATAGATGAAGACAAGCTGGCAAAGGCAGTCGAAATTGCGAACATCAGGGGATTTATAGAATCGCTGCCGCTGGGTTATAATACCAGGATCGGAGTGAACGGGCATGGACTCAGCGAAGGACAGAAGCAGAGACTGCTTATAGCCCGCGTGATATATAAAAATCCTGATATCATAATATTTGATGAAGCCACTAACTCGCTGGATGCGGGAACCGAAAAGGCAATTGTCGAAAATCTTGAAGAATTCTTCGCCGGAAAGACCGTGATTATAGTTGCCCACAGGCTAAGCACCGTCAGAGATGCAGGCAGTATTGTGGTAATGGATAGTGGCAGGATAATTGAAACAGGCACACATTCTTCGCTAATTGAAAGCCATGGTGCTTATTACAACCTTGTGAAAAACCAGCTTGAACTTGGTACATAAAAGCGAATAATGAAGGAGAAGAAAGCTGAAATATTATATTCAGATCAGGTGAACGAGATAATATCGGATCCTCCGGGGAAAATTATGAGGTGGGGAACTGCAGTTATCTTTTCGGTGTTCGTTTTGCTGATAATTCTGTCCTGGCTTATCAGATACCATGATATTGTTCCGGCACCTGTTGAAATCACAACCACCAATCCCCCCGTAACCCTTGTTTCGAAAAAGACAGGGCATATAAATGAATTATACGTAACTGATGGTGAAAATGTTTCAGCAGGGAAGCTTCTTGCGGTGATGGAAACAGCAGCTTCCATAAGCGAATTTGAAAAGCTGACTGCGTTAACCGATACTGTCGGGAGCCCTGAAAAGCTATCACCTGACAAATTGCCTCCCTTTACAGGATTGGGTGAGCTTCAGCCTCTCTATGCTTCTTTTCTCAAGTCGCTGGCTAACTATGATATATACATCTCAAATGACTTATATGGTTTTAAGATCATCTCGATCTCGGAAGAAATAGCTGGATTGCATGAATACATCGGAAGACTTAAGGTTAAGGAGAGGCTTTTATCTGATAACCTCAGGCTCGAGCGAAGACAGTATGAAAGGGATTCGACACTCTTCATCACCAATGTTCTGCCGGAAAGCGAATATGAAAAATCGAAGCAGGTATTCAACAAGAGCAGGCTTGAGCTTCAGGAAGTAAGACTTGAGCAGTCGGCGAAATCGATAGAAGTGGCTCAAAAGCGTCAGCTGCTTCAGGATTACACGATAATGAAGGAGGAAGAAAAGATGAAGCTGGTTTCAGCACTTAATGAGAACTGGCAGAATCTGAGAGCCGAAATGAGGATATGGGAGATTACATATCTGCTCGTATCACCTGTCGATGGAACTGTCACATTCACCAAATACTGGAGTAAGAACCAGTCGGTGATGGTCGATGAACCGGTGCTAAGCGTGGTTCCTGAGAATGCAGGTGATTTTATAGGCAGGATCAATCTCAACATGCAGCGCTCAGGAAAAGTAAAGGTTGGCAAACCGGTTAACATAAAGCTCAGCGGCTACCCTTATCTTGAGTTTGGCATGGTCAGGGGGATTGTCAGGTCCAAATCCATGGTTCCTTCAGGTGATTCATATATTATCGAAGTTGCCCTGCCTGATGGATTGACAACATTATATGGCAAGAAACTTGACTTCAACCAGAATATGCAGGGAACAGCAGAGATACTTACAGACGACCTGCGGCTTATTCAGAAAATCATAAATCCGTTCAGGCACCTGATCATTAAAAACAGGAACTGATTATCGCTTGCCGCCCGAATAGGGCTCGTAATCATCATCCTTTGAACCGGATGAAAACTGTGAAGTTGGTTCCTTACCATATCCTTTTTTGTCAGTACCGGCAGATTTCTTCGCATACTTTCTGTAAAGGCTGAATCCTGCAAGCAGGAGGCAGGCAACCAGGATAAAAATATCTTTTGTTTCCATTCTGTAAAATAATTCCTTCTTTAAATCTGTTAATCTAATTTATTCAAAGATATCATTTATCTGTAAAACTTTGAGTTTTAATAAATATTTCAATATTTTCGTAGCTTGAAAATTTCAAGGCTGACCCTTGAAACTATACTGATGATGGCGAAACTATTAAGGATTGGAAATGATAATGAAAAATCCGGATGAATCTGTTCTTGATGAACAATCCGGGGCAATTGAAAATGCCTCCGGAACTGAGGAGAAACCACAAGCTGAGAAAGCGCATGAATCTGAATCTCCGGCCGAAGCGGCAACCGGCGAAACAGAAATAAAGGTAAAAAAGCGACCACGAAAAGCACGGACTACTCCTGAAGAGGAACCTGAAGAAGCTGTAGAAAGTGCAGAAGGCCATGAGCTGGATGAAATAGTCCTGCCGCCTGTTGATTATTCTGGATATTCCAAGGGTGAGCTTGTTGAGACTCTGAGTCTGATCGTAGAGAACAGGCCTCCTGCAGAGATAAGAAGTGATGTCGACCGCATCAAGATTCTGTTCTACAAAAAGCTCAGACAGGAGGCTGAAGAAAGAAAGGCCAAATTCCTGGAAGGCGGTGGAAAACCTGAAGAATACCGTGCCTGGATAGATCCTTCCGAAGCACGTGTAAAGCATCTGCTCGATAAATACAGGGAAAAGAAATCCGACTTCAACAAGGTTCAGGAGACAGAGAAGTTCGAGAACCTGAAAAAGAAATATGATATAATCGACAAGATCAAAGAACTTGTCAACCGCGAAGAATCAATCAACAAGACATTTCATGAATTCAGATCGCTGCAGAATGAGTGGCACTCCATTGGAATAGTTCCGCAGAGTGCATTGAAGGACCTGTGGGAGAACTATCACCATCATGTCGAGATATTCTACGACTATATAAAGATAAATAAGGAGCTGAGGGATCTCGACCTGAGGAAAAACCTTGAATTAAAAGTCCTGCTTTGTGAGAAGGCAGAAGAACTTCTCCTTGAGCCCAGTCCTGTGAATGCGTTCAGATTTCTTCAGGATTATCATAATCAGTGGCGGGAAATAGGTCCGGTGCCACAGGAATCTAAAAATGAAATATGGGAAAGGTTCAAGGAAGCAACGGCACAGATCAACAAGAGGCACCATGAATATTTCGAAAAACAGAAGGATGAACAGCATAAGAATTTCGAAGCCAAAATAGCACTCTGCCAGGAAGTGGAGAATATCAATCTCCTGGAAATAAAGAATTTCAGGGAATTCGACGAGAAGGCTGACAAAGTCGTAGCTCTTCAGAAAATGTGGAGGACCATTGGCTTTGCCCCGAAAAAGCAGAATAATAAGGTATACCAGAGATTCCGCGATGCATGCGATGCATTCTTCGAGAAGAAGAGAGGGTTCTATGCCGACAACAAGGAAATGCAGCAAAACAACCTGCAAAGGAAAATCGACCTTTGCATTCAGGCAGAAGCCCTTCAGGAGAGCACAGACTGGAAAGCTACTGCCGATGCATTGATCAGGCTTCAAAAGGAGTGGAAGGATATAGGTCCTGTTCCCAGGAAGCAATCGGAGAAAAGCTGGAAAAGGTTCAGGAAGGCATGTGACCATTTCTTTGAGCGTAAAACAGGTCATTTTGCCGAGCTCGACACATCATATGAAGATAACCTCAAGACAAAAATTGCCGTTATAGAGGAAATCGAGGGCTTTGAACCCGGAAATGATGTTCAGGCTGCCTTCGAAAGGCTTAAGGAGCTTCAGAGAAAATGGACCGAAATCGGATACGTGCCTTTCAATAAAAAGGAAGAAATAACGAACCGTTACAGGAACGCCCTAAACAAAGAGTTTGACAAACTCAAAATAGGAGACGAGGATAAGAGCATTCTGAAATACAAGAACAAGCTTGACAATCTGAAAATCAATCCCAAGGCATCAAGGAAAATTCATAATGAGCGCGAAAAGTTCTTTATTAAGATCAAGCAGCTTGAAAGCGATATAGTGCTCTGGGAGAACAATATCGGTTTTTTCGCAAAATCGAAAAATGCCGACACAATGATACGGGAGGTGGAGGAGAAGATCGATAATGCGAAGAAAATGATAAAGATGCTGGAGGAAAAAGTCAAAATGATCGACCAGTCCGGCCTCGACGATTAAAACATGACATGCAGTAAAATTATTAACCTTTTTTGCCTTGGCAGAAGTTAAATACATTTTTATTACCGGAGGAGTCACCTCTTCACTTGGGAAAGGAATACTTGCCGCTTCTCTGGCCAAGCTTCTGCAGTCACGGGGATATTCTGTAACCATTCAGAAACTGGATCCATACATAAATGTCGATCCGGGAACTCTCAATCCATATGAGCACGGCGAATGTTATGTTACCATTGACGGCGCTGAGACCGACCTCGACCTTGGTCATTATGAGCGTTTCCTGAATGTTCATACAAGCCAGGCGAACAACGTCACCACCGGAAGGATATACCAGTCAGTAATTGAAAAGGAAAGAAGGGGCGACTACCTGGGAAAAACAGTTCAGGTTATACCTCATATTACAGATGAAATAAAAAAAAGAATCAAGCAGGTTGCCATCGGAAATAAATTCGACATTGTGCTGACTGAGATAGGAGGAACTGTCGGAGACATCGAATCACTGCCATATATTGAATCGGTACGTCAGCTTAGATGGGAAATGGGTTCTCAGAACTGCATTGTCATACACCTGACTCTTGTTCCATATTTGTCAGCAACAGGCGAATCAAAAACCAAGCCAACCCAGCACTCGGTAAAGGACCTTCTTGAAGAAGGCATCCAGCCTGATGTACTCGTTCTAAGAACGCAACGCACACTTAACAGTGATGTAAAAAGGAAAGTTGCTCTTTTCTGCAATGTTGAAGAGAATGCAGTTGTTGAAACCATAGATGTCTCAACGATATATGAGGTCCCATTGAACATGCTCAATGAAAAGCTCGATCAGACGGTGCTCAGAAAGCTTGGACTTCCTTATGGCGTGGAACCGGACCTTGACAAATGGAAAGAGTTCCTTTCAAGACTGAAGAATCCTAAATATACCACAAGAGTAGGTTTGGTTGGAAAATATGTTGAACTGCCTGACGCATATAAATCAATTTCCGAATCCTTTATTCATGCAGGGTCGATGAATGAATGCAAAGTCAATGTGGAATACATTCATTCAGAGGATATTAATGAAAAGAATGTGACTGAAAAACTCAGTGGATTAAGCGGCATCCTGGTCGCGCCCGGATTTGGATCAAGAGGTATAGAGGGCAAAATAGCTGCAGCCAGGTACGCCAGGGAGAATAATATTCCTTTCTTTGGCATATGTCTGGGAATGCAATGTGCTGTTATTGAGTTTGCCCGGAACGTGCTCAATCTTGATGGTGCCCACTCGACTGAAATTGATCAAAAAACAAAATACCCTGTAATTGACCTCATGGAGGAGCAAAAGAGCATAGTTGACAAAGGCGGGACAATGAGGCTTGGAGGGTATAAATGCATAATCAGCAAGGACACAAAAGTGTATGAGGCTTACAAGAAAACGGAAATAATTGAGCGTCACCGTCACAGATATGAGTTCAACAACAAGTATTTCGACGATTTCAAGAAGAATGGCATGGTGCCGGTTGGCATCAATCCGGAGTCGAACCTTGTCGAAATAATGGAGCTCGCAGGACATAAATGGTTCGTGGGAGTGCAGTTCCACCCCGAGTACAGCAGTACCGTGGTCAATCCGCATCCGCTGTTTGTTGATTTTATAAAAGCCTGCATTGAAAAGCAGGCTTGTGGTGATGAATAAGGATAATAATTAATGTGAAAGAATGGATAAGAATACTATTATTGGCATAATTCTGATTTTTTTGATTTTCGTCGGGTTCAGCCTCTTTAACAGTTCAAGGGCAAAGAAAGGTTTTAATGAGGCTGTGGAAAAAGCCAAAACAGAAATCGCAAGCGGAAATCTTGAGAGAGCCAGAACCGAATATGTGAATGCACTCAGGTTCAAGCCTAACAATCCGGAAATACTTGAAGAACTGAATAAGCTGAACATACAGCTTGGAATAACTCCTGCTCCACAAACAACCGATACACTTATACAGCCAGCCATGAATACAATGCCATCAGCTGTTCCGCAGACAGCAGTGGCCAGGGACTCAAGTGAATATGGTGTGTTTGGAAGCGCGGTAAAGGGAGAAAACGATTTCATAACCCTCGAAAACAACAAGGTCGAGCTGAAAATCTCACTCATGGGGGGAAAGGTTTATTCAGCCCGGATAAAGGATTATGTAACTTATGATTCACTCCCGCTTATCCTCTTTTCAGGTGATTCCACAGTATTCGGATTCAATTTCTTTACAGAGGATAACCGGGTGATTCAGACCAACAATCTTTTCTTCAAGCCGGTCACAGGCGATAAATCCATTGTGGTAACGGACCAGGCTCAAAATGTTGCACTCAGACTTTATGCGACTGAAGATAAATACGTTGAATATAAATATACCCTGGAACCCGATAAATATAGTGTAAGCTTTGATGTTACATTCAGGAATATGGAGGGTATCCTTCCTTCGAATCAGACAACAATTGAGCTTGACTGGAGAATGTATATTCCACAGCAGGAAAAAGGAAGGGTCAACGAGAACAATTATACGACCATCAAATACAAGTATTTTCAGGACGAAGTAACGGGGCTGAGACTTCGTTCGCAGAAAGAAACTGATTCTGAAGATATTAATACAAAGCTGAGCTGGGTGGCATTCCAGGATCAGTTCTTTTCATCGATAGTGATAACTGATAATTTCTTTCAGAGCGGTTCGGTCTCCTCTACAAAAACGGACGCATCAGAGAAATATCTGAGATTCTTCACCACCAGACTGGCAGTTCCTGTTACTCCCGGTCCGGAATCCAAGATAGATCTGAGGTTATATTTCGGCCCTAACCATATCTCGACCCTCAGGAAAGAAGGATTACAGCTCGAAAAGGTGGTTTTTCTCGGAAAAAGCATAATAGGCTGGATCAACAGGTTCGTAATTATCCCGGTATTCAACTGGCTTGAAAAATATATCGGAAGCTACGGACTCATTATACTGATCCTCACCATTCTGATCAAGATCGTTCTCTTTCCTCTTACATTCAAGTCGTACCAGTCCACTGCAAAGATGGCTATCCTTAAGCCAAAGGTCGAAGAGCTGGGCCAGAAATATCCGAAGAAGGAGGATGCAATGAAAAAGCAACAGGCTACAATGGACCTGTATAAAAGGGCTGGTGTTAATCCAATGGGAGGATGTCTTCCCATGCTGCTCCAGTTCCCGATCCTTTTCGCAATGTTCAGATTCTTCCCTGTATCCATAGAGCTTCGTCAGGAACACTTCCTGTGGGCAACTGACCTGTCAACCTATGACAGTATCCTGTCGTGGAAAGCCACCATACCCTTATTAAGCAATATCTATGGGAACCACATTAGTCTTTTCACTCTTCTCATGACAGCTTCCTCTCTTCTTACAATGAAGATGAGCGGTTCATCTCCGGGCACTGACCAGCCCGGTATGAAAATGATGATGTGGATGATGCCTATCATGTTCATGTTCATGTTTAATAAGTTTTCAGCAGGTCTTACATATTATTATTTCCTCGCCAACATGCTTACCTGGCTTCAGAATTTCATTATGAAGAAGTTTATAAATGCCGATGATGTCCTTGCGACGCTTGAGGCGAACCAGAAAAAGCCTGTTCCCAAATCCAAGTGGCAGCAAAGGCTCGAGACTGCTGCCAGGCAAAGGGGAATAAATCCAAAGAAATAGATGTAGATTCATAATTCCTCCGCCGGTTGGCGGAGGAATCCTTTTCTTCACCCAGCCATCACATTTTAACTCGTTATCCCGGCAACAAGGAGGAACCTCCTCGTTTTTTTAGTTAAAAATTATTAAATGCATTTTACCGTTTGAAAAATAATCTAAATTTATTTATTCATAAGAACGGGGAATGTCGAAGAAATTTAAGAATAAAGATTTAGCCGCCAGGCTTGGCGTATCTGGCACACTGGTCTCATTGGTCTTGAACAATAAGGCTGATCACCATGGCATTAGCAAAGAGACTCAGGAAAAAGTTCTCATGATGGCCAGGCAGATGGGATACTTCAATTTAATGGCAGAGAAAAACACTGTATCACCCGCCGAGGCAACTCCGGGAGTAATCGGTATGGTCGTTTCGACAGCATGCGACTACTTTGTAGCCAGCATCACTCCATACCTCGAGAAAGCATTCGCGGGTATCGGTCTGGGATTCTCTATAATAACAAAAGATCCTGACGATCAGCGATTCAACAGACTTATCGTTTCTTTTCGCAAGTTCTATAGTGGAATGATTCTCGTGGGAGACACGGCAGACGATTCTACAATCCGTGCATTGAGATCCGATGAATATCCTTTTATGCTTCTTGAGAATGACAACATGCAGGGACGCATAAATTCTGTTAATACTGATACAAGAGCAGGTGCAAGGATTATCTCGGAACATATACATAAGCTTGGTTACAAGAACATTTTAATTGTAACGGACAAATCGCTGGTTAAATCGACCAGGCACGTTACAGGCGAAATGGAGGATGAACTTGCACAGTTGAAGGAAATCAACAAGCCGGTTACCATCGAGCTCGAAAGATCTGCAACTGATGAAGGATTCAACTTCCTGCAGTTTGAAACATTTCTGCGGCCTCCATTTCGGGCAGACCTGGTTATTATAATGCAGTCCAGCCTTGTTTATCCCGTAATGAGGCTCTTGCGTAAAAGGAAGCTTAGAATACCGCAGGATATTGCCCTGATTTCCGCTGAAGAGGGTGCAGGCTTCGATCTGATGTACTCGCCTGTGACCTGCCTTAGAAAACCACTGCCGGCAATGGCTGTCAAAGTTGCCAATATGGTATGGTCAGAAATAAAAAATTCCGGCAAGGGAAAGTTCAAACGGCAGGTAAGCAGTGTGCCTGACCTGGTGGTTAGAAGTTCATGCGGGACTCTTTAGCCTTAGTATATGAGATCCTGGTTAGGTTTTTCAGCTCTGATTTTCTTCATACTGCTTACAGGCTGCTCGGGAGGACATCTGATCAATGATGGAGCCTACAGGAGCAGAGTGGATTCCTGTTTTAAGAATGTCGAAATACTGGCACAGAACAGAAGGGAAGAACTCTTCACGGTATTTGACCGTGATCTGTCATCTGAACAAACCGAAGCATTGAAGTTCCTTTTCGCATTCATGCCGCTGAACGACCTTGCAGATTTTGACGGCAGCTTTTTCCTTGCGAATGCCAACATGGCCCTTGCTGCCAGGAACGAGACAACCTGGGGTAAAACTATACCTGAAGATATCTTTCTTCATTATGTCCTTCCTGTAAGAGTCAATAACGAAAACCTTGATTCGTTCCGCATTGCTTATTATGAGGAAATAATGGGCAGGGTAAAGGATATTCCGATGCTGGACGCTGCCCTGGAGATTAACCACTGGTGCCACGAAAAAGTGACTTATCAGCCTTCTGATTCAAGGACCTCAGCCCCGATGAGCACCATACTGTCGGCACGCGGAAGATGCGGTGAGGAATCGACTTTCACCGTAGCCGCATTGAGAACAGTAGCGATACCTGCGCGGCAGGTCTACACTCCAAGATGGGCCCACAGCGACGACAATCATGCATGGGTCGAATTCTGGGCCGATGGCAAATGGTATTATATGGGCGCTTGTGAACCGGAAGCAGTTCCCGACCGCGGCTGGTTTACCGAACCTGCCAGACGGGCGATGCTCGTACACACAAAATCATTCGGCGCTTCAAGCGGATCCGAAAACATCCTGAACAGTTTCGAAAAATATACAGAGGTGAACACTCTCTCCAAGTATGCAATAACGAAACGAGTTTATGTGAAGGCACTTGATCTTTCCGGGAAACCGGTCGATGGTGCTGAAATAGAATATCAATTGTATAACTACGCTGAGTTCTATCCATTGACGACGGTCCTTACCGACCACAATGGTTTCAGCAGTTTCGAAACCGGGCTTGGAGATCTGCTGGTATGGGGCAGGAAAGATGATAATTTTGATTTCAGGAAGATCTCTGTGGCAGAGACAGATACTATTAAACTGTCGCTGGAGAACAGGTCACTGGACAATTTGACGATCGATCTGGATCTTTCTGTCCCGGTGAAAAGGACACCTGAGGCTGGACCTTCTTCGGCAAAGTCAGAGGTCAATGACAAAAAGATTAAAAATGAGAACAGGATACGGCAGGAGTACATAGATTCCTGGATAAAAAGGGGAGAGGCGGTTGCTTTTGCATCAGACCTGGGAATGGATACATCAGTGGTTGCCGATGTTCTTGCCCGAAGCATGGGTAATTATGCAACCATAATATCGTTTCTGAAAAATACCCCGGACACGCTTAAGAATCGTGCATTATCATTGCTCAAGGTAATTGCCGACAAGGATCTTCGCGATACAAGGGCAAATGTCCTTTCAGACCATTTGCTTAACTCGGACAATACCGGATACTGCAGCGGGAATGATCCATTGTTCATCCCATATGTTCTGAATCCGCGGATCTCAAATGAAATTCTTTCTCCGTGGAGAGGTTATTTCCGGAAAGTGCTTCCTCCCGGTCTGGCAAAGGAAGCCCTTAAGGATCCTGAGGCAATTGTAAGCCTTATCGATAAGTCCATCATGATTTCCGAAAAGGAAAATTATGCTAAAACTCCGATCACTCCTTCAGGCGTCTGGGAACTAAAGATATCTGATTCAAAATCGAGAGCGATATGTTTCGTCGCGATTTGCAGGACACTTGGCATACCTTCACGGCTCGAGCCCGGAAGCAACGTGCCTCAGTACTGGCTTAATGGCATATGGAATGATGTTTATTTCACAGGTCAGAAAAAACCATCATCACAGAAGGGCTATGTGAAGTTCAGCACAACTGATAAAAATCCGGTTCCTGAATACTACATTCATTTTACTCTTGCAAGGTTTGAGAACGGACGATACAATACACTTGAATACAATGAGAATACAAAGGTGAATGATTTCAGGGAAGAGTTGATGCTTTCTCCTGGTAATTATATGCTGGTTACTGGAAACAGATTGAATGACAGCAGGATACTTGCATCAATATCATTTTTTAAACTTGCTGAAGGGGAACATAAGACTGTCGATATAAAGCTCAGACGCTATCAGTCGGCTCCTGAAATACTTGGTAAAACAGATATAAAAATATTTTCTGCTGCTGGAATTTCAGGAATAAAAACTGACGAAATCGCAAAAACCGGAGCGGTTATTTTATGGATAGAGCCTGACAAGGAACCCACAAAGCATGTGCTGAACGACCTTCCACTACTAAAGGCAGAACTCGACTCATGGCCTGGATATTTTATCTTCCTGAATGTGTCGGCTGACGAAGCCGGAAAATGGATCACGCCCGAGGCTAAGGCAAAGCTGCCTGAAAAGTCTTTTTTCGGTGATGATGCGAGCTTTAGCACTCTCAAGATGGCATTGAATGAAGTCATTCCGGAAAACATCAGTTTCCCCCTCGTACTGATGATAAACACTAAGGGAGAAATCCTATTTCAGCTCTGAAGGTTATCGTATCGGTATAGGAGAACAGATCCTTAAACTGTTAACCAATAGCCAATAACATCTTATCAACACCTGTTAATATAATCATCCGCTATCCATTGTATCAGATACTGTAATAAATGTATCTTTGTCATGTATTGGTGTTGCAGTGAAATAAAATCACTGCAATGAAAAGGGAATGCGGTCAGAATCCGCGACAGTACCCGCTGCTGTGATGCCCGATCGTTCTAACGATGATGGTTTTATGATAACCTGCCACTGTCCGCCAGCTGGCGGATGGGAAGGCTTCATAAGGCCGGGACAAGTCAGAAGACCTGCCAGACATAACCATATTCTCAGCTTTCGGGAAAAAAAGCGCCGGATCATCCAATGATTCCATCCTTGATTTCCTGCATTCCGGGAATAATGGCAAGCAACCGGAAAAATGTAATAAAATGCAGAGATCAGGAAAATTGAAACTCTTCAGGGCAAATCGTTCGCTTGTACTTCTTTTTGCATTATTAGCTAGTTCCATTCCGCTCTTGACGGCCAGGTGTCAATCGGGCAGTGACACAGTCAAAATCAAGGAAGTTATAATAACAAGGAAACAAATAAGCTCCGAACAACCCGGGTACAAATTCTTTACAATCGATTCAAGCCTTCTGAACGGATATTCTCATTGCTTTCTCAACGATCTCCTCAGGGATGCAACGCCTCTTTTCATAAAGGAATATGGAGCCGGACTGACTGCAACATCATCATTCAGGGGAACATCAGCTGGTCATACGCAGGTAACCTGGAACGGTATAAACATAAATGATCCGATGCTCGGGCAGACAGACTTTTCGCTTATCCCTGCCGGGATGATCGACAATGTGATGGTAAGCTTCGGAGGTGCTTCGATGGATCTTGGAAGCGGTGCAATTGGCGGAATAATAAATCTTGGCAATGAACCTTCATGGAGGAAAGAGACTATAATTGACGTTGCCCCCGGCGCAGGAAGCTTCGGAAGGTACAGCGGATTGTTGAAAGTCAGCACCGGAAGCGATATATTCCAGTCAGTTACAAAAGCATTTGTGAATTCGGCTGAAAATGATTTCAGGTATCTTGACGAAGAGGCGGCTGTTCCGGAGTGGAAGAATCGTGAACATAACCAGCTGATACAAAAAAGCTTTATGCAGGAGCTCTATTTCAGAAAATCAAAGAATGTGCTCTCAGCACGATTCTGGTACCAGTCAGCGTCACGTAATCTTCCAGGGTCAATTCTGTACGGTTACTCAGGGGAGAAGCAGAGCGATGAATCCCTGAGAACCCTGTTAAGCTATGATGCTATTAAAGGGAATAAGGAATTGTTTGCTTCAGGTGCCTGGATGAGAACCGATATGCTCTATAAAAGCTTATTACGACACCATCGGGTCTGTTAATAAAGTCAATACCATAATCCTTAAGGGTGGGATGAATTTCCCGATTGGTGAATCGACTGATCTGAAAATTGTTTTTAATGATGAACTTAATATTGTCGAATCGAATTATTATTCCGGTGACGTGAATCATAACAATGCATCACTTACACTGTCAGCAGAAAGGAAAAAGGGAAGATGGTTTGGAGCTGCCCTGCTGGTGAGGGAGACTCTCGACGATAAGTCATTTCTTGTTCCTGATTTTTCAGCAGGATTTGAAATCAGAACAATACAGGGAGAAGAGCACTATCTGAAGTTTAATCTGTCAAGAAATTCGAAAATACCCTCACTCAATGACCGGTTCTGGAATCCTGGTGGTAACCCTGATCTTGAAAATGAATATGCATATTCCATTGAGGGTGGATATAAGCTTGAGAACAAAATTGGCACTTCGTTTAAGATCGGCTCTGAGCTGAACTATTTCAATAATTATATAAGGAATATGATACAATGGTACCCGGAAACAGATTTTATCTGGGTGGCCGGCAACATCGGAAAAGTAAATACATCGGGCGTAGAATCATCTTTATCCATGTCATATCTTAAGAATAAATTTACACTTATGCTGAATGCCGGTTATGCCTTTACGAAGGCGAGGGATATTTCTTCAGATGGAGATGCAGATGAACAATTGATTTACATCCCGAAGCACCAGGCAAACTGTTCTCTTCAGATTTCTTACAGCAACTTTTATTCGGCATGGGTGACCAACTACACCGGTCGCACATACACCACTTCCGATAATTCCGTCTTCCTTGATGATTATACAATCAATACCCTCTCAGGGGGTTACAAAATTCAATTCAAGGAAAATTTTGCAGATATCAGGCTTAAAATAGAGAATATTTTCAATGTATCTTACCAGACGATTGCATGGTACCCTCAACCCGGAAGATCATATTTTCTGGTTATTTCACTAAGATTCAAGGCATGATCATGCGGATCACGGCAATATTCTGTTTTGTTGCAGTGCTTGCATTTACCGTCTCATGCATTAATCCTAAAGATAACAAACCTGCCGGTAATACGCCAGAAGGGATATATTACGTTTCGAATGCCGGGAGGTTCTCAATCGAAAAGACAGACAGCTGTACAATACTTACCATAACCGATCCCTGGCAGGGTGCTGAAGGTATCCGTCATACCTATTACCTGGTTGACAGGGGAATGGTATCCTCGATAGAGGCCGATGCTTCACAAATAATTCCTGTTCCCGTAAGGAATATCATATGCATGTCATCGACGCACGTTGCGATGATATCGGCTTTGGGCGGGCAGGAATCCATTTCAGGGATCTCAGGTATTGGCTACATCTATGATAAGACATTAAAGTCAAGGGCAGACAATGGTCTTGTCAGCGAAATTGGATATGACGCAGGCATAAACAATGAAGTGATCCTGAAAATAAACCCGGATCTGATAATGATGTACGGAATCGGAAGTGAGTCATCCGGTTATGTTGGCAAGATCTCGGAGCTGGGGATCAGGATCATGTATAATGCTGATTACCTTGAAACGGATCCGCTTGGCAAAGCAGAATGGATCAAGGTTTTCGGTGCGCTTTACTGCAAGGAGGAGTTGGCCGACAGCATCTTCGATGCCGTCGTGAAATCGTACAAGGAGCTTAAATCATTCATCAGCGAAAACACGGTTACCAGGCCGGAAGTTCTGCTCGGGCTCCCTTTCAGGGATACGTGGTTCATTTCACCGGGGAATTCCTATATCAGCACTCTTATTTCTGATGCAGGAGGAAATTATCTCTGGCATGAAACAAAATCTTCTTCCTCGATGCCCTATAGCCTTGAATCAGTATATATGAAATCTCTTGATGCAGATTATTGGTTGAATGTTGGAAGTGCCGCATCGAAAAAAGAGATTGCCTCTTTCGATCCCAGGCTTGAAAAAATACCCTGTTATATTTCAGGCAATATTTATAACAACACTAAAAGAATATCACCGGAAGGGGGGAATGACTACTGGGAGAGCGGCACTCTGAATCCTCACATCATTCTCAGCGATATTGCATCAATCCTGCATCCCGGGATATTAGGCGAATACGAATTGGTTTATTACAGGAAGATAGAATAAGTCAGATATTGGAAACTGTAGCGAGCATAAAAAAACATAATTTATCAGGCAGAAACAAAACGCTGATATTCAGTATTATGGGTTTAATTCTGGCACTGTTTTTCATTCTGGACCTGTTTCTGGGATCAGTAAATATCAAGCCTGTGGATGTGATCAGGGCTATATTCGGAAATAACGGTTCGCACGTCGAAACCATTGTCATGCAATTTCGCCTTCCCAAGGCGCTTACCTCCGTTTTTGTAGGCATTGCACTTTCGCTGAGCGGACTGCAGATGCAGACACTTTTCAGGAACCCTCTTGCCGGACCATATGTTCTGGGTGTCAGCTCCGGGGCAAGCCTTGGAGTGGCGATCGTAATCCTTGGCTTTTCATCAGGACTCGTTTCAGCCGGGCTCCAGGGATTCGGTAACTGGATACTGGTAATCTCGGCCTGGACCGGTGCAGGGGCAGTTATGATGCTGATAATGTTCATTTCCTCACGGTTAAGGGATATAATGACAATTCTTATACTGGGCATCATGCTGGCCAGCGGGCTCTCGGCAATTGTGAGCATTATGCAGTATTTCAGCAGCGAGAGCATGCTGAAGGCATACGTTATATGGACAATGGGAAGCCTGGGAAATCTGTCATCCGGACAGCTTAATGTACTAATGATATCTGTCTCGGCTGGAATTTTTATCAGTATACTTTCGATCAAGAGGCTGAATGCCCTGCTGCTTGGCGAGAATTATGCAGGCAGCATGGGATTGAATGTAAAGGCATCCCGGACATTGATTTTCGCATGTACAAGCATCCTTGCAGGTAGCGTTACTGCATTCTGCGGACCAATAGGATTCGTCGGAATTGCCGTGCCTCACATTGTCAGAAATATCTTTAAAACTTCCGATCATGCAATCCTGGTTCCCGGGAGCATACTGGCCGGAGGCATTGTTATGACAGTAAGCGATATTGTTTCCCAGCTGCCGGGATCAGAAAGTGTCTTGCCAATAAACTCGGTGACATCTTTGATAGGAATACCGGTCGTTATCTGGATTATTATTGCGCAACAGGAACAATTCAGTATTATTCTGATGGATGCAAGGGATTCGCACATATTGTCAATTGATTCGCTGGAAATTGGTTACGGTTCCCGCAGCAGGCAAAAGAAATTGCTTCCCCCGCTGAATGCATCTGCAGACAAGGGCGAGCTTGTTGCGGTAATTGGCCGGAACGGCATTGGCAAAAGCACCCTCCTCCGTACAATCGTCGGATTACAGCTTTCTTTTGGCGGAAAGATCATGATAAACGGTGAAAACCTTTCCAGTCATAACCAGGCTGGAGCTTGCCCGGAAGATAGGTTACATATCAACAGAGATAATCAAGGTCAGCAACATGAAAGTCTGTGACCTTGTTGCACTGGGACGTTTTCCGCATACAAACTGGATCGGAAAGATTGATAATAAAAGCAGTGAAGCTATAGCCGATGCAATTTCAAAAACCGGAATGAGCAGTCTTGCAGGGCGATATATTGCTGAGCTTTCCGATGGAGAGCGGCAGAGAGTGATGATAGCAAGGGTGCTTGCACAGGATGCTGAAATAATGATTATGGATGAGCCGACCGCATTCCTTGATTTGCCTGGCAAATATGAAATAGTGAACCTTATCCGTAATCTATCCCATGCCGGAAAAACTATAATATTTTCAACGCATGATATAAATATTGCATTAAAAATGTCGGACCGGATTTGGGTAATCCTGAAGGACGGACTTATTGAAGGATCCCCTGATGAAATTCTTAAAAATGGCTCCCTTGAGTCAATGTTTGAGTCAGCAGAATCCGGAACGGATCCTTCACCCGGAACATTTACGAAGGATTATCTGAAGTACTTCCTGTAATTGTCTATATAGCCTGCTATATCTTCCACTGCCAGCTTTTTTGCAATTATTTTCTTATTGCGGTCAAGAATGTATACTATAGGTGTGGATTGCACATTGTAATAAAAGTCATAATGTGTAGTCCTCTGGGGATCCCAGCCGTTTATCCAGGTAATTTTATTCTCCTCGATGTACTTCGACCAGGCTGCCTTGTCGCTTACTGTACAGACTGCAAACACTTCAACTGAATAATCTTTCTTCTTGTCGTAATATTCCTTGAGCTTTGGTGTCGCTTCCTTGCAGTGGCCGCAATTAGGCTCCCAGAAATACAGTATGGTGAAATCCTTTTCTATGTCATAAAGGGAAACGAAAATACCCCGGTATGAATCCATAACCAGGTCCTGTGCCTTCATTCCAATGAGATTATGCCTTAAAAGCTCGACCTCCTTTTTAAGATTGTCCTTGAATTCTGCAGATACCCAGTCAGCCTTTCCTGAAAGATAAATATCGTCGGCAAGTTTTACCATCACGGCATCATGTCCCATAATCTCGCTTTCCCTGTAATGGTTGAAGAGGTAAACCGCGATATACTGAAAGATGTCATGGTTACCCTTGCACTTATTGAGTACTATGTCAATTTTCCTGTTGATGGAATCAGCAGCCTGAATCGGATCTCCTGCAAAATAAGCTTCCAGACGGGCATAAAGAATAGGTGTGCGAAGCAGCCTCTCATCAGTCAGGTCAACATTGTCAAAGAAATGGTCAGTGTTGTAATTGTATCTGAGAACCCATCTTACTGAATCAGGATTATGTGTGCCTGCAGGCAACTCAAATTCCGGCATCTCTAAGGGAAGCATTGATTTAACGAGTACAGACAAGAGATTACCCTTGTTCTCGCTGATTACCTTTTCAAGATATGCTTTCATATTCTGCTGCTGGACCTTTTGTTTTTCCGTCAGAATCCGCAGGGAATCGTTGTTTTGCCTGTTAGCCTGTAGTCTCTTGGCAATTGAAGATGATTCCTGCTGTAACGAAACCCACTTCTTCTGATACCTGATGAAATATGAATTCTCCTCCGATCCCTTGAATTCCAGCGTGTTAAAAAAATCCTTGTACGAGCATGAAACAGTGAACTGCTGATCTTCTGAAACAAGTATCTCGAAATAATTCCTGCCCGGAAGGACTATCATATATATGCCCTGAGGCAGGTTTTTTTCACCCCTGAATACGCCTGTTCCCTTTGCATCGAGGGCTACCGTATCCCTCAGATATTGCTTTTCGCCGAAATGGTAAGCAAGGTAGATTGAGGAATCCCTCAGGCCTGAGACCATAACGGAAATATTATAGCCGCCTTTGACCTGGCATAATCCCTGGATCGATATCGTGGCAATAAGTAATAAGAAGATGCTTCTTTTCATTAAACACTCTTTTACAGATTATAGCAAAATTAATCAATGCAATTTCTTTGCCAAATTCAAAGCAGTGCTAATTGAGAAATATGTTGTATTTTTGGCCTGTTAATTTCCGGGGACCTCAAATGACTATTTCCTTACTTGTTCCGGTCTGTGATTATGATATCGTCGCGATTGTGCATAGCATGAGAAGCTGCATTGGAACTATACCCGAATTTATTGAAATACTGATAGGTGATGACGGTTCCTCACCCGAAAACAAGCAGAAATACAAAGCTCTCGAAGGAGGCGGTGTAAGGCTTATAAGCTCTGACACGAACATTGGAAGGGCCGCAATAAGAAACAAGCTCGCCCTGGAAGCCACTGGTGATTATCTTCTGTTTATTGATGCTGACGCCATGATCCCCGGAACCGCTGAATCATATATTCAGAAATGGGTAAAAAGCATCGGCATTGCCAGAGTCATTTCCGGTGGCGTACTCTACCACGAATCGCCTCCCGGTGATCCCGACAAGATCCTGAGATGGAAGAAAGGCAAAAATCGCGAACAGAAAAAGGCATCTTTCAGGAACAAGCATCCATATTCCAGATTTACGACTTTTAATGTCCTTATCGACAGAACTATTTTTGAGAAGCTGCGATTCAATGAGGAAATAAGGCAATATGGCCATGAAGACACACTTTTCAGCTATCAGCTGAATAAAGCCGGTATAATGATTGCTCATATCGATAACGGACTCGTTCACGAGGGGCTTGAATCGAACAGGGATTTCATTAACAAAACCAGACTTAGCGTTGAAAACCTGAGCAAGCTTTATGATTGTGTCACCGACAAGTATACATTTGCTGCTACCGTAAAGCTGGTAAGGGATTTCAGATGGATCAGCCTCTTCAGGCTTACACTCGTCATTGCAGGTCTGTTCATCCGCTTCAGGGAGAGAATGGAATTGAAGCTTGACTCTGCAAATCCACCGCTTTGGTTGTTCGATCTCTATAAGATTTCGATGTTCTGCACTTACCGCGAGATACACCAGCGGAAAAAAACTGTGCCAACCTTCATTTTATAAATCGATTTTTACAAGATCTATATTACCGTCAAGCCTGGGTTCTGCCTTCAGGATGAAATCGAATCTGTCGATCATCGTGCAAAGGAAGAAATCAGTGGGAGGGGAGAAGTCCAGGTTGGCCGGATCAAAAAATCGCTTGCCTGAACCATGACGAAGATCACTGACAGCTGACTGGAAATCCTTCTGAACACCTGAAATTCCTGATCTGATCATCTCAGCGCATAAAAGATCCTCAGCTGCCGGTATTGTAGCCCTGAATCCCATGGCGACAAGCGATACATGTGGAGGATCGATCTCTTTTATATATTTTACAATGGCTCCTGTATTGACAATGCTTCCGGTAATTACTATGTCGGATTCCCTGGCATTGACCAATCCTGCTGTCCCGGCAGTTGTGGTCTGTATTACAGTAGTACCCTGAAGGTCGGCCTTGATAATTTCAGTCGGGCTGTTCCCGAAATCAAAGCCCTCAATCTTTTTCTCGTTCCTCTCACCGGTAAGTACAGAATGCCTGTACATCTTCCTGAGTTCAAAGGCCTTTTCAACCTCTCCGGTGGCAATAAGTCTTACGGCACCTGAATCATACGCATAGCAAGCCGTGGAGAACGCCCTGAAAACGTCAATAATGACAACGACTCCCTTAGCCTTTCTTGCGCCTTCGACAAATTCAAGTATTTCCACTCTCATAATGAATATTTTCGCTGTAAAATAACAATTTTATTCCCACACCCTAAAGCTTTTTGTATATTTGAACTGATTTCTAATCAGGCATTTTAGAAAAGTTGTATGATGGCAAATCCTGTATCATGGGCATTCAGGCAGGTAAAGAAATGGAATGATGCAATATGGCATACTCCGCTTTCTGAGTTATCGAGGAGAAAGAGTTTTTTTATCAAGCAATTGAGGATTATTGTTGTTGCAACACGAGGCTTCTTAAATGACAAGATCCAGCTTCGTGCATCCGCTCTTACACTTTATACTCTTCTCTCTGTCATTCCTGTCGTTGCCATTTTACTGGCAATCGGTAAAGGGCTTTGGATTGGACCAGAATCTCGAGTCTATGATAACGAGGTCTAAGGAATTCCTGCAATACAGTGCTGTCCTGAAGCCATTGCTTGACAAAGCAAAAAATACTGTGGAGGCTACAGAGGGAGGATATATTAGCCGGGGTTGGTGTTGTAATACTCTTCTGGGCTGTTATATCATTGCTCGGTCAGATCGAAACCTCCTTCAATCATGTCTGGCAGATTTCTAATGCAAGGCCATGGTACCGCAAGTTTACCGACTATTTGACTATCATATTAATTGCCCCCATATTCCTAGTCATTTCAAGCAGCGTAACAGTCTACGTGAACAGCGACAAAATGATTGCCTTTATGGAGCAGGCGCCTATTATTGCAATCTTTAAGCCTGTAATCAGTCTCCTGCTGAAGTTTGTTCCGTATCTCCTTGTCTGGATAGTCCTGACACTCCTGTTCATGGTAATGCCACATACCAAGGTTAAATTCTTTCCTGCACTTGTTTCGGGTATTATTGCAGGAACTGCTCTTAAATTATTACAATGGCTATATCTTGACCTCCAGTTTGGGATATCCAAACTAAACTTAATTTATGGAACCCTTGCAGCTTTTCCATTGTTTATCATTTTCATCCAGGCCAGCTGGTTAGTAATTCTGCTTGGTGCTGAACTGTCGTTTGCCAACCAGAATGCCTCAAGATATGAATTTGAATCTGAGGCCCTGAATATCAGTCACTTTCAGAAACGTGCACTTTCACTGATGATAATGCACATGATAATCAGAAACTTTTCTGTAGGTGAGAAACCTATAAGTGCAGAGACCGTCAGCAAGACATTAAAGATTCCCGTACGTCTTGTCAGGGATATTTTACAGGACCTCAGCAATTCTCATCTGATATCTGAGATTCATGAGCATGAACAAAAGGAAGGATTGTTCCAGCCGGCGCTGGATATAAGCAAGCTTTCTGTAACTTTCGTACTTGGCAGGCTCGAGAAAAGAGGCACAGATCAGAAGATTGTGATCAGGAACAATGAGTACGAAAGAGTTGTATCAGTGCTTGAGAAGTTTGATAAGCTTGCTGCAAAATCAGATTCGAATATTCTTATCAAAGACCTGTAGTATTTGCAGGTGCCATTTTCTTTTTATAAGTCCTTTTCTTTTTGTGGTTTTCTACAAATATTATAAAATCGGCATAGGATGGCCAGTTGTGAAAGAAGTAATGTGCCATCGGGACAATAATATGCCTTGTTGATCTTTGCTTTTTCCAGTAAGCAATTAAATTGTTTGCAGGAAATACCCTGTCGTTATCGCTCGTAACAGCATAATCCCATCTGAATCCGGAATCCGATTGTTCCATCATCCTGTTATACATCCACCTCAGCTCATCATGAAGCGATTGTATGGTCCTGTGTGGTACTTTATCCTTATTCAGGTCGAAGGTTTTTTTATCGCCGAACATCCGCAGGTAGAATTTCTCCATATTCGCTTCTGTGATATTATTAAGGGTTCCTTCAAACACATGAAGAGGAATTCCGTATTTATCATCTGCAGGTATGGGTGTGCCGTTTACAGCAATGGTAACATCGGCTTTGATTCCTGTTTTAAGTGAAAGATATTCTGCTGCCCAAACGCCAAGAGACCATCCGATAAGGACTATCTTTCTATATGTTTTCATTTCAGGAAGGACAAGCGGCTCATCTGCTGAGTAATTTGAGAAAAGGATGAAATCAAATTCATCATTGCAGAAGGGTGCGAAGAAGTTTTCATCAGTTCCCCATCCGCCGTACATTACCAGAAGCTGGTCGTTCTTCTCTCTTCTTCTAATATATGTTTTCATCGTTCAGGTTGAACAGAGTGATCAAAGATAGCTTAAGTATTTATATGGGTAGACTCATAAAAAAAATAAGAGGAGAAAGGGTGGTTGTGAAAATCAGGGAGCGGGTTTTTTAATTCCCGTGTCTACTGTCTGATAAAAGGATGGAACCATGGTAAGCTGGCGCTATTCCTCAGGTTCCAGATGTGAAAGTCAATGTCTGCAATACAATCCTGTTGATTTTCACTCCCAACCCTTGCTCATCTCCTCTTATACCAATAGCATGAGCTAAAACAAATTTACATAAACTTAAATCAATCCTCCAAATATTTGCCGGAAAAAATAAAAAATCATGCTGTTTCGGAAATTGATGAATTAACCGTAAATTTGATAAGAGTCGTAATAGTGTTTTTAGCCAATGGTTGCGGAACTTGAACAGATAGCATATGACGATAACGGAGGATTTATCGCTGAATATATAACCGATACGGGCGGGCTATGGCACTTCCATCCTGAATATGAAATTGTACTCAATATAAAGAGCAATGGAACCCGTATAATAGGTGATAGTGTGGAGTTGTTTGACCAGTACGACATGGTGCTGATCGGAGGAAAGATTCCGCATTCATGGAATTATTATAAAACTGAAAAAGGACTTCCCGAAAAACATGGTATTATGGTCCATTTCAAGCTGTCGTCACTGGGTGACGCACTGCTTGCACAACATGAACTTCATTGCGTCCGCGAGCTTCTCGAACAGGCAGAAAGAGGAATAGGATTCTCCGTTGAAGATGCAAAAAAAGCTGAAAAATTTATGGTTCAGATGACCGGCAGCAACGGCATCGATAAAATGATCGATTTTTTCAACCTTCTCCGGTTAATGTGCAGCGCAGAGAAGAAAGCAATGCTGTGTTCGGAGAATTACAAGCAGGCTTATGATGAAAGGGGAAATAAAAGGATGGCTGAAGTTTATACATACATAAGGGAAAACTATTTCAAATCAGTGACGCTTGAGAAAATATCCAGGATAGCACACATGAGCCCGTTTGCCTTCAGCCGCTTCTTCAAGAAGAATTGCGGAGCAGGATTTGTCGAATACCTTAACCGTGTGAGAACCAATAAAGCCTGTTATCTGCTCAGGGAGACTGATTACCAGGTCCATGATATTGCAGTCGAATGCGGTTTTGGCAGCATCTCCAATTTCAACAAGCAATTTCGCAAGACCGAAGGCATTTCACCCCGCGACTATCGTGCACAATTCAAATGACTACTGGTAGCCAGATCTCATTAACTTTTAAAATATTAAGTAAATGGCAATGACATTAATCGAAAAAATCCTGGCAGCACATTCAAAATATCGAATCTGTAAAGCCCGGACAGATAGTTGATATTGAAATCGACATGAGAGCGGCACGCGATTTCGGCGGTGCAAATGTTGTCAAAAATATCAGGGATCATGGACTGACTGTCGATGATCCGGAGAAGACAATGTTCACATTCGACTGCAATCCGACAGGATCAGATCAGAAATATGCTGTAAATCAGCATATTTGTCAGTCTTTTTGCCCGCGAAAACGGGATCAGGGTTCACGATATCGACTGCCGGAATCGGTACCCATATACTAATTGAAAAGGGTTTGTTTATCCCGGATCGACAGCCATATCGACAGACTCTCATGCGAACATACTTGGAGCTATTGGTGCATTTGGCCAGGGAATGGGCGACATGGATATTGCTGCTGCATGGAACAAAGGCAAGATATGGTTCAAGGTGCCTCCGTCAGTAAGAATAAATTGCAACGGGGACCTCAGGAAAGGGATATCAGCAAAGGATTTCATACTCAACCTCCTGAAGATATTCGGAGCAAATACACTTCTCGGCTATTCAATTGAACTATATGGCAAGTGCATCGATCACATGTCACCTGGATGAAAGAATTACTATTTCCTCGATGGCAACTGAAATGGGAGCAATAATAATCCTTTTTCCTCCTTCAGAAGAAGTGATCACATATTGCAGGAAGCAGTCGGGAAGAAATTTCAAGCCTGTATATGCTGACACTGATGCAGTATTATGAAAAGACTATCGGGATTGATGTGTCTGAATTTGTTCAAATGGTATCACTGCCTGGTGAACCTCATGATGCTGTCGATGTCAAAACAGTTTCAGGCACCAAAATCGATTCTGCATTTATTGGCAGCTGTACCAACGGAAGGATGGAGAGATATGCGCAGAGCCGCAGCAATTCTCAGAGACAGAAAGTTGCTCCGGGGGTGATACTGAAAATTGTTCCTGCAACTGATGAGATTTGGAAAAGATGCCTTGAGGAAGGACTCATTAAGATATTTTCAAGAATGCCGGGGCACTGGTATCAAATGCCGGATGTGCGGGATGTGCAGCCGGCCAGGTCGGGCAGAATGGCCAGGGAGAGATAACCATCAGCACGGGAAACAGGAATTTCCCCGGGAAACAGGGAAAAGGCAGTGTTTACCTTGCCTCCCCTGAAATAGTAGCGGCTTCTGCCATAGCTGGCCATATTACAACCCCTGATGAAATACCATCCGAACCATCTTCTTTCAAACTCCTGAAAAACCTTGGTCTGCATCAAAAAGTCAACCTGTAAAGAAGGACTGAACTGCCAAACCATCGGTGATTGAGGGAAAGATATGGCTGATTACAGAAGGATAATATAGATACAGATATGATCTTTCATAACAGATATCTTGCTGTTACCGATATTGAAGGAAATGGGACAATATACATTTGATAACCTTAAAGGATTTGAAGATTTCTCAAAGAAAGCTAAAAAGGGTGATATTGTAGTCGCAGGAAAGAATTTTGGTAGCGGGAGTTCCCGCCAGCAGGCTGTGGATTGCTTTCTTTCACTTGGGATACAGGCCATTATTGCCGAATCATTTGGAGCAATTTATGAACGAAATGCCATCAATGCTGCATTTCCGGTTATCACTTGCAAATCGCTAAATAACCTGGACCTTAATGATGGTGATATGATTAAAGTAGATCTTAAAACAGGTGAAATAACCAACCTGAGAAACAATCAGACTGCGAAGGCGGAGCCATTTTCAGAAGTACAGTATGAAATTTATCAGAAAGGGGGCTTCTTGGCAATTGAAAATTCCATTCCACCGTTTTCCGCTGAGGCCTTTATTGCCATTACGTATATCAATTTAAAAATGACAACTATATATGAAGCTCATAACATTTGCAGAAAAGATATTCGGGGCTCCGGCCGGTGCAATAGTTTTTGCAAGGCCCGATATTATTCTTACCCACGATAACACATCGAGCATATTCAATACATTTCAAGAAAATGGGAGGGGAAAAAGTGACGGATCCGGATCAGATGCTTGTGGTACTTGACCATAATGCTCCTCCTGCCGATTCAAAGCTGGCAACACAATACCAGGAAATCAGGGATATTGTTACCAAGCAGGGAATAAAGAAATTTTATGATTCAGGTAAGGGAATATGCCATCAGATGATGGCAAACCATGCAAGGCCGGGAATGCTGATTGTTGGAAGCGACAGCCATACCTCCACTGCAGGTGCTTTCAATTCATTTGCTGCAGGTATAGACCGAACGGAATCTGCCGGCATCTGGAAAAGGGGAGAGACATGGTTCCGGGTTCCGGAATCAATTAAAATAACTCTGAAAGGGAAGCTGAATAAAGATGTTTCTGCGAAAGATCTTGCCCTATGGATAATTGGCATGATAGGTTCAGACGGAGCCAATTATATGTCAATCGAGTACCATGGAGAAGGTGTTAAAACCCTCAATATCGCCGACAGGATGACAATTGCCAATCTGGCCTCGGAAATGGGAGCGAAAAATGCAGTTTTTCCTGCCGACAAAGTTTTAAATGATTTCTTGGAGAGAAAATCGAGGGTGTCTGGGCTGATGAAGGTGCAAAATATTTCAGGGAGATAGAAATTGATCTTGATGATATTTTCCCTGTGGTCGCTGCTCCTCACAATGTCGACAATATCAAATCGGTTTCTGAAGCATCAGGAACACCAGTTCATGAAGGATTGATAGGTACCTGTACAAACGGAAGAATAGAGGATCTTCGGGTGGCTGCCAGGATATTAAGGGATAGAAAAATTAAAGAAGGATTTCAACTTAATGTTATTCCGGCTTCGCGGGAGATATACCTCAGGGCAATTGATGAAGAAATCCTTTCTGAAATGATCAAAGCCGGAGCAAACATCCTCACTCCATCATGCGGTCCATGCCTTGGAACAGGTCAGGGGATTCCGGCAAACGGACATACTGTAATCTCGACCGCAAACCGGAATTTCCTGGGCAGGATGGGTAACAAGGAAGCTTCGATCTATCTTGCTTCACCGGCCACTGTTGCCATTTCTGCACTTACAGGGGTGATCACGGATCCCCGCAAGAATCCGGGCACTGAAAAATTCCCTTTTAAAGCTGCTCAGAGCAGGACATTCGAGATAAAAGCTGGTGAGAACAGGAAATACGGAAACGTCTGGAATTATTCCGACGTCGATAATTTCAACACTGACCAGATGTTTGCCGGGAAGCATACATATAATGTATTGAGCTCCGATCCGGCTGCTATTCTTCCGCTGCTTTTCACCGATTTCGATGCTTCATTCAGCAGGAATGTAAGCAAGGGTGATATTATCATAGCAGGAGACAATTTCGGATGCGGAAGCTCCAGGGAACATCCGTCAGTCGGACTGGCATATGCCGGGATACAGGCAGTGATCGTGAAATCTGTGAACAGGATCTTCTACCGGTCATCGATAAACCAGGGACTTGCGCTTATAGTACACAAGGAAGCCGTCGAGTCGTATCAGGCAGGTGACATAGTCGATATCAGCTTCGATAAAGGAGAAATAATGATAGGGCAGAAGAAATTCACTTTTGAGCCTCTGCCTGACAAGCTCAGGCAGATAATTGACAAAAAAGGATTGGTCAACTATATGAAATCCATATAAAAAATTTATTTTTGCGCCGGTATTTGGTTCCGTAGCTCAGTTGGATAGAGCAACAGCCTTCTAAGCTGTGGGTCGCGCGTTCGAGTCGCGCCGGAATCACTAAGGTGTGGAAGCTCATTCGATTTCCTTCTTTAATTTGCCTATCCTGGCCAGGACCATATTATGATTTACGCCCCAGTAATTCATGAAACCAATTCCCCCCGGTTTTAAATCAAAACGTTTTGAAAAGAGGACCTGAAGGTCATTGACACTGAAAAACACACATGAAATGGTCTGAAGGGGTTTTGTTTTACAGCAATTCTCCTCGACTAAAATCATTCCAATGAAGTCTTTGTATTTTTCCTGATCGACTTTAAGGTTCTTAATAACGTTGCTTATTTCTTCATCGGAGACAGTGTAATCTATTTTGTCCGAATATACCATCTGCCAGTCTACCAGAGAGTTCTGCGTTGTAACATTTGAAAAATCCCATACAATCGTTTTTCTGTCAAGTTCTTTATTCACAAGATTCCTTAATGAACCATGGTCAACCATATTATTGGCATCCACAAAAAACCTTAAAATCTCAGGTTTATTGGTAAACTCATCCGACTTTGTAAACATAACCCTTGTGAAATCAATTCCCAGAAATACCATCGGGAACCTGAGGATTGTATATGTCTTTTTTTGTCTGGGATATACCCATCGTCGGCATAAGAAGTAGCAAAACCATTAATTTCTTTCACAGCTAAGGCTTTATTGATTGATAAAAATAAATAAAAATTTTTTATGCGAATCCTTCACTTTTCAAATCATTAATCATAATAGTTTAGCGAGTCGCGCCGGAATCACAATCTTTTAAATGGAACAAACCGTACAAGAGTGAGCCTCTTAGTTTCCGTCTTTCCTTTCTTTTTAACCACCAGCTGAAGCTCCTGCACAGCATTAGGACTTGCCGACAGGTATAACCAGGCGTCCGTTTTCCGCCAGCTGATCAATGAGAGGCTGGGGGATAGTTTCTGCAGCTGCGGTAACAATTATAAGATCAAAGGGAGCATATTCCTTCCAGCCCTGATAACCATCGCCATACTTGCAGATAATATTATTATAGCCAAGCTTTTTAAGTCTGTCGGCGGATTCCTTTGCCAGTTCTGGTACTATTTCAATAGTATAAACTTTGTCAACTATTTCAGCCAGGATTGCCGCCTGGTAGCCGGAACCCGTTCCGATTTCCAGGGCTTTCATTCTGCTGCCAGGTTTGAGAACATCAGTCATATAGGCAACAATATATGGCTGTGAGATGGTCTGATTGTGACCTATCGGGAGAGGATAATCATTGTAGGCTTCATTCTCGTATTCCTTCGGTACAAAAAGGTGACGAGGGACTTTTTTCATGGCTTCCAGGACCGCAGGATTGCTGATTCCCCGCTCCATGATCTGGGTCCTGACCATCCTTTGCCGCATCGCCTCAAACTTGTCAGCCTGCTGTAGAATAAAACCTGCCATAACAATTACCGGAATAATCATCAGGGTTTTCACGGCAAACTTATTTCATACAAGTTACAAAAAAACAAGGAAAAAGGTTAAAGGAGAAAGGAGAAAGTACTTGATTACAAAAAACTGAATAAAGAAAGAAATCCATTCCCAAGGAACTCGATAGCCGGCCAGATGGGAAACACATTGATCTTTGTAATAACTGATACTACGATGAGTCCGAGGAGAGCAAAAGTCCCGTATTTATAAAGGATGGCATAAGTATTTGGATATTTCCTGAAATAGTTTAGCAGAAGATGAGATCCGTCGAGCGGGGGGAGTGGAATGAGATTAAAAATCATAAGACCCCAGTTAATATATATTCCGTAAATAAATATCTCCCTGAGTATCTCATGGCCTTTGTGATAGCCTGTGATTTCGATGTCGACAAAAAGAAGGAAAATTATAGAGAGAACCATTGCAGTCAGAGCGTTGGAAAGAGGTCCGGCCACAGCGATCTTCATCACATCTCTCTTTGGATTATGCAGGTTCTTTTCATCAAACTGAACAGGTTTAGCCCATCCAAAGCCTGCAACCAGCAGCATTATGAATCCCAGCGGATCGATATGTTTCAATGGATTGAGTGTCAGCCTGCCCTGGTCACGTGAAGTAGTGTCTCCGCATTTGCTTGCGATATAGGCATGACTGAACTCATGAACGGTCAGCCCTATGATGATTCCGGGAAGAAATTTAAGCGTGCGCAGGATATCAATGTCCATCCTGTCTCTTGTTAACAGGTTGGTAAAAATCATTCTTCTTCAGCTTCAGACTGCTGATTATTTCACGCGCATATTCGGCACCTGAAAAATTTTCATCCTTGTTATTTGTGCCGACTGTGAATTTAACGCCTGCCTTTTTGGCCCTCTTGAGAAATTCATATGACGGGATCCTGTATCTGTTGTTGATCTCTATCGCAATATTGTTTTCCTTAGCTGCATTTATCACTTTGTTCATTCTTTCTTCTGTCCAGAAAAAATCATACCTGTCAGCCATCTGTTCAGGCAGGTAGGTGGGATTGACATATATATTCACAGGCTCCTCATTCAGGATTTTGACAATTGTATTTACAAGATAATCCATGAACTCCTGCTCATCATCGATCCATGTCTCTTCCTTGATCCATATCCTGTTCCTTCTTCCTTTCGCATCGGTGAATGTCATACCGTCGGTAAAGACATAATCGAATTTATCCCTTGATTCTTTCGAGAATATATTTACCCATTCCCGTCCTTCAGCCTGCATGGCCATATAGAATTGGGGATAGTTTTTCATCAGCTGAACAACTGAATCGATCTGTGAATCGGAATGTATGGGGAATTTATAACCGCAATTGAAAGCAATGCCATAATTTATGTTCTCTGCTTCAGATTTTTTGACTGCATCATCAATTGTGAGATTGCCTTTCAGGTGCACATGAAGATCCGTTATGGGGAATTCTTTGGTTTTGCTGCAACTTATTGATATTAAGACAATAGTTATAAATATTAAGAACTTTTTTCTAGTCATTTAATGATGTTTAAAATTCAAATCTGAATAAATTAACTTTTCAAAAATACAAAAAATGTCATCTCCCTCCGGTTATTTCTTTCAGCAGTCCGAAAAATTGTTTTTTCCTTTCCGAATTGATTCCCCAGTCTACCGGAACGCTCTGATAGCCATTTTCAAATGATTCATCCTTCATCCTGAAATCGAAGAACCCCCATGATGCATAGCTCTTTAATGCCGAAATGAAATTATTATCCTCTTTGTCAAAGTTGAAGTGATCATCCTCATTGAAGATAATCGGCTTTGGGGTATAACCTTCCACTTTACGGGTTTTATTGACCATATCGCTGATCCTTGCAGGATCGGAAACACCGTTTCCATGTATGAGTATGAAATCTGAAGATTTAACTACATTGGGTAGAGGAATAAAGCCTCCTCCATAGCTGGTCCCGGCATAAAATCTGTAACCATTTATAGCTTTGCTCTTTACAAGCTCTATCAGCTCATTGACCCTTGCAGGCTTCAGAATATCGTGATCATATTTTACATTGCATTCGTTGTTTATCTCGATCAGAATATTGCGGTATCCCTTTTCGAAAAGCCAGCTGGTCATATTATTCACTGCATTGTTAACCGCCTTTTCGTCCTTCAGCCTCTCATCCTGTCCGAAATAGAAGAATCCCAGTATCGGCACCATCCCCAGCTTGTCAGCTCTGTCAAGTATTCTTTCCAGCCTCTCCATGTATTCAGGTCGCAGACTGCCATCTTCGAAATAGCCTGAATTATGCCAAGGCTGGTCCTGTGAGTAGCCCTGCGGGCTTCCGCCCTGCATGTTTATGGTGAAGGAAAGCAAACCATTCTTCCTCCAGACCTTCATATTTCTGATGAATTCCCTTGTGTTTCTTTCTGCATCCCATTTCTTTGTGTCAGGATATGCCCATTTGCCTGCTGTTTCAGGATTTAGATCATCAAAGACACCCTGTACCATTCTGGAATTGAGCAGCAGACCTTCAATTTTATGTCCTTTCCAGTATCTTCCTTCATAGGTCAGCTTTCCGTTGATATAAAACTGATCGCTCTTTATTTCAACAACCGTTTTATTTCCAGTCTGCGAAATTCCAGATAAATTGATCAATGTCAGAACAAGGATTGAAATGAAGAATTTATTCATCTTATTCTATTTTTATGATTAGAAGATTCCTCATTTCTCCGCCAGCTGGCGGATTAGAATTCCGAGCGAAGCGAGGAATCTCATCAATTATAACAGATTCCTATCTATTAATTATTTTAAAGTGGCAATTTATACAAAATCAAAAAAAAACCAGTGATCTGAATGCAATTTCACGACTTATTCGCACTTTCGTGGTGAAAACATGCGTTTAGATGAAAACAGGGCATATGAAAAAGATTGTTTTGATCCTTTCATTAATGGTGGCCACAGGATATGCCAGATCATTCTCCCAGCCTGCATCTGACACTACCTTTTACCTTGTTACATGCGGACCCGGAGCGGAAATCTATTCAATCTATGGCCACAGCGCCTTGAGGATGACTGTTCCCGGAAGGAATATTGACCTGACGTATAACTGGGGGGTTTTTGATTTCGACACTCCGAATTTTGGACTAAGATTTGCCAGAGGGGATCTGCAATACCTGCTCGATGCAGATAATTACATCAGATTCCTTCAGATCTATCAATATGAAAAAAGGTGGGTAAAATGTCAGGTGATCAACCTCAACTCATCGGAAAAGAAGATCCTTGCCGGATTGATTGCCGAAAACCTCAAGCCCGAAAATATCAAATACCGCTACGACTTCCTTTTCGACAATTGCGCAACAAGGATCCGGGATATTCTTGAGAAAACCGTCGGAAGCAACCTGGTCTACTCACCTTCTGCAGAAAAAAAGAAGCCTTCATATCGTTTCCTGACGGGAACCTATCAGAAACAATACCCCTGGCTTAACTTCGGCATAGACCTGCTCCTTGGAACACCGTGCGATAAAAAAGCTGAAGACCGCGACAAGATGTTCCTTCCTCTGGAGCTTCAGAAGGAATTTACCGAAGCCTATATAAACCGCAACGGTAAAATGATCCCGGTTCTCCAGAATCCTGAAATCGTTCTGAATTATAAAACACATGTGAATAAGCCTGGATTTGTAACACATCCTATCTTCGTTTTCTCCCTTTTATGTGTAGCACTTATAATTTTCAGTGCAATGGTCAGGGAGGGCAGGGCGGTCAGGATTGCCGACATTATCATCTTCTCGGTCTTCACGCTTATATTCGTTTCTCCTTATATTCACAAATTTCTTCTCACTGCACCATCAGCTGAAGTACAATCTGAGCCTTATCTGGATCAGCCCTTGCATACCCGTATGCCTTGCTGCGATCTTGCTTAACAAAGAATGGTATATATGGTTCAGGATCGTATTCATGCTGTGTCTGGTTACACTTCTGATAGAGATATTCTTTCCAATGGCTGTCAATGGTGCATTCATGCCTCTGACAGTTATAGTAATGCTCAGGAGTTCTGTGCGTGCCGGCTTTAGCTGGAATCCCCTTTCCCTGAAGACGATTTAACACAATTTTAACACTCCTTAACACCTCTTTATTATTTGCACGGCTTCTTTTGTGTACTTGTTTTTGTGCAGGTAATTCACAGGAAAAGTGAAGCTTGTTTTATTAACTTTGCGACCTAATATTTTGTACCATGGAGCAGACAACAGACATAAAGTTACTTAACGAGAAGATAGAGAAAGAAAGCGCTTTCGTCGATATCATCAGGATGGAAATGAACAAAGTCATTGTAGGACAGAAACACCTGACTGACAGCCTGATGATAGGATTGCTCGCCAACGGGCATCTGCTTCTTGAAGGTGTGCCCGGTCTTGCCAAGACACTGGCAATCAAATCGCTGGCCGCTATCATTGATGCAAAGTTCAGCCGGATCCAGTTCACGCCTGACCTTCTTCCGGCCGATCTTATCGGAACAATGATCTATAGCCAGAAAAAAGAAGAATTCATTGTGAAGAAGGGACCTGTTTTTGCAAATTTCATCCTTGCAGATGAGATCAACAGGTCTCCCGCCAAGGTGCAGAGCGCATTGCTTGAAGCTATGCAGGAGAGACAGATCACTATCGGTGAATCAACCTTCAAGCTCGATGAGCCGTTCCTGGTTCTCGCCACCCAGAACCCAATAGAGCAGGAGGGAACCTATCCGCTTCCCGAAGCGCAGGTCGACCGGTTCATGATGAAGGTGCTCATCGATTATCCTTCCATGGACGAGGAGAAGCTGATAATCAGGGAAAACCTTGCCAGGGAATTCCCGAAAACCAGCAGTGTCCTTAAAACATCAGACATATCGAGGGCCAGGGATGTTGTACGGGAGGTTTATATGGATGAAAAAATTGAGAATTACATCCTTAATATAGTCTTTGCCAGCAGGAATCCTGAGAAATACGGGCTTCCGGCATTCAGCAATATGATATCTTACGGTGCATCTCCAAGGGCGTCTATAAACCTGTCTCTGGCTGCCAAGGCATATGCGTTCATCCGCCGGAGAGGATATGTGATCCCGGAGGATGTAAGGGCGATCTGCCCCGATGTAATGCGCCACAGGATAGGACTTACATACGAGGCTGAAGCCGAGAATGTCAATCAGGACAAAATAATTGCTGAAATACTTAATGTGGTGGAAGTTCCTTAGGATATGGAAACAACCGAGCTTTTAAAGAAGGTCCGCAAGATTGAGATAAAGACGAGAGGTCTCACACGGCATATTTTCGCCGGAGAGTACCACAGCGCTTTCAAAGGGAGAGGTATAGCCTTCAGCGAAGTCAGGGAGTACCAGTACGGCGACGATATAAGGAGTATCGACTGGAACGTCACTGCCAGGTTCAACCATCCGTATGTTAAGGTTTTTGAAGAGGAGAGGGAACTTACTGTGATGCTTCTGATAGATGTAAGCGGATCAGGAAATTTCGGCACGAAGGTAAGCTTTAAGAGGGATGTCATGACCGAAGTCGCTGCGGTGCTTTCATTCTCGGCAATTTCAAATAATGACAAGATCGGCGTGATCTTCTTTTCTGACAGGGTCGAGAAATTCATTCCGCCAAAAAAAGGCAGAAAGCATATCCTCAGGATAATCAGGGAGCTTCTTGATTTTAAAGCAGAAAGTCAGAAGACGAGCCTCGATGAACCTTTGAGGTTTCTTACAAATGCCATCAAGAAGAGATGCACTGCTTTCATTCTTTCCGATTTCATTGCTCCCGGTTTTGAGGAGGCTCTGCGGATTGCAGGAAGCAAGCATGACATTGTTGCAATAAAAGTATATGACACGTTCGAGCAAACCATTGCCGGATATAGGACTTGTTAAGATATCGGATTCCGAAACCGGAGCTGAAAAATGGATAGATACTTCATCACGTTCTTCGCGGATCGCTTATCAGAAGTGGTGGGAGGAACATATGCTGAGATCAGGAGTATTTTCAAAAAATGCGGTGTCGATTCGGCATATATTAGCACCGGAGAGGATTATGTCAAACCGCTGATTAAACTTTTTGAGAGCCGATGAATATGAAACGGTTACTGATATCGCTGTTTATAATCATTGCGGAGGCAGCTCTGTTATACGGTCAGGATGTAAAGGTGACTGCTGCTTTCGACACAACAAGCATCTATATCGGTGATCAGATCAATTATACAGTCTCAATCGAACAGCCTGCAGGACTGGTCCTTGCCTTAAAGCCTGTCAAAGACACTCTCTGCAAGAACATCGAAATACTTGCCGGTCCTGTTACTGATACGACATTTTTGAGTGGCGGCAGACTGAAATTCGAGAACAAATATCTTGTAACATCTTTCGATTCAGGCCTCTATGCGATACCGCCATTTTACGCTGAAATTTCTGATGCCGGCGGAATAAAACGCTTCCATTCCGATTATTCGTTTCTGGAAGTCATCAGGGTGAAGATCGCTCCTCAGGACACTTCCGCTAAAATATACGATATAATCAAGCCGTATAAAGCCCCGGTAACCATCGGCGAAATACTTCCCTGGGTGTTGCTGGCAGCAGTTGCGGCTGCATTGATATGGGGCATAATTATTCTGTTGCGCAAATTGAAAAGATCCAGGAAGGAGCCTGAGGAAATCATCAATCCTGATCCTGCACATGTTATAGCTTTCCGTGAACTTGAAAAGCTGAAGGCAGAACAATTATGGCAGAAAGGTGAAGTCAAGCCATACTATTCAAGACTTACCGAAATTGTGCGCCAGTATCTTGAGAACAGGTACAAGGTGTACTCTCTTGAAATGACAACATCGGAGACACTTGAAGCGCTTGTTAAAACAGGCTTTAAAAAAGATGATTCATATGCCAGGCTGAAGTCGGTGCTTAATGGCGCCGACCTGGTGAAATTTGCAAAATACAAGCCGGAACCTTCTGAAAATGAACGGCATTTCGAAGATTCATGGCAATTTGTGGAGTCAACAAGGACCAGGGAGGAAATTGTTCAGGATGATCCTTCAAATAAAAAGGAGGAGAAAAGAGTCATGACGGGAATATCATTTGCAAATCCGCTTTTTTATGGCTCCTGCTGATGCTGCCGGCAATGATCGCATTTTATATCCTGCAGACAGCAAAAGACATTCGCCTCTCTTCAGATGCCCGGACTAAAGCCCTTTGAAAAAGCAGGAGGCACCTTCAGAAATTACCTGCAGTCATATACTTTTTGCAATTCGCGTCGTTGCTGTCGCACTTCTGATAATAGTCCTTGCCCGACCTCAGAAGACCGATAAATTCCAGAATGTTACAACTGAAGGTATAGATATAATACTTACGCTCGATATCTCCGGAAGTATGCTTGCCCGCGATTTCAAACCCGACAGGCTGGAAGCATCAAAGAATGTTGCTACGGAATTTATTTCGGGAAGGCCTTACGACCGGCTGGGACTTGTTGTCTTCAGCGGGGAAAGCTTTACCCAATGTCCTCTGACAACTGATCATGCTGTTCTGATAAATCTGATGCGAGAGCTTCAGAGCGGAATGATTGAAGACGGAACTGCAATCGGGAACGGACTGGCAACCGCTGTGAACAGGATTAAAGATTCTGAAGCGAAAAGCAAAGTAATCATACTGCTGACCGATGGAGTTAATAACAGGGGGGATATTGCTCCTGCAACAGCTGCCGATATTGCAAAAACCTATGGAATAAGGGTTTATACAATAGGAGTGGGGACACAGGGCATGGCGCCATATCCTGTTCAGACACCATATGGGATGCAATACCAGAATATGCCTGTTGAAATTGATGAAGCCATTCTTAAGGAGATAGCTTCAAAAACGGGAGGTAAATATTTCAGGGCAACAGATAATGACAAACTCATGCAGGTATATTCTGAAATAGATAAGATGGAGAAGTCGAAGATAGATGTGAGGCAGTTCACAAGGAAGGAAGAAAAATTTCTCATTCCTGCAATAATTGCATTCATCCTGCTCGCACTGGAAATACTTATTGAAGAATTACGATATATAAAAACATCACCTAAAACCAGAAACAATGCAATTATTCAGATTCGCAAATCCTGATTTTCTGTACCTGCTGCTTATCCTGCCGGTAATGGTGATCCTTTTATATAATAAACAGCGCAAGGAAGAAGAAGAGCTATCAAACGGATTGGCGATGAAACGCTGGTAAGACAGACTCCTTCCCGAACTTTCAAGGATTCGTCCATCAGTAAAATTCATTTTCCAGCTTATCGGCATTGCATGCATTGATTATCATTCTTGCACGTCCCCAGTTCGGATCAAAGCTTGAAGAGGTAAAAAAAGAGGGGGTTGAAGTTATTATAGCACTCGATGTCAGCAATTCGATGCTGGCTGAAGATATCCAGCCGAACAGGCTGACCAGGGCGAAACAGGCTCTCACCAGGCTTATCGATAACCTGGATAATGACAAGATAGGACTGATAGTATTTGCCGGCGATGCTTATACCCAGATCCCGATAACAACAGATTATATTTCGGCAAAAATGTTCCTGTCAGCAATCGGTCCGGAAATGGTTCCAAAGCAAGGTACAGCCATCGGCTCTGCAATTGACCTGGGAATGAGGTCATTTACACCGGGGGAAGGAAAGAGCAGGGCGATGATAATTATTACTGATGGGGAGAATCATGAAGATGATCCGGTGTCAAAAGCGGAAGAAGCCGCGAAAGCGGGTATCGTAATACATACAATTGGCATAGGATCAGCCGATGGAGTACCGGTTCCGGTTACTACAGGTGGTAAAAGAGATTACCTTAAGGATAAAGACGGGAATACCGTGATAACGAAACTCGATGAGGATATCCTGAGGAAAATTTCCATAACTGCAGGTGGAAGCTATGTGAGGGCAAGCAATTCAAACATCGGACTCGACGAAGTATTTGGTGAGATCCGAAAGATGAAGAAACAGGAACTGGAAAGCAAAATGTATACGGAATACAACGACCAGTTCCAGATCTTTGCTGCTGTCGCATTATTCTTCCTTCTGCTCGATTTTGCCGTCATGGACAGGAAGAACAGAAAGCTTGCAAACATAAGGCTGTTCAGGTTTAAAATTTAAAATATCGGGACATATTGATGAAAAGGGTAAGAAAATATTTTGGTCAGAACGGAAACATGCTGTTTCTTTCTGCCCTTCTTATTGCCATATCTGCCGCATCATATTCTCAGGCCGACAGAAAGCTCATCAGAGAGGGCAACAGGGAGTACGGAAAGGAGAAATATTCCGAATCGGAGATATCATACAGGAAAGCGATTGACAAGAACAAGGAATCTGCAGATGCCGTATTTAACACCGGTGATGCGCTTTACAGGCAAAAGAAATATGAGGATGCCGGCAAACAATTCCTGCAGAATCACGATATGAACGATGACAAGAAAAGGAAATCTGCCAGTCTTTACAACCTCGGGAATTCTCTGCTGATGGCAAATAAAGTCCAGGAAAGCATTGACGCTTACAAAGGGTCACTGAAACTCGATCCGGACAATCTGGAAACAAAATATAACCTTGCCTATGCCCAGGATCTGCTGAAACAACAACAGGAACAGCAACAACAGCAACAGCAGCAGAATAACCAGGACAAGAAGGATCAGGATAATAATAAGGAAGATAAGAATCAGGATCAACAGGATAAAAAGGACCAGGAACAGCAAGAGCAAAGCAACAGCAACAACAACAGGGAATTTCGAAGGAAGACGCCGAACGATTGCTTAATGCCCTGGCGAATGATGAAAAAAATATACAGGAAAAGGTTAAACTTGCAAAAGCACAGAAAGCACGTGTCAGGTCCGTTAAAAACTGGTAACCTGAACGGCAGACCATGAAAAGGTATTTATTATATGGATTGCTCATAATTCTGCCTCTGAGGGCATTTGCCCAGGATATCTCCGTGCAGGTGGAGTATCCTTCAGTTGTTCAGAATGGCCAGCAGTTCACAGTTACTTATACATTGAATGCAGGAGGAGGAGAGTTTGCGGTTCCATCGTTCCAGGGCTTCTACAAGCTTATGGGCCCTTCAACTTCCCAGAGTTCAAGCTCACAGTTTATAAATGGCAAATGGTCGTCGCAGTCATCTATCAGCTATTCATATGTTCTGCAAGCCTTGAGTGAGGGGAAATTTGCCTTTGCCCCGGCACAATTCACTCTGAAGAACAAGACATATTATTCCGACTCGGTCAGGATCGAAGTAATATCCGGAAATGCCCCGCGCCAGGGAAATGTTCAGCAGGGTAATAATGCAGTCCCCGGAGATGAGAATGTCGAAACAGGCGGAGAAAACATCTCTGTTTCTCTCATTCTCAGCAGGAATAACGTTTATCTTGGTGAAGGCATTCTTGCAACTGTAAAGATCTATACGAGGCAGAATCTCTCGGGAATAAGCGAAATAAAATATCCGGACTTTACCGGGTTCATGAAGACTGATCTCGAAACTCCGCCGCTGAATTCCCTTAAACAGGAGAATATCAACGGAACGATCTACGGTACTGGTGTTATCCAGCAATTCCTGTTATATCCGCAGGTTACCGGGGAAGTAACTATCGATCCTGTACAGATAACGGTCCTGGTCCAGCAGAAGTCAGGTATTTCTGATCCTTTCTTCGGGGATTTCTTCTCTACTTATCAGACTGTTCAGAAAGCGCTCATAAGCAAGGGTGTCAAAATCAATGTAAAGCCACTGCCCGGTGTGAAGCCTGACGATTTTTCCGGTGTTGCCGGAAGCATGGTGCTGAATGCCTCACTTAACAAGGACTCGGTTAATGTGAATGATGCCATTAATCTCAAACTGACGGTATCCGGCACCGGTAACCTTAAGCTGGCGGAATCTCCGGTGCTAAGATTATCGCCGGATATAGAGACATACGATCCTAAGATAACTGATAACTTCAAGAGCAGCGCTACCGGAATGACGGGACAGAGGACTTTCGAGTTTCTTTTAATACCTCGTCACTATGGGAACTATACGATACCTCCGGTAACTTATTCATATTTCAATACTTCCACGGGAAATTATGAACAACTAAAAACACCGGAGTTTCATTTTTATGCCCGCAAGGGAGATGAAAAGAACGCCGGAATAACTGTGTATGGTGGTTCATCCAAGCAGGATGTGCAGTATGTCGGAAAGGATATACGCTTTATTAAGAGCGACCCGGGGAAACTACGTAAAACTGCAAACCTTCTGGTTTCGAAACAATCCTTCTATACAATTTATGCAATAGCCCTGCTCGCATTCCTGATCGTTCTCTTCGTAAGGAGGGAGCATATAAGACGGAATTCGGATATTACTGCCGTTCGCAACCGCAGGGCCGGGAAAGTGGCCGGCAAAAGACTTCATGAAGCCTCTGCCTGTATGAAGAGGGGTGAAAATGACCGGTTCCATGAAGAGGTGCTTAAGGCTTTGTGGGGTTATCTCAGCGACAAGCTCAGTATCCCGGTATCTGACCTGACCCGGACCAATGCAGTTAGCGCCCTCCGGGAAAAGGGAATTGGTGAGGAGAGGATCAGTGAGCTGACGGAAATCCTTGACAAATGCGAATTTGCAAGATATGCCCCGTCTTCGGCAGCAACGGAAGTGGCAGCGATATACGAGGGAGCTTCGCAGTTTATAAGGTCAATAGAAAATAATATAAGCTGAAATGAAGTTCAGGATATCAATAATATTATTTCTTGTAGTTCTGGTTTATTCTCAGCAGGCTCTTTCACAGGAAGAGAAGAATGAGAAATTCCACCAGGGATCCGGGTATTTCAGTGCCGGTGAATATCAGAAAGCCCTGGATTCGTGGATCGATCTTTACAATACCGGGTTCCGGTCAGCTGAGCTGGAATACAATATCGGAAATGCATACTTCAAGTTGAATAACGTTCCGGGCGCCATCCTGTTTTATGAACGCGCAAGCCTGCTGAAACCCGCTGACGAAGATATTAATTATAACCTCCAGATTGCAAGGACACTGGCTGTGGATCGTTTTGAGGAGATTCCTGAGCTGTTCTTTATACGATGGTACAATTTCATGGCTCTCATCTTATCTTCTAACCGCTGGGCCAGAATAAGCATAGTCTCGTTTGTTCTATGTCTTATTTTCCTTTCAGTTTATTTCTACTCCTCAAGATACAGGCTAAAGGTTCTTGGCTTCTGGCTGGCACTCGTCATTGCTGATAGTATCATTGGCTTCGCTGAGCCTTTCATTAAGGAATAAAAGCATCGTATTCAATGGCACTAAGGCAATTATTTTCAGTCCTCTGGTCAACGGGAAAAGCTCCCCTGACAACAGCGGCACTGATCTCTTCCTTCTTCATGAAGGCACAAAAGTGACTGTGGAAGATGAAGTGGGAGAGTGGTTTGAAGTGCGTCTCTCAGATGGCAATAAGGGATGGATACCTTCCAACAGCCTTGAAATAATATAACCGATTGCAACTAATTTATTATCTTTCAAGTCAGATTATTGATGATAATTCAATCTTTCCGGCTATGAAGAAGCTTAGTTTGTTTTCTTTGTTAATCCTTGCTGCAACATCATGCAAAAAAACAGAATGGGCTCCCGAAGGGCCTACAGATGTCAGGATAAGAAACCTTCAGGGCGATCTCTCCTTTAACGAGGTTATAATAAAAACCGCTGGTGGCAGGGATACGACAGGCAACATCAAAGAATTCGGCACGATAGCTCCGGGTGGGACTTCGGATTATCACCGGGTGACTTTTGCCTATCCTAAAGCCGAAATCACTGCCAAAATCAATGGCGAAGTGTTCTCAACCGGCGAATTCCTGAGTACATATATGCAATATCTTGGACAGCAGAGGGTGACCTATGAAGTCTATATATCCAATATGGATAATAAAGTACTCAAGATCAGTCATTGTATTCCTGAGGAGGAGCTTGTGCTGAAATGAGAAGAAAACAGGTCAACAGCTCCCGGATGCCGGTTTACAGGGATGCCGGATTCGAACTATTTGATGCTGAAACCGCTTCAGCAGCATTCTCTAAAGAAACCAATCCTGAAAGAGATCCTGAATTTTATATCTATTCCAGGTACAGGAATCCTACTGTCGTTGCTGCCGAAGAGGAAATTATGAAGCTCGAGAGAGCAAAATGGGCTCTCCTTACGCAGTCAGGAATGTCGGCAATCGATACCGCTGTCTCAATATTCCAGAAAGGAAAGAAAACAAGGCCATGGCTTTTCTTCAGTGAAATATATGGCGGTACCATCACATATGCTGAAACGATACTCAAGCAATACAGGGGACTTGATGTACACAGCTTCGCGCCATCGGATGAAAGATATGACCTGGATGCCTTCGAAGCTCTCATGAAGATCCTTAAGCCGGAATTTGTTTATATAGAAGCCATCTCAAATCCCATGCTGATCGTCCCCGATGTAATCAGCATAATCAGGATTTCAAAGAAATATGGATCAAAAATCATTGCAGACAACACATTTGCAACTCCATATCTCTGGAAACCGCTTGAAAGCGGTGCAGATATAGTTATTCACAGCGCTACCAAGTATTTTTCAGGACATGGCAACATTACTGCAGGGGTGCTATGCGGCAATGATGATGAGTTAATGAAGTCAGCTCTCAGTTACCGCAAATTCATCGGACACATGATCTCGGCAGATGAGGCATACAGGCTTCATGATCAGATCCAGACATTTGAGCTGAGGTTTGTTCAGCAATGTAAGAACGCATCAGTCATCGCTGACATGCTGAAAACTTCCGGTAAGGTAAGGAAGGTCTGGTATCCCGGACATAAAGATCACCCGACACACAGGGAGGCTGTAAAGCTGTTCGGCAAAAAGGGATGGGGAGGCATGGTGACTTTCGATTTTTCGGGTAAAAACAAAGCAGAAAAGAAAAAAAGAAGAGACGCTTTTATAAAAGCTGTTGCTGACAAAATAAAGCTCATACCATCACTCGGGGATCCCAGGACAATCGTGCTTCCGGTGGAATCGGTATGGGGTGCCAAATATCCCGAACCCGGAATGCTCAGATTATCAGCAGGATTTGAGAATACAGATGAACTTGCCCAAATAATAAATACAGCTCTCTCATCCCTCAAATAACATCAACCACCAACTCACCACTTCACTACATCACTTCTCAACACTATCTCCAGTCTACAGGTTCTATTCCATGATCTTTCAGGTAATTCATTGCACCTGCTGAAATGCTTGTTCCCAAAGAATCCTCGTGATGCTGAAAGAGGGGAGGGGTGTACCGATTCCAGTACAAGATGCCTGTTCCTGTCGATCGACTCCCCCTTTTTCTGTGCATATGCCCCCCAGAGGAAGAATACAAGGTTATCTCTCTCCCTGTTTAGTGCTGATATAGCGGAATCGGTGAATTCCTCCCATCCCTTTTTCTGGTGCGAGCCTGCCATATGCGCTCTCACGGTGAGAGTTGCATTCAGGAGCAGCACGCCCTGACGGGCCCAGCGGCTCAGGTCGCCGCTTTGTACAGGTTTGTATCCGAGGTCCGATTCTATTTCCTTGAAAATATTTTTGAGGCTTGGCGGGAATTCGATACCGTCCCTGACTGAAAAACATAGACCATGAGCCTGTCCGGGTCCATGATAAGGATCCTGTCCGATGATCACTGCCCTGACCTTATCAAACGGACAGAGCTCAAATGCATTGAAAATGAGCCCTCCCGGAGGGAATATTGTTTTTGTCCTGTATTCTTCCTTTACAAAATCCGATAACCTGATAAAATATTCTTTATCAAACTCTCCCTGAAGCTTTGACTTCCAGCTGTTTTCAATTCTGACATCCATGAACAGCTTCCTAATTCTTTTTCAGCAGTTCAACTTCTGCTTTTAATGCATCTATCATTTTCTGCTGCTCCTTCATGGCTTCGATAAGCACAGGGATCATTTTTACATAATCTACAGATTTGATTCCATCTGCAGCAGTCTGAACAAGCTCAGGAACTATCTTTTCCACATCCTGCGCGATCACCCCAATCTGTTTTCCTTCGGGAAAATTAAATTCTGCATGAACCCCCATACTTACCGTCTGAAGATTTGTTTGTCTTAAATTCTGCCAGCTCCTGTTCCGACTTCCAAATGAAGCTCACACCCTCCAGTTGAAGTATTTTTTCAAGTGAGCCGGAAAGAGGTTGAATATTCTTCTTTAAGTTTTTGTCTGAAAGGTTCGACAGCGTACCTGAATAAGCAAGGTTTCCTGCAAAATATCCGGCATAATTTCCTGTACCTGAAGCAGAGCCAAATACACCTACATTATAGGCTGAAGCCCCTGAGGCGGTTCCCCATACTCCAAAAGCCTGCGATCCGCCGTATGCAGAACCAAATACTCCGTGGTTAAAGCCTGTACTCCCGGCACCATAGCCATAAACACCATAATGATCAGATGATCCGCTCCACGCAGTTTCTCCTCTCACTGCCATAGCTGTGACATCATCCACAACGCTCAGCTTTGCAGAACCCGGGTTTGTATTTACTCCGACAGTGGCATTGAACCTGAGTCTGTTATTATCGAACTCACCATAGATCAATGCGTTATTTGCATCAGCATAGGAGTTCTCAATAAAAAGTTTATTGGATGTGTTAGTAAGGCCACCTCCGGCACCCGGTCCGATAAAAATATTGCCGCTTCCGGAAGTAAGTGATACACCAGTGTAATTACCTATATTAATATTATAGTTACCATCAGTATTATTAAACCCGGCACCTGTGCCGAGGTTAACATTATAAGATCCTGTGCTGTTCCATTTTCCGGACTCTCCGCCGAGGTTGACATTATCATTGCCTATGGTATTTGCATTTCCAGCATTAATTCCCAGGAAAGTGTTAAGTTGCCCTGTCGTGTTAAAATTCCCTGCACCCCTTCCTGCAAATAAATTGAAGCTCCCGGTTGTGTTTGCTTCGCCGGTTTGTTGTCCTATAAAAACATTAAACGACCCGGTTGTATTATGGTTCCCGGCAAATGGACCAATAAAGACATTTCTGGCGGCTGTTGTATTTGAAAAACCTGCCTGTTCACCAATGAAGATATTCCAAAATCCGGATGTATTTGATGCTCCAGCATTATTACCAATAAAAGTATTGCCAAAGCCATCAATGTTGCTAAATCCTGCTCCGTTCCCAAGAATAACATTATCATTTCCTGTGTCATTTGATAATCCAGCTCTGTAGCCAATAAATATATTTCTTGTCCCTATTCTATTATTTAAACCACTTTCATAACCAAAGAAAGTATTATAAAGACCGTTTTGTTTTGGATCAGTTTTCAAACCACTCCTATGTCCAATGAAATAGTTCTCAGGAGTAAGAGATGTGAAAGTGGTTATCTTATTGGCTAAAGTTGCATCAAAACCGCCTACGGCAAAACCGCCTCTTTGTCCTAGTGCTATATCATTTTTTGTATAAATCCTTGTGCTGTCAGCTGTAATACGAAAATATTCCTGGTTCCACGTCTTGGTCTGGTCAAAACCTCCGACGGCAAATCCTCCTTTTGAACCCTTTGCTCCATCGGACCCAAATCCTTACACCTTCATTATATACTGCAAATACAGTTTGCCCATCCTTATTCTTAACATCAAATAAGGATTCTTCCAGATCAGGTGTCGTTCCTTTAAAAGTTGTGTTCCGGAGATGGTTTGAGTCCCTGCTTTAGCGACAGCATCGGTAATTCCATAACCGGATAATGTGGTTGGCTTATTTGTAAGATCGTTGAAATCTGCAGTTTTTGCCGTTTTTGCATATAAAGCATAGGGAACGGTCCATAGCTGAACTCCGTTACCCATATTCTTCCAGGAACCTGAATAATAAATCTCGGTTTTCACATATTTCGGAGTAACCTTCCAGTCTATCAGGTCAAATGTCGCAACAGTGCTGGCTCCCTGCCTTACACCTGTGCCCAGCACAACCGTGAAGAGACCGAAGGTATTTGTGACAACAGGATTGTGAAGTTCCTTCCAGAATATGGTTCCGCCTGTGGAAGCTGACTGAATATACAGCATCACCTGCAAGGTAGTATTCTGCAGGAGATTGCCAAATTCGTCGCGGGCGACCGCCTGGTAGTTAAAGCCCTGTGGAACCTGTGCTGAAACAGCAGTGCCAAAAATGGTTAAAATGAAAAGAAACCTTAGCTTTTTCATTGCATTTTCTTTTTAGTATTTGACTGATCGCTGACCAACATCATATAAAATTCCGAAATAATAGTCTATTTCTTTTTAAGCTCTTCAATTTCTGCTTTAAGTTCGTTTATCATCTTTTGCTGTTCCTTCACAGCTTCCAGAAGAACGACAGTTAGCTTGTCGTATGCTACGGCTTTATAACCTTTTTCATCTTCACCTACAATTTCAGGAAGCACTTTTTCGACATCCTGGGCCAGAATGCCAATCTGTCTCTGGTCGCTGAACTCCATCTCAGGATATTCATCCCTTTTCCAATTGAAGTATATGCCATTTAACTTATCAAGCTTTTCCAGCGGATCCAGGATTTTTTCAATATCAGTCTTGAACCTGGCATCGGAAGCACTGTAAAATTGCCCTGGTGTGTAAGCGCCTTTATAAACATACATAGAATAACTGGCGTTGCTGCCTCCACTGACCACAAGTCCATAAGCGGTGAACTATATGTGGTTCCAATCCCGACAGTTGCATTGAATCTTAACTGATCTTGGCACCGAAATCTCCATAAATCAACGCATTATTAAAATAATCTGTTGAATTATAGTTACTTTCAATAATCAGTCTGTTGTTGTTGGTATATTCATATCTGCCGGCCCACCTTCCGAGGAAGACATTATTACTGCCAGTTGCCTGCTCTCCGGAAGCAAGCCCTAAATAAGTGTTATTGGAGCCGGCTCCGCTTGAGGCTCCGGCGAGTGATCCGATAATGGTATTATATGCCCCTGTATTGCTCATTCCTGCCTGGTATCCGAACAATGCCTGGCTTCCACCGCTTGTATTTGACGTTCCGGCCAGGTATCCTACCATCGTATTCCAGTTTGCGGTAGTCTGTTCTCCTGCCTGGTAACCGATAAAGGTGTTATAGTCGCCTGTTTGATTTGCATAGCCTGCATTTGAACCGATCATTACGTTGTAAAGTCCATCAGTGAGGCCTCTGCCAGCAGTATTTCCGATGGCAATATTATCATGACCAGAGGTAAGAGAGTAACCTACTTCCTGACCGATCATTACGTTACTGTAGGCTGTTGATCCGGTGGTTGATCGTCCGGCCCTGAATCCAATATATGTATTGCTGGTGCCGGTAAGATTATTAAATCCGGCCTCATAGCCATAAAAGGAGTTATAATCGGCGTCAGTTGAATAGAAACCTGCGTTGTTCCCAAAATATGCGTTGCAAATGCCTAAAGTATTACTGTAGCCAGCCTGAAAGCCAACGAATGCATTAAACTCACCGTCTGTATTTGAATAACCGGCACGATGACCGATGAAAGCATTTCTGTCGCCATGATCATTCGTATACCCTGCCATGTAACCTACGAAGGTGTTGAAAATCCCGTCAATATTATTGTAACCGGTCTGGTCTCCGATAAAGATGTTTGAATATCCGGTTGTATTCTTGAACCCTGCTGCATTGCCGAGGAAGATGTTATAGCTGGCAGTTGAAGCTTTACCGGCTCCGACACCCAGATATATATTATTAACACCAGTCAGATTTGACTTTCCGCTCTCATTTCCAATAAATATGTTATCAGAACCATCAGTATTGGCTGTACCTGCCTGATAACCTACAAATACGTTCCTGTCTCCATTGAAGTTGGCTCTTCCTGAATTATATCCAAGAAATGTATTGAATGTCCCTGCTCTGTTTGAATACCCGCTCTCCTTGCCTATAAAAACATTAAAGCTTGTTGTGTCCGTCAGATATCCGGCTCTATAACCCAGGAAGACGTTGCCTGTTCCTGAGGTAAAGCCCCTGCCGGACTGGAATCCAATAAATGAGTTATAGCTGCCTGTGGAAACACTGTAACCACTATAATTCCCAATGAAGACGTTATAGTCAGCATCTGAACCTGAGATACTTCCTCTCCCGGCGTAGGGTCCGATGTAAACATTATAATCTCCTGAATTATAATAACCAGCACTATTTCCGAAGAAAGAGTTATAGTTTCCAGTGCTATTGAAACCTGCCAGATGGCCGACATACGAATTGCTTGCGCCAGTAACATTTTCATGACCTGTCTGATAGCCAAAAAAGGAGTTATAAAGGCCACCAAGTTTCGGATCAGTTTTCAGACCACTCTCCTGTCCAATGAAACAGTTTTGCGGAGTAAGAGATGTGAAAGTGGTTATCTTGTTGGCTAAGGTCGGATCAAAACCGCCTACCGCAAAACCGCCTCTCTGACCAAGTGCTCATATCATTTTTTGTATAAATCCTTGTACTGTCAGCTGTAACACGAAAATATTCCTGGTTCCATGTCTTGGTCTGGTCAAAACCTCCGACGGCAAATCCGCCTTTTGAACCTTTTGCTCCATCGGACACCCAGATCCTTACTCCCTCATTATAAACTGCAAAGATTGTCTGACCATCCTTATTCTTAACATCAAATAAGGATTCCTCCAGATCAGGTGTTGTTCCTTTAAAAGTTGTGGTTCCGGAGATGGTTTGAGTCCCTGCCTTAGAGACAGCATCGGTAATTCCATAACCGGATAATGTGGTTGGCTTATTTGTAAGATCGTTGAAATTGCAGTTTTTGCCGTTTTTGCATTTAAAGCATAGGGAACGGTCCATAACTGGGCGCCGTCCCCCATATTCTTCCAGGAACCTGAATAATAAATCTCGGTTTTCACATATTTCGGAATAACCTTCCAGTCTATCAGGTCAAATGTTGCAACAGTGCTGGCTCCCTGCCTCACACCTGTGCCCAGCACAACCGTGAAGAGACCGAAGGTATTTGTGACAACAGGATTGTGAAGTTCCTTCCAGAATATAGTTCCGCCCGTGGACGAGGACTGTATGTACAGCATCACCTGCAGGGTAGTGCCCTGCAGGAGATTGCCAAATTCGTCGCGGGCGACGGCCTGGTAGTTAAATCCCTGTGGAACCTGGGCAGAGCCAAGATAAAAGATAAAAGATAAAAGAAACAGGAAGGAGTGTTTTGCTTTCATGGTCGAAGAGTATTTATAGTATACATTAATATATATGCATAAAATATAAATTTATTAAATAGGAGGGACCTGACGAAATTAATTACATCAACCTGCTCCACTTTTTGACAAGATCGCTCACTTTGAGAATGATCGGGCACTTGTAAATGACAAAAAAATACGATATTTGGTTGCGCAACAGGTAAATAGCTATGGGAAAAGAGATCGAACGGAAATTCCTGGTAAAGGGTGAATTCAGGAACCAGGCTAGTAAGGCACTACGAAATCCTCCAGAGATATCTTTCAATAGATCCGGAAAAAACCATAAGACTCAGGATCGCAGGCGATACAGGGCTGCTTACAATTAAAGGAAGCCCAAGGAAATACTCAATTTCCCGCGGAGAATGGGAAATACGCATCCCCGTAGAGGATGCAGAAGAAATAATGAAATTATGTCTCCCGGGAAAGATCGAAAAGACAAGGTACGTTATCCCCTGCGGCCAGCATAAATATGAGGTAGACGTATTTCATGACAAGAATGAAGGACTTGTAATTGCGGAAATAGAGCTTACCTCTGAAAATGAAGAGTTTGAAAAGCCCGAATGGCTGGGTGAAGAGGTGACCGGCAGGACTGAATACTACAATTCCAGTCTTATAAAGTGATTTTCTTAAAGGACCTTTGAATATATCTGCTTGGGATCACCAGGACCATAGAAATCTCTCAGGCTGGCTGCCAGTTCGTATCCATTCCTCTGATAGAATCTTTCTGTCGGTGCATACAACGGCCTTCCTGAAGTTTCGATCCAGAGTATCTTACCTCCAAATTCCCTTACCTTGTCCTCAACGGCTTTCAGCAGTGCGGAACCCAGCTTCTTGTGTCTGGAATTATTATGAACGGCAATCCAGTACAGATCCCAGGAATGTGTCGAGAATTCTTCCTTTCCATAATTTGCAAATGCAACAAGTCCGTCTTCATCAGTAGCCTTAATCCAGTAATATCCGCTATTATTCATACCCAGGGCTATTGTCTCATCGGCAATTTCAAGTGCAATCTTTATCTCAAATTCATAAAAGAAATCAGTCGATCTGAGTATCTCTTCAATCTTCTGCCTGTCGCCTTTGCCTATACCTTCTGAAATGAGTGCCATTTATTATACATATATATCATTGATTATCCTGCTGAGAACGGCGGTGAAAGGCAAGCCTGCGGCAGCAATGGCCGCAACTACGCCGCTGTCGGGTGAAATGCACGGATTCGCATTTACCTCGATTACAAAAGGATTATCATTGTGATCGATCCGCATGTCGACTCTTGCATAACCTCTTAATCCGAAAACATTCCAGCACCTGAGTGCAGTATCCATTATCCTTTGTTTCAAAACAGGATTCATCGTGTCGCCCGGAAAATGCCTGATCGTATTTTGGTATTCAAATGAACCCACTTCCCACTTGGCCTTGAAATCAACGATCTTCGGCATGCTTTCATCATAATTTCGAAATGTCATCTCGGCTGGTGGCATAACTTCAGGTCCATTATCCGAAGCAAGAACTGTAACATTGAATTCCCTTCCGTCGATGTAATCCTCTATGAGCCAGTGTGAGTCCCTGTAATCCTTAAGTTCTTTCCGGTATTCGGGAGTGAAGGTAAAAACAGATTTGCCGGTAATGCCAAGTGATCCGTCTTCCCAGATCGGCTTAATAATATATCTGTTGCCGATATACCAGTTCATCCAGTTGCGATGGTAAATATCCTCCCGGATTATTTATGCCAGCATTTTTCAGTATTTTGCTGGTGAGAGCCTTGCTGGTGGTAATGAACATCGCCTCAACCGGGTTTCCGGTATATGGTATTGAGTACATATTCAGCATCGCCGGCACGAAATAACACAGCTCCCCCTTATTATTGATCGATTCAACAAGGTTAAATACGAATTCAGGTTTTTCCGCAGCCAGGTCCGCCACCTCATTCATGAAGTCGGTTGTTATTCCTTTCCTGCGGGTTTCTATCCCAAGCTTCCTGAGATGGGTTTCGATATATCCAACCTGATCAAGAACATCAAGCTCATCGGGCGTGGCATTTTCACGCGGTTGATTATAAATTATACAGCATTCCCTGAAATTCATACAGTCAGATGATGTCTCTTGATTGTTGCTTTCATTATCATCTCCATCAAGGCCTGATACTCAATCCCTGTCATCCTTGACAATATGGGAAGATCGGAATGGACAGGATGCAATCCTGCCAGCGGATTGACTTCCATAAAGCATATTCGTCCGTTGCGGTCAGCTTTTACATCAACTCTTCCTCGCATCTACGCATCTCAATGCTTTCCACACCTGTAAAGCTACCGATTTGCATTCTTCGCTGTACTCCTTTGCCATTGGATTATATTTGCAGAATTCCTGGTAGTTCTCCTTGACCTCGACAGAATAGGGAAGGTTATCCTTGCATTCGATTTCCATTCCTCCGATTGCAATTGATTCATCGCCTGTCCCAATAACACCAACAGTGAACTCCCGTCCCGGAAGATACTCTTCAACAAGTGCAGGCTGATCGAATCTTTTCAGGATCCATTCTGCCATCTCCTTCAGTTCTGCCTGAGAACCAAGCATGCTCTTCTCATTGATGCCCTTTACCTGTTCCTTCAGAAACTGGCTTGATAAAGAGCGGATATTCCAGCCTGCAATTCTTAATATCATCCATGGAAGATATAAGCATTCCCGGACTTACCGGTACACCGGCAGCAGAGACTATCAGCCGTGTAAGGTATTTATTCAGTGAAATACCAAGAATCACCGGTCCGCTGAATACATATGGGATCTTATACTGGTCGAGTATTGCAGGAACAACAGATTCCCTTCCGTCGCCATAGAGCCCTTCGGCAATGTTGAAGACCAGATCCCATTTCCTGCCTGCAGCAAGTGCTTCGATAAGCTGGAAACAGTTTCCGACTTGTTCTGTTTCAAATCCCATTTTCCGGAGTGCCTGGTCGATGGCATCCACCGTTTCCTGTTTGTCGAATTCGGCAGTATCCTCCATAGAATACCCGCGGTCAAGGTACCATGACCGCAGGTCGTAAGTCAAACCAATCTTCATTAGAATCTTATCTTTCAGGGTATTCGCACAAGAACACCCTTGTAGTTACGCAATACTATTTTTTCGCTGTTATGCTCAACGACATAATTGGGGAGCAGAGGAATTTTTCCGCCTCCGCCAGGGGCATCCACAACGAAAGTAGGTACGGCATAACCGCTTGTGAAACCTCTTAAACCTTTAATGATCTCCAGACCTTTCCTGACTGTGGTCCTGAAGTGTCCTGAGCCCGGGATTAGGTCACACTGATATAAATAATATGGTCTGACTCTGATCATCAGCAGCTTGTGCATGAGCTCCTTCATAACAGGTACATTGTCGTTGATACCCTTCAGGAGAACTGTCTGGCTTCCAAGCGGGATTCCGGCATCTGCCAGTTTGGTGCATGCATTTGCGCACTCTTCGGTAACTTCTCCGGGATGTGAAAAATGCAGGCTGATAAACAGAGGATGATATTTTCTGAGCATGTTCACCAGGTTGTCGGTAATTCTCATTGGAAGAACAACAGGTATCCTGGTTCCGATGCGTACTATTTCAACATGGGGAATTGCCCGTATGTTTGAAAGGATGTATTCGAGCGTATCGTCATTGAGGGTGAGAGGATCGCCGCCGCTGATAAGCACATCCCTTACTTCCTTATGGGCAGCGATATAGGCAAATGCTTTTTCATAATCCTGCCTTCCAAGCTTGTCGAGCTTGCCGACTGAATGAGAACGCGTGCAATACCTGCAATAGTTGGAACATACCTGCGTAACTGTAAACAGAACCCTGTCGGGATATCTGTGAACAATTCCCTTCACCGGAGAAAATGATTTCTCATGAAGGGGGTCTGACTGCTCATTGTTGTGCTGAAGCAGCTCTTCAACCACAGGAATAACGTTACGGCGAAGCGGATGCGAATAGCCCGTGTTCCAGATGAGTGAAGCGAAATATGGAGTTATCCTCATCGGAAGACGGCCTTTAAGATTATTGATGGCCATGATCTCCTTCTCGGATAATTTCATGATTTTCTTCAGCTCATCAATGCTGGTTATTGCATTTCTCAGCTGCCATTTCCAATCATTCCAGGAATCAATTGTTGTCAGGGGGAAGTAGCGGTGCATGAACTCCGAACTCCGGATGCTAACTGACTTTGTTGGGATTTCGTTTTGCGAAAAAATCGTGGTTTTCGCGCCAGGCTCTTCATCAGAAGAGCAACCCACGAGGCGGCTCTCACCGCGGAGTGCCGTTGCCTCATTATTGTTAGCGTTCATAGCGGATGATGAATAAATTCATCGTTTCTTTAAGATTTTCTGGTTTTAAATTATTACTCTGTAAAAATTAATTGGTGCGAAAATATGTATTCTATAAATACATTGTATCATTTGACTATCAGAAATATTAACACGAATAGCATTTTATTAACACCTGATTTTCTGCCTTTAATACTTGTGTTACTTATATCACTGTATTACAAGCATATTACATTCATTATTCGCATTGTCCGACACAGCAGTGAGATTGGGACTTTTTTGACTGCCCGTCATGTGGCTCATTTTATCTTTTATTTCGTACATCATTCAGTCGAAAATTTTTCTTCATTATAAAAATTAAAAAGTCTGTTTTACAATAATGATGCCATAACTTCATCAAAGCAATCTTTGTCATGAAATAAAATAAAATAATTTTGTGTTTCATGATCTGATGTGATCTGTTTCAGAAATATGAACAGCCGAAAAGAAAACATACGACATCCTAAGACAAGGTCATTTTTCAACGACATCAGGGAAGCTGTTTCCGGTACCGAGCAGGATTTTACGGAGGGCAGGCTGAGCCGTGCAATACTGCTTCTTTCCATACCTGCGGTTCTTGAAATGATAATGGAATCTGTCTTCGTCATCGTCGATATCTGGTTCGTTTCAAAGCTCGGCTCTGATGCAGTTGCCACTGTCGGACTTACTGAATCACTGATAACAATAATCTACGCAATATCGCTCGGTCTGGCAACCGCCACCACATCATTGGTCTCGAGGAGGATCGGGGAGAAGAATCCTGACAAGGCATCACGCACCGCCTTCCAGGCCATACTGACCGGATTGCTTGTTTCAATATTAATCGCAATCCCCGGCGCTGTTTATTCAGGAAAGCTTCTCGACCTTATGGGTGCCTCCGATGAGATTGTCAACCAGATGTCAGGCTATGCGAGGATAATGCTTGGAGGCAACATCGTGATAATGCTGCTCTTTATAATCAATGCAATTTTCCGGAGTGCCGGTGATGCTGCGATTGCAATGAGGGTGCTATGGGTGGGCAACATAATTAATATTATTCTCGATCCGCTTCTTATCTTCGGGATCGGACCTTTTCCGGAAATGGGAATAGAAGGAGCAGCCGTCGCAACAACAACAGGAAGGGGTATCGCTGTCCTTTATCAGTTCTGGCTTCTCTTCTTCGGAAAGAAAAGGATACAGCTTTCTTTGAGCCATCTCGGAATTGACTTTGGCATAATTGCAAAACTCATTAAAATATCCCTGGGCAGCATTGGTCAGAATCTTATCGGTACTTCAAGCTGGATAGCACTTGTCCGGATAATCTCAGTATTCGGAAGCGAAGTAGTGGCAGGCTATACAATTGCCATAAGGATCGTCAGCTTCACACTTCTTCCATCATGGGGAATATCCAATGCCGCATCAACACTCGTGGGCCAGAATCTGGGCGCAAAAAAACCTGACAGGGCGCAAAAATCCGTTATGGTCACCGGCTGGATTAATATGATACTGCTTGGCACAGTCGGATTGGTCTATATAATTTTTCCTGGTCCGTTTATACGGCTCTTTATTGACGATCCGGCAGTCCTCATTTCAGGAATTGAATGCCTGAGGATTGTAAGTGTCGGATTCATCGCTTACGGATTCGGAATGGTGATGACAAATTCTTTCAATGGCGCAGGTGATACAACGACACCCTTGAAGATAAACATATTTGCATATTGGCTTATTGAGATCCCTCTTGCCTGGATACTCGCAATAAAATCAGGCATGAATGAGAATGGCGTCTTCTGGTCGATCGTTATCGCAGAATCAGTTATGACCCTGATAGCATATCTGATTTTCCGCAGGGGAAAATGGAAACTGAAGGAAGTCTAATCTCTTAATCATCACTGATTCCGGAATCCTTCCGGAGTTTTTTAATAGTTCCCCGTATTCTCTTTTTATCCAGCCTTTTTGTTTTTGATGCTAAGGTAGGACTGGTTAATTTGCGTTTTCGTTTTAATGTCAGAGCAGATGCCAGAAGCTTGCAGAATTTCTCTTCTGCCTTTTTTTTGTTCATTAATTGTGTCCGTTCCGATTGTGAAATGATTAACAGCTCACCTTCAGAATTGATCCTGTTTTTCAACTTCACAGTGATGATTTTCTTTTCATTATCAGATAGAAAACCGGATTCAGCGACATTGAATCTCAACTCGACCTTCGTATTGACCTTGTTCACATTCTGACCGCCCGGGCCACCAGATCTCGAGGTCGAGAACTTTATTTCACCTGGCAGTATCCTGCCTTTTATTTCTTCCGGGGTCATCTTTTCAGATTAAATAAAGAAGAGAGCAACACCGCAAACACTGACCACCGAACCGATCAGTTCCGGCACAGTCACTTTTTGCTTGTACATGAAGTATGCAGGAAGAAGTATGAAAACAGGGGTAAGCGCCATGATAGTTGATGCAATGCCTGTCTTTGCAAACTTCACCGAGATGAGCGAAAAAGAGACACCCAGGAATGGACCGAAAAATGCCCCCAGTGTCAGCGACTTCATACCTTGCATATCTTTCAAGTGCAGATTTTATTCCTGTCCATCTCTTCATCACTGTAACGAGGAGTGCAAATCCTGCAATTCCCACGATAACCCTTATCTGCGTTGCTGAAAACGGATCATAATCCTTCAGCCCCACTTTGCTCAGGACCAGTCCGAGAGCTTGCCCTACAGCGCCTCCAAGGGCATAAAGGATCCCCGATGGAGAAAGCTTCAGCGACAGTTTTTCATCAGCGCCGGTCCGGGAAAAAATTGCAAGGGCTATCCCGGTTAAGGTCAGAGTGATCCCTGCAAGATTGAGAAAACTCAAATGCTCACCAAGTATTATCCAGCCGAAAAAAGCGGTCATGGGAGGGACCAGAGTCATAATGAGCATTGCAAACCTTGAACCTATTACCGTAAAAGACTTAAACAGGAACAGGTCACCCAGGACGAAACCCACCAGTCCTGAAAGTCCCAGCCAGAGCCAGTTTTCAGTGCTGGCATCTGTCGGGAATAACATACCCCTCCTGAGAAGGGTAAGAATGCTCAGGAAAAAAAGTCCCGCGATAAGCCTTAACAGGTTTACTGACAGAGAACCTACTCTTCGGCTGGCCGATTCAAATGATAGTGCACTGACGGTCCAGAAGAGAGCAACAAGAAGCGCAGAAAATTCACCGAGATGGCCCTGGATAAAATTCATCAGGACTATTCTGAAAACTCAAAGGTATACTCACCTGAACCGATTAAATATCCCGTTTGCTTCTTGCCACCTTCCTCCGCAATGATTACTTTCTCACTTTTATCGACAGTCCATGGCAATCCGTTCATTGACACTTTTGAGGCGTCATCAACAGGAAGCATTACAAATGCATTGGTATTGGCAGGAATTTTTACTGTCACGGTAATTTTACCATTTTTTCTTTCCCATCCGGATGTAATTGTGCCGTACATGCTTTCGAAGGAGGCCTTTGAATATTCAAGCCTTTTTGTGGTGTGCGGCTGTATAAGTATCTGCTTGTATCCCGGCTTCATGGTTTCAATGCCTGCAGAAACACGGTACATCCAGTCGCCAATGGCGCCATATGCATAATGGTTGAAAGAGTTCATTCCGGCATCCTGGAAAGTGCTGTCGGTCTTCTGTCCGTCCCATCTCTCCCAGATAGTTGTTGCGCCCATCTTCACAGGATATATCCATGAAGGATATGTTTCCTGCAGGAGCAGATCATATGCCACATCCGTGTGACCTGTATTGGTGAGTATATGGTTGAGATAAATTGTACCGAGGAAGCCTGTTGACAGATGATTTCCTCTGCTCTTAATGTCTCCCACAAGAAAATTTGCCGCATTATCCCTGAGGCTTTCGGGAAGCAGATTGAATTTAAGTGCAAGCACATATGATGTCTGAGAGTTCGTTCCGATCCTTCCTGCTGGTGTAACATATTCATTATTGAATACTTCCCTGATTTTCATGAAAAGATCCGAATAGTACTTTGCATCTTCGTCTTTCCCAAGCACCTTTGCAGCCTCAGCCAGAAGGCTTGTTGAATAAGCATAATATGCTGTTGCGATAAAGTCGGGTTCCGTATAACCATCAGCGGCAGTATGGCTGTTTACAGGCGGATGATAGAAAAGCCAGTCGCCATATTTGCTTCCGCCTTTCCAGATGTAACTGTCGCCAGCCCTCTTCCTTATATATTCCACCCACTTTTTCATGCTCGGGTATTGTGTCTCGAGCAATCTCTTATCGCCATACACCGTGTACATAGTCATGGAACAATTACTCCTACATCACCCCAGCCTGCTGAAGGAGCAGCAGAAGTTGCGTTCTGCCTGTTAAGAACATCAGGAATGACATCCGGAATTTCCCCTCCCTGCTTTTGGTCGAGAGCTACATCCTTAAGCCATTTTGTAAAGAATGATGCGACGTCGAAATTGAAAGCGGCAGTACGGCTGAATGCCTGTGCATCACCTGTCCAGCCCAGTCTTTCATCCCTTTGCGGACAATCGGTGGGCACATCGACAAAATTGCCTTTCTGTCCCCATTGTATATTATGCTGAAGCTGATTTAAAAGCTTGTTTGAGCTTTCATATGTTCCTGTGGGCTTCATATCGGAATGAACAACCACACCTGTGATGTTATCAGTCGTCAGAGTGCCCGGGAATCCTGATATCTCAAGATACCTGAACCCCATGAATGTGAATCTTGGTTCATATGTCTCTTCGCCGGTGCCGGCGAGTGTGTAGTTAAGCTCGCATTTTGCGCTTCTCAGGTTGGTTGTATAGAACTCGCCATATTTATCCAGAACCTCGGCATGCCTATTTTTACCGTCGTTCCCCTTGGACCCGTAACTTTCAGCTTCACCCAGCCAACCATGTTCTGACCCATATCGACAAGAAGGCTTCCCTTTGGCGATTTGAAAACCTTCACCGGTCTGATCTCCTGTATTTTTCTGATTGGCGCTCCTTCCGATGCAACAATATTGAATGCATAGTTTCCGGTATTGACTCTGCTCCAGTTGGATTCATTGAAATCAGGCAGGTTCCATCCGGTCAGCTTTTTGGTTGCATCATAAGTCTCGCCATTGTATACATCACTCATCCTTATCGCACCGTTGTTATTGCATTTCCATGATTCATCGGTGACGATCAGTGTTTCGGTTCCGTCAGTATAAGTGAGCTTAAGCTGCATCAGAAGGCCGAGTTTTTTCCCGTATATAGCCCAGTTGCTGCCCCAGCCAAGAGTGGAACGATACCATCCGTCTCCGAGAGCTGCGGCAACAGCATTCTTACCTTTCACAACCTGACCTGTAATATCATAAACCTGGTATTGCAGCCTTTTTCCATACGATGTCCATCCGGGTGTCAGAACCTGGTCGCCGACTTTTTTCCCGTTGAGATGAAGCTCATACCAACCATGAGATGTAACATATACAACTGCTTTCGCGATAGTCTTGCTTACACTGAACTCTTTCCTGAAATGAGGTGAGGGTGAATAACGGTTCGTATCACCTGGCATCTCAATCCACTTTGCTTTCCAGTCGGATGGTGAAAGCAGTCCCATTTCCCAGAATGCCACTTCACTCCATTTTGATTCACGATTTTTGTTATCCCAGACCTTCACCTGCCAGTAATATCTCTGACCTGATTTCAGTACAGGACCATTGTACGGAATAAGGACTGATTCATCCGACATCACTTTCCCGGATTGCCAGACGATCTTTCCTGAGGATAATTTCTGATCAGATCCGACCCTTAATGAGTAGGCTGTTTGCATTATATCATTGCCTTTGCCGGTTATTTTCCAGGAAAACCTGGGCTGCATTGCATCAATGCCAAGAGGATTTTTTTTATATTCAATTGTAAGATCCAGTATGCTCAGATCCTGTGCAAAAATAGTGCCCGCTATTAAAAACAGAAGAAAAGAAAGCTTGATTGATTTCATGATTATTAGGTTTTATTTGGAAATTCAAGAATTGAAAATAGATTTATAAAAATATAGAATAAATGGTAAATTCCTTCCTGAAAGTTTATAAATTGCGAATCGGTTAAAAAAAAAAGATGAATCCATTAATAGGTGTTTTACTTATCGCATTGGGAAGTATCGGCGCTGCAAGCTTTTATGTTCCTTTTAAAAAAGTCAAATCATGGGCATGGGAATCTTACTGGATAAGCCAGGGTCTCTTTGCCTGGATAATAATACCATGGATATTTGCCTTAATCTTCATTCCGAAGGGTGAACTGATCCCTATTCTAAGCGAGGCGCCCGGCAAGGCCAAACTCATGGCAATATTTTTTGGAGTTCTCTGGGGTTTCGGGGGACTTACATTTGGTTTGAGCCTCCGATATCTGGGAGTGGCTCTGGGGCAGAGTATAGCGCTTGGATTATGTGCCGCTTTTGGCACACTTCTTCCTCCGGTAATTGCAGGTGATAATCTTTTCGCTACAACAGGAGGCATTCTGACGGTTGCAGGAGTAGCCATCACTGTTGCGGGCATTATTATAATAGGATATGCCGGTTCCCTCAAGGGCAAGGAGATGACCGATGAGCAGAAGAGAGCTGCAGTAAAGGAATTCGCACTTAAAAAAGGTATTCTGATCGCGATCTTTGCCGGTATTATGAGCGCCTGCTTTAACTTTGGCTTCGAGGCAGGAAAACCAATTGAAAATGTTGCACTGGCTCATGGGGCCAATCCGCTTTTCCAGAAAAATCCTTCGCTGATCTTTATCCTTCTGGGAGGATTTATTACAAACCTGGTTTACTGTCTTTTCCTGAATATTAAGAACAAAACTTATAAAGATTATTACACCGTTTCCGGCAGTGTGCTCCTCAACAATCTCTTATTCACTTTTCTGGCAGGCCTGCTTTGGTTTCTCCAGTTCCATTTCTTCGGTATGGGATCAAGCAAGCTGCCTGAAGGTATGGCAGTGTTCGGGTGGAGCATACTCATGGCCCTGAATATAGCAATAAGCAACATTTGGGGTATCGTCCTCAAGGAGTGGAAAGGGGTTAAAACAAAAACAATAGTCGTGCTTATAATAGGAATTGTCGTGCTTATTCTTTCTACATTCATTGTAAAACTTGGTTAAATAGTAATTAAATGACAAAGAGGTTTGGATTCAAGATGAAGATGTATCCCGGTTTCAGGGAGGAATACAAAAAAAGACATGGCGAAATATGGCCTGAACTGGTGGAATTGCTTAAATCTGAAGGGATTGGCAACTATTCGATTTTTCTCGATGAAGAAACCAATACGCTGTTTGCCTACCAGGAGCAGTCTGGACTGGCATCATCTCAGGACCTTGGGACGACGGAGATTGTTAAGAAATGGTGGAAGTACATGGCCGATATCATGGAAACGAATCCTGATAATTCCCCGATCTCAATTCCACTTGAGCAAGTTTTCTATATGGAATAAGACATCTGGCGACTGGCGACGGGCGTCAGTAGATGTATTATAACGCCTGATGCCAAACACCAAACGCCTTAAGCCTGACGCCTTACGCCTGACGCCGGTCGCCATTTAAGATTTGAAAACAAATTAAAATTAATAAATAACGATATGAAAAAAGACGTAATTGAGAAATCCTATCAGCTCGCTAAAAAACAATATGCAGAGCTTGGAATTGATACTTCCAAAGTTCTTAAGGAGATGGAGAAAGTTGTCATCAGCCTTCACTGCTGGCAGACCGATGATGTCGGAGGTTTCGAGAAACCTGGTGCCGAGCTCGGGGGCGGAGGGATACAGGCTACAGGCAATTTCCCTGGCAAGGCAAAGACAATTGCTCAGATGAGGGACGATCTCGACAAGGTGTTTTCGCTTCTCCCGGGTAAGCAAAGACTTAGCCTGCATGCGATATATGGTGAGTTTGGAGGCAAGCTGGTGGACCGTGATCAGATCGAAGTGAAACATTACCAGGGATGGATAAACTGGGCGAAAAAGAGAAAGATCGGACTCGACTTCAATTGTACATGCTTCTCTCATCCCCTGGCCGACGATGGCTTCACGCTTGCCAGCAAGAATCCCAGGATCAGAAAATTCTGGGTGGAGCATACCAAAAGATGCCGCATGATAGCAGCAGAAATGGGAAAGCAGCTGGGAACTCCCTCAGTTCACAACCTCTGGATACCTGACGGATCAAAGGATACCCCTGTCGACAGATACACACTTAGGAAGACTCTCAAGAAATCACTCGATGAGATCTTTGCGGTGAAATATCCGAAAAAATACCTTAAGGATTCTGTGGAAAGCAAGCTTTTCGGGATCGGTTCAGAATCGATGGTCGTAGGTTCACATGATTTCTATCTGGGTTATGCAGTGAAGAACAACACGATGATCACCCTCGACAACGGACATTTTCATCCGACAGAACAGGTAGGAGACAAGGTATCGTCCATCCTCCTTTATATTGACGAATTGCTGCTTCACCTTACAAGAGGAGTCCGCTGGGACAGCGACCATGTGGTATCCTTCAATGACGAGATACTGCTTATCGCACAGGAGATAGTCCGTGCCAAAGCTCTTGACAGGGTGAATATAGGCCTCGACTATTTTGATGCGAGCCTTAACAGGGTTGGTGCATATGTTATCGGCTGCCGCGCAGCACAGATGGCATTCATGTATGCATTGATGGAACCATGGCAGACACTGGTCAGTTATGAGGAACACGGGAAAACCTTCGAAAGACTCTCGCTTCTTGAACTGCTGAAAACAAAACCCTACGGAGCAGTCTGGGATTATTACTGCCTGAGGAACAATGTTCCCGTTGGTGAAGACTATATTGCTGAAATACAAAAATACGAGAAAGAGGTTCTCAGCAAAAGATGAAAGAAAAAGTTATTGCAATATTCGATGTCGGAAAAACCAACAAGAAAATCCTGCTTTTTGATTACGACCTGAATATTATATCGGAAGCAGAGGAGAGATTTCCGGAGATAACGGATGATGATGGTTTTGCATGCGACGACATCGAAAAGATAGAAAGATGGATTTCAGGATCAGTGAAGGACCTTGTTCATTCAGACAAGTACGACCTTGCTGCAGTAAATTTTGCAACTTATGGTGCAACACTGGCTTATCTTGATGCCGGTGGGAGCAGGATCACACCTATATATAATTACCTCAAACCCATTGACGAAAGGATCCCGGAAAAGGTCTACCGCAGATCGGGTGGCCAGGATGAGTTCTGCAGGAGAACGGCATCCCCGGCTCTGGGAATGCTCAATTCAGGAATGCAGGCTCTGTGGCTGAAGAATGCCAAACCTGACGTTTACAAAAAGGTTGCCACAATCCTTCATTTTCCTCAATACCTTTCATACCTGCTGACAGGAAAAGTCTATTCAGAACATACATCCATCGGGTGTCATACAGCACTGTGGGATTTTGACAAGATGACCTACCATCGCTGGACTGAGGAGGAGGGATTCAGGCTTCCGCCGCCCACCGGCGTGAATACCCTGAATGAAATTACAATCGACGGGAAAAAAATCCATTCCGGAATAGGAATTCACGACAGTTCATCTTCTCTTGCACCCTATTTTTCAGGAAGCCAGGGGAAATTTCTCCTTATATCGACAGGCACCTGGTGCATCAATATGAATCCATACAATGATGAAAAGCTGACAGCCGATCAGCTCGACAGGGACTGCCTCTGTTATATGAGCATTGCAAAACAGCCAGTTAAATCATCGCGCCTTTTCCTTGGAAACCTCCACGAGGTCGCAGTTAAAAGGATCAGCGATCATTTCAGGACATCCCCGGATTTTTACAAGACAATTAAACCTGACTCGAAACTGATCGAGATCTGTAAGAAGAAATGCAGTGATAAAAGGTTTTATTTCGAAAACCAGCCCTTCTCAAGAACACTGGTTGAAAAGAATGACTTCTTCGCTTTCAAGACCAGCGAGGAAGCTTATCATCAGCTGATGGTAGAGCTTGCCGAACTGGCGGTTGAAGCAATCGATCTGGTTATAGCTTCTGATGATGATACGGAAAACATGTTTATAACAGGAGGATTTTCAAAGAATCCTCTCTTCCTGATGCTGCTGGCTGAAGCTTATTCGATGAAAAATGTATTTACTTCAGAGATTAACAATGCTACAGCGCTGGGCGCAGCCCTGGTGTTGCTGAAATCATTGAATCCGGAACACAAGCCGATCCTGAATCTTGGGCTGAATCATTGTTGATACGATTGTAAAATAATTGCAGGGCGAAATAAATTTGCATTTTTTTTGTTGTACATGCATAATTTATTAGGGTTAATTGTCTATTGATTGTAATATTGCGTGCATGAACACATGTAAATTTATTCTTTTGTCAGTATTTACATTTCTTTTCATGGCAGGATGTGAGAAAAAGGACACTCCTGAGACAAACGTGGTGATTAATGAACTGCTGCCTGTCAATTATACTACTAGCACAGACCAGAATGGTGAATATGACGATTGGATTGAATTGTGCAACAACTCAGCTCTTGACCTGGATCTGTCTGGCTATTATCTGTCAGACAGCAAAAGCAATCCGGATAAATGGAAAATACCGTCCGGAACGGTTATTCCTGCCAACGGATATATTGTCATATGGGCCGACGCAGATACCCTCCAGACAGGATTGCATGCAAATTTCAAGCTCTCATCAGATGGGGAAAAGGTCTATTTTTCAAATCCGGATGCTCTGATCATCGATAAAGTTGAGTATCCTGCTCAGGCCTCTGAAATTGCTTATGCAAGGAATCCGGACTGGTCAGGTGCATTTGTCTGGCAGACTCCGACTTTCTGCGCTTCAAATAATATTCATAAATAATTTCATTTATAAATAATTATAAAAATGAAACAGGTAAGAAGAAACTTGATATTTATAATTACTGCAATTACGATAAGCAGTATGATAAATGTCTCCGGACAGCAGAATGCTCATACCCCGCCAGTGAAGAGCATTACCGTTTATGAGGAGAAGTTTGACAAGCTGGTCTCTCAGAAATATAAAGAATCCGAGACAACTTACGATGCTAAGGGAAATATCCTGGAGGATATACAATACAAGGATGGCAAAGTCGACAAGCATTTCAAATACCAGTACGACGCAAACAACAACAAGATAAAGGAAACCGAGTATAATCCTTCAGGGGATATTCAAGAGTACAGCGAATATAAGTATGAAAATAACCTGAGGATTGAAAAGATCGTCTACGATCCCAAGGGCAAGGTTAAAACAAAAAAAGCTTACATATATACGACCTGGTAGGGAATGCCTTTTGTGGATACAAATATTGTTCTGAATTCATTTAACCCGGTCACTTTAGAGGAAACAGGAAGTATCAGGCTGATGAACAGGGTGGATACAAAATATCTGTTCCCTGCTACTCTTATGCCTGATCTGCTGGAACGGCTTTCTCACAGTTATCGTATCCTCCAGATTGAGGGGAAGAGAGCTTTCCATTATAATACCAGGTATCTGGATACATCGGACATGCTGTTTTTTACCCAGCATGTTACGGGGAAGCTTGCTAGGTACAAGATCAGATTCAGGAAGTATGAATCAACAGGTATGACGTTTCTTGAAATAAAGAAAAAAACCAATAAGTGCAGAACAGTAAAATGGCGTATTGAAAACAATTCCGATGTCACAGCACTTGATGAGAATGCTGCACTGTTCATTAACAAGCATATCCCTTTCAATTCATTCGTTTTGCAACCCATACTGGAAAACAAATTCACCAGGGTTACCCTTGCAGGAATAGATTCAAATGAACGGATAACCTTCGATACATCCATGAGCTATGATACCTGTGAAGGAGAAAAAACAGAATTGCCTTTCCTTGCTATTGCAGAACTGAAAAGCGAGGGGTATCCTTCTGTTTCTCCTTTTATTATGGCCGTGAAGGAGATGGGGATTCAGCCGGCAGGATTCAGCAAATACTGCATGGGGAATGCTCTGCTGAGAGATGTCCCGAAGAAAAATATCCTGAAACAAAAGTTACTCTTACTTAACAAGATAGAAAATGAATATTCTAAATTTAATGGCTCCTGACAAGATCAGGCTGGGCAGTCTTGAAATAATCGACTTCTCAAGCTTTCTGGAACTGGTCTCACGGTTTTCCCTGAACTTTATTGTAATAATGATCCTCGTAAGATGGCTTTACTATTCAACCACAAGACGAAAAGATTATCTTTTCACCTATATTCTTATATCGAGCGTGGTTTTTCTGCTTTGCTATCTTCTTGAGAGCGTTAAACTGCAGATTGGATTTGCCCTTGGACTATTTGCGATCTTCGGAATAATAAGATACAGGACCAATGCCATTCCCATCCGTGAGATGACCTATTTGTTCCTGATAATCGGAATCTCGGTTATCAATTCTCTTGCCGATGAAGACACGAGCGTCGCCGAAATGCTGTTTTCAAATGCGGCAATTATCTTTGCAACCTTCGGACTTGAAAAGCTCTGGCTGCTGAAACACGAATCGTCCAAGATTGTCATTTACGAAAAGATAAACCTGATAAAACCGGAAAACTACGCAGAGCTTATTAAAGATCTTAAGGAAAGAACAGGTATCCGGAAGATCAAAAGGGTGGACGTTGGCAAGATAGATTTCCTGAAAGACACATGCCTGCTTACGATCTATTACGAAGAGCCGGGAAAGGAAATAAACATGGCAGATCAGATAGGAGACGTTAAAGATAATGATGATGATGATGATTAGAAGATGGGCTCCTGTCATCTTCGCCCTTTTGCTTCCGTTGTCAGCAGGTGCACAGAGATGATGATTTCGGTTTATGGTACACGCAAACGTAAAGGCCGGCGTAACTCAAAAATTGAATGCGGAGGTATCACTGGAACTGCGCACTTTTGAAAATGCGGGTAAGGTGGAACAAGGATTCTTTGAGGCCGGATTGGAATATAAACTTATTGATTATCTTTCTGTTGCAGGCTCTTATCGGCTTACTGACGAACTTGAGGACGATTCGAAGTATTATCTTCAGCACCATTTTATTCTGGACCTTAAAGGCAACCTTAAACTGGAAATTTTACACTTCAGGGAAGATTCAGATTCCAGACAAGGATCAGAACATACCTTGTAGAAGTTGAAGATCAATATCCGGATTATGCAGGGAGGATAAGGCTTAAAGCCACTTACCGGACACAATCCTTCCCTGTAAATCCATATCTGTATTCAGAAATATTCATACCTCTGAATAAGGAACCGGAGAAGGTAATTGGTAAAGTCAGGTTTGCAGGAGGAATTGAGTATAGAATATTTAAAAAGCACTCGATAGACGTCTCATACATATTACAGCGTGATTATATGCCGGATATTTATAATAAGCATATTATTCAGATCGGCTATAATTTCAGTTTCTGAAAAATAAAATTTTGTTTATTTCAATTTTTTGTCGATTATGAAAACAAGGATCTTTCTTCTGGCTGCAACCGCATGTCTTGCCAAAATGTTTATTGCTTCAGGTCAGATAGCCGCGGAGAGGCAATGGCCTCAATATCGAGGTTACATGGCCTCAGGAGTGTTTGATAACGCCAATCTTCCCTCTTCATTTGATCTGGAGAAAATGATCAATATAAAATGGAAGATTAATATTCCCGGAATGGGCATATCCAGTCCTGTAGTCTGGGGAGACAGATTATTCATTACAACTGCAATCAGTGAAGCCGACAAGGCAGGATTCAAACCCGGGCTCTATGGAGATGTAAGTCCTGTGAATGATTCATCGGTACATGAATGGAAAGTATATTGCATCGATAAAAATACGGGAAAGACTCTTTGGGAAAGAACAGCTTACAAGGGTGTTCCCAAAATCAAGCGACATCCCAAATCGACTCATGCAAATACGACAGTTGCAACTGACGGTAATTTCGTGATTGCCTTCTTCGGATCCGAAGGTCTCTATTGCTACGATTTCGATGGCAACCTGAAATGGCAGAAAAGCTTCGGAGTTTTGAAATCCATATGGGCTGTCATGAAGAATGCGGAATGGGAGTTTGCCAGTTCGCCGATCATTCATGACGGAAAGGTCATTATTCAGGCCGATGTTCTTGAAAACTCCTTCATTGCTGCACTGGACATAAGGACAGGCAAGGAGATATGGAAGACAGAAAGAGACGAAATCCCTGGCTGGTGCACCCCGAATGTCTACTCTTATGCAGGCAGGAAATATGTGGTAGTCAATGGATACAAGCACCGTGGAGGATATGATCTTGAAACAGGAAAAGAAATATGGAGAATGTCGGGCGGGGGCGATATACAAATACCTACTCCGATAATAGGGAAGGACCTCATCTATTTCAACAGTGCCCATGGAAAATTTTCTCCAATGATGGCTGTCAGTGCCAATGCAACGGGAGATATCACACTGAAGGAAGGGGAGACATCAAATGATTTCGTCAAATGGTACATTCCAAGGGGAGGTTCATATATGCACACAATGCTGTTGTACCACGACAGGCTTTATAACGTCAACTGGAACGGGATCATCAATTGCCTGGATCCACTGACAGGAAAGGAGATCTATAATGCAAAGATCGGGAAAGCCGCAAGCTTTATAGGATCGCCTGTTGCCTCGGACGGAAAAATATATATTATGGGTGAGGAGGGAACGCTTTATATTATCCAGGATGGAGATGTATTCAAACAGATCGCTGAAATCCCCTTGAACGATATTTGCATGACTTCTCCGGCCATTGTCGAAAACATGATGTTCATACGGACTCAGAAATACCTGATAGCTGTCAGCAAGCAATAATTATTCCCGTTTAAGGAAAACTATTAAATTCTTCCTGTTCACCAGGCTTACTGATACAGCCAGGACAATATATCCTATACTAAATATCAGTAGAAGCATTGTGATGAAGAGCCCCCAAGGCATTTCTGTACCGCTTAACACGGACGGCCAGGTTGCACATAATGCAGATAATGCTCCTGTCAGCAAACCCCAGGCAAGAATAAGGAAATGATCCTTAAGCAGAAGCTTCCTGATCCTTCTTACCGTATATCCTGTCGCTATCATCAGGGCAAATTCTTTCTTCCTCGAGTTGAAATTCCTGATAAGTATAAAGCCGAGTCCTGCCACACCCAGTATCATTCCAAGAACTCCCATCATCATGAAAACATCAAGGTATGTATTTGTCACCCGGAAAAATGACGCAAGCCTTTCGAGAGCGGGTTCGACAGATATCCCGTATCCTGATAGTCTTTCCGTAAGGACGTCCCTGTAAAGATCAGCCAGCTCCCTTTTTCCGTCAACAAGAAATACTGAGTTGCCTGCAACTGACGGGAAATGTTTTTCAAATGATCGCTTGCCGACGAGCAGGTGACCCTGGAAAACTGAAGATTTCAGACCTGCACATATTATTATATTCAGAGGCTGACCATTTTCAGATACATATTTTAAAGTATCGCCTGTCTTGATCTTCAGACCCCATTGCAAAACAGTCTGATCTGCTATGCCATATATAATATTGTCACCCGGTGTCTCATTGAGGAGACTCCAGGGATTAATGTTTTTTGCCATTTTCAGGGCGGATGCAAAGGAAAAAGATCCCTTTTCGATGAACGGATCCGGATCCATTCCGAGTATTGGAGGAGCAGTGACGTGAGTAATATTGAGACAGCTGGCATCATCACCCGACAGTTTTTTTGCCTGTATGAAGGTCAGATCATTGAGTTCATCTTCGTCAAATCCAAATTCTGCCCTGCCTTCCTTGCTGTTGAGATCGTAATTAACAGGCAGGGCGGATTCAGCCCAGATCAGAAAACCGCCGGTACCTCCCTTCGGTAATGACATTTTCTCTGAAACAACCTGACGGTTTGCACCTGTGATCATAACTGCAAAAATGCCTGCAGACAGAAATATTATCGGTGTTACTGCCCTGGAGGGATAATAGCTGTAATAGAGTCCCGAATTGCCTGATGACCGGCCTCTTCTCCCTGTAAAGAAACGGTATGCTGCTGAAATCAGGGTCAAAAACAGGAATGTTCCTCCGGTAAAAGCCAGAATAGTGGAACTATTCCTGTAAATAACTGAAAGCACTAGCAGGGTTATTGATAACAGGAATGAGAGGATTATAACAATATGACTTTCCCCGGATACAGAATGCTTATACGTCTCAATTCTTCCTTTTTCAAGTTCTTTAAGAAAATACCTGAGCCTTATAATAATAAGGAATCCCGATATGATAATTGCCACGACAAATCCTGAAAGGAGGGGAAGAAGATTGAATCCAGGAAGTAATGTATCCGTCTGAACCGCGCCTGTCCAAACGCCATTTAAAGCATTGATTATAAGCATATTGACAAGATATCCCAGGAATGAACCAAGTATTGCTCCGGAAATAGAAATAAGAAATGCTTCATAAAAAACCAGCCTGGTGATCTTTCCATTCCTGAATCCGAGGGCATGATATGTTCTTATTTCGTCCTTCCTAGTGTCGAGAAAGAGCTTCAAAGCCATCGATAACAGGATGATGCATGAGAGAATAATAAAAAAGCTGAGACTCAGGAACAGCATTCCAAAGTCGACGCCTTCTGATGATGCCCTGACATTCCTGGTTTTGAGGTCAGTCAATGAAAATCCGGCAGTGGAAGGATTTATTTCTCCTGTAAGTTTTTCAATGATCATTGATGTATCCTCTGCGATAAACCTGATTGCGGTAGCCGGACCAAAATTGTTACCCCATAGCCTTCGGCCGGATTCATAGTTGATGAATGCTTTTGGTGTGCCGTTATAATTGGTCCAGTAATCCTCGTCCTTTTGCCTGATTTTCTTCAAATTCAGAGTGACACCTGCATCCCATGAAGAACATGTCGTGCTCCCGGATATCCCCGGGAATTCAGGCATCAGCGAAGGATCGGAGTATTTGAAATCGTTTTCTGCAATGCTTTTAATCACAAACTGAGCGCTGTTCTCCCTGAGAGTTTTTCCTGCACCGGGATCAAACCAGGTCATATTCATAGTATCTCCGGGGAAGGCCTCAAGGTCTTCGGCAAGCCACCTGCCAATGACTATCTCATTATCCTTTACTCCCGGGATAAAAGCAGAAGGAAGTGCTGTAATAAATGAATAGGGTGTGCTCTTCGACCTCACGTCAAATGAATTGCCCAGGTAGGTTATAAACGGCTCAGAGGTTGGGAATATACCGGCAATCTCATGAACAATGGCGCTGTCGATGAAAATCCTGTCTGATATGAGCTCGGATTCACCTGTCCGTTGAGATTTCCTCACTGACAATCCTATATCAGCCGGAGTTAATATCTCCTGAAAATATTTGAATATCAAGGAATAATCATACTCCTTTCCGGTATGGACAAGAAGCCTGTTTGCCTTGGTATGAGCTATTCCATTGTCCTTTAAGATCTTCAATATTTACAAAGATGCTTAACGGTTGTGACTGACTTGATCCAAGGGAGAAGTTACCTCCTTTCCCAGCTGGAATTATTTGCGATACCCTGAATACCCTGGACTCCACTGAACCTTCTCCCGGAGCAAATGGGACATTTGAGGGAAGCGGATCGATGCCTTTGAAACCGAGTATCACTTCATCGTCCGGATTCAGATTAAGCTTTCTTGCCAGGTTTTCATTGACAATTGCAGATCCCTTTTTTATTTCCCGGACGGACAAATTCTGGAAAGAAAAAAAATCAGTGCCTGTACCATATATTTTTATATCAAGGGCTGTCTCTCCGTTGCTGAAATTCCTGCAGAAGCCTTCAGTCTCTATTATAGCGGCGCTTTCCAGACTGGTTTTCTCTGTAAACCTCCCGGACAGTGAAGCATCAAAATAACGGAGTCCTGCACTTATCAGGAAGTCGGCATTGCCTCTCTTTTCTTCAAGATTTCTCCTAAGGCTTTTCCTGACCGAATAACCTGTCAGTAGTGAGCCGCAGATTATCGCAGTAAGAATTGATATAATCGCAATCTGGTAAACTGACTCCTTCCCGTGAAATAAGAGTGACCGCAGAGCTATTTTAACCGGTGTCAGCTTCATTGTTAAATTTTCAGCTTTCCGTCCACAAGCTTATATTGGAGTTTCATCTTCGAAGCAATGCTGTCGGAGTGAGTGACGGTGATCAGCGTTATTCCGAATTCCCTGTTCATTTCAGCGAGCAGATTGCCAAGGATATCCGCATTTTTCGAATCCAGGGAACCTGTCGGCTCATCTGCAAGGAGGATTGAGGGTTTGTTGATCAATGCCCGTACAAGCGTCACCCGCTGAGCTTCACCACCTGAAATGTTGAAAGGATATTTGTTTTCAAGACCTGAAATGCCGGTTCTTTCCATCAGAATACCGGCATACTCTTTCTTCTCATTGTAAGCTGCCGCTGTAGTCTCAAACGCAGAGACAGGAAGCATAATATTTTCAATAACAGTAAGATGCGGTAATAAAAGGTGATCCTGAAAAACAAAACCGATATTTCTGTTCCTGTAGCTCGCGGACTGATCCGGATTCAGCTTTAGAATTGAAGAACCCTGGAAAAGCACATCTCCTTTATCAGGCTGGTCGAGTGTGCCGATAATATTCATAAGTGTCGTCTTTCCCGATCCTGAAGGTCCCATTACTGCCACTGAATCGCCTGCATTGATTGTAACGGTCAGGTTGTCGAGCACCGTGCCTCTCTGCGGAAATGATTTGGAAATGCTTTCCAGTCTTAGCATAGTCATATTTTTTCAGATAATCAGTCCGTTATATATTTCTGACAGAGCAACAGACATTTTCTCCAGCGAGAGTTTTGCCTTCACATTTATCTTACCTGCTTCGCCCAGCTTCTTCTGAAGGTCTTTGTCATTCAGAAGCTTCACTAATGATCTGACCAGTTCTTCTTTATTATCAGGAGAATATATCATTCCACCCCCTGTCATTTCCAGTATCTCAGGGAAGGCTCCCGTTCCGGGCTGCACCACAGGAATTCCTGCGCCATTGGCTTCAAGAATGTACAAGCCATAACCATCGTACTTCCGGACAGGAACGCTTATCACATCTACTTTGTTGAAGAATTCAATCTTTTTGTCGCCCATGAATTCCGGATAAATTTTCACGCTCTTCTGAAATCCATGTTCCCTGATCTTTCTTATCTGTTCCGAAATAAATGGCTTGTCATCTCCCGTAAATCCTCCGCATACATGAAGTGTAAGCCCGGGAACAAGATCCCTGGATTTTATTTCAATGAATGCGTCTGCCAGTTTGTCAAAGCCATTGTGAGAGTTTATCCTGCAAAAATATCCCAGGGAAGGAGAGGCAGATTCTGTATTCTCATGGATTATATTCTCCGGATCAAATCCGAGCGGTACGATATGTACATTATCGCCGGTTAATCCGGTTTTGCTCTTAAACAAGTCCTTGCTGTAGATGCTGGGTGTTATAAATCTGTCGACATGCTCAGCCTCCTTTGCGATCATTCCCCATGCTCTGCTCCGGTATGGTTCAGCCATGTCATCGACCCAATCATCCTCATTCAACAGGGAACAGACAATTTTGATATCCATCCTCTTTTTAAGCTGTCTGGCCAGTCCGAGTATAAGAGCATTTGACAAATGAATAACGTCAGGTTTTCCTTCATTGATGAGATATTGAACAAGCCTGTCAACCTCGTGGCTGCGAAATGCATTATCGCCCTCGATCATGTTAATTGTAAGATCCTCATATCCTTCCGTTCTGGTTGCGCCTGCCTGACGTGCAGCCAGCTTCAGCAGAAGCTGTGAGTCGACTATTTTATCCATGAACGCCGGCATATTTCTGAAGATTCGGACCTTTTCCCTTAGGTACATCGATATGGCACCGAAAAAAACGTTTTTATCAAAGCCATCCCTGACATTCGACCTGTCGGGCGGGAGATAAAGAGGTATCGCCCTTGCCGTAACTCCGGGTACTTTGCGGATCGCCCTGACATAGAGCATGTCACGGTAACAATTGCCGCAATAAAACGATCCCCCGGATCCTGTAATCAGATATACTACTTTCATAATCATTTATTTCCAAATGCCAGCAATCTGCCGTCTTCAGTAAGAAAATAAAATCTCCCTTTTATCACTGCCGGTGAACTGCTTATAGGCGATCCTGCATTAAAGCTCCATATTTTTTTCCCATCGGAAAGACTTAACATATATATATTTCCATCCAGGCTTCCGATCAATACTTTCGAAGGAGTGATCACTGCTGATCCTGTTATTCTTCCGTTTGTCCTGTACTTCCATATCTGCTTTCCGGTGGAAGCATTGTAGCAGTAAAGGTACTTGTCGTCATTGCCTATCACAACATAATTGAAACTCGCAGCCGGAACTCCCAGAATGGATCCTGAATTTTCTCCAGCCTGTATTTTCCAGCTTACTTTTCTGTTAACAAGATCCAGGCAGTAAAAGTTCCCGTCATAATCCCCGAAATAGGCCTTTTGATCGAAAAGGGCAGGAGAGGCCGCAATGTAAACACCAATATTTATGGTGTCCCTCTCTTTGCCCGTTAATGGATCTGTAACTCTCATGATTCCGTCGCATCCACCGAACACTATTTTATTATTTGCTACGGCAGGAGTTCCATTTACATAATTATCAGTTTCAAGTTTCCAGAGCATCTTGCCTGTCGCCGGATCGACGCAATGCAGAAAATAATCATAGCTGCCGAAAATAATTCCGGATTTTTTCCCTGCTGTCCAGACATTGGCAGATCCGACAATCTGATTATCTGATGAATAGGACCATTGCGGCTTTCCTGTCATTTTACTGACAGCAGTCAGCACCCCGTTAGCAGTGCCTGCAATGACATAATCTGAATAGACAAGCGGAGGAGCTTCGATGGGGCTTCCGGCATCGAACTTCCAGATTATCTTTCCATCAATTCCGACAGCGGAAAGAGTCCCCTTGTCATCGCCGAAGTAGATCGCATCGTTGCTGATAACCGGTGATGACCTGGTAGGTGAACCGGCAGATAAACTCCAGAGAAGGGAAGGAGAGGAGGGGATTTCCTGATCTGTACCACCTGAAAGATCGGCTTTGCCGCGAAAGACAGGCCAATCCTGATCCGGCGATTGCCCGGCACTCCACGCGAAAATAAAAAGAAAGAATATTGAACTCAACTGTCTCATCAGTTTTATTTACTTAAAATGACTCAATGCTCCTGTCGGGCATATTTCTACACATTTATCAGCCTGACTGGAAAGGATACCGTCAAAATCCCCGGTGAGCGGTTCCGAAATTATAGAAACAAACCCTCTGTGGATAAAACAGAGTGCCGGCTCATCCTTACTGTCCTCACACACCCTGACACAAAGGCCGCACTTGATACATTTTGCATTTTCAAAAATCAGGCCGTTTTTTTGATTGATCTTTTTTACGATTGGAGCATTGATAATCTTTCCGACGGGATCTTTTATTGAAAACTTCTGTGCAATTTCCCTGAGAGCGCAATCATTGGCGGCACGGCAGTCGCAATGCATGCAGCTTTGCGCCTCACTTCCTGCAGATTGAAAATCACTTATATCACGAAACCTTGCCCCCGGATCAATAGACTCCTTCAACCACTCCCTGAGCTCAGAGTCCTCAAGCCTGCCTATCCTGGAAGAAAACCTCTTTTTCAAATCCTTTATGTTTTCAGCGGTCCCCGAAACATCAACAATCTTGTCCCTTAAAATGTTTTTTGAAACAAAAAGCTGAATGTTACGGATGGAGATCGGAATATCTATCTTTTTCCTTCTGCATGCATTTTCACAATAGCCTGCGCATGTAGTGCATCTGATCTCCGGAGTGATAAGCTCGGAAAGAGAGAGCTCCATAGCATCTTTGATCCTGCCAGACGACAGGAGCCTGTTCATTTCCGGTATATTATATCCGGCGGGACATACCACCCTGCAAGGAGCTTCGCATTCGGCACGGTGTTCCGATAAAAGCAGTTCTACAGCTCTCTTCCTTATCGAGAGAACTTCGGCACCTGATGCATCTATATCCATTCCTTCCCCTGCCAGTGCGGTGCAAGAAGGAATAAAGCTGCCATTTCTTTTATCCTTCACCAGGCAAACCATACAGGAAGAATAGTGTTCAACCCCGTCCCTGTGGCACATGACAGGTATTGAAATCCCGGATCTGGTTGCAGCATCCATGATTGTTTCACCCACACGAACATCAACTTCTATATTATCAATCTTTAGCTGCATCCCTTATATTCACTAATTCAACGGCTTCATCCGGACAGACAATCCTGCAGTTATCACATTTGGTGCAAAGCGCCTGATCTATCACATGCTTTTCATATGGCTTGAAAGCAATAGCATTTACCGGGCACTCCTGGTAGCATTTCGTACATCCGGTACAGTTGTCATTTATCTCATATTTTACAAGATCCCTGCATCTTTTTGCCGGGCAATAGCCTCTCGCATGCGCTTCAAACTCCTCCCTGAAATATCTTAAGCCTGTAATTACCGGATTTGGGGCTGTTTTACCCAAACCGCACAGGCTGCCATTCCTTACGTCATTGCATAACTGTTCGAGCTCATCTATCTCCTTCAGATCAGCCTTTCCCTCACTCAGCTTAGTTATGATGTCCAGCATATGCTTTGTGCCCACGCGGCAGAATGTGCATTTACCGCACGATTGCTTATGCGTGAATGTAAGGAAGTATTTTGTGACATCAACCATGCAATCAGTGTCATCCAGCACCACAAGCCCGCCTGATCCCATCATGGCTCCCATCCTCGTAAGCTCCTCATAGTCAATAGATGTGCCGGACATGCTTGCAGGTATGCATCCACCCGAAGGGCCACCTATCTGCACAGCCTTGAATGTTCGTCCCTCAGCGACGCCATTGCCTATTTTTTCGACAATATCGCTGACGGTGATTCCCATCGGCACCTCTATCAGTCCACCCTTGGCTATCTTTCCTGCGAGTGCAAAAACCTTTGTTCCCTTGCTCTTCTCAGTACCAATCGCACTGAATGCTTCTGCTCCATTATTGATGATCCACGGGACAAGCGATAGTGTCTCGACATTATTTACAAGTGTCGGTTTGCCCATGAATCCTATTTCGGCAGGGTAAGGCGGACGCAGATGCGGGGTACCTCTCTTTCCTTCAAGAGAAGCTATAAGGGCTGTCTCCTCGCCACAGACGAAAGCTCCGGCGCCTTCGAAAACCCTGATGTTGAATGAAAAATCTGTGTTAAATACCTTTTCTCCGATTATGCCTTTTTCATAGCACAGCTTCAGAGCATTATTCACTCTTGTAACCGCAAGTGGATATTCAGCCCTTATATAGAATATGCCTTCAGAGGCTCCGGTTGCAAAGCCTGCAATCAGCATGCCCTCGATGACCCTGAACGGGAATGATTCCAACAGCATCCTGTCCATAAAAGCCCCCGGATCTCCTTCATCACCATTGCAGACTACATATTTTGGATCACCGGAAGCTCCTGAAAAGATATTCCATTTTTTTCCGGTCGGGAATCCTGCTCCTCCGCGGCCGCGCAAACCGCTTTTCAGGATCTCCTCAATAATGCTTTCGCGAGCTTTGAGACGGATACATTTTCTAAGTGCTTTGAAACCATCCAGCAGTAAATATTCATCCAGTGAAACGGGAGACAGGATCCCGCTGTCGCTTGTGGCAATCCTGACCTGGCGGCTTAGAAAATTGTTAAGGAATTTCTCACGCGTTTCACCCGGAATATTGACGGGACTGTTCAGCTTGCCATCGTAAAGAAAGGTATCGGCAAGGTCATTTATCCTGTACTTAAGCTTCTTGTTCAGCGATACGGGCTTTACATGCTTTAGCAGGATATCTTCAACCTGTTCCTTTCGGACGTTCGTATATCTCGAATGCAAATTTTCTTTTGAAACTATCTCAAGCAGTGGTGTCTGATTGCAGACTCCCACACACCCTACAGGTTTCAGCCTGATGTTCAGATTGTACTCCTCCTTTAGTTCAAACAGCCTGCCCAGGATCTCCTTGCTGCCTCCCGCAACACAGCATGAGCCAAGACCGATCCTCACCTCGGCATCGAAATCATCGCCGTCGCTGTCATCATGTAGATGTATCTCCTCCATATGTGTCCGGAGGAAATCGGAGATGATCTCTTCCGCTTGTGTCGGTTTGACATGACCATAGGTTTTGCCGTCGATCTGGACAACCGGAGCAAGAGTACAGCATCCGAGGCATGCAACCTCCTCAATCGAAAACAGATTATCGGGAGAAGTGCCTGAATATTCGTCGATCTTAAGGTCCCTCCTGAATGCTTCGGAGATAAGCTGTGAACCCTTGACATGGCAAGCTGTTCCGGCACATATCTTAATGGTATGCTTTCCGACGGGAAGATGCCTGAACTGGTTATAAAAGGTCGAAACACCTGAAAGCTGACCGGGTGTGATTTCGGTGACACGGCAGATCTCCTTCAAAGCCTCAGACGGAATGTAGTTGAGCCTCTTCTGAACCTCCTGCAGGATCTGAATGACTTTATCCTTCTCCCTTCCTGTCGCTGCAACAACCTCAGTTACAACAGACTTAATATCTTCATCCGAATCTGTTTTGCAGTTGCATTCTGCACTGTCGATATTTTGGTTTACACTGCTCAATTCTTCGATATACAATAAAGATTATTTCTTCCCCTTATATAGATTTCATTATCCGAAAATGCCGGCGTGCATTCAGTTGTCTCTCCAAGTTCAGCTTCGGATAGCAGCTCGTATTTGTCTGCCGCCTTTACAATATGCATCTTACCGCTCCGATTCAGAAAATAGACCATCTCATCGGCTATCATGGGCGACGAATAAAACTGATCGCCAAAGTAATGTGTCCAGAGCGTATCGCCCTTTTCTGCATTGTAACATACTGCATCGCCATAGCCGGTCACCATGAAGAGATAATCATCGGTGGCAACAGGGCTTGGAATATCAGGGGTATAGGTATTGTCCTTCCATTTAATAACAGGAGTGGTGCCGGGTTCAATGGCCAGCAGCTCCGAATAATCAGTTACGGTAAAAGCCATAAAGCTGTTGACCGCTGCCGACGGTGCCACATCGCCGCTCATACCATCGATCGACCAAAGTTGTGAACCCGTGGCGGGATCATATGACGAAACAGCAGGATTCCCGTTTATGATCACCTGTGGTGTTCCTCCGAATCTGGCTATCACAGGGGATGACCACACAGGATGGCCCTGCCTGAGTGTTTCCCATTTGAGAACTCCTTTTTCAATGTCGTATCCCATGATCGATAACTTCGTATCGGAATCATATTGGACTACCAGTATATCTTCATAAATTATAAGGGAAGAAGAATAGCCGTAAACATTGTTGGGGACTCCGAGATTTGAGGCCCATTTCTTATTGCCGTCATGGTCGAGACAGATAAGATTCCCGTTTGCGAAAACAGCGCACACAGCTTTATTGCTCACTGCAGCGGAGGAAACAGCCAGTCCCGAGCCGGGATCCATCCTGGGAAGTACCGAAGGTTCACCCGGTATTCCTGATGCAGAAGAGCTCCAGAGAACTTTACCGTTATTCTTATCGTAGCACTGCACAAAACAATTCAGTCCTTCTGCACCGGTAATGAACAGCTTGTCGCCCCATATCACCGGCGAGCTCTTTCCGTCATACTGAACATGAGACTTCCATTTTATATTTGCCCCGGTTTCTCCGTTCCACTCTGTTGGAAGGTCTGATCCTCCACCAATGCCCCGTCCGTCCTGACCCCTGAAGAACGGGAAATTGGTTTTATCAGGCTTGAAATTATCAGCTTTGTTATTTTTTCTGACATCCTTAACCTCTTGTTTACCCTCTGCCTTATTGATCCCGGCTTTTGCCTGTACATTCAGATCAGGCAGGTTGCTTCTGAGCATGAAAGACGCTGCAAAGGCGCCGCCTGTAAGGACAAAAGCTGAAGCCAGCAGAAACTTCCTGTATTTGTTCTGATAGCGTCCCTGATCGGGTTTGGAACCGGAAAACCCGGGCATAAGCTTTTCATTTCCTGCTATAAGTCTCTGGCAAAAAATAAAAATTATTGCTCCGGCAACAAGAAGATATGATCCTGTTTCCACCTGCCTGCGTGAAGCGAAATAAGCCTTTCTGGCCATCAGGTCCATCGCCCTCACCTGTTCTGCAAGATTGGCATTCTCCGGGTTTTTGTCATATTGCTCCTTGACGGAGAGAAGCGCAGGGTTATCGAGCGGATTGATTGTCTTAAGCTGTACAAGGCTGAAAATCATCAGTAAAGCGACGATCATAGTAAAGCCTGCCGCAACCTGACTTATCCCTGTTATGATACTTATGTCTTTGTCTGTAAACTTCATCAACTTCTGTTTTTTGGCTCAACCGGACAATATTTAAAGCATCTTCCGCAGCTGTAACACTTTCCCTGGTGCGGTCTGTAGCCTGTCCTCGTGCTTCTGACAGTCAGGGATACGAGACTTATCCCAAGAGCAAGTCCGAGAAATGCTCCGGCCCAGGGAGAGGCTTTTCTGTATCTTTGAATGACATTCATTTCCTGTGTAAAAAGCTCATCTTCAGTCTTTCCAGATTCCTTATATGCCACTGCCGCTTTTGATATGGCTTCAATCCCTTTCTCATTTTCCGCCCTGATCTCCCTTGCAAGGCTTACATCATTATTGACACGTGAAAGCGCCGGTGCCATGTTGTAAAATATGAGAGCTCCGGCTGCCGTAAATACGGGAACAAGTATCAGGTAAATGATGAACCTTTGCCTCGATTTTACAGGCTCTTCAATATTTACTGCCTTATCCGAGGGAAGTATAGCATCATAAGGGCAGCAATCCTCGCAAAGCCGGCATTCGGTGCATTCGGCAGGAGTAATTGTCAGGTGCCTTCCTGCGAATCTCGATACTATGTTCAGCAATACCCCATACGGACAAAGGTATCTGCAGTATGGCCTGTTGATGAATATACCTGCCAGCAGAAGAAGAGCACCGAAAATTATCATGGTATATGAGGCATCCAGCCTGAATATACCTACGAATGGATCGTACCGGCAAATAATGAACTGGCTTTTTGTGGCTGCAAAGAGAACTGCCAGAGCGAGATATATGAAAGGTATTGCAGCCATCACCGATTCGACAGCCTTTGGCAACTTGACCGGACGGAAGCCGGTCAGCTCCTGTATGGCACCCAGTGGACAGACACCGGCACAGAATACCCTGCCGAAAAAGAGGGCAAATATCAGTGGCAGCATGAAAAACAGGAGCGCCGTCAATGGCAGTGCATAATCCTTGTTGAAAAGAGCCATAGTCACATTCTGAACTGAACCGACGGCACAGATGCATCCTTCACGGTAAAATCCGAAATATGCGAGGGAAAATACAGCCACCCATACCAATCCGGTCCTTGATCTTTTCTTCAAAGCCAGCCATGCGGAAAGAGAGAGCGCTGCCAGAAGAACACCCACATCAAGGTATTCAAGCCACTGAGCTCGCTGAAGCGGCAGCTGATATACCGGGTACTGGTATCCTGATTCAAACTCAGGCCTCGGAAACCTGTCCTGCGCTATCAGCACCGTATGCCAGATCAGCATCAGGAGCAATATTATATATGGTAATCTCTTTTTCAGAATCTTCTTGTTTCTTTTTTTTTGGTCTTCGGTCTTCAGGCTTCGGTCTTCGGTCTTTTACTTTAACCTTTATCCTTGTCTTTCGGAATATACTGCTGATCCGCCGGCACCCTCGAAATCGCCTGCGAAGGACACCTGCGGGCAATAGAGCAGTCGTTGCAGTTGTCGCACAGATTCTGATGAATCTGAAGATAAAGTGAGCCATTGCCGAAATCGTTGCATCCCTGAACGCATTTTCCGCAGGCATCGCAGAGATCCTCTTCAATGGTATACTCGAAGTATGGCTCTTCCACGAATTTCCTGTTGATGGCGCTCACCGGGCATAGCTGGTTCTCAGCACCGGTGCTTATAGTCTTGGTTCCCTGGCGAAGGTATCCTCCGCAAAGATCGCAGTAACCGCACATTACATAAGCATGCGTGCATTTAACGGCAGAGGGTGTCTTTACGCAGTTCGTCTTGCATTGTCCGCATCTTGTGCATTTGTGCGGATCGATCTGCCAGACAAATCCTGATGCTGAAGTCTTTCTAACAAGTGACAGAGGAATAGCAACAAGAGAGGCTGCAATAATTATCTTACCGGCTTTTCTCACAAAGTCCCTTCTGGATTGATAAATATTCTTTTCTGCTTTCATTATTACTTTGCTAACTGAATTTCAAAAATATTCAATCATTTTAATAGCCCCCCTTTTGAGGGGTTTGGGGATCATCTCCTTTTAAATATATACAATTTCGAATCTGCCGGATTAGCGGCATAGATCGTATTCCCGTCAACTGATGCTATATCAAGCGGTATTGAAGAAGTGAAGCTATTTTGCGATGAAACAAATTCTATGAATTTTCCGCGTTGATCTATGATTTTAATCCTGTTTATACCTTTTTCTGCTGTAATGATACCTTGAGCCACTACAGTAAAATGCGCAGGGTTGCAGCAGCCGCAGAAGGCGCCGGGCGCTGTTCCCGGTTCTCCGGACTGCTCAAGGAGCTTTCCATCGGTGGTCCAGGTTTCTATCCTGTGATTGCCGGTATTTGCCACATATAACAAATTACCTCCGAAGAGAGCAACATCGAAATAGGGGCTGGGTATTATGAACCTGTTGTCCGACTGACCGATCATGGTTACAACTTCTCCTTTCTTGTTCAGTACAAAAACTCTCTTTATGCCGGCATCGGCGAATGCAAGGTGTGAACCGTGGGATGATATCGAAGTGATAATGCTGTTTGCTTCATAAGGGCCCCATTCATTAATCATCTTGCCACTCTTGCTTATCAGGTATATTAACTCCTGTGATGAAGCAAAAACAGTATCATCATCCACCGACATTGCTGTAATCCGGGATGGCATTTTAAGAGTCCATTTTTTCTTCAGATCCTGAGAATAGCAGGAAACGAATGATTCGCCGCCGACGAAAATATCATTATTCCCGGATACCGCTACAGCTGCCAGCTTGCCTTCAGCAACAGGGATGGAGTTGAAGACGAACCATTTATCCGGAATTACAGGTTCCGGTTTTTCAGATTCTTCAGCCTGCCTGTCAGATATGGAAGTTATTGTATCAAATACGATGTACCCGATGAAGGTTAAAATAACAAGCAGAGAAACAAGCGCTATAATCTTCTTTTTCATAGTTTACTTCTTTCCGATATTCAAACATACCAAATTTCTTGAATCCCTCATGATCAGGTAATTACCTGCAATAGCCATAGGTCCCCAGGCTTCAATTCCTTCAGTCACCCTGTGTTTTGAGATCAATTTAACAGACGAACCTTCTAAATTAAATAAAAAGAGGTTTGCATCGTCATCAAGCAGGTACATCTTATTGCCGCTTACAATATAGGGACCCAGTCCGCGCCCGAATCTGTTCTCCTTGCCGCTTGTCCACACTGGTGTTCTCAGATCTGACCTCGAATAGCATACAAGTTGTTTCTTCAGTGGACCTGCATTTTCAGGCATCACAGTCCATATATAATCGCCCGTTCTGACAGGAGTCTGCTGATCGCTTGTCATTCCCTCGGGAGCCTTATGCGATTCAGTAACCGTGGCTGAAAAAACAGAGCCGTCAAAATCAATTCTTATTTTCCCTCCACCTGCTCCGTAGCTTCCGAAGACTGCTATTTCATTGTTCCCGAGATAAAGGGGAGAAGCTGCAGTGGTGGCAGGGCTCCATTCTTTTGTTGTCCAGAGAAGCTTTCCTGTTTCCTCACCTTCTGCAGATACTCCAATGACTCCGCCCACGGCATTGTAAACATACATTTTCTTTCCAAGGATAGTCATCGGTATAATGGAGCCGTGCGACATCCTCAGGGAATCCGGATTGGGCGTTTTCCAGAGCACCTTACCTGTTGCGCAATCTACGCCGATCATAAGCGCTTTTACTCCAGGTGCAAGAATAGCAACATCATTGTCGATTAGAGTGCATTGCCCTGAATAGAAATCCGGTGTAACCCTTCCTTTGTCACTGCCGGGTACGCCATATTCCTTTTCCATGTCAATGGTCCAGAGAAGTTCTCCTGTAATTGGGTTCAGGCACATCACGTGTGACCGGGGACCAACTGACACAATGTATTTATCAGTTACCGCGGGAATGGTTCTCGAATACCCGTGGTTTCGCTTCATTTCAACATAATACCAGCGACGCCATAATTCAACTCCTGATTTTAGCGAAAAGCATCTGAGCATATCGGCTTTCCGCCTTTCATTATAATCGAGGATATATACACGTCCATTCTTAACAGCCGGTCCTGCATATCCTTCACCAAGAGTCACTTTCCATACCACCGGTGGTCCTGAAGAATCCCATGATTCTGCCAGAGGCGTCGTATCCTTATTTATATTGTCATAATCAGTTCCCCTGAATCTTGGCCATTCACCTGGCACTTCCCCGTCAAAAGAATTCAGGGTATCCAGGAATTCCCCTACAATGACTGAATCAGATCGTGGCTCAACCTTTGGCCGGTTATCCATTCCCGGTATCCTGAGAACAATATCTGCCGGATAATGATCGCTGAAATACCACCACAGCAGAACAGCTGCAAAAAGAATTGCAGAAATTCCGGTCACCATATTTTTATTTATTCTTCCCGGCAAAACCTATATCTCTTTAATTTCGAATGCCATGAGAGCTTCGCTGTGTCTGATATAATGATATCTTCTCCCAATATCCGGATAAATCTAAACGAATGTCAAAAATAACCTTATTTGCGGAAGATTTTACCTCCGTTTATTTCTGTTTCAGCGAAAATACTGCAAGGTAATCTCCATGTCTTATGTATAGTCTTCCCTTATCGATTACAGGATGAGACCAGAAAGGACCGGTCCCTTTGGTAATACTGAACTCGCTTATGACATTCAGCTTTTCTGGATCGGGCTTTACAAGACCAACGTGACCCGTCTTTTCCTCATATAAATAGAGCATTCCGTCGGCAGCAATAATGGAGCCTTTGTTGTACCATGGTGTTATCCAGGTCGTCTTTCCTGTAGTCCAGTCGACACATATCCATCTTCCCTGTGAGTTGTTATCGTGAGTAGAACTGTAGATATGGTTTCCTGAAAGGACCATTCCACCGACATGCGGAGTAAGGTCGGTATTTTTCCAGACCAGGTCGGGAGCGCCTCCGTTCCAGTTTATCTTGATTTTGACTGCGGCCTGGCCATAGCCATTTGCTGCAAGCAGGAAACCATCCCTGTAAACCGGAGTATTAATATGGTTCCTTCTGCCGGTTTGAACATCATTTGTCTCTTCATAATTGAATTTCCACAACAGCTTGCCGTCAGAAGGATTGACGCCTATGATATGTCCTGTTGTAAGCGTAACTATCTGTTTGCGTCTGCCTTCCTCTATTAGCAGAGGATTCACATACTGAGTTCCTTCATTAATCGAGGGTGTTTCCCATATGATCTTTCCGTTGTCAGGATTGAAGGCGACCATTGCAGCCTGGCTTCCACCCGGAGTCCCGATTACCTTATTGTCGACAACAAGCGGTGATTCAGAGATGCCAAATCGAGGAGGCTCCGAGCCATATTTCTGGAAGTAATTCACCGTCCATACTATCTTTCCTTCCTTTGAGATACAGACCATATCGCCCTGACCGCTTACTACATATATTTTGTTGTTATAGAATGTCGGAGTAGACCTTGAATCAGGGTAATTGCTCATCCCGATTTTGCCATAGACAGTTTCCCATAACTTTTTACCATCCTGGGAAAATGCAGTCAGCACTTCATTTTCATTTTTATTTCCTGTAATATAGATTCCGTCTGAAGTAACAGTCGTACTGGAAAAACCTGTCCCTATACCTTCCGTCTCCCAAAGGAGGGCAGGTCCTGCTTCCGGCCATATCCTGAGAAGAGAGCTTTCTGTATATATACCTGAACGGCCACTGCCTCTCCATCCGTTTACAGTTTGTGCCTCTGAAAAGTTATCCGATACAAGTATTATGGCAAGTGCTAAAATTAATTTTAGTGCTTTAGTTCTCATCTGTTAAAAGTTTGGTGATTTCGCAATATAGAAAAACGAGCCTTATTAACTCACATGAAGTGCTGATTCACATTTTATTTAACAAAAATTTAGCAATTTTTAACTTCCTTAAACTCGGAATCCATTAAAAACCTTCATTTCTGCCTGTTTTAAATATTATATGATATTTGTCATAAATACAATATATTATATACTTATATCGCATTTTAACTTAATATTATTTACATTTATATCCATTTTACTTTAATATATATTTTATAATCTTAAAAATATCCTTACCTTTGCTTTTATATACTTTAATTTAACCAGGAAGAAGATATGTGCGGGATAGTAGGTGTTTTTGATCTTAAAGTGAACCATATGGAACTGAGGGCCAGTGTCCTGAAGATGTCCAAGAAATTAAGGCATCGCGGACCAGACTGGTCTGGCATTTTTTATTGCGAGAAAGCGATCCTTGCCCATGAACGCTTGTCGATCGTGGATCCGCAATCAGGAAGACAGCCGCTGTACAGCAAGGACGGGAACCTCGTTCTTGCAGTAAACGGCGAAATATATAACCACCAGTCGATAAGAAGCCGCTATGAAGGCTCCTATGAATTCATGACTCATTCCGATTGTGAAGTAATTCTTCCGTTGTACAGGGAGAAAGGCCCTGCTTTTCTTGAGGAGATGAACGGTATCTTCGCGTTCGCTCTCTACGACAAAGAAAAGGATTGTTACCTTATCGCCCGGGATCATATGGGTATCGTACCTTTATATATAGGCTGGGACCAGTTTGGAAATTTTTTTGTTGCCTCTGAACTTAAAGCTCTTGAAGGAGTTTGCAATAAGATCCAGGAATTTCTGCCCGGCCATTATCTGTACAGCAGGGACGGAGAAATAAAAAGATGGTACCAGCGCGACTGGATGCAGTATGAGGCTGTTGAAAAAAATGAAACATCGATCAGCGACCTCAGGGCCGCCATGGAAGCTTCCGTGCACCGCCAGCTTATGTCTGATGTTCCTTACGGCGTACTTCTTTCGGGCGGGCTCGATTCGTCGATAGTTTCAGCCATTGCAAAAAAATTCGCTCCGAAAAGAATTGAAACTGAGGACAAGAGCGAGGCATGGTGGCCGCAGCTCCATTCATTCGCCGTCGGGCTGGAGGGCTCTCCCGACCTGGCCTCGGCCAGGAAGGTTGCAGAGCATATCGGAACCGTGCACCATGAAATAAATTTTACTGTTCAGGAGGGTCTGGATGCAATACGTGATGTAATTTATCATATTGAAACATACGATGTTACAACTATACGGGCATCTACGCCAATGTATCTCCTTGCCAGGGTCATCAAATCGATGGGAGTGAAGATGGTACTTTCGGGAGAAGGTGCAGATGAAATTTTCGGTGGATATCTGTATTTTCATAAAGCTCCTGATCCAAAGGCATTTCATGAGGAAACAGTAAGAAAACTGAGCAAACTTGCATCTGTATGATTGTCTCAGGGCTAACAAATCACTGGCAGCATGGGGTGTCGAGGGTCGTGTCCCGTTCCTCGACAAGGAATTCATGGATGTAGCCATGCGGCTGAACCCGAAGGATAAAATGATAACAAAGGATAAGATGGAGAAATGGGTGCTCAGGAAAGCATTTGAGGATTATCTTCCTGCAAGTATTGCCTGGAGACAGAAGGAGCAGTTTTCAGATGGGGTAGGCTACAACTGGATAGATACGCTCCGGGCCCTCACCGCCAAAGAAGTATCGGATGAACAGCTGAAAAACGCAAAATACCGATTCCCGGTCAATCCTCCCATGTCGAAGGAAGAATATTTCTACAGGACGATCTTTTCCGAGCATTTCCCCTCTGATTCAGCAGCAGCATGTGTTCCGTCAGTACCCTCTGTAGCCTGCAGCACTGCAGAAGCCCTTGCATGGGATGCATCTTTCAAGAACATGATCGATCCCTCAGGTAGGGCAGTAAAAAGTGTCCATGTCGACTCTTATAAATAAGTAAATTTTCTTAATTTTAAGGCAGACTATAAATCTGCTTTACATGGAAAAAGATTACAAAGACTATACCTGGAATATTATACTCTGGCTGATTCTTTTTCTTGTCTTTGGAATAATAATCATTACCTGCAAACCTGAACCCGGTGACTACATCATGACTGTCAATGGTCCGATGGATCCGGACAAAATGGGCATCACACTCACTCATGAACATATTCTTGTCGATTTCATCGGGGCCGACAGCACCGGCTATTTCCGGTGGAACAGAGACTCGGTCATTGCAAAAGCCTTACCGGTAATTATGAAAGCAAAAGCTGCAGGAGTAAATACAATCTTTGATGCAACTCCCGAATATCTTGGCCGCGATCCGCTTCTTCTCAAGGAGCTTTCGGAAAAATCCGGAGTAACATTTATCACGAACACCGGTTATTATGGATACAATAATAAATATCTTCCTCAAAATTTCTATTCTTATGAAGCTGCAGCAACTGGCTGAAAAATGGACAGCCGAATTTGTGAACGGAATTGAGGGAACAGGCATCAGGCCCGGATTCATCAAGATTGCAGTGAATCCTGCCGACACACTGTCGCATGCTGATGAAAAAATTATTACTGCAGCAGCGCTGACACATCTTAAAACCGGATTGACGATCGCATCGCACACGGGACCTGAAAAGCCTGCATTTGCACAGATACAGATACTTAAGAATTTCGGAGTCGATCCCTCTGCATTCATATGGGTGCATGCACAGAGAGGAACTCTTGAGAGTAACATTGAAGCTGCGCGGGAAGGGGCCTGGATCTCTCTGGATAACCTGCGCGACAGGCCGAATCTGAAACCTGGCGACCGCTACAGCATTGACTGGTATGCCGACAGGATCACTGAACTGAAGAACCAGGGATTAATAAATAAAATTCTCCTATCCCATGATTCAGGATGGTACGATCCTGCAAAACCCGAAGGAGGAACATTCAACGGTTTTACCGATATTTTTGATTATTTGATTCCAGCACTTAAAAGCAAAGAGGATTTACGGAATCAGATATCGATCAGATCCTGTGAAAAATCCTGCTGAAGCCTTCACAATAAAAATCCGGAACACTATTGAACCTAAACTGAACCTTGAACCTTGAACCTTTAACTATGTACCTTAACTCTAAAAACTGAAACCATCAACCTCTATTCTTCATTTGCTTCCCTTGCTGCATCCAGGCTGTTCAAATGCGGAAAAAGAGAAACCACTGCCCAATATCGTTTTCATCCTTGCCGACGATCTGGGTTATGGAGATCTGAGCTGCTATGGCCAGCAGAAATTTCAGACACCAAATATCGACAGAATCGCAAAGCAGGGCATGCTCTTCACGCCAGCACTACACAGGTTGCACGGTAAGTGCACCTTCACGCTCAAGTCTGATGACAGGACTGCATACAGGTCATACATCCGATAAGGGGCAATAAAGGCTGGGAGCCGGAAGGTCAGTGGCCCTTGCCGGCCGGCTCGGTTACAATTGCTGAAATGCTTAAGACCAAAGGATATGTAACCGGAGCTTTCGGAAAATGGGGACTTGGTTACATCGATACCGAAGGAGATCCTAATGCTCAGGGTATTGATGAATTCTTTGGATATAACTGCCAGAGCCTTGCTCACAACTATTACCCTGATCATCTATGGCATAATCATGATAAGATTCTTCTTCATGAGAATGACAGCGGCAAAACCGGAGCTATACAGCGGAGATACCATCCATAAGGCAGCAATCGAATTTATTGAAATGAACAGGGACAAGCCATTTTTCCTTTTTTACCCGACAACGATACCTCATGCTGAACTGGTTGCGAAAACGAATATATGAATATGTTCCGCGGTAAATTTGATCCTGAAAAATCATTCAGGGGAGTAGATGAGGGACCTGATTACCGTCTAGGTCCCTATGGCTCCCAACCTGAATCACATGCAGCATTTGCTGCCATGGTGAAACAGCTCGATGATTATGTGGGTGAACTTATGGCTAAGCTTTCTGAACTCGGACTTGATAAAAACACAATAGTGATATTTGCTTCCGACAACGGACCTCACCTGGAAGGAGGAGCTGATCCTGATTATTTCGACAGCAACGGACCCTGAAAGGATATAAACGCGATATGTATGAAGGCGGCATAAGAACACCATTGCTTGTAATGTGGCCCGGAAAGATAAAGGCCGGATCAACTTCCGACCACATATCTGCATTCTGGGACATAATGCCGACACTGGCAGAAATTACAGGTGTCAAACCGCCTGAAAATATCGATGGAATATCTTTCCTGCCAACTCTTCTTGGTAAAAAGAAACAGACTCAGCACGAATTTCTCTACTGGGAATTTCATGAGCAGGGCGGTAAAATTGCTGTCAGAATGGGTGACTGGAAGGCTGTAAAGCTCAACATCGACAGAACACCCCAGGGAGCAATTGAACTTTATGATCTGGCGACTGACATTGGTGAAACAAAGGATGTCAGTGCGGAAAATCCCGATATAGTAAGAAAGATGGAGGAGATATTTAAGGAGGCTCATACTCCGTCTGAAGTTTTTCCATTTGCATTTGAAACCATTAAGTAACTGAAATATGAATAAACTCAGAATCATTAAGGGAACATTAAGTTTTGTATCTCTTGCAACTTCACAACTTCTGAATGGTCAGTCATCTGAAAAGCCAAATATCATTCTGATTTATGCTGATGACCTTGGCTATGGAGATGTAAGCTGCTATGGTGCAACAAGACTAAGCACTCCAAATATCGACAGGCTTGCCAAACAGGGACTTCGCTTTACGAATGCCCACTGTACATCAGCAACAAGCACCCCTTCGCGCTACTCCCTTCTGACGGGCGAATATGCCTGGAGAAGAACGGGAACCGGCATTACTGCCAGGAGATGCATCAGCAATTATTCAACCCGGAAGAACAACTCTGGCGTCAATAATGAAAAGTGCCGGCTACACTACCGGTGTTGTCGGAAAATGGCACCTCGGTCTTGGTCCCCAGGGCGGACCGGACTGGAATGGTGAAATCAAAAACGGCCCTTTGGATATTGGATTTGATTATAATTTTTTAATTCCTGCTACAGGCGACAGGGTTCCATGTGTTTTTGTTGAAAACCGGAAAGTGGTTGGATTGGATCCAACTGATCCCATAACCGTATCATATGATAAAAAGGTGGGCGACTGGCCCACCGGAAAGGAAAATCCAGAGCTTCTTAAAATGCATCCCAGCCACGGTCATGATATGACAATAGTGAATGGCGTAAGCCGGATTGGTTATATGACCGGAGGTAAATCTGCTCTCTGGGTGGATGAAGATATCGCTGCTGTCATTACAGACAAAGCCCTCAAATTCATTGAAGGGAACAAGGATAATCCTTTCTTTCTCTACTTTGCCACACATGACATTCATGTTCCAAGAGTCCCGAATCAGAGGTTTGCCGGGAAAAGCGGTATGGGGCCAAGAGGTGATGCCATCCTTGAATTCGACTGGTCGGTTGGAGAAATTATGAAAACTATCGATAATCTTAAGCTTACCCGGAGAACAATAATCATTGTCACAAGCGATAACGGCCCTGTTGTCGATGATGGCTACAAGGATCAGGCAGTCGAACTTCTTGGCAGTCATAAACCTTCGGGACCACTCAGAGGCGGCAAGTACAGCGCCTTTGACGGAGGAACACGCGTGACTTTCATTGTGAGATGGAAAGGCAAAATAAAACCTGGCACTTCAGACGCCTTGTTCAGCCAGATAGACCTGATGGCTTCATTTGCAAAACTTACCGGACAAACTCTGTCAGCCGGAGAAGGACCCGACAGTCAGGATCACCTGAACGCTTTGCTGGGAAAATCGAAAACAAACCGCGACTGGATAGTTGAACAATCTTCCAATGGAAGATTGTCACTGATAAAAGGCGACTGGAAATATATTGAACCGGGACCCGGTGTTAAGCTTAATGTAAATACAAATACGGAAACGGGTAATGATCCTTTGCCTCAGCTTTATAATTTAAGAACTGATATCGGCGAAAGGAATAATGTTGCAACTGAAAATCAGGCTATTGTTAAAGAATTAACAGATCTTCTTGAGAATATAAGAAATGAGAAGTGATTATAAGAACCTCCGTACTGTCGTAAGTGCGACAACACTTGCAGTTGTTCCATTGGTGGCGGGGCTTGTTTCAGGCAAGGCTGAGAAGCCAAAACCAAACGTAATCTTCATCCTTATTGATGATTTCGGATATATGGATCTCGGTTGCTACGGCAGCAAATTTTACGAGACACCAAATATCGATCGTCTTGCCAGCCAGGGTATAAGATTCACGGATGCCTATGCAGCATGTCCGGTCTCTTCACCGACACGTGCCAGTATAATGACAGGAAAATACCCTGTCAACACCGGAATAACAGACTGGATACCGGGCAGACAGGCGACAAACAGCGGGTTGCCTGATGACAAACTGGTAGCCCTGCCATTCAAGCTTCAACTCGATCCGGAGGAAGTCACAATCGCTGAAGTCCTTAAAAAGAATGGATACAAAACCATGATTTCGGGAAAATGGCATCTCGGGGGAGATCCTGAATTCTGGCCTGAAAATCAGGGTTTCGATATAAATAAAGGAGGATACAGCGCTGGTCAACCGAACAAAAGCAATAAATCGAATGGCTATTTCTCTCCATATGGAAATCCAAGGCTTGAAGATGGTCCTGAGGGAGAATACCTGACCGATCGTCAGACAGATGAGGCATTGAAATTCATCGAAGATTCGAAGGATAAACCGTTTTTCCTCTATCTGTCCTACTATGCTGTGCATAATCCCATGCAGGGCAAGGAGAAGCTTATTGAGAAATTCACCCTGAAAGCCGATTCAATGGGTTTGTATAATAAAGAGCCTTTTACCAGAGAAAGAGACTGGATCAGGGATGACATGAGCAATAATTACAAGGAAAGGATCATCCAGAGCAATCCGGTTTACGCATCGATGATCTATAGTGTTGATGAGAATATAGGAAGGCTTCTCAAAGAAGATTGATGAGATGAATCTTGATCAGAACACAATGGTCATTTTCACTTCTGATAATGGCGGTCTCTCGACGTCTGAGGGATCGCCCACATGCAACTATCCTCTCAGGGCAGGCAAGGGATGGCTTTATGAAGGAGGTATCAGGGTTCCTCTCATCATCAGATTGCCGGGTATGAAAATCAGGTATCCTGAGATCGCCACTCCTGTTTCCTCTGTTGACTTTTTCAGTACAATCGTTGACTATACCCGTTCTGCAAACCCTACAGGTGAAAACGATGGTGTAAGCCTGCTGCCACTCATAAAGAAAGGCAAAATGAAGGAGAGGCCTTTATTCTGGCATTATCCACATTATTCCAATCAGGGCGTGCAGCCCGGTAGCGCAGTGAGACTCGGTAAATACAAACTCATCGACAATTTTGAAAAAGGGAGACAAGAGCTGTACAACCTTGAAAACGACCTTTCAGAGACAAACGATATTTCTTCATTCAATTATGAAAAGACAGCAGAATTATATGACTTGTTAAAAGAATGGAGAACTAAAACAAATGCAAAAATGATGTTGCCAAATCCAAAATGGAAAAATGAACCTTAGATCTGCAATAACCATTAGTGCAGCGTCCCTTGCTGCACTTCCTTTAACTGGTCAGAAGCCGGTACAATTCAGGCAATCAACACCGAATATTATCCTCATCCTCATGGATGATATGGGCTATGGGGATATAGGAAGGACAAGCGCCAACCAGTATGAGACTCCAAACCTCAACCGTCTTGCAAGTCAGGGCATGCAGTTCACATGGTACTATTGTCCCCAGGCAGTAAGCAGCGCCTCCAGGGCCGGACTGCTGACAGGATGCTATCCAAACCGCGTTGGTATTTCCGGAGCTCTCATGCCATGGGCACAGGTCGGTATAAATCCTGATGAGACAACCATCGCGGAGATGCTGAAAACAAAAGGATATCATACCGGAATAATCGGCAAATGGCATCTCGGTCATCACAGGGAATTCCTTCCGCTTCAGCATGGCTTCGACGAATATTATGGATTGCCATATTCGAATGATATGTGGCCTTTCGATTTCGACGGAGTTCCTATCCGCCTGAGGGATACAACCAGCAGCAAGATGAAATATCCCATGCTTCCTCTTATTGAAGGAAATGAAAAAGTGGGAGAGGTGAATACCTTTGCTGATCAGGACAAGCTTACAACGACATATACTGAAAGGGCAGTAAAGTTCATTGAACAGCATAAAAAGGAGCATTTCTTCCTGTATCTTCCTCATTCAATGGTGCATGTGCCTCTTGGTGTTTCTGACAAGTTCAGGGGAAAAAGCAAACAGGGCTTTTATGGTGATGTGATGATGGAGGTCGACTGGTCGATAGGTGAAATCATGAATGCCCTGAAAAGGAATGGTATAGAAAAGAATACTCTTGTAATATTTACCAGCGACAACGGGCCATGGCTTAATTTTGGCAACCATGCCGGATCAACAGGAGGACTTGCGCGAAGGCAAAGGCACCAGCTGGGAAGGTGGACAGCGTGTTCCCTGCATTATGAGATGGCCCGGGGTCATACCTCAGGGTGAAGTTTGCAATCAGCTGGCATCTTCAATCGACATTCTTCCGACTCTGGCAGCGATTACAGGAGCTGACCTGCCAAAAAACAAAATTGATGGAGTTGATATTCTTCCGCTGATGCTTGGAGATAAATCAGTATCTCCACGGCATGAATTCTATTATTATTATGAGCAGAATAGTCTTGAGGCAGTTCAGAGAGATTTCTGGAAGCTTGTTTTACCCCATAAGGGAAGAACATACAGGAACATGAAGCCGGGAGCTGACAGATGGCCGGGCCCTACAGGAACAGAGACTATCAGCGAACCGGAACTTTATGATCTTCGCCGCGATCCGGGAGAATGGTACAATGTTGCATCATATTACCCGGAAAAAGTAAAAGAACTTGCAGACACTGGCTGAAGAGGCCAGAAGAGACCTTGGTGATAACCTTACAAACTCCCCGGGAATGAACAGAAGAAAAGCAGGAACAATAAAATGAACATGTATGAAATACTTTAACCATCTCTTCGGAATAAGTGCCGCAACACTCCTTGCTGCCAGCACAGCTGCCCAGCAGCCACAGAAACGCCCCAATATCCTTTGGATCTCCACTGAGGATATGAGCCCTCATCTCGGATGTTATGGCGACAAGGTGGCCAGGACACCCAATATTGACAGGCTTGCATCCGAGGGTATCAGGTACACTAATGTATTCACCACGGCTGCAATCAGTGCTCCATGCAGGGCTGGAATCATTACCGGAATGTACCAGACGTCAATCGGATGTATGCATATGAGGACAACATCCTACCGCAGGTCAGCTGATAATCCTATCCAGTTTACTGCCGTGCCTCCTCATTATGTCAAGGCTTTCACAGAATATATGAGAGCTGCCGGTTACTATTGCACGAATAACTCGAAAACCGATTACCAGTTCTCAAAAGATCCTGTCCCCGCAAGCATATGGGATGAATGCAGCAATAAAGCGCACTACAGGAACAGACCCGATAAAAGCCAGCCATTTTTCGCCGTTTTCAACTGGACCGGCACACATGAAAGCCAGAACTGGAATATTAATAAGGTAATAACTGATCCGGACAAGGTAAATGTCCCGCCATATTATCCTGATAATGTGATTATAAGAAAGAACCTGGCAAAGATGTACGACAACATTGCCCGGCTCGACTCTGTTGTTGGTGCTCTTCTTAAAGATCTTGAAAAGGAGGGGGAACTTGAGAACACAATCATTTTCTTCTGGGGAGATCATGGCGACGGACTGCCCCGTGCAAAGCGATGGCTTTATGATTCCGGATTGAATATCCCTCTTATAATAAAATTTCCTGATGGTACAAAAGCCGGGACAGTCGAAGAGCGTCTTGTAAGCTCTATCGATTTTGGACCAACCGTGCTGTCGCTTGCCGGAATTCCGGTTCCTTCCCACATGCAGGGAATGCCGTTCCTGGGAAAGCAGGACAGACCAGCAAGGAAGTATGTTTATGCAGCCCGCGACAGGGTAGATGAATCATATGACATGATCCGGTCGGTTCGAACAAGGGAATACCTGTATATACGTAACTACTATCCAAACGAACCATTTCCGATATGGGTGCCCTATCTCAGCAATATGCCAATTTACAGGGAGATGCTAAGGCTTGATGCCGAAGGTAAACTGACAGGTCTGCAGAAAGCCTGGATGGCTTATTCGCGACCTCCGGAAGAGTTTTATGATGTGAAAGCAGATCCATACCAGGTCAGGAACCTTATCGATGATCCAAAGCTTAAGCCGGCAATTGAAGAATTGCGGGACAAACATAATGAATGGACTCTTGAAACAGGGGATATGGGCCATCTCAATGAGCCTGAAATGATTGAGCAGATGTGGCCAGGCGGAGTAGAGCCGGTCACGGATGTCCCATACTTTATAATCAATTCGCCTGAAGATCGCGCATCAAAGAATTATCGGACAGGCGGGACATATTCATCTCCAATGACATTAGCTTTTTATTGCCCTACACACGGGGCATCGCTGGTCTACACCTTCGAGGAAAAGAATAATCCTCATTGGCTTCTGTACTCAGGTCCGATGAATCTGAAACCCGGAACCTATGATATCCGGGTCAAGGCAGTTCGTTACGGTTACAGGGAGAGTGAAGAACTTAAGGGCAACTTTATAATAAAATAGAAATGAAAATAGATCAACGACTTGCAGCGGTGCTTGGCATAGGAGCTGCAATGACTTCGGCCTGCAGCACTGGTCCGGTCAGGCAGCCAGGGCCGAATATCATCTATATTATGTCTGATGACCATGCATACCAGGCGATCAGCGCATATGGCGGCATATTGAAGGATCTGGCACCTACACCCAATATTGACCGTATAGCACGTGACGGGATGCGCTTCGACAGGTGCCTGGTGACCAACTCAATATCTGGCCCATGCAGAGCCGTTCTGCTTACCGGAAAATACAGTCATATTAACGGGTTCATAAATAATGAAGGACAAAAGCCCTTTGACGGAACACAGCAGACTTTTCCAAAGCTGCTTCAGAAAGCAGGATATACAACTGCCATGATAGGCAAATGGCATTTGGGATCTGATCCTACAGGCTTCGACCACTGGGAGATTCTCCCGGGACAGGGAAATTATTATAATCCGGATTTCATTACAAGGGACGGACGTCACAGGGAGGAAGGTTATGTGACGGAACTTATAACGGAGAAGAGCATCAAATGGCTTTATGATGCAAAAAAAAGCGGCAAGCCTTTCATGCTGATGATGCATCATAAGGCTCCGCATCGCGAATGGCAGCCAGGACCAAATGAATTGACTCTGTACAAGGATGTCCAGTTCCCTGAACCTCCTACATTGTTTGATGATTATTCAGGCAGGGGGACGGCTGTCAGGACACAGGATATGACAATTGCAAAAACCATGCGTCTTGTCGAGGATCTGAAGCTTTACAAAGATCCCAAAGCACCAAAGAGTACCGGTCTTAACAGGATGAACAATGAACAGGCAGCTGCATGGGATTCGGTATACAATCCAATCATAAGGCAATTCTATAAATCACAATTGGCGGGTAATGAGCTTATCAGCTTCAAATACCAGAGATACCTGCAGGATTACCTTGCATGCATTGCAGCCGTGGATAAAAGCGTGGGAGAGGTGCTCGATTTTCTGAAGGAAAATGGTCTGGATAAAAACACGATCGTGATCTATGCCTCCGACCAGGGCTTTTACCTTGGGGAACATGGATGGTTCGATAAGCGTTTTATATTTGAAGAATCATACCGCACACCTTTCCTGGTACAGTGGCCTGGCATCGTACAGCCTGGTTCGGTAAACAAGGATATGGTTTCAAACCTCGATATTGCTGAAACCATGCTCGATATCGCCGGCGTTGATATCCCATCCGATATGCAGGGCAGGAGCATGGTTCCCTTGCTGAAAGGCAGGCATCCACTCAACTGGAGGAAGGAACATTACTATCATTATTACGAATACCCTGGTTCTCATATGGTTAAACGTCATTATGGAATAAGCACCGAAAGATACAAGCTTGTTCACTACTACTATGATATCGATGAATGGGAGCTATATGACCGGGAATCAGATCCGTTGGAAATGAAGAATTTCTACAACGATCCTGAATATGCATCAGTGAAGAAGAAGCTCCACAAAAGGCTTGAAAAGCTGATGATCAGATATCAGGACAGCGAGGAATTGGCAAGGTCAGTGCTTCCGGAATAGGTTTCGGACAACATCTATTTCAATAATCAAAAGTGATATTTTTGAAATCGACAAGGTCCATTGCTTTCCGCCGATTTGATCTGCGCTCCTGGCTATTACCCTCACGTTCACTGATCCGGCTTAAACCGAAATAACCATAGCCTATGTATTCATTCGCAAATGGTCCGAATACCGAGAGTTCATCTATTCCCTTAAGATATAGTTTTTTTGCTGAATCATAGCTCCGGTATTTCTTTTCCTGGACTATGCCATTGAAGATATTGAGAGCAGCAATGTAAAACGGATTGCCGTCTGCTTTCCCTCTTGTCATAATTGCCTTTTCCGCCTCTTCGTACTGCTTCAGCAATAGAAGGTTTTTTATATAATAAACTTTAAAGAGCGGATTGGAGGGGTACTGACTAACCAATTGCCTTGAATAGGGAAGCGCTTCCCGGAAATTGGCTTCAAAATTCATCCTGATCCAGCAAAGAATGGAAAATGCTTCAGCCCTCAGTGCAATTGAATTTTCGCCGCACACCTTAAGCTGCTGGAGACCCAGCTCCAGGTTTCCCTGAGGGAACATGAAAGCCACTGCCTTGTATATTGGGTAAACTTGTGGATAGGCGTCACGGTAATAGTTATATACTCCGGTAAAGTAATAGAAGTCGCTGCACGTGGAAGTATAATTGAATGACCGCATCAGGGGTCTGTAAGTGTTTATTGCCAGAGGTCCTACCTCTCCGCTGAGATCGTTGTCAGCAAAAAAAAGAAGGAGCAATCCTCTGGCACAAAGGTTCGACAGCAGGTATTCTGCTTCATACGATTCTGAAGGGGATGTTCCCTTATCGCTAAGCTCTATGCATTGCCGTAATTCATTTTCAAATATGACACGTGCGGAAGAGGAGGGAAGAATAGGGAAATTTTCCCAGTAGATCTTCATCCCGTTGAAAAGATGCAGCACGGGATGTCCGGGATAGAGCCTGGACAGATCCTCATAGGCTATGCCTGCTTCCTTAAACTCAATGTTATAGATGTTCTGCATTCCCCGCGTTATTATTCCAATAGTTGTACTGTCTTGCAGGATCTGAGCCTCAGCAATACCTGAATTAGCAGAAATTATTATTGCAATGCACAATTTCAGTATGCTATCCGATGAAGATGAGCGAAGTTTAGTATTGAGGTATCTGATCACTCTCATATTTGACCGGTTGTACCGCTGTCTCATGATTCCGGGAATATAAAATTATGCTATTTTTACGTAAAAACTCATATGGATCTAAAGGATTGCATCAAATTCACAAATGAAAATCCGATCTGCTATCTGGCGACTGCAGAGGGTGATCAGCCGCGCGTACGTGCTCTTGGATTCTGGTTTGCCGATGAAACCGGATTCTATTTTCAAACCTCCTCTTTTAAGGAATTTCCTCATCAGATCGAGAAAAATCCGAATATCGAGGCATGTTTTTACAGGCATGAGGGGATGATTGGAACCATGCTTCGGATTTCCGGAAAGGCAGAATTTGTGGAGGATAAGAAACTCCGTGAAAAAGCAATGAATGACCGGCCTTTCCTGAAAAGCTTCGGACTTACAGTCGACAGCCCTAAAATGGTCATATTCAGGATATCCCATGGCAAAGCCCATTTCTGGACAATGGATAAAAATCTTGCCCCAAAGGAATATATAGAATTCTAAAGAGGTAAAAGTTTTATTCGGGGGTCCACGACCATCTTACATATCTTATAATTGCATATACTAAAAATCCCGGATCAGCGCAGAGGACCGAACACATAAATAATCATTAATTTTAACAAAATTTACATAACGATGAGAAGAATAATTCTTTTGGCTATCCTTGTCTTTACAGTATCATGCAGTCATAAAGGTGAAGTTAAGCTGGAGACAAAATGGTTCAGGATTATTTTAAGTGAAAAAGGATATTTAACATCAATTTATGATAAAACCCACCGTAAAGAGTATCTGCCAGAGAATCAAAATCCCTCACTTCTCAGTATACGCTGCAACGGGATCATTGAAGAACCTACGTATCTTAAGAAAGAAGGAAAATTTGTAATTCTCAGCTATCCCCAGAATAATATTAGTGCTGAAATTGAAGTATCAGACAGAAAGAATTATTTCACTTTTAAGCTTACTGATATCACACATGCCGACAGTGTCGAACTAGTCATCTGGGGACCTTATCCCACAACGATCAGCGAGACAATCGGAGAATGCGTCGGAGTCGTTCGCAATAATGATTATGCCATCGGCATCCAGGCTCTTAATGTTAAAACCCTTGGCGGTTACCCATCTGAAGAAAGCGATATAGAACCTTCATTTGATATTTTCGCAACGGGCAATTACACGGATATTGATAAGGACTGGAAAGCCAGAAAAAATTACCGCGGACAGACTGCCAGGGTGAAGGATTTCGGGAGTGTGATCCAGGCTTACACTCGAAATAGGAACAGGGAACGCATAATCGCTAACTGGGGACATACGCAATTCGTAGCACCACTATTTGATGACGGAGGTGTTATCGGCAGCAAAATTGCTCTCTTTGGTTGTCGTCCTGAGGATGCTCTTAACCTAATCGGTCAGATAGAGATCAATGAAGGACTTCCTCATCCGGTCATTGATGGTGAGTGGGCTAAGACTGCCCGATCAGCAACATCATCCTACCTGATAATAAATTTTTCTGAAGAAAATCTTGATCAGGCACTTGAGCTTACAAAAAAAACCGGGCTGAAATACCTCTACCATCTGGAACCTTTCAGATCATGGGGACATTATGATCTCGATGAGAAATCATTTCCCGGCAACAGGGAAAGTATGAAACGGTGTGTTGAAAGGGCAAAAGAACAGGGTGTAAAACTTGGAGTTCATACCCTTTCAAATTTTATCAATACAAATGATCCTTATGTAACTCCGGTGCCGGATAAAAGGCTCAGCAGGGTTGGTCAAAGTGTCATCACAAAGGATATTGATGCCGTTACTGATGAAATCTATATCAATTCGCCAGTATTCTTCAACCAAATGGTAAACAACACCTTGAGTGCAGTTGTAATCGGAGATGAGATCATACAATACAAAGATATATCCTCTTGCGATCCATTGAAGCTGACTGGTTGCAGAAGGGGAGCTTTCGGAACCATGGCATCCTCGCATAACAATGGAGAAATAATCGGAAAGCTTCTGGATCATCCTTATAAGGTATTCCTCAGCAACCCTGACTTATCTATTGAGATTGCAAAAAACATTGCGGAACTCTTTAATGAAACCGGTCTGATGCAGACATCATTTGACGGGCTTGAAGGAGTTTGGTCGACAGGTATGGGACAATATGCAAGAAGTCTTTTTACAAAAACATGGTACGACAATCTGGATCCTGTAATAAAAGGAAAGGTCATTAATGATGCCAGCAATCCGAGCCATTTCAATTGGCATATCAATACAAGATATAATTGGGGAGAACCATGGTATGCTGGATTCCGTGAGAGCCAGACCTATTACAGGCTGATGAACCAGGATTTTTACAGGCGCAACTTCATACCATCAATGCTTGGTTGGTTTTCTATGTCACCAACTACCAGCCTTGAAGATGCCGAATGGCTTCTTGCCCGTGCTGCAGGATTTGATGCAGGTTTCGCTTTCAACCTTAATTTTGAAACTGTCGAAGAAAATGGCGCAAGCGATGCTATTTTTAAAGCTATTAAAACATGGGAGTCAGCACGCATGGCAGGATCATTTACACCTGAACAGAAATTAAGGATGGAAGACATCAGCAATGAATTTCATCTTGAAGCTGCCGGTGAAGGCAGATGGAACCTTTATACTTATAAGATTGAAAGGTATGTGCTAGAGCAGAATACCAGGCTGGATGACAAGACGGTGAATTCAGCTTTCGAATTTGATAATCCATACGATGGCCAGCCAATGATGTTTATCATCAGTCTTGTTCCTGGAGAGCGTGATCAATTTTCAGAAGTGAAAAGTATTTCGATGGAGGTGAACAATAGAAGCGTTGATATTCCAGTTGTTATGAAGGCAAATCAGAATCTAAAACTTGATCTTAAAGGTAATCTGCGGTTATATGATTATAACTGGAATCTCATTCAGGATATCGAAAATGTCGATGTCTCCGGATTGTTACCGGGTAAAAACAAAATCATTTTTAATGCAATATTTTCAAAACCGGGAAGCGCTAAGCTTAAGATCGAAATTAAAACCATGGGAAAGGCAGAAGCTCTATGATCATATAATATAAGATTTTCCTGTCTAAATTTTCGTATCGGAATCGTTCTGCTTTTTGATTTTCCTCATGGCTAAATTACGAGAAACAAGACAATTTGAGTTTTGGTTAATATTTTGTTTTGTACAGATTCCAAATTTTATGATTTTTATAACTTTCATCTTTTAAGATTACTTAAACCGAAAAACAGTGAAATCTTTGACCAGAGTAAAAGTAATTATGTTACTCGTTACATATTTCCTATTATCATCTTGTTTATCTGATACATACAAAGGAATCCCACCTCTCAGGATTTCAGATAGCAACAGATTTCTCATGACTGCAAATGACGATCCTTTTTTCTGGCTTGGGGATACCGGATGGCTTCTTTTCTCAAAACTTACAAGGGAGGAAACAGAAATTTACCTTGAAGACAGACGACAAAAAGGATTTAATGTGATCCAGGTGATGGTCCTTCACAGTGTAAAAAATGCCGTTAATATTTATGGAGATACAGCACTGATCGACAACATGATAGATCAACCTCTTGTAACGGATGGCGACTCCTTCGATAACCCTCTCGAATACGATTTCTGGGACCATGTCGATTATGTCGTTGATCTGGCCGGGAAAAAAGGATTGTACATGGCTCTGGTTCCTGTATGGGGCTCAAACGTCAGGGCTGGTATGATAAGCAGGGAGCAGGCAGAAAAGTATGCCGCCTGGATCGCAGAACGATATCATGACAGGAAAAATGTGATCTGGCTTAATGGGGGAGATGTTCGCGGGAGCGACTCGACGGCCATATGGAATATCATAGGGAATACAATAAAGCAAAAAAATAAAAATCAGCTTATTACATATCATCCTTTTGGAAGGACTCAATCATCGACCTGGTTCCATAATGAATCATGGCTCGACTTAAACATGTTCCAGTCGGGACACAGGAGATATGATCAGGATACGACCGGACTTGCTTATGGAGAAGATAACTGGAAATATGCAACCGTCGATTATTCATTAATCCCCACAAAGCCAACACTCGATGGCGAACCATCATATGAAGGAATCCCTCAGGGACTTCATGATACAACCCAGCCTTACTGGACGGATGCCGATGTAAGGCGCTATGCGTACTGGTCAGTGTTCGCCGGATGCTGCGGATTTACTTATGGACACAACGCTGTCATGCAGTTTTACGGGCAGTCAGATAATCCGGCTTACGGAGCCAGGGAGCATTGGGATGTCGCCATCAATGCACCGGGGGCTTTCCAGATGCAGTATCTTAAAAAACTGATCTTGTCGAAACCGTACTTTGAAAGAGTTCCGGCAAACGATATGCTGGCGGCAAAGCAGGGCGAAAAATATGATTACATCGCCATTACCAGGGGAAATGGATTATCTCCTGGCATACACCTGCAATGGCGTTGACATATCCCTGGATCTGAATAAGCTTTCCTGGACAGAATATAAGGCCTCTTGGTTTGATCCGCGAAACGGAACTGTCACTGAGACAAATGATGGCAAAAATGATGGAGTGCAGACCTTCGATCCTCCAGGGACGAAAGCGCCTGGAAATGACTGGGTGCTGATACTGGAAAAGAAGTGATTGGAAAAATAAAATGCCTTGCCTTATCTTAATTCAGACCTGAATAGGGCGGCTTCGAGGCGCAGCAGTTCTTGAATTTTTTGCCGCTGCCGCATGGACATGGATCATTCCTTTCCGGAATAACAGCTTTCTTAACCTGATTCTCCTTATTGCGGATCCAGTTCATTACATTTGCGGGTGCCCGCTTGTTTTTCAGCTCTTTAGCCATGAAATCCATGTAAGGCTCGACATATTTGAAGAACATTTTGTAGCCTTCACATAAATAGTTTAAACCGGGCTTTCCATCGGGAGTCATGATAAACCTGTGCTTGGGACACTCTCCGTGGCATGCATATCGCACCTCGCACTGCAGGCAATAGTATGGGAGCTTGTTCCTTTTGTCGATTCCGAAATCAAACTGACGCTGGTCTTTTGCCAGGTCTATCAATGGTGTCCGAAGGATATTTCCTAATAAATACTCGGGGTATACGAAATGGTCGCAGGAATAAAGGTCGCCGTTGTGCTCCATCACCATGGCATCACCGCATGTGTCATTAAATACGCAGATGCCTGCATTCTCTCCAACATAATTTGCGAGTGTAGCGTCGAATATCTGGACATAGCACCTTGCAACATCATGGCGGACCCACTCATCGAATATGGTGATGAGGAATTGTCCGAAATCTTTAGCCCCGACAGACCAACCGGTAACTGTGGCATCTCCATGAACCGGCGCAACCAGATTCAACTCGCTCTCATCCCTAGTTATTCTTGACCGCTCCACAATCGGCAGGAATTGCAAGAACCCGGAGCCGATCTTCTTGAGGAAACGGTAAGTCTCGGACGCAAAATGAACATTGTAACTATTGACGGTGCTCAGAGTGTTGAATTCGACTTTATGCTTGTGAAGAAGGTCAATTCCATTCATTACCCTTTTAAAGGTCGGTCCCCCGGAAAAAGTCTTCCTGTGGTAATCGTGATTATGTTCTGCACCATCAATTGAGATGCCTACAAGTATTTTATTGTCTGCAAAGAACTTACACCAATCGTTATTCAGCTTTGTTCCATTGGTCTGGAAAGCATTTTCTATTCTTTTCCCATTAGCATATTTCTTCTGATATTCAATTGCTTTCTTATAGAAATCGAGACCCATCAGGGTAGGTTCACCTCCCTGCCAGGTGAAGTTGACAACAGGAACTTCATGAGCTTCGATTAACTGTTTTGTGAAGTTTTCGAGCAATTCATCAGACATCCTGTAGTTCGCCGCTGTTGCCATATAGCTTGCTTTTTTCAAGATAGTAGCAGTAGGTGCAGTTTAGGTTGCATGAAGAACCTGCCGGCTTCAGCATCACCTGAAAAGCATTAGGGCGCTTCAGTTTCAGGGCATCAGTGAATAGTATATCCTTCTTTTGCATAAATGCCAGCAAATTTAATATACCCGTGGGATAATTTCTGATACTTTCCATCCTAATAATGTGTAATTTATCTAAATCATGAGACCTCAGTATCAATTTATTTATGTTTTGAGGCTGTTTGTCAAAACAATTTTATATCCTGCTGACTTCTTAATCAGTAATGAATGTCTCATTTAATGGCATTTTGAATATCTGCGGATTAATTCTTTCCAGTTTTCTCCGTCAATATATGTTTTTTTATGATGAGTATCTCACATAATTTTGACTCATTAAAATATTAAATGTGAAAACCGGTATATTTTGTTTGCTCGTTCTGACCTTAATCAGTTTGAGTTCATGCGAAAAGGAAATGCTGGATTCCCCGGGGAATATCCCGGGCATGGGAAATAACATGGGGAAACTTGAGATCAGTGAGGTATATGAGTTGCCCAGGGGAGTATTCATGGTGAATCAGATAACTGAGCCTGATAGCAAGGATACAACATTCTCAAAATTCGGCAGTGGAAAGAATGAAAGGCTGAAGCTTACTCTTTATAATTCGAACAGTGCCCCCCGTACTGTCTTCTTTCCAAAAGGCCTGATATTTCAGAACAGCATGCCTGAATATCATAATGGCATTTTGCTTCAGACCACATGGATGACTATTGAAGCCGGAGCTCGCAGAGATGTACTTATCGAACTCTTTTGCATTAACAGCGGATTATTGCACAATAGTCAGGATGCTCACTATAATTTTCTCGGAGTATCAGGTTCCCCGACAATCTCCAGGTTAATAGATCTCATTGGCTGGAGAAAGATTAACTACGAAATGATATACGGTACATTTAAAGGGGCAAAACCCGTAACACCCGCAGGTCCGGCTTATGCCGATATAACCGCGCGGTTACAGACAATCGTGTGGAACCTGACCGACCTGGGTGTTGATATCTCGCAGGAAGACATGAAATATCTCGAAAGCATTCCCACACTCTTCGCTGACGAAATACCTCCTGTTGACGAAGTGTCATCAACCTATCCCGAATTCTTCTATGAATTTAAAGTACCTTCGAACTAGGTAAAATTCAATAATTACTAAATACATAACCATGAGAATCATAATTAAGAAAGACTCTGCGGAAGCAGGCAAATGGATCGCATCCTATATAATTGAGAAAATAAACAAAACAAATCATGCCAGGAAAAATCCCTTTGTTCTGGGCTTGCCAACCGGGTCTTCCCCGATACCTGTATATAAGGAATTTATTAAAAGATACAAGGCTGGTGATGTTTCGTTTAAGAATGTCGTGACATTCAATATGGACGAATACGTAGGCCTTCCTGAAAACCATAAAGAGAGTTATCATTATTTCATGCATGATAATCTTTTTGACCACATCGATATCCCGAAGAAGAATATCAATATTCTTAACGGAAATGCTAAGGATCTGGAAAAGGAATGTTCAGGATATGAAAAGAAGATCATTGCGGCAGGTGGGATAGACCTGTTCCTCGGTGGCATTGGTCCGGATGGCCATATTGCCTTCAATGAGCCCGGATCTTCGCTTGCTTCCAGGACAAGGATTAAATCGCTGACATATGACACCATCGTTGCAAATTCCAGGTTTTTTAACGGAGACCTGAATAAAGTACCAAAAATGGCTCTTACCGTAGGAGTTGGAACAGTAATGGATGCCAGGGAAGTGATCCTTATAGTTTCAGGTTTCAATAAAGCACGTGCTTTAAAGGAAGTGGTGGAAGGAGGAATAAGTCACATGTGGACGGCATCAGTGCTCCAGATGCACCAGAGGGGCATTATTGTCTGCGATGAAGCTGCAACCATGGAACTGCAGAATGAAACTGTGAAGTACTTCTCCGGCATAGAAAATACGAGCCATTAAAGAGGTTTACCCCAACCGGATAGATTATCTATTTCCTTGCTTTTGAGCCCCTGGGCGCAAACGAAAGGGCAATGCCAAACCTATACGGCCCCATTATCTGGCTCTGAGAATCTATGATATTCAATTGCGGATAAAACAATCCTTCAATCGAGTACTCCGCGACAGGAGAAGCTATATCGGCAAAAGCGGTAATTATCACCCTGGATGTCACTTTGTAATCGACACCGGCAAGAAATGTCAAGCCTGGCACATATCCCCTGTCACCTCCATATATTTTATCCATGCCCTTGTCACAATAATTGACTTCCCAGTCATATATGCCCAAAGCGGCACCTGCCCACGGCTGAAATTTTTTCTTTCCAAAAGTATATCTGGCACCCAGTCTTAAACCAGTCGATTGCATATCTAAATAAACATCAGTCGGAAGTGCATTTGCATTTGGTACCTGAGGTGTGCTTTCCGTTACAGTCCAGACAGACTGGACATCAGTGCCCCGACTGGCAAGGAAGATATTGTAGTTATAAGCATTTATATCGATGAAGATATTTATGCTCTTCGTCAGCTTTCTTTGAATTATCAATCCAAATCCAAAACTATTCTTAACTGACTGGCTGCCTGTTGTTATTGCTGTAGATGGCACTATCCCCCCGGGATACTGCAGGCTTAATCCAATCAGATACTTGCTTTCTTTATAACGTCCATACTGGCTGAAAATCAGATTGATCGATATCGATAAGACGAAGATAACAGAGAGGAATCTTTTCATAGAAGATTAATACAAATGCTAATATTTGCTGCTGGAAAAGGGCAAGGGTAACGATTATCTTCTGAATCGATGAAAAAACCCATTTTTAGTTATTAACATGTTATTAAGAGGTTTTTCAACATATCATAATCGTCTCATAATCAAATAAAAGCCCGGCATACACAAAGCCGGGTCTAATCTTCGGGATTATTCAGAGCATTCAGGATTGTCTATTTTCCGATGCAAAAGTTTTTAAATATATTCCCCAGAATTTCATCAGTTGTAATCTCCCCGGTTATCTCACCAAGGTAGTGTATGGCCTGCCTGACATCAATTGCTATCAGATCCTCAGGTATCTTCTCTTCCAGTCCCGACAAAACTCTTTCAAGACTCTCTGTTACTTTCACTAATGCCTCGTAATGTCTTATATTTGAAACAATTACATTCTCCGATAGCAGCTGGTCAGTACCGGTTGAACGGCCAAGAGCCACTTTTAGGTCATCAATTCCCATACCCGTTTTTGCAGAGATAAAAAGCATTGTTTCGTTTTCTGCAAGATCAATTCTGCCTTCGATTTCTTTCCTTTTCTGACCGGAATCCGTATCGGTTTTGTTTATAAGAATTACCAGTTTTTTGTCCTTACCTGCAATCTCGTTCCTGATTTCTGCCAGGATGTCTTAAAAGAGACTGCAATCCTTCCATTATATCGGCAACAAGAAGAATGACCGATGCCTGCTCGATTTTCTCATAAGTCTTCTTTATGCCCAGGTTCTCGATTACGTCGCCGCTCCTCCTTAAGCCTGCTGTGTCGATAAACCGGTATTGCACTCCGTCGATAATAACCGAATCTTCAATAAAATCCCTTGTTGTTCCGGGGATCTCAGATACTATGGCCTTTTCTTCCTGCAATAAAAGGTTCAGCAGTGTCGATTTGCCTGTATTTGGCGCCCCGGTAATGGTCACAGGAACTCCTTTCTTAATAGCATTGCCCAGACTGAATGAGGAGCTAAGTCCTTTGGTGACAGCAAGTACTTTAAGCACTATTTCCTTAAGCTCTGTCCTGTCGGCAAACTCGACATCTTCCTCCCCGAAATCGAGCTCAAGCTCAATAAGCGATGCAAAATGAAGCAGATCGGCCCTCAGCATGCTTATTTCATCGGAGAATGATCCCCGCATCTGGCTTATCGCAATCCTGTGCGCTTTCCTGACTCTGCTGCAATAAGGTCTGCAACTGCTTCAGCCTGCGAAAGATCCATCTTACCGTTAAGAAATGCCCTCTGTGTAAATTCTCCCGGCATTGCCATTACAGCACCATTGCATTACCAATAACTCAAGAATCTTTTGCTGAATAAAGCCTGAAGCATGGCATGAGATCTCAATTGAATCCTCACCGGTGTAGGAGTGAGGCGACCTGAAAACACTTACCAGAACTTCATCAATGATTTCTTCGCCTGACCTTATTTCTCCGTAAATAATGGAATAACCTTTCTGCTCTTCCAGTTTGATTCTTGTTTCGGAAGGGAAAAAAATCTTACTGCAAATATCAAAGCTTTGAGGTCCGCTGATCCTTATTATGGCAATAGCACCACCACCTGATGTTGCCGGTGCACAGATTGTTTCTCCTGTTCTGAATCATTAAAAACCTGTTATCCGACAAATGTATGAAACTTAACCTGATTTCGGATTGCGGATTGCGGATTTGGGGACAAGAGACGGCATCCGCAGAACTAGCCAGGTACTTCGGTCTTCTGTCTCCGGTCTTCTGTCTTCCGGCTATCTTTCCAGATTCTGCACGCTGAAATACGAATCCTCAACTTTCACCTTATCGGCAATATTATTGAAAAGTATCTCTGACTTCCGGTTTGTGACAAGATTGCTGGCGATCATGTCCGACACCATGTATTTTCCTTCAGGCAGGGATGAAAAGCTTCTTATTTCAATAGTCTTAAAATGCTCATTATCAAAATTATAAAACTCCATTTTCTGAACCTGGAACTTGTCCTTGCTTATATAGCTTATCTTTTTTGAATATCCGTACTCATCAGCTTTATCATCATTGATGGGAACGCTCTCGATGATCCAGGTGTTATTTGTCCTGATCCATCGATATGCCTGCTTTTAAAATCAGCGAGATTGGGAGAGCCCATATCTGCATTTGAAAACTCTGAGCTCATAAAGCTTTTCCCGTTCTCCGAAGATGATATCCTGCGCGTTTTCTTCAGGGCGGGCAGATATATCCATATCTCATCCGAAACACTTTTATAATCGACAATAAGCATTGCGGTCCCTCTCACATCAGCCGGCTCAAGGAATTTGATAAACCTCTTCTCAAGTCCTCCAGGGAAGCTTTTGGACGTCATTGCAATTGTCCGGTTACGCGTGGCCCCGTTTTTCTCAATTATTGTGAGCTTTATTGTGGCCTGCATTGAACTGATGATTGCCAGTTCACGGGATTTGTTCATAATCTGGTCTGCATCCGGCAGCTGGGCTGATACCTGAAAAAGCAGCAGTATTGACATTAATAAGATGATTGCTTTTTTCATATTTATTGAATTTTCTATTGTTTAAATTTTTCTCTGCGAATTGCGGTCTGAATTTCATCAGAATCGCCGGAATCAATAATCAATGCTCCTAACAGGCATGAGCCTATCGATATCAGAGTCAGGTAGCCAAAGAATCTTATGGATGTGAAGCCTGAGAGCATCAGTGGGGAGAAGCCTGCCATCACCGTACTTGCATTTATGATAATGCTTCGCCCTATTGTGGCCATGGATGTTCTGGTTGATTCCTCATACGACAATCCTTTTCTGAACTGGATATTAAAGCACCAGATATACTGGATCGTGAAATCCACTCCGACTCCGATCATAATGGATGAAAGCAGGGCTGTGGCAGCATCAAGTGCAATACCTGCAAATCCCATGAATCCAAACAGGATAACTATCGAGAACAGCAAGAGGAATGGATCCGATAAGGCCTCCTTTCACTGACCTGAATATTATTGAGAGGAGCAGAAAAACCGTGATCAGGGCGAACAATAATGATAATACCTGCCCTTTCATGATGGAATCAGAAAAATCGGTCATTATTATTGCATATCCTCCGATTGTGATTTCCGCCGGAATGGCTGAAGTAAGGACATCCAGTCTTGCCTTTACATTTTGAATTACAGTATTCTCCGGATTCGAAAGACGGATTAAAATATGAGCTTTTGTATTTTCAAGATTCATCATCTGTCTGAAATCTTCGGGATTACCGCTCATATTGTACAGTTCGAACATCTGTGCAATACTCTCGCGCGAATCAGGAATGTTATCATATCCGCTTTCTCCTTCAGTGTAGATTGCCTTACTCATTTCCCTTACTGCCTGCGATATAGAAAAGACCTGTCCGACTCCGTCTGTCGTTTCCATTTCCCTGGTCAGGTTGTCAATTCCCTTCATTACTGCAGGATCTTTAATATCACCTGAAATCATGATCGAAATAGTCTGCGAACCTCCGAATTTCTTATTTATCACTTCTGAAGCCATCTTGACAGGATTATTTTTCGGGAAATAATTCTCCTGGTTTGTTTCAATTTTAAGCATGAATATCCCTGCCGAAATTACCAGAGTAACTATTGCAGAAACAACTATTATTTTTCCGGAGTGATTTATTATCAGCTTTGAAAGAGCTCCCAGGAACTTGTAAAAACCATCTGTTTTAACTTTGACCGGGTTCACCTCTTTTGATTATTGCCCCTCGGTGTAAATTAGTGCAGGTATATAGAATAGACTCATGAAGAGCGCTGCTGATACACCAACTGCAGCCAGTATCCCGACATGCCTTGCAGGAATGATGGAATGGGTAAGAAGTCCGAGTATCCCTGCAATGGTTGTAAGCCCGCTGAAAAGTATTGGCATGTTAAGGGAACCCAGAAGTTCCTTTAAAATACCTTCATTTGAATTTATTCCGCCCTTCAGGTTAAGTTCCTGGTACCTGGCAACAAGATAAATACCATAATTATTTGCAACAGCAATAAGGATGATCGGCACCAGAATAATGATCATCGACAACTTCCATCCCAAGAGCGGTATCATTCCCATGCTGATAGCTACCGAAAGTACAACAACTGAAAAAGGCATAACCACACTTCTCCACTCACCCAGGGATGATTTAAGTACCAAAAGCATTATAATAAGAGCCAATGGCACCAGAAAAACACCATCCTTCTTTACATCTTTCATAATGTGCTGCCTGATATATGGCAGGCCTCCTTTAAGTACCTGAGCGTCACCCGGATGAGCAATGACAATCGAGTCAATCTTATGGAGCGTTATTTTCTCCGTTTCGGAATGTATTAATCGTTGCGGTGATAGAAGCAGAGGTCATGTCTGATGAAACTACAATATCGCGGGCAAACCTGTTATTAAGAATATCTTTCTTCAGCTGATCCATGCCTTCTGAGTCAGAAGGGATCCTTCTTATCAGCGGATCGGCAACCATCATGTCGTCATTGCTCTTTATCGTTCGCACTGTAAATGGAGAGATCCGGTTAGTCACTCCTGTAAGCTTTGAAATATCCCTGTCAATATCCTTTATCTGCTTCAGATTATCTGAAGTAAGAATAGTAGAGTCTGAAAAAAGAAGCATCACTATATCCTGAACGCCGAATTCTCTTCTCGATCTTGTCTGTTTCAACTCTCGATTTCATCGTTGGGGGAATATAGTTCCTTATCTCAGGATCGGTTTTCGAAAGCGGGATCAGAGAACCCAGTGCGATACCAGCAACAAGACAGACACTTATTATCAGCCAGCGGTATTTTATAATGAAATTTGTCATCTTTCTAAAAGTTTACTTTAAGACCAAGCTTGAAACAATTCATGAATTCATCAACAATATCATAGACTGAACCTTTCCGTCCTGAAAAGAATTCTCCTCCGGCAAAAATGGTAAGCCCGTCTGACAGGCTTGCATGTCAATTCAGGCATGATCATAAAATCATGTGATGTGAAATTGTATAGTGCAGTTAACTGAGGGAGTCAGCTTGCCATAAAAGAGGTCGGTTTCCACTCTTAATCCGCCTGAATGATATGACTTTTCAAGCTGATAATTATAAAGCCTGTTAAACGCGCCAACCTGCTGATCGCATATATTCTTCAAGATTGAATCCGGGTATTGACATAAGGATGGCAAGCATCTGCAGGATCGGGTTCAGCACCCAGAGAGGCTCAACTGAGGAGGGTTCAAAATCTGGGATTGTCTTTCCGGAATATTCACCCGTTATGCGCCAGTTTCCCTTCATCCAGTCAACACCGGCAACCCATTTTATTTCCTCGCAGAGGTACATATTCATACGTTTTATATGAAAGGTATGGAAATGTCCATGCAGCTTCACCCCTGATTCCGAAACTGCCCAGCGTGGCTTCAAAATCGAGTCCTGCATTCCTTATCTTATAGGGAGTCATTGTCATTTCGGCAGACAGGGAAGGAATGTATCCGCTTGTGTCAAGAGAAAAACCAGTCAGAGCATTCCCGGCATAGGATCATACCCGTCAAACCATGAGAGGCTGAAATCAAATACCGTTTAATGTGAAAGTCTGCCTTTAATCCGTAGCTGAACATTTTTTTATCAGTTACCAGTCCTTCAATCTGATTTATTGTCACATACGAAGGAAGATCGAGTGGTTCGATAAGAAGAACCGAAGATCTGTAATAATGGAATAGCGACTGCTTCAAAACTGATCAAAGGTGAAGGATACCAGCGGCCATCCACCAGAAGATTCCCCATATCCATATCTTCATGATCTGTGGACCGGGAAATAAGATTCTGAGGACTAAGTTTTTGCGTTGGATTTGTAAAGTCGGCCCGGCCCCATTTAATTATCTTCTGTCCTGCACTGATATCCCATGTTTTTCCCATTGACTGTAACATAGGCTTCCCTCAGGTCCAGTCTGCTTACAGGTTCCCTGAACTCTGTTCCATAGCGGAACCTGAGGTCTGCAAATCCTTGAAACGAATTCCGTCGCCTGCATCAAGCTTAAGTGCAAAATCAGAAAATGCACTCGGAATATAAATCTTGTCATCTTGGTCATCAATGCTTGTATAAAAGCCGCCCCGTACAAATCCGTAAAGAGCTTTCTTGTTGGAATCCTCGCTTGAACCGGATGAGAGGCCATTCTGACATAAAGCCGTAACCGGGACCAGAAATAACAGGGCGGCTATCTTTAATGATAATGCTATTCATTCCGTGTCTTTTAATACAAATGAATAACATTATCAAAGGCCAGTCGTCTTATCCGATTTTCCCGTACCTGTAAAATGGAGTATCAATTGGTTCGTCCCGCTTGGGGATGAACTCAGCACTAAAATCGGCTCTTCTAACTGACGCCTATCTCCTTGATTCCTGGATTTTTCCCTGAATTCACTTGGAGTCATTCCGGTTTGACTTTTGAAAATGGAATTAAAGGTTGTTTTTGAGTTGAAACCTGAATCATAGGCAATAGCCAGGATGGTGAAATTATTGTTTTTTGGATCACTGAATCTGGCAATAACCTCCTTTACCCGGTATTCATTAATAAAGGTAAAAAAGTTCTTCTTATGCTTCTCATTGAGAACCTGTGTGATATGATGACGTGGAATGCCTGTCGTATCTGACAGATCCTGTATGCTCAGATCACGGTCGAGGTAGGGTTTCTTTTCCTCGACATATGAGATAAGCTTTTCAAGATATGCTTCTGCCTGCTTATCCTTCAATCCGCTCTCTTGTATACTTTTCAGCCTCTTTTTTGTCTTCTCCTGTCAATATCTTTACCTCCTGTCCAAAAATTACCGGTTGATTTGATGATATAAAAACTGAAAACAAAAGTAAATACGTGTAATGAAGGTAAAGACTAACAAAATATGGATCAAACGGAATGAAATCACCAATCATATTCAGACCGCCAAGAATGAAAAGGATCAGGAAAGCAACATAGAAGCTTATTGAAAAGACTTTCAGCCAGTTCAGGGTGATCATCCCGATAGTATAGGAAAGAATATTCTTTATATATTCCTGATGCCTCTTCGTATTTCAATGAATGTCAGTATACTGTAAACGGTAACTGAAAGGAACATCACTGTACTGTAGACAATTCTCAGTGAGATAAATCTGTCAGGAGCAAAAAAGCTTCTGAGATCCTTCATCAAAGGGATATTTCCCTGAAAATAACGGAGACAGTGAAAAAATACAGAAAAGGAATAAAATGCAGCAAGGCGAGCCAGTTGAACTTCTTTTCCGGATGTGTCATGAATATTACATACAGATAAAGGAGAGGACCATAGGTGAATGAAACGAACGGAAATGAATACATCTCTATCACCCTCGAGTTCAGAAGTGCAAAAAGCAGTTCAATGCAGATGAGGAATAACCATGCTGCCATCACCTATTGGCAGTGGTGGAGGGTTTCTTTGTCAATACAAGAATAAAGGCAAAAAAAGATTGTGATATACCTATATATAATATGGGATCAATATTGACCATTTGCATTGTTGAAATTAATAATTCAAATATAATAAAAGGAGCCAATATTTAGGTAATTTTGAAATTACACAGGAATATGAAAATTATATGTATTGAAATATATATTTAATTAATTATCAATATACTATGAGTATTTTACTGAATAAGGATTCACGTGTTATTGTCCAGGGATTTACCGGCAGCGAAGGTACATTCCATGCTACCCAGATGATCGAATACGGAACCAGGGTGGTCGGAGGCGTCACACCCGGCAAGGGTGGTGAAACACATCTCGGACTGCCCGTTTTCAATACGGTAAGGGAGGCTGTGGCAAAAACCAAAGCAGATGTCTCGGTAATATTTCGTACCTCCGCCTTTGCTGCCGATGCTATCCTCGAGGCCGCCAATGCCGGTATAATGCTCATAGTGGCGATAACAGAGGGAATTCCTGTTTCCGATATGGTCAAGGTAAAGGACTTACCTGAGATCATTGCCGTGCAGGCTTATCGGACCCAATTGTCCGGGAATAATCACACCCGGAGAAGCAAAGGTTGGCATCATGCCGGGATTCATTCACAAAAAGGGAACCAGTTGGTATCATATCCAGGTCGGGCACCCTTACTTACGAAGCTGTCGACCAGGTCACAAAGCTTGGACTGGGACAGTCGACCGGCATCGGAATTGGAGGAGATCCTGTTGTTGGCACCACAACTCTTGATGCAGTGAAGCTTATGATGGATGACCCTGAAACTGAAGCAATTGTAATTATCGGCGAGATCGGGGGAAATATGGAGAACGAAGCCGCCGAATGGATCAGGAAAAACGGGACCAAGCCGGTGATCGGTTTTATTGCCGGCCAGACAGCTCCCAAAGGCCGCAGAATGGGACATGCAGGAGCGATAATAGGAGGGAAGAACGATACTGCTGCGGCAAAAATGGCATTCATGAAAGAGTGCGGCATACATGTTGTCGAATCGCCGGCGGAGATCGGGGCTACAGTGAAGAGGGTTAAGGTCATAAGCTGAAGTACATTAAGACTACAAATTTTTTATATTTGCCCCAATTTTAATCTAAAATCATGGGATTACTTAAAGGAAAAACAGCTCTGATAACCGGAGCATCACGAGGCATAGGGAAAGCTATTGCAATGCTTTTTGCGCGGGAAGGTGCAGATATCGCGATCACTAATATCGTGGACGACGATGAATTCAGGGGCGCAATAAAAGAGATCGAAGCATTGGGCGTAAAGGCAAGGGGATATGTTTCGAATGCTGCAAGATTTGAAGATTCGCAACAGGTTATAAAGGATGTAGTAAGAGATTTCTCCCGTATCGATATTCTGGTTAACAATGCCGGAATTACACAGGGATACCCTGCTGATGCGCATGACCGAAGAACAATGGGATGCAGTCATTGCAGTCAACCTGAAATCCGTTTTTAACCTCACCAGGGCTGCCATTCATGGTAATGATCAGCCAGAAGGGCGGATCAATTATAAACATGAGCTCTGTCGTCGGAGTTTCAGGAAATGCAGGCCAGAGCAACTATTCCGCGTCCAAGGCAGGCATAATAGGATTTACCAAAAGTGTCGCCAAGGAGGTAGGATCCAGAAACATAAGATGCAATGCTATCGCTCCTGGTTTCATACTGACGGAGATGACTGAAAAATTACCTGAGGATGTTAAAAAAGAATGGACAGGAAAGATCCCGTTGAAACGCGGCGGAACCCCTGAGGATGTGGCAAATACTGCATTATTCCTGGCCTCTGATCTCTCCTCGTACGTCACCGGACAAATAATTCATGTCTGCGGAGGCATGTTAACTTAAAAATATTTATTATCTTTACAATCTGCAGGGTGTCTATCCTTTTAGCACGAGGAAATGCAGCGAGACATATTTATTCCACACTTATTTTAAACAGACACCCTGCTTCTTTTTTTTATACCCTCTCAAATGATGTTCAACATAGTATACTTCCTCATAATTATTATACCTGTCGCCGGATTTCTGCTTGAACAATACCTGGAACACCTGAACAGGAAAATGTGGTCCGACAAGCTCCCGGAAAAACTGAAAGGAATATGCCCCGAGGAAGATTACAAGAAATCCCAGCTCTACAATAAGGATAATAATCGACTCTCATTCTGGTCATCCTCATTCAACCTCGCAGTGATACTTGCAATGATCCTTGCCGGAGGCTTCTCCCTTATCGACACTGCGGCAAGAGGATTAAGCATCAACCTTGTCATAGTCTCACTTCTGTTTTTCGGTATCATAGGATTCGCATCAGATCTGATAAATATTCCGTTCAGCTGGTACGACACTTTCGTAATTGAAAAGAAATATGGATTCAACACCATGACTATAAGAACTTTCATAACAGATCATATAAAGTCATGGTTTCTTGCATTGCTGGTCGGAGCGCCGGTGCTTGGACTTATTACATGGTTCTTTTACAAAACCGGATCACTTGTTCTGGCTTTATGCCTGGGGACTGATCACCCTGTTTTCGGTTTTCATGAACTTCTTTTATTCTGAGCTTATTGTACCTCTCTTCAATAAACAGACACCGCTGGAGGAGGGAACACTGAGACAGAAAATTGAAGAGTTCGCCTTAAAGGCAGGATTCAAGCTGAAGAATATATATATCATCGACGGGTCAAAGAGAAGTACAAAAAGCAATGCATATTTTTCGGGATTCGGTTCCAAAAAGAGAATTGTCCTATACGATACACTAATCAAGGAACTGTCAGAAGAAGAGATAGTTGCCGTCCTCGGCGCATGAGATAGGACATTATAAGAAACACCATATCCTTCTAATGATGCTCTCATCGTTCATCATGACAGGATTCATGCTCTTTCTGTTTTCCCTTGTGGTTAATAACCCTAAGCTTATCACAGGCATTGGGGGCCGAAGAGCCGAGCTTCCACCTTGGGCTGATAGTATTCGGCATACTGTACAGTCCGCTTTCTCTGATTATTGGACTGATATCCAATGTTGTATCAAGAAGAAATGAATTTGCAGCAGACAGGTTCGTAAAGGAAAACTATGAACCTTCGCATCTTGCCGGGGCTCTAAAAAAACTGTCGGTCAGGAATCTCTCCAACATGCTGCCGCATCCTACATATGTGTTCTTTCATTATTCACATCCTCCTTTGCTTCAGCGGTTGGAGAAATTGGAATGAAATTATATATTTGCGGCGATTTAAGCCTCCTTAGCTCAGTTGGTAGAGCAGCTCATTCGTAATGAGCAGGTCGTGGGTTCGAGTCCCATTGGAGGCTCGGAGATTGCGGATTGCGGATTGTCGGATTGCGGATTTATTCTATTCAAATTTCCATGCTTCAAATTCCGAAGATCGACAAAATCCGAGCATATCCGAAATAATAAATGCGGGAATAGCTCAGTTGGTAGAGCATCAGCTTCCCAAGCTGAGGGTCGCGAGTTCGAGTCTCGTTTCCCGCTCAGAATGAAAGCTCAAATAATCACAATCGGCGATGAGCTCCTCATTGGCCAGACTGTCGACACCAACTCTGCATGGATAGGGGCGGAGCTGAGCAAGCTGGGATTTGATGTCTGCCGAAGATTTCAATCCATGACATCAGAGAGGATATTCTCGACACTCTTGCGGAAGCTGCAGGAAAATCAGATGTTGTTCTGATTACCGGAGGCCTCGGACCGACAAGCGACGATATCACCAAACAGACTCTTTGCGAATTCTTCGGTACCAAACTTGTAATCGATAATGAGGTTCTTGAAATGATCGAAGAAATGATGAGACGGCGCAATTTCCCGATGAACGAGAACAACCGCAGGCAGGCTGAAGTTCCTGAATCCTGCAGGGTACTTAAAAATGCTGCAGGCACGGCCCCTGGAATGTGGTTTGAAAAAGATAAGACAATTTATCGTTTCAATGCCCGGAGTTCCTCATGAGATGAAATATATCATGAATGAGCATGTACTCCCTGAACTCGGAAATAGGTTCTCATCACAGGCTATAATTCACAAGAATATAATGACATATGGGGTTCCTGAAGCAAGGCTTGCAGAGATCACTGAAAGGATTTGAAGCATCACTGCCTGGATGAAATAAAGCTTGCTTACCTGCCTGCCTATGGAATAATAAAACTTAGACTCACTGCAACAGGATCAGATAGAAAGAAATTGAAAAGATTATAAAGCAACAGGTCAGAAAGCTTTATAAAACAATCCCTGATCTCATATATGGCGAAAATGAGGAGACGTTCGAAGCTGCTATCGGAAGAATACTTAAAGAGAAAGGAGAGACTATCTCCACTGCTGAAAGCTGTACCGGAGGAAGAATAGCCTCAATGATCACCAGTATTCCTGGAAGCTCAATATATTATAAAGGATCGGTAATTGCTTATGACAACAGTGTTAAAACAGAATTGCTCGGAGTTTACCGCAGAATATGATTGACAAATACGGAGCAGTAAGCAGGGAGTACAGCTGAACAAATGGCAGAAGGAGCAAGGAGGTTGTTAAAAACTGATATCGCAGTTGCAACATCCGGAATTGCAGGACCTGATGGAGGAACTGAAGCAAAACCTGTTGGAACTATCTGGATAGCAGTTTCTTCAGAAGATGGGACAAGCCATGAAATTCCGTTTTCGGAACTGACAGGATCACCAATATAAACAGGTTTTCCGTTGCTGCTCTGAACCTGCTCTGGAAAACAGATTTCAGGAATTGAGATTTCAACATTCTACCATGTTTAAAAAAAGTATATTAAATATTTGGTTAATCAGATAAAAATCACGTATTTTGCGCTTCGTTTTTAAAAGCATAATTTCAGAACAAGAAGAAAAACAAACACCAATGTCAAAATTTGTCAGGTTACAGGGAAAAAAGCGATGGTCGGGAACAACGTATCGCATTCAAAGAGAAGGACAAAGAGAAAATTCTATCCTAATCTTTTCGTGAAAAAATATTACCTGCCGGAAGAGGAGAGATGGATCTCCTTGAAAATATCTGCTGCAGGAATTCGTCTCATAAGCAAAAAGGGTCTTACAACAGCTCTGAAGGAAGCTAAGGAAAAAGGTTACATTGTGAATTATTAATAAGTTAGAAGATGGCAAAGAAGGCAAAAGGAAACAGGCAGCAGGTAATTCTGGAATGTACCGAACATAAAGAAAGCGGACTTCCGGGAATGTCAAGATATATTACTACAAAAAACAGGAAAAACACTCCTGACAGACTTGAAAGGAAGAAATATAATCCTATTCTTAAAAAATATACAATTCACAGAGAAATAAAGTAAAAAGAACATACAATGGCAAAGAAAGTTGTTGCAGCACTTAAGACAGGTGCAGGAAAAGTATTTACAAAATGCATTAAAATGACAAAATCCGATAAAACAGGCGCTTATCAGTTCAAGGAAGAGATAGTCCATAACGACCATGTCAAGGATTTCTTCGGAAAAAGTAATATAGATCATTCAAAGAAGATATTCAGGGCTTTCTTCAATGCTGAAGGAAGCTTTTTTTATATTTACCTTATCAATAATAATCATATAAATGGCATTACCTGGATTTTTTGCCAGAGAGAACAAGGAGAGCCTCAACAAGGGACTTGAAAAAACCAAGGAAAATGTATTTGTCAAATTATCAAGGGCTGTTGCCGGAAAATCAAAGGTCGACGACGAAGTCCTTGATAACCTTGAAGAGGTACTCGTTTCTTCCGATGTCGGCGTTGATACAACAATCAAGATCATTGAAAGGATAGAAGCCAGGGTGGCAAGAGATAAGTACCTGAATACCAGTGAGCTGAATACGATCTTAAAAGAGGAGATCGTGGCACTCCTTGAAGATAATAACCGGATAGTGAATCTGATTTCATCTCCCCTTAAATACTATTCCATATGTAATTATGATTGTAGGAGTTAATGGTTCGGGAAAAACAACAACAATTGCCAAACTGGCATACAGTATAAAAGGCCGGAAAAAAAGTCTTCTCGGTGCTGCCGATACTTTCAGGGCTGCCGCAATTGAGCAGCTTCAGATCTGGGCCGACAGGACAGGTGTTCCTGTTGTAAAGCAGAAGATGGGTTCCGATCCTGCTTCTGTCGCTTTCGATACAGTCAAATCGGCCGTTGCCGGAGGATATGATGTGGTAATAATCGATACTGCCGGACAGACTTCATAACAAGATCAACCTGATGACCGAGCTTTCAAAGATCAAGAGAGTCATGGAAAAGGTTCTTCCTGGTGCTCCGCATGAAGTTCTCCTGGTCCTCGACGGTTCAACCGGACAAAATGCATTTGAACAGGCAAAACAATTCACTGCTGCAACAGATGTGACTGCGATCGCAATAACAAAACTCGACGGAACTGCAAAAGGCGGAGTCGTGATAGGAATATCCGATCAGTTCAAAATACCGGTAAAATATATCGGAATAGGAGAAAAAATGGAGGATCTGCAGGTTTTCAACCGTGTCGAATTCGTGGATTCGCTTTTCAGTTCCTGAACCTTATTAACCCTCCCCGGCCCCTTCCCTTAAGGTGGGAAAGTTTACTTAAACAATCCATTCCCTCCCATTTTAGGGAAGGTAGGGAAGGGTAAAAAAATGAAAAAAGAAAATTAACATTGTCACCCTCGGCTGCTCAAAAAATGTCGTCGATTCTGAAAAGCTTCTGCGGCAGATAGAGGAGGGAGGATTTTCAGATAACCCATGATTCAGATGATTATTCAGCCGGAACGGTTATTATCAATACATGCGGATTCATCAACGATGCAAAGGAGGAGAGCATTGATACAATACTTCGCTTTGTAAAGGCCAAAGCAATCAGGACTGATTGAAAATCTTTATGTTATGGGTTGTCTTTCAGAAAGATATATGGACGCTCTTAAAAGCGAGATCCCGGAGGTGAACAGGTACTTCGGTGTTAATAACATGTAACGATATTCTTAACGAGATTGGAGTCAAGTACAGGGAAGAACTTATCTGCAGAAAGAAGTCTCACAACCCCTGCACATTATGCATATCTGAAAGTCTCTGAAGGGTGCGACCGGAGCTGTGCTTTCTGCGCCATACCTGCAATAAGGGGCAAATGCATCTCCAGGCCTGTCGAGGAGCTGGTGAAGAAGCAAAAAACCTGGCAGGGCAGGAGTGAAGGAGCTGATACTGATCGCCCAGGACCTGAGCTATTACGGGCTTGACCTTTATAAAAAACAGATGCTTCCGGAACTGGTGCGGGAACTCCTCAGAATTGAATCATTCGAATGGATAAGACTCCATTACCTTTATCCGGCAAATTTTCCAGCTGATCTTATCCCGCTGATAAGAGATAATCCAAGAATCTGCAGGTATATTGATATTCCGATACAGCATATCAGCGACAGGATGCTCGGGATTATGAAGAGATCCCACGGGAAGGAAGAGACTATCTCTATTTTGAACAGGCTAAGAAATGAAATTCCCGGTTCTGTAATAAGGACAACACTGATTGCAGGACATCCCGGTGAGACCGAAGAAGACTTTCTTGAGCTGAAGGAATTTGTAACCAGGTTCAGGTTCGACAGGTTGGGAGTTTTTGCTTACTCACATGAGGAGGGCACTGACTCATATATGAACTATGAGGATGATGTACCTGATGATGTCAAGGAATCGCGTGTCTCGGAAATAATGGAAATACAGCAGTCAATTTCAGCCGGACTGAACGAAAAGCTTGCAGGACAGGTTCTGAAAGTGCTGATCGACAGGAGGGAGGATCAGTATTTCGTCGGAAGGACTGAATTTGACAGCCCGGAAGTCGACCAGGAGGTGCTTATCCCGGCGGAATACAATTTAAAACCCGGTAGTTTTTACCGGGTTATGATCACGCAATCCAGTGATTTCGACCTATTTGCAAAACCAATTTAGTCATCCTCCTCCTTATCTTCCGCACTGCTCTTTTTCTTCTGGATCTTTATTTTGATCTCTGATTTTGCAGCATCGAATCCCACATTTATATTATCGCCATCACTGGGTCCTGCCTTGATGAGTATCTCTGCCATGGGATCCTCGAGATATTTCTGAATGGCTCTCTTGAGCGGCCTTGCACCATAGTTCGCATCGAACCCTCTCTCTGCAATATAATCTCTCGCTGCCGGAACGATCTTCAGCTGGTAACCAAGCGATTTCACCCTCTCATACAAGCCCTTCAGCTCCAGGTCGATAATCAGGTTGATCTCTTCCTTGCCAAGAGAGTTGAACATGATCACATCGTCGATCCTGTTCAGAAACTCCGGAGCAAATGTCTTCTGCAGCGCTTTCTGCAGGATGCTTTTTGTCTGTTCATCCCTTGTCGACTTCTTGGTAGAAGTGTCAAATCCTATTCCATGACCGAACTCTGCAATCTGCCTTGTACCTATGTTTGATGTAAGAATGACGATGGTATTGCGGAAATCCACCCTTCGTCCGAGGCTGTCGGTAAGCTGTCCCTCATCGAGGACCTGCAGAAGGATATGAAACACATCCGGATGAGCCTTTTCAATTTCATCGAGGAGAACTACTGAATATGGCTTCCTTCTCACTTTTTCAGTAAGCTGTCCGCCCTCCTCATAACCAACATATCCGGGAGGTGCGCCGACGAGCCTGGAAACAGAGAATTTCTCCATGTATTCGCTCATATCGATCCTGACCAGGTTATCGGTGGTATCGAAAAGAAATTTCGCCAATACTTTTGCAAGCTGTGTCTTTCCAACGCCGGTAGGGCCGAGGAAAATGAACGTTCCAATAGGTTTATTCGGATCTTTAAGTCCGGCCCGGTTCCTCTGGATGGATTTGACAACTTTCTGAATTGCTTCATCCTGGCCAATTACGCTTCCCCTGAGCTCGTCCGCCATCTTGAGCAGCCTGGTTCCTTCAGTCTGTGCAATTCTCTGTACCGGAACACCGGTCATCATGGCAACAACTTCTGCAACCTTCTCGGCATCAACTGTTTCCCTGTTTATTGCAAGTTCTTTTTCCCATTTTTTCTTTTCGAGGTCTATCGCATCGAGAAGATCCTTTTCGCGATCCCTGAAGCTTGCAGCTTTTTCGAAATTCTGGTTCTTTACAGCTGTCATCTTGTCCTTCTTGGCATCTTCCAGCTGTTTTTCCAGCTCCAGTATCTTTTCGGGAACAACTATGTTCGAGATATGGACCCGCGAACCTGATTCGTCGAGTGCATCAATTGCCTTGTCGGGAAGATGCCTGTCGGAAATGTAGCGGTTCGTCAGCTTCACGCAGGCAATGATGGCGTCATCGGTATATGTAACATTATGATGATCCTCGTACTTGTCCTTAATGTTATTCAGGATCTCGATGGTTTCCTCGACGGAGGTGGGGTCTACCAGCACTTTCTGGAATCGCCTTTCAAGGGCTCCGTCTTTTTCTATATGCTGCCTGTACTCATCGAGTGTGGTTGCGCCTATGCACTGGATCTCGCCTCTGGCCAGTGCAGGCTTGAGCATGTTAGCTGCATCGAGTGATCCTGTGGCTCCGCCGGCCCCGACAATAGTATGTATCTCGTCGATGAATAGTATGATATTGTCGTTCTTGGAAAGCTCATTCAGGATTGCCTTCATTCTTTCTTCGAACTGGCCCCTGTATTTCGTTCCGGCAACAATGGATGCCAGGTCCAGGGCTACCACTCTTTTGTTGAAAAGAACCCTCGAAACATTTTTCTTGGTTATACGAAGTGCCAATCCCTCGGCAATTGCAGATTTTCCAACTCCCGGCTCTCCGATCAGGACAGGGTTATTCTTTTTTCTGCGTGATAGTATCTGAGCCAGCCTTTCTATTTCGCGCTCCCTGCCGACAACAGGATCGAGTTTCCCTTCTTCAGCAGCTTTTGTCAGGTCGATGCCGAAATTGTCAAGCACCGGCGTATCTGACGATGATTTTTGTGAAGTTGAGGATCCTCCCTGGCCTTTTCCGGGTGTCCCGAATCCCTGGCCTTCATCATCTTCATCGCGCGGATAGTCAGCCTTTGCGCTGGGTGATCCGGCTTCAACCATTCTCTTAACTGATTGATAATTAACATCCATCTCAGAAAGGAACCTTGTCACCAGCGCATTTTCATCCTTAAGGATTGCAAGAAGAAGATGCTCTGATTCGATTGTAGCGCTCTTGAGAGCCTTGGCTTCAAGATAAACAAGCTTCAGTATTCTCTCCGTGCTGCGCAGGAGAGGGATAACTTCATGATCTGCAACGGGAACGGGACTCTCTACTTTTATGCTCTTTTCAAGAGATCCCTTAAGAACCATCAGGTCGATACCCTGATTGATAAGGATTTCCACCGCCACGCCTTCACCATCCCTTAAAATACCAAGGAAAAGATGTTCAGGGCTTATATGACTGTTGCCCAGCCTTATAGCCTCTTCCTTGCTATAGCCAAGAATATCTTTTACCCTCTGTGAAAATTGTGAATCCATATATTAAAATAATGTATTTCAATTCTTATTCGACCTATGCACGCCATTTTGACAGCAATATCCCGACAAAAGTACATATTGCCAGGAAAACAAAGTTAAGTAGTGCAATGTTTAACATTGTCAATTTTCGTGCCCATTTATGAACAACTTTGTTAAAAATTCAATAAAAGAATATCCAAATAGTAGGCAAATAATCACTATTTTCGTACGGCAAATCAAAAAAATGATTTGTTTTTTGTAATTAATTAATTTTTAATTTGTTATGTCTGAAAGAGAGAGGATAGTGCAGGTGAATATTGAGGAGGAGATGAAATCGGCATACATCGATTATTCCATGTCGGTAATAGTGTCGAGGGCCTTACCTGATGTGAGAGACGGACTTAAACCGGTTCATCGCCGCGTCCTGTTCGGGATGTCGGAGCTTGGGGTTCTGTCAAATAAAGGATTCAAGAAGTCAGCAAGAATAGTGGGAGAGGTGCTCGGAAAATACCATCCGCACGGAGACACATCGGTTTATGATGCCATGGTGAGACTGGCACAGGAATGGTCGATGAGATACCCTCTCGTGGACGGACAGGGTAATTTCGGGTCAATCGACGGAGACAGCCCGGCTGCAATGAGGTATACAGAGGCAAGGCTCCGCAAGATAGCAGAGGAAACACTTGCCGATATTGACAAGGGAACTGTGGACTTCCAGTCAAACTTCGATGATTCTCTCCAGGAACCGACAGTATTGCCTACACGTATTCCAAACCTGCTGGTGAACGGAGCATCAGGAATTGCCGTAGGCATGGCTACAAATATGGCGCCTCATAATCTGTCGGAGATCATTGATGCAACCATTGCATATATCGACAATAACGATATCACTGCCGATGAGATATTGAAGTACGTCAAGGGACCCGATTTTCCGACCGGCGGTATAATTTATGGAGAACAGGGTATCCGCGAAGCATGCGAAACAGGGCGCGGACGTATTGTCGTCAGGGCCAGGACAGAAATAGAGATCACTCATTCGGGAAGGGAATGCATCATAGTGAATGAAATTCCCTACATGGTCAACAAGGCCGAGATGATCCAGAAGATCGCAAACCTGATAAATGAAAAGAAGCTTGAAGGGATCTCATATATAAATGACGAGTCGGACAGGAACGGTATGCGTATCGTTATAATCCTGAAGAAGGATGCCAGCGCAAATGTCGTGCTCAACCACCTGTACAAGTATTCATCGCTTCAGACCACTTTTAATGTCAACAATATTGCACTGGTAAAGGGCAGGCCAAGGACTCTCAACACAAAGGAACTTATCCACTATTTCGTGAAACACAGGCATGATGTAATCATGCGAAGGACAAAATTCGATCTGGATCAGGCTGAAAAGAGAGCACATATACTTGAAGGTCTGATAATTGCAAGCGACAACATCGATGAGGTAATCGCAATTATCAAGGCTTCCAAAAATGCAGACGAGGCAAGGGAGAGACTTATGCAGAGATTCAGCCTTTCCGATCTTCAGTCGAGGGCAATAGTCGAGATGAGGCTCCGCCAGCTGACAGGACTTGAGCAGGATAAGCTGAGGGCGGAATACAAAGAGGTTATGGATCTGATAGATTACCTGAAAAAGGTACTTGAAAGTGTCGAGCTGCAGATGAAAATCATTAAGGAGGAGCTGATAGAGATCAGGGAGAAATATGGCGACAAGAGGCGCACGGAGATAATTCCGAATGCAGAGGAATTCAATCCTGAGGATTTCTATGCCGACGACGAAATGGTTATTACCATTTCACACATGGGTTATATAAAGAGGACACCTCTTACTGAATTCAGAAGACAGAACAGGGGCGGCACGGGAGCAAAGGGTAGCACCACAAGGGACGAGGATTTCATTGAACATCTGTATATTGCGACAATGCATAATACGATGCTGTTCTTCACGACCAAGGGTAAATGCTACTGGCTGAAGGTTTACAGCATACCAGAGGGATCGAGAACATCGAAGGGAAGAGCAATGCAGAATCTTATCAACATTGAGCCTGATGATAATGTCAAAGCGTTCATAAATGTCAGGAACCTGAGCGAACCCGAATACATAAATAATAATTTTATAGTATTGTGCACCACAAAGGGTATAATAAAGAAGACATCTCTTGAAGCTTATTCAAGACCACGTGCCAATGGTGTGAACGCAATTACCGTAAGGGAAGGAGATGAGTTGCTGGAGGCAAGGATGACAAACGGAAATCATCAGATCATGCTTGCCGTCAGGTCGGGACGTGCAATACGTTTCCCTGAAGCTTCGGTAAGACCAATGGGACGTACAGCATCAGGTGTCCGTGGAATAAGGCTCACAGACGATAATACTGACATTGTCGTTGGCATGATAACCATTGAACATAAGGAGAAAGATATACTTGTTGTGGCAGAAAAAGGTTATGGAAAAAGGTCTGACATAGATGATTACAGGATTACAAACAGGGGAGGCAAGGGAGTGAAGACGATTAAAATCACTGAAAAGACGGGATCCCTTATCGCCCTCAAGGATGTTACCGACAATCACGACCTCATGATCATAACACAATTCGGCAATATACTCCGCAGTCCGGTCTCGGCCCTAAGGGTTATGGGCAGGGCAACACAGGGAGTAAGACTGATTAACCTCAGGGAAAATGATATTATCGCTTCGGTTGCATGCGTCGAGGTAAGTGAGGATGAAAGCGGGGAAAACACTGTTGCAGATGAAATAATTTCCACAGATGAGGAAAATGGCAAAGAATTTGAAGATTAATTTCTAATATTATAAATTTGAAGCGTTTTTATGTCATTAAACAAATTAAAAATTAAAAAAATAAACATGAAAAAATTATTTCTGCTTTTAGCTGCAATCACTATTTCATTTGGAGCAATAGCACAAAAGGGGAAGGTAACCGCAGCCCAGAGCTTTATTGACCAGCAAATGCTTGATAAGGCAAAAGAATCTATTGATGAAGCACTTGCAAATGAAAAATCAATGAACTGGTTCAATACGTATTTCACAAAAGGAAAACTGTGCCAGGCTATCTACGATGCGAATAATCCAAAGTACAATGAATACTATGCCGACCCGCTTGCAGAGGCATATGCTTCATATGAGAAGGCGATGCAGCTTGATACAAAGGGTGGAACGAAAAAGAAAATCATCGCTCAGATGATCTATAATTCTCTTGCACAGCAGCTGTATGCTCAGGGAAGCCAGAAATTTACAGATGGAGATTTCGTTGGCGCACTGAAGGCATTTGATGTTCAGATCAAAATCAATGAAAGTGAATTGTATGCAGGAGGAATTGATACCGGAATGTATTTCAATGCCGGACTCGCTGCACAGAATGCCAAAAAATTTGATGAGGCTACCAAATATTATGAGAAATGCGGAGAACTGAAATATCTGGGCATCAATCCATATTTCAGGATTTATGAATGCATCCTGGGCAGGGGAGACACAGTTAAAGCTGAAGCTTACCTGCTTGACCTTCCCAACAAGTTCCCCGGTGACAATACGATCAACTTCCAGCTTGCTGACCTTTATCTGAAAAGCAACAAACCCACTGAAGCTCTCGTCTACCTGGGCAGGGCAAAGGAAGCAGATCCGAACAATTACAGTCTGTGGTTCGCCTCAGGCATTACTTATCTCAACCTGCAGAAATATGATGAGGCAATAGCAGAACTTACCAGGGCACTTGAGCTCAAATCAGACCTTGCAGAAACCCATTATGCCATGGGCGCCTCATACATCAACAAAGCTTACGAGATGAACCAGAAGGCTAACGATATCATGGATGTGAAAAAATATGAAGAAGCTGTAAATGAGCTTAATAAGGTTTACTCCAAGGCACTTCCATATATGCAAAAAGCATATGAGCTCAATCCGACTGACAAGTATACGCTTATGAGCCTCAAAGAGCTCTATTACAGGCTTAAGATGACCAAGGAATATGAAGAAATCAAAGCCAAGCTTGATGCTATCGAGCAGAAATAATGACCTTCACAGAAGATAATACAATCAAGGGGCAGTCTCAAAAGCCCCTTTTTAACCTCCCTAAATCCCCCAGGGGGGACTTATTGAAGACCAATTACTTAGTCCCCCTTGGGGGGTTTGGGGTGAAATCAGGTTTTTGAGTATTTTTTGATTAATTCGGATCAGTATTGTGCCGGGAAAATGCATCTAAGGAAAATATATTATTTTGATTGCTGACATTACATAATATTTTCAGGCTGCAGGGAGGATCCTGTTCCTCCGGAAAAAGGAAATATCGTTGTTCTTATGTATCACAGGATCATTGAAGGAGAGCCTTCAAATCTGTATGAAAGAAGTATCACGGATTTTGAGTCTGATCTTATGTACCTGATTAACAACAATATAAATGTCATTAATTTCGATGATCTTCCAAAAATAAGGGAATCAGGAAAAATGCCGGATGGTCATTCAGTCATTATTTCATTTGATGACGGAGATCGATCGGGCTATGATCTGGTACTGCCGTTGCTTAAAAAGTACCGGATGAAGGCTGCATTTTTCCTGTGGGTTGAAAAGATAAACCAGAATTCATACTTCACGAGCTCGGAAGTAGAATTAATGAGCACTTACATGCTGCCCGGAGGTGCAAGACCTTTCACATTTGGCTCTCACAGCTATACACATCAGTATCTTCTTGCCAGGAAAGCGACTTTTGCCACTGACGCGGAGTACAATTCATTCCTTGACTATGAGCTTGGCGAGTCTAAGAGAATTATAGAATTATTGACTCCAAATGATGTAACAGGACTTGCGCTGCCATTTGGTGATGGTGAAGGGGATAGTGAAATAATTGCTGCTGCCCGGAGAAATGGTTACAGTTTTATACGTACATCCGTTCATTCAGCAATAAAAAATCCTGACATCGATCTGTTTAATATTCCGGGTGTGCCGATACTGAATAATACACATAATCGAAGAAATAGGGTATTACCTTGAGAATTGATTCTGCACCTGGATGAGAATCCAAATAATAGGAGGTATCTGGTAGTTGCACAGAATTAGTAAATATTTGATTCTGTTTTATTTATATTATTCTCTATTTGACATAATATTAATTATAGGAAATAAGATCCATGTCTCAATTCTCCTGTATTACCATCTTCTTATACCCTTTTTCTTTTCCGTTAACAGTGATCTTTACCAGGTATATCCCGTTCTGGAGTCCCGGATCCTCAATCAGATATTCCGTTGCGCCACTGCCCGGACTGTAAACTCTTACCAGCCTCCCGGAAGTATCGTATATCCTTATCTCTGTCCCGGCTTCTGTCTCCTCCCTGAATGAAACCGTAACCTTGCTTACAGCCGGATTCGGGTATAAGGCGAATTTCCCGCTCCCCTGTTGAGCTTCATTCTTTGTGCCTGTACCTTTCGCAACTTCCGCAGCCGATACTGCCTGGAAGACTTCTTTTGTGTTGTTGTTCTGCAGGAATGCGATAACTTCTATATCTGAATTATCCTGTATATTTTCGATCACCCAGCTTTGCGGCGCCAGAACATATTCCTCATCCTTGTTCCAGCTCCTGTCAAGGCTTGTACCGCCTGCATCGGGAATAAACTTCCTGAAAATATTGTAGTGATCCGTGCCATCTGCATAACTGCTCTTCTCCGTAACTGCAAGGTACAGCGTTACATTCTCAGCATTCAGCGCTTCGTGTGCCCTGATGGTCCCTGAAACGCTGAGCACTCCGCCGGTCACTTCACTCTGCAGTTCAATGGCAAAACGCGGACTTATCAGACTTCTTTTTGCGATATCAGTTGAATTCAGATCGTTCTCCCGGTAGTCGAACACACTTGAGTAATTTTTCCCGGTCCCTCCGTCAATGAAGGTATAGGGAACTCCTGCCAGTCCGTAGAAAAGCAGCCTCCCGCTTATATCTCCGGGATTATCGCTGTAAAACTGGTCCGATCCCGGGAAGTTTGTATGATACTGAATATTGATTACATCAGCCGTATCTTTATCTGAGAGTTCTGTTACCCTTTCTGAAGCGCTTATGGCTGCCGCGGATCCGTTATTAGTAAAATGCTCGAGTAATATTTCTCTCGTTCTCTCCGCTATTCTGATATCATCAAATGCCACACCGTCATTTCCCCTTGAGGTGCCGTCGGTGCCGTATGCAAGCCTGAATTTCACATCTTTCTTCCCTGCCACGCTGTCAAGCTTGTGGCTGGCTTCAATGTAACCTGATCCTGTTCCGGTCCATCCCAGCTGTTTGTCAACGCCAGGCTTGCCGCTTATCAGGGCTGAGTTGTACCAGTTTATCCCGTCATCGAGGGTCCCTACATAATTCCATATTCCGGAATCATCAATGGTATACTGAAGCGCAAGCCCGTCCCTGTCAGGATCGAATCCTTTCCATAATTTAAGGCTTATCATCGGCCTTTTCATCAGTGTAAGATCAAAGCAGGGACTTATTACAGCCGACGATTCGACTTTCTGATTATTAATGCTGTATCTCGTAAACCATGCGCTGTCGCCTGAAGCTGCACTGTTAATGAGTGTTCTGTCGGGTGTTCCGAACGACCAGCTGTTGACATCCTCATAATCTTTAACCCAGCCGCCGCTGCCTTCTTCAAAGTCCTCGAGGTAATCGTCGGATGCAATGGTTATCGTTGGTCTGATGAAAATGCTCCTGGAAACAGTATCATGGCATCCCTGGTATTTGGTCATCACTATGTATTCCACAGGAAGGTAACCGGATGCTTTCTTCGGATATCGGGGATTTACGACGGTGCGCAGCGAATCGTCGTCAAAGAAATTCCAGCTTCGCGACACTATTTTCTGAGAGGAAGCTGTGGCATCAAAAAGCCAGATCGAGTCTGCGGGATGAAGGCATTCGTTTTTCCAGAAGAAATCTGCTTCAGGCTTGACACCGAGATCAATAATTGTGTCAAGATGAGCCACACAATTATCGGCGGTAGTGGCTGTCAGGATCACTCTTTTCGTACCACCGGTGGTGTAAAGATATCCGGGATTTTTGAGGGTGCTCGAGATCGTATCTCCGCCCTGGATGAACTCCCAGAGCCATTTGCTTACAATACCTGCCGGATTCGTGTTATTAATGAAAACCGTTGTATCTGAAGTACTTTCAATACAGACATCTGCCAGGCCGAATGAGGCAACAGGTGAAGGATTGATCGTTACAGGGACATTCGCTGAACTTACGCATCCGCGGCTTGTGGTAAAAGTATATCTGACTGCGGTATCGCCGGCTGCTAGCGAAGGATCAAAGAAATTACCATCCACCGGACCTTCGAATGATCCTCCCGGATGCGAGACAAGCAGTTCGAACGGAGCAATGTTATCGCAGTATTCGCTTTGCGGAGGAAGGTTCAGGATAGTTACCTGCGTTACGGTATCAATAATGAAAGGCCTTGAATGCTTAAGCGTCTGCAAGCCATCCATAGCCTGGAAATAGAGAGTATCTTCCTTGTTCCCTGCCCTCATCTTCCCCGGATCAATAATAATTGTTGTATCATTGAACAAGCCCACAATGGCATCATTATCGGTTAAATGAAATTGTTTCGAGGTTGCACCGGCTGGTACGTTCATCACGTAGATGGTATCATATCCTCCGTTCTGGCAGTAAATGTTCCTGAAGCTGCCGAAATTCAGAGCGACGCTCGAAACGGTCAGATCTATAGATGTCTGCTGAAGGCATTCTGTGTTTGGCTTTTCGACATTCACCTGGTAAAATACCGTAAATGGGCTGGCCGCATAATCAACTGACGAGGGAGAGAAAATCCCGTTCGTCACTCCCTCACCCCAGAAAGCACCAGAGGATGGATCAGCAGTGAGAACCACATCCGGATCCGAAGAGCTGAACGATTCCCGCGGAAGCGTAAAATATGCAAAGGGATCACTGTAGGCTATGCTTCCCGATTGTCCGCTCTTATTCCCGGGAATGACGGCAAACCTTATTTCATGGCCGATATCACTTGCATCAACAATATGACTTTTTGAGGCCGTGTGATGTTCCGGACTGTATCATGACACCATCGCGATACCACCTGTATTCTGAATCCTTTTCCTTGTATTTGTTGATATAAAAATATTCCCCTTTAAGTTCCTCTCCTGCAGCCAGTATGCCTGCAATACAGAGATCCGTTGCCACGGGCGCCGGGTTTGAAGGATCGGTTACCACTGCCGGTAAAGCTGCTCATGAGGGTATCCCCGGTATCAGGGTATCCGGTGGAAGAAACGGGTATTACCGAAAACCTGATCCTTGAATCAACGTCATCATCCTGCAGTTATAAAGAGTATCATTCGCACCAGGAATTGCATCCGAACTCCCTGTACCACTGGTAAATGGAATTGCCTTCAGGATCTCCGTCAGCATCGGAATAATTGTAATCTGCTTTAAGCACCTGTCCCGGCTGTAGGATTCCGGTTATCGTCGGAACATCAGTGGAAGGCATGGAATTGGCCCGGACCATATAGCGGCGCTCAGCGTCTTCTGTAAAACTATCATTGCCTGTCAGCGCTTTCGGAACAACGCCGAACCTGAACCACATGCCCTGCTCATCCATTCTGATCACATGAGCCCTGCCGGTCTCTCCGGGTATTTCATTATATGTTCCTGAAAATGAGGGTGATGAATACCACTTATACAATGAGCCACTCTCCGTGTCGCCTTCAGTGTCAGAATAAATATAGTTACCTGTCAGGGCATCATTTACATTCTTCGACCCTGTTATTGCCAATGGTGACGCAACCGGGGGATCATTTATCACCTGTCCGATCCACTTTATTGCAAAGTATGTGCTGTCCGATTCATCGCCGTCAGCATCAACAGGCTTAACAGAGAAGCCTATATACCTGCCGATCATCAGATCGCTGATTTTATAGGATTTAGCATTAGCACCGGGTATGGCAAGATATCCTGAACCATCGGAATTGCTGCTGGAGTACCATTTCCACTCTGAAGAGCCTTCTGCCTCTCCTTCTGCATCAAAGTAAGAATACACGCCGTAAACCGTAGTTCCGGACCTTGGCGCACCAATGATCTGTACATCAGATACCACAGGCGGAGTGTCTGCCGGGATTGAAGAAGAAACCATCATCCCCGGTCTGAGCAGGATCAATAACAACAAAATGGCTGACTTTTTCATTTAACTATATTTTCCCTCCTAAAACCTGAACTTCAGAAAACTGATCATTGAGTTTGCATCGTAGCTGTTCTTCCCGACAGCAACCAGGTACCCGTCATCATCTTCTGCAATATCATAAGCTGTCTGATTCCCGTACTTCCTTTTATAAGCTGATGATCTCCCACTATGGTCCCCTCCTCATCAACCTCAAGGAAGAGCATATCGGAAGAAGAGCCTGTCCCCGACCGTCCTGCAAGCACGAATGTGCCGGATGCTGTAGGTGTTGTAGCCATAACACCGGACGATAGTCCGCTGACAGTTATCTCTTTAGGAAATCCCTCGGCGGAAGGGCCGAAGATGTTTTTGCCAAGGCGGTCAAGCAGAATACTCTGCTGTGTTCCCTCTGCGCCCTTTGTTCCTGAAATAAAGTATCCATCAGATACGATCTCAAGGTCGCCGGCATACTCGTCGTCAGTTCCGCCTATTATCCTTGATTCCACAGCATTACCTGCATCGTTAATCCTGACCAGGAGAATGTTGTTCCCATCCTGGCCGGGTTCCGACCTGTCGGTAGTGCCAAGGAGTATAAATCCGCCATCAGGATCCTCTTTAAGAACTGCACCAAGGTCATTTCCCGGATATCCATATGCGTAAGAAACGGATGAGTCGCCGGACTGGGTAAGTCTTAGAAGATAAAGGTCTGTCCTGCCGGCAATGTTACCTGTGGAGTCGGAGAACGGAAGACGCTCCGTATCAGTTGATCCGAGAACCATAAAGCCTCCTGCAACCTCAATAACATCAAGTCCGGCCTGATTTCCGGGGCCTCCATAACTGCGCTGCCATTCCATATTCCCGGCTGATGAAACTTTTACTGCAATTATATCAGTAGTATTATCAATTGGATCGGTAAAGGTTCCTGTACAGATATATGAACCGTCAGAAAGTACGCAAATCTTTGATCCATGGTCGTCGGAGCTGCCTCCGGCAGTTAACTTCCATATAAGATTTCCGTCCCATCCGGTCTTCAGCACACAAAGATTCCTGTCTGATGATGCAATGTAATTGCCATCGCTTCTTTCAATTTCGGTCAGCTGTCCGGTGATGACATAACCGTCGTCAGCAATGCCGATGCTATAGCCAATGTCCTCATAGGCATCTCCAAAGAACTTCAGCGTATATAGCTCATCATCATCCTTTGTTGCAGGAAACCAGAGTGAAGAGGAATAACAACCGTTAATTATTAATGATCTGCCCTTCATTTATTTATCCCGTTTTGAAGGTTTATAGAAAACGTAGATATAACCTGCATTTAAACAAATGCTGTTGATCCTGAAACCGGGATCAGACCACAGGTAGTAATATTCAAGCATGTCCACCGTCTCACCTCCCCGCTTATTCTGCCCGATGATCCCGAAGTCTGATCTGAGTTCTGCAAACAGGCATCCATGCGGTATTTTGTATTTCACTCCGGCTCCTGCCTGGATAAACATATCGACCGGCGCTCTTGAACCCGTCCTGATGAGCGTTTCTCCTGTTCTGTCGCCCGGATTATTCCTGTCAGTCATTTCAAGGGAAATATCAGCGCTGGTCCTCAGATTAAGGGCTACACCTGCTCCTGCTTTCAGGTATGGAGTAAACCTGCCTGAGGATTTTAAATCATATAATACTGTTACCGGGATTTCAAGCCTGTTTTGCGTTTCCGAATAATTGATCACAGCGAAATTCATATAATTGATCTCGTTGGAAAACTGAAGCCTTGAATATCCGGCTTCAATGCATAACTGGAGCCTTTCCTTCAGCATGAATCGTGCTTCGGCCGACAGCATCAGGTTTGCAGCATTGGTTCTGAATACCGATCTGCCAGGTTCTCCGGCAGTCAGGTTCTGATCGACAAATGAAAGAAAAGGGATGCTTGTGCCGGCATGAATTCCTATCTGGAAGAAAGGTCTTGATACAAAACTGTTAAAGAGGTATGTAAAACTTGAGTGGTCGGTGGTGCTAAGCTGATACTCAGGATTTCCCTGAAGGAATGCCAGCATTGCTGAATCGGCCTTATCAATCTTGTCGTCAATGAGATATGCCTGGATGAGCAGCTTATATGCAGCCAGCTCCTCCTCTTTCTTGAAACCGGCCTTAAGGCATTCCGTCAGAAGAGAAGGTATCTGTTCAACCTGTCCTTTCTCATATAGTATCTGGGCATTTTTAAGCTTGTCGGCACATGTTCCGGCCTCCTGGGAGAAACCCGGTAAGCTGACAAAAAGGACAAAAAGAGCACATAGAAGGCCTTTCACAAATGACCCCATATGAACCTTTCGTGATAATATTTGCCTTTCATTGGAAACCATATTCATTGCATATTTTCATAATCAATATCCTTGCCTACATAGGTTGACCATTCCCCGGGTGTAAGCTTCCTGGTAATCAGGCCGGAGATTTCTTTTGCCAGCATTTCGGCATCGGTCGCCCGTCCGATAAGATTAGCCGTACCTTCATACGTTCCTGAAACGATCATCTTGCCATCGGGACTGAACTCAATGGTCATTACATAACCTTCATTATCACTTAGCGTAATGGGGGGATCTGTCAGATCTTCCTCATCCCATATCCTTATTATCCTGTCGTTGCCTGCAGTTGCCATCTGGTCAGAAACAGGATTGAAGCGTATGGCATTTACACCTGCACTATGGGCGTTCATACCTGAAATCTTCCTTTTTGCCCGGACATCCCATAGTTCAACATAACCGTCTGAGCATCCGAGTGCAAGTGTCGTGCCGCCGGGTTTGAATTTGAGAGATTTAATGATTCTCCCCGGCAAATCAACGCTAAATTTATCCGATGGATTTGTTATGTTCCACACTTCAACCTTGCCTTCATTACTGATCCCCGCAAGCCAGTCATTTTTTGATGAAATATCGATTGAGTTTATCTGTAGTCCGGCGGTGTTGATTTCCAACGGACTTCTTGCTGCGATATCCCATTTAAGCACCTTGCCATCTAAAGAAGCTGACCACAGGTACCTTCCGTCATCTGTAAAAACAAGCGAATTCACCTGTTTAAGATGTCCCTTTAGCTCATATTGTGTGTCATTTCCGCTATCCGCAGCCATCATGGTTATGACCGAGTTACGACCGCCGCAGGCAAGCCACGATCCGTCGGGGCTTATTGCGAGCACTTCAAATATATCCGGACCTGAATAGATAATCTGTGAGGTCTGATCTCCGCCATTGAAGCTCCACTTAATAAGTTTGCCGTCAAATCCCGAAGAATAAAATTCATTTTTTCCGGGGACGAACGCGATACTTTTTATCTCGCCGTTGTGGCTGGAAAACAATTTATATCCATAAGTACCGTATTGTTTTTCAACATTGTATAATCCCTGATAGATGTCTGCGTCACCCGGATCACCTCCATTCTTATTATTGAATACATAAGCCTGGTAAGCAAGGAGTGTCTGAAGTTCCTTCTGCCCCTGAAGCTGAAGTGACTTTATTGTTAATGCTTTGCCGACGGAAAGCATCCGAAGCCGGAGAGCTTCGGTCCGCTCCTGTTCGGCGCGTATGGCATTTCTTTCTGCCCTACTGCTGGCATTGTTGGCGGAGTCATTTCTGCGTTGCTGCAATTTTACTCTGTATTTATGGCTTCAGCTTCATTCCTTTCTGCTCTCTGTCGCTGGATATTTGCATAATCTCTCTGTTCCGAGCTCTTTTACCCGAATCAATTGCTGCAATTCTTGAAACCTCTGCTGCAATTCTCGAAGAATCTGCAACTGCAGCGGCGCTGTCGGCTTTCACCTTCTGCTGCTTTGCATCAGATTCCTGTTTCCTCGCATAATCACGTTCACGCATAGCCCACACCGTGAAGAAAGACAACACAGTAATTATTATCAGTGCCGAGGAAATAAGAATCCTCTGTTTCCGGCGTCTTGCTTTATGTGTTGCCCATTTGCTCTGGGAAATGAACTTAGATATTTTTTCACTGATGAACAACCTGTCTTCATACGGGGCAATGTACTTAAGGTCATCTGCGGACAGGAAAGTGCCTCTCTTTTCGAAGCTGTTGAATGAATGGTCCAGGAACTGACTTATCTCGAGCAATTCTTTCTCGACAAGGGTGATCATTTCATAAATTTTGGCTGCAAGGGTGTCGTGTCTGAGCTCGTATTTTCCGTTTTCATCCTTGTCGCGCAGGATCCTCAGTTTGACAAACTTCTGAATTAGTCTCTATAATAGTCTCATTGTCAATATCTTTACCAAGTGTCCTGGAATATGTCAATAACTTCTTCTTCATTAATCTGATGCCTGGTGCCTTTCACCGAAACAAATGATTTAAGGACAACAAGGCCGGTTTCAGGATCATCAAGCTGCGATACCTGTTCTTCAAGGAATGTTCCGAGCAGATCCTTGACTTCCCCTGCCCTATCAAGCAGGCCTTTTGTAAGTCTTATTAACATCCTCGCTCTCATCTGAAGCCATGCGGAAGAGCTTATCAAGATAAACCTGGAGCCAGGTAAGTTCGATGTCGGCGATTATCGGGATTCAGTTTTTCAAGCAGCATTTCCGGGAATCCGGATTCCACTGTCAATACCGTTCAGTTTGCAGGGACCTTCAATGACACTGATTGCATTCTGCCTTGTCATCTTTTCAATCCTGATCCTGTTGGTAAGAAACGAAGGAATGGTCTTTTCGAATTCTGTAAGGCTGGCAAGGTATTCCTCCCTGATTGAAAAAATGAGCCTGCATTGAAGATCTGAATCAATTATCTTTTTCACGTTTGATGCCAGTTCTCTTTTTCTTCGCGGCTTCCAAAGATGAACAGCTCTTCGAACTGGTCAAAAATAAGATAGATCGGTTTGAAATGGTCGAGGTATAATGACTGGATGACTTTAATATCTCATCCTCTTCGCCAGCTGCACTGACATGTGTTGAGACGTTTTTGTTCAAGTGAATCAATGAGGCTCCTGTTAATGTCAGATGCCTCTCCTGATATTTACCGGCAACCAGTCGAGATCGTTGAATTTGTTTGCCAGTCCGCAGTCGATCAGCGATGATTTGCCTGTCCCGGAAGTTCCATACACGACCAATATCCTGCTTTTGAATATACTCTGAATAAAGCTCTTCAATCTCTTTATCCCTGCCAAAGAAGATATCCCGGTCCTCCTTTGAGTAACTGTCCAGAAACTTATACGGACTTTTCTGCATATTATGTAAACAAGAAATTTCCAGTAAGGCTCTCTAAGCCTCTGCTCCAATTACCGATAACAGGTACCTGAATTCCCCCAGCAATGTCTCATAATTCTTCAATGACCGCAGATCTATTTTCTCGGTAACCTCAGTACCGAGGTACATTAACTGGTCATTCCGGAATTTTGAGTACATGAATATATCTTTTTTAATCTCAAACTTTTCCTTCGAATCAAGGACTTCCGCGCTTGTATCTATTATGAGAGGTGACAGATTAAGGTATTCATCCAGCGCTTTAATGTTTTTCATAAGAAGCACTGAATTGCTTTCGGTAAATCTTGCCTCGTCGAACTCATTTGCCTTAAAATCTGAATCTGAACTGTTAAGCAGGTCAAAAACGTGATGAAATGCGACTTTATTAATTTTTGATTTGATCACTTTAATGTCTTTCACCGAAACGAGCCTGTACTTGGCCAGGAATGAGATCCTCTGAAGAATGAACATTAGCTTTTCTTCGTATTCGACACATCTTTTTTCTATCTCTTCCTGAGTAAGGTTTATCTGGTAATGGCCTATTTCGTTTCGTTCAGGTACCCAGAAATCAAGGGCTCCGTAGAACTTATTATCGAAACATCCCGACATTTCAGGCATGAACCATTCGATATTCTGATCCCGGAACATATTCCCGATGGCCCTGATCATCCAGGTAAAATTACCAAGGCTGAGAACAAGGAACCTGTTTTTGAATTCGCTGCTAAAAGCTTGCAGGAGAACAAGTTTGCCCTTTGCCTTCTCTTCTGCTGCCTGCGAAAGCATCACAAAACTCAGAAACTGCATCGATCGTTCAATCGTTTTGAATATCTGATCAAGCCTCATCCTGTCAAGCTGGCGCATTATCCCTGAAAAGAGTCTGCGAAGCTCCACGCCTACAGGCCACGGAAAGTTCTTTATGATCAGGTCCCCGAGTATCCTGTAATCAGGAAGCTCTTCGTCATCGTCAGTCACAGCCATTTTTGCAAGAGAGGCTTTGTACTTGGTCATCTCATCAAAAACGCTTCTGATCAATACTTCATTTATCTGGGCCATATTGAGGCTTCTGATATGAATACATAAATTTATTAAATCAAATTCTATAATCCCAAAGTTTTCTGTTGCTTAACCGAATCCGAATCTGTTATATTTGAACTCCAACAGGTTCAGGAAAGCCAACATGGGAAAAAATGAAAAATATGCTCGTTGTCACGGGTGCTTCCTCAGGCATAGGCTGGCATATTTGCAGAGAGCTGGCACAAAGAGGTTATTCCATTGTGGCTGTCAGCAATCAGCCACTTCAGCTTCAGGATCTTAAATCTTCACTGGAAAGGATCACGATATCCGTGTTGAAACTCTCGATACAGATCTTGCTCAGGAAGATGCGGCACAGCAGGTTTTCAATTTCTGCAAGGAAAAAAATCTTGCGGTCGAAGTGCTGGTGAATGATGCCGGGATGTTTTTTTTCGGGGAGGTCACAAAAATCGATTACAACCGCGTAAAATCTATTCTTTCCCTGCATATCCATACTCCTGTCCTGCTCTGCCGGCTGTTTGGAGAACAAATGGCAATGCACGGCAAGGGATACATTCTGAATTTATCGTCGATCACTGCTGTAATGCCATATCCCGGCATTTCACTATATGCTCCCACCAAGGCATTTATGAGACATTTCTCGCGTGCTCTGAGATCCGAGATGAAGCTTGATAATGTCAGTGTTACATGCCTGATGCCGGGAGCAGCCGATACCTCTCTTTATAATACCGGTAATATCAATACATCTCTCTTAAAGAAGCTTGGTATAATGAAAAAACCTGAAACGGTAGCAAAAGCAGGTGTCAGAGCACTATTCAGAGGACGTGCTGTCTGTATTCCCGGATTCGTAAATAAAATTACCGTCTTAGTGGTACCTTTAATTCCAAGGTTTATAATCGAAGTAATAACCAGGAGAACCGGTGTAATCAGAAAAAGAGAATAAATTACCTTATTTTCAGCATCTTATAATTTATGATACTGGAAGCAATAGTGTTTTCCGCCCTGATCCTGTAAAAGTATAATCCCGCGGCAACAGACCATTTCCCGCTGTTCGTCCCATTCCATTCAACCGTGTACGTTCCGGCAGGCTTGTTCCTGTCTTCCAGAACAAGAATCTGCTGGCCCGAAGCATTTATTATTGTAATGGTGACATGAGCATATGACTTCAGCTCATATCTGATTGTCGTCGCGGATAGGAATGGATTGGGGTAATTCGGGTAGACTGTCAGAAGATCTGAGGATTTACCTTCCGAAAACATCTTGTCGTCATAACCCGGGGAGCCTCCTGTCTTGACTGATGCACGCCAGAATTCAGGACTATCCTGGTCATTCTCAGGATTATACTCTGTAGGAACGAGCGAATTGCCTTTACCATCGGGTGTATCGGGCCATACTGAACCGTCGCTGTATTCAAATGAGCATATCGTATCGCTGCAGGCTGTCATAAGTATAATCCTTTCACCACCGTTGTCCAGCTGACCATCATACGCTGCATCGGGCCAGAAACCATATCTGTCCCTGAAGTACTTCCATTCGAAGCCAGTACAACGAACTCCTGAGGCTTTAAAACCTTGTCCTCAGGGAATATATAATCAATCCCATCAACAAATCTCATTCCCTTAAGGTTCAGCGTAGAATTACCTGTGTTCTTCAGCTCAATGAATTCAAGTTCCTGGTTATCATTAACTCCCATGTCAAGCGGATGATAATGAACTTCAGTGACCTTTATATCCCTGAAATCTTCAGGAATAATAAAATATTCCTCTGCTGTGGCACTCCAGATACCGTCTGAGTAACACCTGGCCTTGAAGTGGGATGATTTTTTCAGTGGTATCTGTTCAGAGTATTTTAAAGCGTGCGACGAAATTGCCGGTACTGTTTCCCATACTACAGGGTCGCTTCCATCTGTTGTATAGTATATCTCACCCTCGGAACTGCTCATGGTGAGCTTGTCATTTACTGATATCTTATTATTAATCAATGTATTACCATTGATCATAAAAAGCGGTGCATCAATAGACGGAAAGAGGCCTGCAGTTCTCAGGCTGGACAGGAATGAACTGGTCCGGTTCGGGAAATAAGTGTTTATTATGTAATTCTTTTGCGGGGTCCAGTGACTTTCCTTTGTATAGAGTTCATAAGGCGCGGTCTGCCATGGATGTACGTCACGCCTGTAATCGCCCCATCTTGCAGCCTCGGCATTTACTGCCTTCTCAATCTGGTCTGACCTCCATATCCACCGCTCTCCAGCAGATAATGCTGTAAGAGCTCCCCCGTTGAAACAATGTTTCTGTACCCTGTCGGCAAAGAGGCGTCTGAAATCCTGATTCTCAAGCAGTTTCTGAAATACACGGCTCGGGCAGTTATTATTGTTCTTCGACAGGATGTTCGCATCGACACCCTCGATCATATGTTCCCCATCCCAGCTGAAGAACTGAAATCCCTTCAACGGATCGACCCGGTTCCTTGCAGCAACCCAGTTATGGTGATCCCAGTCCCAGTTACCGCCATAGAAATGCAAAAGCATATAATCGGCGAGGTTTACCACATCTACCATCGGTTCACCGTTCGGATTCCGCGTACCGTCAGGCTTGTTACCCTGAATCCTCTGGTAAGCTTCCGTTGAAGCAAGCCCTGAATTGGCAATCGACATCATTGTATTCCAGGCATTTATGTTTCCATCAGCCACCTCGGTATAGTCCTTGATCACATCGTAATCTTCTTCATTGCCTCCAAGGTACATTGCTGCAAATTCACTATCAAGTCTCTCCGATGGATTATAGATTCCCCAGTAAAGTCCGTTTAAGAAGAGATGAACAAAAAAACCATGACTTGCGTAATATCCCATGGCCAGGTGCGTATCCTTCGTCCACCTGTCTCTCAGATATTGTGCCATTTCCCTTTCGCTGTGACTCCAGTGAACCCATGTATTGCCGAAACCGGCACGGAGTATAATTGTATTGTGAACCGAATCGGCATCAGTCCCAAAGAGCGGATAGTTCAGCTTTGTGGGTCCATATGGATTTTTAAATGTCAGCCTGAATGAATGTTTCGGTGATTTCTCCGCTCTCCGGCCATGATTGCCTTGTATCTCCAGTGCACAATCCACCTGAAGGTCGACTGAATCACCTGCATCGAAATATTCAAATGAGACGGGTCTCTCCCACCCGTATCCTGTGCCGTTGGTGGTATTTGTAAGCGGAGGTCCGGTATAAATATATATTCCGCCGGTGACCGGATCGATTGTCCCGGAGAAAAGATTATCCTTATCGGTAACCAGCGAAATAACCGGAAGATCAAGCAATGCTTCCCTTACCGAATCGGCAAATCCGGGAACGGCCATAAGTTCGGGATCCATCTCATAGTCGGCAATTGCGGTTCCTGAAATGGCTGTATACTTGCCCCATGTAGATGGATAGCCATCCGGATCATTAGGCTGATGAATTATATCTTCGGTAAACAGGTATGTGCATGTCGCTATTTTGCCTGATTGGCCATTTATTAATCTCAACTGCCCTGATCACTGTCAGTGAATCAATAATTAAGGGTGAAGTATAAAGTAGTTCCATCCGGCAGATGCCGGGAGCGCTTCCGTCGGTTGTATAGTAAATGCTGATCCTGATGATGCATGGAGTGATTGTAAGGTAAAAGGGAGTTTCATAGAATCCATGCCTGTGGCTTAGAACAGGCTGAGCATGAATAACTTGCAGGACGAAGGTTAACAGGAAGATCAGAATAGAAAACAATCTCCATTTAAACAAATTCATCATCCTCCTTTTTAAAAATACTTCCACCTGTCAGTTGAATAAATAATCCTTCATCTCAAATCCTTACTTGTAGCCGATTGCAGCATAACCAACCCAGTGGCAGTCAGTTGCAATTGCCGTTCTTCCCATTCCTATATCATCGACAGTTATGTGCCTGGAAGTAATGCTCGTTGAATAGCCGATCAACTCACCTGACAGCGGCTGAGAGTCGTTCAGAAAAAAGGATGTATAAAGAGCTACAGGGACACAATACCGGCCACACCATGTCCATTTATATTTTTTATAATTATCTGTATTTAAAGTATATGCATTGAATAGCCTGAAGTTATTCTTATCAATGTTTCCAGTCAGACATCTCCTGATTATTTCAGTCTCATGGTCCATCGCTTTGTTATTTCCGGCTGAGTCACAACCAAAGAAAGCATAATCGGAGCCACCCCAATCTTCATTACCATAATGGACAGCATCGGTGGTTACTATTATCGCATAATCTTTTCCCCACTCCCATCCATGCTTCCGGGACACCTCCCTTATCGCTGCGGCAAGAGCTTTTCCGCACTCTTCCATCCTGTCGGGATCCATTGCCGGAACAAGAATTGGGATTATTGATATATCACGATTGAAATACTGCAGGAAAGGGATCATCGATTCAATGGAATGTTCAACCCCGTGCAGGGTGTCGCTTACAATGGCAAACCTGTCTGCAAGCTGACTGAAGATTTCTTCTCTTATTGGCGAAACCTGTATTTTTTTCCATGGACCTTTCCAGAATGAATAGCTATCAAATACCAGGGAATCTTCAATTCCCATTCTGGCAGCCTTGTGTGCAACGCCGATCAGGATAAGTGTGTGAGCATAGATATTCTGAAGCAGTTCAGGATAAAGTGCCCCGACATAAGTATAATCGTCATGCGGACATATCGCCAGCTTCCACGGTTCTCCATCTTCCTTCTTCCAGCCGGTATGGACGATTCTGGCCATTAGCGAATCCATTTGCCATGGATATTGTGCAAAACCTACTGTGTCAACAAGTTGCCTTACTTTACCTTCTCTTGTTATCCCCACTTCCCCGGACCTGCACCCCGAAATGATTATAAGAAAAATCAGAGGGATGAAGGCCTGATTAAAGTATTTCATAATCCAAAAATAATAACAATTGTATTGTTTCCAATTGTAAAATGTTTAATCCATCATCGTTTTATATTGAAGATGAAATTATCTTTAGGACTTTTACAAACAATTAATTTTAAAAATATGAATATTCTGACATTAGTATTATTCCTGACACTTTTATTACCGGCATCCTCTTCAAAGGATAAGAGTACAGTTTATGAATTCCGAGGGAAAGGCCGTACAGGCATATACCAGGAATCAAACCTGTTGAAAGCCTGGCCTGCAGAAGGTCCGAAAGAGATCATGGTGGTGGAAAATATTGGAAACGGTTTTGTTTCGCCGGTATTCACCGAAGACGGATTTTTTATCAGCGGAGAGATCGATTCTATGTGTGTCCTCTTCAGCTTCAATCTGCAGGGAGAAAAACTGTGGCAGACAACTCTTGGAAAAGAGTGGTTAGCGGGAGGATATCCGGGATCAAGATGCACTCCAACTGTTCTTGATAACCTGATCTACGTTGGTACCGGCATGGGAAACCTTTACTGTGTTGACAGAAAGGACGGCAAGATAGTCTGGTCGAAGGATCTGAAAAAAGACTTTGACGGGGCGATTCCATTGCATGGATACTCAGAAGCTGCACTAATCGATGGAGATAAAGTATTCTGGACTCCGGGAGGGAAGCTTCATAACGTTGTAGCCCTGAACAGGTTCAACGGCAAGCTGATTTGGTCGAACAAAGGCTTTGGAGAGGTTTCGGCATATAATCCGGGCAAGCTGATAACCCTCCCATCGAGGAATATTCTGGTAACATTCTCAATGTATCACATGTTGGGATTCGACACTAAGACAGGTCAGCTGTTATGGTCGCACGAACAAGACAATTACCCGCTTGAAAAAAGAGGTCCCGGCTATGGTGATACCCACAGCAATGCAGTTATCTATGAAGATGGTGTAATCTGGTACGTCGAAGGCGACGGCAACTGCGCAGTCAGGCTTAATCTGTCGCCTGACGGATCTAAAATAACCGAAGTATGGAGGAACAAGGCATTCGACTCATATATGGGAGGTGTGGTAAAATCCGGCAATTATCTGTATTGCGGCGCGAACGCAAGGCCACAGCTGGTTTCATTGGATGCAACCACCGGTTCGCTTGTTGACTCCCTCAAAACAGCACCTGGGGCTATCATAATGGCTGACAACATGCTGTATTACTATAACCAGAAGGGAGAACTCATGCTGCTGAGCTCCGAACAGGGCAAAATGAGACTCGTCAGTACCTTCAGGGTTAAAAAAGGAACTCTTCAGCATTTTGCACATCCGGTTATAAACAATGGCATTTTGTACCAAAGGCATGGTAAAATGCTGCTGGCCTATGATATAAAAAATAAATAGATATGGTCACAATTCAGAAATCTACTCTGGCATTTCTTTCCGATCTTTCGAAGAACAACAACAAGGAATGGTTTAACAGCAACCGAAGCCGTTACATAGAGGCAAAGACAAATTACGAATCCTTTGTTCAGGCTGTAATTGACGAGATAATAAAATTTGACCCCATCCTTAAAGGCCTGGAAGCAAGAACCTGCATGTACAGGATTAACCGAGACATAAGGTTCTCCAATGATAAAACGATTTATAAAACCTACATGGGTGCCTTTATTGTGAAAGGCGGCAAAAATAACGGAGACAAGTATGCAGGTTATTATATCCATGCAGAACCGGGGAACAACAGCATGATTGCCGGTGGTGCATATATACCTCCGATGCCCTGGTTAACAGCAATCAGGAATAAGATTGATGAGCAGGGCGATAAATTTCTTAAAATACTGCATAACAAGACCTTAAAAGACTTTTTCGGAGAGATCGAGGGTGAAAAGCTGAAATCTGCACCCAAGGGATTTTCGAAGGACCATCCGAATATTGATCTTCTGAGGATGAAAAGCTACCTGGTTTCCAGGATGATCTCCGACAGGGAGATGACAAGTGAAGGTGCCTTTGACCTTATCATCAGGGGTGCCAGGACGATGAAGCCGTTGAATGACTTCCTGAACGATTATTGAGAAATACTAATCTTTTACATGAATGACTGGTCTTGAAAGGACAATGGCCTTCATTAAGGGAGGATCTTTCGATCATCCTCCGTTCCATCCTATCATAATGAGATGGGCCGCAAAATATGCTGGCGTGAAATACCGGAATTTCTGTACGGAACCTCTGGCGAAATGCCATGCGATGATCAGATGCGCCCAGGATTTCGGAATTGACTGGGTCACTGTAATGTCTGATCCCTGGGCAGAAGCATCAGCTTTCGGAATAGAGGTCGAGTATCCCGAGGACAGCCTGCCCATAGATAAAGGGGGACACGCCCCTGATGCAAAGGCTGCATCGATGCTGAAAAAATATAATCCTCTGAATAATGAAAGATGCAGGAACCGTCTGGCAGAGATCTCGGAATTCAGAACACAGTGCCACGATGAATATTTTATTGTCGGCTGGGTTGAAGGTTCAATTGCAGAATACGTAGATCTGCGAGGGGCATCAAATGCATCAGTCGATTTTTACCTCGATCCGGGATCCATGGAAAAAGCCCTCGATACGATTGTTGAGGGTGCAATGGAATTCATCTCACTGCAGATAAAAGCAGGAGCTCACTGCATCGGCATCGGAGATGCTTTCTGCTCACAGATCGGACCTGAGCTCTATAATGAATTTGCATTTGAAAGAGAAAAGATCCTTGTCGATCATATTCATAATGAAGGTGCCCTGGCCAAGCTGCACATATGCGGAGACACCTCCTCAATCCTTCCGGGGATGATAAAAACCGGTGCAGACATCATTGATATAGACCACCTTGTACCCTCAATGAGCGATTATGCATCGCTTCTTTCACCTGGTCAGGTATTTTCCGGCAAGAGCGATCCAGTTACCGTGATCCAGGATGGAAATGAGGAAATGATAGTTCAGAATGTACTCAGGGATTTCAGGGATTCAGGTGGAAGATGCATCGTATCAGCAGGATGCGAGATAACACCCGGAACAACTGCAGAAAACATGAAGATATTTAAAAAATCAGGTGAATTGGCAGTTGGAAGTTGGCAATAGGCAAATAAAATGTTATGCCAACTGCAAACTTCATATTGCCAACTTATTTATTGTAACCAGGTATCTTCCTCATTCTCAGATTCAGAGGAGTAACTTCGAGGTACTCGTCATCCTTAATCTGCTCCATTGATTCTTCGAGGGAAAACCTGATCTTAGGCTCTATTTTCAGGCTATCATCCGATCCGGAAGCCCTCATGTTTGTAAGCTTCTTGCCCTTTACGACATTTACCTCGATATCGCTGCTGCGTGTATACTCTCCGATGACCTGACCTTTATATACTGTCTCACCCGGATCAATAAAGAAGCGGCCCCTATCCTGAAGCCTGTCTATGGCATAACCCGTTGCCATACCCTGGTCAAGGGAAACAATTGAACCGTTTGGCTTGAGGATCAGGTCGTCGCCCTTGTATTTGTCATAAGCCCTGAACCTGTGATGCATTACGGCCTCTCCTGATGTTGCTGTAAGCATGTTGTTGCGTAAACCGATCAATCCCCTCGAGGGAATGTCAAATTCAAGATGGAGAAGGTCGCCTTTAGGTTCTATAACGATCATTTCCCCCTTTCGCTGGGTCACCAGTTCGATAGCCCTGCCTGAAAAATCTGCCGGTACATCGATTGTAAGTGTTTCATAAGGTTCTGATTTTAAACCGTTTATGTCCTTCAGTATCACTTTAGGCTTGCCCACCTGGAATTCATATCCTTCGCGGCGCATCGTTTCGATAAGGATTGAAAGATGAAGAATGCCGCGGCCAAACACATTAAATGTATCCTCTGATTTTGTCTCTTCAACCCTCAGTGCCAGGTTCTTTTCAGTCTCCCTCATAAGCCTGGTCCGAAGGTGCCTTGATGTAACGAATTTTCCCTCCTTTCCGAAAAGGGGTGAATTGTTTATGGTGAAAACCATGCTCATTGTAGGCTCGTCGACCTCGATTCTCTGAAGCGCTTCGGGATTGAGAAGGTCAGCCAGCGTATCGCCGATTTCAAAATCCTCGAGACCGATGACTGCACAAAGGTCGCCGCACCTTACCGTTTCAGTTTTTGCACGTCCGAGTCCTTCGAATACATATAATTCCTTTATTCTCACCTTTTTTACTTCGCCATGGTTCTTGCAGAGGGTATAATCCTCTCCCACACGCAGTTCTCCCCTGAACACCCTTCCGATGGCGATACGGCCAACATAGCTTGAATAGTCAAGCGAAGCCACCTGCATCTGTGCCGTACCATCAATATATCGAGGTTCCGGGATCTGTTCGAGTATCGTGTCAAGCAGAAAGGTTATGTCAGACGACGGCTTGCGCCACTCCTTGCTCATCCATCCAAGCTTTGAGGAACCGAAAACCGTTTCGAAATTGAGCTGCTCTTCCGAGGCATCCAGGTTGAACATCAGCTCGAAGATATCCTGCTGAACATCATCAGGCCGGCAGTTTTCCTTGTCTACCTTATTTACAACCACAATTGGCTTCAGACCTAAGTTAATTGCTTTCCCCAGAACAAATCTGGTTTGCGGCATTGGACCCTCGAAGGCGTCTACTAACAGCAGAACACCGTCAGCCATTTTCAGCACTCTCTCAACCTCGCCTCCGAAGTCGGCATGACCGGGAGTATCTATAATGTTGATTTTAACTCCTTTATAGTTTACCGAGACGTTCTTTGAAATAATTGTTATGCCTCTCTCCCTCTCAAGATCATTGCTGTCAAGTATCAGGTCCCCTGTCTCCTTGCGCTCGTCAAAGACCTTGCACTCCTGGATGATGCGGTCCACCAGGGTTGTCTTTCCATGATCCACATGGGCAATAATCGCGATATTTCTAATCTGCTGCATACAAAAATTGGCGAGTGCAAAAGTAATATAGTTGTCGGGATTTATGTAAAAAACAATATAAAATCGGTTTATAAATAAAAATTCATATATTTCGCTTCTTAACTTAAAATAGCAAGTATGAAAAAGACAATTTTCACTATTCTATTCGCCTTTCTGGCAGTGAGTTATATTTGTGCTCAGACAGGGACCAAGCTCGAGATAGGTAAGAAAGCTCCGGAATGGGTATTCACTGATGCCGACAAGAAGGAATTCACCATGAATTCCTGGCCCGGCAAAGTCCTACAGCTCAATTATGTTGATCCTGATGAGTCAGACCTGAATGACCCGTTCAATGATGCAGTGGACAAGGCAGCTGATGTCGATAAGCGTATAAATAAAGATTACTTCAAGGGATTTGGCATTGTGGACTGCAAATCTACCTGGAAGCCGAATGGACTTATCAGGTCGATAGCCGGGAAAAAAGCCAAGAAATATGACACCACGATCCTTTTCGACTATGACGGAGTGCTTCAGAAAGACTGGGGTATGCCGGAAGACAGCTACACCGTAGTGTTAATTGACAAGAACCGCATTGTAAGGGGCGTCTATAAAGGAGCTATCCCTGCATCTGAGCATGAGAAGATCATTCAGCTGATCATTGAGCTAACCAAGGAATAGAAAGATCTGTATAATTATACTCGGAACTGTGACTCTGTGGCTCTCTGTGTAAGTTCTTCATAATATAGTTACACGAAGGAAATCAGGAGAAGACACAGAGTGACACAGAGTTTTTATTTTATAAGAAATGAAGATCCCAAACCTTCTTCTGATAGCAGGCACAGGAAACAAATCCGGCAAGACGACCATTGCCTGCAGGATTATCAGGCAGTTCAGGAATGAAGGAGTTGTCGCAATCAAGATCACCCCGCATTTTCATGAAACGACACCGGGACTGGTTCTGCTGTCTGAAGCTGAAGGCTATTCCATATATGAGGAAACCAATGCAGAAACGGGCAAGGATACTTCACGGATGCTGAAAGCGGGTGCCAGGAGAGTATTTTTTGCCAAGGTTACAGACAATTATCTTCAAGCTGCCTTTATGGCAATCATGGGATATGTTCCGGAAAAAGCTCCAATAGTCTGTGAATCGCCTGCCCTCAGGTATTTTACCGAGCCCGGAATTTTCGTAATAATGAAGTCTGATAATCCAGATAACAACAAGAATATTAGCCAACTGATTAAGCTACCTCATGTAATGTTTCAACTCGAGGAAATTCAGATAATGGAAGAAATTCCGGTTCATTTTAAAGAAGGTAAATGGATGACGGCGACCGGCGAAAAAGTAATCATACCCAATCACCAATCACTAATCACTATTCACTATTCAATTAACTTCCTTTACATCGGTAATATCCTTCCCTATCTTCGCCTTGATTCTTTCGAGGTCGTTTTTCATTGCTGCGACTGCCTTTATCAGCTGCTTTTCAGGCAGTACAGGTTCCGGAAGCTCGTTGCTGATATAGTTCACGAACTTCCATATCTCCTTTACCTCGTTGATATGGACCTCATATGGCTCATAAACAGGGTTAAGCGAATAGAGGACCAGCCTGCCGTCGGATTCAAGGTTATTCTCGACGATCTTGAAAACTATCCCGTCATTGATTGTGAAGACCACATATGCTTTCCCGTTCCTTATATCCCTCCAGTCCTGCACGAATTCGCCTGTCACCCAGGACCCGTCGGGTATCGGAAGCATCGAGTCGCCCTTTAGCTGGAAAGTTCTGTACTTTCTCTTGTCTGAGAGGAACGGGAGCCTGAACCTCGGGAGCTCGCCAATATACTCCGGATCGGCATAGCCTGTTGCATAACCTGCCTTGGCCTTTTCAGGTACAAGCTCAATGTTTTCAAGGTTGTCATCATTGACGGTAGTGGTAAGCACCCTGAGGTTGCTTCCCTTCACATAGGCATCATATCCTCTCTCCAGCTCTCCCAGCTGGCTCTCGGAGAGCTTCGACACATCGATCTTCAGCATGGTGTCGATCGACATGTTGTAATAGCGGGAAAAGGAAACCAGAACTTCAATTCCCGGTTGCGCAACGCCGTTCTCATACCCGCTCAGGGTGGAACGCTTGAGGTTTAAGGCAACGGCAACATCATCCTGTGTCCTGCCCCTCCTTTTTCTTAAAAATTTTATGTTCGACGCGAAGTGCATAATAAAAATTTGATTATATTGTAATCATATAATTGATTATATTTTAATCAAAACTAAAATTTATTTGTTATATAAACAAATTATTTAAGAAAAAAGTTACGAGTGCCTAGAGTTTGGAGTACTTAAAGTTAAATAATATGGAAAATAAAGAGTTTAGTAAAAGACTTGAGAAAAGAACAAAGGCTTTTGCAATAAGTGTGATCAAATTATCTGTCAATCTTCCGAATACTGTTGAAGGGAAGGTGATCAGAAACCAGTTAACAAAGTCCGGAACCAGTATCGGGGCAAATTATCGCGAGGCAAACAGGGCAAGGAGCAAGGCTGATTTTAAGAACAAAATCAAAATCTCTGAAAGCGAAACTAACGAGACGTGTTACTGGCTTGAAATCATCGGAGATCTTAAATGGACCGAGCTTCAATTATTGGAATCTGCTCTTAATGAAGCAAATGAATTGCTTGCAATTTTTACATCAATCGGAAAAAATTTACAACTCTAAGTACTTTAAGTACTACTAGGCACTCTAGGCACTTTATTATGTTTATAGTCGGCGACATAGAACGTTCCATACTGCATCTTGACCTCGACACCTTCTTCGTATCGGTGGAGAGGCTCAGGAACAGCAGGCTCATCGGCAAGCCGGTGATAATCGGCGGCATGTCGGACCGTGGCGTGGTGTCGAGCTGCAGCTATGAGGCCAGGAAATACGGGGTGAGCTCTGCCATGCCCATGAAGATGGCCCGCAACATGTGTCCCGATGCCATAATAATACGCGGCGACCATGAAGCTTACAGCAGCTACTCGAATATGGTGACCGGGATAATTGCCGAAAGAGCGCCCCTTTATGAAAAGTCATCGATCGACGAGCACTATGTCGACATCACGGGAATGGACCGCTTCTACGGATGCTACAAGTGGTCGCACGAGCTGAGGCAGTATATAATAAAGGAGACCGGACTGCCTATCTCGATAGGGCTCTCAGTTAACAAGACCGTATCGAAGATCGCTACCGGTGAGGCAAAGCCAAATGGCGAGATAGAAGTCAGAAGAGATGTGGTACTCCCCTTTCTCGACCCCCTCTCCATCAGCAAGATACCGATGATCGGACAGAAGACATATCACGTGCTCCGCTCAATGGGCATAGCAACCATTTACACGCTGCGGAACATCCCGGCGGAGATGCTCGAAAAGCTGATGGGAAAGAACGGCATAGAGGTATGGAAAAGGGCAAACGGCATCGACTCCACTCCCGTCATAAGCTACTCGGAGCAGAAGTCGATAAGCACCGAGCATACCTTCGAGAAGGATACCACCGACCTGGCAAGGCTTAACCAGCTGCTGGTGAGCATGGTGGAGAAAATAGCATACGATCTCAGGAAGCAGGAGAAGCTCACCTCATGCGTGACGGTGAAGATAAGATACTCGAATTTCGACACCCACACCCTGCAGAAGCGTATCCCTTACACCGCCTTCGACCATGTTCTCACCGAAATTGCAAAAGAGCTCTTCAGCAGGATCTACCAGCGGAGAATGCTCATCCGTCTCATCGGCGTCAGGTTCAGTCACCTGGTGCGGGGAGTGCAGCAGCTCGACATGTTCGACGACACTCCCGAGAAAGTGAGCCTGTATATGGCCATGGACAAGCTCAGGAAGCGCTTCGGGCGCGATGCGGTGCGCAGGGCTGCCGGAGTGATGACCAGCAGCGAAAGGGAGGAAAAAGCCCGGAAACAGCTTGAAAACGCTGTAAAAGAGCAGGAAATGATGGAGGAAAGATTACGCGGGTATTTTGCATATGGAAGATAGAAGTTTGGAGTGCCTAAAGTTTGGAGTACTTAAAGTTAAAAAACTCTAAGTACTTTAGGCACTCTAGGCACTTTAGGCACTTAATATGTTTTTAAACTGTCACTCATATTACAGTCTCCGCTACGGAACAATGTCCGTGGAACAGCTGGTGCAGAAGGCTAAAGCCGCTGGTGCGGATACTATTGCCCTGACAGATATCAACAATTCGACTGCCATACCTGAATTCGCAGGCGAGTGCGCCAGGAACAGCATAAGACCGGTTGCCGGCATCGAGTTCAGGAACGGCAATGAGCTGGAATATATCGGTATAGCCCGCAACAACAAAGGAGTGAGGGAACTGAACGAGTTCCTCTCAAAGCAGAATTTCGAAAAAACGGAGGTCCCATTTCCTGCACCCCGCTTCTCCGATGCATACGTCATTTATTCACAATCGAAGCTGCCGGGACGCAAGCTTCTCGAAAATGAGCGCAAGGGAATAAGAACCGGAGAGATAAACAGGCTTCTTACCCTTCCTTCGGCCGACAGGAGCAGAATGGTAATGCTTCAGCCTGTGACATTCGCCGGCGGTGACGATATCTTCATTCACAGGAGCCTCAGGGCTGTCGACAACAATATCCTCCTCTCCCATCTCAAGCCGTCTCAATGTGCCGGTGAAAATGAATTCTTTATTCCCATGGAGCAGATAAGAAGATCTTTCGAAAGCTATCCTGATATTGTAAATGAAACTGTTAACCTGCTTAATGACTGTAATTTATCATTCGATTTCGAAAGCCATAAAAACAAGAAGCTCTTTTCTGCAAGCAGGTATGACGACAAGCTTCTTCTCGAAAAGCTTGCCTGGGACGGGATGATATACAGGTATGGAAAAAACAATAGTGAAGCACGCAAACGCATACAGCATGAGCTTGAGATAATCGACAAGCTTGGATTTTCCGCATATTTTCTCATAACCTGGGATATCGTAAGATACTCCATGGCAAGAGGCTTTTACCACGTCGGCAGGGGAAGCGGGGCTAATTCTATAGTTGCTTACTGCCTGAAAATCACCAATGTTGACCCTATCGACCTGAACCTTTACTTCGAGAGGTTCATAAATCCGAAAAGAAGCTCCCCTCCCGATTTCGATATCGACTACTCCTGGAAGGAAAGGGACGAGGTAATTGATTATATCTTCAAGAGATATGGTTACAGCCATACCGCCCTGCTCGGTACGATAAGCACCTTCAGGGGAAAATCGATAGTCAGGGAGCTGGGAAAGGTGCACGGACTGCCAAAGGAGGAAATTGATAATCTGATAGATAATCCTTCATCAGAGACAAACCGCAACGAAATAACCGATATCATCTTCTCAACAGGCAGCAAGATCGCAGATTTCCCCAACATGAGGAGCATACATGCAGGCGGCATACTTATCTCAGAAGAACCAGTGTCGTGCTATACCGCCCTCGACATGCCGCCAAAAGGCTTCCCCACGACACAGTGGGACATGTACACCGCAGAGGAGATCGGCTTCGAAAAACTCGACATACTGAGCCAGAGGGGAATAGGACATATCCGCGAAAGCGCCGAGATCATTCTCCGGAACCGCTCGATAGATGTGGACGTTCATGCAATACAGAAATTCAAGAGCGATCCGAAGATCAAGGAGTTCCTGAAGAGCGGCGAGACTAAAGGATGCTTCTATGTCGAGAGTCCGTCGATGCGCGGACTTCTTCAAAAACTGAGGTGCGATGATTACACGACACTTGTTGCCGCCAGCTCGATAATAAGGCCAGGCGTTGCACGCTCCGGGATGATGAGGGAATACATTTACAGATTTCATAACCCCGACAAATTCAAGTATTTGCATCCAGTAATGAAAGAACAGCTTGAGGAGACCTTCGGGGTGATGGTATACCAGGAGGATGTGCTGAAGGTTTGCCATCATTTTGCAGGACTCGACCTTGCAGATGCCGATACACTCCGCAGGGCAATGAGCGGAAAATACCGCTCGAAACAGGAGATGCAGAGAATAGTGGAGAAGTTTTTCTCCAACTGCCGCGAAAAGGGATACAGTGACGAGCTGACAAAAGAGGTGTGGCGGCAGATAGAGTCGTTCGCAGGCTATTCCTTTTCGAAGGCACACTCCGCATCCTATGCAGTGGAAAGCTTTCAGAGCCTTTACCTGAAGGCTCACTACCCTATCGAATTCATGGTTGCAGTGATAAACAACTTCGGCGGTTTTTACCGCACATGGGTATATGTACACGAGGCCAAAAGGTACGGGGCATCTATTCAACTGCCCTGTGTGAACAAGAGCAACTACAAAACAACCATTTATGGCACAGATATTTATCTTGGATTTATTCATGTAATGAGCCTGGAGGACCGTCTTGGGGTTTCGATCGAAGAGAACCGCCGGGCTGAGGGTCCCTACAGGGATATGAACGACTTTGTGACAAGACTTAATCCCGGGCTCGAGCAGATGATACTTCTTATCAGGACAGGTGCATTCAGGTTCACGGGAAAGAAAAAAGGAGAGCTGCTTTGGGAGGCTCACCTGCTGATGAATAAGAGCAAGCCTGAGCCGATGAGACCGCTATTCTCTCCTCCTGTTAAAAAGTTCATCCTTCCCGATCTGGAACACAGCAGTCTCGACGACGCATATGATGAGATCGAGCTGTTAAGCTTCCCGGTATCCATGACCTGGTTCGACATGCTCGAGACATCATTCCGCGGCGAGGTTCCGGCAGATGAGCTGATCAGGAATGTGGGCAGAAAAGTCAGGATGGTCGGGCATCTTGTTACGATCAAGTATATCAAGACAATAAAAAGGGAATGGATGAATTTCGGATGCTTCATCGATCATGAAGGCAATTTCTTTGACACCACGCATTTCCCGCAATCACTTGTCAGCTACCCGTTCAAGGGAGCAGGAACTTACCTGATCCTCGGCAAGGTAGTCGAAGAGTTCGGCTATGCATCAGTCGAGGTGGAGAAGATGGCCAAGCTGCCGGTAAAACCGGATAAGAGATATTGACAGAGCCTATTGACGGGTGGTTCCGGTTGAATCCTGGTCATTATTTGCGATGTTCCTGAAAACCGATTCATCCGAAAACTTCTTCATTTTCCGGAATCCGACGATCCAGTAAAGGATGAACAAGGGAAGAAAAACGGTCATCATGACAGGCCTGTTGCCCATTAGCAGGAAATCATATGCCCCATGTGCAATAAATGGAAGGGAAAAAGCAGCAATAAGGTTCAGTCCCCTGTATTTCTCATTGAAACGCGCCAGCCCGAAATTGTATCCCATCATTATGCCGAAAAGTGCATGAGCTGGAACCGCGGTGAGTGCTCTCATTAATCCAACACTATAACCTCCCTGAAATACATAAAGGATATTCTCGATGCCTGCAAAGCCAAGCGCTATATAGACAGCATATACGATTGCATCAAACTTCTCATTGAAGTTCCTGTTCCTCCAGAAGAAGAGAAACAGAGCCAGGAACTTGATACCTTCTTCAGTAAGTCCGGCAATTATAAATGCAGTGTAGGCAGCTTCACTGATGCCTTCAGGTCCGCTGTAAAATCTCGTGAGCAGCCCTTCGATCAATAATATAGGTAATACACATAAAACACCTATAAATAAGGCTTTTATTAAAAGCGATACTGGCTCCTTCTCATACCTGTCCCGGCTATAGATATAGAATGCGATTATAAGAACAGGAGCGAGTGAAATGAACAAAAGAGTGTTGAACATATCTGTTCCGGCTAAATTAATCATTCTGACGGTTCACTTTGAGCACACCTTTTATGGCATTTATCTTTCTGATGATCCCGTAAAGCACATCGTTGTTGGGTACCAGGAGGTTCAGGGTCCCCTCGAACATACCATCTTCCATGCTGTAATTGAAGTTCCTGATACTCACGCTGTAAGCAGAGATCACATCTGCGATCTTGTTAACAATCCCCATATCTTCAACTCCAGTGATCCTGATAGATGAGATGAATGATGTGATGCTTTTTGATTTGGTCCATTTAGCCGCCACCACCCTGTAAGGATACCGTGAAATCATATTATGGGCATTTGGACAACTGGCACGGTGTATCTTGATTCCTTCGGAGATCGTGACAAAGCCAAACACCGAATCTCCAAAAACCGGATTGCAACACTTAGACAGCTTGTAATCAAGGCCTTCCACCCTATCCTCAATAACAAGGAAATCGCTGTACTGTGCATCCGGTATTTCCTTTGCCTCCTTCTCCTGAACGGCTGTTGGCTGAGCAATCACCCGGAGTTGCTTCATCCTTCAGAAGTATATCCTTTATCTCAAGAAGCTCTATTTTTCCGGTCGAAATAAGAAAATAAAGATCCTGTGCTGTTTTGAAATTATAATGGTTGATCAGCTTCTGGATAACTGTATCTCCATACGGCATCTTCCAGTTCTTCAATCGCCTCATCAGCAGCTCCTTGCCTTCCGCAGCCGCTTTCATCTTCTCTTCATTCAGGGCCAGCTTTATCTTGGACCTGGCCTTGTTTGTTACGACAAATGAGAGCCAGTCCTGCTTTGGCATCTGGTTCTTCGACCTTATAATGTCGACATGATCGCCGTTCTGGAGCACATGCCTGATCGTGACATTTTTCCCGTTGACTTTTCCTCCCACGCATGAAGCGCCGACAGCAGTATGTATATCGAAAGCAAAATCAAGAACGGTGGCTCCGGCAGGCAGCTGCCTCAGGTCTCCTTTCGGCGTGAACACGAATACTTCATCAGTATATAGTCCCGATCTCACCTGGTCGAGGAATGCCGCATCCTCTTTTTCCGGTGATTCGAGTATTTCACGCATCCTTGTAAGCCAGGAATCGAGACCTCCCTCTCCCTTTATACCCTTGTACTTGAAATGGGCCGCAAGTCCTTTTTCAGCTATTTCGTCCATTCTCACGGAGCGTATCTGGACCTCCACCCATTTTCCTCTCGGGCCTATAACCGTTGTATGCAGCGATTCGTATCCGTTCGATTTCGGAACTGATATCCAGTCACGGAGCCTGCTCGGATTTGGCTGGTAGAGATCTGTCACAACCGAGTATGCACGCCAGCAATCAGATTTTTCATTCTGGCCGGTTGTATCGATGATGATCCTCACGGCAAAGAGATCATAGACTTCCTCAAACTCCACACCCTGCTTCTTCATCTTAAGCATTATGGAATGGATTGATTTTGTGCGGCTTTTAATGGTGAACTTAAAGCCCTGCTTTTCGAGTTTTTCCTGGAGAGGTACCGAGAATTCCCTGATGAGCCTGTTTCTCGATGCGGTTGTCTGCTTCAGGCGGTTCTCGACAAAACTGTATTGTTCCGGTTCAAGATATTTGACTGCCAGGTCTTCCATCTCCGATTTGATGTTATAGAATCCCAGCCTGTGAGCCAATGGTGCATACAAAAAATATGTTTCCGAAGCCAGCGGTATTTTTTCCTTTTCAGGTGCCATATCGAGGTTCCGCATGTATTCGAGCCGTTCGACAAGCTTGATAAGTATGACCCTGACATCATCGGCGAGGCTTAGAAGGAGCTTACGGAAATTCTCAGCCTGGTATGATGATTGCATCGATTCGATGCCTTCGATCCTTGCAAAGCCTTCAAGGATCTCGACAACTTTCCTGCCGAATTCCTTCTCAAGGGCTTTTGCATCTGTTTCAAGGTCTTTATGGGAATCATGAAGCAAGGCGGTAATTATTGAGGTCAGCCCAAGGCCCATCTCTCCTGCTATGATCCTGGCCACGGAAAGTGCATGGAGTATCTTAGGTTCTCCCGTGAGTGTGTTTTTTTCTCCGCAGGATCTAATGGCAAGATCCAGCGCTTTCCTGATTTTGCTGTAATCCTCCCGGGAGACGTTGTTTTTAGCCGCCTTAAGCAAAGCCCTGTAACCTGATTGTATTTTTACAGATAACACCTGGTCAATTATTTCAACGGTGAATCAGGTTCATGGGCCATTTCGATATAGTAGCCTCTGTCGACCGTATTCGGAAGGATCCTCTGGAGAAGGGCCGTGAGCTTGCCTATAAATGGAAGTATCTTGGTCCTCTTCCTTTTTCTGATCCCCTTGAGCATACATTTTGCGACAAATTCAGGGGTCATGAGCTTTTCTTCCTCTCTTGGCGAGCTTCCCTGCTCAGAACCATCTGCCAGGAGCGCATGCCTTCTTATTTCGGATGAAGTAAATCCGGGAGCGATGATCATGACATGAAGGCCTTTTTTCAGGTTTTCGATCCTGATCGTTTCCAGGAATCCGTGCATGGCGAACTTCGATGCCGAGTATCCTGTTCTTCCGGGCAGTCCGTGAAATCCTGCAACAGATGAAACGCCTACCAGTGAACCCTTGTTTGCCACCAGGTATGGAAGTGCATATTTTGTGCAATATACCGTTCCCCAGAAGTTCACATCCATCAGCTTATGGAGCACTTTCAGATCCACATCATCAAAAACCGCTCTCATGGAGACGCCGGCATTGTTGATCAGTATATTTATGGTTCCGTACTTCTCGACCGTTTTTCTGACAAGGTTACGGCAATCCTCTTCCTTTTCCACATCCGTCACCACATAGCTTGCCTCCTGATTCAGGGCTTTTATTTCTGCAACCAGAGCTGTAAGCTTTTCCTCCGATCTGGCGCCAAGCATCACTTTGCTGCCATTGGCGGCAAATTCACGTGCTGTTGCAGCTCCTATGCCGTATGAGGCACCAGTTATGATAACCACTTTATCCCTGAAAAATTCCTTCATGAGCTTTGACAGTTACACAATGTGCGAAAATATGATTAATTATCGGCTGACGAAATATTTCAATGGATTTCGGAGATGTTATGAAAAAGAAATAATATATACTTGTATAAAATTAATTTTAATATACCTTTGCACTCGCAAAAACAGGGAATGATTTAGTAGCTCAGCTGGTAGAGCACATCCCTTTTAAGGATGGGGTCCTGGGTTCGAATCCCAGCTAGATCACGAGGCAGCCAATGGCTGCCTTTTTCATTTGCAGGTACAATGCCCCGCGGCATGCTGGCCCCTTCGCTAAAATTGCCCACAGGGCAATTTTTTCGCTCGGTCCGGGTTCGAATCCCAGCTAGATCACAAAGACAGGATGAGAGTGAAAGCCAGAGCATTACTCTCATTTTTTCATTTCGAGAGAACCGGTATCTGCCTGTTTATTGATTCTTCAAGAGAGATAAGGGTTTCAGTCCTGACGATACCCGGAATATTCTGGATCTTTTCCGTAAGGATATCCTTCAGGTGCTCATTATTCCTGGTATAGACTTTGATGAACAAAGAGTAATTACCAGTGGTATAATGACATTCTATGATCTCCGGTATTTCCTTAAACCGCTTAACAACCTCCCGGAAATGGCCGGGATGCTCAAGGAAGATGCCAATATAGGCACATGTGTGAAAACCCACGAGTACAGGATCGACCTTGAACTCAGAGCCTTTAATGACTCCCAGCTTGATCAGTCTCTGAACACGCTGATGGATCGCAGCTCCGGAAACACCGCAATCCCTTGCAACTTCAAGGTAAGGAATCCTCGCATTCTTCGTTATGATATCCAATATCTTCCTGTCGAGGTCGTCGATGTGTAAAATTTCAGCCATAATTTGATTTCTAATTAACAAAACTATATAACCGGACAGCTATCTTTAAAAAACTCAAGCAAAAGATAAGGAAAATTTTCCGGATTGACAAATTGAAGAGTAAACATAAGGTTCAGGGCACACGGTGCATGGTAGAAGGTAATTATTATTTGTTTATGAAGCCGATAATTTCCTTTATATCGGAGAAACCCCGGGAGATGAGGTATTTTTCAATGCCTTCCAGTATCTTCACCGAAGCCTGAGGATCTATAAATGAAGCTGTTCCCACCTGAACCGCAGAAGCTCCGGCTAGTATGAATTCAAGAGCGTCGTTTGACGACATGATCCCTCCGATGCCTATTACCGGTATCCTGACAGCCTTTGCCACCTGCCATACCATTCTCAGAGCAACCGGCTTCACGGCAGGACCGGACAATCCGCCCGTGATCGTCGACAGGGCTGGTTTCATCCTTCTGACATCCACTGCCATTCCCAGAAGGGTATTGATAAGGGAGATCGAATCGGCACCCTCCTGCTCCACTGCCAGTGCAAAATCGACTATGTTCGTGACGTTTGGCGAGAGCTTGACAATAAGCTTTTTCGAATAGACATTCCTGACAGCCTTTGTGACCTCCCTGGCAGAATCCAGGTTTGTTCCGAAGGCCATTCCTCCCATTCTGACATTCGGGCACGATATGTTCAACTCGATTGCCGGTATCTTGTCAAGCCTGTTTATTCTGTCTGCAAGAGCCACATAATCATCTATATAGCTCCCGTTTATATTCACGATTACGTTGGTTTTATAAGCAGAGACCTGTGGATATATGTTCTTTTCGAAATAATCTATCCCCTTGTTCTGAAGTCCTACAGAGTTCAGCATCCCGGAGGGTGTCTCAGCCATCCTTGGATATGGATTTCCCTCCCTTGGTTCCATTGTGGTGCCTTTTACTATTATGCCTCCCAGGCGCGAAACATCAAGGAAATCGTCGAATTCGGAGCCATAGCCAAACGTTCCCGACGCTGTTAGGACGGGATTCCTGAAGTGCAGATCGCCTATTGAAAAACCAAGATTCACCATTTCAACTCGTTAATATTGAATACCGGACCATCAGTGCATGTGCACAGGTTGCCTCTAACCGTATCGACAACACAGCACAGACAGGCTCCTATGCCACATCCCATCAGGTTTTCCAATGATACTTCACATTCAATGTTCCTTTGCCTGCAATATTCTGCAACAGCTTTCATCATCGGGTCGGGTCCGCAGCAATAGACCATGTCATATTTTGCAGACCTCAGCATCGGGTGATCTGTCAGGAATCCTTTTTCACCCGCTGAGCCATCCTCGGTTGTAAGAAAAACCTCACCAAGCTCCGCATATTCTTCATATTCAATAATCCGGCCCTTATTGCGAAATCCGAGCAAAATATCAGGTGTGAAGCCATTTGCCTTCAGGTGCCTGGCCATAAACAGCAGAGGAGCTATTCCGCATCCGCCGCCTGCCAGGAGCGGTTTACGGCCTTCAGGAGGCAGGGAGAATGAATTTCCAAGAGGGAAAATAATATTAAGGGAATCGTCACTTTTAAGCTTTGAGAGCGTCTCAGTGCCCTTTCCGGCAATCTGGATGAGGAATTTGACTCTGTTCTTTACCGTATTTACATCATGGATTGAAATTGGTCTGCGAAGAAAGGTCTCAGGACTTCCCTCCACCTTTACCTGTGCGAACTGTCCCGGCTTCATTTCAGGCAATTTCGCGTCAGAAGAAAGCTCAAGAGTGAAATATTCGTTATTAAGTCGTTTATTTTCAATAATTCTCAGGCTTTCGATCCGCTTTGTCATCAGACAATATTTGCCGTAAATATAGCTCTAAACATTAATTTCAGAAAATTCAGGAACATATTCTCCTATCGTTTTCCAGGGGAGTACTCTTTAAACGAGCCGTCATCGAAGAACCAGACTATCCTCTCGAGTACAGGTTTAACATCTTCATTATCAATAGATAAAACATCTAATGATTCACTCTTTTTGTTTATAACAGGCGTTACTTTCAACTTTTTATCATCTGGTTCATCCATATTAGCGGATTCGTCAAACAGTTGCTGCATTTCAGGGTCCCTGTACATATTTCCCTTTCCGAATAAAAGCCATTCAACAGACAGGAACTTGTATTTCTCGAGCATTTTCATCACAAAATCGAGACTTGGCTTGTTTCTGCCTGAAAGAATATGGGAAATTCCGGATGGCTGCACGCCAATTTCCTCTGCAAGCTGGGCAGATGATTTGTTTTCTGATTTCAGGAACTGTAAAATACGGTCTTTCATTGTACAATTCTTTTATTTACAAATGTAAATCACAATAACTTTACAAATGTATATTTATTTAATGACATGTGTAATCTGAAAGAAATTTTGTATATTGATATTAATTTAATCTGAATCTATATAATTGATATCCAATATATTATAGTAAATACACTATCTGATGCATAACTGTAGTTTAGCCATATATAATACTGGTATATAATAAATTATAATGTATATCTAAATTATAATCTTAAAAAATGTATGTTCCCAACCTGAAATATCAGCATTAAAATTTAGGATAACCATCTATAATATATTGATTTTGTTGTTATTATTGCAATTCTATAAATTCTGTGAATATGTTTACATCTGTAACATAATTTATGTGAAATATCTGTGTTACATAAGTGAATTTACAAGCTAAACACGGGTTTACATTTGTAATTTCAGATTTTGTCATCCCTGGAAATACTCAAATCCGTTTTAAATTCATTTTTTGACTTGCTCCCACCCTTTCCGGTCAAATATTGAAATCTCAGGGGGAAAGGAGATCGAAACGAAGTGAAGATTCCGCTTCAGCGGAAAAGGAGAAAGGGGAAGAGATTGGATAATACTAGAAACGTAGACTGGAGACTGAAGACCGAAGATGGAATGGGGACGGAAGATGGAGAGACGGAAGACGGAAGACGGAAGACGGAAGACGGAAGACGGTGAAGACGGAAGTTGTAGCCGTCCTAAAAAGTGAAGCTGATGCGGAATTCGGGCTGGGAGTAAATGCCGTAATAGTCATTCAGTGCCCATAGAACCATTATATTAAGAGAGGCTCTCCTCCCCAAAGGCTGGCTTATTCCTCCTCCCAGCAGCGGAACATCTATGAAGGTGCTTTGGGAGTCGAATCCATTGGTATAATCATATTGAAAAAACTCATATTCGCCATGAAGGAAAAAACCCAGATGAACTCCCATCGGAAGCATGTTGTTAAGATCTTTAATGATTACAAACTGCGAATAAACCCGGCCGCCATAAATATTCGCCTTTTCATCATAATACTTGAGATATCTGAATTCCGGCCCTGCAGCTATGTTCAACCTTGGAAGAACCCACAATCCGATTATCGGAGAAATGTCAATGTCTGTATAGGTTCCGAACATTAAACCAAGGCTCCCGCCGAAGAAGAGCCTCTCTCTCAGCGGAGGCTTCTCATCTCTGGCATTCTGTGCCAAAACAGCTGCAAATGAGATATTAAGAAGAAGGAGGACAACAACAATACGGGCCAGTGATTTCGGTTTCAACATTTTTATAACTTTGATGCAGTGTTACAAATAAACGAAAAAATCCGACCTTATAATATAACCTGACCAAAAATGAATGTAATCGTAAACGGAGGCACAAGGGGAATTGGCAAAGAGATCGTTCTTCTGCTGGCAAAGGAAAAAAGCAATAAAGTGCTTGTGACAGGCAGGAACGGGAAAATCCTGCAGCGCCTCTCCTCAGGAGCCGTACATAAAAATATAGCCACCGTGGTGGTCGACCTTTCGAAATTTGACAGTCAGCAGGTATCATTTCTGAAGGCAGTGTCAAAAACCTTGAAAAATGTTGATATTCTTATCAATACAGCCGGATCGATTACAGTTAATGACTTCATGAAGTTCTCCAATGAAATGGCAAGGGAGATGATGGAGACAAATTTTTTCGGTCCTGCTTCGGTAATAAGAACACTCAGACCCCTTATGAATAAGGGAGCGCATATTGTCAATATTTCAAGCATGGGAGGCTATCAGGGCAGCTCAAAATACAGGGGTCTTTCCTATTACAGCGCCTCAAAAGCGGCTATATCGTGCCTGTCGGAATGCCTTGCAGAGGAATTCAGCGGTACGGGGATCTCGGTAAACTGCCTTGCCCTGGGAGCTGTGCAGACTGAGATGTTCGAACAGGCTTTTCCAGGCAGTCAGGCCCCTGTAAGCGCCAGGAAGATGGCGGAGTTCATTGTGGATTTTGCGCTGAATGGCAACAGGTTCTTCAATGGAAAGGTTCTGCCGGTGGCGATATCAAATCCTTAAGAGTATTTCTTTATCGCAATCTTCCCATCGAGGGCAAGCAGGCCGTTGTAAGCCAGAGATTTAAGTTCATCCTCACCGGGATAGACAGATACTTCAGCCAGAAAGCTGACCTGTGATTTTATCTCTGTTTATAAAGGTTTCACTGTATGCAAGTCCGCCTGTAAGAATGATGGCGTCTACTTTTCCTTCGAGCACTGCAGCCATGGCTCCTATCTCCTTTCCAATCTGATAGGCAGCCGCCTCAATCACAAGTTTGGCTTTCTTGTCACCGTTATCAGCCATTTTGCAAACATCCCTGAAGTTATTGGTCCCCAGGTAAGCGACCATCCCTCCCTTTCCGCTGATCATCGATTTTACTTCGGCATGGGTGAAGCGTCCGCTAAAGCACAGATCTGCAAGCTGACCTGAAGGAAGACCTCCCGAACGTTCCGGAGAGAACGGCCCATCGCCATCAAGTGCATTATTGACATCAATTACTTTGCCTTTCCTGTGAGCTCCTACGCTGATTCCTCCACCCAGATGTCCGACGATCAGGTTAAGATCCTCATACTTTTTATTCACTGAAGATGCATAAATTCTTGCCACAGCTTTCTGGTTCAGCGCATGAAAGATTGAAATCCTCTCTAATTTCAGGATGCCCGGAAAGCCTTGCCACAGGCTGAAGTTCGTCTACAACAACAGGGTCGACAATATAGGCTCTTGCATTTGGAAGTGTGGCAGCGATATCCTGCGCAATGAGTCCGCCAAGGTTGCTGGCATGCTGGCCCAAAAGTCCTGTTCTCAAGATCCTCGATCATTTTGTCATTTACTTCATATATTCCTGATTCAATTGGTTTTACAAGTCCTCCCCTTCCGACTACAGCAGCGATCCGCGTAAGATCGGTTTTCCTGTCAGCCAGCTCCTTTACAATCAGATCCCTTCTGAAATGAAACTGGTCGTGATATTTTCAAATCCTGCAAGATCCTCAGCAGTATGGTTCAGTGTCAGTTCGAACAATGAATGTACTCTCCTCGAAAAGAGCAAATTTTGTTGAAGTGGATCCGGGATTAATGACCAGGATAAGTCGCTTTTCTTCAGGTTTTGGCTGAGTGGATTTATGATTCAGACTCATAAACAATTGTTTTTTAAGCCTGTGCCATCAGGCATGACAGGGCAATGCAATAATATTTGGATCTTTCACTTTCGCTTCTTGACATTACAACAACCGGTTTCCTTGTTCCTCTTATAAGTCCTGCAATCTCACCTTTAGCAAAGAGCATGAGCGCTTTATAGAAAGGATTGGCAGACTCAAGTGACGGGAAGAGGAGGATATCGGCATCGCCATCCACCGGTGTATCGACACCCTTGATCTCAACGCTCTTTCTGTCGCATGCCAGGAAGAGATCAAGAGGTCCATCCATTATGCAGTTTTTAATTCTTCCGTCTTTTGCCATATTGCACATTTCAGCATAGTCGGCGGTGTTAGGAAAATGGCGGCTCATCTTTTCTGATGCGCCTATCAGCGCAATCCTGGGCTTTTCTATCCCGAATTTACGTGCCATTTCGATGGCATACTCTGCCATGGCGATCTTCTGGCCAAGATCCGGAAAAGGAATGACAGCCAGATCTGTAAGAAACAGAAGCTTATGATAATCAGGTATCTCTACTGCTCCGACATAGGCTGAGTGTGGCTCCGGGAATCATAAGGCCATTCTCTTTATCCATCACTGCCTTCAGGAATTTGTCGGTCCCGATCAATCCCTTCATCACGATGTCAGCTTCTCCTGAAACTGCAAGCCTTACGGCTTCCGCAGCAGAATCTGTTTCATTATCAGCTGAAACGATACTGAAAAGAGAATGATCAATATTGTTTTCCGTGCACAGCTTTCTTATCGCAGAAGGATCTCCGATCATTATTGCTTCTGCAAAGCCCTCTTTTACAGCTTTATTAACAGCTCCGATTGTATTCGAATCCTGTGCCCATGCGATGGCAATCCTCTGCTTCCTCTCCAGAGAAAGAACCTTCTCAACCATCTGATCGAGGGACCGGATCATAGCATGATTATTTGCTGGCTGCAGCAGACAACAGGATACTGATCGTATTTCGCCTGCTCTGAATCGGATCTTGAAGTCAGAACAATGGGGACCCTGGCACCAAGTATGACTGCAGCCACCTTTGCCCTGGCAAAGAAAACGAGCGATTTGTACAGCACATTTCCTACCTCAATGTCTGGCATAAGCAGAAGGTCGGTATCCCCGGCTACTTCACTCCGGATACCTTTAAGCTTAGCGCTTTCCAGGCTGACTGCGTTATCGAAGGCCAGGGGGCCGTCAATGATGCAGTTCCTTATCTGGTCGCGTTGATTCATCTTGGAGAGAAGGCTGCATCGAGTGTGGCTTCCATGCTTTCATTCACCATTTCAACGGCGCCCAGGATTGCGACTTTTGGCATAACATAACCAAGCTTAATAAGGCAATACAGAGTTATTGATAATTGCTATCTTATCTTTCAGATTTGGTGCGATGTTCATTGCCACATCAGTAACAGCGATGACCTTGTGGTATGTTTCAACTTCGAAAAGGGCAAAGTGGGAAAGGAGATTGCCTGTACGCAGATCCCCACTCCTTATTCAAGACATACTTCAGCAATGTGGATGTGCCTATCTTTCCTTTCATCAGGACATCAGCCTGCTTGTTGTTCACCATTTTGACAGACATCTCGACGGCCATCTCCATATCGGGTTCATGGATGATCCTAACTCCCGTAATGTCATAATTATTTGCCGTGCATATATTCTGGATGCTTTCCTTATCGCCGACAAGTATAGGTTCGATAATGTTATCTTTCCATGCTCGTACGACGGCTCCCAGTGAATGCTGGTCCTGGGCAGCGGCAAGCACCAGTTTCCTCATTGGACCTCCTGCAACAATCGCCTTGAGGTCTGAAAGGGTCTTTAATACCATTTATACAGTGTTTAGGTTTATATTAAACTCTTTGTTGCTCAACAATCGAACGTGTATCGGATGCAATAACGAATTCCTCGTCAGTTGTAACTGCCATCACAGTTACTTTTGATTCAGGTTTTGAAAGCACGATGTCACATCCTCTTGATCCCTTGTTCTTCTCGTCGTCAAAGATGATCCCGAGTCCCTCCATATCCGCACAGATCATTCTCCTCATATTGAAATCATTTTCCCCGATACCTCCGGTGAACACAATAACATCAACGCCATTCAGGGCGGCAATATATGAACCTATGAATTTCTTAGCCTTGTAAGCATACATTTTAAGGGCTAAAATCGCTTTTTTATTGCCTGCTTCGGCGGCAGTTTCCAGGTCGCGCATATCGGAAGATATCTGGGAGATACCGAATACGCCGCTCTTCTTATTGATCATATTTGCAACACCGGTCACATTAAGATGTTCTTTATCAGCTATATATACCAGGACCCCGGGATCCACCTCGCCGGTTCGGGTTCCCATTATCAATCCGTCAGTAGGGGTAAATCCCATCGATGTATCAACTGATAATCCATTCTTGACAGCAGTTATCGAAGCTCCGTTCCCAAGGTGGCAAGTAATTATCTTAAGGTTTTTAATGTCTTTGCCCAGTATTTTTGCAGCCTTGCCTGCGATAAACTTGTGGCTGGTTCCGTGGTACCCGTATTTTCTTATTTTGTATTTATCGTAATATTCATAAGGAATTGCGTACATATATGCATAATCAGGCATTGTCTGATGGAAAGATGTATCAAAGACTGCAACCTGAGGAACCCCCGGGATCAGCTTCTCTACCGAAAGTATACCTTTCAGGTTGGCAGGATTATGCAGCGGAGCCAGTTCGATGCATTGCTCGATTGTTTTCTTCACATCATTATCGATGAGCACACTTTCCTTGTAAGCCTCACCCCCGTTAACCACCCTGTGTCCGACTGCCTTGATCTCGTTGACGCTCTTTATCACACCATGCTCCGGATCGCAAAGCACATCCATCACCATATTAATGCCTGTAGTATGATCGGGTATATCGGTTATAAGCTTATAGGGTTCTCCTCCCGTGGGTTTATGAGTAAGAATGCTTTCATTCAGTCCGATGCGTTCCAGAAGCCCTTTTGCAAGCATTTCGTATCCGTCGGACATGTCGAATATCTGGTACTTGATCGAAGAACTGCCGCAGTTTAAAACCAGAATTATCATTATCTGAAATATGTATTTATAATACTTCTATTTTTTCACTCCTGCAGCCTGATTAGCTGCAATTGCTATCATGCAGACAATGTCATTCACTGAGCATCCGCGGGAGAGATCATTTATCGGTGCTGCCATTCCCTGAAGAATCGGCCCGATAGCTTCAGCGTGAGCAAGGCGCTGAACGAGCTTATATGCAATGTTTCCGCAGTTGAGGTCAGGGAATATAAGAACATTGGCCTTACCTGCAATTTTGCTTCCCGGAGCTTTCTTCTGTCCTATAGATTCGACAAGGGCTGCATCGCCCTGAAGTTCGCCTTCGATCATAATGTCGGGAGCCATCTGCTTGGCGATAGCGGCTGCGCTTATGACTTTGTCGACCAGCTCATGTTTTGCACTGCCCTTTGTGGAGAAGCTGAGGAGAGCTACTTTAGGCTCGAATCCGCAGAACGTCCTTGCGGTATGAGCTGTTGCAACTGCAATTTCTGCAAGTTGCTTGTCTGTCGGATCAGGGATGAACGCGCTGATCTGCAAAAATGAGAATTCCATTTTCGCCAAAGCTCTTATCCTGGAGTATCATAATAAAAGCTCCTGAAACAACTGAAATTCCCGGGGCAGTTTTGACATAGTGGAATGCAGGCCTGCAGCACATCTCCCGTTGCATGGTCAGCTCCTGAAACTTCTCCGTCGGCATCACCGTTCTTAATCATCAGAACACCAAGATAAAGAGGATCCTCGATCAGCTTTGAAGCCTCTTCAGTGGTCATTCCCTTGCTCTTCCGGAGCTCTACCATCATATCGATATAATGCTGTTTTCTTGCATGCGACTTAGGATCAACAAATGTGGCTTTTCCAAGATTCGTCAGTCCCAGCTTTGCTGCATGAGCCTTTATTTCAGCAGGATCACCGAGTAGGATAATCTGAGCCAATCCCTCTGCAATTGCAATATCAGCCGCTTTTATTGTTCTTTCCTCATAACCTTCCGGAAGCACAATTCTTTTGTTATGTTTCCTTGCATTCTGTTTGATACTATCCAATAATTCCATTGATATTCAGTAGTTTAAGTAGTTCGAGATCTTTTTCTAAATGTACGAAAAAAAAAATCTATTAAACAACCATTAAAATCATGATTGTGTGAAAGTTCTTTATTTTTAAATTAGCAGGTCTAAAATCTATGGAAAAAGAGCGCTTTTATTCACGTCTCGATGCCCTTGCAGAAACACTGGAGGGAGATCTCAGGCATGACAAGACAACCAGAACAATCTATTCGACGGATGCCTCGGCATACAAGGAAGAGCCTCTTGCGGTCATCTGGCCAAAGAACGTCCTGGATATTAAGAAGATAATTGCATTTGCAAGGGAGGAGAAAACCAGCATAACCATGAGGGCAGCGGGAACATCGCTGGCAGGACAGGTTGTAAGCGCAGGTATTATTGTCGACATCTCGAGATATATGAAAAAGATCATCGAGGTGAACAAGGAAGAGATGTGGGTAAAGGCAGAGCCGGGAGTGGTGCTGGACGAACTGAACATGCACCTGAAAAAATACGGACTCTTCTTTGGTCCTGAAACTTCCACATCGAACAGATGCAATATCGGCGGAATGGTCGGCAACAATGCATGCGGATCACATTCGATAATTTATGGTTCGACAAGGGATCATTTGATTGAGTTGAAGACTATCCTGAGCGACGGCAGCGAAGCAGTCTTCAAAGACATCGGCAGGGAAGCTTACGATAAGAAGTGCAGCCAGGATGACCTCGAAGGAAGGATTTACCGGCTGACAAAGGAAATGCTGGCTGATCAGACCAACAGGAAAAAGATCAGGGAAGATTACCCTGATCCGTCGATACCAAGAAGAAATACCGGTTACGCACTTGACCTCCTTGCAGACTCTGAAGTATTTGAGGATTCAGGTGAGAGAAAGTTCAACTTCTGCAACATACTTGCAGGTTCAGAGGGCACCCTTGCGATAACAACAGAAATAAAGCTTAACCTCGTAAAGCTGCCGCCGCCTGAAAAAGCTCTTGTATGTGTACACCTGAAAAAGAGGAATGAGGCATTTCTTGCCAATCTTATTGCCCTGAAATATAATCCGTCAGCCGTTGAGATGATGGACGACAGGATCCTCAGGCTGACTGAAAACAATCTGAGCCAGAAAAAGAACAGGTTCTTTCTCGAAGGTGAACCTGAATCGATAGTGATCGTGGAATTTGCAAAGGATGACTCCGGAGAACTGGATACCGTGATCAGGGCAATGGTAAATGAATTAAAATCAGCAGGATACGGGTATGCCTTCCCTGTCGTAACGGGTAAAGATATAACCAGGGTCTGGGACCTCCGCAAGGCAGGCCTGGGAGTTCTCACCAACATGAAGGGGGATCCCAAGCCAGTATCGCTTATCGAGGATACTGCAATAAATGTCAGACAGATGCCTGAATACATTGCAGATTTCGAAAAGATGCTTTCATCATATGGCAAGGAAGTGGTTTACCATGCTCACATCGGCACCGGAGAACTTCATATCAGGCCTATCCTGAATCTTAAGGATCCTTCAGATGTCGAGCTTTTCAGGACTATAGGATTGGAAACTGCCAGACTGGTCAAAAAGTACAGGGGATCCATGAGCGGCGAACATGGAGATGGAAGGCTGAGGGGAGAATTCATACCCATCATAATCGGGGAGCATAATTACAACCTGCTGAAAGAGGTAAAGAAGACCTGGGATCCGGGTAATATTCTGAATCCGGGAAAGATAACGGACACACCCCGGATGAATACTCACCTGAGGTATGAACCCGGGATCAAAACACCGGATATCGAAACTATCTATGATTTTTCATCCTCGGATGGAATTATCCGGGCAGCTGAAAGATGCAACGGTTCGGGAGATTGCAGGAAAACCAATATTATAGGGGGAACCATGTGCCCCACTTTCATGGCAACCGGCGATGAGCAGCTGTGCACAAGGGCGAGAGCAAACATCCTGAGGGAGTTTCTCAGCGCTGATGAAAACAATCCATGGAACCACAGGGAGATATACGATGTACTGGACCTCTGTATAGCCTGCAAGGGCTGCAAAGCTGAATGTCCTTCAGGCGTCGATATCGCAAAACTTAAATCGGAATTCCTTCAGCACTGGTACGACAAGCACGGAATTCCATTGAGGACAAGATTAATAGCTTATATTTCCACAATTGACAGAATCGGATCAGTTGCTCCATCAATCTTTAATTTCTTTGCAAGCAACCAGGCATTATCGTCGCTGATAAAAAAAGCAACAGGCTTTGCAGAAAACAGATCCATACCATTATTATATAAGGTAACTCTAAGGAAGTGGATAAGAAAGAATCTTGCTTCCCTGAATCCAGCAGATCCCAAAGGAAAGATTTGCCTCTTTATAGACGAATTCACGAATTTCAATGACACCGCAACCGGTATTGCGGCTATCAAACTCCTTACTTCTCTTGGCTACAGTATCAGGACTGTCAATCATTCAGAGAGTGCAAGGACTTTCATTTCGAAAGGTATGATAAGAAAAGCGAGGAAGGTGATCAGGAAGAATATAGAAGTTCTCGGGAAGATAATAAGTGAGGAATTGCCCCTGGTGGGAATAGAACCATCGGCAATACTAGGGTTCAGGGACGAATACCCTGAACTTGCCGGAGATGACATGAAGGAAACAGCTGAGAAGATTGCTGCAAACGCCTGGTTTATAGATGAATTCATAGAACACGAATATGAGGCTGGAAGAATACATGCAGGGGTATTCGCAGACACTAAGGCTGACATTTTGCTTCATGCGCACTGCCAGCAGAAGGCAATCTGCTCATCAGGCTGCACGATGAAAATTCTTTCAATTCCTCCCAACCATTCAGTAAGGGAAATCCCGTCAGGGTGCTGCGGCATGGCAGGTTCATTCGGTTATGAAAAGGAACATTATGACCTTTCGAATAAAATCGGTGAAATGATCCTGTTCCCTGAAATAAGGGAAGCAGGTGTGAATACAATTATTGCAGCACCGGGAACAAGTTGCAGGCATCATATAAAAGACGGTACGGGAAGGATAGCGAAACACCCGGTTGAGATATTGTATCAGGCATTAAAGAAATGAAAAGGATTGCGTCGTCTCCGCTATTCTGCGGATCCTCGCAATGACGGATTACACTTGAATTGTGAATTTATCTGCATCCAGATGAGCGGGGAATTTTTTACGGAAATCCTTAAGATCTGTAAGTGACAGAACTGCGGTAACCGAGCATTCACTATTCTTTCCGGCAGATGCCAGCTCCTCTCCTTTCGGGCCTATTATCATTGAATCGCCGCAATATTTGATACCCGCACCGTCAGTTCCTATGCGGTTGGCGCCGGCGACGAAGCTGAGATTTTCTATTGCCCTGGCTTTCAGAAGTGTTATCCAGACATCGCGGCGTGCCATGGGCCAGTTAGCTGAATTGATAAGCAAGTCATAGTCATTTCTGTTCCTGCTCCAGACCGGGAACCTGAGATCGTAACAAATGTTAGGGCTGATACTGAATCCCCTGAATTTGAATACAAGGCGTTTTTCACCCGCGGTGAAATTGTTCTCAACATTATTCATTCTGAACAGGTGCCGCTTATCGTAATACCATGACCTATTATTCGGGGAGACAAAAACCCATCTGTTGAAATAGTTATCTCCCACCCTGACTATATAGCTGCCGCAAATACCAGAGGAGCTCTTCTCCGCGATATGGATCATCCAGTTGAAAGTTTCACCGCGTGCAGGTTCGCTCAGGCTTTCAGAACTGGAAGTAAAACCTGTGGAGAACATTTCAGGAAGTATGATGATATCTGGATTGTCGAGCTGGGATATCATTCGTTCATATTTCCGGAAATTCTGAGATTTATTTTCCCAGGTGATATCAGGTTGAAGAATTGATACTCTCATTTTTTATGAAATTGGATCAATAATTTAAGAGTAAAAAAAAGCACAGGCAAGCTTGCCTGTACTTTTATAAATCATAACCTTATTGCTATATTATTTCTTTTCCAGGGATGTATAGTAATCATCGAATATGCCTTCGATGAGTGGTTTATAATATACCCAGAAGAATCTCCGCAGGTCATCCGGCTTCTTGGAATAGAGTAATCCCTTCATTTTCTCGACACTCTTGAAATGTGATGTCCAGTATGGAATATTCGTATGGCAGAAATCGCCTGAGAAGTAGAATGTTCTTTGAGATACGGAATCTGTAATAACTGCAGGGAATTCGCTTGTAAGTCCGTATTTTGCCAGAAGAGTATCGGCTATCGGCGTTGTTTGCAAGCTTGAATTTGGAAATGACAGTGTTTTGCATAGGGTCGATGATATCGAACCACTGGTCGAAAGATACAGATTCTGCCAGACCCCATTTTTCGACATATGCCGGAGTGGATACTATGGCGGGCAGAGCCTTGTCAAGCATAGGTCCTTCTTCCAATACGATTATGGCTTTGTCTTTAAGAAGCACAATTCCAGGTTTTGTAAAAGTCCATGGTTCCTTATATTGTTTCCTGTACATTGCTGTCATCCACAATGGGAAATCCTCATTACGTTTTTTTGCTGTATCAAGGGATTCGAAATATTTGCCTGTCCAGCCTGACCATTTGATTCCGAGCCTGTCCTGGAGTCTGAATGATTCATATTCACCTGTCGGCCAGTCGAATGTGTTATACTCAAGGATGACAAGCTTGTTCTTGTTTTTCATCTCCTGGATTAGATTGTTATCATTGCCGTTTAATGCGCCCTCGAGTTTACGTGTTCGTCTGGGTGGACTGAATGTAGGGAACCAGTCGGCGATGAAAACTCCATAGGTATCGGTAAAATAAACTGCATCATTGTTTTCAGGAAGAATCCTGATTGCCTCTTCAAGATTATATCTGACATTATTCCATTGTTTTTCCTTGAGAGGCCTCATGGGATAGAAGCCAAAATAATCTTTCCTGTACGAATAACTTGTGTTCTTCTCCTTTTTGACATATCTGTTATTCGTCATAATCCAGTTAAAAGACTTGTGCTTATCGCGATCAAGGGAAGGAACTGTCTTATCGACAATAACCAGGCCTATGGGTTTTTTGGCCTCGAAGGTCCAGCGGAGGAGATTTATTACCGGCAGGGCAAGTAATACCGCGAGGATAATAACAATAATTAGCAGGGCTTTTTTCATAACTGAATTAATATCTGAAAGTATTCAAATACAATAAACACCTTAAAAATTATCTCAATATGTCTATTTTAATTGTTAAAAGTATTAATTAATTTTTTGTAATGAAAATAAAATCGTAGCAATTTAGTAAAAAATATTCAACATAAAAACTCTCAGTACCCGCATGCTGAGTTATCCCCGCGTCTGTCGGCTGCACCTGCAAGCCTGCCATCCTGTCAAAATGCCGACAGCATTCACCCTGCCAAGAGCCCCTGTCTGACGCATTTCATGTCCCATAAGTTTCAAGGCAGCCATCTCTGTTGAATCGATGCTGTTTCTCTCGTAACTGATAAAGTCGGGCAGCCATTGATGATGAAACCTCCCAGTATCAACGGCCTGCCATATATTCATATTGTAATCAACAACATTTATTACTACCTGTAAAACTGTTGTCGGAATAGTCGATCCGCCAGGTGAACCGGCGACAAGGAGAAGTTTTCCGTCTTTTTCGATTATAACCGGAGTCATGGAGCTCAGCATCCGCTTGCCGGGTTCAATCGCATTTGCGTCCGATCCGGTAAGCCCGAACATATTCGGGAAACCAGGTTTGACAGAAAAATCATCCATCTCATTGTTCAGCAGGAATCCGGCGCCGGCGACAACAATGCTGCTGCCATAACCACCATTGAGAGTGGTAGTTGCGGATACAGCATTGCCTTCCCTGTCGACCACCGAATAATGCGTCGTCTCCGTCTTTTCATAATTCCGGGGCAGACCAGCAGCAATTTCTGAAGAGAGCGAAGCTTTCTTTTCATCGAAATCCGAGATTCTGCCAGCCAGGTATTCACTGTTAAGGAGTCCGGCAACAGGCACATTCACAAAATCAGCATCTCCTGCGTACTCAGCCCTGTCGGCAAATGCTCTTCTCTCTGCTTCAGTAATAAGGTGTACCATTTCAGAGGAATGAAATTCAAATTCATTCAGAGGAAAGCTTTCGACCATTTCAAGGATCTGAAGCAGTATTATTCCGCCTGCAGACGGAGGCGGGCATGTCACAATCCTGTAATTCCTGTATATGGAGGACAATGGTTTCCTGAACTCCGAGCTGTACTGCCCGAGATCGTCGGCTGAAATAATCCCGCCGCCTCTTTTCATTTCTTTTACAATAAGCTCTGCCGTTTTGCCGGAATAAAATCCTGCACGGCCATGTTTGCTGAATCCTTTCAAGGGTTTCTGCCAGCTCGGGTTGTCTGAGTGTGTCACCGGCCTTCCATCCTGACTCTTTGATAAAGGCGCATCCTGAAGGATTCCTGCTCAGGAAGACCTTTGAATTCCAGTTCATGCCCTGTGCCTGTTCGGGTGTAAGGATGAAGCCGTTCCTTGCGAGATCGATGGCAGGCTGAATTATTTCCCTGAACCTGAGCCTGCCATATTTTTCATGCACCTTTATCAATCCGTCTACCGATCCCGGAACTCCAGCGGCGAGATGGGTTTCAGTGCTCAGCCTGCCAATTACATTTTCAGCACTATCAAGATACATATCCCTTGATGCTTCCAGCGGAGCCTTTTCCCTGTAGTCGATCAGATCATATTCCCCGCCGGCAGTGCGTATAAGCATGAAACCACCTCCCCCTATGTTTCCTGCTGCGGGAAAGCATACCGCCAGTGCAAAGCCGGTAGCCACGGCGGCATCAACAGCATTCCCCCCCTGCTTAAGAATCATTGCTCCGGCCTGCGAGCCCTGGAAATGCGCAGAGACCACCATGCCATTATCAGCCGTAATATGCTTGCCTTCTATATATTGTGCACTATCAGTCTTTGTTCCCGGATTACATGCTGCAATGATGCAGGCGAGAGAAATGATTACAGTAATTCTTTTCATGATTGAGAACTTCGTTTTTAATAAGCTCAAATTTAATTACTTTTACGCAAACGGGAATTTATGCTGGCAAATCAACCGCTTGCGGACAGGCTGAGGCCTAAAAGCCTCGATGAGTTCTGCGGACAGGAGCATCTTGTCGGTAAGGGTGCGGTACTTCGAAAAGTTATAGAATCGGGGAATATTCCGTCATTCATTCTATGGGGTCCTCCCGGTGTCGGGAAAACAACGCTTGCGTGGATCATCTCCAACACCCTGAAGCGCCCCTTTTTTCATCTGAGTGCCGTTCATTCAGGCGTGAAGGATGTGAGAGAAACAATTGAAAAGGCAAAGAAGCAACAGTTCTTCAATCAGCCCAATCCTGTTTTATTCATCGACGAGATTCACCGTTTCAACAAATCCCAGCAGGATTCGCTGCTGAGCGCCGTGGAGCAGGGAATAATCACTCTTATCGGCGCAACGACGGAAAATCCTTCATTTGAAGTTATTTCTCCGCTCCTCTCCCGCTGCCAGGTATACACAATGAATCCACTTAGCGAGGAGCAGCTTCTGGAATTGATGAACAGGGCACTGAAAAAAGACACTTACCTGGCAACCTACAACATCGAAATTAAGGAACATGAAGCTCTTATTCGCATCTCCGGAGGCGATGCGAGGAAGCTGTACAATGCAATTGAACTGGTTGTTTCTTCAGAAGCAGACAGAGCCGGTGGTGAAAAAATAATAATTACCAATGAGAAGGTTCTAACAATAGTGCAGAAGAACCTCGCAATGTACGACAAGAACGGAGAGCAGCATTATGACATCATTTCAGCATTCATAAAATCGCTCAGGGGCAGTGATCCGAATGCAGCTGTTTACTGGCTTGCAAGAATGGTTGCAGGCGGCGAGGATCCAAAATTCATAGCAAGACGAATGGTGATACTTGCTGCTGAGGATATAGGCCTGGCGAATCCAAATGCGATCCTGATGGCGCAAACATGCTTTGAGGCAGTAAATGTGATCGGATGGCCCGAGTGCAGGATAATTCTTTCCGAGGCAGCTGTTTACCTGGCGACATCGCCGAAGAGCAATGCATCTTATATGGCAATTGAAAATGCAACAGAAGCATTAAGGGAGCACGGAGACCTGCCTGTTCCGCTTCACCTGAGAAATGCGCCAACAAAACTCATGAAGGATCTCGGATACCACAAGGGATTACAAATATGCTCACGATTTCGAGGGCAACTTCGTGAAAGACAATTATCTGCCGGAAGAGATCAGAGGAACTCAGTTTTACGATCCGGGAAATACTCCAAAAGAGGAGGAAATAAGAAAGAGACTAAAAGATCTGTGGAAAGATATCTATGATTACTATAAGTTGCAGTAATCGAACTATCAACTTCGGCTAGAAGGGTGCAATCATTGAGCATGTAATTCATTATCTTAGGGAGGGAGAAAAAGGGAAATTGGTACGGTATTTGAAATTAAGGAGAATATTTTGTTACCTTTACGCTTGAATGAATAGAAGCCTGAAAGAAATCCCCGGTATAAAATACGGAGAGACTGATAATTTTCTTCTGATTGCAGGACCATGTGTCGTGGAGGATGAGAAGATTGTCCTGAAGATTGCAGAGCACCTTTCAGAGCTATCAGAAAAATATCATCTCCCCTTCGTTTTCAAGGCATCTTACAGAAAAGCTAACAGGTCAAAAATAGATTCGTTCTCGGGGATAGGCGATGAAAAAGCGCTGAAGATACTTGCAGGCGTGAGGGAGAAATTTTCGATACCCGTCATTACCGATATCCATAATCCCTTTGAAGCAAACCTGGCTGCACAATATGTAGATATACTTCAGATACCAGCGTTCCTTTGCCGTCAGACGGACCTGCTTGTCGCTGCCGCAAAAACAGGCAAATGGATCAACATAAAAAAAGGGCAGTTCCTGTCGGGATCTTCGATGAGGTTTGCAGTGGAAAAAGTGAGGGATTCAGGCAATGACAGAATAATGGTGACTGACCGGGGCAATATGTTCGGCTACCAGGATATCGTAGTTGATTTCAGGAACATACCCCTGATGCAGAAAGCTGAAGTGCCGGTAATTATGGATATAACCCATTCACTTCAGCAGCCGAACCAGGAGGCCGGAGTTTCGGGAGGCAATCCGGAAATGATCGAGACTATTGGCAAGGCCGCAATCAGCGTAGGTGCCGACGGAATTTTCATTGAAACGCATCCCGATCCTGCAAATGCAAAATCGGATGGAGCGAATATGCTGAACCTCGCAGGGATGGACAACCTTTTACACAAGCTCGTTGCAATAAGAAAAACGATAAATTCATTTGACAATTAAACCTTAATTAAAATTTTTATGAAAAAGTTATTTTTAATGCTGACATGTCTTCTGGCTGTTGCAGTAGTCAGCGCTCAATCGCTTGAGGAAATAGTGAAGAAGTATTCTGCAGCCAACAAGCTCGACAAGGTCGGCACACTTAAGACCATCAAGATCACTGGAAATATGTCGGTGATGGGCATGGATGTTCCGATGGAGATGTGGATGAAGAATCCTGATAAGGTCAAGTCTGTTTCCAACTTCAATGGTCAGGAAATGGTTTCGGCATTTGATGGTGTAAAAGGCTATACAATCAATCCGATGATGGGTTCAACGGAACCTGTCGAGATGACTGCCGATCAGCTGAAAAACATACAGAGAAACAATATGTTCCAGAATTATCTGGAAAATTATTTAAAGAACGGACAGCTTGCCCTTGGTGGCGAGGAGTCAGTTAACGGCAGTCCTGCATATAAGATCAATGCAACATTGGATGGCGGCACGGTGGTGAACTTGTTTATTGACAAATCATCATACCTGCTTACAAAGCAATCTGTGAACATGTCAGCAGAAGGTCAGACAATGGTTATGGATTCATATCCCTCAGATTATAAGGATGTCAATGGATTGTTCATACCGATGAAAACTACCATGTCTATGATGGGACAGGAGTTTACAACGACATTTACCAAAGTGGAAATTGATGTTCCAATGGATGACAGCATATTTCAACTGAAGAAATAATAATGACCCTTCCCCCAGCCCCCAGCCCCTGGGAAGGGCGGTTAAGGTCCAACAAATAAAAGGGACGCGATTGTGCGTCCCTTTTATATTTTGCAGCCAGCCTGTAAGCCGGGTTCTGTCGGGTTCCATCATTTATCTTGTCCCGTCATTGCTGACGGGATCATACGACCTACCCCCCGGCATCGGACGAGCAGCCCTTAGCGCCGGTATACATGGTCTTTCAATCCATCGGGTGTACGGCTTCCTGCGTTGCCGCAGGAACCGGTGAGCTCTTACCTCGCCTTTTCACCCTTACCCTGACGTTTCGGCCAGGGCGGTTATTTTCTGTTACACTACCATACCCTCGCAGATATCTTCCCGTTAAGAAGCATGGTGCTCTGCATTGCCCGGACTTTCCTTCCCCGATACCGCGGGGCGATGGAACGGCTGACTGTGTTGCAAAATTAAGCAAAAATGAGCTGAATTTAAAATTGGTTACTTTTGCAGGAATGTTCGCTATTCAATGAAACGTTTGAAAGTATATGAAAAAAGGATTACCCAAGATAAATATTGAAGACTATTTTTATGAACTTCCGCCGGAGAGAATAGCGCAATATCCTGTGAAGGAAAGGGACGGTTCAAAACTGCTCCTATATAATAAAGGTAAGATCTCACACGACATATTCAGGAACATCGACGGTTATCTTAACTCAGATTCACTGGTGGTATTCAATAATACCAGGGTGATCAGGGCAAGGCTTTTATTCTGGAAAGAAACAGGGGCCGCCATCGAAATATTCTGCCTGGAGCCACTCCTTCCGTCCGATTATGAAAAATCATTCGGTTCAGTAAATCCGGTGGAATGGAAATGCATAATTGGAAACCTTAAAAAATGGAAGGGCGGGACAATTGCGTTAAAATTCTTTTTTAAAGGCAAAGAGCATGAATTGAAAGCAGAGAAGGTCAGCCCGGAAGGAGATGCGTGGCGAATCAGGTTTTCCTGGGACAATGCGGGGATGTCCTTCAGCGAAGTTATGGAAGCAGCAGGACACATCCCTCTCCCGCCTTACGTTAAAAGGGAGGATGAGAGCGAGGATAATATCCGTTATCAGACGGTATATTCCAGAATCAGGGGATCTGTTGCTGCACCGACTGCCGGACTGCATTTCACGCAGGAAGTTATTTCGGCCATTATGAAAAAGGACATAAAAAGCGCCGAGCTGACACTTCATATAGGGGCAGGCACATTCAAACCTGTAAAGACTAATGATATTTCAAAACATGAAATGCACTGCGAGCATTTCTTCGTTACAAGGGAACTGATCAAAGAACTCCTGATACACCAGGGAAGAATAATAGCAGTGGGAACAACCAGCGTCAGAACCCTGGAGAGTCTTTACTGGCTTGGCGCCGGACTGATCAGCGATCCGGAAGAAAATGATGATCTGACGATAGGTCAATGGCATCCATATATTAAGTCAGGCGATGTCACCCTTCAGGAATCTATGCAGGCATTGCTGAACCTGATGAAAAGGAAAGGCACCGGTTTATTGCATGGCTCAACAACGATGATGATCGTGCCCGGATACAGGTTCAGGGTCATTAACGGAATTATCACCAATTTCCATCAACCGGGAAGCACTCTTCTGCTTCTCATAGCTGCATATGCCGGCAAAGACTGGAAGCAGATCTACGATTATGCCTTAACTAACGGATTCAGGTTTCTGAGCTTCGGAGACGGTTCCCTTCTGATAGCATAGCCTTGACGGGGATATTTCATTCACTGGTCAATAAGTACCTTCATAACCTTTGAAATTATGTTGAATTTTATTTTATTTGCCATCAAACCTGTCAAGCCATGAACGGAAACAAGATTATGCAGCAATTCCACGCCATGTTCGGAATCTTCATGGTCGTATTTTACATCGGCATTGGGGTATTCATGCTGTTTTATGCTGACCGGATGTTCGTGATTGATAAGGCTATACGCATGATAATGGGATCAACTTTCCTTTTCTTCGGCGTATACAGGATCTTTGTTTCATATAAGCAGATACGGGAGGCTTTTTTCACAAGTGATAATGATGAGGATTGAATCCATCCATCAGACTGCCGGTTTTTATGACCATCCGGAGGCAACAATATGTCTTGGCATGCACTTTGCAGTACAAAAACTGAAAAAGTGTCAAACAATTAACAATATAAACTATGAATCTAGTTATAAATACGGGAAAATTGATTATAATTGCGCTCCACAATACTAATTCTGATTTCACAGGCAAAGTGATCAGGAGATATAATCGCACGCTGAGGTCAGGTTTGCAATTAATGTTAATTGCATCGCTGGTCTTTTTTGTATCCTGCAAAAGCAATCCCAGGTTACCTGATGAATCACCTACCAGGGGAAACATCAGGATCATCTCTGATGAATCCTACAAGCCTCTGATTGATGCTGAGATTTCTACCTTCACCGTGCTTTACAATAACGCAAAGGTCAGAGCTTCCTATAAGCCTGAAGTGGATGTCATCAATGATTTCATGAATGACTCTGTAAAAGTAATCGTTACCAGCAAGAAGCTGACCGAGGACCAGATTCAATTTCTGAGGGACACGCTGGTTATTGCCCGTACTACAACTTTCGCCTATGATGCCCTCGCTCTCATTACCAACAAGGCGAACAGGGATACCATTTTAATGTACAAAACCGTGAAGGATATATTCCTTGGGCAGATAACACTATGGAAAGAAGTCAATCCGAGATCAAGGCTCGGTGAGATAAAAGTAGTTTTCGATAATACCAAGTCGGGAAATATAAGATACTTCAAGGAGCTTTTTGAAATAAAGACCGGTCTGCCTTACAATTTCTATGCATTGAACAGCAACGAAGAAGTTGTGGATTACGTTGCAAGGAATCCTGAAGCCATCGGCATTATAAGTGTCAACTGGATAAGCGATAAAGATGATGCCAGGAGCAAAAGTCTTCTTAATAAGATAAACAGAGTTGGAGTTTCCCAGCAGCTTTCTGATGACGGATCGTATTACCGTCCCGACCCGGGATTCATTTATACTAAAGAGTATCCCTTTACAAGGGAGGTTTATCTGATCTCCAGAGAAACCTTCAAGGGGCTCGGATCAGGTTTCATTCAGTGGGCGACAGCGGACCAGGGACAGACGATCGTGCTGAAGTCGGGGCTTGTTCCCGCCACGATGCCGATAAGGATAGTTCAGATGAAGACGGAATAAGATCAAAGACAAAAGACAAAAGACAAAAGATAAAAGAACAAAGTAAAAAGGAAGGACGAACAGTAAAATTTAGTAATATTGACAACAAAATAAAAGTTTAGCTATGAAACGTTCATTATTCAAAAAGGGTTTAGTTCTGACTGCAGCGGCTGCAGGGCTTTTGACAGGAAATTTATTTGCGCAGGACCTTGCTTCCGCACTGCTTCTGACGAAGAGTGAGCAGTATGACAAAGCTGAAGCAATGTTAAACCAGCTGATACAGAAGGAGCCCGCAAACAGTAAATACTATTTCTATCATGGGTGAGAACAAGCTCCTTGATTACTATTCTGATACCATTTCCAACTCTCTTGCCATTTACACTAAAGCAGCAAAGGAAATTTTCCAGAAGGGAGTTACTGCAAATGCAAATGATCCACTTAATTATGTGGGGCTGGCAAAAGTAGCCACTTATCTAGGGGATTACGCAACCGCAACTGCGATGAGAGCAAAGGCTAAAAGTTTTCTACTTCCCTATAAAAACCTCAAGAAGATCGTGCCTCCGGCCAAGGATTATGCTTTTGCGCTTGCAAAGATAGCCGAATCATATATTGATGATCGTGCAGTCGATACTGCTGCTGCTCTCCCCCTTATAAGGCAGGCATTAAAGATTCGATTCGAAGAATCCGGAGATTTATCTCATCCTCGGCGACATATATATATTAGGAAATGATGGCACAAATTCAATAAAGCAGTACAACTTCGCTCAGTATCTTGATCCCAAGTCACCGACAGCCTGTATGAAGATCGGCAATATCTATACCAGGGGAAAAAGCCTTAATGCTGCAAGGGAGAAGCTGGAGGAGGCAATTTCCCTGGATCCCAACTATGCTCCTGCTTATCGTGAACTGGGTCAGGTTTACTATATGTCGAACAGGTATGACCAATCAAAGGCAAACTTTGCAAAATACCTGGAGCTTTCCGCAGGCAACATACCTGCAAAGACGAGATATGTAAACTCCCTCTTCTATGCAGGCGACTATGACGAAGTTATCAAGAATGTGGAAGAGATACTTGCTGTTGATGATTCCAGAGCTTACATGAACCGTCTTGCAGGTTATTCCTATACCGACAAGAAGAATCCGGATTACACCAAAGCCCTTATGTACATGGACAAGCTTTTTGAAACGGTCTCGGAGGACAGAATAACTTTGAAAGACCATCATTATACCGCAAGGATCATAATGAAGAAGAATCAGGATCTTCCCAAAATGGTTGATGAGCTTGAAAATCTTAACCAGCAGGTTCAGAGAAGCAAATCGAGATATAATTCTGCTCCTGCTGCCGAAAAGACAAAGCTAAAGCCTGCACTTGACGAGCTTACTGCAAAATATGAAAAAATGAAAGCCGATGTTGCCGCTTCGCAGAAAGAGGTTGAGAGAGGATTTCAGGAATATGCAAAAGTAATTGAACTGAAACCACAGGACGCCACTCTTAAAAATGAAGTCGCAGCAAGCTATTACTCATTCAAGAGATATGACGATGCAGCCAGGACATGGGCCAAGCTTATCGATCCGGCAAAAAATGACATCAATGCTTACATGAAAATAGGCAGGGCGTACAACAATGGAAATAACCTGAAGGCTGCGGATTCAATATTCAAGATAGTAATCCAGAAGAATCCCGATTACCTCGATGCTTATATCTGGGATGCCCGCACTTATTCGAAAATGGATCCTGATTACAAGATGGGTCTGGCAAAGCCGAAATTTGAAAAGGTGGTTGAAGTGGCCAGCAAGGACTCGGTTGGAAACAGCAGCGAATTGATGGAAGCTTTTGGTTATCTTGGATGGTATCATTCGGAAAAAGGAAATTACGCAGCAGCCAGGTCATATTATAACAGGATGATAAACCTTGACCCGAAGAGCAAGGAGAACAAGATAAAGGGATACAACGGACTGGGACAGCTTGAATCTAAACTGGCTCCTGAAGAGAAAACACTCGAAGGAAAGCTTGCCATCCTTGGAAGAGCAAGCGATGCATATGAAAAAAGCCTTGCACTCGATCCCAACAATGCTTTAACTAAAAAGAATCTCGGGTGGGTTCAGGAATATATTGTATCTGTCAAGAAGGGAATTAACCCGAACGAGATCAAGGGAACGGTTAAAAACGCATCTGGCCAACCAATCGCTTTTGCCTCGGTAAAGATAAAAGACACTGCCGCTGAAACCTTCACCAATGGCAAGGGCGAATACAAGTTCGAAATTTCCCAGTCGTCTGAAATACTGGTAATCAGTGCAAAAGAATATGTCACCAAAGAGGTGCCCATAACAAAGTCGAGAATTTACAATGTAGTACTTCAAAAATAGGACTTAAACTGATCTGAATATCTTTGATTTCATGATAGGGGGAAAAGAGTTTTAAAGGTCTTATATATTGGATTTTATAACTAAACCGTTCAAAAGAACAACATTCTTTTATACAATGTTGGAAAAGAAAAATTGATAATATATATTTGCGAATTGTAAAATCTTAAACCTAAACAAATCGATAAAAATGAGTAAACAAGGAAGTTCGTTCAAAGATGCGCTGTCAAACATTTTTTCAGCTAGTGTTATACTGATAGCATTGGTGGTATCCTATGTATTGTTTGAAAACATCATGGGTAATCCGGTTCACTTCGAAGGCGGTAATCCGGAAGGAGCTGCACTTCAGGGAGACTACCTGGGTATTATTTACAAAGGTGGTATGATCGTTCCTATTCTTATGACCTGTGTTCTTGTTCTAATTGTTTTCATTATTGAAAGGGCAATCACTCTTTCAAGAGCAAAAGGAAAAGGCAGGATAAATTCATTTGTTCACAAACTTCAGGGTCTTCTTAATGAGGATAAAATTGAGGAAGCACTTGAGGCATGCGACAAGCAGAGAGGTTCACTTGCAAATGTCATGAAAGCCGGACTGATACGTTACCGCGACCTTCAGAAAGACAAGGAACTTGAAAAAGACCAGAAGATCCTTTCGATCCAGAAATCATTCGAAGAAGCAACAGCTCTTGAGCTGCCGATGCTTTCAAAGAACATGGTTATGTTCTCGACACTCGCATCAATATCAGTGCTTATCGGTCTTATCGGTACAGTGCTTGGTATGATCCGTGCATTCGGCGCCCTTGCACAATCAGGTGCTCCCGACGCCCTTGCCCTTGCAGAAGGTATATCAGAAGCACTTGTCAATACAGCATTCGGTATCACAGGTTCAACCCTTTCGATTATCGCTTTCAACTTTTTCACAACATCAATTGATTCGTACACCTTTAAAATTGATGAAGCAGGATTCAGCCTGACGCAAAGTTTCGCTGCCTCGCTGAAGACAACCTAATTGTGAATTTATCTTTTGGTCTAAACCTATAACTGGAAAAACTAATGCCAAAGATTAAATTACCAACAAAGTCGCCTAGAATCGACATGACGCCGATGGTTGATACATTTGCAGTGATTCTTACATTCCTTATGCTCACCGCGACAATGAGACAAACCGAGCCGGCCAATGTCGTTACGCCTTTCTCAATATCAGAAAAACCTACTCCTGATTTCAACAACATGACTTTCCTCATTTCCCCTGAAGGCAAGGTGTTTATGAATATGGATAACGGACCTGACACCCTTTATAAATTCAGACGCAAGATCCTTGAAGAGATGGGAAAGAGATACACTATCGAATTTACCGAAAAAGAATTGAGGGAATTTGAGAAGTTTCCATCATCCATGGGTGTTCCAATCATGAAGATGAAGGAGTTCCTTGCAGGAAAAAATATGAAGGAGCGAGATCCCTTCCAGGTTGGAATACCGGTTGACTCAGCCGATAACCAGCTGGCAATGTGGATTCTCTGCGCACGTCAGGTTAATCCGGGAATAAATGCAAGCATCAAGGGAGATTCTGAAACTCCATTCCCTGCAGTTAAGAAAGTTCTGGACAATCTGCAGGACAAGAAGATCAACAGGTTTATGCTGGTTACGAGCCTTGAAGCTACTAAGATTAATCTAGAAGAAATACAACAGTGATATGGCAGAAATAATTCAAGAGGAAAAGGCAAAAGGCGGGAAGAGGAAATCGAAGAAGCATCCGCCGCATATCGACATGACACCGATGGTCGACCTTATGTGTCTGCTGATCACATTCTTTATGCTTACCACTGCCTTCGCAAAAGCTAAAGTCATGGAGATCGTTCTTCCTGAAAAGATCGAAAATCCTGAACAACAGAATACGCCTACGGTTGCAAAAAGCCGAAACGTTAATATCCTTCTTGGTCCCGATGACAGAATATTCTGGTATCCCGGATCTGTTGATGCAGCTGATTATAATAACAATGTATTCCCTCCCCTTCAGGAGCTGGATTATAGTCCAACCGGAGTACGTCAGCTGCTTCTCGACAAGAACAAGACTCTGGCAAGAAAAATTGCCGAGTTCCAGGATAAGGTATTGAGAGGTGAGCTTGTACTGTCTCAGGATTCAATCGCTGGTTCAATCAGGAAACTTAAATCCGATGATGATACAGGTCCTTTTGTGCAAATTAAAGCATCTAAGGAAGCTACTTACGGCAACTTCGTGGATATACTCGATGAGATGAATATCTGCGGGATAGGCCGGTATATGTTTGTTGACATCGCATGGTATGAAGAAAAGATGGTGGAACTGGCAACAGGCAAAACTACTCTGGCTTCTACCAAATAAAACGTAAACCCAAATCGAAATGGCACGTGAAAAAGAAAAAGCTCCATCCTTAAACGACATAGTGTTCGAGCTAAGGAATAAGGAGTACGGCGCATACAAGTTGCGGAAGAAATACAACCGCAATGTGTTAATTGGTGTGCTTATAGGGATTCTGCTTTTGGGTACAGCAGTAATAACTCCCCATATCTATGCGAAAGCAATGGAGAGTAAAAAAGCTCGCGAGGAAAGACAGGTAGAGATGATCATGGAGAATCTGGATCAGCCGGCTGAACAGGTTGCACCGCCACCACCACCTCCTCCCCCGGCTGAAGCTCAACAGCAGAACAGATATGTTCCACCGGTTGTCGTTGATTCAGTAAAACCCGAAGATAATGTTCAGCTTTTAACAGCTGACCAGGCAGCAGTTGAAGTAGTCAACGAAGAGTATATCGAAGCAGTTGAAGAGGTTAAGGAAGAAGTCCAGGAAGAAGAAGCTGAACCCGAACCATTCGTGGTTGTCGAGGAGATGCCTGAATTTCCGGGTGGTCAGATTGAACTTCTGAAGTATATCTTCGAGCATACCAACTATCCGGAAGTTGCCAAGGAAAACAACATCCAGGGCAAGGTAATCGTAAGATTCTGTGTTACAGCGAAAGGAACGGTCAGTCAGATCAGCATCCTAAAGGGTGTCGATACTGAACTCGACAAGGAAGCAATGAGAGTTGTTTCGACACTTCCTACATTTAAGCCAGGTAAACAGGGCGGGAAACCGGTTCCTGTATGGTACATGGTACCAATTTCCTTCACGCTTAAGTAAGCTCATTTTATTGATTATATGAAAAGGGCTCCGGAAACCGGAGCCCTTTTCTGTTTATTTATCCCTCATCTCCTCCGCAGGGGGGTTCTCAGTTCAGTTCCTTTGTCAGTAAGGACACAAATTCCTCAATATCCTCCTCCGTCGTATCCCAGCTTGTCATTAGCCTGTATTCAGAGGTCGATTCATTCCAGGGATAAAAGAAGAAGATGCTTCATAACCTTTTCAGCAGCTGCTTTGGGGATGATGACAAACACACCATTCGACTGAACTTCCTGCGTGATCCTGACATTCTTTATTCCCTTTAGCTTACCTGCAAGAATGGCAGCCATGGCATTGGAATGAGACGCACATCGCTTCCATAGATCGTTCCGGAAATAGGCAATATACTGAGCTGATATAAACCTCATTTTCGAGGCCAGCTGCATACCCTGCTTCCTTATATACTTAAAATCAGCTGACAATCCCGGCTTCAGGAAACAGACCGCCTCCCCCATCATCATGCCGTTCTTGGTTCCTCCAAAAGAGAGAACATCAACACCGGCATCAGTTGTGAATGACTTGAAAGGCAACCCCAGCGAGACAGCCGCATTTGCTATCCTGGCGCCGTCCATGTGAAGATACAAGCCCATGGAATGAACATAGTCAGCCAGCCTTCGAATCTCTTCCACACTATATACCGTGCCCATCTCAGTCGACTGGGTGATGGAAACCACCTTTGGCTGAGCATGATGCTCGAAATCGAATCCGTGCATATGCTTTGCTATCAGTTCCGGGGTTATCTTGCCATCAGGTGTTTCAACAGTCAGGACTTTGCATCCCGTGAATTTTTCCGGTGCACCACATTCATCAGCCTCAAGGTGTGCGGTTTCAGCAGTAATGATAGAATTCCATGAACGGGTTATAGCAGTAATTCCCAATACGTTGGCAGCAGTTCCTGTAAATGCGAAAAATACTTCGGTGTCAGGACCGAGCTGCTCTCTAAAGAGCTGTTTAGCCTGCTCCGTATAAATATCTGATCCATAGCCAATCACATGGCCGGTATTAACAAATGCAAGTTCATTAATAATGCCGGGATGTACCCCGGCATTATTATCACTTGCGAAACCTCGTTTAATCATTTATCTGATCTTTGAACCTTTTACTGCGAAGTAGGTAATATATGCGTAGTAAATGAACAGGCAGCAGATAGCTACAACAAGTCCAATACCTCTCTGAATGCCTCCCATCATTATCGGAAGCAATGCTGCTCCGATCACTGAAGTGGCAATTACACCCGAACCAACTTTTGAATGAGGACCCAGGTCTTCAAGGGCAAGGTTGAAAATGCATGGCCACATGATCGAATGCATCAGGCCTGTTCCAAGGAACAATACAAGAGCAACCCAGCTCATTCCCATCTTGCCGAGTACAAGTGAAAGCAAAAGCATCACTGCACCGAAGATGGCATTGAAGCTGAGTATTTTCCTTGCAGAATATTTACGCAGGATAAAAATACCGGCAATACGGCCAACCATCAGTCCGGCCCAGTAATAAGCCAATAGTTTTGTCCTCATCTCACCATCAAAGGTGAATCCGAGTTTGTCCTGATAATCAGCAAAAAAGCTCGGGATGCCTATTTCAACGCCCATGTAGAAGAAGATGGCCAGTGAACCGAGCCACATGTGTGTGTACTTGTATGCGCTGGATTTATATTGTTTAACTACTCCACCTTCTGAGGCTTCACCTTCTTTTATCTCCGGAAGCTTCATGAAGAACATGACGACAACGATGATAAGAGTAGCTATTCCGATACCGGCAAAAGGTCCCTGAACAGCTTTAGGATCAGATGCACCTCCTGTATTTGCTGAGACTATCAGCATTGAAACAAATATGGGAGCTATAACCGTTGCCAGGGAGTTAAGCGCATTGGTAAGAGTCAGTCGGCTTGCAGCTGTTTCAGGAGTTCCAAGGGCGTTAACATAAGGATTGGCGGCCACCTGTAGTATAACTACACCAATTGCAAATACAGATACTGCACTCAGAAAGCCATAATAACCAAGGGCTACTCCGGGAATGCACAGAAAGAAACCCAGGGCGATCAGGGCCAGCGAACTCAGAACTCCCCACCTGTATCCAATCTTGTTCAGAAGATAACCTACTGGAATTGAAAGGATGTATGCGCCATAAAAAAACGTGTTGGGCAGCTGCTTTTCAACCTCATTCAGGTTAAAGGCGCTTTTAAGGTAGTCTATGAGTGAGTTGTTCATTGTTGTGATGAAGCCCAGCAGAAAGAACATGGCAGCCATCACGATCAGGGGGAACAGAAATTTGTTTTTGTTGTCAGTCATGGTATAAATTATTATGTTAGTATTTAAAAGGTTTAAGGTTTAAGGTGCAAGGTAAAGACCATATACCGTGTACCGTATACCGCTATCATTTTACTCTAAATTTATAAATGCAGCAGTGTTTATATTCTTCTCCGGGATTAAGAATTGTCGAAGGGAAGTGTGGTTTGTTGACTGCGTCGGCGAAATGCTGTGTTTCGAGGCAGAAGGACCACCTTCGCTGGTATTTTTTGCCGCCTTTGCCCTTTTCATTGTCGATCCAGTTGGCAGAATAAAACTGAACACCCGGCTGTGTCGTATATACTTCCATGATGCGTCCGGAATCCGGATCGCGAGCAACTACAGCAAGTCCCAATGTGCCTGTGCGGTGCTTTAGAACCCAGTTGTGATCGTAACCTGCACCATATTTTATCTGTGTGTCATCCATATCAATTCCTGCTCCAATTTTTCTCGGAATTGTGAAATCCATGGGTGTTCCTTTGACCGGACGGATCTCCCCTGTAGGAACATTTGAGTCATCGGTGGGAGTAAAAAAATCACCGTTTATCATCAATTCCTGATCATAGATGCTTCCCGATCCTTCTCCGGCCAGATTGAAATATGAATGCGAGGCCAGATTTACTACTGTCGGTTTGTCGGTTGTCGCATCATAATCGAGCCTCAGCTCATTATCATCTGTAAGAGTGTAATTAACAGATACTTTTACTTTTCCGGGGTATCCCTCCTCTCCGTCCGGAGAAACATATTCCATTTTCACGGATGAATCAGTCTTTTTCACGATATCCCAAACCACTTTGCTGAATCCGGTTATCCCTCCGTGCAGATGGTTCGGGCCATTGTTCACCGCAAGTGTGTAATCCTTTCCCAGGAGCGAGAATTTACCTCTGCCAATCCGGTTTGCGCAGCGTCCGCATACCGCCCCCATATAGGGACCGTTGCCATCGATATATTCCCTGATGGTATCATAACCCTGGACAATATCTTCAAAATTGCCTTCCCGGTCAGGAACATGAATGCTGACAATAATGGCGCCATAGTTTGTAACCTGGGCAACGAGGCCGTTTTTATTCTTAAGTGTGTAAAGGGAGGTCGTTTTTCCTTTATGAACACCTTTAAATGATTCTTCAGGAATAATATTCATGATTTTATCTGATTATAGTGTCACTTTACCGGCTCCCTGATGTCTGATGAACAGTTTCCGGCATGCACCTTTTCCATAAACATGTTCAATGGTACTGACGTATTTGGCAAGGAGTTTCTTTGGAACAAATGCCTGGATGGTGCCTGCAAATCCGCCTCCGTGAACACGCCATGCACCCTGGCCTTTCAGCACCAGCTCACTAAGTGCAAGTGCAAGCGAGACACCCTGCTCCTTCACATTGTTAACCGGGTAAATATTCTGGTTGTACATATATGAACTGAATCCGGAATCAACTACCATTCCCAGAAAAGCTTTAAAATTATTCTTTTCGAGGGCTGCTACCTGATCAACCACACGCTGGTTATCGCCCTGGAAATGAATCGCACGCAGGATAGCCCTGTCTCCTACTTTCTTACGAATCTTCGGAATGATCTCAATTACCTGATCGAGGCTTACCTGTCGCAGAACCTTTGCTTTCAGCTCCGCTGCGACGGCTTTCATATCGATGGGAAGCGATGCATATTCATCGTTAAGATCAGCATGATTGCCTCCTGTATCTGTGATGACAAGTGAAAAACCTGTAGCGACAAAATCGAAATTTACCTTTTTCACGACAGGCTTTGATGGATCCTTGAAATCGATCGTAATTAGTCCGCCCATTGCACAGGCAGTCTGGTCCATAAGTCCGCAGGGCTTGCCGAAATAGTTGTTTTCAGAGTATTGTCCGATAATTGCATTCTGGATAGGATCGACCTTTCCTTTATTGAAAAGCTGACTGAGGATAGCACCTATCAGCACCTCAAACGAAGCCGAAGAACTTAATCCTGAGCCTTTGGGAACGCCGCCATCGATGCAAGCATCAAAGCCGCCTATTGCATGTTTGAGTTCCTTAAAGCGCGAACAAATGCCCCTTACGAGCGCTGCTGAAGAAAAGAGTTCGCTTTTGACCGGTTTCAATGAGGACAGGTCCACTTCGAACCTGGGATAACCTTCTGACAGGATACGGATGACATTTGAATTATTTTTACCTGCAACAGCCACATTATCAAGATTAACGGCGCCGGCAAGAACCCTCCCCCAGTTGTGATCAGTGTGATTTCCTCCTATTTCCGTGCGGCCCGGAGAGCTGAAAAATTCGACATCTGTTTTGCCGAATTCCTTGTTAAACTGTTTGAGAAGCGCGGTATACCTTTTTGCGTTTCTCCTGAGTTCGGCTGGATCATTGCCATAAAGTTCACGGAAAGCTTTGTTATCGCCGTTATTGATCTTGACGATCAGTTTTTCTGTTGTTGCCATAGGATTTTTATTTTTCGATTTAATGTAAAAATAGCAAATTCGGTTAATTATGAACAGAGGCTGTCTCAGGCTATGAGACAGCCTCATTGTATCCTTAATATTCTCTATTGTCAATGCAACTATTTATGTTTACTCCCAACCAGAGCGAAGAACACGATGTACAGGTAGCAGATGATCGGAAGGATAAATGAGAATTTCACTCCCATTCCGTCAGCAATAAGGCCCATAAGTACGGGAACAACTGCACCGCCGACGATAAGGGTATTTATGAGTCCCGAGGCCATGCTCAGCTCACCTTTATCGAGTCCGTCGACACCGAGTGCAAAAATATTCGGGAACATGATGGAGTTAAAGAATCCTATCGACAATCCAAGCCACAATAATATACCGTTTCCCGTCGACATCACCACGACGAGCAGAAGTGCCGCAACAAGTCCGAATACTGCAAGCGACCTTGCTGCCTTGCCTCTTCCAAGCTGCATTAAAAGGTAGTTTACGATAGCAATTCCTGCAAAGATAAGCCCATCGGTTATTTCACGTCTTACAAACCATCCGACAAATACTGCGAGTGCAACAACGAGTCCGGCATACAGGTATTTTTTCGAATTTGATGTATTTGAAAGCATGAATGATCCATAGAACCTTCCGACCATGGAACCGCCCCAGTAAAGGGCTATCATTTTGGCAGCGTCTGATCTTGCCATATCGAGCGCTTCCTGAAAATACCTCTGCAGCATCGCTGCGGTTCCAACTTCAGCACCGACGTAGCAAAATATCCCTACCGCTCCAAGAACTACATGCGGGTACTTCCATACACTTTTTTTCTCAACACCCTGAGTGGAAATTTCGGGGAGTTTGAGGAAATATATGACGACTGCTATTATAAGGACAGTAATACCAATGATCAGGAATGGTGCAGGCACCGATTTTGCTGCCTCGGCAGGTGAAAGAGCATCAGAAGCGGCTTTGAATACAAATGCACTTGCCACGAGCGGGGCAAGATAAGTAGCGATGGAGTTGAGTGCCTGTGTCAGGTTAAGTCTTCCGGAAGCTGTTTCGGAAGGTCCGAGAGCCGTAACGTATGGATTGGCGGCGACCTGCAGGAATACGACACCTCCAGCCATTATGAAGATAGCTACCAGGAAGAATGGAAAGGACAGAACCTTTGCGGCAGGGAAAAACAGAAAGCTCCCTGCGGCAACCAGGACCAATCCGAGAATAACACCTGCCTTATAGCCTATCTTTTTAATAATGCCTCCGGCGGTAAAAGATAAAACGAAGTATGTAAAAAAGAAAGCTCCATTGACCAGCTGTGCCTGAAAGTTCGACAGTTCAAAGACTGCCTTGAATTTATCAGCCAGCGTAATGTTGAATGTGGTCACGAAGCCGAAGAGGAAGAAGATCATGCCCATAAAGGCCATTCCGGCTGCCTGTGTATTTTTTTGTTCTGTCATCGTGTAATTATTAGGTTTTACAAGAAATTCTTTTTTTTGGCAGAGGTAAAATTACATTTTAAGATCGATTTTCAAAGTTTTAAGACTGATTAATTATCAATTTATAATACCCCCAAATAGCTATATTTGTATAATGTATAAATATACTCGTGAAAACCAGATATTTCATATATATTTCCTTTAAGGGCACCTCTTATCATGGGTGGCAGGTACAGCCTAATTCCGTAACTGTTCAGAAGGTTATTGATGAAGCCCTGAGCACCATCCTTAATGAAAAGGTCTCCACAACAGGTGCAGGCCGGACAGACACCGGTGTCCATGCAAAAGTATTCTGCGCGCATTTTGACTGCAATTCAGCTGACCTCACAGGCAGGAAGAACCTGGTTTACAGGCTGAACCGCTTCCTTCCAAAAGATATCTCCGTCTCCAGGATCGTAAGGGTTGCACCCGACGCTCATGCCAGGTTCAGCGCCGTATCGAGGACATACCGTTATAATATATCAAAAATCAAAGATCCTTTCTGGGACGAAAATTCGTGGTATATTCACGGTAAGACCGACATCAATGCAATGAACGAAGTGTGCGGAATGCTCCTGAATTACAATGATTTTACCAGTTTCAGCCGGCTTCATTCAGATAACAAGACGAACCTCTGCAGGATATTCTATGCTGTCTGGGAGGAAGCCGATAACAGGCTTGTTTTCACTATCAAGGCCGACAGATTCCTGAGAAACATGGTAAGAGCACTTGTAGGTACGATGGCAGAGGTAGGTGCAGGAAAGATGAGCACGAAGCAATTTGAAGAAATTATCCTCGCAAAGGACCGCTGCAAAGCTGGAAAATCTGCTCCCGCGAAAGGATTGCACCTTGTCGATATCGAATATCCCGATACGATAATTCCCAGGTGATAATTATCACTTTAATTTACTGTTAATCGTTTCACAGTAGAAAAAATAATTATCTATTTTTGGGCGGCCTGAAACCAAAAAAATATACAAATGAAACAGGATTGGCTCATCCTCTTTTTTCTTATTGGGGCGATATTTGTCGGCCTGGTTCTTATACTCTCATGGATTATCGCTCCCCGATCGACAAATCCCCAGAAGTTTGAACCCTATGAATGCGGAATGCCGACGCAGGGGGTAACGTGGCTGCAGTTCAATGTCGGGTATTACCTGTTCGCCATTCTTTTCCTTGTTTTTGACGTCGAAACGGTTCTTGTCTTTCCATGGGCTGTAGTGATGAAGGAAATCGGCATAATGGCATTTATCGAGATACTTATTTTCTTCATTATACTGGGTCTGGGTCTTCTCTATGCCTGGAAAAAACATGCTCTGATATGGGAATAAAAGGAATGAAATATGAAGAATTCAAGGATAATGAAAGCCTTGAGAAATTAAGGGGATCCGGCTCGAACATACTTCTTACTACAATAGATGATATAATTAACTGGGGAAGAAAGAGTTCCTTATGGCCGCTTACATTTGCAACCAGCTGTTGCGGTATTGAGATGATGGCAACAGGAGCCCCGCGTCATGATTTCGCCCGCTTCGGAATGGAAGTTTACAGGGCCAGTCCCCGCCAGGCTGATGTGATTGTCGTGGCAGGAACAATAGTTAACAAGATGGCACCTGTTCTCAAGCGTCTGTACGATCAGATGTCGGAACCAAAATATGTGGTGGCCATGGGCGCATGTGCCATCTCCGGAGGACCATTCTTTCTTAACTCATACTGCGTAGTCAAGGGTGTTGAGCATGTCATACCTGTCGACGTTTATATTCCGGGATGCCCTCCCCGGCCTGAGGCATTATTATATGGTATGCTCCAGCTTCAGAGAAAAATTGAAACCGAAAACATAAAGTCGAGAAGAAAGCGCAATGCCGAGCACTCTTCAGAATAGATAACCGTAATTGAAATGAATAAAACGGAACTCACAGAATATATAAAGTCTCTTGATCAGCAATGCGAGGTCAGGGAAGGCAGGCAGTTTGCCGAGGCTACGGTACCACCTGCAGGGCTTCATGAACTGGCACAAAAACTCAGGGAAAACGAAGAAGCATGCTTCGATTTCCTTGTATGCATAACAGGAATGGATTACGGACAGGAACTCGGTGTGGTTTATCATCTGAGGTCAACAAAGCATAGTCATGACCTGGTTGTTGAAAAGCAGAACTACTGACAGGCAGGATCCTCATTTTGATTCTGTTACAGATATCTGGAAGAGTGCTGATTTACTTGAAAGGGAAGTTTATGATCTTCTGGGAATCAAGTTCACGAATCATCCTGATCTCAGAAGACTCTTCCTCGACAAATCATGGGGATTCCCGCTGAGGAAAGATTATGTTGATGATATAAACATTGTCACTAAGTAGGGTATGGAAGAACAGGTTATAAATCCGGTCATCAGCGAGGAGGAGGAATATATTATTAACATGGGTCCCCAGCACCCATCGACGCATGGTGTGCTGCGGCTGGTCGTTTCACTGAAAGGAGAAATTGTAAAGAATGTGGAACCACATGTCGGGTATATTCACAGGGGCATCGAAAAAATGTGCGAGAGCATCACCTATCCGCAGATTATACACCTTACCGACAGGATGGATTATCTCTCTGCACACATAAACAATGAATCGGTATGCCTGACTGTCGAAAAAGCCCTCGATATTGAAATCCCGGAAAGGATAAAGGTCATCAGAACATTAATGGCGGAGCTTACCAGAATCCAGTCACACCAGCTGTTCTGGGCATCCTATGGCATGGATCTGGGAGGACAGACTTGCTTCTTTTATGGTCTTCGCGACAGGGAGAAAGTGCTTGATATTTTTGAAGAAACAACCGGAGGCAGAATGATCGTCAGCTACAGCTGTCCGGGAGGATTGATGTATGATATCCATCCAAATTTTCAGAAAAGGGTAAAGGAATTCATAAAATACTTCAGATCAGTCCTATGGGAATACGATGCAATACTCACCGGGAATGTGATATTCCGTGAGAGAAGCATTGGAATAGGGAAGCTTTCGCTTGAAGATGCTGTTTCCTATGGTATTACAGGGCCTTCAGGCAGGGCATCAGGATTTTCATGCGATGTCAGGAAACATGAACCCTACAGTGCATACGACAGGGTAAAATTCAATGAGGTTCTGTTTACAGAGGGAGATACATATCACAGGTACATTGCAAGGATCGAGGAAATGAAAGAGTCGATGAATATTATCGATCAGCTCATTGATAATATTCCCGAGGGCCCCTACGCCGTAAAGATGAAACCTGTCATCAAATTGCCTGAGGGAGAATATTTCCAGAGAGTTGAAACTGCGCGCGGAGAGCTTGATGTATACATAGTAAGCGACGGAAACAAGAATCCGTACAGAGTGAAATTCAGGACGCCAAACTTCGTCAATCTGGGAGTCCTTAATCATATCTCAAAGGATTTCAAAATTGCAGATCTTATAGCAATATCCGGGTCTCTCGATTTTGTTATTCCGGATATTGACAGATAAAAGTTTGGAGTGCCTAGAGTGCCTAGAGTGCCTAGGAGAGTGTAGAAGAGTTAAAAAATGATTGGTAATTGAAGTAATATATGCGAATGGCTGTTCAGAATATATTAATGGCTTCGGAGCCCTGGTGGAGAGTCTTTTATGATTTTACATCACTCACCAGGTCAATAGACGAAGGACTCAGGAGTTCGATGTCATCATTCTGGGCTGTAACGGTTGAGATGTTGATAGTAGGCGTTCTTTTCCTTCTCTTCTATGCAGCTGTCGGCCTTTTCCTGGTGTATTGGGAGAGAAAAGTATGCGCATTCATCCAGAACAGGCTTGGGCCAAACAGAATCGGACCATACGGGATATTTCAGACAGTAGCGGACCTGGTTAAACTCCTTTTCAAGGAGCTCATTCCCATCAAGAATGCAGACGGCTTCCTGTTTAACCTGGCACCATACATTGTTATAATAGTGAACTTTATGGTACTGGCGGCTATCCCGTTTTCTTTGGGTTTGCATGCGATTGATTTCAACATCGGTATATTTTACGTGATTGCAGTTTCATCGATGAGTGTGATAGGAGTTCTGCTGGCCGGATGGTCAAGCAACAGCAAGTATTCACTCATCGGAGCCATGCGAAGTGGTGCCATGATCGTAAGTTACGAATTGTCCCTGGGGCTTGCGCTCATTACAATGGTCATACTTGCGGGATCAATGCAGCTTTCAGATATAGTTGAAGCTCAGAGAACCGGATGGTTCATATTCAAAGGGCATATTCCGGCTTTCATAGCTTTTGTAATATACATCATATCCGGAACAGCCGAAACTAACCGCGGACCATTTGACCTTGCTGAAGCGGAATCAGAACTTACGGCAGGTTATCACACCGAGTACTCGGGAATGAAATTTGCCTTCTTCTATCTTGCCGAATTCATAAACATGTTCATAGTTGCCTCCATTGCTTCAACTATGTTCCTCGGAGGATGGATGCCATTTCATATTGGAAGCTGGGAAGGGTTCAATAATATAATGGATATAATTCCTCCATTCATCTGGTACCTTGGGAAAACATTCTTCGTGATATATCTTATAATGTTGTTCAAATGGACATTTCCCCGACTCAGGATAGACCAGCTTCTTACGCTCGAATGGAAATACCTGCTTCCGATAAACCTTGTCAATGTACTGATTATGGCTTTTCTGGTTCTCATGGGATGGCATTTCTGATCGTGGAAACCGAAAAAAATATGTCTTTATGAATAGTGTAGTTCAATATTTTAAAGAAATAACAGACGGCATCAGGTCGCTCCTGAAAGGAATGAGAGTGACCAACCGCTACTTTTTCAGTCCCGGGAAGATTGTCACCCAGAAATATCCGGAGAACAGGAAGGATCTTGTGATGTTCGAAAGGTTCAAGGGTGAAGTCGTGATGCCGCATAATGAAAATAATGAGCATAAATGCACAGGCTGTGGCATTTGCGAAATCAATTGCCCCAACGGGTCCATAGAAATTATTCCGAAAACCATAGTCACCGAAGATGGCAAGAAAAAGAGGGCTATCGATAAGCATATTTATCGTCTCGGCATGTGCACTTTCTGTGCTCTATGCGTTAAAACATGTCCGTCAAATGCACTTGCATTCTCACAACAGTTTGAGCATGCCGTCTTCAACAGAGCCTTATTGATTAAGGTACTGAATAAGCCCGGATCTAAATTAATGAAAGGAGTCGAGTGATGACAGGAAACCAGATCATGTTCTTATTATTCTCAGTCATGATAGTAGTTTTTTCTATCCTGACAGTAACCACCCGAAAGATACTTAGGGCGGCTGTCTTCCTGCTGTTTGTGCTAATATCGACCTCGGGTCTTTATTTCATGCTGAATTATCAGTTTCTTGCAGCTGTACAGCTGACACTCTATGCAGGAGGAATTGTTGTCCTTATAATATTCTCGATACTTTTGACCAGCCATATCAGCCAGAAATTCGAGCCTGCGGAGTTGAAGAAATCCTTGTTTTCAGCGCTGGCTGTAATTGCCGGCGCTATTGTAACAATTGTTACAATTCTGGATTTCCGTTTTGCGGCTTCAAACCAGGCCGAAGTCGAGGTTAACATGAATCTCATTGGGAAAAGTCTCCTTGGAATCGGAGTTGAGGGATATGCCCTTCCGTTTGAGGTTATCTCAATCCTTCTTATAGCAGCAATGGTTGCAGCAATAGTAATTGCAAAAAAAGGGGGGCCCTCCAAATCAGAATCTCAAACCTTAAAACAGTAATCAGATGAATGCAGGAATACCTTTACAATATTTTCTTGTGCTGGCGACGATTATGTTCTTTACAGGAGTCTATGGCTTCCTGACGCGCAGAAACCTGATCACCATCCTTATGTCCACCGAGCTGATACTTAACTCAGTGAATATCAACTTTATGGCATTCAACCGGTATCTGTTCCCGCATAAGCTTGACGGGATGTTTTTCAGCCTTTTCATCATTGCCGTTGCAGCGGCGGAGGCTGCGGTGGCTATTGCAATAATAATCAATATATACAGGCGATTCACGACAATAAATGTCGAGGACGTGGACGAAATGAAACACTGACCCAAATCTACAGGAGAGACCATATATGATAAACTTCTCATATTCGATTTTGCTGCTGGTGATACCCTTTGTGATGTTCCTGATCCTGGGGCTTGGCGGACATAAGCTCAAACCCAGGCTTTCGGGTTTGCTCGGAACGGCAGGACTGGCATTGGTGTTTATACTTTCCTGTATCATTGCATATAGCTATTTCTTTGGTGCACATGAGAATGGCGAAGGATTCAAACCGGTGCTTGCCTTTAGCGCCACATGGCTGCGATTCAATGACAATCTGCATATAGATATCGGAGTTTTGCTCGATCCGATATCCGTCATGATGCTGATAGTTGTCAGCACTGTCTCTTTCATGGTTCACATTTACAGCCTTGGTTATATGAAAGGGGAAAGAGGCTTCGAGCGCTTCTTTGCATTTCTTTCGCTTTTTACATTTTCGATGCTGGGGCTGGTTGTTGCCACCAATATATTCCAGATGTACATTTTCTGGGAGCTTGTCGGCATCTCATCTTACCTTCTGATAGGCTTTTATTATCAAAAGCCTTCTGCGGTGGCAGCATCGAAAAAAGCATTCATTGTGACACGCTTCGCCGATATGGGATTCCTTATCGGCATTCTGATATTATCATTTTACACCAAAACCTTTGACTTTATTTCGCTTACGGATCCGGCAGGACCTGCGATCGTTCAGAAAGGCGGAGCCACCTTCATGGGTCTTTCAGTGATTACCTGGTCCATGATCTTTGTCTATATGGGAGGTGTCGGAAAGTCGGCAATGTTCCCGTTCCATATCTGGCTTCCCGATGCCATGGAAGGTCCCACGCCCGTCTCTGCCCTTATCCATGCAGCCACAATGGTTGTTGCCGGTGTTTATCTTGTAGCCAGGCTGTTTCCCGTATATGCAATGGCAGCTCCGGAAGCTCTTAAAATAGTTGCCTACGTTGGCGCATTTTCTTCACTCTTTGCGGCGGTGATTGCCTGCACGCAGACTGACATTAAACGGGTCCTGGCCTACTCCACCATGTCGCAGATAGGCTATATGATGCTGGCTCTGGGTGTTTCAGGCTATGGCGGTCATGAAGGTCTTGGTTTCATGGCTTCGATGTTCCATCTCTTCACTCATGCCATGTTCAAGGCGCTGTTGTTCCTTGGTGCCGGTGCTATCATACATGCAGTTCACAGTAACTCATGACAGATATGGGCGGCTTGCGAAAGCACCTTCCGATAACTCATCTGACCTTCCTGATAGCTTGTCTTACGATTGCCGGGGTACCTCCTCTTGCGGGCTTCTTCAGCAAGGATGAAATTCTGACGGCGGCATTCGATAACAGCAAATTCCTTTTTGCAATTGAGTATGCAGTCGCCGGACTTACAGCATTTTACATGTTCAGACTCTATTTCAGTATTTTCTGGGGAAAAGAGACACATTATCACCATACACCGCATGAAGCTCCTTTGACGATGACGGTTCCGCTTATTGTTCTTGCAATCGGATCTGCGCTTGCAGGCTTCATCCCTTTCAGCAGGCTTGTCACAAGCGATGGCCTGCCATTTGAATCACATATAGAATGGAGTGTTGCGATCCCATCAGTGCTTATCGGCCTTATAGGCATCTCAATCGCCTGGGTCATGTACAGCAGGAGCACCAGTCTTCCCGACAAGGTGGCATCTGCTTTCAGGCTATGGCTATAAATGGGCATATAACAAATTCTATATGGATGAAATCTATCTTTTTGTCACAAAGAAGATAATATTCAGGTACATATCAGAACCTGTAGCATGGTTTGACCGTCACATTGTCGACGGCACAATGAACGCCATAGCCACCGTTACGCAGGAAACTTCCTTCAGGATAAGGAATTTCCAGTCAGGACAGCTTCAGAAGTATGCCTTTGTATTTATTTCAGGGGTCATATTGCTGGTTTTACTTATTGTTTACCTATGGCGATAATCTAAATTGAAATAATATGTCGATATGGATATTCTGAGTCTTTTTATAATAATACCACTGCTGACAATTACCGGCATCATCCTGGTAAGGGATATGAGGAGTGTGAAAATTGTGGCGGCCCTCGGTATGGGTATTCAGCTGATATTGTCGGCCATACTTATTTTTCTTTATGTTTCAGAGCGCAAGGGAGGCAATACCGATGAAATGCTCTTTATTAAAGATGTTGTATGGTTCACGAGCCTGAACATTCATTATGCAGTCGGCGTTGACGGGATCTCTGTAGCCATGATCGGACTTACCTCCATAGTAGTTTTTGCAGGGATTTTTGCATCGTGGGAGGTTGAATTCCTGAGAAAGGAATTCTTCGTATCACTTATCCTTCTGGCCACAGGGGTTTTCGGTTTCTTCATCTCCATCGATCTTTTTACCCTTTTTCTGTTCTACGAACTTGCAGTGATTCCAATGTATCTGCTTATAGGCATCTGGGGAAGCGGACCCAAGGAATACTCGGCAATGAAGCTTACCCTCATGCTGATGGGCGCATCGGCGCTTCTTCTTGTTGGCATTATTGGCATATACATGAACTCTGCTCCTGATGGCATTCAGAGGACATTCAACATGCTGGAGATCAAGCAATATATGATACCGATGAATGCCCAGAGGATTTTCTTCCCGCTTACATTTGTCGGATTTGGTGTTCTTGGCGCTCTTTTCCCGTTTCATACCTGGTCGCCTGATGGTCACTCATCTGCGCCAACGGCAGTATCGATGCTTCATGCCGGAGTGCTGATGAAGCTGGGAGGGTACGGTGCCTTCAGGGTGGCTATTTATCTTATGCCTGAAGCAGCGAAGGAATTATCATGGATATTCCTGATTCTTACCACAATAAGTGTTATTTACGGAGCTTTTGGGGCCATTGTCCAGAAGGATCTTAAGTACATCAATGCATATTCTTCAGTCAGTCATTGCGGACTCGTACTCTTTGCAATACTTATGATGAACAAGACCGCAATGAACGGTGCAGTGATCCAGATGATATCGCACGGGTTGATGACTGCGCTTTTCTTCGCCCTTATAGGGATGATATACGGCCGTACACATACGAGGATAATCAGCGAGATGGGCGGACTCATGAAGGTGATCCCATTCCTTTCGGTCTGTTACGTGATTGCAGGCCTTGCCTCATTGGGACTTCCCGGATTAAGCGGTTTTGTGGCAGAGATGACAATATTTGTGGGTGCATTCCAGCATCCGGATTTATTTCACAGGATCCTGACGATAGTTGCAATTACCTCAATGGTGATCACGGCAGTTTACATTTTGAGAGTCATTGCAATTCTCCTGCTTGGTCCTTTGAAGAATACGCAATATGAGAATTTCAGCGATGCAAAGTGGTATGAAAAGACATCTACCATTGCACTGATTTTGCCTGTTGCAGCGATTGGATTAGCGCCTTTCTGGCTTTCTTCCATGATCGGAGCAAGTATGCAGCCGATAATTGACAAGATTTTGTCAATCAGTTTATTTTGATTTTGGATAAAGAGTAAATAGGTATATGAATTTACAAGATTTATTATTAATGCGTCAGGAGTTGCTGCTTGTACTTGTGGCGATAACAATTCTGGCTGCTGAAATATTCCGGAATCCTGCAGGAAGGAATTCGATAAGCCTTTTCGCAGTAATTTTGTTTTCAGTGGTTACTGCAGCAGGAATGATCCCTTCGGAAGAGGGGATTCTCTTCGGAGGCATGTATATAGCCTCCCCTCTGACAACATTGATGAAGAACATATTGAATATCGGAGTATTGATCGTTCTGATTCAATCCTTCACATGGCTCAGAAAACCTGAAAATTCAGAACGTGTAAGCGAATATTTCATTCTTATTTTTTCAACCCTCGCCGGCATGTATTTTATGATCTCGGCTGGTCATTTCCTTATGTTTTACCTTGGACTTGAGCTTGCCACTATTCCAATAGCTGCACTTGCCGCTTTCGAGCGATACAAAAACAAATCGGCAGAAGCCGGGATAAAGCTGATACTTATCTCGGCCCTTTCATCGGGAGTGCTTCTTTATGGATTGTCAATGATATATGGCACTTCGGGAACATTGTACTTTTCTGATCTTTCCAAGGTTTTTATAGCAGGCAATCTTCAGATCCTGGGATTTATCTTCTTTTTTGCAGGGATGGCATTCAAGATCTCCATCGTGCCGTTCCATCTCTGGACCGCAGATGTATATGAAGGAGCTCCAATCAACGTAACATCATATCTTTCTGTTATTTCCAAGGGCGCAGCCTTATTCATCCTTATCCTGATCCTTTATTCGGTCTTTCCAGTTATCACGATCTCCTGGCAGAAGACGATTTTAGTCACCTCCATACTGACGATGACCATAGGAAATCTTTTTGCCATTCGTCAGCAGAACCTCAAGCGCTTCCTTGCATTCTCTTCCATATCGCAGGCAGGATACATACTGCTGGGTATTATCGGAGCCAACCAGCTTGGAATGACATCAGTGGTTTATTATATGATTGTTTACATATTCTCAAACCTTGGCGCATTCGGAGTGGTGACTGCCATTTCCAATGCCACCGGCAAGGAGAATATAGATGATTACAACGGTCTTTATCAAACCAATCCCGGGCTAAGCCTGACGATGACTCTTGCCTTATTTTCACTCGCCGGGATACCTCCTGTGGCAGGATTTTTCGGCAAGTTCTTCCTGTTTACTGCGGCTGCTGAGAAAGGATTCTACTTTCTTGTTCTTGTAGCTGTGCTTAATACCATAATTTCACTCTACTACTACCTTCTTGTTGTGAAGGCGATGTTCATAAATAAAAATGAAAATCCGATAACCAGATTTAAAAGCGACCTGCCGACACGTGTTGGCCTGACAATCTGCATTGCAGGCATCTTTGCGACAGGATTTGCCAGCATCATTTTTGAATATATCAGGAGTATCAGTTTTGGAGCTTAAACTTTTACGGTCATGGCAATTAATAATGCAAAGCATATTGTAGGTGAGATCGACGGGGTACGATGTACGATCGTCGAATCGTCAGTTCCCCTGGAGCGGGTTGCTTTTCTGAAAGAGCTGCTAGAATTCAACAATTATGATGTAAGGAAGCAAGTGATTCAGCCGGAGTCAGAAGGCGGTGAAACCAAATATACAGTCGGAGTTACTGATCTGGTTTTCAACCCGGTTTTTGCAATATACGAACGACTGTTGAAAACACCTGAAGGAGATCATGTTACACCGGGTTACTGGAATCAGAAGTGCATTAAATGCGATCCGATGTACTGGATGAGGAGAAAAGCCTAATAATTGTCTTCATTCCATATCTCCCAGGAACGGTCGGCCTGAGAGCGAAGCATCTTCATCCCCGTAATTATTTTACACCCTCTCTCCTTTCCCATTTTAAGGAATTCAGTCATTTCAGGATTGTATACCAGATCGAAGAGGATATGTCTGCTGGTAATTAGGTTATAATCGATATCAGGTTTTGATCCTATATCAGGGAACATGCCTACCGGTGTGGTATTAACAATAAGCTGCACGGCATCAAGGATTTCTGAGTTGAGATCCTGGTAGCTCAGGACTCCTTGCCTGGCGTTCCGTGATACCATGACAGCCTCACATCCCATTTTCTTTATTGTCCAGGCTACGGCCTTGCTGCTTCCTCCTGTTCCAAGTATCAATGCTTTATGTGCTTTCCCTTTTGCGCAAGGAATCAGGGAATCCCTTATGCCGTACACATCGCTGTTGTGTGCGGAGATATATGTCTTGCCGTTTTCCCTTTTTATTTTGAGTACGTTGGCCGCACCGATCTGATCCACTATATCTTCAGTGATATTGACATATTTAAGAATATCCGATTTGTACGGGATTGTAACATTAAGCCCGTAAAGATCACGGTTCTTCCTGATCAGGTCAGGGAATTCATCAAGTGACTTTATCGGAAAATTTTCATATGAACAATCAGTGATCTTCTCGCGGTTGAATTTTTCGGTGAAATATTCCTGTGAGAAAGAGTGCCCGAGAGGAAAACCGATAAGACCGAATTTTCTCATTTATTCTTCAGATCGTCCGGAAGAAACTGGAAGAAGGTATCTCCCCGCAGGCCCAGACGCAGTGTCTCGAGTGAAATTATCTCATTAGGCGCAATATTACCGAGGTTCACGTTTGCCCCGAAATTCTTTATGAACCAGGCCTGCTGTGATTTCATGGGCGCTTCCCATATTACATTTTCAAGCTTTACATTTTCGGATATGGCGCTTATTATTTTGTTGTTTATCGATCCATCTTCATTATAGATACCTGTGGTTCCCGACTCCCTGGCTTCGGCAATAACTTTAACAGAACCTGCATCCAGTTCGGCTTTCATCATGGCAACCCACTGATCTGGCGTATATACCACTTCTTTCTTCTTGGAGCCCACTTCAGATATAACGGTACGGTGTTTTGACAGCTTGCGTATGTATTCAAGCTTTTGACCGGATTCGATATCATAAGATCCGTCTGACACTTCCACAAGGTCTATCTTGTATTTATCAAGGAATTTAACATATTCCCTGAACATGTCCCGGATAATAAACGCTTCGAACAGAGTACCCCCGAAATAGGGAATTATTCCCGCCTTCTTGTAAACAGAAATTTTCTTGCTTAAGCCAGGTGTTACCAGTGAGGTTCCGAATCCGAGCTTCACGAAGTCGGTATAGTTGCTTCCTACATGCATGAAATCTTCAGCTTCCCTGATGCTGAGGCCTTTATCCATAACCATCGTAAGTCCTGAATTTCTTGGTTTTTCGGGACGTTTTGGCAAAAAAGGGAGTACTTTTTTCATAATATAATTGAATAATGAAGGATTTACTTTCAGATCAGGCTATTCGTTTTCAGAAGCCTGATGATCTTCCTTGTAAGAATGGAGCGAGGGAAAAATTCACTGAAATCGGTAAAAAGCTCCTTGTCCATCTCGAGGGCTAGCGACAGGTGGGTGTAAGCCTTGTCGTGGCTCCCTGCCTGGAGATAGAATGAGGCAAGCAGGTAGTTTATTCCAGGGACATCCCCGGTTGACCTTATATGCGTTTTCAAGATAAGATATCGCTCTAGATGCAAGGTCTTCCTTCCGGATGATCCTGCCCAGGTCGAACCAGACTTCATCGTAATACGGATCAAGTTTAAGGGCTTCCCGGAAACAGGCGATCGAATCCTTGATTTCATTCCTGACGTAGTGTGCCTTCCCCATGAGATACCAGTATTCCGGATTTTCATCATCGAGACGCACCGCTTTTCTGAAGAAGATCAGGCTGTCATCAGGATTGCCGGTGTTGAGTTCAACAACTCCAAGTCCAAACCAGGGTTCGGCATATTCCGGGGCAAGTTCGATAGCGTCGTGATAGTATTTTTTTGCCAGATGGACATCGCCTGTTTTCTCATAGCATTCAGCCAGATAATTCATTGCCTCGAAGCTATCAGGCTCATTATCAAGGTATTCATGGTAAACCGGTATAGCTTCCTCATACCTCTCCATATTACTGAGAATATTGCCTTTATTGAACAGGGCGAAGGTATTCTGTGAGTTTACCGCAAGTGCATAATCATATGCTTCCACGGCTTTTTCAGTCTCATCAAGCTTATTATAGATTATTCCCAGGTTATACCAGGCGCTGTCGGAGAATGGATCTTCCTCAAGATATTTAAGGTAGCAGGCAATGCTGTTTGTAAAATCCTCGGTTTTTTCATAAGCATAAGCCAGATCATAGAGATGTGATTTGAAATCAGGTTCCATCCCGATAAGTATGAGCAGATAAGGAATAACCTGCTCATAATAATTGAGGTTCTGCAAAACTGAAACTATTGAGAAGAGTATATTGGCGGCATCATCGGAATCTAGAGACAGGGCATAGTCGAACATTTTCCTTGCGCCCTGGATATCACCGAGCATCCCCATTGCCGTTCCCTTGGCAATATAAATCTCATGGTTACCGGGTTCTATATTCTCGAGCCGCTTTAGTATTTTGAGAGTTTCAACCGCCCGACCCTTGTCGAGAAGAACCCTGGCTTTTCTTAGTTGTATAGAAACCGAATTTGGATGTTGTCTTGTAGCAAGCGCTGCGGCTTCGTAAGCCTTCGCAGAGTTATTGCTCTCGATATAATAGTCTATTATTGATTCAAATTCAATGACATCAAAGAAATAACTTTCATTATTCCTGGTCATCCTTTCGAACTTCTGAACGGCCTGCTTCACTTCCTCCTCCCAGGAGTATCCATTCTTTTCCTCTTCCATAGCTCATTCGTTTCATTACAAAAATAACACTAATTTCCACAAGGTTTATTTGAACAGTATGCAATTATCAACAATGAGTTATTTTTATAAACACCTGTATTTCAAAATGATACATATTTACATTGATTTTTTCTGATTTTTTTGTCTGATCAACGCAACCTCCGGAGCGAAATCTTCATCTACTGTTTATAAAACGAATTTAATTACCCTATACCCAAATTACCCTAGAATTAACCTAAATTCTACCTCAGAAAAACCGGGCACCCACCCGGTTTTTCATTTGATACTAAATTTAATATCTTTGCGTTAATACCTTTGTTCAACTGCACATCATGAAAAAATCGGCACTTAAAGCAAGCATAGCACTTGCATCAGGGATATTGATTTCTGCCTCAGTCTTGACTTCGTGCAATAAGGATGACAATCCCATCAAATTTCCCTACGGAACCGTTCCCGATACTGTCACCACTCCCCTGACAGGAATTAATTCACAGTATGACGACTATAACATGGACATTTATCAGATGATGACAAGCTTCATACTTATCTTCTCCAGCAACAGGAACAGTTCCGGTGAATGAGTTCGACCTGGTGCAGGGAGGGGTATCCTTTAGGTGGGATCAGACCAATGGTACATTCGAGAATTTTGAGGAAATGACCTCTGATGCGTTCATTGCCTCACTTCTCAGTACAGCCAATACCGAAGGCAACGATTTCGGACCATATCGCTTTTTCAGCACTGTGGACGGATATGAATATACGCTGCTCGCTTCAGAAAACGGAGCACAAGGACTTGACTTGTACTATCTCAAGAATTTACCTGCGTTTAACAGTCAGATCCCGACAGTCAACGGCCCCTATCCCGCCACACTTATAAACACAGCGAGCGATGATGCTTACATAAGCTTCGATCTGAACCAGGATACTGCATATTTTTCTTCGGACCGGAGCGGGAATTTTGAAATATACACTATCCGCAGAACCGGGGAAACGACCATATCAAACTGGCTCAATGGAGCCTTTTCACCTGCCACCCTTGTCGACAGCCTTAACAGCACAAGCGCAGACAAGTGTCCGTTCGTTTACAAGAAGATCATGGTTTTTGCCTCCGACAGACCAGGAGGAATGGGAGGATATGATCTCTACTATGCAATCTATAAAAACGGGAAATGGAGCACAGCTGAAAATTTCGGGCCGGATGTAAATACTGCTTCTGATGAATACCGTCCTGTTCTGGGACTATTGCCAGATTACACCAATTACATACTGTTGTTTTCATCGGACAGGCCAGGCGGAAAAGGAGGCTTCGACCTCTATTTCAGGGGCGTATCCATTGATACAGACTGAATCCGTCCTTACTTTCTGTTTTTTACGGCAAAAAGAGTGTTGCGCAGCAGCGAGACCCTTGTCATGGGTCCTACGCCGCCGGGAACAGGTGTTATGTATGAACACCGGGGCGCCACGTTTTCAAAATCGACGTCACCTGCAAGCCTGAATCCCGTTTTAGTACCAGGAGCTGCAATCCTGGTAGTGCCTACGTCAATCACAACAGCACCCTCCTTTATCATTTCTGCCTTCACAAACCCCGGTGATCCCATGGCGGCGATAACAATATCTGAATCCCTAACGATGCTTCCGATATTCCTGGTTCTGCTGTGTACAACTGTCACCGTTGCATCCATACCTTTCTGCGAAAGAAGTATGCTTGCGGGCCGGCCTACAATATTGCTTCTTCCGATAACAACGCAGCTCTTTCCGGAAGTTTCAATCTTATATCTCCTTAAGAGCTCGACAATTCCGTAAGGAGTCGCAGGAAGGAATCCGGGAAGCCCGATGACCATTTTTCCCAGGTTGACCGGATGAAAACCATCCGCATCCTTTGAAGGATCAATGGATTCTATTACCCTGTTTTCCGAGATATGCTCCGGCAGGGGAAGCTGTACTATGAAAGCGTCGATGTCGCTGACAGCATTGAATTCCGAGATCTTTGCGAGAAGGACTTCTTCCGTTATTCCCTTTTCGAATCTTACAAGAGTAGAGAGAAAGCCGACCTCTTCACAGTCCCTGACCTTATTTGCAACGTATGTCTGGCTCGAAGGATCATTTCCCACAAGTATAGCAGCAAGATGAGGGACTCTCACTCCTGCTGATCTCATTTTTCCGACCTCACCGGCTATTTCATGCCTGATGTCGGATGCTGTTTTCCTGCCGTCGATGATCGTATACATATAATGGCTTATCTTCTTCCCATTAACTTCGCTGCATTGCCGCTTTTTGTCACCATCTTCATCATCTTCCTGGTCTCATCGAACTGCTTCAGGAGCTTATTCACTTCCTGCACCGTTGTTCCGCTGCCGGTTGCTATCCTTTTTCTCCTGCTGCCGTTGAGGACCACCGGATTCGTCCTTTCTTCCGGAGTCATGCTTCTTATTATGGCTTCAATGCTCTTAAAAGAATTGTCATCGATATCAAGGTCTTTCACTGCCTTGCCCACTCCGGGTATCATCGCCATCAGATCCTTGACGTTGCCCATCTTTTTAATCTGCTGTATCTGGGATATGAAATCATTGAAGTCGAACTGGTCCTTTGCGATCTTCTTCTGGAGCTTTCTCGCCTCTTCAGAATCGAACTGTTCCTGGGCCTTTTCGACCAGTGATACGATGTCGCCCATACCGAGGATCCGGTCGGCCATCCTGACAGGGTAAAAGATGTCGATGGCATCGAGCTTTTCGCCGGAGCTCACGAACTTGATAGGCTTGTTCACCACCGAACGTATCGAAAGCGCAGCACCACCTCGTGTATCGCCATCAAGCTTTGTAAGGACCACACCGTCGAAATCGAGACGTTCATTGAATTCCTTTGCAGTGTTGACTGCATCCTGTCCTGTCATTGAATCGACGACAAACAATATCTCATGAGGATTAACAGCATCCCTGATTGCGGCGATCTCCTTCATCATCTCCTCGTCAATTGCAAGACGGCCGGCGGTATCGATAATGACGACATCGTTGCCTTTCAGCTTTGCCTCCCTGACAGCATTTTTTGCTATCTGTACAGGATTGAGATTCCCGTCCTCCATGTATACAGGCACTTCAGCCTGCGATGCTATTATCTTCAGCTGTTCTATGGCTGCAGGCCGGTAAACGTCGCCTGCAACAAGTACAGGATTCTTGCTTCGTTTGGTTTTCACCCACTTTGCAAGCTTACCGCTGAAAGTAGTTTTTCCGGATCCCTGTAGACCTGCAATAAGAATAATTGCCGGATTGATCTTTATGTTGATATCGGTCTTGTCGCCACCCATGAGATCCGCAAGTTCATCGTGGACTATCTTCACCATCATCTGTGAAGGATTGACCGATTTCAGAACTTCCTGCCCCAGCGCCTTTGTCTTGACTGTGTCGGTGAACTGCTTTGCTATCCTGAAGTTGACATCGGCATCAAGCAGTGCCCTGCGAATTTCCTTAAGTGTTTCGGCAATGTTTATTTCCGTAATTCTTCCCTGGCCTTTAAGCAGCTTAAAGGATTTCTCCAGCCGTTCACTTAAATTCTCAAACATATCTGATCAAGTATAATTCTGTTAATTTATTACATTCTTTCAGGCATCTCGATTCCCAGAAGCCACATTCCTCTTCCAAGCACCTCGCTGGTGACATGTGAAAGTCCCATTCGCAGGTTGCGAACTTCAGGGTCAGGCTCTCCCAGAATGCTGAAATCATGGTAGAACTGGTTGTATTCCTTAGCCAGTTCATAGCAATAGTTTGCCACCAGTGCAGGGCTGTATGAAGAAGCTGCTTCGGTAACCGTAAGAGTAAACCTGCGTAAAAGCTTGATGAGAGCAACTTCTTTTTCACCGGCTTTCGATTCGGATAATAGCTTCGGATCGTACTTGATACCAGTCTGTTCCGCCTTTCTGAATACCGATTTTATCCTTGCATATGTATATTGAATAAATGGTCCGGTGTTTCCGTTGAAATCAATGGATTCTGCGGGATTGAAAGTCATATTTTTCTTCGGATCGACTTTCAGGATAAAATATTTCAAGGCACCAAGGCCGATCTTCCTGAATATTTCTTCCTTCTCTTCATCAGAATATTCTGAGAGCTTTCCAAGCTCCGTCGATACATCCCTGGCAGTCTGCTTCATTTCAACGATCAGGTCGTCGGCATCTACAACAGTTCCTTCGCGCGATTTCATTTTGCCTTCCGGCAGCTCTACCATTCCGTATGAGAAATGATACAGACCGGCGGACCATTCGTAGCCCATTTTCTTCAGGACTGCCTTGAGCACCTGAAAATGATAGTTCTGCTCATTGCCCACGACATAGAGACAGCGTTTGAAACCGTATTCTTCATGACGAAGTACAGCCGTTCCAAGGTCCTGTGTCATATATACCGCGGTTCCGTCGGATCTGAGCAGAAGTTTCTGATCGAGACCTTCACCACTGAGGTCGACCCAGATCGAGCTGTCATCATGTCTGTACAGTACTTTGCTTTCAAGGGCTTTTAAAACAAGTTCCCGGCCTATCTTATAAGTATCCGATTCATAATAGATCTTGTCAAAATCGACACCAAGCACCCTGTATGTTTCATCAAATCCTGCATAAACCCATGAATTCATCATTTCCCAAAGCTCTATCACGGCTTTATCGCCTGATTCCCATTTAAGGAGCATCTCCCTGGCTTCTTTGATCACAGGTGTCGAATTCCTGGCTTCATCTTCACTCAATCCCTTTTTAACCAGTTCTTCAATCTGCTGCCTGTTCTCCTTTTCAAAGAGTACATAATATTTTCCTACCAAGTGGTCGCCTTTCATCCCTGACGAGTCAGGTGTCTCTCCGTTGCCATATTTCTGCCAGGCGAGCATCGACTTGCAGATATGGATCCCCCGGTCGTTCACTATATTTGTTTTGATCACCTTATGTCCGCAGGCAGTAAGTATCCTGTAGAGTGAATATCCAAGAAGGTTATTCCTGATATGCCCCAGGTGGAGGGGTTTATTGGTGTTTGGTGAGGAATATTCGACAAGTATGATTTCAGGATCGGTCACCCTGCAATGGGCCAGAAGATCGCTTTGTGAAGCCATTTCAGCAAGGTACTGCGACCACCATTCAGCAGAGATTTCCAGATTCAGAAAGCCTTTGATGACATTGAAGGCTGAAACTGCCGGGAATATCGATATGAGATGGTTCCCGATCGTCTCTCCTGTCTTTTCAGGAGTATTCTTCGAGAAGCGCAGCAGGGGAAATACTACAAGAGTGAAGTCGCCTTTAAAATCTTTCCTTGTTTCCTGGATCTGGATAAGGTCATCATTTACATCACTGTTATATAAGGATTTAATCGATCCCTTGATCTTGTCCTTCAGTATTTTCTCCATCCGTCTTTCCAATTTCAGCCGCAAAGATAGCATTTTAAGAAATTTGCCTTATCAATAAAATTAAAAACGTCGAGGTGCTATGCTGAATATGTTCATTTCCTCCCTCCAAATGTTGAAAAAATATGATAAAAGGATATTTCTTTTTGATGAAACGCAATTACTTTGTTAAAAAGTTATTATATTTTTGATACAGGGAATTATTGCGACGGCAAATACACGGGGTAACCTAACCATGGAACTTAAGAATATCTTTATTGAATCTACAGTAAAAACTCCTCAGGTTGATTTCAGTCATCTTTCAGGAGAGTTGATATTATCGGGCAAATCCATCCCTGAAAATCCTGCAAAACTTTATGACGGTACTCCTCAAGTGGACCCAGGAATATGTCAAAAATCCGCGTCAAACAACCAATCTGAGATTAAACATCGAGTATTTCAACACTGCCTCGGTAATATGGGTGGCTAAGATTGTAAAAGCGCTTTGCAGCATCGACGATCCCGAAAAATCTCTCTTCATTCATCTTTATTTTGATATCGAAGAATTTGACAGTATGGAAATTGAGGATGTAAGGGAAGCTCTCGGTCCCGTTATCGATGTTGTAGGCAATCCGAATATCAACCTTGGCATAAAACTCTACGGCACCGATGACAAAGGTGAAATACTAAAGGAATCGATGGTCCTGATTTAAGTCTCAACAAATCCTTTCAAACATATTTTTCTTCATTTTTTTGGCATAACTTTATTACGCCAATTTCCTATTTCACAATGAGGACAGGATTAGTAATATTGCTTTCAATCTTCAGTATAATGGAACTTTTCTCTCAGAGCAAACCGATTGACAGACAACCGGTTGCAGCAGGCAGATTCTACCCTGCCGACAAAGAAACCCTGAAAAGGGATCTGGCAAAGCTCTTTGCCGAATGCAAGAAGCCGGGAGAAGGAATGAATGCACGAGCGATAGTCTCTCCGCATGCAGGTTACGTATTCTCAGGAAGGATTGCCGCCTCTTCGTTTTCCGCAACACCGAAAAACGCCAGGTATGAGAATATTTTCCTTATCGGCTCAAGCCATGTTATGGCATTTGAGGGAGCAGCAGTCTATAATACCGGAGATTTCATTACACCTCTGGGAAAAATAGTTGTCAACAGGGAAATCGCCGATAAACTCAAAAAGGATAATCCTGTTTTCAACTTCCCCACGACCGCTCATCTCCAGGATCATTGCCTCGAGGTACAGATACCTTTCATACAGTACTATTACACAGTAACGCCCAGAATAGTCCCCATAATCATAGGGACCACCAGCACTGCCACAATTGAAAAGATTGCTGAAGCGCTGAAACCATGGTTTACTCCTGAGAACCTTTTTGTAATAAGCAGCGATTTCTCGCATTATCCATCCTACGAAGATGGCAACAAGGCAGACAACACCACAGCTAATGCTCTGGTATCGGGAGACCCGTCTGTTTTTCTAAGTGCGCTTAAGAAAAATTCGGCAGCCCATATTGATGGACTAGCCACAAGCATGTGCGGATGGACCTCAGGACTGACACTGCTGGACCTTGCAGAAGGAAAAGAAAATCTGGAATTCATAAGGATAGATTATTGCAATTCCGGCGATTCACCCTATGGAAGCAAGGATGAAGTGGTGGGTTATCATGCAATTGCCCTTGTAGAAAAGAATCGCACACGGGAAAATCAGCAAAAAGCGGAAGGCGATTTCAGCTTCACAAAGGAAGAAAAGGATTTGCTGTTCGATATTGCAAGAAACAGCATAAGATCGATGCTTTACGAAAATAAAAGGATCACTCTCGATGAGGGGAAGATCCCGGAAGCACTTAAAAGACCTCTCGGTGTTTTTGTCACTCTTAAGATAAACGGAGTCCTGAGGGGCTGCATTGGCAGATTCGTTTCGACAGAACCACTTTGTGATTTAGTAAGCGCATCGGCTGTCTCATCAGCCTTTGAAGACCCGCGCTTTCCGGCACTAACAAAGGCTGAATATGAAAAAGTCGATGTGGAGATAACAGTACTCGGGCCAATGAAGAAGATAAACAATATCGCTGAAATAAAGCTGGGCAGGCACGGCATTTACATAAAGAAGGATTTGAGAGCCGGGACAATGCTCCCGCAAGTCGCAACCGAATACGGATGGACGGTTGAAGAGTTCCTGGGATACACCTCCAGGGACAAGGCAGGGATAGGATGGGACGGATGGAAGAATGCCGAAATATTCATCTATGATGGTCTGGTTCTGGAAGAAAACAGGAGATAACCATGTATCATGTTGTCGGAACAGCAATAACGGTCACCCTCCTCTATCTTATCAGCTTGTTTTTCTACAGGACCGGGATATATACACAGGTATTCCACAGGAAGTTCTGGAACTCAGTGCTTGCAATTGCATTCCTCTTTACTGCACTCGCAGGAATATTCATGGCGCTTCAGATCAATTTCAAATGGAATGTGCCTTTTATCAAGTCTCTCCTCAAATGGCATGTCGAAACAGGTGCAGTCCTTGGTATTACAGGATTGTTCCATTTCATCTGGCATATTTCGTATTTCGGAAATATTTTTAAAAATTCAGGCAATAATACAATAGCATCATCAAACTGCGTTAGGGATTCGTTTTCATATCCGTCAATCTCTTCATGATCGGATTTACGAGCACATCGGTACAGATAATGCTCATGAGGGAGCTGATGAATATAGCCGGCGGCTATGAGCTGATAAGCGGAGTGTTCCTCGGATCGTGGCTTATTACATCTGCGACAGGAGCTGCCCTGGCTGCAAAATCGGCCCTGAACGATATCAGGAAAATGAACCTGCTCTTTGCGGCTGGCCCGTTTATTTCTCTTCTCCTGCTTGTTCTTGTTTCAAAACTTTTCCTGAGTGCCGGAGAGGTTCCCTCCTTCCTCGAAGCACTGATCTTCACCCTTATCATATTAGCTCCGTTCTGCCTGATATCCGGATTTGTTTTCGTAAAGCTCATTAATGAAGGCCGGGAGACTAAGGGTTTCAAACCCGGCAAATCTTTTTCGCTGGAAACGACAGGAGGAATAGTAGCAGGCATTATGCTGTCGCTGCTCACCTCGGGATTATTCAATACGTACGAGTTGCTGCTGGTGATTATTCTCCTTTTCCTCGCTTATGCCTTCCTGACTTTCCTGATAAAGAAAAATGTATGGAAAGTGGCAGTCAAAATTTGTTTTCTGATTCTGATCTCAACAGTCATCTTATCTGAACCAGACAGTTTCCTGAGGCAATTAATGCTTTCTCCCGTCAGAGTAACCGAAACAAAAGATACGCCATATGGCAACATTACAAAAGGCGAGTATTACGGTGAACAGAGCATATATTATAACCATCGGCTTCTCTCCTACCACGGCGATGCTATGGAAAGGGAAGAAGATATCCATTATGCGATGCTTCAGAGAGAAAACCATGAGAGTGTCCTTCTGATATCAGGTTCTCCCCGGTCACACTTGACTGAAATACTTAAATATGATGTCAGAAAAGTCGTCTGTGTGGAAAGAGATCCCGAACTGGCAGAATCATTAAAACCGGAAATTACCGGAGGATCTGAAAAAATGATTGTTGAAAACGAGGATGCCTTCAGGTATATCAAAAACAGCGGTGAGTCTTTTGATGCCATAATAATGCTGCTGCCGCCACCATCTACCTTCTCGTTAAACAGGTTTTACACAACGGAATATTTCAAAGACGTAAAATTGAGGATGGCTCCCGGTGGAGTCTTTATGTGCTCTCCCGGACCAAATGACAATTACTTCAACCAGGAATCGGTAAACCTTTATTCATCAATTTACAATAGTCTGGCAGCGGTTTTCAGAAATATTTTGCCGGTTGCGGGAAACAAGCTTTACTTCATCGCTTCGGATGGTGAATTGTCGGCTTCATTCTGCAGGCTCGCCGCGGAGCGCGGAATAGAAAATGTATATGTCAGCAATTCATTCCTTTCCGACGATCTCACCGAAAGAAAATCTGATGAAGTAAAAGCTCTGATGGATAAGAAAATACAGCAGAACAGATCGGCATTCCCGATTGCCAGTTTTCATTTTCAGTCATATAGCTTCAGTAAAAACCTGGAAGAAAGGATTCCTGCCATAATCCTGATTTTTTTCGCTTTTGTCATTCCGGTGTTTGCAGTTAAGCGAAGGAACATGCTCATGTATTTCAGCGCTTCGGCTCTTGCCGGTTTCGAGATTATAATTCTTCTCGCTCTCCAGCTTACTGCCGGGAATATGTACCAGCTTACTGGTCTTGTAATAGCTGCAATGATGGCAGGACTGGCAGCAGGAGCCGGTACAGGAAAGATAATGGCGGGCAAGCCGGATATCAGGATACAAGCTCTTGTGCTGATAGTTTATTATATCGTTCTTGCCTTATGCTTTAACCTGATACTGGCATTCAGGGGGATATTTGCTCCTGTCATGATCATTCTTCTTTCCGTGGTTATTCCCTCATGGATGACAGGACATATATTCCGTGAGCTTACCAACGGGAATTCTGATCCATCAGGCGCAGGCTGCCACATATAGCGCCGACCTTGCTGGCTCAGCACTGGGATTCATTCTCTTATCCGGGATTGCAGTTCCCGCATTCGGCATCAGGAACTCAATTATTTTACTTGCGGTGCTTATCTTTGCAGGTATTCTTCTTGGAACAAAGGGGAACAAATAGTAGTTTTATTTTATCTATGAACAAAAATATTTCCAAACGCGACTTCCTGAAAAAGTGCCTGGCGGTTTCGACAGGAGTCATCTGCCTGCCAAGGATGGCGATCCTAAACGGTATAAATCCTGATGATCAGGACATTTACAAAAAGCTTGCCATGTACCAGGAAGAGACACCAAGAGGAATTATGTGCAGGATATGCCCAAACGAATGTGTTCTCAAGGAAGGAGAAGTAAGCAAATGCAACAACAGGAAAGTACATAATTCAAAGCTTTACACGATGGCATATGGCAATCCATGCTCTGTCAATGTAGATCCTGTTGAAAAGAAACCCCTATATCACTTTTTACCCGGCTCGCGGGCATTCTCGATCGCTACGGCAGGATGCAACCTTGTATGCCTTAACTGCCAGAACTGGACGATCTCGCAGACCAGCCCTGACAAGACAAGAAATTTCGACCTCATGCCCGATAAGGTTGTCAGCGAGGCAATTAAAAGCAACAGCAGATCGATTGCATATACTTATTCAGAACCCATGACATTTTACGAATACACTCTTGAATCTGCAACTCTTGCGAGGATAGCAGGCATCAGGAATATCGTAAAATCAAATGGCTATATAAATCCCGAGCCCCTGAAAAAGCTGTGTTCAGTGCTCGATGCAGCCAACATTGACCTCAAGTCGTTCAATGAAAGCACCTACCTGAAGCTGTCTGGAGGCAAATTACAGCCTGTGCTTGATTCGCTGAAGATATACAGGGATGCCGGCGTCTGGCTTGAGATTACCAATCTTGTGGTTCCCGGATGGACGGACAAAATTGATGAAATAGGGAGCATGTGCAAGTGGCTGAGCGAAAACGGTTTCAGGGATACTCCTCTTCATTTCAGCAGGTTCCATCCGACTCATAAGCTTCAGCAGCTCCCTCCCACGCCTGTCGAGATGCTCAAAAATGCAGTGAAGACAGCAACAGGTGAAGGGATAAGGTATGTTTACACCGGCAATGTGCCGGGCAATGAAATCTCCGACACCATATGTGCCTCATGCGGAACGACTCTTGTTTCACGGCAGGGATATACGATAACAGGCAACACGATTACTAACGGGAAATGCGGCAAATGCGGAAACAGAGTCCCGGGGGTGTGGAGCTGAAAAACAAAAGAAGATGAAGCAGTCTGAAGCAAAAATACGCATAGAGAAGCTGAAGAAAGAAATAGATGAACATAATCATAATTATTATGTTCTCAATAATCCGGTAATCTCGGATTTTGAATATGATCTACTTATGAATGAGCTTGATACGCTCGAGAAGAAGTTTCCGGAGTATGCAAGCGACGACTCGCCCACACGCAGGGTAGGCAGCGATATCACAAAGGAGTTCAGGCAATATGAGCACAAGTATCCGATGCTCTCCCTTGGCAATACTTATAACGAGGAGGAACTCAGGGAATTCGATGCAAGGATTGAAAAAGTGACTGGCGCCCCTGTGGAATATGTCTGTGAGCTGAAATTTGACGGAGCCTCGATAAGCCTTACTTACAGAAAGGGCTCCATTTTCAGGGCCCTTACGCGGGGTGATGGCACCAAGGGTGATGATGTGACGCTGAATATTAAAACCATTAACAGCATTCCTTCAAAATTACTGGAAAAGAGTATCCCTGATGAATTTGTAATAAGAGGCGAGATACTTATGCCCAGGGCAGTCTTCAACCGGCTCAATGAAGAGAGAGCTGCAGAAGGACTTTCGCCATTTGCAAATCCGCGCAATGCAGCCTCAGGCACACTCAAGCTGCTCGATCCCAGAATGGTGGCCTCCAGAGGCCTCGATTGCAATTTCTATTTTCTTCTTGCCGACGAGTTGCCTCATGAAACGCATTATGAAAATATGATGGAAGCCAGGGCATGGGGATTCAGAGTTCCTGAAAGCATCAGGCTCTGCAGGAATATTGAAGAGGTTATTGCATTTATAAATCATTGGGAACCTGAACGTAAGAAGCTTCCTTTCGATATAGACGGAGTTGTTGTGAAGGTCAATTCCCTAGCCCTTCAGGAAGAACTGGGTTTCACTGCCAAATCACCCAGATGGGCAATTTCATATAAATATAAAGCTGAACAGGCTTTAACAAAGCTGCTGTTTGTATCATTCCAGGTCGGAAGAACAGGGAATATAACTCCGGTGGCAAACCTCGAACCGGTATTTCTGGCCGGATCAACGGTAAAGCGTGCAACTTTGCATAATGCAGATCAGATAGCACTGCTTGGGCTGCATCTTAATGATATGGTCTATGTCGAGAAGGGAGGTGAGATAATTCCGAAGATAGTGGGAGTCGACCACTCATTCAGGAATGAGAACAGCCAGGAGATAAAATTCATAGCCAACTGTCCTGAATGCGGGACACCTCTCGTAAAGAATGAAGGCGAAGCAAATCATTTCTGTCCTGATTATCTTCATTGTCCTCCACAGCTGAAGGGAAGGATCGAGCATTTCATCAGCAGGAAGGCAATGAATATAGATGGTCTTGGCGAGGAGACTGTCGATCTGCTGTTCAGCCAGAACCTGATAAGGAATTATGCAGATCTGTACGATCTTCAGGCCGAACAGCTTGTCCCGCTTGAAAGAATGGGCGAAAAGTCGGCCTCAAATATCATCAGAAGCATTAAGTCTTCGCTATCTGTTCCCTACAGCAGAGTCCTTTTTGCTCTTGGCATAAGACATGTCGGCGAGACTGTTGCTAAAACCCTTGCTAAAAGGTTCAGGTCAATAGACGAACTGATGAATTCTGACCTCGAGAGTCTGACAAGTGTAAATGAGATAGGTCCGAAGATAGCATCCAGCATTATATCATTCTTCGCTGATGCTGACAACATTTTGATAATAAACCGCCTGAAGGCTTACGGATTGAGGTTTTCTGAAGAAGGCAACACCGGTCCTGAAAGTGATAAGCTGGAAGGCAAGACTATTGTTATCTCAGGGTCTGTTTCAGAAGCACAGCCGTGATGAATACAAGGAAATGATAGAGCAAGCATGGAGGAAGGAATTCATCCTCTATATCAGGAAGCACATCTTTCATTCTTGCGGGAGACAATATGGGACCATCGAAAAAAGAAAAGGCTGAACAACTCGGAGTGCCGCTATTAAGTGAAAATGAATTCCTCGAATTAATTGGTGAAGAATAATATTTGTGTCTTGCTGGGATAATACAAAAATCTATTAGGTTTGCACTATGGAACTGTTCAGAAACTACAGGCTGAAAATAGGAAACGCCATCCTTGTGAAGAAGCTCGTGAAGACAAGGAGAAAAATATTCTACAACGATATAAGTGACATAAAGAAGATAGGCATTGTCTGGGATGCAACAAAAAAAGGAGACTTTGCAAGCCTTTCAAAGTTTCACCAGAAAATGCAGGACAGGAATGTTGACGTTAAGATCATAGGATATTACCCGGGAAAAGAGCTTCCGGACCAGTACACGGCTATCAGGTTCCTTTCGTGTATTCGAAGGAATGAGCTCAGCTTCTTCTATTTACCTGTTTCAACAGAGGCTGATGTCTTTATGAATTCCAAATTTGATATTTTGATCGATATTAATTTCGACGAGGTATTCCCGCTTCAGTGCATAACAAAATTATCAAAAGCCAGCTTTAAAGTAGGCCTTTTCAATTCTGAAGCCGACTCCTCGACGTTTGACCTGATGATGGAGATAAAGAAACCTGTTCAGGTTGAGAATTACCTCACACAGGTAATCCATTACCTGGAAATGATAAATTCCGGAAAAACCCTTCAAGCAGTCAATCAATAAACCATGATAAGATTCAAAGGAACAGGTGTTGCCATTGTCACACCTTTTAAGAACGATTCAAGCATCGATTTCTCAGCATTGGGACGTGTAATAAACCATGTCATTAAGGGAGGCGTTAATTATATTGTCGCAATGGGCACCACAGGTGAGGCCTCCACACTTACCAAAGATGAGAAGCGTGCCCTGGTATCTTATGTTACTGAAGCCATCGACAGCCGTGTTCCTCTGGTAGTTGGAATCGGTGGCAATCATACTCAGGAAGTTATCAATACTATCGCGGAGCTTGATCTCCATGGAGTCGACGGAATATTGTCAGTTGCACCCTACTATAATAAACCGAGCCAGAGAGGCTTGTTCGAGCATTTCAAGGCTATCGCTGCCTGCAGTCCGCTGCCTGTAATAATTTATAATGTGCCGGGAAGGACCTCATGCAATATCAGCTCTGACACCTGCCTGGAACTGGCTCATGAATTTGAAAACATTGTCGCAGTCAAGGAGGCATCAGGTGATATATCTCAGATAATGAGGATCATAAAGGGGAAACCGGAAAATTTTTCAGTAGTTTCAGGTGACGATGCGCTGACAATTCCCATAATTGCGGCGGGAGGTTCCGGAGTCATATCTGTCCTGGCAAATGCCTATCCTGCAGAATGCAGCGAACTTGTAAACAATGCCCTGAAAAATAATTTCAAAGCAGCGCGGGAAATCCATTTCCGCTTTATGGAATCTATAGAACTGCTGTTTGCCGATGGCAATCCATCAGGGATCAAGGCTTTCATGTGTGTAATGAATCTGTGTCAGAATAATCTCAGGCTGCCTCTCGTGCCTGTAAATAAAGCAATATTTACGAGGATACAGAAGTTCGTTGAAGATCACCGGTAGAAAATATAAAAGGCGTCAGGCGGTATGGCTAGCAGCAGATGATTGCTGAATTCCATGGCAGTTTTTATACTTTTTACCGCTTCCGCAGGGACATGGATCATTTCTTCCTACTTTCTTATCGACTCTGACCGGTTCGGTCCTTCGTTCCCCTGCCTGTCCTCCCCCGCTGGTGCCATACTGGCTGAAGTCGCTCTTCTGCGCCTTCAGGTTCTCGACCTGTCGTCTTCTCTGAGCTTCCTTGACCTGCTCGGGGTCCTGAGTCGGAATATGGCCTTTCATCAGAGTACTGACGATATCCTTGTTCACCTTGCCGATCATGGTTTTGAAAAGTTCATATGATTCGAACTTGTAGATGAGAAGAGGATCCTTCTGCTCATAAGTCGCATTCTGAACCGATTGCTTCAGCTCATCCATCTCACGGAGCTGCTCTTTCCATGCATCGTCAATAGTGGCCAGCACCACTGTCTTTTCATATGATTTTGCCAGTTCGCGTCCCTCCGATTCAGCAGTAGCTTTCAGGTTTGTAACAACCTGGAACACCCTGACACCGTCGGAAATCGGAACCACAACATTCTCATACTGGTGCGACATGCGCTCATACACATCCTTGAGGACAGGATATGCCTGCTGCGAAATTGATTCAACCTTACGCTTGTAGGTACTGAGCACTTTGGCATAAACCTGATCGATGACGGTATTAGTCTGTTCCTTCAGAAATATTTCTGCAGAAACGGGAGAATCCATTGAAAATGAGCGTATAAGATCGAAATCGAATCCCTCGAAATCGCCGTCATTCTGATATGTTTCCACAAGACTGGCTGTTACATCATACATCGAGTTTGCCACGTCTACGCTTAGTCTTTCACCGAGAAGGGCATGCCGTCTCTTTTTATAGATGACAGTTCTCTGGGAATTCATTACGTCGTCGTATTCGAGAAGCCGCTTACGTATCCCGAAGTTGTTTTCCTCGACTTTTTTCTGAGCCCTTTCGATAGATCTGGTTATCATCGAGTGCTGGATCATCTCACCGTCCTTCAATCCCAGTTTATCCATTATTCCTGCGATACGCTCTGAGCCGAAGAGCCTCATTAGCTCATCCTCGAGTGAAACGAAAAACTGGGAAGAGCCTGGATCCCCCTGCCTTCCTGCACGTCCACGCAGCTGCCTGTCGACACGGCGGGATTCATGCCTTTCAGTACCGATGATGGCAAGCCCTCCTGCTTTCCTGACTTCTTCAGTCAGTTTAATGTCGGTACCACGCCCAGCCATGTTTGTTGCTATGGTAATTGTCCCTGACTTACCTGCTTCCGCAACTATCTCGGCTTCCCTCTGATGAAGCTTGGCGTTGAGCACATTATGCCTGAGGCCTTTCATCTTCAGCATCCTGCTCAGCAGCTCGGAGATTTCAACAGAGGTTGTCCCTACAAGAACAGGTCTGCCCTGCTTGTTCATCAGGGCGATCTCGTCAATGACGGCGTTGTACTTTTCTCTCTTGGTCTTATAGATTATATCCTCGCGGTCGTCCCTTACTACTGGTTTGTTGGTAGGGATAACAACTACATCAAGCTTGTAGATATTCCAGAACTCGCCTGCTTCAGTTTCTGCAGTACCTGTCATACCTGCAAGCTTATGGTACATCCTGAAATAGTTCTGGAGCGTAATAGTCGCGTAAGTCTGTGTGGCAGCTTCGACCTTCACATTTTCCTTTGACTCGATCGCCTGATGCAGTCCGTCGGAATATCTTCTGCCTTCAAGGATTCGTCCGGTCTGCTCATCGACGATCTTAACCTTGTTGTCCATAACGACATATTCGACATCCTTGTCGAAGAGCGTCCATGCCTTGAGGAGTTGAGTCATTGTATGTACTCTCTCCGATTTCACCGAGTAATCCTGGAGAAGCTCATCCTTTTTCTGCAGCTTCTCCCTGTCGCCAAGACCTGATTTTTCGAGGTCGGCTATTTTGGATCCCATGTCAGGAAGAATGAAGAAGCTTGCATCTTCGACCGAAGTCGAAATGAGGTCCAGACCTTTTTCGGTAAGCTCAATAGCATTTTGTTTCTCGTCAATCACGAAAAAGAGCTCCTCCGTCACCTTCGGCATATCCTTGCTGTTATTCTGCATGTAGAAGTTTTCCGTCTTTTGCAGCAGCGTTTTGGCTCCTTCCTCACTAAGGTATTTTATCAGAGCACTATTTTTCGGCAATCCTTTATAAGCTCTCAGGAGCAATAGGCCCCCTTCCTCGGTCTTGCCATCAGCGATAAGCTTCTTGGAATCGGCAAGTATTTGTGTCACAAGTCGTTTCTGTGCACTTACAAGCTTTTCCACTTTCGGTTTCAGCTCGTCGAACTGCTGTGTATCGCTCTTTGCAGTGGGTCCTGAAATAATAAGAGGTGTGCGGGCATCGTCAATAAGAACAGAGTCGACTTCGTCGACAATTGCATAGTGGTGTTTTCTCTGAACAAGGTCCTCAGGATTTATCGCCATGTTATCCCTAAGGTAATCAAAGCCGAATTCATTATTCGTTCCGAAAGTGATATCGGCATTATAGGCCTTGCGTCTTTCAGGGGAGTTGGGTTGATGCTTATCGATGCAATCGACGGACAGCCCATGAAACTCATAGATGGGCCCCATCCACTCGGAGTCGCGCTTGGAGAGATAATCGTTGACAGTAACAATATGGACACCTCTTCCTGCAAGCGCATTGAGAAATACCGGCAGGGTAGCCACAACGGTTTTCCCTTCGCCTGTTCCCATCTCAGCGATCTTGCCTTTATGAAGGGCAACACCACCGATCAGCTGAACATTATAATGTACCATATCCCACAGGATCTCATTTCCGCCGGCTATCCACCTGTTGCTCCAGACAGCCTTGTCGCCCTTGATTACAATGCTTTCCCTTGTTGCTGCCAGGTCGCGGTCGTACTGCAAAGCAGACACTTCCAGTGTCGCATTTTCATTAAATCGCCGGGCAGTCTCCTTTACTATTGCAAATGCCCTGGGTACACATTCATCGAGAATTTTTTCAAGCTTTTCATTGATGCGTTTTTCAATTTTGTCAGCTTCATTATAATAGTTTTCTTTCTTGTCGACATCCTCTTCATTCTCAGCCTTATCTTTAAACGACTGAATTTCAGCCTCATCAACTGCTATATATTCAAGGATCTCCTTTTTAAGCTCGAATGTTTTTTCACGAAGCTGATCGTTCGTCAGATCCTGAACCTTCGCGAATTCTTTATGGATCTTTTCAACGAAGGGAGTAATCTCCTTAATATCGCGTTCATACTTGTTCCCCAGAAAGAGACCAAGAACGTTGTTTATAATGCTCATTGCAAGGTGTTATTTCGGTATTCAAAAATAAGACGCAAAATTAGCATTATTTTATTAAATAATACTTCAGTGTCTGAATCCCGTTTTCACGATAAAGGACAATTAGATAAAGCCCTGAAGGATAAGCAGAAATGTCTATGCTCATATCATCAGAACCATCTGTGTAATCTGTAATTAAGCGAGTACCGGTAGAATTGAAAATACTGTATTTTAGTGGTTTTTGAGCGAGTTCCCCGCTTTGCCTTATCGTGACCCTCCCATTGCCGGGATTAGGATAGATAACTGTCTGCGACATGGTAATGTCTTCCACATTATCTATCAGTGGTCCGATATGCAGATCTTCGATACACCATCCCCATCCATTTGCATATGGATCCGAGAAGAGCCTGAATCTCACAATCATAGTATCGCCTGCAGATATGTCTGAAGATACTTTTGGAAAGATAGTGTGTTTCATCAGCATCGATTCCTTGCCAGTGTATGTCGAATTATTCTCTGAAATAGCGCTGTTGTAGGCTTTTTCCCATGCATCCATATATCTGCTGTCGTAGCCGTCAGCAAGTGGGAACCATGTTTTTCCGAAATCACGTGATCCTTCGACCACAACATAATCATAGAAATAAGTCGACCAAAATTCCGAACCTGCTTCTCCCGGTTCCACAAGCACGACCTCATAATAGCTGATTATCATCCCACCCTCATCAAACCTGACCGGAGTTCTCAGCATCGCAAAATAGCCGATGCTGTCACCTGTCTCCTCCGGACTTTCATAAGGATGTTTTGTATGAAGTCCGGATCCGCTGAATCCTGCCGGTTTGGAAATGGAAAAACCATTTGTCAGGAAGTCTCCGTCTGCATTGTTAAAATCTGTGGAATAGCTGTCCTGAACACTGTTAATCCGCTCAAAATTCACAGTGAAAAACCCGCTGTCAGGAAGTATCTTCTGATTATGTGCTAAAGATTTGTCGATAGCTATGATCCGGTATTGCATCGAATCTCCTCCGTTCATGAGCAATGGTTTGGCGTTCAGAAGAGTGCGGTAATCGTTATCTTCCTGATGCACAAGTCCTGCATAATTATAAGATCCATCATTTATCTTATACTCCACATAAACCGTATCTATGCCAATGTTATCAGCAGCCTGAGCCTCAAACCTTATGGAATCGATTACTGAAAAATAATAATCGACCGGAGTGTGAATAATAACAGGCTTAACAGTATCCAGTCCAATATAGATACTGCTCGGGAATGTTGTGTCAGAGGGCATCATAAAGGTACGATGAAAATAATCCTCGGCAGTAATAAAATAATCCAGTCTGGTCTCATATGATGAAACGGGGATAACGGCATTAAAGTTATTGTCTGAACCAGGAGATGTCATATAGACAGAACTGCTGGTTTTGAAATCATCAAACGACCAGATCAGGCCAACCTTATTATGATTGTAGGATGTATCTGACTTTATTTCGGCATTAATTGTTATCGATGAAAGATGTTCCTCGGTATCGGGAAGCGGATCATGAATGATCCTTGTATTTATCCATCCAATATCTCCCAGCATCGCCCTTGCAAGCTTGCCGGGATCATGCAAAGCCTCACCCCTGTCTATGTAAGGTGTCATCAGTCCATCGCTGGCAGTATAAGTAACCTCATCGAGATGAGCTATGCTGGAACCTGCATCATAAGTTGAGGGTGCATAGAGCTTTGCCTTTCCTCCGGCGAGATGTTTACTTACAACCGGACCATTAAAGTAGAGTGCTCCGCTGGTAATCTGTGTTTTAAGTGCAGCAGAGGGGTTTTTATATTTAAGGGTATCTGTAAGCCTGAAGCCGGAAGCATTTTCGACAAACTTGTCATATATCAGCGGGAATGATGATGCCCCATATGAACCGGTTGACGATTCCACATAAAAACTGTCGTAAAAACCCAGGCCATGGATCAGTTCATGCAAAACTACCGTCACAAGGTCATACCTCAGTGTGGGAGTATTTCCGTCAATTCCGTAATACCAATTCACTGAACTGTTGACATTAAGTTCGATATCGCCTTCAATGTCTCCGTTAAGAGTCTTTCCGGCAATTTTTTCAGCAAGAGCCACAGGATAGACAGCCCACGGATGGAATGCATCGATTCCCCATCCCATTGCATATCCTGTCGATGAAGAATTGGCCAGCACTCCTGCAGTCGAAATGCTTTTCCATGTGGCAACCACGGTAATATGAACATCATCAGGGAGTATTGATTCCAGGATAGATGCAGCATGTTCAACAGCTATAATTGCGGTTGCATTAAAACCGGTGTAATAAAAGTCTATTGTCGCTCCTCCTTTTTTACCCTGTTTCTTCAGAAACTCAGGAGGCGGCGGAATGAAGATCCTGTTCACCTTATCGCTTCCGTAAGTCGATCCGGTGAACAGGGATTTTTTGATCAGCTTCTGAGCATTTATCTCAGAGACCGATAATAACAAAAACAAGAGCTGAAAATATAAGAGTCAGCTTTTTCATTAAGCGGTCGCCGGCGCAGTGCCAGCAGGGGTTCTCAGACTCATATATATCCCTGTCGAACTGATACAGGTTGTTCTTGCCGCCAAGCTTCAGCTTATCGATGATAGCCTGAGCAGACTTTTCTTCCTCGACCTGTTCCATAACAAACCACTGAAGAAAATTGTGCGTGTTGAAATCCTTTTCTTCAAGAGTCAGCTGCAACAATCTCATTAATGCTGGCAGTAACAAAATTTTCATGTTTAAGCACTTCCTTGAATAATTCCTCGACATTCTTAAACTCTGTCGGAGGTTTCTTGAAAGCAGGCAATATTGCCTTGCCTCCTCTTTCATTGATATACCTTATGAACTTAAGCATATGCAGCTTTTCTTCCTCTGCCTGTGCATATAGCCAGTCTGCCACTCCTGCCAGGCCATTGGTTTCAGCCCATGAAGCCATAGCCAGGTAAAGTATTGATGAGTAACCTTCGCGTTCCACCTGCCTGTTGCAGATATCTTCCACTTTCTTTTTAACATATCATTTAGTTTTAATGGTTCGTTCAACATAAACACAATTTACATGCTCTTGTTCACAATCCTGAATATTAAGTGATATCCAGATTGAAAGATTTCTTAAAGTCCTTCAATGCGGGATATTTATTCTGAAGATAATTAAATTTCTGTTCATCAGTATATAGCAGCTCATCTGTTTCAGTAGAGGTCGACTGCTGTATCAATATCGAGCTCCTGACAATGAATCTGCTTTCAATGAAGTTCATCAGTTTTGGTTTGTAATTCTGAATGAAAAGATCCTTCTGGGCTGCATTGCTCAGATGGATCCTGATTGTATGCTCATCCTCCATTTCAGGCTGAATTGATTTGAACATGCTGATAACCCTTGGACCCTCGCCATGCAGCTCTTCAATGAATCCTTCCAGGCTCTGCAAAGGATTCAGCCGTCAGTTCAGACCTGTCTGAGCTTGAAGAAATGGGTCCGGGTTCAGGTTCCTGAACCTGCGAGAAAGCTTGAGGAGCAAGGTCTTTGTTGTCGGCGATGATATCCTTGATTGAAAATGTCTTTGCAGGTTTTTCAAAACAGGGATATGGCTTGCAGTATCTTTTTCAGGACGTGAATACTCTTTTCTCCTGGGCTGTTCAGTCCTTACGAATGATCTCAGATCTTGGATGGGAGCGGTATTTCTGTTGCTATGTTTGTTAATGGTATCTCCTTCAGACTTTTTTTTTTCTTCACCATTGGACTGGTTCCGGCAATTATCCTGCAAAGCCTGATGAGCGAAAGTTCTGCATGAAGCCTTGGATTCTTACTGCTCTTATAGGAGATGTCGCAAGTTGCTTCCAGCTTCAAGTGCATTATAAAGAAAATCAACCGGGCATCTTGCTGACTGTTCAAGATATTTCTGACGGACAGATGGTGTCGCTTCGAGAAGCCTCAAGAGTTACTTCATCCTTACTTACAAGAAGGTCGCGGAGATGGCTGTTCAGGCCGGCAACAAAATTATGTCCGTCAAATCCTTTCTCGAGCACCTCATTGAAGATCATCAGTACAGATGAAACATCGCCTTTCAGTGCACCATCGACACATCCTGAAATAGTATTCATAGTCAAGAACATTCAGATTTTCGATCACATCCTTGTATGTGATATTCTTTCCGCAAAGACTTACAATCTGGTCGAAAATGGAGAGTGCGTCCCTGAGTGCTCCGTCAGCTTTCTGGGCGATGACGTGCAGTGCCTCCTCCTCAGCTGTAACAGATTCATTATTTGCAACATACGTCAGGCGCTGTTACAATATCCTCAATCCTGATCCTGTTGAAGTCAAATATCTGGCAGCGCGAAAGAATGGTCGGGATTATCTTATGCTTTTCCGTAGTTGCAAGGATGAAGATGGCATGTGAAGGAGGTTCCTCGAGTGTTTTCAGAAATGCATTGAATGCTGACGAGGAGAGCATATGAACCTCATCAATTATATAGATGCTGTATTTTCCGATCTGGGGAGGTATTCGCACCTGGTCGTTAAGGCTTCTTATATCATCAACCTTGTTGTTGGATGCAGCATCAAGCTCATGTATATTGAAGGATCTCAGATGTATTGAATGAGAGACATGATTCACATTTATCGCATGCTTCACCATTTTCGCTGAGATTACTGCAGTTTATGGTTTTGGCAAAAATCCTTGCACATGTTGTTTTTCCAACGCCCCTGGGCCCGCAGAACAGATATGCCTGGGCGAGATGCTTGTTTTTAATAGCACTTTTCAGCGTATTTGTGATCGTATCCTGGCCAACAACCATATCGAAAGTTGCAGGCCGGTATTTCCGTGCTGAAACAATGAAGTTCTCCATAATACTAACTCTCGGTATTCAGAATTGTGCAAGTACAAATATAGTTAAAAAGCCATCAGGAAAAATGAGTGTTGAAAACTAACATTAGCAGCTCAGATGGTCGTAATTGATAATCAGACTTACATTTTGCAATATATTTTATGATCAATTATTTTTTGTTTAAACTAAAATAATTGTACTTTTGCGAGCCAAAATCATTAAATTAATAACAAATAAATATTATGTTGAATCAGTACGAAACCGTTTTCATTGCAACTCCCGTTTTATCTGAGAACCAGATGAAGGAAGCGGTACAAAAATTCAAGAAGGTCATCACCGATCAATACAGGTGAGATCGTTCATGAAGAGAACTGGGGCCTGAAAAAACTGGCCTACCCTATTCAAAAGAAGTCGACAGGCTTCTATTACCTGATCGAATTCAAAGGTCCGGGAGATCTTATTGAAAAGCTTGAAGTCCAGTACCGAAGGGATGAAAGGATCATCAGATTCCTGACCTTCAGGATGGAGAAATTTGCTGTCGAATATGCAGAGAAAAAGAGAAAACAAAAAGAATCAGGAAAAACAAAGGAGGAATAAGAAATGGCACAGAACGAATCAGAAATCAGATATTTGACTCCTCCTACAGTTGAGGTCAAAAAAAAGAAATACTGCCGGTTCAAGAAGAACAGGATCAGGTATATTGATTATAAGGATCCTGAGTTCCTGAAGAAATTCCTGAATGACCAGGGAAAGATTCTTCCCCGCAGGATAACCGGAACATCACTTAAATACCAGAGGAAAGTGGCAAAAGCTGTTAAAAGAGCCCGTCATATTGCTCTTCTTCCTTACGTTACTGATCTATTAAAATAAGGAGGATTAATTATGGAAATTATATTATTACAGGATGTCCACAAACTTGGACAAAAGGATGATCTGGTAAATGTAAAGGATGGTTATGGCAGAAATTATCTGATACCCAGAGGATTATGCAGTTGCAGCAACAGCTTCAGCAAAGAAAATGCATGCTGAGAATCTAAAACAGAGAGCACACAAAGAAGAGAAGATCAGGACAGAAGCCCAGGAGCTTGCAGCAAAAATGTCCGGTCTTTCAATTACGGTTGGTGCAAAAACAAGTACATCCGGAAAGATCTTCGGTTCAGTAAATACAATTCAGATAGCTGAAGCTCTTAAGGAAAAAGGATTTGATATTGACCGCAAGAGCATTTCCCTTCCTGAAGACCAGATCAAGGAGATCGGCAAATACAAGGCTGTCATCAGGCTTCACAGGGATGTGAAAGTTGAGGTTGATTTCGAGATTGTTGCAGAATAATCTGAAATAGTGTTAAAAAAATAGCGGAGCAATGCATTGCTCCGCTATTTTTTATTTGGCAGCAATTGTTTCGATTTCCATCAATGCTCCCATGGGCAGGTCTTTCACTGCAAAAGCAGCTCGTGCAGGCTGATGCTCGAAGTAAAATTCGGCATACACTTCATTCATCGCCTTGAAATTTGAGATATCGCTCAGGAGGCAGGTTGATTTGACAACCTCCACCAGGCTATATCCGGCAGCCTGAAGGATAGCTTCGATGTTCCTGAGCACCTGCCTTGTCTGGTCCTTGATATCACCCTCCACCATTTTGCCGGTTTTAGGATCAATGCCCAACTGACCGGAGATATACAGGGTTTTGTTTATTTCAACAGCCTGACTGTAAGGGCCTATCGCTGCAGGCGCATTCGGGGTTTTGATGATTTTTTTCATTGCTGTTAGTAATTATCGTGATAGTCTTTTCTTCTCTCATACTTAAGATCCTGCAGAACAGCCGAATTGACTCTTATCGAAAATTCCCACATCTTCATGTTTCCGTTCGGCACCCAGTTAAAACTCATGTTCCAGCAGTGCAGATCACGGGTTATCCCGATCTGGGTCATAGTTATCTCCTTCGCCTTAAAATCATACCCTGTAGTATAAGTTTATATTCATTTTCTGGGTAATCTTGACATATCCTCGCATTGTTATCGCCTGGGTGACAAAAGCCTTGAAGGCAGCCTTGGAGTAGGTTAGGGAATAACTTACATCCATCGACCATGGCGCAGTGAATTTCATGTAGCCATATTCGTCAAATTGTGATATTACCCTCACCGGTTCCCGTATCCTGTCCCGTATCGATAGCGGCATCAGGTTTCCTGTTGGCAGCACTCACACCTGCTCCTGCCTGGGCCGCAGAAGGCTGATCATTTTTCTGTTCCTTGCCTTTGAGAAAGTCGCTGACACTGAAATCGAGGCTTACAGAGAATTGGTTCAGCCTCATCAGTTTCCCGTTCTGCTTAAAATAATAGATTCCTGTTTGCGCACCATTGCTGTTGAGTGCGTACAAGTGAGAAGTTGGCGTTGGCTGAAACACCGATGTTGTTAAACAGAGTCGTCCGTATGACCATCGAGATGGGGCTCCAACGCAGGGAATCTGCAAAGATGTTATAGGCTGTGTTTATTCCGAAATTATCAATGATGTTGACTTTTTTCGATTTTCCTGTGGTATCGTCCCTCTGAAACACCTTTGCTTCAAGTATGTTGGTAAGGCTGAAACCGACATTGCCGCTCCTGCTTGATAATGATGGCGTTCCGTAAATACTCCCCTCGTAGATGGAGTATTCAATAGTCCTTCCCGTAGTATCAATCTGAACCTGTCTGTACATATCCGAGCTAAGTCCATCAAATGACGGAACATAGCTGAAGCTGACAGAAGGCTTCATCACATGACGTATGGCATCTACTCTCGAATTGGGATTTTTGAAATCGTACATCCCGAAGATTTGAGGACTGTAACCGGCTCCGATTGAAGGATTCAGTGCCTGACCATAGAAATAACCACTGATCGTATCTTTAACAACTGCATTTAAATCAGGATCCCAGATCCGTTCAATCTTTTCGGTATACATGACTCCTTCGTATGTGAGTGAAGGAGAAATTGAAAAATTCCTGAAAGGACGTATCTGCAGGCTAAGGGGTATCTCATGCGTAAAGCCGTTCCTCATGTTCTTCCAGACCTGGCTTGTGAATAAGAATGCTGTCTTTGGTGTTTATCTGGTTATCAAGCTTTGCAGTATACTGGAACGAAAGCTCTTGCCACCATTTTGCCGGACCTACCTGATTTTTTCCCTTAAGGGGATAGATCCTTGATAGACCGAAATCAACTTTTGGAAGATTGAGGTTAACAGTATGAGTTTCGACATTCTGTGTCTGGTTCATACTCGCCGAGAAATTAAAAGGAGAGCCTGTCCACGTCTTTGAATAGCTGATGCTTGACTGCCTCGTTGTCGTTATATGGTCTTCGAGGTTATAGCTGTTATTCCTGTCATAATTGGCCGAACTCATATTTACACTGGCAGAGAATCTGGATCCTGGCCTCGCCTTTGCATCCTGCGTAAATGTCCATCCCAGGCTATAGTTCTTTGAGACTGATTCATCTTCCATTCCCTTATGTCCGGAAATATTATTTGCGTAGCTGAAGGAAAAGTTACCCCTGTACCTATACCTTTTATTATATGTTGTCTGGGTGTTTACGAGCCATGAACCGTTAGTGAATATGCTTCCCTTCACTGTAAGGTCGAAGTAATTGCTGATTGCAAAGTAATAACCTCCTTCGGTGAGGGCATAGCCACGCTCAGCCTCATAATGCACTTTGGGCAGAAGGATTCCTGAGGCAGCATTTTTTGTCTGAATCGGAAAAAATCCAAAAGGCAGATAGAGAGGCAAGGGGATCCCTTCAAGGACCAGGTTGCCCGGACCGGAAACAATTTTTTTGCGGGGGTAGACTTTCGCCCTTGGCAGGTTGATGTAAAAATGAGGTGTGTCTGCATCACACGTTGAATAAGTGCTTTTGTAAATATTGGATGTGCCGTCAGTGAGCAGTTTTGTCACCTGGCTGTGAAGCAGTCCATCTTCCTGTTCTGTTATTATTTCCTTAACGATAGCCTGCTTGGTTTTGAAATTGTACCTGAGAGTGTCCGATTTGAATTCTTCCGATCCGGATTTGAATTCAGGCTTGCCGACCACCTCCCCCGTGGAATCTCTGATCCCAACGGCATATACCTCACTGGTTGTCATATCGAAGACAATCGAGTCAGCCTTAATCTCAATATCCTTATAATTGACAAGGCCATTTTTGACAATGGTCGATCTTTTCTTAACGAGGTCATTTGTTATTCGGCCACCCGGAGCGCTGTAGGTTACCTGGGCGTCAATTGCATCACCTGATATCTTAAAGAAATTGATGGTGTCAGTAACTGCAATGACATCTGTCCGTTTGATGGAGTCAGGCAATACAACGCCTTCCTGGGATAGCAATGGAATAGAACTGAGCATCACGAGGAGTCCAACAACCAACCGCTTTTCTGTAAAAGAATACAATTTTTTTATGCTATTTTTGTACAGTTTTTGTGTGATGTAAGATGTCAGCGGTAAAACTATTAAAAAACGCGAACATAACATGAGTACCGGAAGTAAAAACGGCAAAGTCCGTACCTTTAATATATATAGCGTAATTTTGCTTTTCATTTTTATTACCCCGGGCGAACTGATTTCATCTGTTCCTGCACCGAAAATTGATGGAAAATGGGTGATCGTGATCGATCCCGGTCATGGTGGACGCGATCCGGGTTCATTGGGTTCATTTACTAAAGAAAAAAATATCAATCTTGCAATAGCCTTAAAAACAGGCAAATACATTGAAGAAAATATTAAGAACGCAACTGTAGTCTACACAAGGAAGAATGATTCAACTGTGGACCTGGCAGACCGGCCAATAATTGCAAATAAAAACAATGCTGACCTGTTTATTTCAATTCATTCAAACTGGTGGAAGGTAAAAAGTGTCATCGGGGCAGAAACATATATTATGGGTCCGGCACAGAATGACGAAAACCTTGCGGTTGCCATGAAGGAAAACGAAGTTATACTTCTTGAGGATGATTATTCTACAAAGTACCAGGGATTCGATCCTAAATCACCTGAATCATATATTATCTTCTCACTTACCCAGAATGTCTATCGCAAGCAGAGTACAGACCTGGCTCAGAAAATACAGACACAATTCACAGAAAAAGTCGACAGAAAAGACAGAGGAGTAAAACAAGCCGAATTCTGGGTATTATATAATACTTCAATGCCAAGTGTACTTGTTGAAACTGGTTTTCTGACAAATCCGTCCGAAGAAAAATTTCTTAGCTCAGAACAGGGTCAGGACTATATGGCTTCCGCAATTTTCAGGGCTTGCCGCGATTATATGTCAGAGGTCGATCTCCGGAGCAACATCAGGATGGATACCATTTCAACCTCTTCAACTCTCTTCAACTTCTTCAACTTCCAAACCTGCCACCGATGCACCTGACAAGATCATTTTTACAGTCCAGGTGGCCTCCGCAACAACCAGGACGGAAATAAAGCCGGAAAATTTCAAAGGGCTTACCAATGTGATGGAGATCAAGACAGGTGAGCGTTTCAGGTATGTTACAGGCAATTATTCAGATTATTCAGAGGCGGTCGATTTAAGGAAACAGATTGAGACCCTCTATCCTGATGCATTTGTCATAGCATTGCAAAACAACAAAATATTACCTTTGCAGCAGGCTCTGGAAAAAAAGAGGAAGAAATAAAAATCCCAACACAAGATGAAGATCTCAAATGAAGTAAAAGTGGGTGCCGTTGCACTGGTGACCATCGTGGTGTTTATCTGGCTGTTCAATTTTCTGAAGGGCAAGGATTATTTCAAGCGGACAGTAAACTATTATTCAGTATATGAAAACATCGGCGGACTGGCAGAATCGAGTCCGGTTGAGATAAACGGCTTCAAGGTAGGTGTGGTTCAGTCTATCGATCTTCTTGAAGACAATAGCGGAAAGATACTCGTCGAGTTTTCCGTAAGCAAGGATTTCAGGCTCCCGGTCAATACCATCGCAGAGATCCTTCCGGTTTCAGTGATTGCGGGAATGAAGGTACAGTTCGTATATGGCGAAGGTTCCGGTTTCTATTCCTATGGAGATACGATCCCCGGGAAACTCTCTGCATCGCTTCTGGCAACTATCGGTGAAGTAATTGAACCTGTTAAGGCAAAAGTCATGGACCTGGTCACTGTTCTCGATTCAGTGGTAACTGCAATAAATGATATCGTGGATCCGGAATTCAGGCAGAATCTGAACGGAACCATGGCACATCTTGAATAACACTACGGGAAGCCTTGACAGGATACTTGGCTCCAGGGAAAAGGAGCTCGGAGAGACACTTGAAAACATTACAAAATTCTCTGATATGCTTTCAGCGAACACTCAAAAGATGAACAATACCTTCAGCAATCTTGAGTCAATAACAGATACTCTTGCTGCAGCCGATCTGTATAATTCCATCAGCAACCTTAAGGCGAGCCTTGAAAAAGCCTCCATGCTTCTTGAAAACCTCAACGACGGAAAAGGAAGCGCAGGACAATTACTGACGAACGACTCGCTTTATACAAATCTCAACAACAGTCTCGCGAGTCTCAACCTGCTTCTCGAAGATGTAAAAAGCAATCCAAAGAGGTATGTTCACTTTTCTTTTTTCGGCAAGAAAAATAAACCTTCAGAATGATTTGAATCTCTAAAATATCAGATTATCTTGAGCTTGAAAAAGAAAGCAAAACTGATGTCAAAATAATACCCGTTTTCAAACCTCCTTGTTGAATTTTGAGTAAGAATCCCTAATGAATTGTAACACACATAGAAGCCAACTTTATTTTTTATATCATACTGATATTCAGCGATTTATATAAGCATAAAATTTTTCTTCATATAAGTTGCTGATGTTTATAAACATATACTATATTTGACAAAACCAAGTGAAAAAAAATTTTTTTATAAGATTTTTTTTTACAAATATTGCCATAGGAATCAGCATAAAACGTATCTTTAAAGAAAGAACCTGCCTAAATGAACAAAACACATCATGACGTATGGAATAATTGTCTGCAAATCATACGAGATATTATTCCGTCTGTCAGCTTTAAAACATGGTTTGAACCGATCATCCCGCTGAAACTTGAGAACAATGTACTGACCATCCAGGTGCCGAGTCCTTTCTTTTACGAGTACCTCGAGGAGCAATACATCGATATTCTCAGGAAAACCCTCAGGAGGGAAATCGGTACCGATGCAAAGCTGGAGTACAACGTCGTGATGGAAAATTCAAATTTTTCTGATGGTAAGCCTTATACGGTCAAGTATCCTTCAAGGAACAAAACCGACCTTCACAATAAACCGGTCCAGGTTCCTTTTGAAGTGGCACAGCCTGAGATAAGAAATCCGTTCGTCATACCGGGAATTAAGAAAATACACTTCGATCCCAAATTAAATCCCGATTACAATTTCAATAACTACGTTGAAGGAGAATGCAACAGGCTGGCAAGATCAGCAGGAATTGCCGTCGGAAACAATCCGGGAGGAACAGCTTTCAATCCACTTATGATATATGGTGACTCCGGTCTCGGAAAAACCCATCTTGCCCAGGCGATCGGAATTCTTGTCAAGGAGAAACACCCTGATAAAATAGTTCTTTATGTAAATGCAAATAAATTCCAGACACAATTTGTCGAATCTGTCAGGAACAACAACAAGAACGACTTTCTTCATTTCTACCAGATGATCGATGTTCTGATCCTTGACGACGTTCATGAATTTGCCGGAAAGGAAAAAACACAGGATACTTTCTTCCATATCTTCAACCACCTCCACCAATCAGGCAAGCAGCTGATACTTACCTGCGACAAACCGCCGGTTGACCTTCAGGGCATGGAGCAGCGACTCCTGTCGAGGTTCAAGTGGGGGCTTCAGGCCGACCTTCAGAGACCTGATTACGAGACACGTCTTTCCATTCTCAAGAAGAAAGCATATAACGACGGCATAGAACTGCCTGAAGAGATATTTGAATTCCTGGCAGCAAACATCTCAAATAACATCAGGGAACTTGAAGCTGTCCTGATCTCTCTTTATGCCCAATCAACACTTAACAGGAAAGAGATAACTCTCGACCTGGCAAGGATGATGGTTGAAAAACTGATCAGCACGGCGAGAAAAGAGATAACAATAGATTATATACAGAAGATTGTCTGCGAATACTACAAAATCCCAATCGATCTCATCCAGGGAAAAACACGCAAGAGGGAGATCGTACAGGCACGCCAGGTGTCTATGTATTTTTCCAAGAGCCTTACCAAGGCCTCACTTGCGAGCATCGGTTCACATATCGGCGGCAAAGACCATGCAACGGTGCTTCATGCATGCAAAACCGTCAATAACCTTATCGATACCGACAAGCATTTCAGGAACCAGATAAATGAAATCGAGAAGAAACTGAAGGTGTAGATTATTTCTTTACTTTAAAGTTTTTCTGATCAATATCCTTTGCACATCTGAATCCAACAGTAGAGCTTCTGTCATAACCCGGTGAGACGAGAAGCATAATCTGCGTCTTGTCGAGCGGTTGAGGGCCGCCCTTGATATACCACCAGCTCGAATCAGGATTGTAATAACTTCCTCCCCTGATAACTGCAAAGTAATTTGTGCCGTTGAAGTACATATCGTTCGTCATCTGCCAGACATTGCCCACCAGATCCATTGCTCCGCACAGACTCTGCCCTTTTGAGAAGGCATCAACCGGCGTTGGTCTGCCAAAGGCATTATTGCAGTATGTTCCGTGAAACTCGTTGCCCCATGGCCAGAGCCGCTTGTCGGTTCCCTGTGCGGCAAGCTGCCACTCAGCCTGTGTCGGCAGCCTCTTGCCAGCCCATGCCGCATAAGCTTTCATATCTTCGATGCTCAGGTAAACAACCGGATATTTGTCCTGACCCTGCCTGAATGTTCCTTTCACCCAGTTCCTGAGGTAACGTGTCGTATCAAAAGGAACATATCCCGTACTCGTTATAAATTCAAGATACTGTGCATTCGTCACCGGAAATTTATCAATCAGGAAGCTGTCAACACTGACTTCCTTCCCGCTTACATCAGGATATGGTATAAAATCCTCGCCCGTAGTGACATCGTATGAAAAGGCCGCTCCGGGAACCAGTACCATCCCTGAAGGAAGAGTTGCAACCCTCCTGGTGGCTTCAGTTTTGCTTATCAGCCATGGCTTTCCTCCCCTGACTGTAAGAACATTCTCATCCTTCAGTATCTTATTTTCGACAAGCTGGATGACAATCTTTCCCTCATAGTATCCGAAAATATCCTTTATGCAGAAAGCAGTGTCGTTCTTCATCGTTAACTCTCTGCTGATACCCTTGTAAGAAGGATTACCTTTCCAGATAATCACTTTACCTGCAGCCGGCGCGGAAATCCTGATAGAATCACCCTCCACTTTCGACTTCAGAATATCAGGAAGCTCAGCTATACAATCAACAGATCCCTCCCTTCTTGTTCCTGAATAAACAGAGAGCCATCCGTCAGCTCTTGCTGAGAGATATGCTGCACCGTTATCGGTTTCAGGTACGATGTTTTCGTGGTTCCATAATGAAACGAAATGCTTGCCTTCCCTGATATCCGTTTTGAAAAGTCTTCCAAAAAAACCATCAGACCTCATATTCAGAACCGTATAAACTGTCTTGCTGCCTGAATTCCATTTATTTACGAAAACATCGTCAGTAAGTGTACCGATCATCGGAGTCCACTCCTTATCCAGAAATGCATCGTTATTCTGCCGAAGAGTGAATGTTGTCAGTGCCAGGAAATCAAGATCGGATTGATAGCTTTCACCTCTTCCGCCCGGTCTGACCAAATTCAATTCGGTTCCATATCCATTAAAGAACGATATTGCGATTTCTCTGTGAATAATGTCTTCTCCTATGTCGCAAACTCTGAATATTTGACAATCTGGTTTTATCAGTTTGTCAATATTAAGTTCCGGGCTGAGATATATGGCATTATGAACCCTGGAGGCTGTCATATACTGCATATCTTTCATAAAGGGCATGCCTTCGTAGTACATTATGACTCCCTTTCGCACACTGTCGGCAGCAGCCTGAAGTTCCGGATCTGTGTTTCCGCCTCCGCGTGAATCGAGAACCACACCATCAGCTTCAGTTTCTGCGATCAGTCGTCCCATTCCTTTCAGCTCATCCTCTTTTCTGGTACTGTTATCCCAGGGAACTTCATTAATGAAAAACTTCGTTCCGTATTGTTTTGACATCCTTGAAAAACTGCGGAGCTGGTCAGTTCCTCCGGGCAGGTCCCTGAACAAATCCCATTGGTTCCTTTCATCAAGTCCGAGGCGAGGCCATGTAGGCCAGAGCATGAATGCATCAATGCTGCCGAATAAATTAATATACTTTTTCATAAATTGGGAATAGGTGTAATTCCCGGTCGACCTGTCATAAAATTCTATGTCCCAGGCTGCATTCAGAACCATAAGGTAACTCTCTTTTATCCATGCCAGATCTGGTCTTTCGAAGAGTGTATTGTCAAGTTTATCAATATCATAGATTAATTTGTCCCTGAATATAGTTCTGAGTCCATTCTGCCATTCTCCCGTATAGACTTCCGAATGCATTGCATATGTCACCTTTGCAGCAGGAGGAAGCACTGTTTCATATCTTCTCTTTTGTCCCCCTTCAGTTTTCTGCCTTCGTGCGATGGCACATACCGACAGGTCATCACCTGCATAAAAGGAAGAATATCCCATCTCCCATGCATTATCAGGCAGTATAACCCTTACAGGACGGAATCCGGGACGAAAAAGGCAGGCACGTGCCAGATCGGGAGGTCCATAACCGGTAATGTAAACCGAGCTCTTGCTTTCACCAAAGGGAACGACATTGCTGAGAATTACCGTATCCTTTCCAATATTTTCGAAAACAATTTCACAAGTCCAGCTCTCCATTGCCTGGGCCGGCATATTAATTGTAACTCTCAATTTTTCTGCAAAGACCTGTTTAAGGATACCGTCTTCTTCAGTTACCATGGCATCCGCCGTAGTGTAAAGTTTGTCATCGAGCAGGAAACTTAAGCAAGGCCGTGATGAGCTCAGGGAGATTATCCTGTTATCTGAGAGCGTAAAATTACGGACCCCCAATCCCTGGCTTCTGTCGATACCGGCATTCATGATTGTTTGGGAATTCGCGGATACGGCAATCAACAGCAGAACCGGTAAAAAGTACTTTATCATTTTGACAAAATCATTTTAATTAACGCAATATATAACATGGAAGGCACTAAAAAAATTGTTTTTGACGTTTTATGATAAAGGTGGCTGACTCTATGACTGATCAATTGTTCTTTTAGATAAATTTTTTGTATTTTTATTTCGTGTGAAAAGCAAGTTTGGCTGATGGCTAAAATTAACAGAATACTAAAGTACTCTCTTATCTTTCTTGTTATTGCCTTGTTCGCAGGGTGTGCATCATCAGAAAGAACACATGGGCTGCCAAAAGAAAGCAAGCCTCACGGGTTAATACATCAACGCTTGGAAGGAATAAACTCTTCTATTCATCAGGTTATCAGAAGAAGCTCTACAAAACCTACAAAAAAAAGAGGTATTAGGGTCATTCATCGCAGACGAGACTCAGACCGTCGTAGCCAAGCATTATTCCCGGGGGCAGCTCTTCTGACACATCCTTGTGCAATCCCATCTGGTGACTGATATGTGTTATAAACGATTTCCGTGGTGATATCTGCCTGATAATGTCGATTGCTTCGCGCAGGCTGAAATGCGAAATATGCTTTTCCTTTCTGAGGGCATTTATAACCAGATACTTGACACCAAAAAGCTTCTCCTTGCTCTGTTCCGGAATATAATTGGCATCGGTGATATAGGCAAAATCCCCGATCCTGAAACCATAATATCTCCATATTCATATGCCGGACCCTTACCGGAAGGATGCCTATGCCCTTCACTGTAGAAACCATAATCCGGAATGTCATTAAGCCTGAATCTTGGAATGCCCGGATACTGGTATTCGGAAAACACATACGAAAACTCCCGCTTTATTGCCTTCTGGACTCTTTCTTCAGCATAAATGTCCACTGCATCCTGGCTTTTGTAATTAAAAGCCCTTACATCGTCCATCCCGGCAATATGATCCTTATGTTCATGAGTTATCAGAATGGCATCAAGCTTTTTGACTTTCTCCCTGAGCATCTGCTGGCGGAAATCGGGGCCGGCATCAAAAAGCAGTGTAACTCCATCTGTTTCAAGCAGAAGAGAAGTCCTTAAACGATTGTCGTGAGGGTCGACGGACATGCATGTCGGGCATTCACAGGCAATAACCGGGACACCCTGGGAAGTACCTGTGCCTAGAAAGGTTATTTTCACCAATAAAATATTTCCTGACAAACCTAATTCAAAAAACTAAAATAGCCAACTCGTTCCCGCTTTTTATTGATCCGCAGATTTTGGTATATTTGAAAAACCGAATAAAAATGAAAGGTCGCATTTACCTTATTCCTGTTACTCTTGGAGGAGATGATTACACTTCTGTGATCCCCTGCAAAGCAATTGAGATAACCAGGAACCTCAGGCATTTTGTTGTCGAGGAAATAAGGAGCGCAAGAAGGTTCCTCCGGCTTATAGATAAAACATTCCCGATTGATTCCACGGTTTTCTTCGAGCTTAACGAGCATACTGCAAAGGCAGACGTGGAAAGCTTCCTGGAGCCCGCTCTGAACGGATTCGACATGGGACTCATGAGTGAAGCCGGGCTGCCCGGGATTGCAGACCCAGGGGCTGCACTGGTATTACTTGCTCACAAGAAGAAAATAACCGTCACTCCCCTTTCAGGCCCCTCATCGATAATACTGGCGCTGATTTCTTCGGGACTCAACGGACAAAGTTTTACTTTCAACGGATATCTTCCCGTGAAGCCTGCGGAAAGAGCCGCAAAGCTGAAAGAAATAGAAAGAAATGCGAGTGGAGGCAATGCCCAGATCTTCATGGAAACACCATACCGGAACCAGAAGATGCTCGAAGCGATTCTGACCACTTGCCGCGGCGATACAATGCTCTGCATAGCTTCAGATATTACCCTCCCCGGTGAATCGATCAGAACAATGAAGATTTCCGAATGGAAGAAGGAAATTCCGGACCTCACTGACAGGCTTGCGGTATTTGTTATCCAGTAGGATTATTCACCATTGTCAATAATCTTCACAGAATACACCAACACCGCCCGCGAGGGTATTTTTCCCCCGTCACCGGGGAGACCCCATCCGAGGAATGGAGGAATAATGAAAAGCGCCTCACCTCCCGGCTTCAGCATTCTCAGCCCCTGGTCGAGACCAGGCTCAATCCTGGTGCCGCCGATAATGACCTCCTTTGGTCCTGTCTCTTTTGAAGAGTAGCAGAATGTACCATCCAGAAGAGTACACTCATATTCCATCATAACTTTATCCCTATCGGTGAAATTGCCGCCCTCTGCCTTCCGATTTGATCATGAACCACAGTCCCGATTGGGTTTCAGTCATCTTTAGATCTTTCCTGGCAATATAGTTCTCAATTCTCTCCCGGTCCTTTCTGACCATATACCTGTTCAGATCGGCCAGCTCCTTCTTTCCCGGACCTTTTTGAATATCCTTTTTCTGATGACCGGTATTGCAGGAAAGTGTCATCAGGACCAATAAAGTGACAGCAAGCAATCTAATTATCATTATTCAGCTGGTCTTGTTCAGGGCCCCGAAATTCTCTTTCAGGATTTTAAGAAAATACGCGATAGTATTTTCAAGGGTATCCGGATACTCACCGCCGGAAGCATTAAGATGTCCGCCTCCATAGAAAAACCTGGAGGCAAATTCATTTACCGGGAATGTGCCTTTTGATCGGAATGAGAGCTTTACGAATCCTTCCTTTTCTATAAACAGCACTGAAAAAACAACACCATTAATCGACAGTGGCATATTGACAAATCCTTCGGTATCACCCTTTACATAATGGTATGAAGCGAGCTCGCTTCTCGAGAGATACATATACGCAGTCTGAAATTCGGGCAGGATCACCATTTTTTCATTAAGGGAATATCCCATAAGCTTCATCCTGTCAGCAGAAAAATTATTGTAGATAAGATTCTGGATCATTCCCATTTCTATGCCTGTCTCAAGCAGGTCGGCGACGATCCTGAATGTTTTCCCTGAATAGTTGCCGTGGTCGAAGTTACCCGTATCGGTAATGATTCCTACATAGAGAGCTTCTGCGTAAGGTCTGCTCATAAATTGCTTCCCGCTTATCTCCGATATGATCTGGTAAATGAGTTCGGATGTCGAGCAAACAGTGGGATCAGAGATCAGGAGATCGGGAAAGTTATCCGGATTCAGATGATGATCGATGACAACCTTTTTCGCCTTTGATGCCAGAACCAGACTCTCGGCTTCCCCGAGCCTGTTCGACTGATTGAAATCGAGCATTATGATCAGGTCTGCTTTTTCGATAAGCGCCCTGCATTTTTCTCTTTGCCTGATAAAAACATTGATGAGCTCCGCCCCATCCATCCATTTCAGGAATTCCTGAAGATTATTCGGTGTGATCAGTCCGGCATTCTTACCGGTCGATTTCAGGTAATGATAAAGTGCAAGCTGAGCGCCGATAGCATCGCCATCAGGATTTATGTGGCTGATCAGCAATATATTCTCCGAAGCGGCAAAAAGTTTTGCCAATTCTTTTGTATATTTGGACGATTCAGGCACCTTTACTTCTTGTTACAAGTGGTCAAAGATAAAAAATATTCCTGAAGAGCAGATCAATATAAGAATAAGTAACTCAAGGCTTATGAACGGCAATATCACTTTTTCGATAATAAAGCCAAATGCTGTAAGGACAGGAAAAACCGGACCTATCCTGGCCATGATAAATGAAGCCGGATTTGAAATAACAGCAATGAAAATGCTGAGGATGACAAAAGCACAGGCTGAATCGTTTTATGATGTCCACAGGGAAAGGCCATTCTTCGAAGGACTTGTGGAATTCATGTCGTCGGGGCCTGTTTTTGTAATGATCCTGAAGCATGAAAACGCCGTTGAAGAGTTCAGAAAGCTTATCGGAGCCACCGATCCGGCAAAAGCCGAGCCCGGAACTATCAGAAAAATCTTTGCGGTTTCGGTTCAGATGAATGCGGTTCATGGATCCGACAGCGATGAAAATGCAGAAAGGGAAGCATGCTTTTTCTTCTCGTCAATTGAGCGATTCTGATATGGACGTGCAATCTGGTACGGATTTCTCCGACAGGAAGATCCTCGAGAAATTCTCCTCTGCCTTCACCCTCTCCGATATGGAGATATTCATCTTCCCCGACCTCTTCTATCCCCTGGTCCTGGCAAACATAATGTCCCCTATAATGTGGACATGGAGAGATGATCCCTGGTTCAGCGGAATCGAAAAGAAGAGCTTCACCTACAAGGTAAACAGGATTAAGCAGTTCATCATCCAAAACTTCATTTTCAATCTTGATCTTTCGACATGGGGACTAACGAAAAAGGGCAGGGAGATCGAAAGATTCAGGGATTTCTTCGATATGAATTTGCTTCAGCAATCGAACGCCCTCTTTGGTTATGAAGGCGACAAGTATTATTTCGACATCGACATCAGGAAACACTTCGGCCTCGACAAATTTAATTCCGATGTGATCCCGTACTGGAAAACGGAAACCATCGAGGCAATGACAGCCTTCAGGCACAAGGAGAATTTTACTACAGGAGCTGGTGAATGCGTCTCTCTTTCAGCACTCTACGCTGCAGCAATGTTTGTCGTAGGCAGAATCCCGCTTGAAAAGATATTTCTCATAGCCACACCACTCCATTCACAGAATTTCGTAACCGAAAAAGACGGGTTGATCACAAATAACAGGAGGATTGTTACAAAGAACATGTGGTTCAACGGAACATCGCTTTCCGAAAAAGCAAGAAGAGCTCTCGAGAATGAAAAGGTTACGATTGTCTCACATATTTCAGGATACATCCATACAATTTACAGGGAGGCTACAATCGACAGGAAAGCCTATGACCATTTCTCTGCAAGGCTGAGAGACTTCCTGGTTTCGGACCTGACTTGTCATATTTTCATAAACTTCCTTCGGTTCAAATCGAAGTATAAATCGCTGTTCCAGTTTGAATGTGATTGCTCAGGCAAAAAGAGGTATATCTCCCTCGAGAAACTCTTCGAGTATGAGCATTCCAGCAAGTTTCATGCTTCGGCTGAAACCAGGGCTCAGTTGATACAGGAGATTGAGGGTGAGGAATTTCACTTAAGTCCTATACAAGGGAAGATAATGCTCAACGAGGCCGAGGAGCTCATTGAAAATAATCAGGATAAAAGCCTTGAAGAGATAGAAAATCTGTTCCTCAGTCTGAAATGCGGCATTCCGTTGGAAATCATCAGGGAGATGTTTTCCGATCTTGCGCAATTTATAGCTACCGATCCGAAAATACCTGATGACTGACAAGGAGTATTCAACTGCAGCAGTGCCGCATATAACAACCGACGACAGCAGGGAGAAGATCGTACATGAAATACAAGGGCTGGCCAGGAAATCAGATGTGGCGCTTCTGACACTTTATGTGTACAGGCAGATGGACATGATCGACTGGCTTCCTTTCATAAAAGCTGTCATAGAACGTAATCCGGTATGCATCAATGAATTAATTGACAATAGCATCCCCGATATCTATAAGATACTGATCGGTTTGCCGAACCACTCGATCTATGACCACCACAGGCTTGCGCTTCCAGACGAGGTCTGGAATTTCAGGCGAGGCGACGGAATCGAAAAGGCTCTCCTGCTGGCAGACATTATCATCGACAGGGAAAAGAGTGCTGCAGTGAATATTGAAATTGACCACAGGAAAGTTTCACTCAGTTATAACCATGAGAGTTTTGAGTTTGAATCCTCAAAACAGTTCAGAAAATCGATAAGGATTTCAGGAAACAATTATGAAATAGAATGAGTCCGGTCCCTCAACGGCGGAACTGCCCCCTGAGGGAAGTGCCGTGAAGCATGGGGAGTCATTTCAGTACTATATCCTTAATAACCTCAGCTCCGGCCTTTTCATTCAGCTTTTCCTTCAGGGCTTGTCGGAGCATTAGAAGCTCATTCCTCACGACCGATGAGTTGAGATGCACATAAAGCACCTGGTCCCTGATATATATCTTTGAAGTTCTGGAAGCTATAGCCTTGCCGACTGTCTCTTCCCACGAATTTATAACGCTGACCTCATTAAGCTTTCCTTCGAGATGCATCTCCTTTATGTAATCCTTCATGGCTTCGGCCAGCGATATGGTTTTGCTGCGCCTCATTTTTCCCTTTTACCGTTATGAATTACCTCATCAACTGAATTGTTGTCGATCCTGAAAAGCTTATAATCAGTACCGTGTGAAGAAAGTATTTCATGAAGGCGGCTCTGGTGCGTATCGGTAATAAAGATCTGACCGAACCTGTGGTTGCCCACCAGCCGTATTATCTGCTCTACCCTTTCGGCATCAAACTTATCGAAGATATCATCCAGGAGAAGAATTGGAGAGATGCCCGATTTCCTCCTTATATAATCGAACTTGGCAAGCTTTAGCGCGACAAGGTAAGATTTCTGCTGTCCCTGTGATCCAAGCGACTTTACCGAATGTTCGTTCATTTCAAGCAGCAGGTCGTCTTTATGAATACCAATGGTCGTGTATTCCAGGAAGCGGTCCTTGCTCACTGAACTGACCAGCGCATCACTGAAGCTTCCATCTGACAAATGCGATCTGTACGAGAGCTTTACTTTTTCCTTTCCGACGCAGATCATCGAATAATGCTCCTGGAATACCGGAATCAGCTCATCGACAAGGCTTTGCCTTTCATTATAGACATAGGTGCCATATTTCACAAGCTGGGAATCCCATATCAGCAAAGATTCATTATCAAACTTCCCTGTAAGCTTAAAATCCTTCAGCAGTCTGTTCCTGTGCTGCAGGGCTTTGCTGTACTTCAGCACTGAATCGAGGTATTCGGCATTGTACTGACTTATTATCTTGTTCAGGAACTTGCGTCTCTCCTCGCTCCCTTCGGAAATAAGTGCACTGTCGGCAGGTGAGATCATTACCACCGGGTATTTGCCGACATGCTCGGATAGCTTCTGATATTCCTTGCTGTTTTTTTTCAGCACTTTTTGCTTCTGTTTCTGGAAGGCGCAATAGATCTGGTCTTCTTCGCCATTGCTTACAAATGTCCCATCGATTATGAAATAATCTTCGCCATGCCGTACGCTTATGCTGTCGATATTGTTGAAAAAGCTCTTTGTAAGTGACAGGTAGTGAATGGCATCTAAAATATTTGTTTTCCCCACACCGTTATTCCCCACGATGCAGTTTATCCTGGGGGAGAATTCCAGCACTGTATTATCGTAATTCTTGAAATTTGTAAGGGCGAGTTTCTTTAAGTACATATTTGAAGGCATAAAGGCGCAGAGGCGCAAAGGCAAACTGGTATTACAGCGTAAAAATACAAAAAGAATCGTTTTCTGAAACTGTAAATAAAGCTGAGGGATTCCTCATTCCTCCGCCGGCTGGCGGATCCATTCGGAATGACTGTTTTTTTGGTTCCTCTCCACCTTGTTCACCTCCATCCCCTTTGTCATTCTGAGCGAAGCGAAGAATCTCAAAAAAAAGAAAATTTCATATAAGTCATCTTAATTGTTTTATAATAAGCCGAAAAAAATTACTTTTGCGGTTGCAAATTTTGACGTTTAACATTTATTACAGAAATGGCAAAGAAGACAAAGGAAGGCAATCCTCAGACAATTAAGAATGTCGAGCAAACACTCACAACCACAGAACAATTCCTTGAATCACATTACAAAGAATTACTCATCGGACTTGGAGTCATTGTTGTGCTGATCGCAATATTCTGGCTCGGAAGAATTTACCTCAACAAGCAGAATGAGGAAGCACAGTCGCAGGTGTACATGGCAGAGAGATACCTTGAAATGGATTCTCTCAATCTTGCACTTAACGGTGACGGCAACTATCTGGGATTCATTGATATAGCAAACGATTATAAATATACGAGGACAGGCAACCTGGCCAGGTACAGCGCAGGGATATGCTATCTGCACCTGGGACAGTATGAGGAGGCCATTGAATATCTGGATAAATATTCAAAGAAGGACAAGATGATCGGATCCCTGGCCATTGGAGCCACGGGAGATGCATATGTGGAATTGGGTGACATGGAGAAAGGCGTGGCAAAATACATCGAAGCTGCCGATTTCGCAAAAAACTCATTCAACACCCCTATTTACCTGATGAAGGCTGGTGAGATCCATGAATTGAACGGCCAATATGATGAAGCACTTAAACTTTACGAAAGGATCCAGAACGAGTATCCTGAGAGTACGGAAGGGCTGGCTATCGATAAATATATTGCGCGTGTCAAGCTTCTTATGAAGTAGTATGGCAACTGCTAATCTTTCAGCCTACGATCCGGATAATATTCCTGATTCCGGGGATATGAGATTCGGAATAGTCGTTTCAGACTGGAACAAGGATGTAACGCAGGCTCTTCTTGATGGTGCAGTAAATACCCTTAAAAAACATGGAACTACCGGGGAAAACATTGTTGTCAAACATGTTCCGGGAAGCTTTGAGCTTACGCTCGGAGCCCAGTTCCTGGCTGAATACGACGATCTTGACGGTGTAATTTGCCTCGGCTGTGTCATTCAGGGTGAAACACCTCATTTCACATATATCTGCCAGAGCGTTACCCAGGGAATAACACAGCTCAACCTCGAATACAACATTCCTTTTGTTTTCGGTGTTCTGACAACCAGCAACCATCAGCAGGCTCTCGACAGGGCTGGCGGCAAATTTGGCAACAAAGGTGATGAAGCCGCGGTGACTGCAATTAAGATGGCAGCCCTTCAGCGGGAAATAGAAAAATAGCAGCCTACCTGAGCACTTTCCTGACGAAAGCGACGGTAAAATATGACATCAGGAAGACTCCCGTAAATCCTTCAATACTCGATACTATTCTTGCTGCTCCAAAGGGGTAATGATCTCCGTAACCTATTGTAAAGAAAGTGATCGCACTATGGTAAAATGACCGGGCAACCACTCCGAGCTGATCTGAAGTGGAGGAAATGATATCAGCAGCGCTGAACGTTATCATGAGAATATAGATCATACTGAAAAGCAGGTATACTGCTGCCATCGATATGAGCACCCTTGCCGGATTGGTCGCGTAGAGTCCCATGGAATCGAAGACCAGCCATTTGAATCCGTGGGGAATATAACTTAACGCTTTTGAAATTCCTCCCTTTTCCTTCTGACCTGTAATCCACGATTTCGCTTCGTACCGCTTGAACATGACATAGGCTTTGTCTTCATCGGAATATTTGCCCGTTCCACTGAAATTCTCCTTGAGTATCCTGAACTGCTCTGCCTTCTGTCGCAGCGTTGTACCTTCCTGATTTATGATGATATCCCGGCATCTGTTCTCATCCCAATCAATGTAAATCTTGCCTATAAGCCGCATCCCTGAAAGATCGAGCACCTCCAGATCGACAGGAAAACTATATGGCTCCAGATCGATAATGTCACGGACCACAGTATCTGAAATATCAAGAAGCTTTGCTTTTGCAAGGCGAAGGTCGATATACTGGTTAAGATGGCAAGATTTGAGGGAGATTGTATGAAACTTTGATTCACAGAAGGTTACGTCACCCTCACCAAAAATAGTCTTCTCAAAGTTTATCTCCGTGTTTTCCATTTCCATCAGGCTGAAGTTTTTCAATCCGGTTCCCAGTTCTGCCTTCTTGAACTGCATCTTCCCTTCTCTGCTGGTGGCTCCTTCAAAATTCACCTCTCCGTGTCCAAAGACCGACCGGTTGAAATTTATCCTGCCGGATCCAAAATCGACAGTCCTGAAATCTACCCTGCTGTTGCCGAATTCTGTCCTTTCGAACATTATATCACAATCGCCGAATACTGAATAGTGAAAATCAACTTTGCCTCCGGCAATTCGTGCAACCTTGAAAGTGAATTTGCCACTGTTGAAACGAGTGTTAATAAACAGAAGCTCTCCGGAGTTGAATTCGGTATTTGCGAAACTTACTTCACCGTTACCGAATTGTATATCCTGAAAGTCCTTTATTCCATCGTTTATCACAGCATTTTTAAAGAGAAAATCACCTTCCCCGAAAGAAGTCCCGTTAAATTCCACATTTCCGTTCCGGAAATATGTATTCGAGAAATTCACGCTGCCTTTACCGAACACCGAACCAGTGAAAACCACTTTACCCCTGTGCAAAATGTGTTCCTTCAAAGCTCACAATCCCATCCGAAAAAGCAGCATGTGAAAAATCGTTGCAAATCTTCGATTCAAAAAAGGCATTCCTTGCCGAAAAGAATTTTATTGGAACAGCCGTTTTCTTTTCAATATTGTTCTGCCTTCTGTAAGCGGATAAAGAGAATTCTGAAATATAGAAGTTATCGAGAATCACATCCTGACCATTCATTATCAGGTCATAAACCGTGCTGACATCTATAACGCCGAATAATTCTGTACTTATATCTTTTCCTTTAGCGTTGATAAAGGTCACGATAGCAGTTTTGGGGCATATTCTTCCATCATCCGAGGTAAATCTGACATTCTTTATCTCTACCCTGAAATCTGAATACCCTGTTGTCATGAGGTCCGGATTAAAATAAACACTAATGTAGTAAAATTAAATGATCTGAAGAGCAATTTAACTAACGGCTGCACAATACCCTGAAAGGACAATATCCGCATTTTATTGCTCGTTTGCCCGTCATTACAAACAGCTCTCTGCTGCTAAAGATCAATCTGACAGATGAATTAAGATTTTCAAGAAATTCATCTCCTGATCGCTGAATAGTCTTCAATTATATCATCTCCCAGAATCAGCTTATCAGTACACTTTTTCTCCGGGTATCATTTTCAGCTTATATACTGAAGGCCTTACCCTCGAGCCTGGAAACTGTGATAAATAAGCTTCACAGTACAAAAGAGTCTGAAGCCACGCGTCAGGATCCTTTTCCCTGTCATCCCTGAAAAGGTCACTTATACTGTCGACTGAGTCGGATGTGATTCCCGTCTTGTAGTCGACTATCCTCGTGACACCGTCTTTCATGTCCACCCTGTCGATGTTTCCTCCTGCCATTACCTCATGATTACCCTCTTCTGTTTCAAAAACAAACCTGAAAACATACGGCTTTTCGATCGAGACGATAGTGAATGGTGCCGTGGCCTTGTCAGTCTCCAGAATACGTAAAACATAATTCCGGAGAACCTCCCTGACCATCATTTCGTTGATGACGGCAAATGATTCCCCCTCCCGTTTCAGCACTTCATTGACAGATCTTCTGACAAGATCAGAAAGCGCCGGCCGGTCTTCCATGAATCCTGAGATAATTTCCGTGCTTATGTTTTTTCCGATGAAGTCCCCGTAAAGGTTTCTTATCGCTGTATGAACCATCGATCCGAGCCGGGCAGGATCGATTTCGGAAATCACCTTCCTGGGCTCACTTAATCCGTTCACGAATTGATAATAGAATTTCATCCTGCAATTCAGCCAGACATTCAGTGCCGAGGGTGAAAGCGGTCGATCGCTTTTTCCTGCAGGAAATCTCATGAACAGCTTCAGATTATGTTCAGCTGTCCTTTCAATTGTGTCGCCGATAGTCACAGGATTCCTGATCTCAAAGCTCAGGTTGACAAATTCAGGCCTTGCAGCTGGTTCATATTTCATCTGCTGGAGGAATCTGCTCATCTCCCCGCTCCTCAATCCTTCGGGATTGGAATTGAACACGAAGGTTACATTTTCTGCCCTGTGAAGAAGCCTGTAAAAATGATAAGCATAAACCGACTCCTGATGATTGAGTGATGGCAGACCGAATGCCTGCCTGAGGCTGAATGGGATAAACGAGGAAGAAGCAGTGACAGCAGGCATAATTCCTTCGTTCATTGAAAGTATGACAAGATTCCTGAAATCAAGGGTCCTCGTTTCCAGTATCCCCATTATCTGTATCCCCGAAAGAGGCTCTCCGGAAAAAGGCACTGTCTGCATCCTTAATATCCTGTCCAGAAGCTTTGTCCATGTGTCGACAGTAATTTTTATCTCAGGGGATCTTAAAATCACCTCGAGCCGGTTAATGGCAAGTATTATCCTGTATATGAATTCATTATGTATGCGTTTAGGCATGCTTCCGGAGGAAGTTTTTTCAGATTCCTCTGTTGCAACCATCGAAAGGACTCTTTTTACATAATCCGAAATACCTGCCGGTGATGAGGGTTTGTCAAATATCTGCGATAATTTTGCCGACTCTTTGAAATGCTCTGCCGGGACCAAAACAAGGTTGTTTTTTATAATCTGTCCGGGAATCTTGCTTTCTTCTTCATCCATCATTCCCGAGACCAGCTCGTTTTTCAGGAGTCTCGTCACCTCTTCGTGACCGAATAGTACAGATCCATCCCTGACTTTTGCATTACGCTGCAGATCGAGAAGCTGAGAGACCAATGAATATGCCGAAGTGTGCTTCATTGGATAACCCATCGTTATATTTATATCCCCTATGTTTTCCGGAAGGCTTGTAAGGACCGGGAGAAGCAGGTTCTCATCAGCAAGCACCACTGCCGTATCATGTGAATTTTCCGCAGAGAGTCCCGTGATCTCCCCGATCAGTCCCGGAATCAGCTTTGCCTGTGCGATATCAGAGGATGTTTCTATCACGCGACGCCTTACCTTGCCGGTTTCATCGGATATAAGCGTATTATAGTCCCAGTCATCAGGCATGTCATTCCCGAATAACTTCAGGTTACTCCTCAGAAAGAATCCTGCTGAATTCAGGCCTCCCTCGTCGATATAGGATCTATCATAATCCCAATAAAATCTGGCTCTGCCTGACTCCTTAAGCCTGAGCATCAGCTTCTTTTCACATTCATTCAATGCATTGAATCCAACAAAATGCAAGGTATCCCATCTGAACCCGGGAGAATTAATGAATTCCTTGTTCTCCGCCACTTCCCTGAATATCATTCCTTCATAAGCGATGTTCTTTCCCCCGCAATGCAATATTGAACTCATTATATAGAGTTCCGAGGATAGACCAAATGCTAATGAACTTCTCCTTAGCCTCTGTGGTTTTCCCCGGATCGAAATTTATCCAGAATCTTTGCACCACCTCAATTTGTTCCGGGGAGAGACCTCCGAACTGCTGGTCGATTTTTTTGAGATCGCTTACATTCTGAAATAGTTTCGACGCATCCGCAAGATATTTGTCGGTGTCATCAAAATCATTCAGCAGCATGTCACCCCAGAAGTAGAAATCATCGAAGCTCTCACCGCTTCTGCTGATGTTCCTGAAGACCTTGTAAAGCTCGAACAGAAGTATCTCATTTTCTGCCTGACGAAGCTTTGACAGGGAACGGAACAAGTCGTTTATGGTCATGACTGAAGGCATCCATACCGGTCTGTCGATCACGGCAGATAGATATTTCAGAAAGAATAATCCCGAGCGCCTGCTTGGAAAGACAAGACAGTGATCCCTCAGTTTGTCACCATATTCTGTGTAAAGCGATTTGGCAATGCGTTGAAGGAAGTATTCCATAAATGTCATGCAATCATGCAATCCTCTACGCTAAAGCTTCGGAGGGCAAAGCGTGCAACCGTAGCCTTGGCGAAGGCTGCAATCGTGCAATAATATAGTTCAAATTTAACGAAAAGGCAGCATGATGACGCGTGAAAAGTGAATATATTTGTTTGTACCTATTACCTTCGGATATGAAAAAAACAATCCTGATTTTCCCGCTATTTGCCCTGCTATGGTCTTGCAACCAGGAAAGAACTTTTACCAGTGAACAGGAAGAACTGTTCACGGAGGCATCATTGAATGGTCCGCTTGTAAATGAGGGTTTCAACCGTTGTGTCAGATTTGTCGATGCATGGCTGAAGCTTGCAGATTCTGCCACAGGATTGATCCCCAGGAATATAAATGATGCGAAAAGCAAGGATATCTGGAATGCAAAAGATTGTGCGGCAGATAATTACCCCTTTATGGTCCTGACGTCCGCCTTGCTTCGCAGAGATCTTTTCGAGGGCACGATGAAGGATATGCTGAAAACCGAGATAAAGCTGACCTCGAGGATAGGATCGATGCCTGATACATATTCATTCTCAAAGAAGGGATTTGCTGTCGCTGATACCATACTTCCTGATATAATTTTCGGTTCAGCTGAATATATTAAGGACGGACTTATCCCGCTTACCGAATGGCTCGGTCCGAGTCCCTGGTCCGAAAGGCTTATCTCCATACTTGATGACATCTGGAAATATGCACCCCTCAGGACACCTTACGGCAATATCTGCTCGGACGATCCGGAAGTAAACGGCGACATGCTCCAGAGCCTCTCCCGGATCTACTGGACCACCGGAGACAGGAAATATCTCGAATGGGCTGAAAGACTTGGTGATTACTATCTGCTTGGAAATAACCATCCCACAAGAAATTTCAAAGTTCTTCGACTCAGGGATCATGGCTGCGAAATCGTTTCGGGTCTCTGTGAACTTTATGCTACAGTTTCATTTGCCGATCCGTCAAAAAAAGAAGCATACCAGGCTCCTGTTTATGAAATGCTCGACCGGATACTTGAAGTGGGCCGCAATGAGGACGGACTTTTTTATAATTCGATTGATCCTGTAAAAGGGATTCCTGTCAACAGCGGAATCGCCGATAATTTCGGATATACTCTCAACGGATTTTATACGGTTTACCTGATCGACAAGATTGAAAAATACAGGGAGCCGGTACTTGTCGCACTTGGCACTCTCGATGCAAAATACCGGAATTATGCATGGGAAGGTACCAGCCAGGACGGGTATGCAGATGCAATAGAGGGAGCACTTGAACCTGTATGTCAGAGAGCCTGTTCCCTCAGCAAAGAATTGGATCAACAGTGAAATAAAAGTGATGTGGAACAAGCAGCAGCCTTCAGGGATAATCGAAGGATGGCATGGTGACGGCAACTTTGCCAGGACTACGATCATGTACTGTCTCTGGAAAACAGGTGGTGTTTACCTGTCGCCCTGGAGAGACGATCTTCAGGTGGGGGGAGTATATAAAGACGGTACCCTTTATGTCACGGTCACCTCGGCTTCTGACTGGAAGGGCAGGATAATGTTCGACCGGAAGAGGCACAGTGATTACATGCATATGCCTCTCGACTGGCCGAGGATCAACCAATTCCCCGAGTATTTCACTGTAGAGAAGGTAAAGAGCTATAAAGTAAATCCCATTCCAGGTAAAACTGATATTTTTTTCAGTGGTGAAAAGCTTCTGGAAGGCTTACAGGTAAAGGTTAAGGGCGGAAAAACAATAAAACTGATTGTTCAGGGGTGATAGAGTCTTCCCTGCCAGGTATCCTGCTCCTCCATCCTGTTTTCAATCAGACCGACAATCTGATCGGACCGTTTTTTGCCCCAGATGCTGCCGGTTAAAAATCGCGGAGGTGCCTCTCCCGTGAAACGCTCCACAACTATTGCGGGATTCAGCCTTTCGAGAAATCTGACAAAGAAATCGAGATATTCATCCCACGAAAATAACCTGAAATCAGCAGGATTATCCTGAAACTCCTTTTCCATCCTGGTCCCTTTGATAATCTGGAGCTGGTGGAACTTGACCGTATCAAGGGGCAGCCTTGAAATAATTTCTGCTTCAGCAAGCATCTCCTCCCTTGACTCTCCGGGTAATCCGAATATGAAATGTCCCCCTGTTCTTATTCCGAGTGCCGGAGGTTGCCCTGACAGCTTCCTCTGCTTCGCTGAAGGTATGTCCACGGTTAATTCTTTTTAAAGTTGTGTCATAGCACGACTCGATCCCATATTCAACGGCTACGTAGAATTTTTCCGAAAGCCCTCTGAAATAATCCAGCTTTTCGCCCATCTATACAATCTGGTCTGGTGCCAACTATTATTCCGATAACTTCAGGATGATCAAGCGCCTCTTCATACAACTTCTTGAGTGTGTCCAGTGGCGCATACGTATTTGAATATGCCTGGAAATATGCAAGATATGAACCTACATTCCGGTATCTTTTTTTATGAAAGCTTATCCCCTCCTCTATCTGCCTGGTTACTGATTTGTCAGGCTGAGCAATAAGAAGGATTGAATGCGTCATTATTGCAGTATGAGCAACCTCCCTTTCCTTTCGATCCGTCGCGGTTGGGACAAGTGAAGCCTGCATCGATGGAGAGTTTCTGTACCCTTTCGCCGTACAATTTCCGGAAATAATTTGAATAGGCATTAAACCGCCGGTTATGTCCCCAGGAAAATGGCATTACAATTTTGTGATTTTGTTTCTGTCGACGTACCATATGTAACCTTCTACATCCTTATACCCCATCTCCTTCAGCAGGTTGCCGTACTGTATGATCTGTTCATCATATTTCCTGTTCTCCTCCCCAAACTTGAAATCGATGATCAAAGCTCTTCCTTCGGTAAGAATTACCCTGTCAGGTCTTTTAATATTGCCTGAAGGCATAAGTATATCAGCCTCCTTCATCACCTTGTTGCCTTCCTTGAACCAGTCGTGCACAGGAGGGGATGAAATAAGCTCATTCAGCCTGTAAATCATTGATTCGGAATCTGATCCCGGGATTTGTCCCTCAAGAATCAGCTTTTCGACAGCTGCCGGGATATCTCCGGCTGTATCGATATATTCAAATGCCTGATGCATCAGCTTTCCGTAATTGATCCGGCTGATGACATCCTCCCTTCCTCCAATAAAGTAATTTTCTCCGTGAAGTTTAAGCTTAAGTGATTCAGGCTGCCGGTTTACGCTATACTCGATCGAACTATATCTTTCTTCTCATCCGCAGTTTTTTTATGATCTGTCATTTCGCCGAATTCAAATATCTTCAGCTCCTTGCTCATAAAATCCTCCCGGATTTATTCCGGACTCTCCTGCCGGATTTGTTTCTGAAGTCACCGCTTCTTTTAATAGTTTTGAGATTCCGCTGTTTTCGTCAGGGTTCTCGGCTGCAAAGCCAAAAATTGCATCTTTTGCCCTTGTCAGCGCAACATAGAGAAGGTTCAGATTGTCGAGATATGCAGAATACTTTTCCTGTCTGAAGAAATCGTTGAAAATTGTTGCCGGAGGATTTCTCCTGTAACGGATAGGAACAATTCCCAGTTCATTGAAAGGGCTTACTTCCGGGAGGCCTCACCCAGACTATCTCACGATGATGTGTATTATGGTCATCATTCCATGAAAGGAAAGGAAGTATCACTACTTTGAATTCCAGCCCCTTTGCCTTATGAATCGTAAAGATCCTTGCTGCATCCTGGTTGGCCGGAAGAACGACCGAGCTCTTGCTTCCTGTTGTATCCCACCAGTCAAGGAATGACTTGAAATCATTTCCCCTGGCTCCTGAAAAACTTATTACCAGGTCCTGTAAAGTATTGAGATAAGCTACATTCCATGAATGTTTACCCACTCCGAAGTAACTTATTATGTTTTCAATTGCCTCAAATACAGTAAGGCAGGCTGCCCTGCTCATGAATTCACTGTACCCTTCCGGGAAATAATCCGGTGCTCCGGCCTTCATTGATGCCGGATAGAGAGGAACATTTTCTGCTTCCACATGTCCGGTTGCAAGAAGGTAATATCTGAGCATTGCCGCCCGGCTCACATCATCCGCCGGATTATCCAGAACCTTAAGCGTCGAAATTATAAATGTCACCACAGGAGAATTGGAGAGGGTAAGTGAATAATCAGACACTATTTTATAATTGTACTTCTCCTTCTTTTCTGCAGGGCAGGCATTCCCGTAGCGGATCATTGTATTAAGCACATCTGTTCCCTCACGGCTGTACCTTACAATTATACCTATATCCGAAGCAGAATACCCTTTATCCTGGATAAGCTCAATCACCTGAGGAAGTTTTCCGAGAACTTTGTCCTCCCAATCCCCTGTTTTTATCCTGGATTCCTTTCCTTTTTTATCAATGAAGGTATCATAATCATTATCGATGAATTCGATCTTCACATACCCGCCGCTTTCATTCTGGGGATTCTTCTGGACGGCTTCGGAATAAATATCACTGAAGCACAGGGGATCGGATCTTCCGCGAAGATCCTGTCGATGTTTTCCGGTATCAGGCTAAAAATGGTATTGTTGAACCTGATTATATTCGTTCTGCTTCTCCAGTTTGTACCAAGAGGAATGTCAATCAGCCTTTCCGGGGGATCTGTACATCGAGCAACCTGCCCAGTATCTTCCAGTCACTGTTCCTGAACCGGTAAATCGATTGTTTTATGTCACCGACAACCAGGTTGTCGTTTCCTCTTCCCATGCTCTCATCGATAAGGGGAAAAAAGTTATCCCACTGCATCAGTGAGGTATCCTGAAACTCATCGATCATATAGTTTTCATACCTGTTCCCTATCTTTTCATAAATGAACGGAGCCTGATCGCCTGAGGTTATTTCATGAAGCAGCTCACCGGCATCAGATATCAGGAAGCTGTTTTCCGACGAGGCAATAACACGGACCTTTTTCAGGATATCCGAAAGGATGCCTACAGCATAAATATTTGAAAGGATCTCCTTTGCGCTGTTGTAATTGACAATATTCGCGTCATAGAATATTATAGCATCCCTGAGTGTCTTTTCGAGTCCTCCGGCAACTGCCTCCTGAAGCTGAGGCACCATTGTTTTTGTCGCCCATTTGGGAGGGTCAGCCATTACAGCCCTGACATATGTTTTCGGTTCCGCCAACTTTCCTGCAGCCAGTGCCCGGACAAATCCCGGCACACCCCTGCCCTTATAATAGAACATTTCGTCGGTCAGGCTGTACAATGTGATTATCCTGTCGCACTCCCTCCCTGCCGAAAACATTGTTTCTTCGAAATTCTCCCTGATTGAGCGAAGCCTGGTGATGTATTCCAGGAGGAATTTCTTATCCTCAAGTCTTGTTCTTTCTTCAGCAGAGAGTATCTTGAATCTTTCCTTGAAGATCTCTTCGGCAAGTTTCATAATATCATCTTTCGGATTCCAGCTTTTTTCATCGCTGAGCTTCGAATTCACATATTCATTCAGCCATTCCTTAAGTTCATTATCGTCAGCAGAGGATGAGATCATTTCATCAACTGCAGATGAAAGAATCAGGCTGTGATCCAGTTCTATGCTGAAACCGGAATGGAGTCCCGATTCCCTGGCAAACGCTCTTATTATTTTCTGGAAAAAGGCATCGATCGTGCATACTGAGAACCTTGAAAAGTCATGCAGGATGGTATGAAGCAATTCCCCGGCCCTGGTTCTGATCTCATTTTCACTCTTTCCGGTCTGGTTCATCAGGTCGTCCAGGTATTCCGATCTCTTGCCGGTTGCCAAGTACATGAAGCTGATCCAGAATCCGGCCTTTCATCTCTGCAGTGGCCTTGTTCGTGAATGTCACTGCAAGGATCTTCCTGTAGCTCTCCTTGTCCCTGAACAGATGGGAAAGATAGATTGCAGTGAGCCTGAAGGTTTTTCCCGAACCTGCGGAAGCGCTGTATTTAGTTAATGTGCCGGTTCCCATATGGGTTAAAGTTACCCATTTTTATTCATGTACCCATCCCCCACCCCCGCCAGCGCAAATTGCCACAGGGTCTTAAGTCGGCCTTCTCTGCTAAAGCAAGGAAGAGGGCTAAGTCACTAATTAATTCCCTTTCCTCTAAGTACATAGCCTTTTTATTATTTTGCACCGTGAAGAAAAAAGTTATAGTCGGCCTGTCAGGAGGCGTCGATTCAAGTGTTGCAGCATGGGTCCTGAAGGAACAGGGATATGATGTCGAAGGGCTTTTCATGCGCAACTGGCATGATACAACCGGTCTTATTCAGAGCGATTGCCATTGGGAAGATGATCTCATGTTCGCTGAAATGGTTGCGAAAAAGCTGTGTATACCCTTTCATTTCACAGACCTCAGCGAACCCTACAGGAAAAGGGTAATCGACTATATGTTTGCAGAATACGAGAAAGGGCGCACACCCAATCCCGATATCCTCTGCAACAGGGAAATCAAATTCGACTCATTTGCTGAGGAAGCGAGGAAGCTTGGAGGTGATTTCGTTGCGACAGGCCATTATTGCAGGAAAGCAGAATTAAAATCGAAGGGGAAGAAGATATTCAGGCTTCTTGCCGGCAAGGATGAAAATAAGGACCAGAGCTATTTTCTCTGCCAGGTAAGCCAGGATCAGCTTGCATATGCCCTCTTCCCCATCGGAGGTACAACTAAGCCTGAAGTAAGAAAGATAGCCTCGAAACTCGGACTTGCAACAGCGCAAAGGAAAGATTCACAGGGTATATGCTTTGTCGGGAAGGTGCATCTTCCGACATTTCTTCAGCAGAAGCTTGAAGCGAAAAAAGGAAGTATCATCGAGATACCTGCTTCAGCAGAATTCAATACCCGGGACCTGGTTTTCCTGACGATGAAATATCAGATGATGAACTGAAGAATGCCGTTGAACCTCACGATCATGGGCAGGATGAACGGGAAAGTCATCGGCACTCACAACGGGGCTCATTTCTTCACTATCGGCCAGCGCAAGGGTATAAATATTGGCGGTTATAAAGAGCCATTGTTTGTGACTGGAATCGATATTGAAAGGAACATTCTGTATGTCGGGGAGGGACAATCCCACCCGGGGCTTTACAGGAAAGGATTGCTTGTAAGGAAGGAAGAGATACACTGGATCAGGACAGACCTCTCAATGAAAGAAGGCGAAATCCGCGAGTATATGGTAAGGATCAGGTATCGTCAGCCTCTCCAGAAGGCTAAGCTGTTCCTGCGCGGTGATGGTATTTATGTCATTTTCAATAAACTACAAAGGGGCATCGCTCCCGGTCAGTTTGCCGCATGGTATGATGGGGATGAAGTTATCGGGTCCGGTGTAATTAATAAATAAGGCGACGAAGCAATCTTTTTATCTGTCTTTCTTTTCCTTAATAAGCCTCTCCAACCTTTCAATCCTCTCATTCTGCTCATCGATCTGCTTCTGCTGTTCCTTTAGGCTTTCAAGAAGAATTACCGTAAGCTTTTCGTAAGAGACAGCCTTATAGCCTTTGTCATCAGTTCTTACCAGTTCAGGAAATATCTTTTCAACATCCTGCGCAATAAGACCTAACTGCCTTTCGCTGTCGAAGTTCATATCAGGATATTCTTCATCACGCCAGTTATACTTATATCCCTGAAGCTTAAGTATACCAGGCAGGGTATTATGTATCTGCGCAAGATCCTTCTTCCACCTTGCATCCGAACCGGCCCAGCCTCCTGTGGAATAAGCCGACCCTGAACGTAAAGCATATAACCGGAGCTTGCTGAATTGCCAATCGTTACCTTGTCACCAAAATAATTGTAAGTTCCTCCGTATCCATAGCTGAAATAAGTTCCATTGTACCATAATGCCTCGGCACCAGCAACATAAAGTGAAGGAGAACCTGAAACATCTATATTCAGGTAAGAATCATAAACTGAAGGTCCTGTCACCCACAAAGCATCATTTATAGTAAATGCATATTGTTTTGCAGTACTGCCCACAGAACCCTGGTAACAATAGGCTACCGGAGTTGTGCCTGTGCCGGGATTATCTGAAAGTCTGAGATAAGTACCGCCAACAGTCAGAAGACCGTTTGTATAAATATTTCCTGTTGCAGAAAAGTTCCCGGAAAGATCCATATTTCCATTTTTGTAGACTGTCATGGCGTTAGATCTTGCAGTCGGGGAAGTCCCGTTACCTATTGCAAAAACAGGTTCTGTAGCAATCCAGGAACCTGGCGTTCCTGTTGCCACATTATATCTTCCGATTGCCATTGAGCCATAAGATTGTGCAATCGGTCTGGTCACCAAAGGTGGATGACAATTGTCCGCTTGCATTTGTCATGAATCCGGTTGCAAATGATGTATGTCCGCTTGCATATGTCCTATCGCCAAATGCTGAGGCGGCCCAGTTGCCCGCTTTTGTCCAGATACCATTTGCCATAGCTCCCAAGCTCCAATCTTCAACATTGGTACAAATACCTGTAGTTGTTGAAAACCATCCATCGGATTTCGTACCGTAACCCATTGCTAGCGAAAAAGGACCTGATGCCAGGTTCTTCATGCCAAATGTAAAAGATCCTTTACCTGAAGCCACAGATCCAAGTCCAAGGGCAAATGCATCTACACCCGAAGCTATGGTAGGTCCAGTCAATGCTCCCGTCGAATCGTAGCCAACTGATCCGAAAGCAAAACTTCTGTCACCGGTAGCCCTGGCACGTGTACCAAAAGAGTACGAAGCTGGTCCTAGCGCTTTTGCTGAATCGCCAAATGCAAAAGCATTAGCCCCCGCAGCAATACTGTTCTTGCCGATTGCAGTAGAGTAATCTCCGCGAGCAGATGTATTAAAACCAAGTGCCTGTGACCAGTCGCCGCTGGCTTGCGACTCATACCCGCTTACAAATGAGTTCAGTCCTACACTATCTGGACTCTCAACCAGGACCCGGCCGACCAGAAAAGCATTTTTAACAGGGTACCACAGAACCCTGTTCTCAGAGGGATTCAATACTCCTTTATCGTCAATAGCTACATTGAGGAACTGGATGGTCCCTTTTGTCTGGTCATATCCTCCGACTGCAAAACCTCCCTTCTGTCCTTTACCTGCATTATTATTTACATATATCCTGGTGCTGTCGGATGTAACACGGAGATATTCCTGGTTCCAGGTCTTGGTCTGGTCGAAACCTCCGACTGCAAATCCTCCTTTTGAACCCTTAGCTCCATCCGAGACCCAAATCCTCACACCTTCATTATAAACGGCAAATACAGTTTGCCCGTCCTTATTCTTGACTTCAAAAATTGCAGCATTCTGGTTTGTGGATGTGCCTTTGATATCGATCGAGTCGGCGGCATTTATACTTTGTGCAGTTTTTGCAGTTTGAGCAGTTTGAGCAGTCATTGCATAGGGAACTGTCCATAGCTGAGCTCCGTTACCCATATTCTTCCACGAACCTGAATAATAAATCTCGGTCTTCACATATTTCGGTATAACCTTCCAGTCTATCAGGTCAAATGTCGCGACAGTGCTGGCTCCCTGCCTTACACCTGTGCCCAGGACAACCGTGAAGAGACCGAAGGTATTTGTGACAACAGGATTGTGAAGTTCCTTCCAGAATATGGTTCCGCCTGTGGGTGAGGACTGTATATACAGCATCACCTGCAAGGTGGTGCCCTGAAGGAGATTGCCAAATTCGTCGCGGGCGACGGCCTGGTAGTTAAATCCCTGTGGAACCTGGGCTGAGCCAAGATAAAAGATAAAAGACAAAAGAAACAGTAAGGAGTGTTTTGCTTTCATGACCGTTGAGATTAATAAGGAAAGATAAGAGAAAAGGAAAGGTAAATCAAGTTTTTTTGATGAATCGTCCCTGATCTTTCGTGTATGATATATCCGAGGCGACAAGGAGGTTCTTCTGCAAAAAAAAATGCAGGGTGAACCCCCTGCATTTGTATTAATCATTCAGTTTTTACCTGCTATTCTTTGGATTTATTCTTTTTTTCCTTCTTATCCTTCTTTTCCTTTTTTGCCTTTTCCTTGCCAGAAGCATTGCCTTTATCCTCCTTCTGAGGTATTGGACTTAGCTTCCTGAGGAGCTGGTGCCTGTGCAGGTATTGCCGCCGGCTCCTTTTCAACTTCCGCTGCCTTTTCAGCTTGTTCACCTTCAGCCGGCAGGCTGACAGATCTCTTGGTTACTGCTTTGTCCTGCTCCTGCCTTGTATTATCATATCCTCCAACGGCAAATCCGCCTTTTCTGTCCTTTTCCTTTTCCTTGGTCTCCTGACCGAATGTTTTTCCTGAGAAAACACCGATGGCAAATATCAAAACAAGAATCAGTAACTTTTTCATTTGATAATTTTATAATGAATGTATATATGATGCAAAGTTAATATTTTTTTAGGAATTCAGGATTCAGAAATTGTAATCCAATATTGAATATCTTTGAAATAAAAATGCAATGAAAAAGATTTCGATTGTCAGCGGCGGATCAGGAGGATTGGGCTTGTCAATAGCTGAACTCCTCATCGGAGCGGGCAAAGATGTGCTGATCCTCGGACGAAATAGTGAAAAGCTTAGCAAGGCGGCAAGGAAACTAAGCCGGTTAACGGGAAAAGCACATGTAAGCACTTTGATATGCAACATCGGGAACGAAGCCGATATAAAAAAAACCGGACAGTTCCTTAAGGATCACAGGATTGTTGCCGAATATCTGTTCAATAATGCCGGCAGAGGTCTCTTTGCTGACTTTTCATCTACAACATCAGAATTAATAGATAAGGTGTTCGAAGCCAACCTGAAAGGGCTGATATTGCTTACTTCGGAGATACTCAGGATCACACCTGAGAAAGAAGAGCTGACAATAGTAAACATAATGTCGACGTCAGCACTTCTCGGAAGGGAGAAAGAAACAGTGTATTGCGCATCAAAATGGGGCGCAAGGGGCTATACAGAAGCTTTGAGAGCTGAGCTGAAAGGAACAAAACGCAATATTATTGCCGTTTACCCCGGTGGTATGAAGACTGATTTTTATGAGATTGCTGACAAGGACCGTGATATATCAGCATTCATGGATACTGGTGAGGTCGCAAAAAAGATTGTCAGTGCAGTGCTGAATGCAGATAAGCTTGTGGTGACTGATATAACGATAAACCGAAAAAAATAGGTGTCAGGTTTGCAGATGCATGATTGCAGATTGCATGATTGCATGATTGCACGATATCATGATAACCTTCCTTTGTAATCCTTGTACCCAAATTTTCTGATTACCCTGAACTTGTTATCGAGTGTCCAGATTCCGATTGCCGGATGATGAACTCCGTTGAAGGTTGTCGTTTTCACCATTGTATAATGGATCATATCCAGAAAAATGATCCTGTCACCTGTTTTGAGCTCATTCCCGAATGACCACTCTCCCATTGCATCACCGGAAAGACATGAGTTTCCACCAAGCCTGTAAACAGGTTTCCCTTTTACCGGATCAGTGGCGCCAATTATAGCTGGCTTGTAAGGCATTTCAAGGCAGTCGGGCATATGAGCTGTAAAAGAAACATCCAGAATTGCAGTCCTTATTCCCTGGTTTTCAACAATATCCTCAATGGTTGCCACCAGTTCACCGGTTTCCCAGGCAAAGGCACTGCCGGGTTCCAGTATCACATGCAGTCCTGTTCTTTCCCGGAATTCTTTAATTATTCTGATAAGATGTCCCGTATCATATCCTTTCCTGGTCATCAGGTGGCCGCCTCCCATATTGATCCATTTTAACTGCCCGAAGAAGCTCCCGAACTTCGATTCAACAACCTTCAGCACTTTCTCAAGGGCAAATGAATCTGCTTCAAAAAGCACATGAAAATGGAGCCCCTCTATGCCTTCCGGAAGACCTTCACTGAGGTCTTCCGCAGTGATCCCCAGTCTTGAACCAGGCGAGCATGGATTGTAAAGCCCGTGACTGATCTCCGAAAACCCGGGATTTATTCTCAGTCCCGGAGATATTTTTCTACGGCTCTTTTTCAGGATTGCTGAATAATTATCGTACTGACGCAGGGAGTTGAATGTGACATGAGAGCTGTACTTCATTATTTCACGGAACTCGTCCTTCCTGTACACCGGAGAATATGTATGGGCCAACGAGCCTATTTCCTCGAAGCACAGCCTGGCTTCGTTAACAGAGCTTGCGGCTGCGCCTCCGATGTATTCCTTCAGGATATCGAAGACTCCCCACATGGCAAATCCCTTGAATGCAAGGATTATTTCGGCTCCCGATTCTTCCGCTACATATTTTATTAAAGAGAGATTCTTCCTGAACCTCTCTTCATCTATAACATAGCAAGGGGATGGAATTCTATTGTAATCGATCATGGCTAATCCGTTGTGCCTTTGCGCCGTTGTGCCGTAGTACCTTTTTATAATTCCAGATCCACATCATGCAATTCCACCCATGGAAGTCCAAGCAGATTCAGTTGTTCCATGAAGGGATCAGGATCGAATTCTTCGACATTGAAAACACCAGGTTTCTTCCAGATGCCCTTAAGGTACATCATCGCGCCAATGGCAGCAGGAACACCGGTGGTATAGCTCACTCCCTGAGCACCCGTCTCTTTATATGCAGCTTCGTGACTGCAGTTATTATAAATATAGTATGTCTTTTCCCTGCCCTTTTTAAGACCTTTTATACGGCAGCCAATGGAAGTCCATCCTTTATAGTTCTCGCCAAGTTCACCAGGATCAGGCAGAACAGCTTTCAGAAACTGGATAGGGATAATTTCACGGCCGTCGAACATCACCGGTTCGATACCCGCCATTCCGATATTCTGGATCACGCGCAGATGGGTAAGGTATTCCTGGCCGAAGGTCATCCAGAATCTTGCCCTTTTGAGCGTTGGATAATTTTTAACCAGTGATTCCAGCTCCTCATGATAAATAAGGTATGATTCTTTCGGGCCTATATCAGGGTAATTCAATGTTTTATGAACAGCATGGGGCTTTGTAAGCCTCCACTTGCCGTTTTCCCAGTATTTGCCTTTTTGTGTAACTTCCCTTATATTTATTTCGGGATTGAAATTTGTGGCAAAAGGTTTACCGTGATCTCCGGCATTGCAATCGACAATGTCCAGATACTGAAGTTCATCAAAATGATGTTTGGCAGCATATGCTGTAAAAACCGAAGTTACTCCCGGGTCAAATCCGCATCCGAGAATTGCCGTAATACCTGCTTTTTTATACCTGTCGTGGTAAGCCCACTGCCAGCTATATTCATATTTTGCCTCCTCGAGAGGCTCATAATTAGCTGTGTCGAGATAGGCGACGCCTGTTTCCAGACAGGCATCCATAATGTGAAGATCCTGATACGGAAGGGCGAGATTTACGACAATGTCAGGTTTGTACGATTTTATCAGTTTGACAAGCTGAGGGACCTTATCGGCATCGATCTGCGCTGTCTGGACCCGTTTCCCGCCAATCCTTTCGGCTATAGCATCACATTTTGATTTTGTCCGGCTGGCAAGCAATATTTCATCAAAAACTTCCGGAAGGGAAGCCATTTTATGAACTGCCACTGTGCCGACACCTCCTGCTCCAATAACCAGGACTTTACCCATATTTATGTATTTAACGATTGTTTATTATCTTGATTCCGATCAAGCCAGAGTCTGATCCAAATATAAGATATTAAAATTACGAATCAATGGATTTATGTCATATTAAGCAAGATGAGCGGGTCATCTTTACCGTTAATTAAAATGAGACTAATTCTGTTTATATTTGTTCACTTTATTACAGCAGTAAAAGATGAAACTTATCAATCCATTGATAATTCTAAGGATCTTAAGCACAATACTGCTTATCGAATCAATAACTTTCATGTTTTGCGTTCCCGTTGCAATCATCTATAAGGAGCCTCTTCTCCCTTTCATCTTTTCATCGGCTATCACCTTCCTGTTTTATATTACATTACGCCTTTCAAGCCGGAAAATTGATATAACCAAAGCAAGTAACCGCGATGCATATTTCGCAGTCACATTAGCATGGTTGATTCTTTCATTGATGGGATCGTTACCTTATATTTTCTCCGGTGTAATACCCTCCTTCATAAACGCCTTCTTTGAGTCAGCTTCAGGGTTTACAACAACTGGTGCATCAATACTGACCGATGTGGAGGTGCTACCCTATTCAATTCTGTTCTGGAGAAGCTTTACCCACTGGATAGGAGGAATCGGAATTATTGTTCTTGTTATAATCGTCCTCCCTTCGCTGAAAGTAACAGGATACCAGTTGTTCAGTCTCGAATCGTCAATGAAGGAAAAGATACACTCAAGAATCCAGGGAGTGGCGTTCAGAATGGTTATAATTTATGTCGGACTTACTCTTGCTGAAACATTGCTTCTGTTCATGGGCGATATGACTTTATTTGACAGTCTATGCCATTCTTTCGGAACAGTTGCCACGGGAGGATTTTCGACCAGAAATAACAGTCTTCAGTTTTATTCATCATACAGTCAATATATTGTAATGATATTCATGTTTCTTGCCGGAACAAGCATGCTGGTATACTACTATCTTGCCAAGCGCAACTTCAGGAAAATCAGGCATAACGAGGAGCTATGGTTTTATATTGCTGTTGCTGTTACCGCTGGTTCGATAGCCACTCTGATTCTACTTCCACATTCTATAAACTTTGAAACTGCATTCAGGAATGGTTTTTTCCAGATCATATCAATTTTGACTTGTACAGGATTCGCCTCAGCTGATTATATATTATGGCCATCTGCAGGAACATTGCTGATATTTATAATGATGTTTTCAGGGGGCAGCACAGGGTCGACAAGCGGCGGTATCAAAATGGCAAGACATCTTATGGTATTAAAAAACATCAAAAGAGTCTTTGTCAGGCTTAACCACCCTAAAGCCTTGGCGCCGTTAATGCTGAACGGCAAGGTTGTAAATGAAAGTACAAATAACTCAATTCTGTCCTTTGTAATTCTTTATTTATTCCTTTTTCTTATAGGGACAACCATAATAGTCGTTGCCGGTTCGGATCCGGTTACATCGGCAAGCTCAGTTGCAACATGCATGGCAGGAATTGGTCCCGGGCTGGGCACAGTAGGACCAATGAGCAACTTTTCAGCACTTCCCGCGATAAGCAAGATTGTACTCAGCCTGCTAATGATTATTGGAAGGCTTGAGATTATAACGGTGTTTGTGTTGTTCTCAAAATCCTTCTGGAGACTCTAAACAAGGAGAAAGTAGTAATCTTTATTTGCTGAAGAAATTCCTGGCGGATTCCAGATCTCCGGGAGTGCCTACAGTAAGCCAGTATCCGCCATCTTCAAGGAAAGTATAAATGTTATGGGATTCTGCGAGATGAAGGTAGAGGGCAGTCATGGTATAGATGCCGTCGGTCATGTATTTGAATATTTCAGGATCAATAATATGCCTTCCCGAGAAGGCTATTTCAGTCAGTGCATCCGTTTCTTCTGCTGCCACTATTTTCTCACCTGTGGCTTTATTGCACCATCCTTTAAGCTTTCCAAACTGATCGATCAGAAAATACCTGTTCCCCACACGGTGTCTTACGGCGAGGGTTGCCAGTCCCTTCATTGTCAGATGATGCTTGTAGAATGCTAAAAGGTCAAGGTCGGTCAGGGTGTCGGCATTATATAAAAGGAAAGGCTCCCCTCCAAAGAAATTTCTGGCTTTATACAGGCCTCCACCGGTCTCAAGAAGCATATCCCTTTCGTCTGAAACAGTTATCCTGAATCCGTCATTCCTTAGCTTTGCAATTTCCACTTCAACCAGATCTGCAAGATGATGAACATTTATAATGATATCATCGAAGCCGAAAGCAGTGCAATTCTCCACCGCATGACGGAGGAGGCTTTTCCCGTTGACATCAAGAAGAGATTTGGGGACCGTTTCTGAGATCTTACCGAGCCTTGTGCCCCTACCCGCTGCCATAATCATTGCTTTCATAATTCAGGTGCCGATGGCTTTGGAAGAAAGGTCACTGAACATACGGGTGCCGGGAATTGATCTGACTGCCCGGAATAATTCAGGCAGAGCTATATGTTTTTCGGCTTCATCAATAATCTGGCCAAGGATATGAACTCCTGGTACAATGCTTTCTGTAAAAGTCGGCTTCTTCTCATATAATCCCCTGAAGCCGAAAGCCCCTAGTGCCTGCATGATCCTTATCATACTGAAGCCTGCGTAATAACCCCTGAATGTATTTTTATCCTCTCCTGATACCGAGCAGAAGTTATCTATGTAAAAATCGAGCAATTTATCACGGTTTTTTTGCAACATTGGAATCTTTGCATCGTATAATAATGATGCCACATCGTATTGCGGGGCTCCTTTCCTTCCTCCCTGATAGTCGATGAACCATGGCTGATCCCCGATTATCATGATATTTGCTGTCTGGAAGTCGCGGTAAAGGAAAAAGTCCTGCCCCGTCTCAAGCAGATAATCGGAGAGCGTCTCAAAATCATGTTCCAGGTTCCTTTCACTAAAGGGAACTGCAAGCAGTTTCAGGAGCATGTACTTGAAATAGTTCATGTCCCACATCATTGATTGCCTGTCAAAACTTCTGTGGGGATAGCAAAGGTCAAGGTCAAGACCATCAATACCCTTGATCTGAAAAGAGATCAGAATCTTAAGTATTTTACGGTAAAGCTCTTTGGTATCTTCATTGAAGTTTTCTACGTCAGGACGTTTATGAAGCCATGTATAGAGATTTGTATCACCCAGGTCCCGGAGAAAATATATATATTTCTCAGGCAGGTAGCAATATACTTCAGGCACCGGAAGGCTTTTTTCCAGAAAATGTTTTGTAAATCCCACAAATGCATCATTCTCCTCGCGGTTCGGATTGAAGGCCCCGATTACCGTATCCTGCCCGCTGTATATCCTGAAATACCTCCTGTCGGAACCCGAACGCGGTAATGCGACTATGTTGGTTACCGGCTTCCCGCTAAATTCCAGATATCCCTCTCTTATTATTTCAATTTCACTCATTCTTAACTTTATCCTTTTT
>CAVYYM010000030.1:0-58231 GCA_963772715.1 uncultured Bacteroidota bacterium
GAAGCCTACAAATATTTCATCATGGGAAATGATGCTTTAAACAACAGGGACTACCCCGCTGCATTTAAAATGTATTCAAATGCATTGGCTTTAGATTCAAATTTTGTCCTCCCAGCTATAACCCTATCCATAATTTATAAAAACCTGGGTTTATTTGAACAGGGGAAAAGTATTTCTCTCAGAGTTTATAGAAAGATTGATAAAATGCCTGTTCAGCAGAAACTCATGGCAAAATATGTATATTCTCTTTACTTTCAAACGCCAAACGAATCAATCAGGAACTTAAAGGAATTCCTGAAAATCGATGATCAATCTACAAATGTCCATCAACAATTGGGATTAACATATTTCTATGGACTTCAACAATATGAAGATGCACTCCTTGAGTTTGAAAAAGTATTTGAAATATATAAAAAATGGGGGTTGAAGCCAAATTGGGTCTATGATTACACAATGCTTGGTTATGCATACCATAAAACCGGTAGGTTTAAAAAGGAAAAGAGGTTATATGAAATTGCAGTCCAGGAGTTTCCTGATGATCCTGCCTTAATCAGCCAGATGGCGATCCTGGCATTAACTGAAGGTGATTCAATTGTGGCGAACCATTTTATTGAAAAATACCAGTCAATTTCCAGAGCCAATTTATTATCTGATGTAAAAATTGTAAAAGGAACCGGTGATATATATTATGATGCGGGCATAAATGATAAAGCAGAGTATTTCTACCGTAAAACACTTGCTCTGGATCCGAAAAACAAGGAACTAATCAATAATTTAGCCTATTTCCTGATTGATAAAGAAAAGAATCTTGTTGAAGGCTTTGAGCTTGTTAGGAATGCATTGGAATTAAGCCCTGAAAACTATTCCTTTTTGCATACTTTAGGTCTGGGTTTATATAAACAGGGCAAATATCAGGAAGCTTTGGAAGTTCTACAGAAAAGCTGGGATTTAAGAATGAAGAATGCTATATATAATCACGAAGCTTATCTTCATCTCGAAGCAGCAAAAAAGGCTGTTGCCGGAATGAAATAGAGTGAGAATAAGAGCGGAACTGCGTCTCCGCCAACCGGCGGATCCTTGTCTCCCATTCTTTCAATCAGTTAGAATAATTTGCTTCGTATCCAATCCTTTCATAACTTTAACACTATGAACAGGTAAAATGGCAAGCCTCATCCCAGGATACGAATATGACATTTTCATTTCCTATCGCCAGAAGGACAATAAAGGCGACAGGTGGGTGAGTAAGTTTGTTGATGCCCTTAAGACTGAGCTGGAGGCTACCTTTAAGGAAAATGTAAGTGTATATTTCGATGAGAATCCACACGATCGCCTCCAGGAAACACATGACGTGGATAAAAGCCTGGAAGGCAAACTGAAGTGTCTTATTTTCATTCCAATCCTCTCACAAACCTATTGCGATCCCGGCAGCTACGCATGGCAGCATGAGTTTCTGGCATTTTTGCAGATTGTTAAGAATGATCAATTTGGCAAGGATGTGAAACTGAGGAACGGTAATGTAACAAGCAGGGTCCTTCCTGTCCGGATACATGATCTTGAACCAGAAGATGTGAAGCAATTTGAGAAGGAGACAGGAAGTGTATTGCGTTCTTTGGATTTTGTATTCAAAACCGAAACCGGAGCAATCCGGCCTCTGTTGCCAAATGAAGATCATCCAAATGACAACCTGTATAAGACCTTTTATAGAGACCAGATCAACAAAGCTGCCATTGCCATTAAGGAGATAATCACTTCATTAAGAAACCCCGGACCGTCTGAGCAGGTCCATCAAACAGTATCTGCTGAAAAAGGGCCGGAGAGCAAGAAAAAGAATAAAAGGAATGTTATAGTCGCTGCTGCTCTTGTGATGCTGGTCGCTTTAGGATTGATTTTTTTGCAAGTGATAAAAGGTCCTTCAATACAAATAAAAAAAACTATCGCAGTACTCCCATTCAAGTGGTTAAGTGAAGAGGCCGACAAACAATATATTGCTGACGGCATGATGGATGCCATACTCCTCCATCTGTCCAAAATAGGTGACCTGAACGTCATATCAAGAACCTCTGTGGAACAGTACAGGGGAACCACAAAAACTGCCCGAACAATAGGAAAGGAACTGGATGTGGAATATATCCTTGAAGGCAGCTTTCAAAAACATGGGGATAATGCCAGACTTATTGTTCAGCTGATTCGTACAAAAAAGGAAGGTCATATGTGGGCTGATGAATATAATAGTAACTGGAATGAAATCTTTTCTGTCCAGAGTCAGGTTGCACAAACAATCGCAAAAGAGCTGGATGCAGTAATTACTCCTGAGGAGAAAAGTCTTATTGAGAGGGCTCCTACTACAAGCCTCTCTGCTTATGACCTTTACCTTAAAGCCAATGAATATTTCAGTAATTATCTTAAAGATCGAGACCCCGACCAGTACAAAAAAGCCATAACGCTTTTCAGGGCATGCCTCGAAGTAGACACCGCATTTGCAAGAGCCTGGTCAGGGATGGCAATGGCATATTACAACAGGTACTATTTTGAGTCATATTTCAATAAGAATTTCCTCGATTCGTGTCTAATTCTGGCCGACAGAGCCCTCTCAATCGACAGCAGGCTGGATGAAGCCTACCATATTAAAGGACTTTGTTTATCTAACAATGGACAGATTGACGAGGCCCTCTATAATTTTGATCAGGCACTAAAGGCAAATCCAAACTTTTCTTGGGCATATACCAACAAAGGATATATTCTGATCTGGATAAAACATGATTATGTCAGTGGACTGGAAAATTACCACAGTGCTTTAAACCTTGTACGGGGAGAAAGCCGCCCTGAGGCGTATGCAAATCTTGCCAGGGCATATCATGAAGTGGGCTTTTACGATAAGGCAAAGGATTATTATCTGAAAGAGCTTGATCTCACAGGAAATAAAGTACGTTTTTACCGTCAGATGGGCTGGCTGGAGTTCAGCTATGAAAATTTTTCTGCAGCCCTCGATTATAACAGGAAGGCTCAGGCTATTGATACTGCAATAACAATTGAAATCAATTATTTTTTCGGTCCGGGTGACTATAAAGAAGAAGCACTTAGAAATGTGAAATCTATTGTGGCAAAATACAGGAAATCAGGTAGTCTAATACTTCAGCAGTCGCACAGGGTGGGATGGGTTTACTGGATAAACGGAAGATATAAGGATGCAGAATACTATTTTAACCAGCAGATAAGGTATGGCGAGGAAAGCATAAAGCTCGACAGGACAATTGCCCAACGGAAAGCTGCCCAGTATGACCTTGCGGGCACTTATGCGTTCCTGGGCAATAAGGAAAAAGCGTACCTGTATCTCGATGAATTCAATACAATGAATTTCTTTCCAAAATGGTGGATAAGTCTTGCAAAAACCGATCCTTTATTTGACAGTATAAGAAGTGAAGACCATTTCCAGAAGATTGTTCAGAATATGATAGCCAGGAATCAGGCAGAGCATGAAAGGGTAATGAAATGGCTTGAGGAAAATAATAAGTATTGATGCTTGCAAGCCTGATCCCAATATATAAACACCTGTCCTTCTGAGTCCCGCCTCAGCGGGACGAAGAATCCCCCTGATGCACCAGAAACACTTAAAAATTGGTATTGACTTTAAATCTGCCCCTTCCCCATTTTCCGCTGTCGCATAACTGCGTCTCCGCCAACCGGCGGATCCTTGTCTCCCATTATTTCAATCAGTTAGAATAATTTGACTTAGTGTTTAAGTCTTTCATAACTTTATCACAATGAAGACCTAATATGGCAAGTCTAATCCCCGGATACGAATACGACATCTTCATCAGCTACCGCCAGAAGGACAACAAGCATGATGGTTGGGTAACTAAGTTTGTTGAAAATCTGAAAGGTGAGCTGGAATCAACTTTCAAAGAAGATATTTCAGTTTACTTCGATGAAAACCCTCACGACCGTCTTCAGGAAACGCATAATGTTGATAAAAGCCTTGAAGGGAAACTGAAATGCCTTATATTCATTCCAATTCTTTCCCAAACCTATTGTGATCCTAACAGTTATGCCTGGCAATATGAATTTCTGACCTTTCTCAAGATGGCGGAACAGGATCGTTTTGGGAAGGACGTCAAGCTGAGGAGCGGTAATGTCGCCTGCAGGATACTCCCAATCAGGATACATGATCTTGAACCGGAAGATGTGAAACTATTTGAAAAGGAAACTGGCAGTGTATTGCGTGCGTTAGATTTTGTCTTTAAGACATCAACAGGCGTTAGCAGACCACTCAAATCCATTGAAGATCATCCCAATGATAACCTGAACAAAACCTTTTATAGTGATCAGATCAATAAGGTAGCTCTTGCGATTAAAGAAATTATTTTGGGATTGAAGACAGAGCCAGAAGTACCTGTGAAAGAAATGATTGAACTGAAAGAGTCAAAGGAGGGAGCCAAGAAAGAGGAAATAATTAATGAATTGGAGAAGCCTGTTAAAGGATTAAAAAGCAAACTGCTTTCCACAATTGCTGTTCTTGCCATTTTAATTATTGCTGGCATATTTATTTACCCCAAAATATTTGGGAAAGACAAACTGGATAGACTTAAATCAGCGGACGGGCGAATATCCGTTGCTGTAATGCCGTTTCATAATATGACCAATGATACAATATGGAATGTGTGGCAGGATGGAATTCAATTCAATCTAATTACGTTTCTGTCGAACCACTCCGACGAATTAAGAGTCAGCCAGACAGAATCAATAAACAATCTTTTACAAAGTAAAGGTCTTACTAACTATGCCTCAATCACTCCATCTGTTGCAAGTACAATTTCTCAGAAACTTGATGCAAATATTTTTATTTACGGTAATATTAATCAGGTAGGGAAAACTATACGTGTAAATGCACAGATAATCGATTCAAAAACAAAAGAGTCCTTCAAATCTTTCCAATTGGATGGAACAGCGGAGAACATCCTTCCAATAATTGATTCTCTTTCAATAATGATAAAGAACTTTCTGATAATATCTGAACTGAAAAAGGATTTGCCTTATTATTATGAGCATAATGTATCTACTGGTTCACCTGCGGCATTAAAGTATTTCATTTACGGGAGAAACGAATTTATAAAAAAGGATTTCCTCTCTGCTCTTAATTGGCTTTTTAAAGCAGTCTCCATTGACTCAAATTTTTTTGATGCTATTACAACTATCTCCTTAGCGTATGGAAATGAAGGTAATTTTGATGAGGCAAAAAAATGGGCTCTCAAAGCCTATAAAAAAAGAGATCAGATGTCCGTACAGCAACAGCTCAATGCAAATCGGGTATATTCTGAATATTTTGAAACACCTCGTGAAGTGATCAAATATACGAAGCAGCGTCTGGAGTTTGATGATCAGAACCCAGTTGCTTTATACACTTTAGGAAAAGGGTACTGTGATCTGTATCAATATGACAAAGCTATCCCTGAACTTGAAAAGGCACTTGAAATATATAAGAAATGGGGCTCAAAGCCGTACTGGGTTTTTAATTACACGTTTCTTGCTGACTCATACCATAAAACTGGCATGTATAAGAAGGAGAAAAAACTATATATAAAGGCAGAACAAGACTTTCCCGATGATCCTTATCTTTTCTACTCTCATGCTATCTTATCATTAACTGAAGGAGATACTGTTACTGCAAATGATTATATCAAGAAACTCATAGTTTTTGCTAAAGAAAATTCATCCACTGAGGCAAATATAAGTACAGGCCTGGCAAATATTTATTCTGATGCAGGCATTCTGGATAAAGCAGAAGGATATTATCGGAAAGCACATTACTTAGAACCCGAGAAAGGATGGAGTCTGAACAATCTAGCTTATTTCCTGATTGATAAGGAACGAAATATTGCTGAAGGCTTGGAACTTATTGATAAGGCACTTGTACAAAGTCCTAATAATTCTAATTATATGGATACAAAAGGATGGGGATTATATAAACAAGGTAAATATAAAGAAGCGCTTGGATTTCTTGAAAAAGCTGATAGCTTAAAGACTATTTATTATCACGACTTATATCTTCATCTCGAGGCAGCAAAAAAGGCTGCCGCCGGAATGAAATAAAAGGCGAGGAAGGGAGAGGAGAGGAGAAAAAACTGATAATTCGCAATCTTATCACAAATAACGATTAAAACTGAAATCAAATGGAACAACAAATTCATTCTATGCTTTGGTGGCTCATTCCAATAATAATTATCCTTTCAGTCTGGGATTCTGTCTGGAAATTAATTGCTATGTGGAGAGCAGCACGTAACACTCATCTTGCTTGGTTTATTTGCATTTTTATCTTTAATACAATCGGTATCCTGCCAATCATTTATATTCTGATCCATAAGAAAAAACCTGATAGTGTTTCCTGAAACCGGCAGTCTGCAAAATATAATTACCCTGATTCTCAGATTGTTAAGAATGATTTCAGGTTGCTCTTCAAATCATTATTAATCTAAATTTTTATCAATTAGATTTTATCCCGGGGAAATAGCTGCCTAAACTTATTCAGAACAAATTTGTTTAATGAAAGGCTGGATTAAACTAATGTGTTAAAAAAATACATACATGAAGAAAATTATTCTTTCACTTTCACTGACTTTATTGGGAACAGTTGGTTTTAGTACCACATGGACAATCACCAACTCAGGGTTTACATTCTCTCCTTCGACGGTCACCATTAACCTTGGTGATGATGTGAATTTTACCCTTGAATCAATGCACAACGCTGTAGAAGTAAGCCAGTCAACATGGAATATAAATGGCAACACTGCTTTGACAGGCGGATTTCAAACATCTTTTGGCGGAGGACTTGTCTCTTCATCAAAGCTTGGAACCGGAACGCATTATTATGTCTGCTCCCCCCATGCTTCAGGCGGTATGAAGGGAATCATAATCGTTCAAAATCCGACAGGTATTATTGATAATAATTTGTCTCCGGATTTTACCGTCTTTCCGAATCCCTCTGATAATCTATTGACTATCAGGACAAATAGTAATCTGGCCGGGACGCAATTTTTTATTACAGATCCGACAGGAAGACTGGTCTTCAATGGCAAGCTTGTTGATGATAACACGCCGATTGACATCAGCAAGTTATCACCAGGGATTTATGTGATCAGGATGGAAGGACAAAGAAAGCAATCTATCAAGCTGGTAAAGAATTAATTAGGAGATTGAATTAATATTTCAGTTCCTGCAATAATTTGATTATAGCTATCACCTGAAATCATCGTAGCCGCATTGGAGAGCCTGGTTATTTTTATTTGATTTGTCTTTCATTCTTTCATAACTTTATACCAATGAATTTCGACAATGGCCAGCCTCATCCCCGGTTACGAATACGACATATTCATAAGTTACCGCCAGAAGGATAATAAGTATGATGGTTGGGTGACTGAGTTTGTTGATAACCTGAAGAAAGAGCTGGAGTCTACATTCAAGGAGGAGATAAGTGTTTATTTCGACATTAATCCTCATGACGGATTGTTAGAGACACATGATGTGGATGCCTCCCTGAAGGAAAAGCTGAAATGCCTCATATTCATCCCGGTCATCTCCAGAACCTATTGCGATCCAAAGTCTTTTGCATGGGAACATGAGTTTAAGGCATTCATGGAACTGGCATCCAATGACAAGTTTGGATTAAAAGTAAAATTACCAAATGGTAATGTGTCAGGCAGGGTGCTGCCGGTTCGCATATATGACCTGAACAATGCCGATATTGAAGCCTGTGAGTCGGTGCTTGGAGGTGTTCTTCGCGGCGTGGAATTCATTTATTCGGAACCGGGAGTAAACAGGCCTCTTAAACCTGATGACGATGAAAAGGTTAACCTGAACAGGACCAAATACCGGAACCAGATAAATAAAATCGGCAATGCCATTCATGATATCATTTCAGGATTATTAAGAGAACCAGGTGATTCGGATATAAAAAAGATTCAACACGGTGAGGCTTCGAAGGAGATAAAAAAGGATTTTATAAAGGGATTTAGACCGAAACCTGCCGGATCAGCTAAATGGAAATACGTGGCAGGCTTTAGTATTATTGCAATCTTGATAACTGCTGCTATACTGGTATATCAAAAATTATCAAAAGAACCTGAAAAGAAACCTGTTGAAGTGTCGGTTGCTTTAATGCCTTTTAAAAATCTTACGGGTGATGTTTCAAATGATTTTCTGGCTGAAATGCATCATCAGGCTTCATATCAGGAACTGGGGAAAATTTGCCAGATAAAGCCGTTAAGGATTGTGGGTCCAAGCACAACCAATGCAATAGAAAAAGAGAGGATGTCATTATCCAAAATAGCTAAGGATACTCATCTGGATTACCTGATAGAAGGTTCGGTATTGGGTTCCGGAAACCTGGAGGAAATTATGATCAGGGTGATCCGGATATTTCCTGAAGAAGAACCTGTTCTGACGGATAACTATTCCATCAACCGCATAAATATTCATTTGGTGCATAAGACAATTGCTGAGAAGATAGCCGAGAAAATAGGCCTTGATTTACTGCCTCAGGACATGCTTAAATTATCCCGGCCGCAACAGATTAATCCGCAATCACTGGAAGCATATACCAGAGGATTGTCGGAAATAGAAAAAGGGACCAGAGAGGGAAACACAAAAGGACTGGAATATCTTCATGAAGCAGTAAGGATCGCTCCTGAAGATGCATATGCAAACGCAGGGCTTGCACTGGGATACCTGTCTATCGCACATAGTCCTCTTGATCCGGGAGATGCACTTGTGAACGGAGAAAAATGGGCCTTTAAGGCATTCATGCTCGACTCCACTCTGGCTGAAGTTCATGCTGCACTGGCCATTGCATATCTTTATAAATCCTGGAGATTTGACGACGCCGAGAAACATTTTAAACGAGCGCTGGAATTAAATCCGAACCTGGATATGGCTCATTATCACTATGCATGGGGCCTTTATCTCTGGGGCCGGATGGAAGAAGCCATTTCTGAACATAAGCTGGCACAGAAATATGATCCATATAATCCCCAGCATACAGCCTATCTCGGGGAGCTATATAATAATGCTGGCAGGCATGAAGAGGCTGTTCAGGAAGCCCTTAAATCGCTCGAAATTCAGAAAGATTATCCCAATGGCTACATAGTACTTGGGAGGGCATATGCTGCCTCGGGAAGATTTGAGGAGGCGATTAAAACACACCAGAAGCTTGCCGAACTTTATCCCCAACATTTGAATGAACTTTGCCTTACTTACATTGCTGCAGGTCGAAGAGAAGAAGCTGAAAAGTTACTGGCTGAGATAGAAGAGAAAGATCCAAATCCAAAAGGCATGGGCGCATATAACAGGGCAAAGATTTATGGAGCCCTGGGAAGGAAGGACGAAGCTTTCAAATGGCTCAACTATGAACCCCACCATGGTTTTCTTGCCTGGGCTGCTGTGGGTAAAAATTTTATTTCCCTTCATGATGATCCCCGCTGGGATGAATTTTTAAAGAAGGTTAATCTGCCCAGGAAATGATATGTCTTCAGGCAGAATTGTGTTTATCAGATTATTTACAGGCTTCAGCCCATTAAATTCAGACTTAAGTCCTGACAAGTTATAAATAGGAAAATTTAAAATACAAAAACTATGGCATTTATCGGATCACATAACAGGTTCAACGAATTCAGGGATGATTTCCTGAGAGATACGGGAGTCAAAGCTGAAGACAATATGGAATTATATGCCCAGTATGTTACGGCAAGGTTCGCCGATCAGAACCATCGGATGCTGAGCACTCTCTCAAATGAAATCCAGGAACTCTACAAGGTGTTGAAAAAAGTCTGAGGTGCCGTTATGCCGTTATGCCGTTATGCCGTTACGCCTTAACGCCTTTCACCTTATACCCGTTTAGCCCGTAATAAGCTATAAAAACAAAGCACACCAGCGGCACGATAAAACCAAGCGCCATTGTCGATACGTCGGCTATGCGGCCCATCAGCACGGGGACAAGTGCGCCACCCACGATCGCCATTACAAGGAAGGAGGAGGCCTTCTTGGTCAGCGGACCCAGATCTTTTATCCCAAGGGCGAAGATTGTGGGGAACATCACCGACATGAAGAAATATGTACAGAAAAGGGCGACAACTGATAACCAACCAAGACCTGCCACTACAAGACTCATAGTTATTACATTCATGAGGGCATAGAAAGCCAGCAACCTGTTGGGCCTGATTATGCGCATAAAAAGCGTGCTTCCCGAAAACCTGCCAAGCCAGAACAATCCGAATCCACCGAATGCCAGTATTTTTGACGCTTCGAGGTTGTTTATCTGCGGCATCTCCTCGGTTACATAATTGATGAAAAAGCTGTTTATCCCTGTCTGTGCGGCAACATAAAGGAATTGAGCCACTACGGCAAGTACAAAATGAGGATGTTTTAACAGGTCTCTGAGCTTTGCATTCCCTGCGTCACTCTTACTATCCTGAGACTCCTCCTTTACCGGCGGGAACTTTATACGCCAGAACAGGAGCGCGACAATCAGCACAAGTGTTCCTATCAGCATATATGGAAGTGCAATGGACGAAAACTTGTTTTCATTGTTGCCACTGGCTGTTGAGAATATAAGCACCCCTCCTACCAGTGGTCCGGCAATCCATCCGAGTCCGTTGAATGACTGTGAAAAATTTATGCGTCTTTCACCGGATTCCGGCGGACCGAGCACTGTCGTATATGGATTTGCGGCTGTTTCAAGACAAGTGAGCCCACAGGCGATTATAAACAGCGGAAGCAGGAAACTTCCGAAAGTCTGAACCAATGTTGCCGGAAACATAAGGAAAGCTCCGACGGCAAAAAGAAGCAAACCGAAAATAATGCCTTTCTTGTATCCTGCTTTCTGCATCAGAAATCCGGCCGGAAGAGCCATCAGAAAGTAACCCCCGTAAAATACAAACTGTATGAATGCCGATTTGGCTTTCGACATACTCAGCAATTCCTGGAAATGCTTGTTGAGGACATCTATGCATCCGTGTGCAAATCCCCAGAGGAAAAAGAGGCTGGTGACCAGGATGAAAGGTATCAGAAATCCCTGATAAACAAATCTTTGTTTGCTGGTATCAACAGAAATGCCGTTTGTCATAACATCTTGTATTAGTCAATACAAGATTGTCATGATTTGCGACTTTTCCAAAATTATAGCGGGAAAACTGTGTGATCTTCTTATTGATTAAACCCTCCCTCCTACTCCCTCCCTTAAGGCTAAGGGAGGGAGTGAAGTTTACAATTGTTTTCAATATTCTCCCTTCCCCTTACATTTAAGGGGAGGGGTCGGCGAGTAGGGTTAAGTTTATATAAAGAAAGATTTATATAACCAGCAAATTTACCTTTAGCTTAAACTCATCATAAATGACTTTGTCCCCGAGGTTATCGAAAAATGAACCGGAGCCATAGCGGATATTGTATTTCGCACGGTCGACAACAATGTTTGCATAGAACCAGGTTCCATCATCCTTCTTCTGGCTGGTGGCCTTGAATTCGATCAGGATTTGTCACCCCTTTGATGGTAAGAGTGCCCTTCACAACGGCAGTTCCTTTTTCGAAACTGTCACTGCCGGTGATAACAAGCTTGGATACCGGGAATTTCTCCACTCCGAAGAAATCCTCGGATTTCAGATGTCCTTCCAGCCTTTCACTTGCATCTGCATCCTTGATAGTTGTCATGTCTATGTTGAACTCACCTGCCACAATCCTGTTATCTTTCAAGCTGAGCCATCCATCTTTAAGATTAATTGTTCCTGTATGTTCACCGGCAACTTTTTCACCCAGCCATTGAAGCTTTGTTTTTCCTGCATCGGCCGTGAGCTTCTGCTGAGCAGATACGATAAGTGATCCTGTTATAATAATTGCAATTGTTAAATAATGTTTTTTTCATTATTTCCCTTTTTAAAGTTTCGTTAATGAAACAAGGGACGGAAGGGTTTTGTTCAGAATGGAATTGGATTGCTACAATTTATGGATATTAAGTCCTCCGCTGATCTCGAAGACCATTCCTGTCGAGAAATCGAAGTTGCCGCGGGCGATTGAGGCGACAGCCTTTCCGATATCCTCCGGCAAGCCCCATCTTTTTGTGGAATAAGTCCTTCCGGATCAAGCTTGTCATATTTATCCTTAACCTTAACGGTCATGTCGGTTTGAATGATTCCCGGACGGACTTCAAAAACCTTGATTCCTTCTTTCGAAAGGCGGTCCGCAAAAAGAGATGAAGTCATGCTCAGGCCTGCCTTCGATATACAATATTCCGCCCTGTTGGTCGAAGTCATATATGCAGAAATCGAGGTGATAAATACGATTACAGGCTTGTAGTTACTGGTCGTCTGCTTTAGCCATATCATTTCCCTGGCAATTTTCTGGGCAAAGAAGACCGGACCCTTCAGGTTGATATTTAGGACACGGTCATAGCTCTCTTCCGTCATTTCAAGAAGGTCGTTGCGCTGAAGAGGCGCCACACCTGCATTATTGACCAGGAAGTCTATCCGGCCATATCTTTCGAGGATATTTGTAACTACCTCTTTCTGACAGCCTGTGCATGAGATATCGAGACCTATCGGGAAGAACTCGGCGCCTGTTTTTTCGATCGCGGACGCAAGCATTCCCATTCCCTCGCTGTCGACTGACCGGGCTATCGCCGCTATATCAAAACCTTCCGTAGCCAAAGAAATAGCTACCGCTCTGCCTATTCCCCTGCTCGCGCCTGTAATGACCGCTACAGGTTTGTTGTTCATCCTTAAAGAGTTTTATCAGTTCAGGTTATCCGGAAATATGGCGGTAAAGGTAATAATTTGAATGAAACGGCCAACAGTTCATTTCAATAAATCAGGCAAGCCGATCCAGCACCTTTTTGCCCAGCTTTCCAGTCCTTTCTCGGCAAGCTGAACTCCTTTGGCTCCTTCATACAGTGTCCACGGAAATGGTTCATCCCTGACAACATGCTTCAGGAACAATTCCCATTGCGCCTTGAAGGCATTTTCATATGTTTCCTGCTCAGGCACTTTAGACCATCCTCCTAAAAAGTCAATGGTTTGCGGCATATCCGGATTCCAGACTGGTCTCGGCGTATTGCCGTAATGCTGGATATAACATTCACGCAATCCTGCCACTGCAGAGCCTTTTGTTCCGTCAACCTGCAGTGTTAGCAGGTCGTCGCGCCTTACCCTTACTGTCCAGGAAGAATTGAATTGGGCAATAATTCCGCCTTCGAGTTCGAATGTTGCGTAGGCTGAATCTTCTGCGGTGCATTTATACCGATTGCCCTTCTCATCAACGCGCTCAGGGATGTGTGTTGCACCAAGGCATGAAACAGCCTTGACTTTTCCAAAAACACTGTCCAGGAGATACCTCCAGTGGCAAAGCATATCGATAATAATCCCTCCATCGTCTTCCTTGCGGTAATTCCACGATGGGCGCTGTGCCGGAATAGTATCTCCTTCGAATACCCAGTAGCCAAATTCACCCCTTACTGACATTATTTTTCCGAAGAATCCCTGTTCAATAAGTCTTTTAAGCTTGATAATTCCGGGAAGCCACAGTTTGTCCTGGACCACTCCGTTCTTCAGTCCGGCCTTTTTGCACAACTGATAGAGCTCCATGGCGACATCCGTGCTGTTGGCGACAGGCTTCTCACAATAAATATGCTTGCCTGCCCTGACTGCTTTCCTGACTGCTTCTGCCCTTCTGCCCGTAGTCTGAGCATCAAAATAAATGATGTTTGCAGGATCTTGCAGGACTTCATCAAGATCTGTGTTCATCTTTTTTATCCCTGTAAGATCGCAGAGCTTTTTAAGCTTGTTCTCGTCCCGGCCCACAAGAGTGGGATCGGGCATGATTATCTCACCTGTGCCAACTTTAACGCCTCCCTGCTTTATTATCTCATTTATTGATCTCAGCAAATGCTGGTTGGTGCCCATGCGTCCGGTCACTCCGTTCATGATTATACCTACTTTATGCTCTTTCATCATGTTATTTTTATGCGTGGTTCTTATATGCTGAAATTATTTTTCCCAAATATGACATCTGATCCTGTTTCCAGTATTCATTTGAAAATATTTCCACTTCAATGAATCCGTTGAATCCTGTTGCCTCCACCCACGATCTTATTTTTCGCAAAGGAATGCATCCCTCGCCCATAAGTCCCCTGTCATTGAGCATATCGACAGTCGGGGATTTCCAGTCGCAGATATGAAATGAAAGTAAATGATTATGCTTTCCGCATCGTTCTATTTCCTTTTCAAGCTGCGGATCCCACCACAAATGGTATACATCAACGGCTACTCCCACCCATTGAGAATTCAGCTTTTCAGCCATTTCATTGGCTTGCGCTAACGTATTAATGGCTGAACGCGTATCTGCATACATCGGGTGCAGAGGCTCAATGGCAAGCTTGACTCCGGCTGCTTCCGCTTCAGGCAGCACTGCCGAGATCCCTTCAAATATCTGCATCCGGGAATCTTCCAGCGGCTGTGCAGGATCTGCCCCGCAGACGAGTACAATCAATCCGGTTCCCAGCATGAAGGCTTCATCTATTGCCCTGCGGTTATCATCTATTGCAGACTGTCTCTTCGATTGTTCCTTTGACGGGAAAAAACCGCCCCTGCAGAGCGAAACGATGGTAAGTCCGCTCTGACGAAGCATATCTCCTGTTTTCTTTATATCCCTGCCGGCAAGGGTGTCGCGCCACACAGTGATTCCCTTCACACCAGCTGCGGAATAATTCCTTGCTGCCTCTTCAATGCTCCATGGTTTGGTGGTTATCGTATGGATACAAAGGCGCGAAAGGTCAGTCAACGTGGTTAAGCTCATCTTATATAACTGAAATAGGTATAATAGTTTTCTTTTTTTATGATCCTCTGAAGGTAAAGGCAAACTTCACGGATATGATAGTCGCCCCACATACTCGATTCACCATATGGTATCCTGCTGCCGGAAGGAACATAATCCCATCCGTTCGGCCTGTGATAAACGGAGTGTAAAAGCAATCCCTGATGGTTTTCATCCGTGCTCAGGTAAGGTTTTTCGAGAAGTGCACCAACCACCCGCAGTCCGGCAAGCCAGTATCTCTTCTCCGGCTTCTGTATTTCCTTTCCCGGTCAGATAATGTCCCAGGCGCAGCAGGCCCTGTGACGCTATCGCTGCTGCGGAGCTGTCGACCGGTTCAAAATCATTAAATGGATCTGCAGGCTTTCCCAGATAATCTCCCATTTTTTCAAGGCCGGGAGCTCCTGTATCCCAGTAAGGAACTCCATCGACAGGAGTGTTTTCGATGTAAAAATCACATGTGGCTTCTGCAGCCTTCAGCATCATTTTTAAAAGAGAATCCTTTCCTCCATATTCAAACAACTCTTTTTCATCAGCCGAATCGATCCATTCTATCTCTTCGGCGAATCCGCACATTGCCCAGGCCAGTCCACGGGTCCATGTAGTAAATCCCGAATAGCCCTGCTGTGTGCCAGGACACCGGAAATTGCCATCCTTCACATTAAAAATGCTCTCATGAGCAGTGCGGCCCCGGATATCGTAAATATCCCTTCCTGCACCATAATAAACGGAATAAGCCGCAGTCGCTTTTATATGCTCCAACGCCCGCTCCAGGAGGCTTATCCTTGCGTCTCCTTCACCCTGAAGAACATGGCCAAGAATGTGACTTACTATCAAGGATCTCACCGACCGGATAGTATCCACGAACAGCGAGTGCGATCCGTTGAAGGAATGAATGAAACCGCCTGTCTTTATCGCGGTCCACCTGGAGGCCTGTACCGCTCCCGAGATCTTCAGGGCAAGTTCATAGTAATTCTTTTCCCATTCGTTGAATTGTATTTTGCCCTCATTCATCAGGCGTAATAAATTTCCAAATGTGCTTATATTATTGAATCCGTGATCATGCACTCCCATATGACTGACGTGCGGTTCCATTTTCGCCTTTATTCTTTTCTTTGCATCCAGAAGGATCTTTTCATCGCCTGTGGCATCGAAGTGAAGCACTGCCGAACCATACTGAAATCCCTGGGTCCATTCAGTCCAGCCTCTCGTGGTGTACTTTCCTTCGATTGTAAAAACAGGAGAACCCTTGGCCTCATCATAATATTTATCGATAAGATTTATTTTCCGGCCCGACAATTTCCAGAATTCCGCAAGTTTAGCAGAAAGGGAACCCGGATCAGGTTTTAAATTCAAGTCTATCATAATCTGTCGATGGTTTGGAGCTGTAAAAATAATAATTATTGAGGGTACGCAACCTTGAATCTTACCGATCTGGGACTCATCCATGATCTTTTGTGCAGCGATCCTGCATAATATCCGATCAGCCTTGACAGAATTAAAAAACGCACGAATAACTGAGGGATGAAAAAGAATATCAAACCTGTAATGCCCGTTATCATTCCGGTTACGAGATTATCAGCAGTCACGAAGGCATGATAAATAATTCTTTTAAAACCGTCTTAAATGCTTTTGAATATAGAAATGCTTCGAAATCTGAACTTCACTTTTTGTGATCGCTGTCGTCTTAAGGTTTATCCTTGAGCTTCCTCCGTGGTCATGTCTGATATCGATATCATTGAAGAAAGCAATCTCTCCTCCTGCATTCCTTGCCCTCAGGCATATATCGACATCCTCGTAGTACATCCAGAAGCTCTCATCAAAACCTTTCAGGCTCTGAAATGTATCTTTTCTCATCATCATCACTGAGCCCGAAACCCAATCGGGAAATGATACGGAAGTGTCTGGTCGTCTTTTGCTGATTACATGTTTTGACATTCCCGGGAATTTTCCCGCAGCCCGGCGTTCCCTGCCATTTTCCCCGACCTGACGACAGGAGATTATTGAATATTCAGGGTGCGCCTTCGCATGCTGCAGCAATTTCCCTATCGCCTCTTCCTTAACAATAGTATCAGGATTAAGTATCAGTAGAATATCTCCTGCGGCTCGGGCGGCTCCAATGTTGCATCCATAAGCATAACCCCCGTTGATCGGGCTTCTGATAAAACGGAACCTGGTGAATTTTGATTCAATATCATCGATCCTGCCATCACCTGAGTTATTGTCGACAACAATAACTTCCATAGTGAAGCTCTTCAGAATAAAAGCATCCAGTGCCTCCAGGCATTTTGTCAGCCTCTCCCAGCCTTTATAACACACTATTATTACCGACAGATCCATTTAATGACTCGTTCGAGTTGCAAATTAAGATAAATATTCTTCATTTCTCCTCTTCACCCAAACCCCCGCTTCCGCTATCGCGGAACTGTGCTGCTTCGCTCCTTGTCTCCTCCTCTTTTTCTTCTTCTTCCTCCCATTCCTGAACAGGCTTCTGCGGTCCCTGCTTTCTGTAGATTATTGCCAGGACGATTCCTGAAAAGACTCCAAGCATATGTGATTCCCATGAAACATTCTGATATACACCCGGAAATATTCCCCAAACCATTTCACCATAGAGGAATACTATGAGAAGGGATAAGGCAATCAGCCTGAAATACCTTCTGATTATCCCGCTGAAGAAGAGAAAGGAAGCAAGACCGTAAACAAGTCCGCTTGCTCCTATGTGCCATGCTTCCCTGCCTCCCAGCCACACAAGCAGTCCGGTCAGCAGGTAAGTCCAGGAAAAGACCCGGAGCGCCACTTCGGAATAAAAGAAGAAGAGGGCAACAGAGAGGAGGAACAGGGGCAATGAATTATTGAAAAGGTGCCTTAAATCGGAATGAATGAATGGTGACAGAAATATTCCCGGTAAACCTTTGGCATTAAGAGGGTAGATGCCGAGGCTTGTAAGATCCAGGTCAAAGAGCAATTCGACAGCCTTGACCAGCCACATCAGCAACACGAATATCCCCGGAATCAAAACGCTCAGAAAGAGTTTCTTCCTGTAGAAAGCACCTTCAGCTATTATGTCGGATTTGTTATCTGTCATCCGGAAAAACAATTCCTGCCGCTTTCCTTATTCTGTCAAGAGTTTTGATAAGGTCTGAGCTGAATGAAAGAGGCACTACCGGACTTTCCTTCAATCCCATGTCGAGACAGCGCATCACTTCCTCGGCTTCCCAATGGTATCCCATGGCGGGAGGGTTGAAAGTGAATTCCTCCTTATCCCGGCCATGCAGGTTCAGGATAACACTCTGGCTCATATCCCTGCCCCTCGACACCGTCATATTTCCCTTTTCGCAAAGTATGTCGCATCCTATTCCGACACTGGTCCTGAACGAACTGTAAAGAGTGGCCATCCTGCCGTCTGTATATCTGAATATTGCGCTCATCGACTCCTCTGATCCTGTAGGCGAGAATAAAGCAGTTGCGGTAATTTCATCAGGCACACCTAAAAATGTAAGGGCATCTATTACAGGATATATTCCAATATCGAGAAGGGAGCCTCCGCCAAGGGCAAGATTGAATTTACGGTCGAGGGGATCATACGGCGGAATAAAAGAGAAATATCCATGAAGGTGAAGCGGCTTGCCAAGAATTCCCGAATCGAGAATCTGCCGTGCCTTAATGTAAAAAGGCTGGAACGGAGGCCAGAGAGCTTCCATAAGAAAAAGATCCTGTTTTGCGGCTTCTTTTATCATTTCTTCCACTTCCACGGCATTGAGCCCAAATGCCTTTTCGCAGATCACATTCTTCCCGTTGCTAAGGCAAAGCAATGTGTGCTCCTTATGGAACGAATGAGGCGAGGCTATGTAGACTACCCCGACATCAGGATCCTTTGCAAGTTCTTCATAACTGCCGTAAAATTTACTGAAGCCAAATTCTGCCGCAAACTTACGAGCCCTTTCCCTGTCACGCGATCCTACAGCACACAATTCGGCATTTTCGAGGATTTGTATTCCCCTTGTGAATTTTGCCGACATTTTCCCCGGTGCCAGGATGCCCCATTTGTGTTTTTTCATGTATGGCTTGTTTGGATAAAGGTAGAGAATAAATGCATGTGTTCTTCCGCAAAATGGTGGCTATCTTCTTTGTCTAATCTTTGATTACTTTTATTAAACATTTATTGCCATTCTATCTCATTGATTATCTTCTACATATAAAATATTTTATTCAATACCCTTATTTTTTTACTACTATGTATTGCATAGTATTAATATTTATAGATATCTTTGTATTGTCATGTTACTTGTAATGTATAGTAGTAAATTTTTAAAAGCACCATGAAACTCATATGTACTTCAAGCTATAAAATACAAAAATAGAATAAACAACATGCGGGTTCCATCATACCATTAAAAAATAAAACCTATAACAATGAAAATAACAGTAAGCATAAATCTCGGAGGATGGTCCTTCAATATCGATGAGGATGCATATTCCGAACTGAAAAGGTACCTGAAGAACCTGGAGATTCACTTTGCCACGGAAGAGAGTTCCTCAGAGATACTTTCTGATATCGAGTCGCGGATGGCGGAGATATTCCGCTCAAGGCTTACAACCTACAAGCAGGTTGTCAGCATGGATGATGTCCGTCATGCAATTTCAATCCTGGGAACCCCTGAGGATCTTTCAAATGAAGAGGGAACTTCAGCCCGCGACAAATTTGCCTCGCCGGGTTATCACAGGATGTACCGGGATACTGATCACCGGATCATCGGCGGGGTATGTGCCGGGATGGGCCGCTACTGGAATGTCGAGCCATGGATTGTAAGAGTGATCTTCTTCATCCTTGCCATGATGGGGGGACTTGGCATTCTGATCTACCTTATTTTGTACATAGTGCTCCCTGAGGCAAGAACCACAGCCCAGAAAATAGAGATGAAGGGCGAGCCGGTCAATATACATAACATCACCGAGGCGGTAAAAAAGGAATTCGAAAGTGTAAGAAAAAACATGAATCTGTAGTAAGCAGGCCAGGAAGTCTGATGACTGCATGTAAAATTTAAAACTAATTATCATGGATCTGGAAAACACAAAAGCACAGATGCGCAAGGGAATCCTGGAATACTGCATTCTTTCGGTATTGTCAAGGAGTTCATGCTACGCAAGCGATATTATTAAGGAACTGAAGGAGGCGAAGGTGATAGTGGTCGAAGGAACACTTTACCCTCTTCTCACAAGGCAAAAGAATGCCGGGCTTCTCACCTACCGCTGGGAGGAATCGCAACAGGGTCCGCCCCGTAAATATTATGAGCTCACACAGTGAAGGCAGGGAATATCTTGCCGACCTTGACAATTCGTGGAACGAGCTTGTCGAATCGGTCAATCTGATACGCACGAGATAATTATTTATCAACCTCTAAAACTTACGAAGATGGATAAAACAATAAATATAAATCTCGGCGGAACACTTTTTCAGATCGATGAGGAAGCATATAAAATGCTCAAGATTATCTTCAGTCGATCGACATGAAGTTCAGAAACACACCGGGAGGCAACGAGACCATTGAAGACATTGAAACGAGAATAGCAGAAATATTCCAGTCGCAGAAAGGGACTGCAGGAATTATCTCCACTGAAAATGTGGTCGATATGATCAGGATAATCGGAAAGCCCGAAGACTTTGATCAGCCGGGTTCAGAAACCGAAACACAAAAGACTTCATACTGGCAGGCTGGTTCCAGGAAAAAACTGTTCCGTAATCCGGAAAACAGGATCATCGGAGGTGTATGCGGCGGATTAGGAGCATATATCAACACCGATCCGGTCTGGATCAGGATCCTGTTCATAATATTTGCCTGTTTCTTCGGGATCGGCATTTTCATTTACCTTGCTCTCTGGCTGGCAATCCCTGCGGCAGAAGGAGATGTGCAAAAAAGAGAGATGTACGGGACCATGCAGAATCTTGCCAAGCCCGGTCAGTCGTTCAACACTGCCGGTGACAAGGTCGGAAACGCCTTTGATGCCGTTTTCAAGGCACTCGGGAGAGTCCTGTTCATCATTGTCAGGATATTCCTCATTGTCATAGGTGTATGCCTTGTGTTATTCGGATTTCTTGCCCTTCTTACATTCGTAATGATTACCGTTTTTCACTACCCCGGAGCATTCTCAACTGATGCAGTGGGTGTTCCAATCAGCTACCTGCCCGATTTCATGAACTATATTATTTCTCCGAATCTTGTTCCGTGGGTAAAAGCCATGATCGCAATGGTTGTCGTCATACCGCTGCTGGCGATGATATATGCAGGCGTAAGAATGATTTTCTGGTTCAGGGCACGCGACGGATATATCTGGCTCGCAGGACTGGTATTGTGGGTAATGAGCGCGGCAGCCCTATCGGTCATGCTTTTCAATGAAGGTATAGGGTTTGCTGAGAAGGGAAGAGTAACACATGTGGAGTACTTCAGCGAAAATCCCGATACCCTTTACATAAGGTCAGGGATCAAGATTGACGATATCAAAGTCGATAAGGAAATAGTGTTGCCTGGTGAGGAAAGCGATGTCTTCTACATTAACGATGAGAAGAAGGAGATCTATTTCCGTACCAATATCGACATTGAGACCTCTGAAGACAACAGGATCAGCTATGAAATAAGAAAGAGCTCTGCCGGCAGGAGCAGGCTGGATGCCGAGAAAAAATGCGAGAGGTTGCTCTATAATTCGTATATAAAGGGTAAGTCACTCTATCTCGATGAGTTCTTCACCATACCTTCAGGAACAAAATGGTCGTTCGATTATGTCACTGTGAAAATTCATATCCCAGATGGTACGGTTATATACATGGATAAGACCATGGAAAGACTCTATCATTCTTACAGTGACCATGATTTCGTGGATGATCCTGTCAACCGGTACTGGAAGATGACGGAGGACGGACCTGATTACATTGAATCCGAAAAGGGCATAAGATAGCTTCCTGGTTTTTCATTCCTTATATTTTCATTCCGGCCGGTGCCGCTTCCACGGCACCGGTTTTTTTATTCCAAAGGTTAATAATGTGTTAAACCTGATCATTTAAAACTAAAGATTTAATTAAATGACTAATTTCGGTACCGTTTAAAAATTTAACCTTTATACCCAGCCATGAAAAGAACAATTTTTTTTATCGCTTTTTACCATTACAACCATTCAATCATTCTCCCAGGATCCGGAACGCCCGGCAGATACTTTGCGCAAGGACGCACTAAATGTATTTATAGAATCGACCGACTACACAAATTTCATCAGGAAGGAGATCCCCTATGTAAACTATGTCAGGGACATAAAAGATGCGGGGGTTTATGTCATTTCAACAAATCAGAATACCGGATCAGGAGGAAAAGAATATTCATATTTTTTTGTCGGGCAGCATGAATATGAAGGAATGGTCGACACTTTAAGCTTTGCAACCACACCTGATGAGACAAGTGAAGTTACCAGACAAAAAGAGGTAAATACCCTTAAAATGGGTCTTATGAGGTATGTGGCAAAAACACCCCTCGCAAAGTATATGCAAATTTCTTTCAGTGAGCCCCTCTCTGAAACGGTGTCCTCCGATAAATGGAACAGCTGGGTATTCAGATCCTCGGTATACGGATATATGCAGGGACGAAAGACATACAAATCTCATTATCTGTCAGGGAGCATAAATGCCAGCAGGATAACGGAAGACTGGAAAATAAATCTTAAAGCCGGTTTGAGCCAGAACGATGAGAAATACATTATTACGGACAGCGTAAGCACCTACACTATCGATGCTCCAAATTCGTCAAAATACATTAACAGTCTTGTGGTCAAGAGCCTGAATGATCACTGGTCAGTCGGTGGATCTGCCAGCCTGGGATCTTCATCATACAGTAATGAACAATTCTCTCTGTCCGTCATGCCGGGTATCGAATTCGATGTTTTTCCTTATTCGGAATCTACAAGACGACAGCTGAGGGTGCTTTACTCAGTCGGTTATAATTATGTCGCCTACATGGATACAACAATTTACAACAAGATGGAGGAAAGCCTGTGGCGCCAGGAACTTTCCGCATCGTATGAGGTTGTGCAAAAATGGGGAAATATCAACCTGGTGGCGGAATACTCGAATTATTTGCATGACTGGTCAAAAAACAATTTATCACTGACGGCATATCTCGATCTGAGGATAGCAAAAGGACTGACTGTGTCGTTTATGGGAAGCGGATCGATGGTGCATGATCAGCTTGGCCTGGTGAAGGAGGGGCTTTCCATGGATCAGATATTGCTCCAGAGAAAGGAGCAGGCAACCCAGTTTGAATATTTTACCAGTTTCGGATTTACCTATACATTCGGTTCAATTTACAACAATGTCGTTAATCCGAGGTTCGGCAATTCCGGAGGCGGAGGGATTTCAATTTCAATAAGCGATTAACTCCAAAACAGTACTGTTGAACTGCCAGTTCAAGGATAAATAATAGAAAATAAACTGGCGCTGCAATAATGCTTTGCCTAACTTCGTAATTATTCTCTGACCAACCAATCTGAGGTCCATGAAAAAATTATTCCCGCTGCTGGTACTGGCATTTTTGTCGATCAATGCATTCTCACAGGAACCTGCTGCCGAATCAGATACTATCCGAAAGGACGCACTAAATGTTTATTTCCCTGATGCAGACAGCTATATCAGGAAAGAGATCCAGTTCATTAATTATGTCCGCGACCTGAAGGAAGCTGATGTCTACATAATTACGTCCTGGGAAGACACCGGATCAGGGGGTGCAGCGATAACTGCTTTTATAGTAGGCCAGCATAAGTATACCGGGATGAATGATACCCTTCGGATCATGGCTTCACCCGATGATACTGATGATGTATTAAGGGCAAAAGCAGTCAGCATTCTGAAAATGGGTTTTATGAGATATGTGCTTAAAACGCCTCTGGCCAAATACTTTGATATAAGTTTTACCGCTCCGGTGAAGGAGACTATCGAAACAGACAAATGGAACAGTTGGGTTTACAGTTTGAGTTTGCAGGCATATTCAAACGGGCAAAAAAGTTATAACGAAACCTCAATATACAGCAGCATTTCGGCTAACAGAATAACAGAAAAATCAAAATTCCTGTCCAGCCTGGGAATTGAATTTGACAATGAAAAGAGAAGGTATATAAATGTTGAGGATAATATTGACACCACATATCTTAAAACTACAAGAGATGAATACGGGTTTCTGCAATATGTAAAAAGCATAAATAATCACTGGTCTGCCGGACCATCAGTGCAATTCCAGACATCATATTATAATAATCTCAATTATTCGTTCAGAATCAGTCCCGGTGTTGAATATGATATTTTTCCTTATTCAGAATCAACACGCCGCAAATTGACATTTCTATATTTTATCGGAGTCTATGTCAATGATTACATAGAAGAGACAACTCTTTTTAAAACCAGGCAGACTCTTGGTTTTCATTCCTTGTCCGGTTCATTGTCAGTAATTCAGAAATGGGGATCAGTAAGTTCATCCCTGACATGGAGCAATTACTTTTTTGACTGGTCATATTATAAGCTCCGGCTGAATACAAATGCCAACATAAGAATATTCAAGGGATTCTCCTTTAACGTTTTTGGAAGCATTTCGCTTATCCACGACCAGATTTCCCTTCCCCGGCAAGGAGCATCCCTGGAGGACGTGCTGATGAACAGGAAAGCGCTTGAAACAACCTATTCCTACTATACAGGAGTCGGATTTACTTATACATTCGGATCCATTTATAATAATGTAGTTAATCCGAGATTCGAGAACTGACAACATATTAATTCATCATATGAAAAACCTGAGAATTTCAGCCACGATCACCCTTGTTCTGGGCTTTTTTGCAATCATGTCAATGATCTTTCTGTTCCTGGCATTGTCGGATATTGCTCACAATGAACCAGATCTGTCACTGGAATGGAGGATCGCAGGAATTTCGATGATTGTAATCGGTGTTTTTATAATATCATCTTTTACAACAATCGGAATCCTGCTGAAAAACTGGAATCAATTATTTCAGAAATAGCTCATCATCGTCGGCCACAAACATCCTTGTTGTTTTGGAATATGTCCCCCCGACAGGATCGGGATAGGTAAGCTCAACATAAAATGCCTTGTATCCCGATTCCGGATGGTGAATCTCTATTATGATTTTTGAAGGATCATTGACACTGAAATCATGGTTCAGGAATTTATCATTCCTGAAATCCTGATCCGGTGAGTCACAGGACCATAATGTGGCCTTGACAATGTCAGGTGACGCTTTGATCGTGAGACCTGTGTGGACTGTATCAGATGTAACCTCCCATTCGCATAAACTCTGAGGCTTGTTGTAAATCACCGTATTAAAAAAAGCACTCAGGGCCATCATGGCTCCCTGTCCGTTGCCCATATCATGGCCTGCATTCGGTTCGTAACGCAGATAATTTTCTCCCGGGATCTCGTAAATATAATTCTTGACAGCATCAGCAGGCCAGTATTCATCGTTGGTACCCATCATGATCAGCTTGGGCATGGTAAGGTTTTTGCGGTACGAATAAGGATCTATCATTGCTGCCAGGTCCTTTCCTGCAGAAGAGCTCAGGTCCTGAGCCAGTCCCAGTTTCACATAATCCTCGATCTGGATGCTGTAATCGCCCCAGACTTTTTTCTGATAATCTATATTCACCGGCATATTAAGGACATCGATGACCATTGGTGCAATTGCGGCAACCCTTGGATCCTGTGAACCGGTGAGCCAGGTGGTCCATCCGCGCTTCGACGCTCCTGAAACCACGAAACGGTTGATTTTTTTCTTCAGCTCTTTTCCGGCATATTCCTGAACGGCATCCATTGCGCTTATTGCGCTCTTTGTCATCGGAAAAAGAAGCGGCCATGTATAATCCCTGTCGTTCCTGAAGTTATGCAGCGTAAATGAGATGAGGGCATCCTCGGTGAGATTGTCGTAGAGAGGCTGGTTGGGCACCTGGGAAATTATCGCAACTACAGCTTTGTTTCTGGCTGCAACCAGGGCCATCATTTTAAATAAATCATCATCCGCTCCTTTCCATTTTGGCTCTCCATCCCTGATGCTTCCTCCGGTAATGAAAAGCAGTGCTCCATCGGTATTAATTTCTGACGGTGCGATAATTGTAAGCTGGTGAACCCATTTGATATCCCTCCATTCCTGTGATGTCAGCTTCAGCACGGCAACATCCGATCCTCCTGCAGTGAATCTTTCCCTGATTTCCCATGAAAAGGATTTGTCTTTGTTTACGAGGTAATTATGAAGGGCATTTTCAGGCGTAGTCAGGCTTTTTTTCACTGCACAGCCGGAAAGTGCAAGCAGCAGAATAAGGGAAATGATGATATTTTTCTTCATGGGTTTTTTATTTGGATGGCGGTTCCTCAAATTTAGAAATTGTTTCTTTATAAAGCTTGCTTAAAAATGTTATAAATCAGTCCAACCATTCCAAAAAAATCGTATTTTGCGTTACTAAAAATCCGGCATGATTGATTTTGAAGCGCTGTTTAGGATTACCTATGGCTTGTTTATTGTCAGCTCTGGTGACAAGGACCATGGAAATGGGTACATCTCAAATACAGTATTCCAGGTTACCGCTGATCCTCCGCAATTTGTCGTATGTTGTAGTAAAGATAACTATACAGCCGGCATGATTGAAAAATCCGGTGCTTTTTCAGTTTCGATACTGGAAAAGGAAACCGCTTCGGAAATAATCGGACGCTTCGGTTATAAAAGCGGAAGGGATATCGATAAGATGGAAGGGATGACATTGCGTTACGGTGAGACAAAGGTTCCCATTGTGCTTAATGCCGCAATTGCATTTTTAGAGTGTAAGCTTGTCCGTACCATTGACGCCGGAACGCATCTCATGTTTTTAGGAGAACTTGTCCAGTCTGCTCTTCTGGACAACACAAAGGAACCCCTGACATATCTCTATTACAGGCAGGTTAAAAAAGGCACGGCACCTAAAAATGCCCCGACATATATCGACAAGTCGAAGCTGGAAGCTGTTAAGGCTTCTGCTACATTTAAAAAGTACCGCTGTATGTGTTGCGGCTATATTTATGATGAGGAAAAAGAGAATGTGAAGTTCACAGAGCTTCCCGACAAATGGGTATGTCCGGTATGCGGTTCTGTAAAATCTGATTTTATTGAAGTCTAACTAATATTTATAAAACTATGGCAATTTCACTTAAAGGAACACAAACAGAACAGAATCTGTTGAAATCATTTGCAGGAGAATCACAGGCTCGCAACCGTTATGAGTTTTTTGCAAGCGTCGCAAGGAAGGAAGGTTTTGAACAGACAGCCAACATCTTCCAGGAAACAGCGCTCCAGGAAAAAGAGCACGCAAAGAGATTCTTCAAATTCCTCGAAGGCGGCGCAGTTGAAATAAAAGCCATTTATCCGGCAGGAAAGATAGGCACGACAAAAGAAAACCTCAAGGCAGCTGCAGAAGGCGAGCATGAGGAATGGACAGATCTTTATCCTCATTTTGCGGAAGTCGCAAAAGCTGAAGGATTCCTTGAGGTGGCAACAGCCTATAAGATGATCTCAAAAGTGGAGGCTGAGCATGAACGCAGGTACCTGAAGCTCCTGCAGAATGTTTCTGAAGACAAAGTCTTCATGAAGAACGGCAAGGTATGGTGGAAGTGTATTAACTGCGGATACGTATATGAGTCGGAGAAAGCTCTCGAAACATGTCCTGCATGCCTCCATCCGAAAGCATTCATGCAGATCAGGGAAGAAAACTATTAGTCATTAAAATCAGAAAAATGTCTGGAAAAGGACTGGTCTACTATATTTTAGGTGCAATTGCACTTGTAGGTGCAGCCTATTTCTTTTTCAGGTGGCTTGACTTGAAATTCCTGCTGCCATTGCTCCTTGCAATAGCAGCAGTTATTTTATTTTGGAAAGGTTCGGCTGCCTCGAAAAATAAATAGTTGTCTCCCTGCCACTGGCTACACATTTGTCAATTAACACTATTCAGCTTATGAAACGTTGTATCCTGATTCTTGCAGCTCTTTATCTCGCATTCCCAAATACCGTATATTCCCAGAATATTTTTAAGAAAGTCGGTCAGGCTGTTGCCGGCGAGGTCATCGGCAGCGGAAGTGGGACCGGTTCTGCAAAAGCTGATCCCGAACCTCCATGCGCTTGCAACGATGCAGAGCTGATAGTAGGTCTTGGCGGTTCACTGAAGATCAATTACAAGGAAGCAAATATCAGTACAATGGATGATGGGGCACTGCTCCTCCAGGATAAAATATCAGGGGACTATTATATTGTGAAAGACGGCGTGACACAGGGCCCTCTGAAGGCAGGAGATCCGAAGCTTGCAGGTTTTGAGAATGGAGATGATTCAGAAGGTGACGATAAGCTATTGTTGCGCTACAAGGATTATTTAAGCAAGAGCGGAGACAAGTATCTCATCAAATTTGGAGGTAAAACTTATGGGCCCTATGGTCAGATAAGTGGTTTCGCAGTTACAAGGGCTAAGGATAAGTTCGCTGCTCTGGTTATCGAGAATGTCGTTGTGAACGAAATGGACGGCAAAGCCATGGAGGAAGCAATTAAAAATGCAAAGACCGATCAGGAACGCATGCAGCTGGCTATGAAATATTCACAGCAGATGCAGCAGAAAATAATGGCCGGTGGCGGTCCCTCAAGCATGACATCCAAACTTGTGTCAAATGTGCCTGATGTTGTATTCGATCCGATTAATCAACCGGGCGTATCACTGAACGGAAATATAAAATATGACGAGATATTGCTTGCCGCGAATAATAAAATATATAACCTGCAGGGGCAGGCAGTCGTTACACTGAAAAGTGAGCATTTTGGAGCTGAAAATATTTTTGTCAAAACTGACAATTCAAAGTATGCAATCTATAATTATGGAACGATTACTTTCAGCGATGGCAAAACCGTCACCGATCTCTTTAATCCACACCTGATCAAAACAGGCGGACAGGTTTACCTTGCATACATGTATTTCTCCCCCGCGAAAAATGCAATAGTGCAATGTAAAATTCCTTTCTAGGCTGACATGCAATGCCGCCCCAAAGAAAGCCTGGAGTGCATTTGAGAAGATTTGTTTTCTTCTTTTTCCTTTTTACCGTTATCTGCCATTACTCGGCTTCGCAGTCGTTGAATTATGATGAGATCTTTGGCAGTGACTGGCAGAAAGCCCTGCAATTCGTTGATGACAACGAAAGCTGGATGAGGCCGGCGCTGGAAAAGCAAAAAATATCATACCCTGTTGCTGTTGCAGTGATATTTCCTGAACTGGTCCGCTATTCTGCACTCAGGGACAAGATGGAGACCACAATGCTTAAGACTCTCTACAGGAATCTCGGCGATGATTATTCAGATTTCTCTATCGGTGTTTTTCAGGTCAAGCCTTCCTTTGCTGAAAAAGTCCGTGAAGAGGTCCCGCAGCTGGCAGGATGGAGAATGAAGTCCATGTTCAGAAAGAAAAGTTCATACAAAAACATACGTGAATACCGGGGTGCAATAGTCAATGATCTTGAGGATCCAAAAAGTGAATTCAATTACCTGGTTGCTTTCTTCAGGCTGTGTGAGAAGTATTTCCCGCAAATTGCCGAAGATGATGCCATAAAAATCAGATTCCTTGCAACTGCTTATAATACAGGCTTCTGGAAGAGCAGTGAAGAAATCGAAAAAATTAGTAACGCTAAATACTACAATACAAAACTATTCAGCAACGATAATTATTCATATTCAGATGTTTCGTTTTTCTGGTATAAAAAATACTTTAAAAACAGATTAACAAAATATGTAACATGGAACGACGTAAATTCATCATCGACAACAGTATTGTTCTGGGGGGACTTGCAATGGCTCCTGTCAGCTTTTTAATCCCGGAATATTTTTCACGAAGCAAGAATTTCGTTTCGAACAGGCTACCATTAGATAAAAGACTTTCACAAGGACAACCCTGCTGATTTTAACAGGAAATGGTTTGCCTGGGCCAATACCTTGTTTCGGGGAGCTGATTATTAAAGTCTATCATGAACATCCTGAAATTCTGTCAGAAAATATAGGCTGACAGCACAAAACTTCAATAATACCAGCTTAATCAGGGATCAATGATCCTAAAAAGTATTAACTTGTATTTCCACGGGTAGAGGTTATTACAGTGAAAAGATTTGTAATTCCAATACTGTTTATTCTTATTGGCACAGGTGCGTATTCACAGGATCTGACTCAGACTGTCAGAGGAAGGGTTGTCGATTCACAAACTGAAGCTCCACTGGTTGGTGCGATTGTCATAATAAAAAACCAAATCCGTTATTGGGTACAGAACAGATCCTGAAGGAAATTTTAGAATTGAAAATGTCGCTGCCGGAAGGCAGACGGTTGAAGTAAGCCATATCGGTTATTTGCCTTATTCCATGAAAATATATTTGTAACCTCAAACAGGGAAACAGATCTTAGAATAAAACTCGAAGAGTCGGTTATCTCATTAAATGAAGTATATGTAACCGGTCAACTTAAAAAAGACGAATCAATAAACCAGAATGCGCCGGTTTCAGCACGTACTTTCTCGATAGAAGAGACTGAAAGATATTCCGGGAGTATTGGCGATCCTGCAAGAATGGCTTCAAATTTTGCGGGAATTACAACGATAGCCGATCAGCGGAATGATATTGTAATCCGGGGAAATTCACCTCTAGGCGTATTATGGCGGCTGGACGGAATTGATATACCAAATCCGAATCATTTTGCTTCATTTGGTGCAAGCGGTGGTCCAATAAGCATCCTCAATAATAATCTTCTTCGAATTCGGATTTTTTTACCGGCGCTTTCCCGTGCTGAATACGGGAATGCGTTAGCGGTGTTTTTGATCTGAAAATGCGTTCCGGGAGTTCAAAAAAATATGAATTTGTAGCTCAGGTCGGGATGAATGGTTTTGAAATGGGTGCTGAAGGTCCGATGATCAAAAACAGTTCCTCTTTTCTTATAAGTTACAGGTATTCAACACTTGCCATTGTAGACGCAATGGGTTTTAAGGTTGGAATTGATGCAATTCCGTTCTACCAGGATGCTTCATTCAAGTTCACTTCAGGCAAAACAAAAATCGGAAATTTTTCCCTTAATTGGAATTGGCGGTTACAGCTACGTAAATGAGTTTGATCCAAAAAAGACACATCAGAACTTAAAGACGGGAATGGTGAAGATTTTACTTTTGGCTCGGGAATGGGTTCGGTAGGATTAATTCATAAACTTCTAATTAACAATAAATTGAATATCGAAAATATTATATCTCTTTCATACACGATCAGTCATATCTCTGAAGATAACTTTTCACTGTCCTTCTTCCTGATCCTTCAACTTATTATCGTCAGAAATCTGATGAAAAGGGAGAATTGATTTATCAACAGTCATGAAGTACAAACCAAATCCTAAAAATATTTTCCAATCCGGGATAAGCTTCAAGATGCTTAAATATCAATTCACTGACAGCATAAGATCAGGAACTGATTTCAATGTCAATCTCGATCAGAAAGGAAATTATAATCTGCTGAAATCTCATATCCAGTGGCAGCATAGATTCACAGATAATATAATCGTTTACAGCGGATTGCATTTCCTGCTTTTTACATTCAATAATAAATATTCCCTGGAACCCAGATTCGGATTGAAATATAGCCGCTTTTCAGGACATTCGATAAATTTCGGTTTTGGATTACATAGTCAGCTGTTCCAAGGATGTTTTATATAGTTGAAAGTGAAACAAATCCAGGTGAGATTGATCCATTGAATCAAAAACCTGGGCTTTTCGAGAAGCATGCATTTCGTATTGGGTTATAATTACCTTATTTCGGAAAATCTGCGCTTGAAAACGAAACCTATTACCAGCATTTATACAGATCCCAGTAAAAAAAGGAGATCCGGTTTATTCAATGTTGAATTTTGGGGACAGCTATTTCGATCAGCTTCCCATAATCGACAGTCTTGAAAATAAAGGAACAGGGAAAAACTATGGAATAGAGATAACCCTTGAAAAATTTCTCAACAAGGGTTATTATGCCCTGTTGACGGCTTCACTGTATGAATCAAAATACAAAGGATATGATGGAATTGAAAGAAATACAGCCTTCAATGGCAATTTTATCCTGAATGCACTGGCAGGAAAAGAAGTTATAGATCGGGAAAAGGAATTTTATAAGCATTAATTTGAAAGTTACTTGGGCGGGAAGCCTGAGGTATATACCATTCTAATCGAGCAGGTTGCACCAAATAAATTCGTTCAGGATTTTGACTATAACAGGGCATATGAGGACCGCAGGAATGATTATTTCAGGCTGAACGGACGACTGGGATACAAGCTGATAATGAAGAAATTCAGTGCAGAGCTTGCAATCGATTTAATGAATATAACAAATCATAAAGATATATTCACCCAAGATTTTAATTCATCAACCGGTGAAATGGAATATGCCTATCAGTTTTCTTTTATGCCGATTGGCTTTTTGAGATTCCAGTTCTGAATTCAGGTTCAGATTCTTCAGCCTTCATTAAAAATCATTGTCCTGCACAGACTAAGATGAATGATAAATAATATAAACATTCCCGGGAATAATATGAGAGTTATCTCTGTCTAGAAAAAAACGACTATATGAATATATTCAAATTTATACTGAATTTTTTACTGGCAGTTGTCATGGTGCTTCTTATGGATCCGCGTTCATTTTACGGCATCAGCTTCCACGAGTGGGCAGGTCTTGTGATCGCTCTGTTTTTCATACTCCACAAAATACTTAACTGGGGGTGGATAAAAAAAGTAACTGTTGGTTTCTTTACCAGATGCACCGGCCGGGCCAGGTTTAATTATATTCTTGATATTCTACTGCTGGCGGGATTGACTCTCATTGTGCTAAGCGGAATTGCAATAGCAAAAACAATTGATTTTTCATGGCTCGATCTGAGTGGTTCTCCCAGATTCTGGAGAGTGATGCATACAAGCTCTTCACTGATAACACTTGCGCTGTTCGGAATTCATCTTGGGCTTCACTGGAAATGGGTTCTTCAAAGGTTACACATTAAAAAAGCGGAGACCAATGGTTAAGAAAATCATTCTGATCATATTGTCGCTTGCAATAGTGACCACCGGAGTAATAGGATTTAAAAAACTCAATTACTGGCAGAGAAGCGTTAGTATATTTAAAACTGACTCTTCAGAACAGCAGTTTGGCAGAGGTGGACGCGGCATGGGAATGGAAGGATTCGGCCGTGGCGAAGGAAGAGGAGAGGGAATAAGAAGAGAAATTCCTGATTCAATCAGGCAGAGGTTTGCAAGGGAAGGACGCCCGCCGATGGGCATGGACAGGGAAAGGCCTGACAGCCTGTTCCGCGGAGGACGAGGTCAGGGCAGAGGTCCGGTAGAAGAAGGCAGCTTCAGGGAAGGAATGAGACGCGGAGGCGGTTCTCATGATGGGGAATTCAGGGGTGGTAAAAAGGTAAATCTTGTAACTGTTGGCTGGTACCTTGCTGTCTTTGCAGCGATTGTAGTAATCGTAATATATATCGAAAAAGGCATTAAGCTAATCCGGAAGAAATAAATCCCGATCGTGCTGTCGTGCAATCTTATAAATATTTGGATTTGAACAAAGGATTTGATTGCATGATTGCATGATTGCATGATTGCATGATCAATTTTCCTACCTTTGAAGAAACCTCAACCGGAAAGTGTATCAGAAAGACTACATCCTGCGAATGGTCGAAATGATCAGGGATCTGATAATGGGGATTCTCGGACTTATAAGAAAAGGCGATTTCGAAAGGGCTGGCGTGGAAATTGACAGACTCTATCATAATTTCCTTAAGGAAGACTCGGCATTTTTCACATCAATCCCTGCAAAAGATCTCACCACGAAACTACTGCAGGAGCACAATTATAACAACGGACATCTGGAAATGCTTGCCTGGCTTTTCGATGCGGAAGCCGAACTTGAACATGCCCGGGGAAATGAAAAACAATCCCTCGAATTTTTTCAGAAAGAATTGATCCTCCTTGAGTTTATAGACAATGAGCAAAAAACTTACTCATTGGAAAGAACCGAAAAAATAGAGTCCATTAAAAAAAGGATTGCCAAATGAAAAGGCGGATATTTATTTCAACAAGCGCGTTTGCCACAGCAGGTCTTTTTTTCCCCGGGAATATCAGGATAAATTCAGAAAATGAGTATGTGGCAGACGTTGGTCCGGAAGAAAATCTTTATGATCTTTTTAAAAATCCAGGATCAGGTTATCATCCTTTCGTCAGGTGGTGGTGGAACGGAAATAAAGTGGAAGCCAGCGAACTGGTACGCGAGCTGAGACTATTAAAGAAGGCCGGTATCGGAGGCGTTGAGATCAATCCGATCGAATTCCCTGTCCGCTTTGAGGGCGACGATCTTGGAAAGCCCTCCGTAAAGTGGCTCAGCGAGGAATGGATCGATTTGCTGAAGATCGTTTTTGATGAGGCAGGATCACTTGGGATGACTTGCGATCTGATAGTTGGTTCCGGATGGCCATTCGGTGCAGAATACCTCATAGGGGAAGAGCGTTCGCAGATTGCCGTTATCGCTGTTAAAAAATTAACAGGACCCATCGATTATGAAATCTCGAAATTCGAAATATTCAAAGAATCAGATCCTGCAGTAAGTTCTCCTTTCCCGGGAAGGACAATGGAGCTGCTGTCGCTGAATCTTGTCCCTGATCCGCTTGCTGGCATGGATCAGGTGCAAGATCTTATGGGTCAGGCAGGCAATGAAACAATTAAAATCTCTGTGCCTGCAGGGAAGCATGCTCTTTGCGGACTTGTAAAGATTACCGGTTTCATGCAGGTCATAAACGGAGCTCCCGGAGCAACAGGCCCCGTTCTCAATCATTACAACCAGGCAGCTGTCAGGAAATATCTCGGGCACATGTCGTCGGAAATAGAAAAGAGAACTGGTCCCCTTTCCCGGAATATAAGGGCGCTCTTCACCGACAGCATGGAACTTGAGGGAGCCAACTGGTCAGCCGACATGATGGATGAATTCAAAAAACGACGCGGCTACGATATCTTCGCTTATCTTCCCTTCGTGCTTTTCAAAACAGGCGGGATGGGCAATGTCACTGATTTCAAATACGGTGTTTCAATGACCCCCGATTTCGATAAAATGATCTGCCGCATGAGATACGATTTTGAAATTACAAAGGCGGAGATTCTCGAAGAAAGTTTCATAAAAACATATACCGAATGGTGCAGGGATCTCAATGTAAAATCACGGGCACAGGCATATGGCCGCAGTTTCTTTCCGCTTGAAGGAAGCTTCATGTTTGACATTCCGGAGTGCGAATCGTGGACAATGAACTGGCTGAAGCATAAGGTGGGTGAAGAGATGCCGGAGGATGATTACAGGCGCGGGAGGGCATACACCATGATTAATAAATATGTCTCCTCAGCCGCAAACCTTACCGGGAAAAGAGTGGTGAGCTGCGAGGAGATGACTGACACCTATACTGTTTTCAACACTTCGCTTGAAAACCTGAAGATCGGAGGTGACCAGAGCGCAATGTACAGGTGTTACACATTCCATATTCCATGGCTTCAATTATTCTCCGCCTGAGGCTCCATACCCCGGATGGATAAGGTATGGAGCATATTATAATGAGAATAACACGTGGTGGCCATATTTCAATCTGTATAATGAGTATAAGGGAAGGATGTCTGCAATTCTGCAGCATAGGTCATGTTTACCGACATTGCAATCCTCCCGCCAAATGACGATATGTGGAGCATTATCGGATCGCAGATGGAGCCATTCCCTAATATAACCCATGTTGACTGGTTCACTCTTGTATGGGAAGCCATCAATAAAAACGGCAACGGCTGCGACTTTGTATCCCAGCGTATCATACGTGATGCGGAAATGAAAAACGGTTTCATGCTTTATGGTCCGCGGAAATATCATTCACTTTTTCTTGTTCAGATCGACAGTCTTGATCCGGCTGCAGCAGGAAAATTACTGGAATTTGTGAGAACCGGAGGAAAGATATTCTGCATTGAAGCTGTCCCGTCGAAATCTGCAGGATGGAAAGATTATGAACAGAAAGACCTGGAAGTTCAGGGTCATATCAGCAAAATGAAGGGATTCCCGGATCGTTTCATCTCCCTGAAAAAACCGGAAAAGGATTTCATCGCCTGGTTCAGGGAAATTCAGGAGCAATACAATATTAAACCTTATGTGAAAATTGAAAAGCCTGATCCGTATATAATGCAAATAAGGCGCAAGGCTGATGATGGTTCGGAAATATTGTACATGATCAATTCCCATTTGCATGAATCCAGACAATCCCGGATATCTTTTTCAAAAGAGCTCACTGACAGAAGATTTTGCTGGATATGGGATCCTGAAACCGGCGAACGGTACAGGGTATTTCCTGACAAGGGAAACAGCATCGAACTCGATATGGGACCGGCAGGATCATATCTGTTTGTTTTCAGCAAAGAAAGAAACGGACCTGAATGGAAGCCTCTTCCTGCTAAAAGTGAACTGTCGAGAAATATTTTAAAAGGGTGGAGTGCGGAGTTCAGGCACTGCCATGATGGTTCTGTAAGGAATGTTCAGGTTGATGAGCTTAAGGATCTGAAAGACATGCCTGATTTTGTGAGTTTTGCCGGGACAGTAGTCTACCGGAATACCATCAATATTGAAGATGCCGGGAATGTTATCCTCAACCTTGGAAAAGTATATGGCACAGCAGAACTCAGGGTCAATGAAAAGAATTGCGGAGTGAAATGGTACGGGAGAAGAATCTTTGATATTACAGGATTTCTGAAACCCGGGATCAACCAGATTGAGGTGGTGGTCACTACTTCAATGGGCAATTACATGAAATCACTTACGGATAATCCGATAGCACAGTACTGGACCAATGAAAAGAACAAGGTCCAGCCGATACAGTCGATGGGATTGATAGGACCGGTAACAGTATATTAAGACAAAAGATACAAGATACAAGACTAAAGAAAATCCAATTTTGATTACTATGAAAAGACTATGCTTCATTAATCATTGCAATAATTCTGCTGTCAACTGCCGCAGTAAATGCAAAAGATTACAACGCATCGATGTTCGGTGTGAAATCGAATGGCACGACACTGAATACGACATCTATACAGAAGGGCATCGATTATATCAGTGCCAATGGAGGCGGAAGGCTTGTATTCTATGTTGGGCGATATCTGACAGGAACAATATACCTTAAGTCGAATGTCACGATCCAGCTTGAGGAGGGTGCCATACTCGTAGGTTCGGTGAATCCGCTCGATTATGAGCAGAACTTCAACTGGACTGCCCTGATCTTTGCCCTTGATCAGAAAAATGTCGGAATAACGGGAAAGGGGGTTATAGACGGCCAGGGTTTCCAGGTGGCAAATAACCTTGTCGACCTGATCCATAAAGGGGTGATAGCTGATCCGCTGAAATATGATCGTCCCAGGGAGACGATCCGCCCGCAGAATATTTACTTCAGGGGGTGCAGGAACATTACGATAAAAGGAATTCTCCTCAAGGATCCGGGCAGCTGGAACCAGCAATATGACCAGTGCAGGAACCTTATCGTCGACGGAATCAGCGTTGACAGCAAATCGTACTGGAATAACGACGGGATCGATATAGTGGATTGTGACAGCGTGAGCGTCACAAATTCCTACTTTGATGCTGCCGATGACGGGATCTGCCTGAAATCACATTCACGGGATTTCGTCTGCCAGAATGTATATGTTCACAATAATACGATACGCACCAGCGCCAATGGCATTAAATTCGGGACAGCATCGAACGGAGGTTTCAGGAACATCAGGATCATAAACAACCTCGTATTCGACACTTACCGTTCTGCGATAACTTTTGCCGCTGTCGATGGAGGTTTTGTTGAAGATGTCATCGTCGACAGCCTCAGGTCGATCAATACCGGGAATGTCATATTTCTTCGTATCGGGGAGCGGCAGGCAGGAAGAAAAGGGAAAATGAATAACATTTCGATTTCGAACGTATATGCCGAGGTGCCGGCGACAAAACCCGATGCCGGCTACAATTACGAGGGGCCTGTGGAAGATCTGCCGCGGAATATTTCGCCTTCATCGATTGTGGGTATGCCTGATGCCTTTATTGAGAATGTGACCTTGAAAAATATTGAGATACGATATCCGGGGGGCGGTAATCCGAATTATGCAAAAGTAGGCCTGGACGAGCTTGATAAAGTCCCGGAGATGGCTGCCAGCTATCCTGAATTTTCTATGTTCAAAGAGCTGCCTGCATGGGGATTTTTCATCCGTCATGCAAAAGGCATAAAATTTGAAAACGTGACTCTCTCATGTGATAAAAAGGATTACAGGACCGCAATAGTGCTTGATGATGTTCATGGTGCAACATTCGTCTCACTGAAAGCGGCTGCCCCGGGTCCGTTGAAGAATCCTGTTTTTTCCAGGAATTCAACCGAGTGGTTGTCAGTACACTGTAACTCAGGGCCGGTGAATAAACCCTGATAATATTGATATTGCTGAAAAGAATATTATTGCTGTTATGTCAGAAATGATTTATTTTTATGCTATTGAAACATTCCTTATATAAAATTTATTGCGAATGGAAAACTCCTAAGAGAGCAGCTGATCAGCCTAAAGAAGACACCCTGGAACAGGGAAAAACATATGCATGGTGCGCATGCGGTCTATCTAAAAATCAACCTTATTGCGACGGTTCACACAAATCAACCAGCTTCAGGCCACATATTTTTAAGGCTGAAAAGAGCGGACCTCAATGGATATGCATGTGCAAGCAGACCAAACACAAACCTTTTTGTGACGGATCACATAAAATAGAACAAACATGAGCCAGGATACGGAAGTTACCAAATCCAAAACCAAAGAGCGGTTTTGTAAAAAAGACAAAGAGGTTTTTCAGGTGGTTATTTTTCCTGCTTATTATCTTCCTTGCCGGTTTTATCTACATGAAGTATTTTTATACCTACAGCGAAGGTTACAGGGCAGGGCTCCTTCAGAAATTCTCACACAAGGGGACCATCTTTAAAACCTATGAAGGAGAATTGATTCTCAGCAGTGTGGCATCCACAAGGGATATCGCCCTGGCTTCTGAGAAATTTCAGTTTACCTTGATCAATGAAAGATCTGATCAGGCAGTTTGACACTCTTCAGGGTGAAAATATTATATGTCCATTACATCCAGAAAAAACGGCACTGTCTTCTGGAGAGGAGATTCCAAATATCTTGTGGACAGTGTAATGGTAAAGAGATAGATCTTACATCACTTTTTTCAGGATCCCCATAACACCGCGGATAAAAGTTGCGCTTGTAAGTACTTTTACAACCGGACTGGTTGCAGTTCTCCTGATTCTCCTGCAGGTGGTTCTTCTACTCGCTGATCAGTCCTCCCCTCGTTCTCTCCCACTCTTTTTCCTGCTTGCCATTTCCTTTTGTCTCTTCTTACCCACTCCTCATTGGCAGCCTCATCGGCCTTATCTTTTTCGATGGCTTCAATCTTCCTGCTCAGAATCTCATAGGCGCTTTCACGGTCGATAGTCTGACTGTATTTGCTTACAAGTCCTGAAGCCCTGTTTATTGAGTTTATCTCATCGGACGTCAGTATATCCATCCTGCTCATCGGAGAACGCAGCATGGCAGCGGCCAGCGGTGTCGGGATTCCTTTTTCATTCAGGGCCGTCACCAGCGCTTCACCAATGCCGAGCGCGGTAATTGTATCTTCAGTTTTGTAGTAATCAGAGAGCGGATAGTTTTCTGCAGTAAGTTTTATGGCTTTCCTGTCAACAGCTGTAAAAGCCCTGAGTGCATGCTGTACTTTAAGTCCCAGCTGTGCGAGAACTCCATTGGGTATATCGGTGGGATTCTGTGTCACAAAGAATACTCCGATTCCTTTCGATCTGATCAGCTTGACAATATTTTCAATCTGGTCGAGAAGAGCCTTGCTTGCCTGGTTGAAAACAAGATGTGCCTCATCGATGAAGATTACAAGCTCAGGTTTGTCGGCATCGCCCTTCTCAGGCATCTGGCTGTAAACTTCTGCCAGCAGAGAGAGCATGAATGTGGAGAAGAGCTTGGGTCTGTCCTGGATATCGGTAAGCCTCATGATATTTATATAACCGTTACCTTTGCTGTCGCGGCGCAAAAGATCCCTGATGTCGAATGATAGTTCTCCGAAGAAAAGGTCTGCCCCCTGCTGTTCCAGTTCCATGATCTTGCGAAGAATTATTCCTGTCGAGGAGGTTGATATCTTTCCATATTCCTTTTCCAGTTCTTCCTTCCCTTCTTCGGTAACAAATTGAATGACTTTTTTCAGGTCCTTCAGATCGAGCAGTGCCATTTGTCTGTCGTCGCAGAATTTAAAAATGACTGCCAGGACACCGCCCTGGGTATCATTCAGGTCGAGTATCCTTGATAGAAGCACGGGTCCGAATTCCGAAACAGTTGCTCTCAGCCTTACACCATCCTGCTGCGAGAGAGTGAGCAGTTCAACGGGAAATCCTTTTACAGAATATGGAATGCCAATCTTTGCATGCCTTTCTGTTATAAATGGTTTTTCTTCTCCGGGCATTGCAACTCCGCTGAGATCTCCCTTCACATCCATCAGAAGAACAGGAACGCCTCTTTCTGAAAGCTGTTCCGAAATTACCTGAAGTGTTTTTGTCTTTCCTGTTCCTGTTGCTCCGGCAATAAGTCCATGCCTGTTCATTGTTTTCAGCGGAACCTGAACTTTTGTGCCAGTCACCGGTTGTCCGTCAAGCATGGCTCCTCCCAGTACAATTGCGTCACCCTTGCAGGCATAGCCGTCGTTGATATGTGCTAAAAATGTTTCTTTCTTATCCATGATCAGAATTTTACGATTCAAATAACAGAATTTATCACGCAATTTAGCTGATTATTTGCAACCTTCGCAGTGCGGAAATAAATATTTTTCACATCGTGCGGAAATACTTTTAGTAATCTTTAGTCATTTGATATTCAGTAATAAAAATGAAAATATATGTATTATGTATTAATTAATAATTACATTTTACTATTTACGAAAATGTAATTATATTTGATCTGAAATCACTAACTAATTACAACCATCATGCTTGAAAATTTATTGGGAACACTTAAATCGGAAGTCGGGAGTCAGATCCTGAATCAGACTCAGCTTCCTCCTAACAAACTCGATAGCGTTTTTAAGGTCATCGGAGATGTAACTAAAAAAGAGGTCACCGGTCAAATGACAAGTGGCGGGATCGCTAAAGGTGTTCTTGGAAAACTGCATATAAAATAACTTCTTAAGTATAAGAATATAATTCTGCTGAAAAATCATTTTTAACCTTTTAAAAAAGAAAAAATGGCAAAATTTGAAGTTTATCAAAGTGGCAAGAAAAATGAATTCCGTTTTCGTCTGAAAGCAGATAACGGACAGACAATTCTGAGCAGCGAAGGATATTCCTCCAGGGTTGCATGTATTAATGGCATCACTTCTGTAAAGAAGAATTCAAAAGATCCCAAAAGAGTTGCTAAATCCGTTACCCCCGGTAAAATGTTCCGCTTTGCAGTTACTGCCGGCAACAACGAGATAATAGGAATCAGCCAGAATTACAAGAGCGAAACCGGCCGTGACAATGGCATTGATTCAGTTAAAAGAAATGCTTCCAAAGCTGAAATTAAAGATGTAAAATAATAAGCATCCTTTCATTCAGTGAAGCTAAACCAATGCAGCCATGCCATTCATGGCTGCATTGATTAATAATTGAGACTAATGTAAATAACTGAACTATGAAAAATAAATTTGTAGCTGCAACTTTATTAATTTCAATAACTTGTGTGCTGGCGCTCTGGACAGGTGACTGAAGGTGAAAAGAATCTCCGCACACAATCCACTGACACAACAATGGGCTGGAAAAAGGGAGGCCTGTTTTCAGCAAACCTTGCACAAACATCACTTACCAATTGGGCTGCAGGGGGAGAAGGATCCATCTCTGTAAACGGTTTACTTTCAGTTTTTGCAAATCTGAAAAAGGGAAAATCTGTCTGGGATAATTCACTGGACCTTGGCTATGGTCTCATGAAACAGGGAAGCGAGAGCTTCAGGAAAACCGACGACAAGATCGATTTCTTATCAAAATACGGAAGGGAGGCATTCAAGAATTTTTACTATGCAGCCCTCTTGAATTTTAAAACCCAGATGACCCCCGGATGGAATTATGATACTGATCCAAAGGAAAAAATATCCGATCTTTTTGCACCTGCATATCTTTTGGTCGCAATGGGACTTGATTATAAACCCAATGCATATTTCAGTGCATTCATTGCCCCTCTGACCGGTAAATTTACTTTTGTTACCGACGATGCGCTTTCAGATGCCGGGGCATTCGGAGTTACACCAGGAGAAACGACTAAGAGCGAGCTTGGCGGATATATCAGATCAATCTTTACGAAGAACGATTTCAAAGGCGAATTCATGAAAAATATATCCTTTACGACAAAAATCGATCTTTTTTCAAACTATCTGGAAAATCCTCAGAATATAGACGTCAATTGGGAGACCTTGCTTGGCATGAAAGTCAACAATTACATAACAGTCAGTTTTAATACACTGCTGATTTACGATGATAACATCAAAGTCGCTTTTGATAAAAACGACAATGGCGAGATTGAAGCAGGCGAAGCCGTCGGCTCCAAAGTCCAGTTCAAGGAAATCCTCGGAGTGGGATTTTCTTACAAATTCTAACCCTTTTCACCAATCACGAATCACTCGAATCACCAATCACTAATCACCAATCACTAATTACTAACCACCAATTACTATGAAATTATTAGATGAATTCAAAGCCTTCGCGATGAAAGGCAACGTTGTCGACATGGCTGTCGGTATAATTATCGGCGCTGCATTCGGCAAGATCGTATCTTCCGTTGTCGCTGACATTATCATGCCTCCACTTGGCTTACTCCTTGGCGGCGTTAATTTCACCGACCTGAAAGTTGTCATGAAGGCAGCTACCGACGTGGCTCCTGCCGTTACATGGAATTATGGCAATTTCCTGCAGGTAACATTCGATTTCCTGATTGTGGCATTTGCTGTCTTTATGCTAATTAAAGCTATCAATACAGCCAAGAAGAAGGAAGCAGCAGCTCCTCCCCCTGCACCACCGGCACCTACGAAGGAAGAAACTCTTCTTTCAGAGATCCGCGATCTGCTGAAAAAATAATTTCTGCGAATACTTTTTTAAAACAGAGGGATTTTAAAAGTCAGTCTTAACCGCAAAGTGCGCTAAGTAAAAGCAAAGGACGCAAAACTAAGATGTAAATAAATACAACTTTGCGATCTTTGCGGTTAATAAATTTTCTATTTTGAGACAGCATCATTTTATTATAACCAGTTCTTTATTACGGTTTAATGTTACTGTGGTTTTCTTTTTGCCGGCAGTAACAGTATAGGGTGAGAAAACCGTCATTTCTGTTCCTTTCACAGAATATTCAGGTAAATCGGTTTTAATGATCCCGTTATCCCCGGTATTCTGCCTTAAGAATTCCTTGCCATTTATATCAGATATTATGACATCTGCATCTGCAAGAGGAATCCCTTTCTTATCAACAACCCTGATAGTAATCGTCCAGGATACCCAAAAAGAATGATCTGAATCTGTCTTATCGATTTCAAGTTCTGATCCTTCAAAAATATTTGACTTGAACAGGATGTTTTTTGCTATGGCATGATACCATCCTATTCTTACAGGCTTATAATCAGGACCTGCCGAAGGAGATTTAATGACCAGGTTTCTTGAAATGTCGATATTTGAAGCGGACCCGTATCTGTTGGCGATCCAAAATGCAGGAACATTGGTCGTTATCCTGTTGTCAACAAAATCACCTCCGCTGCATCCTCCGCCAATATAAAATGCCGCTGTCTCATTTTTTAATCCCGGGGTCAGATCTTCAACATAAATCTCATTTCCGAAAATAAAATTCTCCCCACCGCTGGTACTGTAAAACAGAGCCCATGCCATCGGTAAATAATCTGGAAAGTCAGGATAATCTTTCCCGGTAACCCGGATTTTGTTGTTATAGATCATATTTCCAAAAGAAGCCCTTGAAGTTCCCGCAACAGCATTGTAATCAGCAATCCTTATTGCCGTTGTGCTATAATCAGTATGTCCGTATTCACAAGTTGGCGGAGCTGCCTGGACTACAATCTCATTGTTGAATATTTGCATTCCCCTGTGTATATATATTTCAATTCCCGAACCTGTCTCGGGGATAATTCTGTTGTTGAATATCAGTGAACTGTCTCCCATTGCCATAATACTGTAATGGTTGGTTACAGTCTGACGGTTCACAAAGTAATTATGGTGGATTTTAGAAAAGTCTCCTTTGAATACCAGACATCCCTGCCCGCCGTAAAATTCAGAGAATGATACTTCCGAAGGCAGTCTGCCCCATAGATCAACCCCGTAGTTATCAGATCCATGACGGTTTATTATAAATGGATTGGTCACGTCAAATGAACATTTCGTAATTATTGCCTGTGGAACATCAACGGCATTTGTGTTGATCCCGGAGGTTATAACCTTTACATTTTCCAGGATGACAGTTATGTCATCGGCATTTGACTGAATCCCCCATGAAAGAATGCCTTCAGTACCATTCCTGATTACCCCGTTTTTAATAGTAACTGTACCATAACCTGTGGCGACTGGAATTTCACGTATCGGCCTGGTCTTTTCAGTATCTTCAGCATAATCATAAAAAGAGCCATGTATTGCCTGATAGAGGTGGGTATAGTTTACCCAGGGCTCTATTTCTTTGACAATCCCGATACCAACATCAAGGGCTGGACGCAGATCAGCATAATCTACAATGCAGTCAGTAACTGCTTTTATACGCAAACGGTATTTCCCTTCCGGTAAACCATTTAAATGAGCATAAGTGATCCCGCCGCCGAGTCTCGGTGAAAGGGATTCAGCCGGACAGCTGATTATCTCCTTTTCGTCATATCTGCTGATACAGGTAATCTGCTTCCCTGTGCTATCCTCTACGGATATGCTCACTTTCATTTCCTGGGCAGCAACACCGCACATGGCAAAATAAGAGCGACGTGCCACCGGAAGGGTTATGTACTCCGAAACGATCTCTTCTCCTGCTTGTAGAATCAAGACATTCTCCCCTATCATTACTTGTTTTTTCTTATCCGCTATTTCAGCCAGGGGAGCTTTTGAAAAATCCCATCCAGCTTTACCTTCCTCAAAACTATAATTGCGGATATGTTCGTAATTTCCGGAAGCATATGTAATAACATACCCGTTCAGATCCAATGTGACATCGCTGCCAAGAAAAATCGTACTCATTTCACCTGAAATATTATTCATCAGGATATATGTCTTTCCTCTTTCACTATAGCATCCGGGTTCTGTAATTGTTATCTCACCGGGCATCGGATCTCTGTGCCCCTCCTGAACATACTGTGAGAAAGAGTTTTGAGCCGTTAATGACAAAACAAACAGAAACAGGATATTTTTGCACATTGGTCCCCTGTATATCTTAAAAGATAAAACTGATTGTTTCATGTTTTCTGTGATAATCATTAATATCATAAATTTACACAACAAATATTAATCACTCTATGAAACTCAAACCTTTTCAATTGTATACGATAATATTAGGTTTTTCAATACTTAATGGTCTGAGCGCCCAGGTACAGGATCAGCCATCAGATTTAAAGATCTGGTTTACCAGGCCCGCGGAAAACTGGAATGAAGCCCTGCCGGTTGGTAACGGAAGACTCGGAGCAATGGTCTTCGGAGGAATTGAGAATGAACGTCTCCAGCTGAATGAGGAATCGGTATGGACAGGCCAGCCACGCTGGGATGCCAATCCAGATGCATTGAAGAACCTTCCGAAAGTCCGTCAGCTGCTCTTCGAAGGAAAATACCAGGAAGCCGAAAAGCTTGCTCAAAGCGGAATCCTTGGAAGATTCAAACGCGATAATGCATCGACTTACCAGACTCTCGGAGATCTGACTTTTGATTTTGGTAATTTGCGCGGAGTTACAAATTACCGCCGTGAACTCGATATCGAAGAAGCTGTAGCCAGGGTAAAATATTCTTCAGGACAGGTTAATTACCTGCGTGAGATCTTTTCCAGTGCACCTGACCAGGCGATAGTTGCCAGATTTACCGCTGACAAGGAGGGTGCTCTGACATACACGGTCAGACTTAGTCGTGCCGGAAACAAAACTTTAATCACCTCGAACGGGGATGAAATAATTATGAAAGAACATATTGGAGATGGAGTCGGAGTGAAAATGGAAGCAAGGATGAGGCTGGTAGCTGACGGTGGAAAAATTATTTGCGGAGGCGACAGCATCAGGATTGAAAAAGCAAATTCAACTACCATTTTCCTGACTGCGGCAACAGATTATTTTGGAAAGGATCCGGCAGAAATAACTGCCAGTCAGCTTGAAGCAGTTGCAAAACGTTTATATACAGATATAAAGAAAGATCATATTGAGGACTACAAGTCATTCTTCAATCGTGTTTCCCTTGACCTTGGATTCAGTGATGGAAAATACTTTACCACCGATGCCAGGATTACTGCAATGCAAAACGGATATACCGACACCGATCTGATTGAGTTGTATTACCAGTTCGGCAGATATTTGCTGATAAGCAGTTCCCGGCCGGGGGATCTGCCTGCAAATCTGCAGGGCATCTGGGCTGACGGATTACGTCCGCCATGGAGCGCCGATTACCATATCAATATTAACATCCAGATGAACTATTGGCTTTCAGAAATAACCAATCTGGGGGAATTGCAGGAGCCTTTCATTGATTTCATTGATGCAATGCGGCCAGGAGCACGGCGAACAGCACAGGAAGTCTATGGATTGAAAGGTATTGTCGCTCATTACACTACTGATGTATGGCATTATACCGAACCTATGGGTGCCATCGGGTATGGAATGTGGCCGATGGGAATAGCATGGAGCTGCCAGAATATCTGGGACCATTACCAGTTCGGAGGTGATGTTGAATACCTGAGGACAAAATCATATCCCATCATGAAGGAAGCTTCGGAGTTCTGTATTGACTGGCTGGTTAAGAATCCTGAAACAGGATTGTTGGTTTCCGGTCCTTCCATTTCACCTGAAAACAGCTTCATAATTCCGGGAGGAGGAGGAAATGCAAGCATGGTGATGGGGCCGACGATGGACCATATGATAATACGCGATCTGTTGCAGAATACTATCAAAGCAAGCATAATACTGGACGCCGATAAAGCATTACGAAAAAAAATGGAGAAGACCCTTGAAAAGCTGACTCCGATAAAGATAGGATCTGATGGCCGTATACTTGAATGGTCGGAAGAATTTCAGGAAGCAGAACCCGGTCATCGGCATATTTCACATCTGTATGGGCTTCATCCCGGAGACCAGATTACTCAACAAAGAAATCCGGAGTTTCTGGAGGCTGCGCGAAAGACTATTGAGTACCGTCTCTCTCACGGAGGAGGACATACAGGCTGGAGCCGTGCATGGATCATTAATTTTTATGCAAGGCTCAAGGATGGAGACAAAGCCTATGAGAATGTGCTTGCCCTGCTGACAAAATCAACCCTGAATAACTTGTTCGACAATCATCCTCCCTTCCAGATAGATGGCAATTTCGGAGGCACGGCAGGTATAACCGAGATGCTTCTTCAGAGCCATGCCGGCGAAGTTGAATTGCTCCCGGCATTGCCATCTGCATGGACAACAGGACATATATACGGAATAATGGCACGTGGCGGATTTCAGGTCGACATCGACTGGGAAAACGGGAAACTGAAACAGGCCAGGATCATTTCAAAGCTTGGAAATCCTTTAAAACTAAGCTATCAGGGGAAAATGGTTGAAATGAAATCGACTGAAAAAGGGAAAATATATATGTTCACGGGAAATCAGTTTTAGCCGATTCTAAATCCTATTACGAGAATATCATCTATCTGAATATTATTCCCCATCCATTCAGTCAGGCTTTTTTCCAGTATATTTTTCTGGTCAGCCATTGTCATAGAATTGCTCTTCAATATTGTTTCTCTGAATTGCCTGTAACCTAATTTTTTTCTGTCCGGGCCTCCGAATTGATCAGGGAAACCATCGGTGAACAGGTAAATTGAATCACCTTTGAAAATATCTATTTCATGCAAGGTGAAATTCTCCATCCTGTCATAAATTCCAATTGGCATCATATCTCCCTTGATCTCATATAAACTATCATCGCCTGGCAGATTCACAACGAAGCTCCCCTGCTTCCTTTAGATTTGATTTTCGTACCAGATACAATGGATTATTGGCTCCGGCAAATTGCAGCTTCATATTTTCAGGATCCAGAGTACACAAGGATATATCCATCCCGTCCTTTTGCTCGCCTCTTTCACCTTTTTGCTTTAATGAATCTATTACCTCTTTTCTCAAGCGTCTCAGAATAACTCCCGGATGGGTTATATATTCTTTATTGATTATTTCATTAAGGAGTGTCATTCCCAGCATGCTCATGAATGCGCCGGGTACACCGTGACCCGTGCAATCAACGGCAGCTACTACTGTTTTATTTTCGATTTTTGAAGTCCAGTAAAAATCGCCGCTTACTATATCTTTTGGTTTATATAAGATGAAATGTTCTCCCAGTGTTGAATCCAGCTGATCTGCTTTAGGCAAAACTGATGACTGTATATACTTGGCATATTTAATGCTGTCAGTCATTTCCGTATTGATTTTTTCGATATGATCTTTCTGAGAAATAACAATGTCCCTCTGTTGTTCAAGTTCAATTGTCCGTTCTTTGACTTTGTCGGCTAACTCCCTGTTTACTTTTTGATGTAATTCTGCGTTTTCGCTTAGTTGGGCAATAAGCTGGCTTCTGGAATTTTTGTTTGTCTGATTCATCAATGGACATACTTGTAGCTGATACCAAATGTAAAAATGTTAATTCTGAAAATGATCCCTACTTTTTGAAGAACAAATACATTTTCGTACTACCGGTTATCAACATATAAGATAGAATTAAACAGAGCTCCCACTGACAGAAATAAAGTTCCAACAGCAATAATACTGGGAAGTTTGTTTTTTGAGAAAATAGCTTAATATTAAAACATATTAAGAATGCAAGGAACATTGCTGACAATTATATTTAGCAATATGTAGCATTGATAATAACTGATTTGTTACATAAATAGAAACGGGAAGTGCGATAGCTTCTATTGCCAAGACAATCTGGAAATATTTTAAGTAATTTGTCCATTTAGGTAAAACTCTGGAAGTATTAATAAATAATCGAAGCAAATTGTATATAAAAAATATATCCTATAAAAAAGGAAAATCAGTATAGGGAAATATAATCCTTGGTAATTCAGGGAATAGCCGATACCCCAGACCAAAGAAACCAAAATACCATGAGAGACATAAGAAAATATAGAGAGAATAGTAAAGATAAATTTGTCTTTGTTCAAAAAAAACAGAACAAACCATACATGATCATAAACCACATCATGCCATGTGCAAATCCATCAAAAATGTAAGGCGATTGTTAAGTTTTATTGCTTTAACTAGATTGACAAACTTTATCGAAAGACGTGTGACTCATCATAAATGTTTTTGAATTTTAAGATAGAAATCGATTCTTCGGTCCATCCTTAAGCTTAACAATATTTGAAAACGAAATAATTTCATCGTTTTCAACAGATCTATAAAAATGCCTGGTTTTTGAGTTTGCAATATACTGTCGGGAAACTATATATATCAATCCGGTGATAAATAGGAGGGAAACCTAAAGCCTAACGGATAATCGTCTTCTAAATTATTATCAATTGAAAAGAAAAGCCAGTAAGTATTTTTGAATGATCTTTTTTCTTTAAACTTATTTAACGGCAGGAAATGATTTTGCTTTTTAAGATCTGTTATCTGCTTGATATCAAGTGCGTTGGTTGTATCTTTATAGATATAAATATGATTCTCTATTTGCGCATTTGCCTGTTCGATGGAATTAATTTTTAAAACTTCCTGAGCAGAAGAGTTTTCAAACACCAGAAAAAGAAACAGAATAATCGAGGCTACTTGTTTAATAGAATCTGATTTCAATAATCGAAAAAACATATAATACAGGTTTTGAATGTCTAAGGGCTGTTCCTTAATCAAATTTAATCATAAGCCATTATTAAAGCAATTTTATTTTACAGCTATCCTTAACCTCTACGAGGTAAAGAAAGTATTTTATATTTATTATCTGTTACAATACTGAATGCCCTACGGGCAAAAGATGTCTCGCAAGAGATTCAACCCAATATTCTTTACCGCGTAGCGGTTATGGTGTTGTATTAGCCAAATACCTGAAATTTCAATTAATTCCCCGTAGGGGATAGAGAGATATTCGGTTTTTTGTTAATTTTGATCTGCTGCATTTTTAAAATAATCAATTATGAAACCAGGAGCATTCACCCAAATGTATGTACAGCTTGTGTTTGCTGTCTCTCAAAGAGAGTCAGCGTTGTCAAAAAATATCCGTCCGCGTGTATTTGAATATGTTAGTGGTATTGTAACCGGACTTAAACACAAATCAATAATTGTTAATGGAGTATCAGACCATATCCATATTCTTATAGGACTTAATCCAGCTGTTTCTGTTTCTGATACAGTCCATGACATTAAAAGAGGCTCTTCAATTTTTATTAATGAGAATAGATTGGTACGAGGCAGATTTTCATGGCAAGATGGTTATGGGGGTTTTACATATAGCCGATCTCAGATAGAAAATGTTTTCAAATACATTGAAAATCAGGAGTCTCACCATGCAAAAAGATCATTTCGTGATGAGTATATGTTTATTCTTAATAAATATGAAATAGATTATGATCCCAGGTTTTTATTTGAGTTTTTTGATAACCCTTAACCTCTACGAGGTAAAAAAAGTATTTTATATTTATTATCTGTTACAATACTGAATGCCCTACGGGCAAAAGATGTCTCGCAAGAGATTCAACCCAATATTCTTTACCGCGTAGCGGTTATGGTGTTGTATTAGCCAAATACCTAAAATTCAATTAATTCCCCGTAGGGGATATGGAGTATTTTCAAAAATAATAAAATAATTGTAAAAATATTTGGAAGTTAATGTTATTTATTTCTAACTTTGTGTTAGAATTATATAACTAATACCTTTTAAAATGAAAAAAGCAGTCATAGTATTCGTCCTGGCAGCAATGGTTGTTGTATCGACCGCATTATGGTTTTTCAGCAAATCGAATAAGATCACAGCGTCAGATATTGCAGGTCTTGGAGTGATTATACTTGTTGTCGGTTTCGCCGTCTTTATCGGCTATAAGAGATTGACCAGCGCAAAAAGAGGCGAGCCCGCTGAAGATGAGCTATCAAAAAAGGTGATGCTGAAAACATCATCTCTCTCATTTTACATCTCACTTTACCTGTGGCTTGTGATAATGTACTTCTCAGACAAGCTTAAGCTCGAAATCCATACAATTATCGGAGCTGGGATATTGGGCATGGCTGTTACTTTTGCCATCTGCTGGATTTATTTCAACTTCAGAGGTGTCAGAAATGAATAACAGGATTAAGGAGTTACGGGCCAGGTATAATCTTACCCAGGAAGATCTGGCAAAAAAGGTGAACGTGAGGCGGGAAACGATCGTTTTTCTTGAAAAGAACAAGTACAATCCATCCCTGAGGCTTGCCTATGATATAGCAGTTGTATTTGATTCAAAAATTGAAGAAGTTTTCCTCTTCGATTGAATGGCGCCATGCTCTATGCCACACTGGCAGCAGCAATATTATTGTTCATATTCAACACCCTCGAAACAATGAAGCTCCTCAGGATTGCTGACAAAAGAGACAAGGCTGAGAAGAAAAAAGAGGCTGCAGGATAGGTTCATCAACAATAACTTACAACAGGTATTATCGTTTGAACAAAGGCAAATCAGACTTTTAGTCGGACAGACTAATTATATTTGCATTGACAATACCGATAAAAAATTTAGCAACATTTATAATATGACAGACTTTTACAATCAGGAATATAATGAAATATTAACCGGATTAAAATCCTCTTCATCGACAGGACTCACAACAGAGGAGGCAACCAGAAGGCTTGAGGAATACGGTTATAATCAGATTACTTCCAAGCGCAGGAAATCATTCTTCAGAATGTTCATGGAACAGTTTAAAAGCTTCATGATCATAATTCTTTTTATCGCTGCGATCATTTCTGGAGTTGTCGGAATTTATGAAGGCGAGGGATTGCTGGACACATTTGTGATCCTGGGAATCCTCATCGTAAATGCCCTTATCGGAGCTATACAGGAACGCAAGGCGGAATCTTCCCTGGAAGCCCTTAAGAATCTCGCCGCTCCCATTACGAAAGTCTTGCGCGACGGTGTCATTTCAGAGATCCATACGAAGGATCTGGTTCCGGGAGATATGGTAATCCTCGAAACTGGCGCCATTGTCCCTGCAGATATAAGGCTTACCGAAGCAATCAATCTGAAAATACAGGAATCCTCACTCACCGGAGAATCTGTTCCGGTTGACAAGCATATTGAATCGCTGGCGGGAAATGAGGTTGCGCTTGGTGATCGCATCAACATGGCTTTTTCCACCGGGATGGTCACCTATGGCCGGGGCCGTGGCGTGGTCGTCAAAACAGGCATGGGTACTGAAGTGGGCAAGATCGCCGATATGCTCCAGCATGCCGAAGAGACTGAAACACCAATGAGCCGGCGTCTTGGACAGCTTGGAAAACTGCTGGGAATTACTGCGCTGATCATTTGTGCACTGATATTCATTGTCGGGATCCTCTATGGCAATTCGATCCTGGATATGTTCATGACAGCAGTCAGTCTGGCCGTGGCTGCCATCCCCGAAGGGCTTCCCGCCGTTTCGACGATCGTCCTGGCTATCGGTGTCCAGAGGATGGTAAAGAAAAATGCCATTATCCGTACACTTCCCTCAGTCGAGACACTCGGAAGTGCTACAGTTATATGTTCCGACAAGACCGGGACTCTCACCCAGAATAAAATGACTGTGGTCGAAGCCTACGTAAATCACAAAAGAGACCTGATCAACAGGGCTGCTCCTGCCAGTGTCCTTAATGAGGAGGAAATGAGGCTTCTGTCTATCTCTGTATTATGCGCTGATGCCCAGCTCAGGATCAGCGAGGATGGCAGGATCTCCTATACCGGAGATCCGACGGAAACAGCGCTTCTGGATTTCGGGGTTTTGCACAACATCCTTAAGGATAAAATTGAAAAGGAATATCCACGGGTGGCTGAGATCCCGTTCGATTCGGAAAGAAAAAGGATGACGACAGTCAACAGGATGTCTGAAAAAGTCACGCGTGTAAATGTGAAGGGAGGTCTTGATGAGGTTCTAAGCGTTTGCAACAGGATAATGATAAAAGGTGAGGTAAGGCCGATAACGAAGGAAGATGCCGGCTTAATAAGAGACACAAATGAAGAAATGGCAAATTCCGCGCTTCGTGTTCTTGCCATGGCTTACAAGGACCTGCCCCGGGCACCGCAGAGTGTCGAAATCGGTGAACTGGAAAATGAGCTCATTTTCATCGGATTGCTCGGCATGATAGATCCGGCAAGACCTGAAGTTGTTGCAGCAGTTGCTGAATGCAATACCGCAGGTATTCGTCCGGTCATGATCACTGGCGATCATAAATCAACGGCCATGGCCATAGCAAAGGAAATCGGAATATTCAGGGAAGGAAGCGTTGCAATCACCGGTGCTGAACTGGAAAGACTAAGTGAGGAGGAATTTAATGCCAATGTAGCTAATTACACTGTTTATGCCAGGGTCGCACCTGAACATAAGGTAAGAATCGTAAAAGCATGGCAGAGCCATAATGAAGTAGTGGCTATGACCGGTGACGGGGTAAATGATGCGCCGGCACTCAAACAGGCCGACATAGGTGCAGCAATGGGCATTGTGGGAACAGACGTCGCCAAAGGCGCCGCCGATATGGTGCTTACGGATGACAATTTCGCAACAATAGTCTCGGCGGTTGAAGAGGGAAGAAGGATCTATGACAATATCCTTAAGGCTATTCAGTTTCTGATTTCTTCAAATATCGGAGAGATTTTCCTTCTGCTTATTACATCGATCTTCAATATGGGGACACCCCTGCTTCCGATCCATATTCTTTGGATCAACCTGGTTACCGACTCTCTTCCCGCACTTGCACTGAGCGTCGACCCGGCTGAAAAGGATATTATGAAACGTAAACCCCGCAGTAACAAAAAAGGGTTCATGACCAACGGAATGATCTGGCGAATAATGTATCAGGGTGCAATATTTTTATTCAGATGAATGTAATATGGGAGAAACTGATAGTACGGGAATCTCTATCCAGAGAATAGCGAAACAGGGGAAGGAATTAAAAGTGTTCGTTCAGTAAAAAACGCCGGTTGCCGTATTGCAGGGCTTACAATAAAAAATGTGATTATTAATAGTAAATTTTTTAATCATTGAAGAATAATCTTGCTCTGTCAAACAATTTTCAGTTTATAACCGATGGTGATGCCAGCATTCTCAAGGGACTTTTATGTCACCAATTTATCAGATTATTATGACTAATTTTTATATTTTGAAGTGATTGATATGGCATTAGGCATATTGTATAAAAAGTGTGTGAAGTTCAGGAAATAAGAACCGCGTATATACGTGCGCATGCCTGCGTGAATTGACAAACTTACAGATAAAATGCAAAAAAAAGCCCTTTTACAGCTATTATTGATAAACACGATAAAAATATGGGTGTATGTCCAAGTTCTGAACTATATTCTAAATTCTTAAGAATAATTGACATTAAGGAAGTCTTGCATGGACGAAAATATTGTGATTTCTTGCAGCCATGTTTCAAAAGCATTTGTTACATTAAAAGCTCTTACCAATATTTCATTTATCATCCAAAGAGGTGAGTCTGTTTCACTCGTTGGAGCTAATGGAGCAGGTAAAAGTACTTTATTTAACATTCTGCTCGGGTTACTGCAGCCTGATGAAGGTGATTGTTCCATTCTCGGTGTTGCTGCCGAAAAAATCACTCCTAAAATTCGCTCTCAAATCGGTTTCGTTGCTGATCATGCAGGTCCAGTTCCTTGGGCATCATCTGATGATATTGCTCGGCTTTATTCTTCATTATATCCAAAATGGAATAAACAATTGTATTTAGATTTAATGAATGCTTGGTCACTTGATCGCTCGCGACGATTAAATCAACTTTCAAAAGGACAAAAACGGCTAGCAGAAATTGCGCTTATTGCCGCGGTTCAACCTGAAATAATTATTCTAGATGAGCCATTTGATGGACTTGATGCGATCATGCGAATTCAAATACAAAGACTTCTTAGGCAGTTTCAGAAAGAAAATAAAGTTACTATCTTATATGCAACTCACATTTTGTCTGAACTCGTCTCAGTTGCAGATAGAATGATAATTTTACGCCATGGCAATATTGTGCACGACAACATTCTGAAAGAAGATATAGAAACACCAGAAGATATATTCATTCGTTTATATAATACAGAATTGACAGAAAATCGGAATGAATATTAGACAAATTTCAGCTATTAGCTTTTTTCTACTAAAAACTATCTATTTCTCTCCAGTAGGTAATCTCTCTTTTTGGATTCTATTATTACTTGGAGGCGTTTTTTTCATTGGAGGGGATTTAGGCAAACATGAAGTAGTTTTGCTTTTATTACTCATCGGAATTTCACACCGATTAATGCCAGCAATAAATAAAATACCTTCACATCATAACGACTCTTCATCATCTGCAATATCGAATTATACGCTACTTTTGCCTATTGAAAATCGTGCTTTTTTTTCTGCATTCATGCTTTCCAGTACAATTTACGTTGTCTTTCTGATATCACTATGTATATATATTGGAACGATTAGTGAACACCCCCCTGTTGTTGAGGCGTTAAGTCCACCTCATATTATCACGGCGAACACATCAACAGGAGAACCGATAATAACAGTAGAAGGTATTATGATGGTGTACACCATTAGGAGCGCCTCAGGTCCTTATCATTTTAAAGTCCCACTACGTTACTCAATGCTTTTTAGTATGCTCGGATCAGAAGTCATAATAAATTACCATAAAATTCCCGATAGCGTTTTTCAAAAATTCGCCTCAATTCCTGCAAAGAAACAATCACCTTCAGAAGTCTTCTCTCTTAAGTCTAATGTTCCACAATCAAAATATTATTCCATACACTTACATAATCTGAATTCCATTCATTTTGGAAGAATGATAATGATCTCCTGTTTTATTTGTATTTTCTTTTTAATTGAGGCAATAAGGAAATATTGGGGAACTAAAGGTTCCGAAATGAACATTCTCAAGTGGGTTGATTTTATCTACTATTTTCTTTACATTTTGCTTTGTTTACTACTTATCCTTGACATCCTATTGCCAGAATCGATAGTCAAGCAGATTTCAATAATGATAGCTACATACAGAATACCTATCAGTATTTTTTCTTTTTTGATAATTTTCGCAGCTGTAATCAGGATTCTATATACCATTTTGCCGCAAAGAAATCATAAATAAGCTATGAGTGTTACTTTACTATTTATAAATTTTTTAAAGTTACATAAGAGATTAGTTTCAAGGATGATTCTTTTTGATTTCATTCTTGGTGTTTTGGGTTCGATATTCTTACTAATTCCATTGGATAATTTTGCACTATCATTGGACAATCTTCCTCTACTTGTGCTGTTTATCTTCTTAACGGTAGTATATCAGATTCATATTTTTCGAACATATACGGGTGGTATTACTTTCTATCTTAATCTTCCAGTAAAAAAATACTATTTTTTTATAATATTATTTATCGATACCATTATCCCCTTATTAATTGCGTTGCTAATTACTATGATTGTGTTTGTATTCTCACATATATCACAATCGGTACCTATTAGCACCAAATTGGTAGTTCGTATTTGTGATACAGTGCTGATCTTTTTTATCTTGAAAACCATAGCATTGCCTATATTTGTACTTTACAAAAGACACATTGGACTGATTTTATTATTTCTATTTTCATTGGCTTTTATTTATGAATTAATTTCCTTTTCAGCAGAATTGGTGCATATACATAGCATAATCTATGAATTGATTTTTTTTGCAAGCGTTGAGATCATTTGCATCAAGATATTATCAAATGCAAAAATAAACTGAAATTGGAGATTTATATAATTAACATTCAGAGTAACATATCATGAAATCACTACGACTTGCAAACAGATAACGAGCATATTACGAATGTAGAAAATACGAACAAGTTTAGTGATGTGAGGAGTTGTTTGCAATAAACCGGCTACACTTAAAGGCACTCTTTAGTTCGCCGCAAGGAAAAAAAAGGCAAATTTAGGGTTAGGAATTAAAGATCACGGCGAAAGAATAAATTTACATTGTGGTAGGTTGCCGGTTTACAGACAAACAACACGCAAAGCACAATATTTTGCGAAGTTGATTTAAGGCAGCAAGAATATTATAGTTGCAAAACATCGTGCGTTTGCGGAGACGTTGGGCAAAATTAAGGCCCAACTGAAGAGCGTGCGAAAGGCAAAAAGACAACTACATAAAAGGTGGAACAATGCAAGCTATTATTGACAAGTTTAAGAATGTAATTTTCATGATATTTTCTGGAACAATTTTTACAATTCTTGTTGGTTTTGTTTTTTTCAGAAACCAAATAGCCGTTTATACACACCCAGCATTCCAATTCATTGTGTATGGTTTTGTGCTATCACTGCTAATTTCTGTAGTTAAAACATATCAAAAGAGGACATTCATTTACATTGCATCAATGGTGGTATTTTTACTTCCATTTACTACAAATTCTATTCAAAAATTATTGATTAATTCAATAATAAGTGACTTAACTTTTGGAATTATAATGGTAATAACTATTTTTATTGCATATGAGATTTATAAAGCAATTCATAATATGAAAAAAATATTCAATGAAATAGTCTTGTGGACGCTATCAGTCATTCTTGCATACTTAATCTCAAGCATTGTGCTTTCCATAATATTCAAACATACGGTTATGTTACAATACTTAGCTTATCAATTTCGCTTTGGTTTACTTATTGGCATTAGCGTATCAATTGGGACTAAAATTGGTGAAAAAATAAAACCCGCAACAATTTAATAAAAAACAGAATGAAAACCAAGAGCGCACGTAAAACAGCTGGGCCTTAAAATCGCCTAACACGCCAAGCACAATATTTTGCGAAGTTGATTT
>CAVYYM010000031.1:0-215326 GCA_963772715.1 uncultured Bacteroidota bacterium
TAATTACTCCTGAGGAGAAAAGTCTTATCGAGAGGGCTCCTACTACAAGCCTCTCTGCTTATGACCTTTACCTTAAAGCCAATGAATATTTCAGGAATTATCTTAAAGATCGAGACCCCGACCAGTACAAAAAAGCCATAACGCTTTTCAGGGCATGCCTCGAAGTAGACACCGCATTTGCAAGAGCCTGGTCAGGGATGGCAATGGCATATTACAACAGGTACTACTTTGAGTCATATTTCAATGAGAATTTCCTCGATACGTGCCTAATCCTGGCCGACAGAGCTCTCGCAATAGACAACAGACTGGATGAAGCCTACCATATCAAAGGACTTTGTTATTCAAGCAATGGACAAATTGACGAGGCACTCTTTAATTTTGATCAGGCAATAAAGGCAAATCCGAACTTTTCATGGGCATACACCAACAAAGGATATATTCTGATCTGGATAAAACATGATTATGTCAGTGGACTGGAAAATTATCACAATGCCTTAAACCTTGTACGGGGGGAAAGCCGCCCCGAGTCGTATGCCAATCTTGCCAGGGCATATCATGAAGTGGGCTTTTACGATAAAGCAAAGGATTATTATCAGAAGGAGCTCGATCTTACCAGTAATAAAGTAATTTTTTATAGTCAGATGGCCTGGCTCGAGTTCAGCTATGAAAATTATTCTGCAGCCCTCGATTATGGCAGGAAGGCTCAGCTATTGATACTGCGGCAACAGTTGGAATCAATTATTTTTTCGGACCGGGTGACTATAAGGAAGAAGCTTTTAAGAATGTGAAATCCATGATTGCAAGATACAGGAAATCTGGTAGTTTAATACTTCAATATTCGCATAGGATAGGATGGGTTTACTGGATAAACGCAAGATATAAGGAAGCAGAATACTATTTTAACCAGCAGATAAGATATGGCGAGGAAAGCATAAAGCTCGACAGGACAATAGCCCAACGGAAAGCTGCCCAGTATGACCTTGCGGGCACTTATGCGTTCCTGGAAAAGGAAAAGCGTACCTGTATCTGATGAATCAATACAAACTGAATTTCTTCCCGAGTGGTGGACAAGCCTTGCTAAAACTGATCCTTTATTTGACAGTATTAGAAGTGAAGACCATTTCCAGAAGATCCTTCAGAATATGATAGTTAAAAATCAGGCAGAGTATGAAAGGGTGAGAAAATGGCTTGAAGAAAATAAAATGTAATAATGATGGCAAGTCTAATCCCTGGTTATGAATATGACATTTTCATCAGCTACCGCCAGAAAGACAACAAACTGATGGCTGGGTAAGTGAGTTTGTCGATAACTCTGAAGGGGGAACTGGAATCAACATTCAAGGAAGAGATCAGTGTTTATTTTGACATCAATCCTCATGATGGACTATTGGAAACACATGATGTTGATGCTTCACTGAAAGATAAACTGAAGTGTCTGGTTTTTATCCCGATCATTTCCCGTACCTATTGCGATCCCAAATCTTTTGCATGGGAACATGAGTTTAAAGCATTTGTTGAACAAGCCTCTCAGGATAAATTTGGATTAAAGGTAAAACTGCCTAATGGTAATGTTGCAAGCAGGGTATTACCGATTCGTATTCATGACCTGGACGTTGAAGATGTGAAAATGTTTGAGGGAGTGATGGGAGTATAATGAGGACCTTGGATTTTATATTTAAAACTACATCGGTGTAAACAGACCTCTGAAAGCTAAAGAGGATCATCCAAACGACAACCTTAACAAAACTTACTATCAAGATCAAATTAATAAGGTCTCCCTTACTATAAAAGAGATCATTACTTCAATAGGACAACATGAACAAAAGGTTGAGGAAGTTCGGAAGAAGATTTAAACCGTTTCTATTCCTAAGAAAAGCAATAAAACAAAAATCATCGCAGGATCAATTATATTATTAGCATTGATAATAGTCTTGGCTTATTACTTAATTCCAAAACTGTCTAAACCAAAAGAACTGCTTGAAAAATCAATTGCGGTATTACCGTTTATAAATGACAGCCCTGATGAGGAAAACACCTATTTTATAAATGGTATCATGGACGAGATACTCAATAATCTTCAGGATATTAAAGATTTCAGGGTCGTATCACGTTCATCAGTTGAACAATATCGGGGTACAGCCAGACCAGCAATTCCTAAAATAGCGAAAAAATTGGATGTTAATTATATTGTTGAAGGTAGTGGACAGAAATACGGCAACTCATTTCGTCTGAGGGTACAGTTGATTGAAGCCAAAACGAAAAACACCTGTGGGCAGAATCATATGAGCAGGAAATAAAGGAGACCAAAGATATTTTCGAAATACAAAGCCAGATAGCACAGTCAATCGCTTCAGAGTTAAAAACAATAATTACACCCGAAGAGAAAAATCTGATTGAGAAATCAGCAACTACAAGTCTTACAGCTTATGATTTTTACCAGAGTGGAAGAGAAGAGCTTACAAAGTATTTGGTTGATATTAATAATAAAACAGCACTGCAAAAAGCCGAAGATCTCTTTCATAAAGCACTGAAATACGATTCAGCATTTCCCAGGCTTATACAGGCCTAGCTCAGGTATATTGGGGTAGGCATTCTTCTGCTAATGAATATTACAAAGAAAATTATTGAGATTCTGCTCTTATCCTATGTAACACTTGCTCTCCGATTTGACAATAATATGGCTGAAGCTTATTCTGTAAGAGGTAACTATTATAGGTTTAAAGGGTTTTATGATAAGGCTAAAGATGATTATGATAAAACATTAAAAATTAATCCTAATTCATGGGAAGCTTTTTACGGAATAGCACTTCTGTATGTATCTACAGCCGACTTCCTTAATTGTATTGACAATTTGCAGAAAGCCGCATCTCTTAATCATGGGCCGCTATTACCAAGTTTATTAAGATCTATTGCTTGGCAATACAGTGAAGCGGGATTCTTAGAAAAAGCTAAATACTACAACCTTGAAGCTCTTAAATTAAGTGGTGATTCAGCTTTATATTTTGAAAATGTTGCATCATTTGAAGAAGATCGGGGTAATTTTGAAAAAGAAATAGAATTTATGCAAAAAAATTATGCAATAGATTCAACGAATTTGGGTACACTGTATAATCTGGGATTCGCTTATTCGTTTCTTGGCCAATTAAAAGAATCACTGAAATACTATAAAAAATATGTTGAAATCTTAAAAGCTCGTGGAAGGTTCACTAGTAATGGAATGCATCGAATTGGATATGCATATTGGGGAAATGGGTACAAGAAAGAAGCAGACTATTATTTCGATAAACAATTGGAGTACAGTAATAATAGTATTGAATTGAAACGACCAATTGGACAAAGCTTATACGCATATTATGATATTGCAGCTGTCTACGCTTTCAGAGGAGACAAAGAAAAGGCGTATGAGAATTTAAATCTATTAAAGCAAAGGTCAACTGTACATTTATGGGCAGTAACATATATGAAAACTGATCCATTATTCAACAGTATCAGGAATGAACCAGAGTTTCAGCAGATTATAAGGGTTTTTGAAGCCAAATTTCAGGCAGAGCACGACAGAGTTCAGAAATGGCTTGAAGAAACGGAGCAACTATAAAATGAACAATTAATCCTTTAATCCCCTAACATAGGATTAAATCCTACTTGTTTCCAAATGTATGTTAAGTGTTCTCAGATTTACTTTTGAAGTGGCCAAAGAAGGACTGAACTCCGTGAATAAAGTCCCTGGTAATTTTAATTGAATTGAAAGGTCAGCAGAAGTCAACACCATTCTCATCCCACTTCAATCAATGGTGGAATTCTAATCTTCATTATCAGTACCATTAAACGACTCAAATTCTGGCGGGGATAGGATTTACAAAAAATTAAATAATTCTGTTATTTTAATGTCAGATCAACCATCAAATGTTTGTCACTCCTTACAAATGCTGTCATTACTTCATAGGTCAGACTGCTTTGTCCGCTTTCCGCTGAAATAAGCTTTGATGAATTTGGATATAATATAATTTTGGTTGTCCCCTTTCCAGATCTCAACTCTAATTCAAAATAGAGATCACTCTTGTTTTTTATCTCATAATAATTCGTAGACTTCCCATCTTTTGTCGCTTCCGAATAATGGTTCTGCATCAAATCCACACTCGCATTAAATAAATTACGGACATGCTCTTCTTTCCCTGCCAGATATTTACTGGCCCATGCAACTGTCCTGCCTGCATTTAGCGCTTCCCTGATTGAGGCTTCAGACCTATCTTTAGCGAAAACCAAAGTCATGGTTCGATGGATATAATCATGGTCGATATCATAAGTGTTCTTAATTAAATTATGAACATCGGATGATCCCATCACAGTTAATCCTTTATCAATGCACCAGTCCAGAGCTTTCATATGAAATCCAAATCCGTTTATAACTTCGATGCCATGCAAGGCTTTGTTTTTATATATATCTTCCACAAAATCCAGCCATTCATATGATCCTTCTATATTAGTCTTCCATCCTGGGTGGTTCCAGAAAATAAATGCACCCTGATTCGAGGCTTTCAGCACTGCCTCCATATCTTTCTCATTTGTACTTCTATCAGTTATATAACCTGAAACATCTCCTGTAAAAATTGCATTAAAATGTCCAGGAGGTGTATTCCGTGATATTTCCGCACCCTTAATAAGTATGATATTATTTTTCTGAGCCTCACTTTTTAATAGGTCATAGGCACGGTTATTATCTGGAATAACCTCATTCTGGTGAGAATGACTTTCAACATGATCTGTAATAGCCATTGCGTCTAATCCTTCTTCCCATATCTCCTGGAGTCGGATATTTGGCCAGACTGTCCCATCGGAGAATACGGTATGAATATGGAAATCACATTTCAATACCTTAAATCCGTTAACATCAGGAATTGTGATAATTTCTCTTTTTTGCGGACTTCTCTGTTCATCGAACAACATGACTCCATTGTTAATCTGGGCTTGAATACTTGTCAGCCCCAATGATAATAGAGTTACAATCAATTTAAGTTTCCTCATAGTCATCCTATTATAAAAAATCATTAGTATCCGACTAAGATAATGAAAGAATGAGGACTATTTAAAAATTACCAAAAGATTTGAAGACTTTAACTTGGGTTTAATCTCCCATTTCAGCATGGTAACTTAAATTCTACTTTAAAAGTCGAGGTTTAAAGATATATGTTATACCTTTTCAGACCTTCTTGTGAAGTGGTCAAAGAAGGACGGATTTTGTTGTTAGCAAAAGGCGTTCTTTTGGATTATTAGCAACATGTTTATTCCTATACGAAAAAACATAACCTGCCACAACACCAAAAACCAACATGGATAATGTTGTTTCAATAAAATGAGATATACGCACCATTTCTGGAAATAAAGGATTTGGTAAAATAATCTGAAAACCAAAACCTCCAAAAATCAGGGCCATTATTAATAAAGTTTTGTTTCTTGAGCATGACAGTAGAGTATAAAGAAAATAGCCTGCTATCCCAAATAATATACCTCTGAAAATGTGGACAATTACAAACTTTGGATCACTGATATTTTGTAGCATTACTGAAAAAAAACCTTTAATCTCAGTGCTTCCAGTGTAAAATGACCTTGTGGCTTCAAACTGCCAGGCAACAAAATATCCAAAAAGATTATAGATAGCAAAGTATATAAAAGAAATTAAAAGAATTTTATAGCCTATCCGCTTAAAATTTTCTTTTAACTTACTATGATCTTCTATTATCGGTGTTTTTTTAGAAATTATGGTTAAGAAGACTGAGAAAAAAGTGAAGGTGATAATAAATCGATAAAATATTCTTATAAATTCAGATGTTTCAATTCCTTTAAAAGCATCACTCCAGAATAACGATTCTAATAAGGTCATCAGTGGATACATAATAAAATTCGCTAATAATAATTTTAAAAAGAGAGGAATTTTTTTTTGATCAGTATTATTAATTAGCAGCCAATAGGAAAATGAAATGTAAAATGCCAGAAGGAGCAGAAGAGGAAAAAACAATTTCATCTCATCAGGATTCATCATTTTCAACAGTTTATCTGATACTGGTATTAAAATAGTGGGAATCATGAATAAAAAGATAAAAATGAAGACTATTGATAATAAAAGCAAAGATGATTTCAATAGGTTTTTCATAATATTTTGTTTTATGTGTTTTTACACCTTTTGCTAACTTAATAGTGTTTTATACACAGTCTTATAACAGCTCGCCCATTAAAGGTAGACATAAAATATTAAAGTATGAAGCTGAGTGGATAAGCCTCTGTCGCTGACCATAGTTGGCCCGAATAAATTGACCACCCTGATCCAGAGTTAAATCCATCGTTGTATTCCAAATGTATGTTAAGTGTTCTCAGACCTTCTTTTGAAGTGGTCAAAGAAGGACGGATTTTGAGAAAAATATACCGTGTTGTTAAAATCCAGACTTCAGTTTCCGATCTGCTGAAGCAAAATAAATTTGACTTCGGCTTTTTCGTGGTGTAACTTTGAACTTTATTTGAAATCAAAATCGGCACTATGAAAAGATATTTCACTGTTATCGGTTTGATTTCTTTCCTTTTTGCATTATCTGCGGGAAGTTGTAAAAAAGAAAAATCTTCTGAAGAGCTCCTCATCGGAAGATTGAATTTGGATTCTGAGAAGACTACCAGTTTTGAAAATGGCGTGAAAACAGACAAGGAATCAATTACCTATGAACCTGGCGAAAAGGTTAAGGAAATAATTAAAAATGGAACAGGAAAGTATTATGAGGATGGCAATTTAACAGAAATTTTCGACTGGGAGATTGTTGGATACCTGCTCATTGTTACAATTGTAACACCCCCTACTGGTGATAATCCTGTAGAAGCAGAGTTTACCGTTAATGAAAACACGATGACATTAAGGATGACTGAAGAATTTACCTTTAACCAGATTGTATACAAGCTTGTGTTTGATGCGATTTTAAAACGAGCCTGATAACTTATTCAATATTTAACGGTTTCTATACTTTAAACACTCTGAATGAAAAATTTAGTAAAACTCATGATTTTAGGATTACTTGTCCTTTCAGGTATCTTACATTCATGTAAGAAGGAAGAAATTCCAACCTTAACAACCACGGAAGTTACCAGTATTTCAACAATTGCGGCCTTAAGCGGAGGTAATATCACAAGCGAGGGGACTGATACGATAATTGCCCGTGGTGTTTGCTGGAGCACAAAAATCTCACCCACAATAAATGATAATAAAACACAAGATGGCTTTGGTGCAGGGACTTTCGAGAGCTGGATTATTGATTTAAACTCACTAACAACATATTATGTACGAGCATATGCCTCAAATAGTGTTGGAACAGCATATGGGAATGAACTGAGTTTTATTACTTTAGCTTACCTGCCAACAGTCACGACAAGTTCAATAACAAACATAACCACAAATTCTGCATCAGGTGGCGGTAACGTGCTTTCTGACGGTGGTGCAGCAGTTACAACCCGCGGAGTATGTTGGGGTACAGACTTGCAACCAACAATTAATGACAGTTTTACTACTGATGGTATTGGATTAGGGGCATTTACCAGCAACCTGACAGGTCTTACTACCCATACCATTTATTATGCAAGAGCGTATGCTACTAATAGTACAGGTACTGAATATGGGGGCTCTGAAGAATTTATTACTCCAAAAGGCAGTAGCAACGATATCATTTTTAATCCTAACATTAACTATGGAACGTTATCTGATGTTGATGGTAATACTTATAAAACAGTACAAATAGGCACTCAGACCTGGATGGCTGAAAACCTTAAAACAAGCAGGTATAACGATGAATCTTCTGTCCCGCTATACAGCTGGTTCAATAATGACATCAATAATAAAAACATTTATGGTGCTCTGTATAATGGGTACGCTGTGATAAGCGGGAAACTTTGTCCAACAGGATGGCATGTTCCAACTGATTACGAGTGGACAACTCTAATCACATATTTGGGAGGTGCCAATATTGCAGGCGGTAAATTAAAAGAAACTGGCACCAGCCATTGGTATGGCCCCAATTCAGGGGCAACTAATGTGACGGGTTTTACGGCCCTTCCTGGTGGTTTTAGTGCAGATAATATGACTTTTTTCGGTTTTATGGAAAGTTCAGGCGATTATTGGACATCTTCGGAGTCGGACCCTTATATCTATACCAAAGACATGTTCTATCATAACAATGAAGTTAATACGGGTCGTGCTGAAAAGGGATATGGCTTATCCGTTCGTTGCATAAAAGACAATTAACCATTGGTAGACTAATCATTTGTGTGTGCGAAAGCAATTGCGAACACTCTCGTCTCTTTTTGCCCAAAACTCACTCTCACACTCTCACTTTTTTTAAGCTTCCCAAAACCTCACTTATTCTGAAGATGAGTTGTACTGATTCAGTGAAGAGAGGGTTGTAACTTTTTTTTGCCGAATATGAGTTTTTTGCCAGAGGTGCAATCAAGGTTCCTCTTTCGTACAATCCCTTATTGAATTTGTACAAAATACCTCCTTTACTTCGAGCAATTGATTCTGGGACGCTTTTATGAGATTACTGACAAAGAATGTACATGAATACCTGAAAGAAATATATGTGTCACTTTTTTTGGTTCCGAACATCTTATATCTGAACAAGAAAAATAGTATTACCTAAAAAGTATAACGACTTATTCACCAAATCCTAACGATTGTATGTTTTGTGAAATCTGACCGGATATTGTTGTGGTCAAAGAAGGACGGATTTTGAACTTCCTGTAAGGTTTTATAGGAGGTTTTGGGGGATTTATAACTAATTTTCATTTTTAATGCGTTTTAAGGGTTCTGGTGATAGATTATATTTTGCTAAGCCTCACCCCTTCCAATCCCTAGAAATAGTCCCAGAAGCAACCAGAATTAGTCTGGTGACCTCTGGCAGATTACAGAATTGAGCTCTGTTGCCAAGTTTTTTATGAATTTTTGACAATCCGTTTAAATTTAAACAAAGGTCGGTGGTAGTTACCACCATTCTTTTCTATCCAGTCAAATCTATAAATCATATCCTGATCAGCGATACCTGATTACATATTTGTATTTTGTTTAACTTAGGTTTAAATTTGATAATGAAATAAATAGACCTCAGATGCCAAGCATAATCGAAGGATATAATTACGACATCTTCATCAGCTACCGCCAGAAAGACAACAAAGGCGACAGGTGGGTGAGTGAGTTTGTTGAAGCTCTGAAGACAGAACTCGAATCCACCTTCAAAGAAGAGATCAGCGTTTATTTTGATATCAATCCTCATGATGGACTTCTGGAGACACATGATGTTGATGCTTCCCTGAAGGAGAAACTGAAGTGTCTGATTTTTATTCCGATTATCTCACGAACATATTGCGATCCCAAATCCTTTGCCTGGGAACATGAGTTTAAAGCATTTGTTGAACAGGCTTCAAAGGATCAGTTTGGATTGAAGGTAAAACTGCCCAATGGGAATGTGGCAAGCAGGGTGCTGCCTAGTTCGTATTCATGATCTGGATATTGCTGATATTAAGGAATGTGAATCGGTTCTGGGAGGAGTCTTACGGGGGATTGAATTTATTTATAAAGAGCCAGGTATAGACAAACCACTTACTCCTAAAGATAATGAAAAGAAAAATTTAAATAGTACCAAATACAGAATCCAGATAATCAAAGTGGCTCATGCTATTAAGGAGATTATTTCAGGGTTGAAGGCAGAACCAACTTTGCCAGGAAAAGAAAAAAATATAGCAGCAAAGGAGCCTTTCAAAGGATTCAAGGAAGAGGAGGGAATTAAAGTAAAGGAGAAAACTACAAAATTAAGTAAGAGAAAGCTTCTGACAGGATTTATCGCGTTCGCGGTTATTATTAGTAGCAGCTGCAATACTTGTATATCCTAAAATATTTAAACATGACACTCTCGAAAAACTTAGATCATCTGGAGAGAGGATCTCTGTTGTAGTGATGCCATTTATTAATATGACCAATGATACTATATGGAATGTCTGGCAGGATGGGATACAGAATGAATTGATAACATACCTGATGAACTATAATAAAGAATTAAAAGTCAAACAAATAGAATCAATTAACAACTTGATTCAAAGCAAAGGGCTTACTAATTATGCTTCAATAACCCCTTCAATAGCAAACACCGTAACGCAAAAACTTGATGCAAATATCCTTATCTATGGAAGTATTAAAAAGGCGGGATCTACATTAAGGTTAAATACACAATTAATTGATTCAAAGACAGAAGAAGCCTTTAAGTCATTTGAAATAAATGGACCCGCAAAAGAAGGGATGATTTTTCAGTTTGTCGATTCCCTTAAAAGAATGGTCAAGAATTTTCTGATAATATCCAAATTGGAAAAGGAAGTATCTCCTGATTTTAAGAATCTTGCATCGACAAATTCTCCTGAAGCATACAGGTATTTCAATTCGGGAAATATCGCATTTAGTAAAAGAGATTTCCCCACGGCAGCCAAATTATTACAGCAAGCAATAGCTACTGACTCTAACTTCATCTATGCATATCTGATCATTCCTTTTGCATATGGAAATCAAGGTTTGTATGAAGAAGCAAAAAAATGGTGCCTCAGGGCTTATCAAAAAAAAGATCAAATGACAATGCAACAGCAAGTCTGGACAAACAGAATATATGCCAATTATTTTGAAACGCCAGTAGAAGACATCAAATATTTGAGACAACTACTTGAATTTGACGACCAAATACCATGGCCTTATTTTAATTTAGGGAATGACTATAGTGATTTGCAACAATTTGATAAAGCAATAATTGAATATGAAAGGTCTCTGGATATATATAAAAAATGGGATTCAAAACCCATGTGGGTTTGGAACTATACTGCCCTGGGATATGCGTATCATCAAGATGGTCAATTTAAAAAAGAAAAAGAACTTTATAAAAAGGCAGCACTGGATTTCCCTGATGATCCTGATCTGATCCAAAGGCAAGCTATTCTTTCATTATCTCAAGGTGATTCGGTTGCAACAAATCATTTTATCGATAAATTATTATCAATCTTTAAAGAAAATTCATGGAATGAGGCAGATATAATCGCTGGTCTGGCTTTTATTTACAATGAAGCTAATATGCTTGACAAAGCAGAAGAATATTATCGAAAAGCTCTTCTATTGGAATCTGAAAATCCTAATAGGCTGAATTCCCTTGCCTGGTTTCTGATTAATGAGGATAGAAAAATAAATGAAGGATTGGAACTCGTTGATAAGGCACTGAATTTAAGACCAGATTATTATAATTATTTAGATACAAAAGGTTGGGGATTATATAAACAGGGTAAATATCAGGAAGCACTTGAAACACTTGAAAAAAGTTGGAATCTAAAACCCAGGTATAATCACAATATATATCTTCATCTCGAAGCAGCAAAAAAGGCTGTTGCCAGTCAACAGAATAATTAACTTTTCTCTACAAGTAAATTCCATCAATTTAAACAAAGGTGTCCTCCTCAAGTTGACCACTCCAACCCAGAGTTAAATCCTTGTTGTTTTTATAAGAATGTTTATGTGTTTTCAGACCTTCTTTTGAAGTGGTCAAAGAAGGACGGATTTTACTGGTTGTTATAAATTCGAAATATTTTCTGCCAGAATGATTCCATTGAAAGACTTGACTTTGCTTGTTAAATGGAGTAAATTGGTAATCAGTTTCTATCACTCTAAACTATTAAAATATGAAACCAATCCGCCTTCTTGCAGGGATACTCCTTTTGATAACAGGAATCTTACATGTCGTTTTGTACATTAAAGACCCCTAATGATCCAGGAAGTATTGGTCTGCTTATTTTTGGTATTATTTACGCCATTATAGGCATTTTGCTATTTAACAGGAAAATTTATCCCTTATATCTTGGGCTTATTATACCATTGATAGGGATGACACTTTCAATCATTAAATTTGGAATTCCTGACCTGATCTCACTATTAGCTTTATTTAAGTTGATAGGAATAACAGTAATAATATGTTGTGGGTATCTATTATTGAACCGTAAAAAAATGTAACACCAGGAATGTTCAATGATTGATTATGAAGGAGAATAGGAATGCCAGTGACCCAGTTCATAATTCGGCGTCTTAAACTGACCACCCCAATCCAGAGTTAAATCCTTGTTGTTTCCAAATGTATGTTATATGTTTTCAGACCGTCTTTTGAAGTGGTCAAGAAGGACGGATTTTAAATAAAATCAAACAGCTAGAGACTCTGATCGCAGGTGTTCCTTGGAGAGTTCAAGGTATTCCAAACCTAATTATCTTTATTTGATTTACCTTCTTCATAAAACCGCATTTGGTCTTGTCCCTGTATCTTTGAATGTTTTGTGATCATATAAAAAATCCGCTGAATTATTGGTTTCTTGCTCAGCATGAAATAAGACATCGGGCGTGTACAATTTACCATTCTCTGCTTGGTTGTATTGAGAACTGCACCTAAATCAATTAACTTGAGATTATGCTCAATGGCATATTGTGTCATTTCAACAAAAAGCAGGTCATAAGCATGGTAAGTGGTTGGACGATTACGATCAAAAGCACCATGCAGTGCATTCAGGTAATTACCCGTTTTAAGGGCTGCCTGGTATCCAATGAATTCTCCATTCAATCTAGCAATGAAATATATGACATTATTTATGGGGGTCGAACTTGTTAATAGTGCCGAATTGAGATACAGATCTTCATATGGAAGATAGAAAACACTTTTCTCAGCAGTGGAAATAAAGCATTTCCTTACTGACTCGATATCTTGAGTTTCAAGGGCATTGTGTACAATATGGAAAGTCCCTCCATTTTTCTTGAATATCTGATATTTGCGTCTGACATTTTTATGCAGCCTGACATACTCACTAATTTCGGTCATCGCGGATGTATCAATGAGAGCATGTGGCAAAGCAGGTAATATGACTGCGTTTGGATACAAAAGAGAATTTGTTGCGTAATCATTGATCATTGTCATCCAACTGTGCTTTCCCAAGGTAACCAGACATAACACTGTAAATCAAATTTGATTTTGAAGGATCCCTTACAAAACCAGGATTTGACATCATATCCATACAGCAACCGAATTTGATCCACAGATAAAATGGAATTTGGAGCAGGTCACAAAATCCAGCCAACAATTTATTATCATATAATGATCTTCCATATTTTGAGCATCGGATAATAACGGCTATAGCTGCAAGATCAGAATTTTCATAAACTCTCAGGAGCAGAGGAACAGTTCCCTTTGTTTTTGCATCGAACAGGCACTCAAATACTTTCCATATTCCATCATCAATACCATAGAATTGAAGAAAATCCTTAAAAATTGTTCTTTCTTCTGAAGAAATGAATTTTTCAGATAATTCAAATGTGTACATTGTAGCAATTGAAACAGAAATTCAAATTTACACCTTCATTCTTCTGAAATCAAATTTAAGTTTATTGATCTAGTCCTACAAGTGTAAACACCACAAATCGGGATAGTGGATGCTCTGTACGCTGCCTCAAGGATTAATCTACCAATAAACAACATTAACTTACTATCAGCTCTCGGATCACCTCCGGGAGCTTTTTAATTTATTCTAATGGAAAAACCTGTATGTTTTTATTATCCATACAGGCTTCCGGAGAGCTTTACCTATTCTCCATGAGATTCCAGGCTTTCTCCTGGTCGCAAGGTCAAACGATCAAAACCTAAACCTAACCCTATGACAAAACCTAATGAAAGATACTATAAAGGAAGGTTGTTTCAAAGTCTATTTTGATAGGCGTAGAAATACTGTTGATGAATTAAGAAAGAAGTGCGACAAGACATTCGGCCGTGTAACGATTTGGCGGGATTTTTCATAAATAAGATTGACTTTGGCTTAAATACAGTGTAATTTGGAAAAGCCATAAGCTCTGACTGCCTTCGCCGGAGTAAATTGACCATCTTTGGTCAGAATTAAGTGCTTGTTGCTAAATTATTTATGATAATTGCAATTGAACCGGCCAGATGTGGTCAAGGTGTCCGGCTTTTGCAGTGGTCAAAGTAGAACGGATTTTAAACTTAAAGCACCCAATCCAGGCTACTGTTTATAATTATATCTTAAATGAATGGCTGATCGAATGGATTCAAGATTCCCCCCCAATACATGCTGTGCAATCTCGAAGGCAACATCGGGATTCAGCAGATCATTATTAGTACAGACTACAACACCTGAATTACTCTCAGGGTAAACAATCATTATACTTTGGAAATCGATGTGCTGCCCCCATTGCCATAATGCATATCCTTTCTCAGAATAAAAAATGCCTGGTCCCATTCCCCATGACAGGTTTTCATCCAGTTTAATCTGCGGAGTTTTCAATAATTCTGCTGTTTCAGCCTTTAAGAATTTAGGATTGGCTATTTCAATCATGAATAATGCCAGCTCACCAGGGGAGGTTCTTAATGTACCTGCTGCACTGGGTTTATAATCTGACCTGCTTGGAACCGGCAGATTGATTACTCTCATTGAAATGAATAATATTATCCCGATAAACAATAAGCCTGCCAATGAGTAAAAAATTCTTTGATATACTTTCTTTTGAACAAATCTTATTATCAATAATCTTGAGAAAAAGAAAAGAATGAGAAATGTTATAAGAGCGACAATCCGGCAATCACGGTTATTGCAGCGAATTCACCTAATGATGATTTCCCCAGTAAAATGAACAATGTACAGACAACAATCACAGATGTTAAAATAATGAAAACTGTTATATGAATAGTCCGCAACTTCCATGATTTTGTCAGCAATCCTGAAATCAATAAACCCAACAGGTAAATGATATAGTAAAAAACTAAAAACATAGCTCCAAACAAAACAACTGGTACAATTGCATGTAAATGCCCGTTAGCAGTAACCGGTAAAAGTTCCTCTTTTAAGACGAAGCTGCTGTTTTTCATGCCAAGAGGCTGAAATACAAGTCGCTGTGCAAGTTCCTCCAATGTTTCACCTGTTACTTCTTCCATCACATCTTTAACCAGGTTAAATCCATTTGCCGAGTAGAAATATGCAGAACCAGGTTTAAACATAATTTCTCTGGTTATTTTGTCAAGGCCTGAGCTATGTGATAAAACATGGTTAAGTTTTATCGAGTCCTGATAAATTGAATACGGCATCCACTCCTTTGATAAATAAGATAACAAGGATTTGTCCAGGGAGAGTTTTCCTTCATCCACAAGCCTTAGTGCGATATACGCAGTAAATACTTTGCTGATTGACGCTACTTCAAAGAGAGTGTTTGCGGTAACAGGAACTTTTGTGATCGAATTTGCATAGCCAAAGCCATCAGTAAACATAACCTGCCCATTACTTACAATTGATATCCCGACACCTGGAACATTGCGGTCTAAAATAAATTCAGGGACAAATTTTCTTAAATCGGCAATAATGGAATCTGCATCAAAATTCTGGTCGGTGACCGATTTTGCTGCTCCGTATGTTGTCACGGGTTTGTGCTGACTGTTCACCCCGATGTCTGATGGTCCGGCATAGATTTGCTTTTCCTGTGAAAGCAAACAAAATGGTTTTACCAGCAGAAGAAGCAGGAATAAAGTGAATTTTTTCATTTTTATATTATTCTCAATGCAATTTATTGCAATTCATGGATAGGGCCATTGTGAATTTTACAAACAGATATAAAGAGTATACAAATTACATGAAAATGGCAATAGTTATTAATTTTGAGAAATATTTTTTATCATGTAAATATCCATCACAGAAATATCTGTTTTATCATAGTTAAGAGAAGTGGCAATGGGGACGAATATTGGAAGTCTATAATAAACTATTCTTGAACCTAAGAAAAGGTACTCAATATTTCAAACCAGTGTTTAAAAATACAATAATGCCCCTCCCCTTCATATAATTGGAAATCAGAATGTGGCAACCGTTGTGCCAGTCTTCTTCCCATTTCAGCAAAAAGCAGCTCATCCGCGCTTCCATGGAAGATTTTAACCGGGATTTGAATTTCTTCAGGGGTGAATCCCCAATTAATACCAGCCAAAACATCGCCTACCCAGCCTGCTCCTCCTTGTTTGAAAGCCTCTTTCATCCCGTCTTCAAACATTTTTCGTAAAGCCTGGTCGGTAAATAAGATTTTATCCGGTTCCGGAGATTCTTTAAGCCAGTTATCAGCATATCTGGCAATATCTGAATTTGCCCTTTTTGCTTCGTTTTTGCCTGCTATTCGAATCAGGGGTTTAAGCCACCCTAGTTTCAATAATAAACCAAAGCTTTTATGCATAGTTTCTGCTGCACCAGGGACATTTAATGGACCTAGTGGTGAAACCAGCACAACCTTGCTTACTCTGTCTTTAAGTTTACAGGCAATTGCCAGTGCATAAGGCGAGCCCCCTGAATGAGACATTACACCAAACTTGTCAATTTTAAGTTGATTGGCAAGTTGTTCAATATCAGGAACCCAATTAAGGAAAGTCCTTCCCGGATGTGGAGATGATTCCCCATATCCAGGTCTGTCTACTGTTATTAGCCTTATTCCAGCTTCAATTGTAAGCTTGTTATCTGGATGTCTGGCGAGTCTGGAGTCGGCAAAACCATGTTGGTGAATTACAGGAATTCCATCTCCGGCTCCGTATTGCTCGAACGCTAATTGACGACCGTCCCTTAATCTTAGAGTATTCATATTTAATTTGTTTTTTACTTATCCTAAATTTAGACAAAATCTTGAAAACTCTCGATTTTGTGAAGATGAATATGATATCATATCATTGGATTGGAAAAGCCAATGTCCCTAACCACCGTTCGCCGGAGTAAATTGATCACTAAAACCGGAAATAATTCCTTGATATATAAATACATATAATTAATCTAACTTTTCTGGCTGAATGTGGTCAGTTTATCCGGCTTTTACAGCCAATGTCTTTTTTGCGTTTATGTGTGAAAATTGCTGGTTTATGATGATCTTTATGCGTAAATATAATATCGAAAAATATTATTGATCTTTCGGGAAATTTATTAGTATGAAAAATACTTTTCTGATGCAATTGTCGCTCTTATTCTTCATCTTATTTTCCAGTCTATACAGTATTGCACAGGGGCAGGCCAAAAGCCCGGCTGAAAATGTGCTGATAACGTTCAGCAAGGATAAAACCCGGGTACGCTCCAATGAAAATGGGGAATTACTTGTAAATGTATCCAAAAAAGATGCCCGTAAATTTAAAGCCGCCCGGGTGGTCCGCTATAGTGACTTTGGAGCCAGGGGCGACGGCAAAACCGATGATATAGAAGCCATCGCTGCTGCCCATGCGTTCGCAAATCAGCAGGGCCTGACCGTGAAAGCCGACGAGGGAGCCACATACTACATCGGCGGAAGAAACCGCACGGCGGTCATCCGTACCGACACCGATTTCGGCACGGCTGCCTTTATCATTGACGATACCAACATCCAAAACCGTAATGCGAATGTTTTCATGGTTAGCTCCAGCCTGCAACCATTCAAGCTTGAGGGAATATCTTCCCTTAAGAGGAATCAGGAGAAAATTAACGTCACCTTGCCCGGAACCTGCATTGTAACAGTCACCAATTCCAATGTAAGAAGGTATATCCGGTTTGGGCCGAACCAAAACAGTGGATCCCCGCAGACGGATATCTTTATCGCTGACAAAGACGGCAATGCGGATATGGACGCTCCGATAATCTGGGACTTCGACCAGATCACCGATATCACTGCCCTTCCTATTGACGGTACGACGCTGACAATCACCGGAGGACATTTCACCACAATAGCCAACAGTGCCGAATCGAAATACACCTATTACAGCAGGGGCATCGCGATAAGGCGTTCCAATGTCATTGTGAACGGGCTGGAACACCGGGTCACCGGCGAAGGAGACCATGGCGCACCCTATGGAGGCTTCATCAATATCGGCGACTGTTCTTACGTGACGGTCCGGAACACCATTCTGACCGGGCACAAAACTTACCAGACCACTGGCGCGGCAGGAGTTACTGTCTCCATGGGCACCTACGATATCTCCCTCAACCGGGCTCTCAACGTGTCATTCGTGAACTGCAGCCAGACGAATGACATCCTCGACAGCAGTTACTGGGGGCTCATGGGCTCAAACTATTGCAAAAATCTTATTCTGGACAGTTGCATCTTTTCCCGGTTCGATGCCCACATGGGAGTTGCCAATGCCACCATCCGTAACTCAACCCTGGGGCATCAGGGAATAAACGCCATAGGCAGCGGGACCTTTACTGTTGAGCATTCCACCATCTACGGAAGGAACCTTATCAATCTGCGTTCCGACTACGGCAGTACGTGGCAGGGAGAATTTTTAATCCGCAACTGTATTTTCGTGCCTGCAGGCGGTAAAGCAACCAGTGCCAGTCTGATCGGCGGATCCTATTCCGGGCAGCATGATTTCGGATACACCTGTTATATGCCGGAACGGATCATCATCGAAAATCTCCATATCGACGATTCGGGACATTCTGCGGACTATCGGGGTCCCGCTATTTTTGGAAATTTCAATCCACAGATGACCGACGATTCTTACATGGAGAAATTTCCCTATGTCAGAACCAGGGAAGTCATTCTCAGGAACGTGACTATCGCCAGCGGCAAGGCCTTGAGGCTCAGCGACAACCTATTCATGTTCAGGGATGTGAAGGTAAACACCGATCAGCGGTAGCTGCATGGTGAGCCGCTCTCAAAACATGTAGCCAATACTGAATAAAAAAGTAGAATTGCTTTTCTTTAAAGTAATTGTCTGATAACCTATTTTCTCACTACCTTCATAATCCTTGCCTAAATATCCTCTGTATCTTATTTCAAGATCGATTTTCTCAAGCAGGTCAAATCCAAATCCAACCTGGTATTCCCAGGCAATTTTATCGTACAGCTCGCTGAATTTAGCATCATCAACAAGTGCTTCCGGCAATCCGGTCTTTATTGAAGCGGAAGGCCCAAAACAGAAGTGTATCTCATCAAATTGCGCTCCCAGCAATAGAGGTATATCCAGCTTGTTAAAGCGTTGCTTGACTACTTCAGAATTATAATTATTTATAACAGTGAATTCAAAAGCGTTTGATTCAAATGCAACTTCAGGTTGAAAATATAGCACATCAGAGTTTATCCTTAAAAATGCACCTGCACGAATTCCTAAATCCCACGTCTGTTCAGGTTCAATCCTGATGGATCCGAACGAAATGTTATAAATCGGGACTAATATTGTTATTGGTCCGGTCTTAATTCCGAATTTAATCTGTGAGAAAACAGGTAAAGAAATTATTACTGCAAATAAAAAAAAGACTAGTGTTCTTTTAAAATTCAATTTATATGTTACTATTAATCAAGTAGATAATAACTCTTGCATTTCAAGAAATCATATTTAATAGTTAAAGGTATATAAAAAATTGCAGCTCTCAAACCTTTCTCCCTCACCAGGTCTTGTCTTACAGGGTGGCAGTCTCGCAGTCTGAATTTATTGCAGGGAGTCGTAGAAATCTGTCCCGGGTTTGTTATTTAACCTGGATCTTATTCTTTCAATCATTGACCTTGCTTAAGTTGGCCGAAGCAAACTGACCACCCGAAACAAGAGTTAAATTCGTGTCATTCATTAATAAATGTTAAGTGTTATCAGACCGGATTTCTTTAGCAGGTTAAATTCAATATAAAAACCGCTCTTCCGAGAAGTAGCGGTTTTAATTATGTCAATAAAGACTTATAGTGATAGTATTCCTATGTCGGTCGAAACTCCTGTAGTAACTGTTTTGCCAGTTACAGTGACTGAAAGCAGTGGCAGGTCAGGAGTAACGGTAATGTCATAAATGCCTGCAGGCACTCCGTCAATTAGAAAATCACCGTTTGCATTTGTCACAGAAGAGTAAGTCACGCCATTAGAGGTTGCGGTTACCAGGGCAATTACACCAATGGGAGTAATACTTCCTCTTATAGAACCAGATACTGCGGCGTTAATAGTTCTTATAACGGGTTTCAATTGATAATCACCATTGCCTTGCAAAACAATAGATTGATTTGCATCAAAATCCAGCAGGATACTATAAGAAACCCCCGCCACTAATGTTTGATGAATCTGCAGTTTTAATCCCGACTGCATTGCGCTTGGTGTGCTGAGTGGATAAACAACATTATCAAATTCTACTGTGTTATTTGTTCCTAATATCAATCTGATTTGCGAAACTGTTCCCTCATGCAAATCACCTGTTGCGATAATTGTATTTAATCCGTTCGAATAATCAAGAAGATTGTAAATGCCAGTCAAAGTGTTAAGCATGACTGAAACTCCATCATCAGCTATTACTTCAACACCCTGAATATCAATCATAACAGCACTATAATTTGCAGGAGCATCTGTCATTTGAACCGAGAGATGCGCACTATTTTCTTCTTTATTGCAAGAGGATGCCAGAAGAGTCACGAAGACGACAGATGTTATAAACACTAACCTCTTCAAAAATGAGGTCTCATTTGATTTGATTTTTATTGTTTTCATATTTCATGTATTAATTACGGCACAAAGGTGCGTCATTAAATACGACAAGTGTTACACAATTGCAGATGAGAGTTATATCATTCACACTTTGCACAAAGTGGAAAAGCCAGCGGTTCTGACCACCTTTCGGCTGAATAAATGCGGCCACTCTGGGCTGGAATTAAGTGGCTGTTGTTAATATACTTATGATAATTGCAATCAGACTGGCCTGATGTGGTAAAGGTGTCCTGCTCCTGTAACTTATATCATTTTTTTGCTGTTGCAAGAAGGCAATTCATTAATAATGATACTGCCGTTGAACATCCAAAAGCCGATTTGGGTTTGGTTTCGCCTGTTCTGGTTGCCCATTTTGTTTGGATCAGACCCTGCGAATTCCGGTTGTTGTAAGCTACCTTCGCGTTTAACTGCAGCCATTCAACCAGTTCCGTTTTATTTAATTCAATTGTGTACATGCGGGCATAACGGGCAAAAATCCCCTTGAATCCCGGAAGATCATTGCCATTATCCTCATTATTCATCACCTTTCCTTTATACATTTCATCCCTTATATAGAGTGCAATTTTTTGTGCTTCTGACAGGTAGCTGGCTTCTTTTGTGTATTTGTAAAGCATCGTTGCAGCACCCAGATAGGTTCCCTGATTATAGGTTGAACTCCACGTACTGATTTTAAGAAGCCCCGTTTTTTTATCTGAATCAACATTGTCATTTATTTTACCGGTAGCTGCATCAAACAGATATAATTTCGACCATGTATAGAGTGAAATTGCTTTATTGTAATAAGTACTGTCGCCGGTGGCTTGAGCAAGATAACAGCACGCCACCATTGAAGGGCCGTTTATACAGGCATTTTTAGTCGTTTTCGTATGATACCATAACATCCCGCCACCGTATGAATAGTTAAATGCCCTAGCGTACATTTTATCAAACTGCTCCTTTGCCTTATCAAGGTACGATATGTTACCTGTTAAAAAATAACCTCTCACACTAACAAGTACCATCCATGCAATATCGTCGTTGTATTTGTTATCCTGCCAGTCAGCCCCGTTCTTTAAAATGAAGTTTTTATACATAGCTTCGAACATGGTTTTGTACTTAGGATCTTTTGTTACTTCATAAGCATCCAGAACAACTTCCATCATTTCGGCATTATCCCAGAAAAATCCTTTAACTGATTCTATATTGTAAGCAGTATACCATGCATTAAATACTTTGTCAGCAATTACGGCCGGTGAAGAATCTTCCTCCGGTGGTCTCTTTTTGAAATATCCATTTCTGGTGATCTGAAGAAGAAGATTCAGCCAGATCAACATTAGTACCATCAACATGCACCTCCCGAATGAAGATTAAGCGAAAAAGCCTGATCAGCAGCAGGTTTTAAATAGAATGATCCCTGTCCTGCTTTTTTAATTGTCCATTTAACATCGTCACTGCCTGAATCTGAGAATTGATCAACATTTACCGAATCAGAAGGTGATGCAACAATATGCAGCATTTTCCCGCTTGCGACATTTGTAATCGTGTAAACACTATTCCCCAAATGTGTAACTATCCATCTCTGGGCATTCCGATTTTGTGTCAGTCCAGCAATCGATATTGGCGCTATTGTCCATTGAAGAATTACTCACGTTCAATAACTTATTGCTCAGTTTAGATTTCAGTGTGTAGACGGCACCGGAGGTAATACCAGATGTCTGACCAAATCCTGCTTCTGCATTTACAATGAAAAAAACCAGCAATACTATTCGGAAAAAGAATGAATTCATATTTATTGAAATCCTGACTTTCTTTGTTACGTGAAAGTAAATGAGGGAATTTAAAATCCCTGGCGTACCGGTTCAATTAAAAATGAAAATTCATAATCAGCATAAGGTATGCGATATTTTTCAAGCGGTATAGCACCCCAGCTGTTGACACCACCCAGTCCCATCTGAACCTTGTCGATACATATATTCGTATAATCGACCCGGGGAACCAGCTCGGAGTGACGCTGGTCTTTTTCCGGTCCATCATCAAGCGATTCTATGGAATAATGCAAAGCCGAAGCTGAGAAAGGCGTTTCAGCAGTAAACTTGATTCCTTTACCGCCCATATTCATCTGCTGCCACCAGCGGATATCAGTCTTTGTGCCGGTCTCCTGCGGACGAATATATGGATAGAACTGTTCATCAACAGTCTGGCTGTATATACCCAGATCAGTTGAACTTTTACGGTCTGAATAGTTTTCAAGAGGACCACGTCCATAGTATTTTATACGGTCAAAATCTTCAGGCATCTGCAATTGCATCCCGAAACGGAACATTTCAGATACTTTTGCCGATTTATCAGCTTCCATCTTCTCTGTTACTTTGACCGAACCTGTATTGCTGATAATATAAGTCAGGTAGAATTTAGCAGAAACGGATGGTATGTCATAAATGGCTTTTACTATAACCTGATTGTTTTCAATACTATCTTTGAGTCGATTTCAGTTTCAGTTCAGGATTTTTCCAGACAATATATTTTCTCTGCAATCCGGCACCCATATCATTATCAGTTGGTGCACGCCAGAAATTTGGAGAGAGGGCGCCACCTTCATTCAGCATGGGAACTCCGTCTATATCGTATTTACAGATGAGCCCTGTACGCTTGTTAAATTCAATTCTGAATGATTCGCCTGAAACTATGAGAAAAACTCTGTTATTATTTTTTACAACAGGGGCAACAGCCGGTATATTGCTTAATTCATTATTTTTTATCTCCAGATTCTGAGGCTGATATGGAGCCAGAGTCAGCTGATTTTTGGCAACCGTGTATCCGGCAGGCAGTAAGTATTCAGCCTTTTTCAGTTTAAAGCTGACATTAAGAAGGAGTTCTTTATTTTCATATTTATTGGCTGTGTTGTAACCGAGTTTGATTTTGACGGTCTGCTGAGGAGCAACATTTAATTCGTTAACTGCACCTGTTTCAACCACACTGCCATCAGCTAACAGCTGCCAGTCGAGATTATAGCCGCTAAGATCACGAAAGAAGTTCTCGTTGTATACATTTATCTCTCCGTTTAAAATATCCGCAGGAGTCACCCATATGGATTGATACTGAGCTGCTGCCTCATAGGCATGAGGGTTAAACCGGCGGTCAGGATTTATAAGTCCGTTATCGTGAAAGTTCTGGCTCGATGCATCGTACTGGTTAAAGTCGCCTCCATATCCATAGTATTGCGTGCCATTTTCATCTTTCATCCTGATCGACTGATCAACAAAATCCCAGATAAAGCCACCCTGGAATTTCGGGTATTTCCGTACCAGGTCCCAGTATTCCTTAAAACCTCCTTCCGAATTACCCATAGCATGCATATATTCACACTGGATAAGAGGTTTATTGATATTTCCCTCACTGTAACTTACGCATCTTTCATAAGGATAATACATCGGACAGAAGATATCCGTAAAATCATTGGTACGGGCCTGTTCATATTGTACCGGACGGGAAGGATCCTCTTTCTTTATCCAGCGGTAGCAATCTTCGAAATTGGGACCAAAGCCAGCTTCATTCCCCAGCGACCAGATTATTACCGAAGGGTGATTGAAGCTGCGCTGTACATTTCGCTGGTTACGTTCCAGGTGAGCCCCTGCAAATGAAGTATTTTTGGCAAGAGTCCTGTCTCCATAACCCATTCCGTGAGATTCAACATTTGCTTCTGCTACAACATAAATTCCGTATTTATCGCACAATTCATACCAGAGATTATTATTGGGATAATGGGCTGTCCGGACAGCATTAATGTTCAATTGCTTCATTATTCTGATATCCTGCAGCATACGTTCAGGAGAAATTGCATAGCCAAAATCAGGATCCATCTCATGACGATTGGCTCCTTTTATCAGTATCGGCTTGCCATTTACCAGCAGCTGGGCATTTTTTATTTCAACTTTACGGAAACCTATTTTCACAGGAACAACTTCTACTGTTTTTCCGTTATCATTTAAAGTAGCTACAAGGGTATACAGGTCTGGAGTTTCAGCGGTCCATTTTTTGGGATTTTCAATTTTTAAATCTGAGAATAGTTCCCCGGAACCTTTTATATCTGAGCTTTTCACAATATTGCCTTTATCATCAAGCAGCTTCAGATTAACAGCTGCACTGCCAGCCACGTTCACTTTTATTTTAAGATTTGCATCGGCATATTGTTCATCGAGGTCGGTAGTTACACGTATATCCTGGATTTTCTTCGAATTCCTCGTGTACAGGTAACAGTCGCGCCCAACACCGCAAAAACGTGTAAAATCCTGATCTTCGAGATATGTCCCATCGCACCAGCGAAATACCTGAAATGCAATAATATTTTTACCGGGTTTAAGGTATCTGGTAAGATTAAATTCGGCTTCGAGCTTGCTGTCTTCGCTGTATCCGACGAACTGCCCGTTTACCCAGAGATAAATATTGGATGTCACCGAACCGAAATGGGCAATAATTTCTTTCCCTTTCCAGGTTTGTGGTATAGTAATTTCTTTTCTATAAGATCCGACATGATTATTTTCGATTGGAACTTCAGGAGGATTATTCCTGAACTGATTGCTCCATGCATATCCGGCAGAAACATAAACAGGATCGCCAAAACCGTTCAATTCCCACATACCCGGTACAGGCATATCTGCCCATCCCTTATCGTTATAGTCAACAGCTGTAAAGTCAGTGGAACGCATGTCGGCATTCTTTACCCAGTAAAACTTCCACAAGCCATTAAGAGTCATGAAGTTTGCTGAATTCTCTTTTAGTCCTTTCAAAGCCAGGCTCTCCGATTCGTATGCAAAATAATTTGAATGCATCGGGAGTCTGTTTATCTCATTTACGACAGGATCAAGCCATTCATTTTTCTGAGCGAAAAGTGAAGTGCTCCAGAGAGCAAGTACGAAAATTAATAACCTGTATTTTTGCATAATATTATGATTTACTGATCAAACTTACCCAATTTGGCAATTCAAAGGCCGTCCCTTAACAAGTTTTAACCAAAAATGTCCTGAAATCATTCTACCTGCAGGGGAAAATCCTGAAAATCTATCGCCGAAGAATCCTGCCCATCCCCTGCCGGAATCATTTTCTTATTGTTAAATTATTTATCTTAGAGTTTGAAACTGACAGCTAATTTGTTAAAACTTAATTATATGAAACGAAATGGATCTCCCCGTCTGAAGACGTATTCTATCTTAGTATCTCTGTTTGTCCTTTCCCTGCTTCTCTTTTCTTCTGTTTCAAATGCCCAGTCTCCGGCAAATTTTTCAGGAGTCTGGATCCAGGATACCGTTAAAAGTGATGATTTTTATAAATCGTTTGAAGTGAAATATACAATAACGCAAACCCCACAGACATTTACAGTAAAACAAACGTTGAAACTAAGAAACAGTGAGGAAAGTATAACCAAAGATTACTCCTTCACAATGGATGGAAAAGTAACAACGATGGAGAAAGAGGGCGGAAAAGAAAAGGAGCTGGCCCAATGGTCAGCCGATAAGAAAATACTCACTACCAGAAGCACCGTAACTTACGGCAATGAAGATGTCGGATTTACTGAAACCTATTCTCTTTCAAACAATGGTCTTGTTCTCACTGCATTGAAATCAAACATTATTCCGGGCGTACCTTCGGTGAAGCAGGTTTTCAATAAGAAGCAGTAATATATCCAGCTATATCTGATCAAACAGACTTGAGATGCCGAGCCTGGTTCAAAAAATGCAATAATCCCATTATTATCAGTATAGCAGCTTAAATTATTGTTTGTTTTAAGTTCTGCCAAAGGGACTTCCCGGTCATAAATACTGATTTGCATTTTGGTTATAGGACGCCATTTTAATTGTAATTGCCGTATTATAATCAATGCTTTTTGATTTTTAAAATACTACGTCGTTTTCTTGACTTTCTAATTTAATTGGTCGAACTTTGATATAATTCCTTATCAGCATAAAAATGATCATACCTAATTGCCTATAATTGTGAATGTTCGCTAATGTATTTCGAAGTAATCTGGCACTTCTATGCTGCCTTTAAAAATATAGGCATTTGTATTCCTGCAGATGTTGAGAAAGGGATTTCAGTTAACCAAAATATATAATTGTGGGAAAGGGGGAGTAATTATGAGACAAATGAATTTATTTCGGACAATTCTGTTTTTGCTCTTTGGAGTTTTGATTTCCGGATGCGAAAAATCGCCGGATGGATCTAAATTAGACTCACAACTGATGGTTTACAGTCTTAATGTTGCTTTGGTACCTGGCGGAACAGAAAAAGTTATTGCTTGTGCTTATGATGGTAATGGTGTTCCGGAAATGTTTACTGCTACGAGCGATAATCAGAATATCGCTGTCGTTACAAAGTCAGATACAGTTATTACTGTTACCGGGGTGAGCTATGGCACAACTAAAATAATGATCAACAGTAATTCGGGCAAGAGCAGGGAAGTCCCAGTCACGATTTATGACCCTCAGGTACTTGAGACCGATGGATTATTGATAAAATTCTCTCAGACTTTTCAAAGCATATGGAATCCCAAACCTGTTGGCGGTGTGATTTCCTGCTGGCAGCCGGTAACGACCGATGGATTTGTACCACTTGGTTCATTATGCCTGCCTAATGGTAATAATCCCGATGGGAAATATGGTGTCATGGTGGTCAAGGCTAAAAGCGGCTCGAATGCCATAGCTTCTCCTGTCGATTATACATTGCTGGTCGATGGTTCGAGTGACAATTCTCCTGATTTCGACGCATCATTCTGGATACCGGTACCCCCTGCCGGATACAAAGCTATGGGAATTGTTGTGATTGCAGGTTATGCAAAACCCTCCCTGAACTATGTGGCTTGTGTACGTGAAGATCTTACATTACCCGGAAAGTGTGGCAGTAAAATATTTACGGAAAGGTTGCAATGGACTTCCACAGGATATAAGAATCTCTGTTCCTGGTGGATCGAACCTCCCGTTTCCATAGCTCATGAGGATGCCTATATTTCAACCGGAACTTTTGTTGCAATTTCACCACAGTATTATACAGAACCGCCTCCGTTATCGAACGCCGTAATGAATGTTTTAAAGATAAAACTGCCAATGCTCGCAGAAACGCCATTTCAGAATTATGTCCCCTCCATGACAGGCCTTGAAAGACCTCCTGATGAAACCGTCCCGATACTGGCACGTGAGATGCTGGTACCCTGCACAATAATCAGTGATCCTAAATTCCCCGGTACAAGCTCGCTTATGTCAAAAATTTCCAGTACTCCATTTTACCGTCTTGAAAGGCAGGTATTTTATAAACTACTGGGGCATTGGTACAATACAACCTCAATCGTACAGCATAATAGTTATACGAAAGAATATGGGTTCAGTCAGACTGAAAGTGATGAATTGTATAGTGAGACGTCCATTTCGATTACAGCAGAGGCTGGTATAAGCTTTAAGATGGCAAACGCAGGCATTGCGGCTACAGTTACAAGATCTTTTGGCTATTCATCAATGACATCGGTAACAGAATTTACAAATGAGTCCTTCGAATCCGGAATAGATTGTCCGCCGGGGAAAGCTGTAGCCATCTGGCAGCAATATAACAGGTTTGTGTTCAAGCGTCATAACGGAAGTGTAATTGAAACCGTTAAGGTGTGGGAATTTGGAGTTAACAGCTTTGTTACGGATGAATACCCGGATGATTAGATCTTGTGATTTTAAATGAACCGGCCAGATTTAGTCAGAGTGTCCTGTTTTTCCGATCTTGAATGATTATTCCAGTCTTGCAAGAATTTAGTTAATTATCTCTTAAGAAGAATTCTTCCTTCCCATCCCGACAGATAACCTTAAGTCCTTCAATTGAATTATTCTTTTTTATTATCTGAATCTGCTTGCTATAGAAACTTGGGATCATAAAATGGTCCTGCGACAAAGGAAGAAGTTTGTATATAAAACCTGCATAATTTTTGTAATAGAACTGATCTTTTTCTTTAAAAATAATCATGTTGCCATATCTACCGCTATATGTTTCCAAAGCTGGTCTGATTCTTTCATATTCCTGACTTTGAATAAACTCAAGGTGTTGAATATAGTCGGCAAGGTAATAATGATCCGGATTATGTTCACAGGCTTCCCGGAATGCAGATAGTGCATCAGGTTTATTCCCTTCGTTCAGTAAGTTCAAAGCTTTAACAATCAGGGAATCCTCTTTCCATGCAACAGAATAACTATCATTTTGGAAAAGAGTGGTTTTTGTGACTTCACCCTGATTATTCCTGGCAAATGTAAATGCAGCAGTGCCGTTGAGTGAAATAAACTGCGTGTCAGAAACAGGATAATTAAAAACAGGGTATTGATTTTTCGCCTTGCCAATAAGATGATTATCATGTATAAAAAATAAAAAATCCATCTCTCCATCTTCAAATCGATAATTGCCGGTAAATGGCTTCAGAAATTCGCTCTTAACCGGGTTTTTCCGTGAATAAGCTATATAGTCATATATTCTTGACCAGTTCTTTTCATTCTCAGGCTGAGACAGTATCGCTTTCTGGTATGTTTTTTCAGCATTCTCCAGATCATTCTTATGTAAATAAATATCACCCATCAGTAATAAAGCGTCAACGTCTTCGGAATTGGATTTAAGCAGATTTTTCAATACTTGCAGTCCTTTATTTAATTCCCCTGTGAGCAGATAGCTATAGGCAAGATCATTCATACATTCCGGATCATTCGGGACCAGGTTGGTCATTTGTTCTGCGGCTTTTTTATACTCATGGATCATGAAATTGGTTCATAAGCAAAAATAAGGTCTTCCAATATCAGAAAATTACCCGGATGCAGTTCATGCTGCATCTCTGACAGTTTAATTGCTTTATCATACTCACCAAGTATTGAATAATACATAACCCGGGTCCAGATATTATATGATTCTATTAATCTTTTGCGGTGGCGAATCGCCTGGTTAATATCCCTGAGTGCACTTTCACGACTTATCTGGTAACTGTAATTATCAAATGCCCTATAGTATAATGCAATGGCGTACGTGGAATCGATTTCAATTGATTTATACAGATTAGTACTCAGCGAGTCAATGTAGCTCCCTCTTATATAATATCGGAAAGCATCTAAATTACCTGTTGAATGCTCTATAAACGGCAGATCAGGAGAACTATATATAATATTATTTGAAATACCGAGGTCCAGTCTTGTCTGCAGACTTATTGAATCGATAATGCTGAAAAAATCATCGCCCCTGAATTTTCTTTCTGAAGTAACTGTTCCATTTTTAGTCTGGTAGAGTCTGCTGGTTATTTCATATATCCCGTTTGCTACCCGGAAAGCTCCCGTGAGAAAGTAGGGGTAATTGTTAGCTCTTGCATCCTTAATCTGCTCCTGTAAATGGCTGACATCTGTCTTCACCCGGATTGTGACATAGCTGAATTGACTAAGATCCTGGCAGATAGCCTCCGGGAGGCCATACTGATACCAGGTTTCCGATGAATCACTTGTTTCATTAATAAAAGGAAAGATCGCTAACCTTATTACGTAGCTATCTTTAAAAATCCTATGGACTTCCTTCTCACCATTTTCATTTATGACAGTTATCGGCGAAGTCATTGCATTTAAACTGCTCCTGTTTTGAATAATCTTTGGATATGCAAGCACCAGGGCTAATACTGCAATGGATAATATTGCAAATCCGAATAGAAACTTAAGTCTGGCTAATTTCGCGGGTCTGATCCGTTCTCCTCTTTTCTGCTCTTTTCCAACTTCCTCCAGGGATTCCTGTTTCTTAATATTTTCTTTCAGAGGTGTATTTTGAAAGTCCTTCAGGCTAAAGATAATTTCGTCAATAGCATTGGCAACTTTGTTGATCTGATTCCGATAGAATGTCTTATTAAGGTTATTATCAGGATGATCTTCGTTGCTCCTGAGCGGACGGTTTACTCCAGGTTCCTTATAGATAAATTCAATAGGTCTGAGTATCCCTCCCAGAGCCTCTTCAATATGCACCTTATCTTCTGAAGCTATCTCATGGATCTGGATTGGCAATACCCTGCTTGCCACATTGCCATTAGGCAGTTTCACCTTCAATCCAAACTGATCCTGTGAGGCTTGTTCAACAAATGCTTTAAATTCATTTTCCCAGGAAAAAGCTTTGGGATCACAATAAGTGCGTGATATTATCGGAATGAAGACAAGACACTTCAGTTTATCCTTCAGGGAAGCATCCACATCATATGATTCCAGAAGATAATCACTTGGGTTAATGTCAAAATAAACACTGATTTCCTCTTTGAAAGTAGCTTCCAGTTCCTTCCTGAGATTGTCAACAAACTCTGTCACCCATCCATCATATTTGTTGTCTTTCTGGCGGTAGCTGATGAAAATATCGTATTCGTAACCTGTGACAAGACTTGCCATAACAGTTATTCATTGTGATAAAGTTATAAAAGACATGAACACCAAGCAAATAAAAAAGCCCCCGATCCGGGGGCTGGTGACTGGTTTAATGCAGAGTATTATTTCATCCTATTACTTGATCCGTCTCAAAACTGGTGTAAAACGAAAAGTTACGTCCACGTAATTGGCAGCTTGTGCGTCCTTGACTTTTAGACCCGATTTATCCCAAAGCCCCTGACCTATTGCTCCTCCAACAATATCAACCACGGGTATTTCAAATGTCAGCACTTCATAATGATCATCAAGGTATGGCCAGGTATCAACTTCATGCATTGCAATATAAACCTCAACTGCATCGTCCACTTTCAATCCTTCCCATAATTTTTGAACAGAAGTACTCTGTGGGACCAGGTAATTTACCTTTTCAGGGATTGAAAGGGGATCACCGGAACCACGAGAAAAATGACTATATGATACAGAGCTCCCAAGACTTTTCGGGTAACTCATGATATATCCGTACAATCTGACGTTCCCGGATTCTTCATCGTTTATATCAGGATATATATTGTAGAGCGAAGCTGTTATATCATATACGATATTATCAGTTCTGGGAATAGCAGTAACTATCGGATAAGAAGCTGAAAATACAATCTTACCAATGGAGTTATCCCTGATGTATCTGAGTTTATAAGAAATTGGGGCGCCCGGAGAAGTCTTGGAGAAATTTCCTCCGCTCTGGATGTAGTTCTTGAAATCATCAAATCCATTGATTGTGGCTCCTGCAGCGGTACCGCTTCCCCCCAGTATATAAACTTTCATAGTCGACTTTGTTTTAAGCTGATCAAATTCAGCAGAGGCTGATCCGCTAATACCGCCATATGATGCTTCGAGGTATGCTCTTACCTGTGTTTCTTCCAGTTCTGATTCAATTGTAAAGAGCGCCATTCTGCCAAATGTTACAGTTGAAACATACATTGGCATCATGGTTCCGAACAGCGCCCGGTCAACATCCTCCTCAAAGAGATCTGAAGGCTGGCTTGGCAGATCCATATCAAGGGTATAATAGTTCTGGATGAATTTTGCTATAAGTCGTGTCTTAATTTGCGTATTCGAAAAATCGAATCCTCCTTTTATGTTCAGGATCCCAGTCTTATAGCTTGCACGCAGGGAAAGGTCTATCTGTTGTTCAGAATAAGCCTGTTCCACGGTAAATGCCATGTTTGCATACGGTACATCATATGTCTGCTTCATCAATGTATTAACTGCCTCTCTCACAGTGGATAATTTTGGATCTTCGACAACTACGGAGGAAACACTACCCCCTGTCAGGGACGTTGATATAGTTATGGGTTTTCTTGTTGCAGGTATAAGGGTATATGTTCCATCCAGAATGGATTCTCCTTTCACCAGAGCTCCCGGATATATCACATCTGTCTGCGGGTTCAGTACTATTTGTTCATTATATCCAGCTGCCGCCTCATAATAATCTGTAATGTAGATGTAATCTGTTGTCGTGTCTTTTTCCGTAGCAGTGATTGCTGCGGTCTTTTCTGCGGGCATTTCACCTGAGATGGGCGGTAATGTCTTCAGGTATTCATTCAGGGCAGTTTCGTCAAAATTGTCTTTCTCACATCCTGAAAGTATGATTGTGGTAAAGATAATGACGCATAAAGCGAGCAAAGAATCTACAAGAGAGGAATGCTTTTTCATTGGATAGGTATTTAGGTTTTATACAATATCAAAGACAAAACACCAACCTGTCAAATTATGGTGCTGCTTCTGGCTATTTTGGGCATTCTTGTGATTTGCCCCCGGGCTCTCAGTTTACGAATCAGTATAGTTGTATCCTGATAAGACGATACTCTTACATCTGAAATGATTTCGTGCTTTTCGTAGCTATTATTCAAATTTCAGCCATATTTATGACAAAGTCAAGCAATGAATGATTATTCTTTCAATTGAAACTGCTAAATATGGTAAGGATAACCAATTGCTGCACAAGGATTCCGCAATTTATAAATATGAAAAGCCCCCGGAATTATCTTCATGATTCCCTTATTTATCCGATATTTGAATAAAACTAAATCAACTATGAATACCAGAATGATTGTTTTTTGCGCAGGACTGATAATTGCTGTATCATCTTTTGCACCGCAATATCTTTTCGGTCAGAAAGGGAAAGCTATTCAAATCGAATCGTGGATAACTAATCCGGATCGTTCTGCCTTATTCGAAAAACAGTCCGACAGCCTTTTCTTCAGCAACAGCAACAGAGGAGGAGGAACCACAATTGTCATTGATGAAAGACAACAGTTTCAGGGGATTGATGGTTTTGGCTTTGCCCTCACCGGAGGAAGCGCCGGGCTCATCGTAAAAATGAGCCCCGATAAACGCAATACATTGTTAAAGGAGCTTTTTTCTGATGATGGCAAGAGTGCTGGCATAAGCTATATCCGGCTCAGTATAGGCGCTTCGGATCTTAACAGCTTCGTTTTTTCGTATAACGATCTTCCGGAAGGAGAAACAGATTTTGAACTTAAAAAATTCAGCCTGGCACAGGACCTTAATGATGTGGTTCCGGTAATGAAGGAAATTCTGGCTATCAATCCGGCTATCAAAATACTTGGTTCACCCTGGTCGGCCCCGAAATGGATGAAGACAAACAATAACATCAGGGGAGGCTCCCTTAAAAAGGAATGTTATGACGTTTATGCACTCTATTTTGTGAAATATATTCAGGCTATGAAAAAGGTGGGCATTGCAATTGATGCGATTACTGTCCAGAATGAGCCGCTGAACTCCAAAAACACGCCAAGTATGACATGGTTTGTTTCCGAACAGGCTTCCTTCATCAGGGACCATCTTGGTCCAGCCTTTGAAAAAGCAGGTCTGACGACCAAGATTATTCTTTTTGACCACAATTGCGACAGGCCTGATTATCCGCTGGCACTCCTGAGTGATCCGGAGCTTGCCCGGTATGTGGATGGATCGGGATTTCACCATTACGGCGGAGACCTTGGCGCGATGAGCATGGTTCACCTGGCCCGGCCCGACAAGAACCTTTACTTTACAGAGCAAATGGTAACGGAAAAACCCGGTAGTTCAACTATTAACATTACCGCTCCGGTGAAACGCCTCATTATTGGAGCCACCAGGAATTGGAGCAGGAATGTAATTCTTTGGAACCTGGCTGCAGATCCTTTGAACGATCCGCATACCGACAACGGCGGTTGTTCCATGTGCCAGGGAGCAGTTACCATCGATGGAGATAAAGTAGTCCGCAATATCGCATTCTATACTATAGTACACGCTTCTAAATTTGTCAGACCTGGATCGGTACGGATTGCTTCCACCGATACAGGAGATAATACTGTCAGCCTTACTGAGGATGAGGAGCGGCAGGGATTAATACGGGCAACCATGATCGAAAACACACAGGTATTACCCAATGTGGCATTTAAAAATCCCGGGGGCAGAATCGTATTGATTGTAGCCAACGATACATGGTCGGTTAATTCATTTAAAATTCAGTATGAAGGTAAGTTTGCAAGAATTCAGCTAAATCCTGGAGCCGTGGGCACTTATGTGTGGTGAAGCGGAGGCTTATTGCGAAAACCAGGTGCAAAAAGGCCTATGCTTTGTGAGACTTTAAATGTACTCTATCTATGAAAGTAATTCCTTCTGAACAGATTATTCTTTCATCCATTCTATAAGGTTGTTAATAAATGGCTGAGGCATAATCTGAAGGCCATTTGCATCGCCGATGAAGAATATTTTGCTTTTCGGGTAGCTGAGGATCCCCATTACCGGCGGTGCCACTGGTTCGCCTTCATCCTTGATTCCGTTGAAATTCATGTCTGCGTAATCACTTTCACTCAACCATCCAAGTATCTGAATATCTGGATTCTGATCTGCATTGATAAGAACAGAACCAGCTATATAATCGAGGCTGGTGAGATTTTCGGTAATTATGTGACTTGTAAACTTGCTTATTGTTCCTCCGGCAATACCCTCGAATTCCAAGCCAAGAAGATCACCCAGTTCATCTATTGGATCGTACTTCTTGTGATCTGTGAAAAAGACCAGGTTCATACCTCTTTTGACAAGTTTGGAATAGACATCAAGTTCATTCGCAGTATATGCCTGAAATCCATTGACTCTGATAACTATAAAGTACCCCATAAAATGCTCCTCTTTAAGCTCCTCTCCCCTGCCAAGTTCATCCACTTTGAATCCTTTCTGACGAAGCAGGTCGGCAAATACCTTACCCTGATGATATTCATCCGGATTAAAACCTGTTTGCGTTGATTGTGGGTACCACCATACGCCACCGTCGTGCGAAGCATCAATGACAATCCTTTTGCTTACCGGTACTGCCGTTACATTCCATTCAGCCTTCCGATTACTTATATCTTTCAGCTCGTAAGTAACCGTCCTGGAGAAATCGGCTGCCGAGCTTCCGGAAACCTGTTCCACACCGTTTAAAAAAACAGAAATACCTGTGGGTACCTCAAACCGGGGAACCAACTTTGTAAGATCCACATCAGACTCAACCTCAAGTTTCACCTGCTTCTGATTACTTTTTATAGCAGTGGATAGTATTGTCTGTCCATTTGTTGAGAATGAAAGAAAACCGCCTTCAAGCTCAGGACTCTGAACTGCTGTTTCATCTTTCTCGCATGATATAAGCAATACGGGAAAGAGAATGAACCAGATTCGACTTATCAACTTTGTTTTCATGGTTAATATCTTTAAGTAATAAAATACATATACAACCATATTTAAAAGATCGCGAACAAGATCCGGTCATTTTAAAGAATTGCAAACGCTATAAAATGCTGCTTCTAATGAATTGATTAAAATGACTGTGAGATTAACCAATGGCATAAATTTCTTTTATCACAAAGTTATGCCTTTTGCAAGCCAAAGTCAATTTTTTCGGGTCATAAGGCAACTCAGAATGTTTTGAGAAGTAATGTATATATCCGGTGTTTCGACTCTTTCAATAAATATTTTAATCTAAAAGAGATAAACTCACTGTTAAACAATTAACAATCAAATAAATATTTGCTCTCGATTTTTTATTTTATATTTCGACCGTATATATTCCCGTCTCTGATATGTCAAGCCTTATCTCAGGTTTTGAATACGATATTTTCATAAGTTACCGTCAGAAAGATAACAGATACGATGGCTGGGTAACTGAGTTTGTTGATAACCTCAGGAAGGAACTTGAGGCTACTTTTAAGGAAGAGATAAGTGTTTATTTTGATATCAATCCGCATGATGGACTGTTAGAAACGCATGATGTAAATGCCTCCCTGAAAGAGAAACTCAAATGTCTGGTTTTTATCCCGATAATCTCACAAACCTATTGCGATCCTAAAAGCTTTGCCTGGCAGCATGAATTCTGTGCTTTTAACAAAATGGCAAGAGAAGATCAATTCGGAAGAGATATAAGGCTTTCAAGTGGAAATGTTGCAAGCAGGATATTGCCGGTTAAGATTCATGACATTGACCATGATGATAAATCACTCCTTGAAAATGAACTGGGAGGATCTTCGCTCTATAGAGTTCATTTACAGATCAGCAGGGGTAAACAGACCCTTAAGGGCGAATGAAGATCACCCGCATAACAATCTCAATAAAACTTACTACCGCGATCAGATCAATAAAGTGGCAAATGCTGTAAAAGAGATTATTTCAGCATTAAGAAAAATGATCAGCCGGATAGAGAAATTTCAAGGAAAATTACTGAATCAAAGCCTGGTATAAAAAGCAATCTGAAACTAAAAATCATTTTAGGATCGTTTTTAATGCTGGCATTGATAGTTATTGGGTATTTCTTTGTTCCTCAGCTATTTAAATCCTCTGAAACAGTTGAAAAAACAATTGCTGTGTTACCATTCGAAAACATGAGCGATGATGAAGAACATTCCTGGTTTGGGTGATGCAATGACAGACGAGATCATATATGCAGCTTTATAAAGTAAACGAATTTGTAGTACGTTCCAGAAATTCTGTAATGCAGTATAAGGGTACAATAAAAACCAGTCCTGAAATCGGCGAGGAGCTTAATGTGAATTATCTGATCGGAGGGAGTGTCCAAAGACATGAGAATAAAATCAAAATAAGGGTTCAGCTCATAAATGCTAAGTACGGATATCCCTCTGTGGGGGAGATCTTTTGAGGGAACTGGCAAGATATTATGACCATACAGAGCGAGATTGCCAGAGCAGGTAGCAGAGAGCTAAAAACCGTTTTATCACCTGAAGAAATAATACAGATTGATAAAAAGCCAACTGCAAATCCTGAAGCATATAATTATTACCTGAAGGGCAATGATTATTATTTGCGAAGTTTGAAAAGCAGAATTTTGAAATTGCGATTAAAATGTATTGCAAAAGCAATTGAACTGGATCCGAATTTTGCCCTTGCTTATGTTAAGACTTGCACAGTGTTACTTACAATTGCACTGGTTTTATTATGATATAAGTGCTGACAGATTAATAAAGAGCAAACAGGCAATTGATGCGGCTTTCAGGATTGATCCTGATCTGCCTGAAGCACATTTAGCAATTGGAACATATTATTATATGGGTTTTCTTAATTATCAAAGGCTGGAGGAAATTACTGATAGCACAGAACGGCTAAGTAATAATTCCGAATGTTTATATACAAAGGGCTAATGTTTACCGTCGGGCAGGAGAATGGGAATTAGTCAGAAGAAAGATTATTTGAAAGCTTATGAGCTTGATCCACGGTTCACCGACGGTAATCTTCACAATTTGGCAGAAACAGCTTCTTTATTAAAAGAATATCAGAAGGCTGAAAGTATTTCAACAAAGCCTTTCAGATCAATCCTACTTTCATTGAGGCTATCTGGCAAAAGTGGTTTATATACCTGAAATGGCAAGGGAAATACAGTTCAGGCCAGGGAAACAATTGATGAAGCTTTTCAGTATCAATGAGTGTAATCCAATCCAATAATAATGAATTAAATTTTCTGCTGGATATTTATGATGCAATGATAATGAAAGCCTTATCTATATATCCTCAAATGATATATGATTTTATTTATGACCAGTTTATATGTAAACTTGAAATCTTTGCTTTATGCAAGAGTTTATGATCTGATGAACATGCCGGAAGAGGCGTACCATATTTTGATTCAGCCATGTATTACTCTTGAATCAAGAGTTATGAGAAATCCTGACGATCCAAGGTTATATAGCGCAAAAGGAATTGCGTAGGCCGGCCTGGGACAAAAAGAAGAAGCAATTAAGCGGGCAAGAGGGCAGTGGAACTAATGCCAATTGAAAAAGAGGCTTACAGAGGCGTCGCCAGGGTTGAAGACTTGGCCAGGATATATGTAATGGCTGGTGAATATGAACAAGCTATGGAACAGATTAAATTATTATTGGCTGTTCCTTCCCGGCTTTCTGCAAAATTGCTTCTTTTGGATCCTGCCTGGAAACCTTTGTGGAACCTGCCGGAATTCAAGAAAATAATCAATACATCTTTCAGCTATGACTGAAATGCCAAAGACACGGACCCCTATCGCTAACTTTGATTCCCTTAACTCTTAAACCTTACCGTAATGACACGAAAACTATTAGTTCTTTCGATTCTGCCCATTTTCCTTTTTTCATGCAACACACAGGTAAAAAGGATAAATGTCGATGAAATGGATCTTTCATCGATGACAACAGGATGGCGAAAAGTAAATACAGGGAAAAGTGTCGATGGAAATCCTCTAAAAATTGCAGGGAAAATATTTGAAAAAGGTATAGGTACCCATGCCGTAAGCAAGTACATGATAGCCCTTGATGGAAAAGCTTCAGAGTTCAGTGCAGGTGCCGGAGTGGACGACGAAAGCGGTAATGATGCAACCATCGAGTTTTTTGTAATGGGCGATAAGAAAATACTCTGGCAGAGCGGAATCGTCCATAAGGGTGATTCCGTTTCGATGGTGAAGGTAAGCCTGAAGAACATCAGAAAGCTTGCTCTTTACGTTTCGGACGGGGGCGATAACATTAACTATGACCATGCTGACTGGGTAGACCCGATTATTACTTATAAGGGAGTGGTTCCGGTACCGGTCAGTTTTACGGATGACACAAGCTACATACTTACCCCAAAAGTGTCCGATAATCCCAGGATCAATGGCTCCAGGGTAACCGGAGCTACTCCCGGGAAACCTTTCATTTATCGTGTCGCAGTGACAGGACAAACAACCGGTCGGGGTGACTCTTGAAAATCTTCCTCCCTCACTTGCATTTAACTCTGAAACAATGGTCATTTCGGGAACTGCTCCTGCAAAAGGGGAATATATCGTAAAGATATCAGCCAGGAACAGTCTGGGCCTTGCTGAAAGTAATCTTAAAATAGTTACAGGTGAGGGCTTGGCACTTACTCCTCCTCTGGGCTGGAATTCATGGAACTGCTGGGGTTTGAGCGTCGATCAGGAAAAGGTAAAAGCGGCAGGAGATGCTATGGTCAGTTCGGGGCTGGCTGATCATGGCTGGACATACATAAATATTGACGACGGATGGGAAGCACCGGCAAGAAAAGCCGATGGCGAGCTGCTGGCAAATGAAAAGTTTCCTGACATGAAATCTGTCGGAGATTATTTGCATGCATACGGATTGAAACTCGGAATATATTCATCTCCCGGTCCTAGAACCTGCGGTGGCTACCTGGGTTCCTACAAACATGAATTGCAGGATGTAATGACATGGGAGAGATGGGGAGTCGATTATATTAAATATGACTGGTGCTCCTACAGCCAGATTGAACCAAAACCCGACCTGGCAGGAATGCAGAAGCCTTATAAGCTAATGAGGGAGATGCTGAACAAGAGCAGGCGCGATATAGTTTTCAGTCTCTGCCAGTATGGTATGGGCGACGTGTGGAAATGGGGAGAAGAGACAGGAGGAAACCTCTGGAGAACAACCGGCGATATTACAGATACATGGGGCAGCATGTCGCGAATTGGGTTTTCACAGGATAAGTCATCAGCATATGCCGGCCCGGGACACTGGAACGATCCGGATATGCTGGTTGTCGGCAAGGTCGGCTGGGGTCCCAGTCTTCATCCTTCGCGACTTACCGCAGATGAACAGTATACACATATAACGCTCTGGAGCCTTCTGGCCTCACCTCTTCTTATCGGATGCGATATGAGCCAGATGGATGAGTTTACACTTAGCCTGCTGACCAATGATGAGGTTCTGGAAGTAAATCAGGATCCTCTTGGCAGACAGGCAATGCCTGTAAAACAGGAGGCAGGTATTGAGATCTGGTCGAAACCCCTTGAAGATGGATCCATAGCCGTGGGTATATTTTGCACCGGTGGAAAATCACCAGTTGAATCATTTAACTGGGGTGATGGCAACAGCCTGACAAGGATCAGACTCGACTGGTCCGACCTGAATATTTCCGGTTCACATAAAGTCCGGGATCTCTGGCGTCAGATCGATCTCGGTGAATTTGCTGACGGATTCGAGGCTGAGGTGCCATTCCATGGAGTATTGTTTGTTAAGATCTTGAAATAGAACGGGTTGATTAAAATACTCCTCAGCTGTTGTTTGGCTATATCCGTCAGCCATGATCAGAATTGTAACTATAATGGATAAAATCCTTTTCATAATCTTCTGTTTATATCATAGACCAATCATAATCCATGCAGGATTGGCAGAACTTTAGCCTGATTGGTTGATTTCATGATTTCAAGTTTTATTTAGGACTTATGGTTCCTTACAATTGATGAGACTCTTTTTATCAAAATTAACTAAAGCAAAATTCAAATTCAAATTTAATACAGAATTAATGGGAAGCCGACAATGCCAGTTTAAGAATATCAGTGAAATGTTTTTTCATTATGATAATTTCTGTCTGACTTTTTGTAGATTTGATCTATAAGCGTTGCTGTATTTAAAACCAACAGCATCGAAAAGTAAATATTTTAAGAAACAATTAAAAACATGAAAAAAGTAACTTTAGCCATCTTCAGCCTGTTCTTCCTGATGTCAGGAGAAGCTCTTCCGGGTACCATCCAGCAGGATATCAAAGGTGCCAAGGATCATCCCCTCCTATCGAGAATGCCTGACTTCTGGATATCAGAATATAAAGAAGCCGATTTCGATAACTATAAATTCATAGGTGGCGACAAGAAGCCTGTAATCATTGAGGGTCATAAATACAGTATATTATACAAATTGAACAGTGGCGTTCCAGAGCCAGGAGAATTGAAAATCAGGAGAAACGTACAGGATGCTCTGAAAAAGATTGGAGGAAAGGTTATACTTGATGATAACTTCAGCAGATTCACTACTATCGTGGTTCAAAAGGATGGCAAGGAGACATGGATCGAGGTCAGATGCTATAGTGGCAGCATGTACCGGCTGAGTATAGTGGAAAGGGAGATTATGAAGCAGGAGATAGTTGCAGACGCAGAAGCGATGGGAAATGACATTAACAGTACCGGCCATGTCTCAGTTTATGGCATTTATTTCGACACCGGGAAGGCAGAGATAAAACCTGAATCCGATACGGCAATAGCCCAGATATCCAAACTCCTCAAAACCAACGAGTCCCTTAAGCTGTTTGTCGTTGGTCATACAGACAATGTGGGCACTATCGATTCAAACATGAAACTCTCTAAAGAGCGTGCGGATGCTGTCGTTAATTCACTTGTCACAAAGTACGGGATTGCTGCAGCGCGATTGAAATCATATGGTGTTGCATCCCTGGCACCGGTAGCATCGAATGATACAGAGGAAGGAAAGGCCAAGAACAGGAGGGTGGAACTGGTCAAACAGTAGCGACGCGAAATAAAGTAAAAACTTACAGACCCGGGTTTTTAAAGATCTTTCAGAATTTTATTTCTGCCGGAAGCATATTCCATCCTTCGACTACCAGCCTGAATTCAGCCTGGTTGCCCTGTTTACTGCTTTCACCAAGATCAAGTCCAATCTGTTTTTCATCACCCGGCAATAATGTGAAGTAGTTATCGGTCAGAAAAGAGGGTAAAACCAGCTCATTCCTTTCATTCACTACCTTTAACCGTATGAAAAATGCCGTTTCATCACCGGGATTTGAAATTACGACGACTGAGTGATTTTCATCGCTCTTTTTAATTGCAGTCTTAACAGTCACCTTTCCAAGGTCATTTAGTTTTTCATATGAATGCAGCTTGTTCGAAAGCCAGTACAAATTCTCATCCAGCATCTTATCCCTGTCAGTCAGCTGCAGCCTTAGAAAGTAAACTTCACCGTTGCCCTTTGGCAGAATAACCTTGTTCAATAATATCACATCATGCGGATCCAGATCAACAGGGTTTTTCTGTTCAGAAAGAAGTTTGCCATGCAAATCATATAACCTGATTATCGAATTGATGCCGATTAACTTTTCAGCGGTCTGGTTAACAACACATACTACCGAATCATTTAAGTTAAGCTGAATATGAACAGGCATTGCGCCGTGCTTATATCCAAAATAGCCGCCAGTGTAATCCAGGTAATAATCATAGAAGAATCCCCTGAGCGCTGTCCATGGATTCTGATTTTTCCAAACAAGCATTCCGGCGTACCAGTCCCACATTTTATAATTGAATCCTTCCTGAAGTGCCCGGTACTGCTCATAGCTGACAATCTGGGCCTTCAGGCAAAAATCACGGATGTCCTTCACTTTACCATAACGGTCGGGGAAGTCGAGAAGCGGCAGATACTTATGATATAACCAGGATTTGGCCACTCTGGATTGAGGGGGCACCATTTCATCTTCGGGAATTATTTTCTTTAATCCGTCGTAATTCGGAATTCCTATCGAACCTGTCTCGGGATTAAATGGAAATGACCTTTCCGTGAAAATCTTTTCCGGTTCCCTGATCCCGTAAGGTCCGTCTCCGACTCCGCCTATGGTATTTGTCATAAGTTTTGAGGATGTAGACATCTCAAGGAAATATCTTTTGGGATCGAAACGTGGAAAAATGTCATCTTCCAAAGCCTTCAGGATGTCAGGAGGCGGCAATGTTTCATTTCCTCCGCACCAAAGATAAAGGCTTGGGTGATTTCTCAGCATCCTGACCTGATCGATAACCGATTCGAGAAACAGATCATGATTGTCTGGATAAGCTTTTCTCCTGGCCTGAGTTTCTTTTTTTGTCGGATCATTCCATTCTCCGTTGCAATCGCCTGATATCCAAAGATCCTGCCATACCAATATGCCATATCTGTCACATGCATCGTAGAATTCGGGTCTTTCGGTCAGTCCTCCTCCCCAGATCCTGATCATGTTCATATTCATTTCGGCATGCATTCGCACTTCTGCTGCGTACCGCTCTTTCGATAATCGAAGCAACGCGTCTGAAGCGATCCAGTTGCCTCCCTTGATAAATACTTTCTGCCCGTTTACAGTAAATACCCTGGACCTGATCTTTTCATCAAAGTAATTAGCAGTTTCCCTTATACCGAAAGCGACCCTCTCCGAGTCCATCTTCATACCGTCCTGTGAAATAAAATCAATCACGATGTTGTATAAAGGATGATCTCCCATCCCATTGGGCCACCACAAGAGAGGATTTTCAACTTTTATTTCGGGCAATTGTACAGTCTTTTCCTCCCATGGACCAAGACTTACTTTCAATAAACTTTTACGTCCTTCGAATTCAAGGTTTAAAGTCCCCTGCACCATTCCGGATGATGCATTTTTCAGATCGACTGAAGGCCTGACATATGCCGGATCCTGTTTTTTACCCGGGACCCTTATGCCCGGGACCCTTGTTTCAATGTATGGATTCCTGATGTCGACGGATCCGGTTATTTCCAGACAGACCTGATCCCAGATGCCGGTATTTCTATCGCGGACTGGACAGATCCAGTCCCAGCCTGCCGTGCACTGCATGGTCACATTACGACCTATAGTCCCGTCGCCGCCTTGTCCCGTATATGCATTTCCGACTGGATCAGGTGGGGATACCCATACAGCCAGCTTATTGGTTTTCCCTTTATTCAGATAAGGGGTGATCAGATACTTTTCCCTGAGGTACATTCCCTGGTGTGTTTTCGTATTTACCCTTTTGCCATTCAGGAATATATCCGCAAAATAATTTATCCCCCTGAAATTAAGCCAGACCTCCTGGCCATCCCTGATCTCTGGTGTCTCAAATTCATTATAGAACCAATATGTATAATAATCCCTTCCGGTATCATACACGTCAGGAATAAGATTATTATTCATCCCGAAGAATGGATCAGGGATCTGATTATTGTGTAAAAGGGTTGTCAGAATGGTCCCGGGAACAATGGCATCAATCCAGCCGACAGGTTTATATGCAGCGGCGGTTATTTCCGTTCCGTCCTGCGTAACGTCAGAAGCTCTTTTCGCTTTCCAGTTATCATGCAGCAGGTATTTGACGGGCTGTGCAAGGGCAAAAGACTGCAGCATAATAAAAGCAAACAGTGTAACCGGAAATCTTTTCATAGTAATCCGTTTCAGAATAAGGTTTACATGAAATAGCAAATTAGTCTAAATATTTCAATAATAAAAGAGAAGACAAACCACTTAATGCAAAGGTGTATAAAACCAAATGCCGCAGAGAATCTGAAAAATCCCTGCGGCAATGGCATACTGTTTAATCTTCGCCCAGTCTTCTGAAATCAATCTCCCGCGTATTCCGTTCTTATTTTACAGCAAGAACATTTTCCGTATTATTCAGAAGCTTTGGATAGAAAGCTGCGATAAGAGCAGTTTTGTCGCGTCTCCATCTTTCACCTGTGGTCAGGGCTTTCTGATGAAAATATTCTGCCCGGTTAAGAGCCTGGTCAGAAGTCCTGAAACCATCTTTCTCGAGTTCCTTATCAAGCAATTCCACTCCAAAATAATGCCTGTTGCTCACATACTGAAGCGAAAGGTTGTCTGAAAGCACATAATACTTCCTGCATCCTTTTTCCATAGTAACGGCTACCCTGACCTCCATCGCGGTGTTTTCGAACGATATAACATAAGGTCTGTGCTGTAATCCGTTTACCTTAATATAATTATCGTCCACTTCAATCTTGTATTTGCCCAGCGGTGTATGTGTTGTTCCTGCCGGAGACAAATTTCCTGGCATATGAGCTCAGGCACAAGGCAAAGATTAATCCTGCAATTAAAATGATCCTTTTCATGGCTTTTCTTTTTAAATTAGTTATTACTTTATCTTAAAGTTCAGATGTTAACGTCATCCTGAATCCATATAAATGACCTGCAGCATCATAGAATTGATGCATACGATCATTTCCAATTTTCAGTTAACGTTAACGGAACAAACAAACGGCCGGTCTCAGCGAACAATTGACCTGCATTACCTTAAGAGTAAATAACTATTTCTATAATAGTGCCAGCTTTCAGAGCTCCCATCCCTTTCCGGTATTCTCTTGTAAGGTACCGGTTTGCATCAGAGTAATTGGTGATCTGCATACTTACAGGATTATATTCGACGCGTCTTCCTGCCCGAAGGGCAACTGCTCCCAGCAAAATAGTCTCGGTAACTGGTCCTGCATACAGGAAGCTCCCCGGGGACTGGGTATTGTTTTTCATTGCAGTTATCCAGACATCCCTGTTATCCTGATCTCCGTCATTGGCAACCGGTTCTTCAGCAGTAATTCTTTTGCCATCGATGTAAAGCACCGGTTTTTCTCCCCTGAACTGGCCGATTATCCTCCCCTTCTCACCGACAAACATCAATCCTTCCCTTTCGAGCGATCCTCCTTCGGCAATCACCTCATCAGGAGTGGCTGGCTTAATGCCTCCATCATACCAGAAAAGATCGAATGGTTTCAGGGTTGGCATTTCCGGAAACCTGAAGCGAATGATGCATGATAATGGGAACGCCACATCATTCTTCACCCCGACTGCAACATTATTTCGCAGAGTACAGGTTGTCGTTGCAAATGATTCAGCGCTGACAGCCGGAGAGCTTATTCCAAGCGTCAGAAAAAGAGGGAAAAGACTGTAGTGCCCCATATCGGCTATGCTCCCGGCGCCAAAGTCGTACCAGCCGCGAAAAACAGCGTGAGTGTAGTTGGGATGATATGGCCTGTCAGGAACCGGACCGAGCCACAGATCCCAGTTAAAGCCATCAGGGACTGGTGGCTGATCTGCAGGATTTGCCTGCCATTGCGGCCATACAGGCCTGTTCGACCAGTTATGGATTTCCTTAAGATTGCCTATCCTGCCTTCATCGATCCATTTTTTAATCAGATCATACTCAGGCCTTTTGCTCCATGCAAGCAGATGAGTGACCTGATTTGTTTTTCTTGCCGTATCGATCGTAAGACGTGCCTCATTCATCCGGTTTGCAATCGGTTTATGAGTAACGACATGCTTCCCTTTTTTCATTGATGCAATTGCAACTGCCGCATGGAGATGATCAGGAGTCATGATCTTTATCGCGTTGAGGTCCCTTTCCTTTTCCAGCAGTTCACGGAAATCCTCGTAAGAAGCACATCCTTTATAGGTTCCTGAATCTTTCGATTTCCCATAATACTTCTGGACAAGCTCCTGTCCGATATCCCTTCCACCGGGAATACCTTTAATGCTTTCGCCCCATGAGTTATTTCCCAATGCTGACCTTATGCTGTCGCGGATGCCATTCAGTGACCAGTCGACATAATCTGTAGTGTATTTGTTGGGATCACATACGGCGACAATCTGGATTGCAGGATTAGGCAAAAGGGAGGCCATCTCCCTTAATCCCTGAGTGCCGCATCCGATATATCCCAGTGTTATCTTGTCGCTTGGAGCCACAAAACCGGGACCTCCGATTACTTGTCTTGGTACAACGGTAAAAGCAAGGGAGGCAGCAGCAGCTGTTCCCAGAAATTCACGACGGTTTATTTTTTTCTGATTTTTCATTTTATTGGAATTACCAGGTTAAATTGTGAATATAATCTGCGCTCTCCCTGAAAGTCGACGGATCCATTTCCACGAAAATATTCTTCACGCCTCCTGTTTTCGCACAGGCAAAAAGTTCCTTCCAGTCAACTATTCCCTGCCCTGCCGGCACAGCTTTCTTCTGATCCGGAGACCAGTCAGCCAGGTGCGCGGAAATGAACCTTCCCGGGTATCTGGTGAAATATTCTGATGCCTTATAGCCAAGCTCGATGACTGCCACCTGGAATTGCATCTTGACCAGATCGGGATCAAACCTGTTCATCAGGGCATCATATATCAGTGTATCGCCAATTTTTGCGAATTCCATGTTATGGTTGTGGAAGCCCATCTGGATCCCGGCCTTTTTTGTCTCTGCTCCCATTTCATTCAGCTCGTCTGCAGCTTTCAGCCAGCCATCCAGATGTTGCATCTTTGGGCAGCGAGAAGCTGGAAAGGATCATCTGTTTCTGACCCGATTCCAGTGCAAATTCAATCCGCTCCCCGAGATGATCCCTGAACTCACCCATACCGTAATGGGTGCTTTCGCATATGAGTCCGGCATCATTGATTATCTGCTTCATCTCTTTGGCTTTCAATTTCATAAGTGGACCGAAGCCTGAAGATTCATATCCGGGGGGAGAGCACATTTCAAGGCTTTTATAACCCAGTCCGGCCATCATTTTCAATGTACCGGGAAAATCCTTTACAAGCTGGTCCCGTAAAGTCCACACCTGGAATCCAAGAGGCATTTTAACTTTCTTAGGAACCGGTAGCAGCATTAAGGTTTAGCGGGATCTGAGAAGCGGCGACGGCCGATCCTATTGCCAGTGCGCTTTTACTGATGAATTCTCTTCTCGTTAATTTTTTCATTTTTCTGCTTTTATTACTGTTTGGACATATATGGTCAGGCTAAAATATATTCATTTAAAAGGTAAAATATCTTTATCCTTTTGTGCTTCATCTGTATCCTGTATTTTTCAATGCCTGCACACCGAGTCTTTCTTCCAGCTGAGCCAGGTAAAGACTCTGCGGAGAAACATGAACACCAGGCGAATCCTTAATGCCTTCCTTCAGTACCGGCTCCTTGTCAAAAGGCCTGGGCATAAGCTTGCTCTCTCCAAGGCACCCTATCATCCAGTTACATGCACCCGGAGGATCCTGGATCACATAATCTTTAGCCGTACAATTCCATGCTACTCCCCAGCCCATAGACCATCCATGTCCCGATCCCATCGAGCCTCGGTTCCTGAAATCTATTCCTCCATTCTCAGCCTTTACGTTATCATAGAGCATTCCTGTCGACCATCTCTGATGAGACTCAGCTCTCTGATCACCTATAAATTCACAGTTCAGAATTACTATGGGGCCAGCCTGACCGCTTCCTGTTGCCACAAACCATACATTATCAGCAATTACTTTGCAGCGATCAATTAATACCTGGCTTCCGTTGGGAGCAAATTCTGCCGGACGGGAAGATCCCTGGTGGAGGGCTTTTCTTTTTACAATCACATTTTCAATCGTAATTCTCTTCCCTCCGACTCCTACACTGTTCATAGTCTCTTCTATGAGAATATTTTTTGCCCAGCAATCTTCACCGGTAATTCTTAATGCTGTGAAATGAGGCTCTGAATGAGAAATAGGCTGAGGAGGTGAGACTATCTGTAGATTTTCAACGCCGGATTGTCTCAGTCTTCCCGTCTGAGTTATTTTCACAACAGTAATACCCTCCTGGGAGAAAAAATCAGAATCGAAAGAATCTGATAATGAGACATCCAGCATTATCCTGTTACCCGTAATCTTCTTTATCTGTCTCTCTGTTATTAGTTTAGTTCCTTCCCTGATCCATGTCTGAGGCTTGCCGTCACGCACAAGATTGTGCATCTGCATGAATTCTATCCATCTGACAGTGACAGGTTTCTGAATCTGAATAATATCGTCTGAAGCAAATTTACCGGCATCTGCCACATTAAATTCTGATGCGCCTGAGGGCACATAACTATCGGTAATTATTGTTTTTACTTCGGGATAATTTGCGCCGGATACTGAAGCATTCTGATCTTTTGCAGCTGCCCTTATTGTAATGGCATTGAAAGGTTTTCCTGTCAGGTTAATGGTACTTTTCACATCAATATTTATACCGTTGCCGCTCCCCCTGATTACTACACCACTAGCCGCGACAGTGATAGTTTTTGAAATAGTATATGTTCCCGGTGCCAGCAAAACAGCACCACGGAATTTTCCTTCCAGGGGCATGGCTGAGACCTTGTTAACTGCTGCCTGAATGTTCTCGGTATCATCTAATCCGGAAGGAGTTACAGTGATTTTTACCGGAACGACAGGCAGAGCTACTCCTCCTCCCATATAGCCCGCATGGGAAAAATCCATTATCCGGTCTCCTCTTTCTGTTGTCTTATATGCAAGCTTACCATTTGATTTTAAGTAAACCCATTCACTCTTTCCGGGACTTGCCGTCGGACTTATCTGACCGTCGGTTATGGTTAATGCGCATAAACTGAAAATAGACAGGATGATTGATTTAAATAAAAATCTTTTTATCATTTCTTTTAGTTATTGATCATTTGCTTGTCAGATGCCAGAAACCGCATACGGAACATTTATATGCTGACAAGTCTCGTGTGCCTTTATTCTTCTGAAGATAGTCTATCGATTCTTTTGCATCGGCAAGAGAATTATACATCGTCTTTTTACACGGTGATTCAACAGGATATATATTTCTGATGCGGGTTGGTTTATATTTCACCTTGTTGAGTAATTTTCACAACAAAAGTTAAATATAAATATATTTAGCGTAATCTGCCAGGCCGCTTAAGGAAACGGTTGCATTGGGCGGACCTATAGTCATGAACACCATTAAAGAACTGAATGAAGCCTTCAGGGAGCTTGACAATAATACCTTAATCAAACACGACAAGCCACAGGAACTTTAAAATTACCCCTGCTTCTTAAGATTGGTATACTTTAAACCTGGTGGAACTTATTGAGTTGTCCGGATTTCTTATTTCAGGTTTCCGTTAATCGATTTTTTAAATATCATGAACCATGAAAGCTGGTAATATTCTCCTGATTTATTATTCATCAGTGACATATCTGCCTTCAGGGGAAATGGAACCAGTACATCATGCCCTGTCTTCCAGTTGGCAGGTGTCATCACCTTGTTTCTGTCAGTTGTCTGAAGGGCAATAATTGTTCTGATAATCTCATTCATGTTTCTCCCAACCTCCTGCGGGTAAAAGTATTCTGCCCTGATTTTGTCGTCGGGATCGATAATGAATACGCCCCTTACATCGCGGTTGCTGTCTGATTCCAGATGGATCATCCCATATCGCTTTGCAATTACCAGGCTGGTATCATCCACTATCGGAAAATTAATTTTCTGCCGGGGATAGTTTTTATAATCAATCTTTTCCAGGGCTTTCTGCCATTGTTTATGTGTTTCGAGGGGGTCTGTGGAAACAACCAATAACCTGACGCCAAGCTCTTCGAATTCGCTCTGAAGGTTTGCCAGTTCAATTAATTCTGTTGAGCAAACAGGAGTAAAGTCCGCCGGATGACTAAGAATTATCTTCCAGTTCCTGCCATAATCGGACGGGAAATTGATCGTTCCTGTTGTTGATTCAGCAGTAAATGATGGCGCTTCTTCCCCGATTAAAGGAATACGGAAGTTCCTGCTCCCGGTTTTTCTCAGAGACTTACTTAAACTGCGTTCCAGCTTAAATAAATTTGTAATTGAGACCATGTCTTATACGAAATTAAAGTGATTATATAATTCCAATTTAGGTCAAATAGGGTCAAAAGAACCGTAATTCATTATATAAAACAAGTTGAGAGTGTTTATGTTCATCCGGAAAGTTGAATGACATTCCGGTTGGCGGAGTTTTCAATAGATCCCGAATGCTTTTATAATCATTTCCGCTTCCTCGTTATCAGAGGGCGGCTGTCCCCTAAAGAGCCAGAGATTGATCATTATTTTCTCTCCGCCTTCATGAGGAATAGAATTCCCGGTGTAGGTCCATTCACTGATTACCTTTCCTGGTTTTGGCCTTGTTGCAGAGTGTCCGCGGTAGCTCGCAAAATCAATCAGGTCTTTCTTCCAGTCTATGACGTGTGTCGAATTCTTCCCTTTCAGATTCAGATTGTATCTGTAAATATTACCTTCCTGATGTGCCGGCTGAACCGCAAACTGAGAGTTCATATTTCCTTCAGCACCCCATTTGGAGAACTCTATGTCAATTTCATTTGAGTCATCAACGTATGCAAAAAGGCCGCCAACAACATTCTTGTCAAGTTTATCGACCCGTGAGGAAGTGTTGAATACATACCTTTTAAAGCCAAATGATTCCTTCAGGGTTACTTTAGCGCAATGCCAGACTCCGTTTCTGTATGTAATTTTTAAATGAAGATTGCCCTTTTTGTCTACCCAGACATTTTCTTCCGAAGCGGAAAAATAATTTTGTCCCGGATTTATTCTTGAAGAACCGGAACCCTCTGCAATCCATTCGAATCCGGAAAATGATATAGTCCTCGGCAGATTTTCACTGTTTTTTATGTCCTGTACATCATTATCGCTGCAAGAAAAGAATAACATGGAAATTAGAAGAAAATATGGCAGCAAGAAGATCCTGTTGGTCATAAAAAGCCGGATAATATGTAGCCGGCTAAAATAATAAAAACAGTGGTTAAATTATTTAGATAATTGAAATTTAAATACCCTTTTGTGGCCGGAATTTCCGGTTCTATCAGTGCAGATCAGGCATCTTGTCCCTGGTGATCACATAGCTGTATCCAAAGACCTTTTTCCACCAGTTGACCCGTTATGTGTATCGGAGCGGGTAAAATCACCGTTCCAGGGCATGAACCACGACCAAACATCACCGTATTGCTTCATCTGCGCCGGATCGGGTATTGATCCGCACTCCGAAAGTGCTGATGATCTTCCTGCCTTCGAACTTCTCCTTAACCCGGTAGAATTCAAAATATTGCGACGCATGCTGGTTCTCGCCCGGATAAATGTCCATGCCAATAATATCGACATAATTATGCCCGGGATACCAATCGAGTGCATCTGCATTGGTATTGGTGGTCCAGACCCAGATAAGATTATTGAGGCCATGATAATTGACCATACGGTCATACATAAGCTGCCAAAGTGCCTTGCAGGGTGCGGCTCCTTTGGCTCCCCACCAGAACCAGCCGCCGGCGGCTTCATGCAGGGGACGCCAGATCACGGGTATGCCTGCATCCCTGAAATCCTTCAGGTATTGTGCAATCGTATCGATATCCTTTACCATTTCAATATATTCCTGTGAGGAAGTATTGGTTATTTTCGATACATCGAATGTCGTATTCGCAGTATAGAATGCCCCGTCCTTCGAGAGAGGATCGCGCCAGTGCCACATCAGGGCTACGATCCCGTTATTGTTCCACCATGCCTTCCCAAGATTGAAAGGTGCATTGTATTGTACACTTCCGGAATTCGGAATGGGATGGTCGATAAAGTCGAAGCAGGTCAGCGCCGGCCATTTTCCAGTATTGTCGTACACCCATTGAGCTTCATTGATGTTTGTGCTGTGGGCAGCCATGGTTCCTGAAATAATATTGGTCATAAAGTTGGTTTTCAGGAAATTATACAGCTTGACAGCCTGTGATGAAGGTGAAGGCGTTACCAGGCTGGCATCGATGTTGAAGGGAGCATCTGATGCTGGGTTGGGAATGATCTTTACATAATCGATCAGGAACCAGGTCCAGTTGGGAATTATCTTAACAAGATTGTTTCCGGTCTTCAGAACAACAGTGGCAAACTTCTTCTCCGAGAAGCCTGTCGAAATGGAAAGCTCCAAAGTTCCCTGGATACCGTTGACATCCACGTTGCAGATCTTGCCGCCGTAATTTGCCGTTGAGTATCCGACCAGCAGGTCATACTTGCCTGCAGTGATGTTCTCCATCTCAATTGTCACAAAGTCAGTTGCATTATGAAAGCCACCTATGTACCCGCTTCCCGAATAGCCGTTAATCTCAGTCAGAACGGAGTTTCCTGTCGACCATAATCCGTATTCAGCTTCATATTTGCCGTCAGAAGGCTGAGGGTATTTGGTTGTAAATGAAAAGCTTAAGGCTGAAGCATAATTATTGCTTGCATCCTTTACCGATTTGTCAGAAATGGATATGCTGTATTTGGTCCCGGCGACAAGAGTTATGGTTATTGTCAGCTTGCTGCCCGAGGCAGCAGCTGTTGCCGGCTGTCCGTTCACTGTTATCACATAGCTGTCATCCAGGACTATACTTTCGTTATAGTAGACGAATATCCCAGTTGTCACGGAAACTCTTGTAGCTGCATCGACAGGCATGGTGGAGGTCATCTCCGGACCTTTCTTGTCGCCCGGGTCTGAGGGGCCGCTGCCGTCATCCTTGCATGACGGGAAAAGCAATGTAAACATTAAAATGAGAAGCATATATTTTTTCATATAAGGTTGATTGTTAATGTTTCAGTGACATTCATTATCGGTCAGCTATCAAATTTAAGAATTAAAAGCGAATTGTGACTCTTCCTGTCGATCAGGATCCTTTTTATCAGTAAACCGGGTCTTCGATAAAAACTATGATTATCAGACAGAATAAAAAGCCCCCTGATATGATATCAGGAGGCTTTCTTGGCAGAATATTTATTAATCCCTGCTTAAAACTTTTTGCTATTCAGATTCTCATTTAAACCTTAAGCTGCCTTTTGGTTTATTTTCAGCTTTAGGATATACGAATTGCAGCTTTTTTTGCACTGGGACATCTGATTTGCCGGGGGCAATATTGAATGTCATAACTTCTCTGCCGTCACCTGATCCGCCGCCATCTTCATCAGCAGGCGCGAAGCTTCCGCTATATGGATTTTTACCGGTAGCCGGCGTAATTATTTGCCCATTGTACCGTGTTGTTACAATAAAGTTCGTATTCGTTGCAATATTGCAATTAGAATATAAATCCACCCTGACAATATATTTACCGCTTTCGATTATTGCATCTTCACTGTATGTAATATTTTCATTATTAATATAATCGAGATAACAATCAGCATTTGAATCGACATCCAGTTCACCGCCGTTTTCTGAATAATCATTACCATAGTATATTTCCTCACTATTTGGTTCGACGAGATGAAGATCTACATCGTTGAATTTGTCCCATGAACAGCTTACCTGCAGCTTACCTGTGCCAGCTTCGATTTTGGTTACCTCTATTGTGCCATGTTCGCTGACCAATCCTTGTGCATCACGCAAGGCAACAACGATGTTAAAAATGTCGCTCTCCAATGTCTGGCTGAACAACAGAATGAGCAGGACAGTTCCATTTCCTGACGCGGCTGAACCTGTTGCAGGAGTTGTATAATATCCCTTGACATCCTCTACACCTATTATTACTTCCTTGAAAGTCGATGACGAAAGGATGGAAATAGGATTGCTTCCGCCTTCCAGGATGGATGGATTCCCGTAAATTGAAGTTATAACCGGTGCTGATTGCGAAACGGATGCAGCTGGAATTTCCGCATCTGTGAAAGTGCCTTTTTCAACCGAAAAATAGGATTTCTCCAGTTTGTTGACGTTGTCTTCTTTCTTGCACCCTGTAAAAGCAAAAAGAAGGGCAATAAAAAGGACAGAAATTAGTGCGAATGGAATTTTCGTTTTCATAGATTATAAGTTAGAGATTTTTACTTGAATTTATTGAGTTTGTTTATTGATATCCTTTATGTTTTATTCAAAATACAACACTATCGAAGCGGATGCCGACTATGTTATTTAAATTTACGCTTTTTTTTATACTAAAATACAATTCACGAACTATTTTTTTATGCAATTTCCATGTTCACCAACTGTTCAGCCTCGAAAAAAACAAATGTCTCCCTGATTGATTCACCTTGTTCATCTTTTCCGTACAGCTTGATCCCCAGGTTATGAATGTCTCCGTGAAGTATATCAGCAATTGGGATGAAAGCGTCCCTGATATCGTTGAAATCCCTCAGCGAATCAAACTCATCTGCAGGCAAGTAGAGATGCAATATTAAAACATGATCAGGTTCCTGGGTATTTGCCAGCCGCTTAAGGAGTTTTGACAGCCATAATGCTGTTGTGGTGTTGAAATAGTCCAGGTTGAGACGTACATTTGTAACAGGTCTGGGTGCATGAATGTATTGTTCCACCCAGTTCAGAACGGGTTCATATATCATTGACGCATCTTCCGGAGTCGATCTTCCGCAAAAAATGAGATCACCGGTAAACTTGTTAAGGTCTACACTCGGTGTTTTGGGTGTCTGCTCAATTATCAGATTTGTAAATCCCATTATCATTTCCGGTATTATTGACAATTATATTATTACAACCTGACATAGGAAGCAGGGCATGCTCACATTTATGACCCTTTTCACGCAGCCACCAGCGCAATGCCTTTGCGATTTTCCTCCTTCTGAGAACGACTGTGCCAAATTCCTCTGATTTGACCTGATAGAATGTTCTCATTTTACTTTGAATATGCTTATTTGAAATTCCTGCTTTTTATTTTCCATCTGAGATTGACCCCGAAAATGATCTCAATTCCAGTCCGAAGCCTTTCGGGAGTATTGTGAATAGAAATATGTATGGCCGTTCATGCTTGTCATATTGACAACGCTGAAACCATTCCTTTCCAATATCCTGGAAACCTCGTTCCTGTTCATGGTGTTCACTGTTCTGGAATCAAGGAAATTTTCGAACCTGCTGATGAACCTCATCAGTCTTTCAGGATGAAATAAATTCTTCTTTTCAGCTATTTCCTCGGAGAAATAACCGATGAATTTAGTATCCTGGGGAAGAAGCCGTACAAGTGAATTCAGAAACAGGTCCAGATGCTTTATCATGTTCAGCTGCTTGAGGTTTACCAGCACGCTTACGTTCTTGAGATCGCTCTCGTCATAATAATAATGATGCTTTGAGGAGAGAACGATCAGATTGTTCTCCTTCGACATTCCAAGACTTTTAATATATCGGAAGAAGTCGAAGCCGCCCTCGGAGATCAAGGTCAGGATGTCCGGACTAAAACCATTTCTCCTGTGAGAGATCCTTTCACTGTTTACAGGCGTTCCGTGCGTTCTTTCCCTGGTTTTTTCCCTCTTGTCTGTAATTGAAAAATTTTCCATCAAATTGCTTTTTTTTGATGGATTAAAGATACTGTCCGTATGTATCCTGTGCAAACCGCAAACGCTCTCTATTCGGGCATTTCAAGCAGTTCTCTAATTCGTTTGTCAAAGCATTTATGGTGAATATAAACAGTAAGGATATGTCTGCATGAATATGAAGGCCGTTCGTCAAAAACGAATGGCTATTGACAGGGGATTCCTGAGATTAACGGCCGACATGCGAAGGTGATTAACCTAAGTTGCTGTTTATATGAACATTACGTTATCGAATTGCGGTCTGAAATATGTATTTGACAGAAAATCCGGATTTGACCAATGGCATTATGTTTTTGATAAGGATCTCCGACAAGCCTTATGTCGCTGCCTTCTTGTCGTTTTTCGTAACAGAGTATCTATTCTGCGAAGTTGATATCCGCGGATCGGGGCCCTCGCCCGGGCGTGATGACGAAGCAATCCTTCTACCTGTAAACTGTGGTATCTATATCCAGCCCTCTGGTCCCCCGGAACCTCTCCCGGAAATTTTCTCTCTCAGGGAGTGGTGTGAAATTATTAACAAACGCCTTTTGATAATCGATCTCCGGATCAACCATCAGAGGCTGTAATGCTTCCAGTGTATCTGCGACAATTGGAATGATCCCTGCATCGGGACTTACTATCTTCTTCGTAAACCGCTTCAGCATCTTCGCCTGGAACTGATCAGTCGCCAGGGCTATTCTCTCAAAGCCCAGTTTTCTGGCCTTCTTATATGAATAGTATACATTTTCGGTACTATGCTCTGCCAATGTCTCGGAAAAAATATTCTCCTCCGGTATACCCAGGGCCGAGGCATAAAGAGCCATTATCTCCCCTTCGACATATGGCGTATAGACAGCCGATCCTGAATACATAATATTCCTGGTTATCCCCTTGTCGTACAGGTACTTCGACCAGTAAATCCTTCCCTTCATCGTTCTGCTCCAGGCAGTGTCCTCGAAGGGGACACCAGGAACGATGACAATATCATAAGGATCCTTCATCGAATCCACAAGCATTCTCAGGCATGCCTTTTTGGAGAATGTGCATGAGCATAAAAATATCGGAAGAATCAAGATTATTGCCTGCTTAATCAAATTTGAAATTTTCATAATTAAAATATTAAACCATTAGGGCAGCACAAAGTAATACAAAGGATCTTTTGATGCAATTGCCTGGAAAAATAAATTTGACTTGAATAGGTTATCTGTCGTACCTTTATATACAGAATAAATCCTGATCAGTGAACAACTTAATTAAAGGGACCATGAAAACAAATTACAGGATCGTAAACTGGCACGTTATTGTGCCTGTCCTGACCCTCCTTCTTATGGTCAGCGGCTGTTCATACCCTCATATGTACCATTCACCCAATATGGCAACTGTTCCGATGTTTAACGACAAAGGTCAGTTCTCATTCCTGCCGGCATTCAGCTTTGGTACTGAAAATCTGAACTTCGAGATGCAGGCAGCATTTTCCCTTCCCGGTCACATAGCCCTGGGTGCAAACCTGATGACTGGCGGGAAAAACAATTCCAAAGATAATTACGAGGATTTTTCAAAATACAACTATTTTGAAGGTTTCGGCGGTTTCTATACTTCGTTCAGGGATGTCGGCATATTTGAAATTTATACCGGCTACGGAGAGGGAAGTGAGCATCATACTTTCGCATATAATGATTGGGATTGGGGCGGCGGAAGCTGGGTTCAGGATGGCACTGCCGAAATGAAATTTTCCAGCTTTTTCATCCAGCCTGACATCGGAATAAGAATGGAAAATATTGAGGCAGCATTCTCGTTACGGCTGAGCAGAATAGAATTCAAGGAATTATCTTATGCCGGCACTTATTACCGGCTTGAAGAACTACGGGATCTCGATCAAAACAGTCTCTCCTGGCTCCTGGAACCCGGCTTTACGTTCAGGGCTGGACAGGACCCGGTTAAATTCCAGTTTCAGGCCCTGTTTTCCCCAAACCTCTCACATCCTGATCAGCCGTTTGAGCATTTCAGGATCATATTGGGGATTAATTTAAGGTTCGGGGGAAAGAAAAAACTGCCTTCTGAGTAAGTTCAGAACCTGAAAAATTTTCCTATCTTTCACCTCCCCGTACTGGCTAATGATAAGGTTCCGTTAATCAAAGGAGTATCCATGTTAAAAAGAATTTCAGGACTGGTCATCATCCTGCTGATTTCTGAAGTTCATCTCTTATCCCAGATCAAGGATATAGGAACTCCTTTTATCCGTAATTTCTCAAAGAACGAATACAAGGCTGGCACACAGAACTGGTCAGCTGCACAGGACCTAAAGGGATTCATGTATTTCGCCAATAACGAAGGATTGCTGGTTTTTGACGGTGTCCATTGGGAGCTGTATAAGCTGCCCAATTTCTCCATTACGAGATCGGTTTATATCGATAACAAGGGGGAGATCTATATAGGGGCTTATAATGACATGGGGAAAATGGTGCCTGGCCGCGACGGAAAACTGTCATTAAAATCAATTAAAGAAAATATCCCTGCCGAATATCGGAATTTCGATGATGTGTGGAGTATATGCCCCTACCAGGGCAAGATAGTCTTTCAGTCCTATAACGCTTTGTATATATATGAAGAAAATAAACCCATAATTGTTGTAAAGGCCCGATCAAGGATCGCTTTTGCATATTCTGTTTCAGGACGTGTTATAGTAAATGATGAAGAGGAAGGTTTAATGGAGTTGTCGGGTACGAGTTTAATACCGCTGAGCGGAACTGAAAAGCTGAAAGATGCTGAGATAAGCTCAATATTGCAATTTGACAGGGATGGTCAGCTGCTGATCAGTACAATCGAAAAGGGACTCTATATTTATGACGGATTGGCAATAAAGGAATGGGATGTGCCTGTCAGGGAATTGCTTATGAAGAATCAGGTTTTCAGTGCCACGACTCTTCTGAACGATTACTTTGCCATGGGCACCATTCAGGATGGTGTTATAATAATTGATAAAAAGGGGAATCTTTTACAGCACATTAATAAAAAGAACGGCCTGCAGAATAACACGATCCTCAGGGTATTTGCCGACAGGACAGGGAATCTGTGGCTCGGCCTTGACAATGGTATTGATTATGTCAACATCAGCTCTCCCATTACTTTTCTGAACAACCCTGACGGATTTGGAGCCGGTTATACAGAGCTTATCCATAATGGGAAACTTTATCTCGGTACAAACCAGGGTCTGTATGTCATCGACTGGATCGACGGAAAGACCAGAGGCGATTACAGGATGATCCCCGGAACATACGGACAGGTCTGGTATCTTGGTACTCATAATGGTGTTATAATCTGTGGTCATAACTACGGTACATTCCTCATCGAAGGCGAGAATGCGAAGATGTTAAATAACTTTCCGGGAGGATGGAAATATCATGTCCTGAGCAAACATCCCGGATATCTTGTCGGTGGAACATATGAAGGGCTCATCCTTTTTAAATGGGAGGAGGGATCCTGGAAGTTCCTGAGAAGGATACCTGGTTTCAATGAATCTTTCAGGGTTTTTGAGGAAGATGATAACGGGGACCTCTGGATGAGCCATGGTTTCAAGGGAATCTACCGGGTGCGTCTGAATGAAATGCTTGATTCTGTGATCTTTACACGATATTATACAAAAGATGACGGTCTTCCTTCAAACTATACACTTAACGTATTTAAGATTAAGGGCAGAATTATATTCACTGCCGATACAACAGGAATATATGAGTATGTTCCGGCAAATGACCGTTTTCAGCCTTCTCCCTATTTTAACCAGCTGCTCTCGCCTGTTGTGGGTATCACGTACCTGAAGGAGGATCCTTCAGGTAATATCTGGTATGTTTCTTACAACAAGATCGGCCTCTTCAGGATCCAGGAAGACTTTAGCTTCAAGCATATGACATCCCCGTTCCTGCTGCTTGCCGGAAAGTTCATCCATGGATTCGAATCGGTGTACACATTACCAGGTAATCAGGTCCTTATCAGCATAGAGAACGGCTTTGCACATTATTCGCCATATGAATACTATAAAACCTATTCCGATTTTTCGACCTATATTACAAAGATAGAGGCTGATTATATCGACAGTACGTTTTACCCGCGTAACCGTATTTCAGGAGCAGAAAGAGGATCTGCAGGATTGGTCCTGCCATACAAACGGAACCATCTCCGGTTCCATTATTCCGCCCCGGTATATGCTAACGAGGGGAATATTCAATACTCTGCCAAACTAGTTGGCTACGATGAAAATTGGTCGCGCTGGAGCAATACATTCGGCGTTGATTACAACAATCTTCCCGATGGCCGGTTTACTTTTATGGTAAAAGCTGTAGATCCTTTAGGGTTTGAGAGCATTTCCGATACACTGACATTTACCATACTGCCTCCCTGGTACAAATCGATTCCAGCTTATATTGCATATGTCTTATTGTCCATCTCCCTGATAATTTTCTTGAGATGGCTTATCAATAAAAGAATAGAAATATCTAACAGGAAAGAACGGATAAAACAGCTCAGGGAATATAACGAAAGAGAGAGGGAATATATACGCCAGGCGCTTGTTTCTGAGAAGGAAATTATAACCATGAAAAATGAAAAGCTCCAGACTGAAAAGAAGGTGCGTGATAAGGAGCTTGCAAATCAGGCAATGAACATGGTAAGAAAGAATGAGACACTTACTAATATAAAGGAGGAGCTGATTAATCTGAAAAAGTCATCGTCTGATACCAATTGTGACGGAAAAAATCATTTCGATAATATCCACCCTCAACAGGGAAGTCGGACACAATAAGCAAAGGGAAGTATTCGATAAGTCATTTGATGAGGTGCATGAAGCATTCATCGAAAAGCTTAAATCGCGTTATCCCTCACTCACCCCTACAGAGCTCAGGCTCTGTGCTTTCCTCAAAATGAATATCTCCACAAAAGAGATTGCTCCCCTCATGAATATTTCGGTAAGGGGTGTCGAGATCTGCCGGTACAGGATCCGGAAAAAAATGGGAATCGGACAGGAATACAAACCTTACGGGATTTCTTATCAATCTCTGATCTGACAAAATTTCACTGTTGTAAGCCATATTAATGGTTGATGTATTCAATTTTACGAATTTTACATTTATAATCATTTGATTTTCTTATTTATATAATTATACGTGTTGTATTATTGATGTATTGCAAAATTGATGGCTGACGTATTTTTGAAGTAGCTTTCCCCAACTTTTATTAACAATTGAAACCTATTTTTAGAATCGAATCTGAAATCGAATTACGATAATAAACTTGTTTTAGAATTCATTAACCTTAATCTTAACCATTAATTACATTCTATGAGACAAACAATCCTTGCCCTTTTATTCCTGTTCTGTTCTGTGGCGCTTAATGCCCAGGGTCTACAGGTAAAAGGAACTGTAACTTCTTCCGTTGATGGTCAGCCATTGCCGGGAGTAAGCATTTCAGTCAGAGGCACCACAACCGGTGTCCTGACCGATTTGAACGGGGCATTTACGCTCAATGTACCCCCGAATTCCACTCTTGTGTTCTCCTTTATAGGGATGAAAACGCAGGAGAGAATCATTACCGCCAGCACAACTCTCAACATCGTAATGGAGTCAGATGTTGCCGTGATGGACGAAGTCATAGTTGTTGGATATGGCACTCAGAAAAAGAGTGTCGTTACAGGAGCTATTTCAAGTGTTAAAGCTGCTGATCTTCAGAGCATGCCAACACCAAGAATTGAAGATGCCCTGAAAGGAAGAACTTCAGGAGTGACAGTTGCTTCCAGTTCCGGAGTGCCCGGTGCATCATCCACAGTAAACATCCGCGGAATCACATCTATTAATGCAGCTTCTCCGCTGTATGTTGTCGACGGAGTCCCCGTGGTCGGTGGAATAGATTACCTGAACCAGGGAGATATTGAGTCGATAGAAGTCCTTAAAGATGCTGCGTCAGCTGCCATCTATGGTACCCAGGCTGCTGCCGGCGTAATCCTCATTACAACTAAAAAAGGTAAGGAAGGCGGTTTACAGGTAAACTATAACGGATATATAGGCACACAGGCTCCGGCAAAAAAGCTGAACCTGCTTAATGCCACTGAATATGCCACTATCAGGAATGAAGCCATGGTGGCTGCAGGTAATCCTCTTCTATTCTCCAATCCTCAGTCGCTTGGCGAAGGCACCGACTGGCAGAAGGTTATCTTCAATGACAATGCCTTGATCCAGAATCACGAAATGAATATCAGCGGAGGAACTGAGAAATCAACCTATTATGCTTCTGTTTCATATTTTGACCAGGAGGGAATTGTTGCGACAGATATTTCTAGGTATCAGCGATTGACAGTCAGGTTGAATTCGGCACATAAGGTAACCAAATGGCTTAACTTTGGGAATAATGTTTCTTACTCTCACATTAACAGAAAACAGGGATTCAGTGAAAACGATTATTACGGCGGAGTATTAGCTTCTGCTGTTAACCTCGATCCTGTCACACCTCTCACCCTGACAGAATTAAACCCTACAGTTGAACCATATGCTTCCCATTTGACTTCAATTGTAAGAGATGAAAACGGATATCCCTATGCCATATCATCCTATGTGGGACAGGAAATGACCAATCCGGCTGCTTATATCAAGACACAGGATGGCAATTACGGCTGGAGCGACAATATCGTCGGGAACCTTTACATTGAGATTCAGCCTGTGAAGGGATTGCAGTTCAGGTCAAGTATTGGCACCAAGCTGGCTTTTTGGGGAGCTGAATCATTCACTCCCATTTATTTCCTTAGCAACACGAATTCCAACCTGAGTCAGAATTCATTTAACCGGGAATTTAGCAGGGCTTTCAACTGGACTTTTACCAATACATTATCTTACTCCCGTTCCATAAAGAGCCATAACATGTCAATCATGCTTGGTACAGAGGCAAAGGATCTCAGCGATGTGTATGGTAGCGGTTCATCACTTCATGGCATCCCCGTCAACACCTTTGACGACGCATCCATGAATTACAGTGTGCCTGCCACCCAGACGAATGGATGGGGCTATGAAAACCAGCCTTACAGGCTCTCCTCTGTGTTTGCACGGTTGAACTGGGATTACAAGGGCAAATACATGCTGACCGGGATAATCCGCCGTGATGGTTCCTCACACTTTGGCAGCAATAATGTCTATGGCTTATTCCCCTCAATTTCTGTCGGATGGGTTGTTTCGTCAGAGAGTTTCTGGAAGTCCAACGATTATGTCAATTATTTAAAGGTGAGAGCAGGCTACGGGGTTAATGGCAATGATAACCTTTCTCCCTTCCTCTATACCTCTACCATAGGATCCATTGGCGGATATACTTTGGGTAATGACGTAAATCATACAGGTTATGGACCTACAGCACCGGCTAATCCTGACTTGAAATGGGAACAAACCAGTCAGTACAACCTGGGTTTTGATGCTAAAATATTGAAAAATTTCACGTTGGCGATTGAATTGTTTCAGAAGAACACCAAGGGAATGCTGATGCAGGTTGTGATTCCGGGTTATGTAGGAGCGTCAGCTGATCCATGGGGCAATATAGCTACCATGTGGGGCAGGGGACTTGAACTGGAACTTGGTTTTAACTATAAGTTCGGTGATCTTATCCTTAACATTAAAAGGGAATGCTTCCTTTACCAAAAATGAGATCACGGATATAGGTTCGAACGAATACCTGACTAACGCCACCATGCAGGCAAGTGCCTACGAAATAAGCCGTAAAGCTGTGGGACAGCCTGTAAATGAATTCTACGGATTCCAACACCTGGGCGTATTCCAGTCGCAGGCTGAGATTGATGCATATGTGGATGCAGAGGGAAACAAACTTCAGCCTAATGCCAAACCCGGTGATTATAAATGGTTGAATGTCAATGGTGACAGCACTATCAACAGCAGTGACAGGACCTGGCTGGGCAATCCAAATCCAAACTTCATTTATGGATTCACCCTTAATCTGGCATACAAGGGATTCGACCTCGTAGCTTTTGGTCAGGGTGTGTCCGGAAATAAAATTTTCAATCAGCTTCGCCGCCTGGATATTGGCGGATCCAACTATATGAACAGCGCATTAGGCCGCTGGACAGGTCCCGGGACTTCCGATACCTATGCACGAATAGTTGATGGTGATCCTTCCGCTAATTTCAGTGTACCCAGCCAGTTTTACCTGCAGGATGGGTCATATTTCAGGCTTAAAACATTGCAGCTGGGATATAACCTGCCCGCATCACTTCTTGAAAAAATCAGTTTTGCCAAAGTCCGTGTATTCATAAGCGGCAATAACCTGTTTACACTGACTAAGTATGAAGGCTATGATCCGGAAATCGGCGGAGGTCAGGGTATTTACAGTATTGACCGTGGTGTTTATCCGCAAGCCCGTTCGTTCATGGCAGGCATTGATTTTACTTTTTAGTCACTCAAAAATTCAACTACAATGAAAATAAAATTCATTTATTACTCAATCCTCTTCACAGGATTATTGCTGGCAGGAGCCTCCTGCAGCAAGAGCTTCCTTGAAGTGGACCCGCAGGGACAAGTGCTGGAATCGAATTATTACCAGACTCCCGAGCAGGTATTCAGCGCATTGGTAGCTGTATATAATGCAACCGAAGCGGAAGCCGGGTATGGCATCAACTGGTATGCCAATAAGCTGGGCCCTCTTAACTGCGCTGCCGATGAATGTTATGCCGGGGGCGGTGGCTCTACTGACATGGCCATGTACCAGGTATGGAATAATTATACGATGACTCCTGCAAATGCGGTTTCTTCGAAATTCTGGAATATGGATTATGCCGGTATTAACAGGGCTAACATATTGATTTCAAAATTAGCCAATCCTGTATCAGGTTTAAGCGATAATGATAAAGCAAGGTACATTGCAGAAAGCAAGACACTCAGAGCCTATTTTTATTTTGAGCTTGTAAGGCTCTTTAAAAACATTCCGCTTGCCACTGAACCGATTTCGACAGCTGATATGTATAATATTGAACAGGCTGATCCGGAAGCCGTATATGCACAGATTGAACTGGACCTGAACGAAGCTATACCTGTCCTGCCATCAACTGTTCCTTCTTCCGAAAACGGGAGACTTACCAAAGGCGCAGCCATGGCTCTGCTTGGCAAAGCTATCCTTTATCAGAATGACGATGCCCGCATGGCAGAAGCTGCTTCCTGGTTAAACAAAGTCAATACATCAGGAGTATATTCTCTGCTGCCTGATTACAGGGATATATTCGATCCGGCCAATAAATTCAATGCAGAATCCGTTTGGGAGATCAGCCACAGCGGAACAGCACAGTCCTGGTGGGGCGGAAGCGATTTCAGGGGTAATGTTTATTGCATTATGGTTGGTCCGAGAAGTTATTCTGCCAAAACTGATCCTGTCAATGGTGCACCTGATGATGATCATACTTATATATCGGGCTGGTCGTTCAACCCCATAATAAAATCTTTTGCTGAAAAGATCCACAATGACCCGCGTTATAAGTACACTGTTGCCGACCTTGACAGCCTGGTGGCTATTGGACAGGCTTCCTACTCAGGGTCTGCAGGTTATCAGAATACAGGCTTATTTATTCAAAAATATGCCCCGCTTCTGAAATGGAAAGCACCCATCGGGGCAACTGAATTAAACCTCCCCAACAATGTTATCGAAATCCGTCTGGCCGATACATACCTTATGGAAGCTGAAGCATTGCTTCGAGGAGGCGGTAGCACCAGCCGTGCCCAGGATCTGCTGGATGATGTCCGTGACCGTGTTGATCTTGATCCTGTTCCTGTTACGTTGGACAATATTTATAATGAGCGTATGCTGGAACTGGCTACTGAAGGACACCGCTGGTTTGACCTGGTACGCACGGGAAAAGCAGCCAGTGTACTTGCGTTCAAAGGATTTAAGGCCAATAAGCATGAATTATTGCCCATACCTCTAGAAGAACTGAATAACACGAAGCTGGTTCAGAATCCGGGCTATTAATGATTATACAGGTGAATTACAAATTAAAATTCGTTCTTATGAAAAAATACACCAAACATATATTAAAGGTTTCCTTCGCAGTTCTTGCGTTGGCGGGCCTTGTCCTGTTCTTTGGCTGCAATAAAGGTACAGAACTCAGTCTGGGAGATGTGCCAACTCCTGCCTTTACTGCTGCTGTCGGCACCGATGGACATACCGTGACTCTGATAAACAATTCAGATATACCTTCTATTCCCTACTGGTCTGTACCTGCCCTCAACCTTGGCTATGGAGATCTCCAGGGTGATTCGGTGGAAGTAAACTTCATATTTCCTGGTACATACTCAATACAAATGCTGGTTGTAGGATCCGGGGGTATCGATTCCCTTACAAAAAGCGTTACAACGACACAACCTGATGGCAATGCCTGCAGCTCTGCCAATGCACTCGGTTTTATAGCTTCCTGCACTCAGAAGACCTGGAAATTAAAACCAGCCGCAGGAACGTTATGGGTAAGCCAGTTTGCCGGAGGAGCAGGCAGCTGGTGGCAGAGCGGAGACGGAGATGTGACTGCTCGTCCGTGTACTTTTAATGATACTTATACATTCAAGTTCAACAGCTCGGGTGACTACATTTTTGATGATGGCGGTGATTTTTATGCTGAAGACTACTCCGGCGATCCTACATGGAGCTGCCGTGCCAGCTCGACTTATCCTGCCAACCAGGCAAACTGGGCATCCGGCAATTTCAAGTATGCCATAATTACAGGTGCTGGTGTCAAAGGATTAGGGCAGCTGAAAGTAATAGGTACAGGAGCCCATATAGGCCTGAACAAGCCGATAAATAACAATGAAGTCACTAATTCATCCACAACTTCAGTCACATACGATATCTGGTCAATGACACTGAATAAAACTGATGCCTTAGGAACTTATGACGAGCTCGTTCTGACTTTCCATTATGGAAGCTGGAGCGCTACCGAAGGATGGTGGACTTATACTCTCTATTCATTGCATTAATGGATGAATTGCGCCGGAATGTTGATTTCTGTTTCCGGATGACTTTTACAGACAGCCGGTCAATAATTTGATTGGCCGGTTGTCTTGCTTATGACTTTTTACATATTTTACCTGCAAAACCATGAGGGCAAAAGCTTTAATTTCATGTTTCGTCTTTAGTATGTACAGGCTGCAATGAGCCGGAAAACAACATCCCCCCTGTACAATCATCACTAGCAGTGGGAGATGTGACACAGGTTCGCGATGATACAGAGACGAAGACTTTCCGTTTCGTGATAGATGTCAATCCTGTCAATCCGGAAGATATTAAAGTAAACTATGCCACTAAGGACGGAACTGCCGTCAGCGGGACAGATTATACAGCAGTGTCGGGAACACTGACCATTCCTGCAAATCAGTTTACAGGATATGTCGATGTAATTGTAACGGCAAACAACCTTCGCCAGGATGACCAGACATTCAAGCTGGAGCTCAGCTCTCCGGTAAATGCCACCCTCTCCGACCCTGAAGCAACGGGAACAATACAAAACCTGGGCACTTATCTGCCAATTGACAATACAGGTTACACTTCTGCATCAGATTACGATGGCATGACATTGGTCTGGAGTGACGAATTCAGCGGGAATACGCTTAATACAGCTGACTGGACATATGAAATCGGAGGAGGAGGATGGGGTAACAACGAGCTCGAATACTATACAAGCGATATCAGGAATTCATTTCTGACCGGCGGCTATTTTGTAATCGAAGCCCGGAATGAAGTCAAGAATACATATAATTATACTTCAGCCAGGGTTAAAACCCAGAATAAAAGGACCTTTACCTACGGACGAATAGATATCAGGGCCAAATTGCCAAAAGGACAGGGATTGTGGCCTGCCCTCTGGATGCTGGGGAATAATATCTCACAGCCGGGATATGGCTGGCCGGCATGCGGCGAGATAGATATCATGGAGCTTCTGGGTCAGGAGCCACGGAAAACATATGCAACAGTGCATTGGGGTGTTGCAGGAGGAAGCCATTATTACATCGGAGGAAATTACACAGTGTCGACAGGCGACTTCTCAGGCAGCTTCCATGTGTTCAGCCTCGAGTGGGATGAAAGCAAAATGAAATTCCTGATAGATGATGTTGCTTTTTATACAGCTAACAAGACAGATATAGGGTCCAACTACCCGTTCGACAAACCTCACTTTTTCATAATGAATGTCGCTGTGGGCGGAAACTGGCCAGGCAGTCCGAATTCATCAACAACATTTCCCCAGCGGATGATAGTGGATTACGTAAGAGTTTTTCAATAGGAAGAGCTTTAGGGCAGAAAGCAGGGTGTTTTATACATTTATCTCTATGATTACAGGAATGAGGTCAAAAGCAAATCTTGGTTCAGCGCTGGGGATATTCAGCCTGTTGATTTTATTAAGCCTGAGCGGGTGTTCAAAACAGAAAAAGGATGTCCCGCCGGATGATGAACCACCTGTGGATACCCCAATAAAATATGTCGATACGGATGTATTGTTCTGGCTGACAAAAGCAGACTCAACGGTCAGGTTTAACAGACAGAATGTGGCATTGGATTTCAGCTTTGCAGAACCTTCCGGGAACTCAATTATTGTCGATTCCACCCAGACTTACCAGACCATGGATGGTTTCGGTTTTTCCCTGACAGGGGGAAGCGCTTACCTGATTAACCGTCTTCCTGCAGCCGACCGGAATAAAATTTTAGAAGAGCTTTTCTCTGCTGACAGTACTTTTTTAGGTATCAGCTATCTCCGGATAAGCATAGGCTCTTCGGACCTGGATTCTTATGTTTTTTCGTACGACAATATTGATCCGAATGCAACCGATATGGAACTGAAAAGCTTCGATATTAAACCGGATACATATTATTTGATACCAGTGCTCCAATCCATACTTGCTATTAATCCGGATATTAAAATACTGGGATCTCCCTGGTCGGCACCCACCTGGATGAAGACAAACAAAAGCTCCATCGGCGGTTCGTTGAAACCGGAATATTATGGTGTATATGCCAACTATTTTGTGAAATACCTGCAGGCTATGAAAGAGAATGGTATCACCCTGGATGCCATTACTGTTCAGAATGAACCTGAATATGGTGGAAATAATCCGAGCATGGTGATGTCAGCCACAGAACAGGCTGACTTTGTGAAAAACCACCTGGGCCCGGCACTAAGGGCTGCAAGCCTTGACACTAAGATCATTATTTTCGATCATAACTGCGATCATCCGCAATATCCTATCACCGTTCTCAATGATCCCGATGCTAGGCAATATATAGACGGATCTGCATTCCACCTGTACGGAGGGGATATCTCTGCCTTGTCACAGGTCCACAATGCATACCCCGAGAAGAATGTCTATTTCACCGAGCAGTGGGTTGGGGGAAGTGCTGCCAACAAATTTGGCGCTGAACTTAAATGGCATACTAAGAACCTTATAATCGGGGCACCGCTGAACTGGAGCAGGAACGTGCTGGAATGGAACCTGGCATCCGATCCTTCATATAAGCCTCATACACCTGGAGGATGCTCCAAATGTCTCGGGGCTCTTACAATAGGCACCTCGATCAGCCGGAATGTTTCTTATTATATCATCGCCCATGCTTCCAAGTTTGTCAGACCAGGTTCGGTAAGGATTGGCTCATCAGGCGTGGTAAGCCTGCCCTGTGTAGCCTATAAGACACCCGAAGGCAGGAAGGTGCTGATCGTCCTTAACGAGAGCAGTTCTAACAGCCGTTCAATATAAAGTTTGGAGATAAACATGTGAAAACTTCTCTCGACGCAGGTTCTGTAGCAACATATGTCTGGTAACGCTTTGTGGATTAACGCTTTTATAAACCATTTATGAAGTAATTGAAAAGTTCATATGCTGCTTTCCTGGCCCTCGCGATACTCTGCTCTCATTCATGCAAAAGTGATAAATCCCTGAATGATGCCACGAAGGACAGGGTCGATAAGCTGGTTGCAGAAATGACCATCGATGAAAAGATCGGTCAGATGTCGCAGCTCGATGCACCGTCACTTGGTTCCGGGGAAAACCTCAAGAAAGCCGTTCGCGACGGAAGATGCGGTTCACTTCTGAACTATTTCGGAGTTGAAAATGTGAACGAGATCCAGAGAATTGCCGTTGAGGAAAGCCGTCTTGGCATTCCTCTTATCATAGGAAGGGATGTTATCCATGGGTATAAAACGATCTTCCCGATACCTTTGGGAATGGCAGCCTCATGGAATCCCGAACTGGTTAGGGGAGCATTCAGGATAGCAGCTACGGAAGCAGCTTCACAGGGAATAAAATGGACCTTCGCACCCATGATCGACATTACCTGGGATCCGCGCTGGGGAAGGATAGCGGAAGGATGCGGTGAAGATCCCTTTCTCGCTTCTGCAATGGCCGCGGCGATGGTCCATGGCATACAGGGAGAAAACCTGACGGATCCCACATCCATCGCCGCCTGTGCAAAGCATTATGTCGGCTATGGCTTCAGTGAAGGGGGACGCGATTACAATACAACCTATATCACTGAATCCGTATTGCGCAATGTCGTTCTCAAGCCGTTCAGGGCAGCCAGGGATGCAGGTGCCCTTACCTTCATGTCAGCTTTCAATGATCTTAACGGCGTTCCAACCTCAGCCAATGAATTCACGCTGAAGCAAGTATTGAGGAATGAATGGAATTTTGATGGTTTTGTTGTAAGTGACTGGGGTTCAGTGCAGGAATTGGTCAATCATGGCTTCGCAGTTGACGATAAAGATGCCGCCGCCAAAGCCATTAATGCCGGGGTCGAGATGGAAATGGCATCGACAACCTATTTCGAAAATATCAAGTCGCTTCTTGCTGAAAAGAAGATCACACAGAAGCAGATAGACGATGCTGTCAGGAATATTCTGAGCGTCAAGTTCAGGCTCGGCCTCTTTGACAATCCGTATACTGATCCGGAAGCCGGAAAGATAATAATGAACCCCGTATTCCTCGAACATGCACGAACACTGGCAAGGGAGAGCACCGTTTTGCTCAAGAATGAGAAGAATACTTTGCCCCTTTCCCCGGGGATTAATTCGGTAGCAGTGATCGGCCCTCTTGCAGATGCTCCCCGTGATCAGCTTGGGACATGGTGCTTCGATGGAAATGGGGAGAATTCTGTCACTCCGCTTAAAGCGATCACTGACCTGCTTGGAAAACCAAAGGTGAATTTTGTTGAAGGACTGGAATACAGCCGCGATAAGAACAAGAATATGTTTGATCTGGCTCTGAAAGCTGCAAAGAAATCAGATGTCATACTTTTCTTTGCCGGCGAGGAATGGATCCTTTCGGGAGAGGGACAATGCCGCGGAGAGATAAACCTGCCCGGAGCACAGGATGAACTTATTTCCATGCTTGCAGGGACCGGAAAACCATTGGTTGTTGTTGTAATGGCCGGCCGGCCACTCGCAATAGGACAGGTGCTGGAGGAAGCAGATGCAGTCCTGTATGCATGGCATGGCGGTACAATGGCAGGACCTGCAATAGCCGATCTGCTGTTCGGAAAAGAGTCGCCCTCCGGAAAGCTCCCCGTCACTTTTGTCAAGGGATCAGGCCAGATACCATTTTATTATTACAGGAACAACACCGGACGTCCTGCAACTCCGGAATCATGGACACCGATCGACAGCATACCGGTCGAAAACCCACAATCGTCACTTGGTTACAAATCTTTTCAGCTTGACTACGGTTATACACCTCTTCTTCCTTTTGGATTCGGTCTGAGCTATTCGACTTTCGAATACAGTAACCTGTCCCTGTCAGATCTTTCGATAGAAAAGGGTGGAATTGTTACGGTTAAAGCGATAGTGTCGAACACAGGAAAGGTCGATGCTGATGAGATCGCACAGCTCTATATCCGCGACCGTGTGGGCAGCATTACCAGGCCGATAAAGGAACTTAAAGGATTCAGGCGCCTCCACCTGAAAGCCGGTGAAAAGGCTGAAATTGAATTTACAATAAAGAGCGAGGATCTTGCATTTTTCAATGGAAAAGAAACACTTACCGAACCTGGAGAATTTGATGTATGGGTGGGGCCCAACTCAAACGAAGGATTGCATGGTGAATTTATAATTGACTGAACCGATACTCAAGCGTACAATGCTTTTAGACAATTTAAGAGTCCATTAATAGCGAACAACCTTCTTCGTGAATGTCCTGCCTGGCGATAACGCCTTAAGAATGTAAACACCTGCAGGAATTTTTTCCATATTCAGTTCATATGTATTACCGCCTGTAATCACTGATGTTATCAGGTGACCTGTCATGTCATAGAGTTCCAGGGATATTATTATTCTTTCCGATTTTACTTTCAGCCTGTCGCGGACAGGATTCGGGTATATCACCAATCCGTCATCGTAGCTGACCTCTTCATTTGATAATATCAGGTCATTGCAGGCGATCCAGCTGCCGGGAATATTATTGTCGAGCCCGGCATCCTTCAGCTTCAGATAATAACCATTACCATCAGCTTCAGGCCATGGTATCGTGTCACTGAAACTGACATTATCCACCACATTGCCGAAAGCATCTGAAAGAACAATGTTCTGGCCTTTATTCGACAAATGCCTGGTGAATTCACCAAAAGGCTCAAATCCGTACTTTGAATAAAAGAGAGATGAATTTGCAGCAAGGTAAATTGATGTATCAGGATCAATGGCCGAGTCAAAGGGGAACTGGTAAACAAGTCCTGTTCCTGCAAAATAGATTCCCGAAAGATTCACCTCTGTGCCGCCCGCATTGGTTATCTCGATGAACTCCAGCTCCTCTCCGTCAGGGAACCAGACTGTTGCGGGAGGATTGAACATGATTTTGGAGATCACGAGCTGAGGCACCGGAACGTTGCTGCAAGCGGAATAAGAACCAAGATTGTCTGTTATCCATGGTATCCTTACAGCCAGCCACGATTTTAATCTGGCGATCCTCTGGCTGAAGCTACCCGTTATTCCCCACTGTGCATAATCTCTGGCAACTGCTTCGCTGATCATTGAAACCGTCTGGTCGATATATGCATTCAGGGTTGAAAGGTTCAGGGGCTGACCGGGTTCAATAAGCTTATTCCACTCTTTTGAAAGATAACAACGAAAATAATTGTTAAGAAAGAGATCGCGCCAGAACCTGGATCCGTCATTCCCTCCGTCGGCAAACTGCCATACATCCGTGTGGCTCCGGTCATATCCCCACAGTGCCAGGTCGTTCCCGAATGTCAGGTCAGAATCCCATATCGGGCCTGCCCTGAGTTTCCCGTTCCTGTCCTTATGAAAATATGTGCTCAGTCCATATGAATCTGCATTTGAAGAGAGTTCGGCAATAATCATATAGTGAATGAAGGAGGGAATATCAATATAATAAGGATAGCCGGTATTATTCAGGGAAATACTGCCAACCTGCGCCGCGCTGGCAAACTTCGTGAAATAATTGCGGATGTAGGAGGCCTGGGCCTGTGTCACATCCTCAGGTTTGGGCAATTGGTGAATGTAATCGACAGATCCTCCGTACCAGCTGGTCATCGTCCATGCAACAGGATCACCGCCGGTTGTTTTGTCTGCTTTGGTTATATATCCTCCTGACAGATATGGCAATGCATTGTCGGTGGGCAGAATTTTTATTACATCGACCCTGCCATCGTCAGCCTTGATCTTCTCATCGAGCAGGTAAAGGCCTTTGTATGAATTATTTATAACCAGTTCGCAATATACTGCCCGGGATGCATATTCCCCCAGTTCCCTTGACAGGTTAAAGCAGAGGTAATCGCGGATCATGGCAGAATCCCACGCCATTCCGTTCAGGATCCAGTCATTTTCAGGCGGCATTTCAAGAAGGCTTACATTATTGTTCGTGACATTGTCTGCTTTCAGCGTGGAGAGTCCGTACTGCTTCTTTGCCGTGAATTGTGAAGATGATCCGCGGATTTCGATGTTGATCCTGCCGTTATAATTGAGATAGGCCGGATTTGTCTGGTCCGTCAGATAGTTTCTTTGTCCCGGTCCCCTGTAGATAATTTTCATGTTTGCCAGCACCCTGCTGGCATCAGGGATCCATGCGCCTCCGTCGGTATTGATTATAACGATGGGAAGGTTGCTGTTCGAAAAGCTTTGCCCATGAACAGTTCCACCCAGAACAGCGAAAAAGAATGCTATGATGATCCCTCTCTTCATTTTTTCTTTTAACTCGCCAAAAATACGATATATACTATTAATGAGTACGAAAATAATTTAAAAAGGTTGCTGAAGAATCGACTCATTAATCAATCCTGTGATGAAATAAATTACATTTGAGCATATAATTTATTGTTTATGCCACGTCGCGATGATATTAAAAAAGTCCTGATAATCGGTTCCGGTCCGATAATAATAGGACAAGCATGTGAATTCGATTATTCGGGAACTCAGGCCTGCAAGGCGTTGCGTTCGCTGGGATATAAAATAGTCCTGGTCAATTCAAATCCGGCCACCATTATGACCGATCCCGGCATAGCTGATGTTACATATATTGAACCGCTTAACGAATACGCACTTACCGAAATAATAAAGAAGGAGCGCCCCGATGCCCTCCTCCCGAACCTTGGAGGACAGACAGGCCTCAACCTGTCATCTCTTCTGGCTAAAAAAGGAATACTCGATAAATACAATGTTGAAGTAATAGGAGTAAATATCGATGCGATAGAACGAGGCGAAGACAGGATAGCGTTCAAGGAAACCATGAACCGCCTGGGGATCGAGATGCCGAAAAGCAAAGCTGTCAACACGGTCGAGGATGCTGAAAAAGCAGCAGCTGAGCTTGGTTATCCGGTAGTGATACGTCCTGCATACACAATGGGAGGAACCGGAGGCGGGCTCGTTTATAACCTCGAGGAGCTGCAGATCATAGCCAGCAGGGGGCTCTCCGCCAGCATTGTCAACCAGGTGCTGATAGAGGAGTCTGTGCTCGGATGGGAAGAGCTTGAGCTTGAAGTTGTCAGGGATTCAAAAAACCAGATGATAACGGTCTGCTTTATCGAGAACGTCGATGCAATGGGTATACATACAGGCGACTCTTACTGCACTGCCCCGATGCTTACAATAAGCCAGGACCTGCAGAAGCGCCTGCAGAAATATTCCTACGATATAGTTGAGGCGATAGAGGTCATAGGCGGAACAAATGTTCAGTTTGCCCACGATCCCAAAACAGACAGAGTGGTGGTTATCGAAATCAATCCCCGCACATCGCGCTCATCGGCACTGGCATCGAAGGCAACAGGATTTCCGATAGCATTCGTTTCTTCTCTCCTTGCAGGAGGGCTGACCCTCGATGAGATCCCTTACTGGCGCGACGGTACGCTCGACAAGTACACTCCGTCAGGCGATTATGTGGTTGTGAAATTCGCACGCTGGGCTTTTGAAAAATTCGAGGGCCTTGAAGACAAGCTTGGCACACAGATGCAGGCTGTCGGCGAAGTGATGAGTATCGGTAAAAATTACAAAGAGGCTTTGCAAAAGGCAATAAGGTCTCTGGAAATAGGCCGTTATGGTCTTGGATTCGCAAAGGACTTCAATAAAAAGCCTCTCGATGATCTGATGAACCTGCTCAAGCATGCTTCAAGCGAACGGCAGTTCCTGATGTATGAAGCTTTACGCAAAGGTGCTGACGTTGAGGAACTTCACAAAAAAACACATATAAAGACCTGGTTCATCAGACAGATGAAGGAGCTTGTTGAGGAGGAAGAAAAAATACTTGCCTTCAAAGGGAAAATGCTTCCTGATGATATTCTGATCCAGGCGAAGAAGGATGGATTTGCAGACAAGTATCTGTCAAAGATCCTTGGCATACCAGAAAGGGAGATCAGGGAAAAAAGGATCTCTCTGGGTGTAATTGAAGCCTGGGAGCCCGTCCCTGTAAGCGGTGTTAAAGACGCAGCTTATTATTTCTCGACATATAATGCACCCGATAAGGTAACGGTAAGCAACAGGAAGAAGATAATGGTGCTCGGAGGCGGACCCAACAGGATCGGCCAGGGTATTGAATTTGACTATTGCTGCGTTCATGCTGCATTTGCTATCCGCGATGCCGGATACGAATCGATAATGGTGAACTGCAATCCGGAGACTGTATCGACTGACTACGATACCTCTGACAAGCTCTATTTCGAACCGCTCACTGCAGAGGATGTTCTGAGCATATATGAAAAGGAAAAACCGGAAGGCGTGATAGTCCAGTTCGGAGGCCAGACACCTCTTAATCTTGCCAGGGAGCTGTCTGACGCAGGGGTGAAAATCCTCGGCACCACACCGGAAACCATCGATCTGGCCGAGGACCGCGACAGGTTCCGGCACATAATAGAAAAACTGGGTATTCCCCAGCCCGAATCGGGTATGGCGAGCAACCTTGAGCAGGCACTGACGATTGCAGCAAGAATCGGGTATCCCCTGATGATCAGGCCGTCATATGTTCTTGGAGGAAGAGCCATGAAAATAATCCTCGACGAGGAGATGCTTGAAGAATATGTGGCAAAAGCTGTTGGCGTATCCCCCGACAGACCTTTGCTTCTCGACAAGTTCCTCGAGGATGCCATCGAATCGGAAGCCGATGCGCTATCTGATGGTGTTGATGCTTTCGTCCCTGCTGTTATGCAGCACATCGAATATGCAGGCATCCATTCGGGTGATTCTGCATGTGTGATACCATCGGTTGTCATCCAGAAAGATCATAAAAAGACTATTTATGATTATACCCGCAGGCTGGCCATGGAGCTTAAGGTGGTTGGCCTTCTGAACATACAGTATGCCATATATGAGGATGTAGTGTATATACTTGAAGCGAACCCACGTGCATCACGAACCGTACCCCTGGTTTCAAAAGTTTGCAACATCTCCATGGCAAGGATCGCGACACAGATCCTGCTCGGCCAAAAACTGTCCGACTTCAATCTGAAGAAAAGGACAATAAAGCATTATGGGGTAAAGGAGGCTGTGTTCCCCTTCAACATGTTTCCGTCCATCGATCCGCTTCTCGGTCCTGAGATGCGTTCCACCGGCGAAGTCCTGGGGATGGCCGATTCATATGGCATGGCATTCTTCAAATCGCAGGAAGCTACACAATGTTCCCTTCCCTTTAAGGGGACAGTACTGATAACTATTGCTGACCGCGATAAAAACCGTATCATTGAAACAGCGCATAATTTCAGGGATATGGGATTCAGGATACTGGCCACTGGCGGCACTAAGAGATTCCTTGCCACAATAGGTGTGGAATCGGAGCTTATACTGAAAGTGCATGAAGGCAGACCTAATATTGTGGATGCCATTAAGAACGGAGATATTGACCTTGTGGTGAATACTCCGGCGGGACGACTCAGCGAATACGACGACTCCTATATAAGGAAGAATGCCATCAAGTACAAGATACCATATATAACAACCACATCAGCAGCCCTTTCCGCTACAAAAGGCATCAGGGAACGGCAGAATGGCGAATATAAAGTTAGATCATTGCAGGATTATCACTCTGCGATCGAAGACTGAATAAAAAGTTGAAGACAGGTTATTCTTTTATCTTGCTCCTGAGTTCTTTAATTTCTTTTTCCCTGGCAGTTATTTGTTCCTCCAGCTTGCCGATCTTTCCGTTAAGTTCGTCAACCTTTCCGTTGAGTCTTTTCACATCGTCTTTCAGTCCGGCAACCTGTTTCTGAAGGTCAGCCTTTTCAGCCTCGAGGCCTTTAATAATGGGAGTATAAACTGACTTGGCATAGAACCAGGCTGTTAAATAACCTATAATTGCTGCAACCAGGAGCAGTGCGACAATGAAAATAACGGCTCCCGTTTTAGATTGTGTGAGTAATATTAATAATGGTGTCATATTATTGTAATTTTATTGATACTTCTGTTTTTCTGTTTTTTGCTCTTTCCTCTTTGGTGATATAGTTTTCATATGCCTTGCTTTCGCCCATGGATCCTTTTATTATTCTGGATGGAGGTATCCCCTTTTCAGCAATGTATTTGCCCACGGCTTCTGCTCTCTCGAGCCCCAGCGCCTGGTTGAAATCGGGAGTGCCTACAAGGTCGGTGAAACCCTGTACCGAAAGCATCGAACCCGGGTATTTGTCGAGCCAGGCTTTAAATTCAGCAATACTGTTGTCTGTTTGCGGATCAGGTTTGAATTTCGCATCGTCAAATTCAAAGTAGATCGTCAGGTCCTTAGGCATCATAGCTTTAAGTTTCATTAAAGAATCTGCCTCATTTGTCTGATTTTCAGGAACTGTTAGCACCGGAACCGGCTTGTTCAGCATTGGCAGCAACTTGTCATTGTATAGCCATGCAGAAACAAAGCACCAGATCACAAATGCTACAGATCCGGCAATTAGGATTCTCATGTCGACTAAATATTGTTAAGTTAAGGATCAGATAATTATTCTTACAAGTTACTAAAAAAAACTTAAATAGAGCCCTCCATATTCATTATTAACACATATTGGATTATTTTTGAATCTGTGTAATCGCCCTCGGATGAAAAAGTTAATAATGATGTCTGCCTGGCTTCTGGCCATGATGATTTCCCTGAACTCCCAGCAGCAATGGCAGAAGATCTCAGTCCCCCTGGCACGCGACGTTGCAGAAGATTTTGTATCGCCACCGGCAGAATATGGCATGATACTCTGGTGGGGATGGGACGGCCCTGTGTCAGATACCGTCATCAGACGCGATCTTGACAGGATCAAAGCGATGGGATTCAGAGGTGTAATGGTAGAGGCCGGCTATGGCATGAAGGCTAAATACCTGTCTCCTGAATGGTTTTCGCTTGTAAAGGTTGCAGTGGATGAAGCTAAAAACCGGGGAATGAAGGTCTGGATAGAGGACGAGGGAAAGTATCCCAGCGGCTTCGCAGGGGGTAAATTCAGCAATGAGCGCCCCGACCTGAAGATGCAGGGACTTGTCATTACAGAAAGAATCGATGTGATGCCGGGTGAAAGGATTGAAAGAAAATTGCCATGGTATTCACTGAGCGCTGCCGCTTTCAACAGCGATGACAAATCATGCAAAATACTCGACGTCTCTTCCGGAACGCTAAGCTGGACAGTTCCTGACGGCAGCTGGAAAATATTCATTGCCGGCCACCGATTCAGATCATCGGTGACAAGGTCGGTCAATAATCCGACCAGAGGTAAAGACACGACCGCTTCCCTGATGGATTATCTGAATCCCATGGCAACCAGACAATTTTTAGACTGGACCCATGAACAGTATAAAAAGTACTTCGGAGATGAATTCGGAAAGACATTCATGGGCTTCATGGGCGATGAACCTGATTTTGCATATACTCCCTGGACTCCCGGGATCCTCGAAGAATTCAAGGCCCGGAAGGGTTATGATGTGAAGCCCTGGCTGGCATCATTTTTTGTGCCTCAGCTTACAGAAGAGGCAAAAAGGGCCAAAGCCGATTACTGGGATGTATGGTCCGGTTTTTCAGGGATAATTTTTTTACTGTTCAGGCAGAATGGTGCAGGGAAAATAATATTGAATACGTTGTTCACCTGAATCATGAAGATCAGCTGCCGGGACTGATAAAATCATCAGGAGATTTTTTCAGGAACATGCGAAATGTAGCGGTGCCGGGTGTAGATGCCATCTGGGCACAGATATGGCCAGACCATGTGGCAGATTATCCCAAGCTGGCATCATCGGCTGCACATCTCTATGGCAAGCCGAGAGCCTTTACTGAAAGTTTTGCCGCATACACGAATAAGCCTTCAGTCAGCCAGGCTAAATGGGTGCTCGACTACCAGATGGTCAGAGGTATCAATTCCATACAGATCATGTTCATGTCGGCTTCGACCCCGAGAGAACAACGACCGCAACAACAGGCAGTCCAGCAGCAACGGCCTGCCGGGCAGGCTCCTCCTTCATTAAGCTTTTTTCTGACCGATACCTTCCCTCCTGTAGCGCAATATCTTAACAGGGCTGCTTTCCTTCTGTCTCAAGGAAGGCCGGCAGCTTCGATCGGACTCTATTTCCCATCGATGAGCATGTGGTATGGCGACAATGAATCAAATGCTAGCATGCTGGAAATTGCCCGTCAGCTGACGGAAAACCAGCACGACTTCGATTTCGTGGATGAAGAGGCGCTGACATCAATTCTTATATCAGAAAATGGAGGACTCGGGAATTTAAGCGGGCAATCCTACAAGACAATAATCGTTCCTTCAATAAGCGTGATCTCCGGGGCTTCACTTTCAAAGTTAAAGGAATTTGCAGCATCCGGCGGGAAAGTGGTTTTTATCGGGAATCTTCCTTCTCTTGCTGTTGAAAAAAGTTTCCTGAGCGCTGTAAAGCCCCCGGATCTTAAATGGGCTGAACATGAAGAATCGGGAAACCTTACAGCACGTGTTTTTGAATTTTTGCCGCCTCCTGATTTTAAAATCGATAAGATACTCCCGCAGGTAAAATACCTTCACAGGAAATGGAAGGATGCCGATCTTTATTTTATCTTCAACGAAAGCAGGGCGAATCTCACTTTCAATGTCGCATTCGGTGAGAAAGGCAAAAAACAGATCTGGGATGCAATGAGCGGCAAGATCTCTTCCTTTAAAGGATCTGCGCTTTCTATGGGACCATGGGAAACAAAATTTATCATTATAAAATAAATAACCAGATCCCCTCTCATTCTCCCCCAAGGGAGAGATGTTACACTCCTTCCCCTCTGGGGAAGGCCGGGATAGGGGTCAAAATAAAACTAAAACCTATGAAATTTTTAAAACTAGTCATGCATCTGGCCCTACTGTCTTTCTTATCCTGTCCTCCTGTATCGAACAGCCCGCTCCTTCGATCCCGGCATTGGAGAAGAAGGGAAACGCCACACAGCTGATCGTGGATGGCAAGCCCTTTCTTGTGCTTGGAGGAGAACTTCATAATTCAAGCTCCACGAGCCGTGAGTATATGAAGCAATACTGGCCCAAGCTGAAAGCTTCAGGGATGAACACAGTGCTTGCTGCCGTCGAATGGTCGCTCATCGAACCTGTGGAAGGAAAATACAGCTTTGCCATCGTCGATGAGCTTCTTGAAGATGCAAGAGCTAATGATCTGCGCCTTATTCTACTCTGGTTCGGGTCATGGAAAAATGGACAGTCGCACTATATCCCTGAATGGATGAAGGCTGACTACAAGCGATTCCCCAGGATAAAAGGCGAAAACGGGAAAAGCCTTGAGATCCTCACTCCTTTTGGCAAGGAAAGTCTCGATGCTGATGCAAAAGCCTTTGCTGCTCTCATGAGGCACCTGAATGAAGTCGACCAGCTTAAGAGAACTGTGATAATGATCCAGATCGAAAATGAGGTGGGCATACTCGGTTCACCCCGCGACCATGGCGATGCTGCAAATTCCATTTATAATTCCCCTGTACCACAGGAACTTATGAGCTACCTGACAGCCCATAAGGATAATCTGTTGCCTGAAACGTCACAATTATGGTCATCATCAGGATATAAGTCGACCGGCACCTGGACTGATAGTTTTCGGCGAGGGAGAAAAATGCGATGAGCTTTTCATGGCATGGCATTATGCAAATTATATTAATGAGATCTCAAAGGCAGGCAAGGCTCAATACTCCCTGCCAATGTTCGTTAATGCATGGCTGGTGCAGATTTCTGATAAAAGACCGGGAGACTATCCTTCGGGAGGACCACAGGCACATATGCTTGACATATGGAGGGCAGGGGCGCCTGATGTGGATCTTTACTGTCCCGACATCTACAGGCCGGTTTTCAGCGAGCTTTGCGAGTTATATACACGTAATGACAATGTCCTCTTTATTCCTGAAGCCAGGGCAGGAGAGCAGGGTGCAGGTCAGCTTTTTTATGCTATAGGGAAGCATAATGCAATAGGCTATTCGCCATTCGGTTTCGAAACCCGTACTGACGATGTGGAGAATGATCCGATGACAAAAGCTTACAAAGTTGCCGGCAGCATGGCTGATATAATTCTTGAAGCTCAGGAAAAGGGTAACATCACTGCAGTTCTTGTGGGAGGCGATATGAATCCCTCGGCGGAAGTGACACTGGCAGGATATAAGTTTTTTGTGGACCTGGGCAGGAGCCGCAGGGGACCTTCTGAAGGACCGGCTCAGGGTTATGGCCTGATAATCAATATAGCTCCCGACGAGTTCATAATATATGGAAGCAGCATCCAGGTATCATTCTCTCCGGCAACTGATGGTCCTGCGATTGCAGGCATTGCATGGGTTGATGAAGGGAAATATGAAAACGGCATCTGGAAACCTCGCAGAAGGCTGAACGGAGATGACATAATGCTCGATTACGATCTTGCAAAAAAAGCGCTGGAGAATAAAACAGGAACCGGGCTGAGATTCGGAATAGGGAATGAATACCTGCAGAGGGTAAAATTATACAGGTATGAGTAAAATAATTAAGAGGCTTGAGACAGCCTATTAATTTCCTTCTGATATTAATGAAGCAGTTTCTTTTTGAATTTTACAAAAAGCTCCTCTTCTTCGGTATTCTTTTCAATACCATCCAGTACAAGATCGATCAGGGGATCGATCCTTGAATATTCAAATCCGGCCTCGATCGCAAACCGTTTTAATATCTTTTTCTCCTTCTCCTTTACCACATCGTCGGCTAGTATCATTTCGGCAATATTGTAGAAATGCTCGAATTTCTCCTCAAGAGAATAGGGCGCATGATAATGATGTCCCCTCTCCGAATGGATCAGCTTCTCAATCTCCGGATCGGTAAGTCCGAATTTCCTTCCTTCCTTGTGTAAAAGCTCAAGCTCCTCCTCTCCTATCTTGCCGTCAACCCTCGATACCTGTACAAGGTAAACGAATGCTTCCTTTGTGACTCTTTTGCCGTGACTTGTTATAAGGTCTGAAAAGTTCATATTCAAATATTCATTAGATTAATCTCAAAACAATTGCTGATAAAATATGTTCATCAGAAAATATGGTGTCAAATTTACTCAAATATCACTTCAATCCTACTTTCATCCTGACAGGATTATGATCTGAGTTTTCAAATTCAAGGTTGATGCACTCTGCAGATATCAGGCTGATATTAGGAGAGAGCAGGAAAAGATCAATGACCGTGGTAGTGGTTGTTTCAGGGTCATATGCTGCAATGACACTCCTGTTGGAAGGCTTTTTGCTGTCGTAGACCCATTCCCATTCCGGCGGCATAAAACCTGTCTCCATCATCATCTGATCAGTATTTACCTTGTATCCGGCAAAATCCGGGTGGAAATCCGGAGGAGTCATGTTCCAGTCGCCTCCGGTGATTATATAGTTGCCTTTCGCATACTCCGAAAGCAAAAAATCCTTCAGGTAAGCCATTTGGGCTCTCCGGATCTGGCCTGGATCAAATGCCTCATTGTGAGTGTTGATCACAAGCAGTTCTTTCCCGTTTTCAACAGGATACCTGTTTACCATGAAGCACCTGTCGAGCATGAAGAGCTGAGTCGGGAAGCCATATTCGCCGGGAAACTGGAACCTGAACGAGGAGGATGGCTGATACTTACTGTACAATGCAAGACCTGACAGAACTTTTCCCATCGGATTCGCGGGAGGAACAGGCACGAAGAAAACATCATAGTTTGTCGCGAAAAAGGGGTGATAATCGTTAAGCAGCTTTGAAATGGTGTCAAACTCATCCATATGATAGCTCCTCTTGCTGTTTCTGTCCATTTCCTGAATCAGGAAGAAATCTATAGTGTCGTTTCCTGTGATGAATTTCTTCACTGCATAAAGGTTTTCAAGACACTGATTTTCAGGTGGCGCTACTTTTGTGCCTCCGTCATAGAAGAAATCCATATCCTTGTCAAGCCCGCAATATCCTATATTCCAGGTCATTAAAGAAATTTCAAGAGTGTCATTCAGCAAATCGCAATCAGCAGTTTTGAAGAGTTCGATCTTTTCTTCCGGCTTATAATCCGAAATAAGAGCATAAATTATAATCCCTGCCAGGCAAAACAGGAGGAAAAGAACAATTGCCGCAAGGGCAAGAAGGATCTTTTTAAAGATTTTCATGGATTTATGTTTTCTCTATCGTAAATTTAGCCGTTTTCCTTTATCACTGAAATATTTTTGGAACCATTTTTGTCTATATTGAATGCGGATGTATCTTAGAATCAGATAATTTTTAAATCAACATTAAAGAAAGATTTCTATGAAACTGATAAACAAACTAATACAGGAATTATATTTGATTGTTCTTCTTTCTACAATCTTTCTCCTGAATCCTGCAGGAGCTCAAGCCTTAAAAGAGAATCCTGCACTTGACGAGAAAGTAAGAAAATTCCTTGCAGAGCATTCCCGGCAATGGCACGATATGAATGTGCCCGAGATTGACGGACAGCTGCTTTATGACATTATCATTAAGAACAATTATAAAAACGCTCTCGAGATAGGCACCTCCACTGGCCATTCAGGTATCTGGATCGCATGGGCCCTGAGCAAGACCGGCGGAAAGCTTATAACCATCGACATTGACGAGGGAAGACATAAAACTGCTCTCGAGAATTTCAGGCATGCCGGACTTTCGGAGTACGTCGATGCCAGGCTTGCCGACGCCCACCAGCTCGTAAAAGAACTGAAAGGTCCTTTTGATTTTGTCTTCAGCGATGCTGACAAGGATTGGTATAAAAACTACTTCATTGACGTTGATCCAAAACTCAAAACAGGAGGATGCTTCTCTGCACATAATATCTATGACCGTGGAAGCGGTTATGGAGGCTATGGCGGACAGGGTGCCTTTCTCGATTATGTAAGAAACCTCAAAAACTACGAGACAACTGTAAACAGTTCCGGAGGAGGAGTCTCCATAAGCTACAAAAAGTCCGAAAAATAGACTCCCTCGCATATGGCCGAAGAAAATCTGCAAAGAAAGCTGGGACTTTTCCCTGCCACCAATATCGTTATTGCCAATATGATAGGTGCAGGGATATTTACGACCTCAGGGCTTTTAATGGCAGGTCTGAATAATCCTGTGCTAATGATTGGCCTATGGGTTGCCGGGGGGATTATAGCGCTATGCGGAGCACTTTCATACGGCGAACTCGGAGCAGCAATGCCCGGTGCCGGGGGCGAGTACCTTTTTCTTTCGAGGATATTCCATCCCATTTTCGGATTCCTGAGCGGATGGGTTTCTTTCATTGTCGGATTCTCTGCACCTATTGCAGCATCGGCAATGGGATTCAGCGAATACTTCTGCAGGGCAGTGCCCGGTTTTCCGGAATGGCTTTCCTCTGCAGGAATAATAAACGAAGCATGGACAAAAAAGATTATTTCAGTAAGTGTAATTCTGATATTCACATCAATACACTATAGAGGAATAAAAACAGGCGCCAGGATTCAGAATCTTCTTACGGTTCTTAAAGTACTCCTGATAGCTGTTCTTTTATTCGCCGGTTTTTCTTCAGGGAATGGCAGCTTTGCCAATTTCAGCACTGAAAAGATTATAAATCCGGGCTTTGCAGGATGGAAAACCATCGGCCTCTCGCTTATGTGGATAATGTTCGCCTACAGCGGATGGAATGCTTCCACGTATCTTGGCGCAGAAATAAAAAATCCGTTAAGGGTGCTCCCGCGGTCGCTTATTTACGGAACAGGAATTGTTATATTTATCTACCTGGCTCTCAATATTCTATACGTTTATGGAATCAACCCGGAGCAAATGAAGGGTGTTATTTCGGTAGGAGGACTGGCAATGGGAAATCTGTTTGGCAAGCCTGCAGAAATTCTGTTTTCGCTTTTGATCGGCTTTGCACTCTTTTCATCATTAAGTGCATTTATTATTATCGGTCCCAGAGTCTATTATTCGATGGCCAAAGACGGCCTGTTCTTCAAATCTGTAGCCAGAATACATCCCAAATTCCAGGTTCCCTCAAATTCAATTCTTCTTCAGTGCCTGATTGCATGTATACTTGCTCTTTCAGGATCGTTTGAACAGGTACTTACCTATATGGGCTTTGCGCTGGGTATTTTTCCGGTGCTGACTGTAGCAGGAGTCTTCAGGCTAAGAGTCTCCGATCCAAAGGCACTTCGGCTCGCAGGATTTCCTGTGACTCAGGTTATTTATGTGGCTGCAGGAATAATGATGCTGGTTCTCTCTTTCCTTGAGAGGCCTGCAGAATCTTCGATTGCATTGCTCACGGTATTAATTGGTATCCCTGCATATTATCTGTTCAAGAAAAGCTCTCTGAAAAACATTAATTAAGAAAATTTCACTTTCTGTAGAGACAACATTCGGGAAGCTTCCTGTAGACTTCGTCATCAGCTAAATATTTACCGTTATCATGTCCTGCAGCTGCTATTGCTTTCTGAATCTCATCCAGATTTATGATTGTTTTGTCAAATCCGACGCTAATTTGCTTGGTTTCAATATCCCAGGAAGCTGAGTTAACACCTTTCAGGGACATAGCTGCTTTTTCAATGCGTTCCTTGCACATTTCGCAATTACCCGAGACACCAAAAGATATGCTGGCGGTTGATTTGGTCTCACCTTGCAATGCCATCCCGGAGACCGCGGATATTCCTTCGCTCCCCGGGATTCATCATGCTTGGCTTTCCCTTCAAGCTGGGCAGCGGCATCTACACTGAAGGTTCCGCTTGTAACAATTTCTTCGCCTTCAGACAAACCATTCATAATAACATAGCTTTCACCAAGCATTGGGCCCAAGTTCAATTTCACGGAGCTTAAATACAGGTTCATCGACCCGGCTGTTTTACATAGACAATTGAGCGTTTGCCAGTCCATAAAACTGCGATTCTGGGTATAACTATATTATTTTTAAATTCATCGAGTGCGGAAGAAACAATTCCGGTAGCAAACATTTCAGGTTTTAGCCTGCCTGACTTGTTGCCTGTTTCAACCCTTACTTTTAGCAACACGGGTAACCGGATCAATTACAGGATCGATAAAAATAATATTAGCAGTGAAATTCTCACCTGGCAAAGCCTGAAACGTGAAAGAGATTTTTTCTCCTTTGCGCAGGAATCGCAAGATCACTTTCATAAGCATCGAACATAACCCACACTTTCGACAGATCGGCAACATCGAATAAAACAGTACCCTGTGAGACATAGTCGCCGGTGTTTACCCTCCTTGATGTAATAATGCCGTCAGTATTTGATAAAACATCAACCGTATTCTGTACAGATCCGGAATCTTCGATATTTGCGATCTGATTTTCAGTAAGTTTCCATTGACGAAGTTTTTCCTTTGCAGCTTCATAAATTGCTGGTTGTGTCTGTTTGGTTTTGGCCGCCTCGAGAAATTCCTGCTGTGCATTAATAAGTTCAGGAGAATAAATCTGCGCCAAGTACTTGACCTTTGACAACGGATTCGCCGGTAAAATTTACGATCAATCGTTCAATCCTGCCGGAACATGGGCACCTGACTCTGCATCAATCTTTCATCAGTCTGAACTTTTCCATAAAGACGTATTTCTTTTACCGGCTTTTGTTTTGAAACACTGTAGTAAGAACATTGGCCAATTGGGCTGCCTCCGTTAGTAAGATGTATAGCATCCGGATCAATAGAGCTGGATACTGCTCTGAACAAGCGGGATCAGATCCATTCCGCAAATAGGGCATTTGCCTGGTTCGTGCATTCTTATCTGCGGGTGCATTGAACATGTCCAGATTGTGCTTTTGATCGTTTCAATGAGTTGATCATGCTTTTTCTCTGTTTTCTGGAGGGATGGAAGAACAACCAGCCCATAAAGACACCAATATCAGCAAAAGGCTATAATTCAAATACTTATTTGAGAATATCTTAATTTTCTCACTTGCTTCATTATTCATGTTTTTTCTATTTGAATATATGCCATAGTCGTTTTAACCATGCGATGGCAATATTAAAATCAGCAACAGCTTCGACCTGTTTAAGTTCATAATCAAGTGTTTGCTGACGTACACGCAGAACATCGGTAAGTCCTGATGAAGATGATGAAAAGCTTTTTAAAATCAGATCAAGTGATTTTGATGCCAGCTGGTACTGATTTTCATATAGTTTTACCCTGCGCTGCGCATCCTGATACAATTGAACTGCCTGGTAATATTCATTCTGCAATGAATTAGCAGTGGACTGATAATTTTGAGATTGTGGCTGTCTTCAGCAGATCGGCTTCATTATTCATTGCATTATATTTTTTCCTGTAAATTGGCAGAGTAACGGTAACCATAGGCATAATCATATCCTTACCATTCATGGAAGATGTTGACATTTCATTTTTACCGATAAGTGAATAATTCAGTCCTAAACCAACCATAGGATATCCCATTGCAGTAACCATTTTTTTACGGGCTTCGAGAGATTGTTTTTCAAATTCAAGCATTGTCAAGCATTGGATTATTCGCCAGAATACTGTCTGAAACTGCTATCAGTGTAATCCCAAGTGAATCAGTATTAAAGCTATCGCCGGTAAAAACCGGTGACTACAGGTGATCTGTTCAGGTAACTGTTGAACTGAGCAATTATAGCTTTGTTCCTGATTTTTCAGAAGTGCAATATTGTTTTCAAGATCACCGGCTTCAATCTGAATCCTGTATAAGATCAGTAAGTCCCGAGCTACCGGCTGATGATCCCATTGAAGCCGTCTGCATTGATGAAGCAGCCTGATTTGATTGCTGTTGACCCGGAATTTCCCTGACTGCACTCCATAGCCTGCATCCCTGAAGAACCGGAACTACTGGTTTGACTGGATACCTGTGGACATACCTGTGCTGGAAGATGTTGTTCCCGGTGTTTCCTGACGGAGCCGATTTGAATCTTACCAGGGCAAGTCGTTCAATTATTTTAAGAATCTCAATGTTTTTTTCAGAAATACGATTCCTTCCTGAATCTTATACAACTCATACCAGGTTGTCTGAACATCAAAGAAAACCTGAAATTTTGCATCGCGGAACAGTTCAAATTTTGCATTTGCCATCAGGCTCATTTCATCTTTTGCATTCTTAAGAACACCAAACCATGGAAACATCTGCATTAACCTGATATCGGCAACCTGTTTTCCGCTGACAAGTTCCATTGGTTTAAGAAATACACCCAAGCTTAATTCAGGATCAGACAAACTTCCAACCTGTGGAACTTTTTGCAAAGCGCCTGATATTCAGTGAATTTCTGCGGAAGTAGGATTATTCTTTGCCGCAATTTCGAGATAATTCAAGAGTGAATCAGATTGAGAATAATGCGTGAATAACTGTAAAAATAGCCAGAAATACTGCTAAGGCAACAAATGAATTAGTATATATTCTTCTAAATTCTGTATGTTTTCATCATTCAGATCTAATATTTATATTTGATTGAACTATTACATTTAGTTTTTATGATTTACATGCTCTTTCCCTCCACATAGCCTGAAACAACGGAACGACAAAAATTGTCATCACCTGAATTATCATCCTCCAAAACAGGGATTGCCATAGGTACCATAATATCGGCTCCTTTGCCGGTTGATGAAAATACCGGAAGCAATGCAATTACAGCAACAGCAGTTGTCATCATAGCAGGACGAACACGTTTTTTCCCGGCCAGAACAACTGCTTCGCGCACTTCATGACAGTAGCCGGTTTCTTATCTTCAAATACCTGATGAATATAGGTACCCATAATTACCCCATCATTTGTTGCAATACCGAAAAGTGCAATAAAACCAACCCACACAGCCACACTCAGGTTAATCTGTATGCATCTGGAACATATCGCGAAGGTTTGATCCGGCAACTGAAAAATTCATAAACCAGTCCTGTCCATATAACCAGAGCATAATAAAACCACCTGAAAAAGCAACAAAAACACCTGAAAAGTGAATAAATGATGCAGTTATTGTGCGGAACTGGAAATACAGCAACAGAAAAATCATAATCAGACTGAGAGGTATAACAATTGCAAGCCTTCTTGATAGCCCTTAACTGATGTTCGTAATTACCTGCAAATTTGTAAGATAACTCCGGCAGGCAAGAATAATTTGCACCTGACTCAGTTTTATCCTTTAAAATCTTTGCAGCTTCTTCCACAACATCTACTTCAGCTTTGCCTTCTGTTTTATCAAAAATGACATATCCGACCAGAAAAGTATTTTCACTTCTGATCATCTGTGCACCACGGGTATAATCAATATCAGCAATTTCGCCAAGTGGAATCTGAACGCCATTCATTGCCGGAACAAGAATCCGTTTGAGATCCTCAGGATTATCCCGCAGTTCACGGGCATATCTTACTCTTAGCGGGAACCGTTCCCTGCCCTCCACAGATGTTGAAAGAGTCATTCCGCCCACAGCAACCTGCAATATTTCCTGAACATCGCTCACGGTCATTCCATAGCGGGCCATTGCTTCACGGTTTAGTTTAATCTCAAGATAAGGTGCACCAACTGCACGATCGTAGAATACTGAAGATGCTTTAACTGAAGGAACATCCTTCAAAGCTTTTTCAAGATGCATCCCGGCTTCTTCAATTGCATTAAGATCAGGTCCATATACTTTCAGTCCCATCGGTGCACGCATCCCTGTTGAAAGCATGACAAGACGGGTTTCAATAGGCTGCAAGTTTCGGTGCAGAGGTAAGACCCGGAATATTGGTTACTTTAACAATTTCATTCCAGATATCATACGGTTTTTTAATATCCGGACGCCATTGGCGGAAATATTCTCCTTTATTATCGGGAATAAGGCTATCTGATGGAATTACTCTGAAATCATCTTTCATCAGGATTATAAATTGAATCATTTTTCAGAATATAACTGCCATCTTTATCACTTTAAACTGCATCCTGTGTCCGTTTTCATCAAGAATATATTCTGAACGGTAGTTGATGGTATTTTCAAACATTTGAACTGGTGCAGGGTCGAGGGCTGAATTAACACGGCCCCATTTACCAACTGCCACTTCTACTTCAGGTATAGCTGAAAGTCGTTTATCAAGTGTTTCAATATATTCCAGATTTTTTTCAATACCCGAATGAGGCATGCTGGTTGGCATCAGCAGGAATGATCCTTCATTCAGCGATGGCATAAACTCTTTGCCGGTACCGGGAAATGTTTTAACCGGTCCTTGCCAAAAGCTGTTTGCCTGAAATTTTTCCATCCTGCTTTTTCAGCCCCGGTTGCAATAAATCCGAAAATTTTATCAAAGCCCTGCCAGACCAATATCCCGAAAAAAAGTGTAAGAGCCGGGATCATCAGAAATTTCCATTTATTAAGCAATGCCCATCGCATAATATTTTCATAAAAATGACCATAGACATAAGAGCAAGAAGAATTACAGCAACAATTCCTGCTACAAACAAAAAGTTGACAAAACCGCTGTTATGAGCACCAAGCGGCAGCCATCCGACGACAGGTACCATGTTGCAACCAGCACTGTAATGCCAATATTAATATAGTTTGGAAATTCTTTGCGTTTTTCAGACCATTTGTAAGCGAGAAGATTATTAATCCCCAGGCTGTAAAGGCAAGGGCAGGCCATGAGTGCCAGAATATTGAAAAGAATATACCGGCTGCTATAAGATGCCATTCAATATCCTTCTTGATCTTTCTTAGTGTCGAAACTGATGTTAAAGAAAATATGCATAAGTGTTGGCAGAACAACAATACCAAGAATAAATGATGAAATAAGGGCAAAGGTTTTTGTCCAGGCAAGCGGATGAAACAGTTTTCCCTCCTGAGCCTGCATGGCAAATACAGGAAGAAAACTTACAATGGTTGTTGCAATGGAAGTTACAACAGCAGCCCTGACTTCGGTTGTTGCCTGGTATATTACCTGCATTAGTCTTTTTCCTCGTATCCCTTTATTTTCAGGCATTTCCAGGTGCCGGAGAATATTTTCCACATCCACAATCCCGATATCCACCATAACTCCAATAGCAATTGCAATTCCTGAAAAGGCAACAATATTGGCATCAACCCCGAAAAACCGCATAAGGATAAATGTCATAAATACTCCAATTGGCAAAAACCCTGCAACAATAATTGAAGCCCGCAGATTCATTACCAGAACAATAATTACAATAATGCTTATCAGAATTTCGTGCGAAAGGGCAGATTCGAGTGTTCCGATTGTTTCCTTAATCAGTCCGGTTCTGTCGTAGAAAGGAACAACGTTACTTTTGAAACAGTTCCATCAGGCAAGGTCTTCTGAGGTAATCCGGCCTCAATTTCCTTTATCTTATCTTTTACATTATTAATGACTTCCATCGGATTGGAGCCATATCTGGCAACAACAACAGCTCCACAGCTTCAGAACCTGATTTATCAAGACCTCCCCGTCGTGTTGCAGGACCAAAAGTAACATGGCCACATCTTTAATTCTTACAGGAACATTATTCCGTACAGCAACAACAGATAATTCAAGATCATTCAGACTCTTAACATAACCCAGACCGCGAATAATATATTCTACATTATTCAGTTCAATGGTTTCAGCACCAATATCGAGATTGCTGTTCTTAACAGCATTCATTACATCCATAACTGATACATTATATGCTTTAAGAGCTTCGGGATTAAGATCAACCTGATATTCCTTTGATGAATCCGCCAACGGAAGCTACTTCTGAAACACCTTCAGCGGATGAAAGACTGTATTTGACATAAAAATCCTGAATGGTTCTTAGCTCTGAGGGATCCCAGCCCCCATTGGGCTTTCCGGTTTTCGGATCACGTCCCTCAAGTGTGTACCAGAATATCTGTCCCAGGGCAGTGGCATCCGGACCCAAGGGTGGGCTGACACCCTTCGGGTAAAGTTCCTGACGGCAGGGAATTGAGTTTTTCAAGTATTCGCGACCGGCTCCAGTAAAATTCAACATTATCTTTAAAAATGATGTAGATAAATGACATCCCGAACATGGAAGTGCTTCTTATTGTCTGTACGCCGGGAATACCAAGCAACGCAGTAGTTAAAGGATAGGTTACCTGATCCTGAATATCTTTTGGTGAACGGCCCATCCATTCAGTTGCAACTATCTGCTGGTTTTCGCCAATATCGGGAATGGCATCAACAGGAACCGGATTGCGTGGTAAAAGTCCTGATTTCAGGTTAAATGGCATAGTAACCAGTCCCATAACCACAAAAGCGATCAGGAAGATAAAAGTGATCAGCCTGTTTTCGAGAAAATATTTTACAAGTCGGTTAAACATAATAAAAATAGTTTAACCGGATCAGAGTGACTGGCTCAGTATCTGATCCGGATTGGAATGATGTAGTTATTTGGCTCTTTCATAATGACAGCAGCCCGGAAGCTTGGCATATACATCGTCAGGTGCTTTGTACTTTTCCGTGTCATGACCGACGGAAGCAAGTTTTTTGCCGAGTGGTCCATATTCGTTTTTGAAGGATCAAATGTGACAGTAAGCATCTGGTTTTTGCATCCCAGCTTGCAGTAGTTACACCTTCTGCTTTTGCAGTTTTTTCAATACGGGTCTTGCACATTCCGCATTTGCCCCAGACTTTAAAAGTCTCTGTTTTTAGCGAAGTCGTTTTCGTCTGTTCATTTGTCTGGCAAGTCGTGCTCGTGCATAGTGCCACCGCGATAAATGTGACAAGAACAATTTTTAATGTTTTCATTGTTAAATAGGTATAAGTGATGATTAATTGAATAGAAATACACAACAGGACCGGAAGAAAAACCGACCACTGAAATATAGAAAACCAGATCAGAATCTTAGATTACACAAGGATTGCAGAAGGACATCGTTTGCATAATAGCCTGGCGGTCTTACGATATGAAAAGAATTGAACTCGATGTTCCCGGCTGTGAATTCAGAATAATAAGGCGTGTTTAGCAGAATTGAATTGGTATTTTCCTTTTTCAACCATGAGGATGTCTGCAAAAGTATAATTACTGTAAATTGAAAAGGCGGTAGTTACATCTTCACAGCAATGTTTCTTAATAAGAAAACCGGATAGTTCAATATCGGTTGGTTTTTCCATGCCGCAGGTAGCCAATTCACCTGTAAGCGTCACTTTTGAAGCTACCTCCGATCCACCACAAAAATGAGCTGCATAATTAATCCGGATCCCGGAAAACGAGATCAGCACTAAAAGCACTATGGATAAAATTACTCTCATATACCTCTTAAACACAAAGATATGTATTTTGTTCTAAAGAAGACTCATTCTAATTAATTCCGTTAACATGCCATCTCTCCGGCGTTTTTCTTTGCTGAAAGAAGGTTATAGGCCCCTTTTATGACAACTCTGGCACCAGCCAGATCAAATCCTTCCGGAAGGGTAATCTCTGTATAACCGGAATCTGATATTCCTTTTTTAACTTCGACCATCTGATATTCAGTGAATGGTTTGCCTTCCTCTTCTTTCTCTCTTTCGTAGATAAAAATATAATCCTTGTCGTTGAAACTGACTATTCCATCTGATGGCAGTGTTGGTACCTTAAGGTCTGATTCCTCTATCACAGCACTGACGTACATCCCCGGAAGAATATTCTTGCATGAGCTTGACACCTTCCCATATACCCTGAAAGTTCTGTCTGCGCCGACAGATTTGCCTGTCTGGGTGATAACAGCCTCATGCGCTTCTTTCTCATTATCAATGAAGAACATTATTTTCTGGCCAGGTACCACTTTGGCGGCATCCTTTTCAAAAAGAGTCAGCTCGAGAAAGAGCTGATCACTGTTCACAATCTCGAAAAGTATATCATTTGATGAAACATATTTCCCGATATTGACATTGACTGATTTCAGGTACCCGTAAATAGGTGAAACCAGGTTGACGGTATTGCTGATATTGTCTTCGCTGAGCTTTTCCGGATCTATCCCTATAAGACTGAGTTTCTGTGCCAGTGATCTTACCAATGCCTTTAGGTTTTTATATTCGACGGTGACTTGCTGAACATTCTTTTCAGAATAAACATCATCCTTGTATAAATCAGTATGGCGGTTAAATTCAGCCTCGGCATAAACAAGCTTGTTTTTTGCCTCAAGGTACTGCTGCTGAATATCAACGAATTCCTGGTTCTCAATTATTGCGAGAGTCTGACCTTTCCTTACGGCATTTCCGGGGAGGAGTGTAGTGCTTTTGACAAAACCACCAAGGGGCATACAAACAGTTGCCTGGTTTTGGGGAGCAACTGAAACTATTCCATTGACTTTAAGTGCTTTGCTCATTGATCTCATTTCGATCTGTCCTGTCTGGATGCCTGCAAGATCGATCTGATCGCCTCGCATTTCAACAATATCCTCAGGTAAAACTTCAATCTCAGGGTTGTTTTCTGCAGATTTGCTGCCTTTTGTACATGATATTAGCAAGACTGATGCTCCAACCAGAATCCATGCAAATGTATAGTTAATGCTTTTCATAATAATTTGATTTAAAATATTCTACCTGTAATATAATCAATTGATACAACTGTTTGGTTCAAACTGTAAAGCGCATCCAGATAATCATGTCTTATGGACAACGCCCTGTTCAGTGCAACGACATAATCGAGGTAATCCAGAGCGCCGGCCTTATAGCTGAGCGTGGCCTGCTCAATTATCAGGTCAGCTTCAGGAATGGCCTGCCTTTCATAATAATCCACGCTCAGTGAGTATTTTTTGTACTCATCCATCAATGACTGGAAATCCCCTGCGACAGATCTGGCATAATACTCTGCATCTGTCATTGCAATTGCTTCGGTGATTTTTGCAGCTTTTGTCCTCGATGTATACGGAGGAAACCAAAGCGGAACTGATATCCCTGCCTGAACTCCCGTAAAGCGTGAATCATTCCCGAATGTCTGTGGTATGCCATCTACTTCCTGTGTCCCTATCATCGTCTGGCTGAAATAGCCTATGCTAAGATCAGGCAGCATCTGGCTGCGTTCCAGTTTTTTTTCGATCCGGGAAACATCTGCCCTGTGCTTCATGTAATCCAAAGATGGATTCTGATCTATCGAGACACTGTCCGGATTGATAGAAGAATCGATCCGGTGCAGTGTTTCGACGGATGGTTTCACGGGAGAATTGCTGTTTATCAGTACCAAAAGCTTCCGGTTGGCAGAGCTGATGTCAGAAGAAACCTGATGCAGCTGGTTTTTTATTTCGAGGCTTATTGACCTGGCTGTTATCATTTCCAGTTTGTTTGTTTCTCCTGCTTTTGCCCTGAGCTCAGCTGCCCTCAAAAAGCCCGAATAAAGACTGTCCTGATAAGTCAAAAGCTTCTGCCTGGAGGTCAGATATACGATCTGCCAGTAAACCTGCTTCACCTGTGTGGCAATTTCAAGCTGTGAAACCATGAACTGTAATTCGCTGCTTTTTATATTGGCATTTGCCAGCTTGTAACGGTTAACATATACCGAAGGAAATGCAAATTCCTGGGAAACGGCAATACTGTTATCGCGTGTATAAGAGTTGAATTGACCGTACTGTCCTTCGACCACTGTTTTGGGAAGATCAACGGATGCACCCTTCATGGCTTTTTGCATTGTAACCGATAATGCAGCAGATTTAACTGAAAGACTGCTGTCGAGCGCCATCTGAATTGCATCCTGCAAATCGATGCTTTTAGCTTGCTGACCCTTCAGTGTATTAAACACTGAAGCTGAGATCAGGAAGAGCAAAGACAAGGTAATCTTCATGGCATTTCCTCCTTTCTTTCTGAATTTTATTTTAGCTCTGGAAAAATAAATGTAAAACACCGGGAGGATAATAAGTGTAAGGATAGTTGCAGTTATCAGTCCCCCAATAACCACCGTTGCAAGCGGTTTTTGCACTTCGGCCCCGGCGGAAGTCGACAGTGCCATCGGGAGGAATCCCAAAGATGCCACGGCTGCAGTCATTATTACCGGACGCAATCTTGTATTAAGGCCTTTTAGCACGCGCTCTTTTATATCCGTTATGCCTTCTTTCCCGAGTCTGTTGAATTCTGCTATAAGCACTATCCCGTTTAGCACCGCAACACCAAATAATGCAATAAATCCAACACCTGCAGAAATGGAGAAATTCATGCCTCTGATCCAGAGAGCGAAAATTCCACCGATAGCCGACATTGGCACGGTAGTAAAAATAAGAAGCGACTGGCTGACTGAATTGAATGTGAAGTAAAGCAGTATAAAGATCAGGAGCAATGCGACCGGAACTGCGATGGAAAGTCTTTTCTGTGCGGCTTCAAGATTCTTAAACTCTCCTCCGTAAGAAAAATAATAACCCGGATTCAAATCGATCTTCTGATCCAGCTGAGCCTCCACATCCTCTATAACACTCTGTACATCACGGTTTCTGACATTGAAGCCGATGGTTATCCTGCGTTTTGTATTTTCCCTGGAAACCTGTGCAGGGCCTGATTTAACATTGATATCAGCCAGCTGGTCAAAGGGTATCTGAATTCCGCTGCCACTGGCAATTGTCAGGTTTTTGACATCATCGAGACTCTGCCTGTAATCCTTGTCGAGGCGGACAACCAGTCCGAACCGCTTTTCTTCGTCAAATACAACCCCGGCCTGACTACCGGCAAATGCTGCCCTTAATACCTGGTTGACATCTGAAACTGACAAGCCGTATTGTGCCAGGCGATCACGGTTATATTCGATCTGAATCTGGGCCAGACCTGTAACTTTTTCTACATTGATATCCTGAACTCCCGGAATTGTCTGAATAACTTTTTCGACATCAGCAGCCTTTTCAGAAAGGATATCCAGGTCATCCCCGAAGATCTTTATTGCTATATCCTGTTTCGACCCTGTCATAAGTTCGTTGAAGCGCATCTGTATAGGTTGCTGAAATTCAAATTTCACACCTGCCAGCGGGATCAGCGCCTCCTCCATCTTGCTGACCAGCTCTTCCCTGGTCCTGGCAGATACCCATTCACTCTTATCCTTCAGAGTTATTATGTAATCTCCTGTCTCCATGGGTGTCGGGTCTGTGGGAATCTCTCCGGCACCTATTTTACACACTGCATGCTTAATCTCCGGAAAGTTTTCGAGCAGGATCGTGTTAGCCTTAATAACCGTGTTTACAGTGTGCATAAGCGATCCGCCTTGAAGGGTCATAATCCCTGATGCGAGATCTCCTTCTTCAAGCTGTGGTATGAATTCCCCTCCAAGCCTGTTAAATACCAGAAGGCTTGAGAGGAACAGGACGACAGCGGAAATTGAAACAAAAAGTTTTTTTCTGAGCGCGAAATGAATGGCAGGATTAAATATTCTCCTGATCCAGCCAAGCAGGCGATCTGAAAAATCGGCCTGTAAGTAGTTTTCTTGCTAAGGAAAAGAGCAGAAGCCATCGGAACATAAGTGAGCGAAAGAATTGCTGCTCCAAGAAGTGCAAAAGTGACTACCTGTGCCATCGGACGGAACATTTTTCCTTCAATGCCTACAAGAGCCATGATCGGCAGGTAAACAATCAATATGATTATCTGGCCAAATGTCGCAGAACTCATCATTCGCTTTGCAGAATTTTCGACATTTTCATCCATTTGCTCCTGGTTAAGTTGTTCAGTACCCGGATAATAATGTTTACTCATGGATATCCGGTGAACGACACTTTCGACGATTATCACAGCCCCGTCGACAATAAGACCGAAGTCGATCGCACCCAGGCTCATGAGATTCCCTGATACCCCAAACAGATTCATCATCGAAACAGCAAAGAGCATTGAAAGCGGGATTACCGACGCCACTATAAGTCCGGCACGCGCGTTGCCAAGTAGCAAAATCAGAACGAAGATCACGATCAACGCTCCCTCCAGAAGGTTTTTCGAAACGGTTCCGATAGCACGGCTTACAAGGTCTGACCGGTTCAGGTAAGGCTCAATCCTTACTTCCTTTGGCAGTGATTTCTGGATCGACTCTATCCGCTTTTCCACATTGTCAATTACCTGATGGGCATTGGCCCCTTTGAGCATCATAACAACACCTCCGACGGCCTCAGCGGTATCTACGACAAAAGCACCGTACCTGGTTGCACTGCCATACCTTACCATTGCTATATCCCTTATCAGCACAGGAATTCCTGAATCGGTGGTTTTTACTACAATTTTTTCGACATCTTCGAGTGTCTTGACCAATCCAATCCCCCTAATAAAATAAGCAGTAGGATTTTTATCTATATAAGCGCTCCCTGTATTTTCATTATTTTTTCCCAGTGCAGTGAAAATGTCAGTCAGGGACAAATTCATCCCCCTGAGCCTCTCGGGATTCACGGCAATCTCATATTGCATAACAAATCCGCCATAGCTGTTAATATCTGCAACTCCTTCTGTTCCAAGCATTTCACGTCTCACGATCCAGTCCTGTATAGTTCTGAGCTCCATTGGATTATATTTTTCTTCAAAACCCTTCTCCACCACCAGATGGTATTGAAATATTTCTCCGAGGCCTGTTGAGACTGGTGCCAGTGATATTTGCGCCAGACCTTCAGGTATGGACTCTTCAGCTTCCTTCAGACGTTCGGTAAGCTGTTGCCTGGCCCAGTAATTATCGACACCGTCTTCAAAAACTACCGTCACTACGGACAATCCCAGGCGTGAAATTGACCTGAGTTCGATAATGTCGGGGATATTAGCGATAGCAACCTCAATTGGGGCGGTGATGAAGCTTTCAACTTCCTGGACGGCAAGAGATGGTGCCAGGGATATTACCTGCACCTGATTATTCGTAGTGTCCGGAACGGCATCTATAGGCAATTTTGCAAGTGAAAATGCGCCCCATCCGATCAATGCCACAACGAATAATCCTATCAGGAACTTATTCTTTATCGAAAATGAGATTATTCTGCTTATCATTTCAAATAATATTATTAAGAATCAAATGTTTGCCGAAATCTTACACGAATAATTCAGGAGATTTTTCCAGCCGTGAAGTAACAATCACGGGGATAAATAACTTCCCGGTAAATGTGTAAAAAGAAGAGTATTAAGCTAAGGAAGGAGGGGCTCTTGAAAGATATTTCCTATGAAAATAAGAGCCTGAGACCGGAGTTTGAAAGTCAAAGAAACTTGCAGGAGAAACCTGAGGCTCAACTGCAAGATTATCAGGGAGTATGGCAGGTGCCACAAATCCCTCCGTTATATTCTGTGATATATGAAAAGATCTGGGCTTTTCAGAAGCAAGGTCATTGAAAGCATGGCAATGCACCGGAAATTCAGGTTTTTCGCCGTTTTGATGGTGTGAAGCAGGACAATTCTGTTTCTGATCCGAAAAGGTTTCTGATATATGATGATCATGAGGAATAACCATATGTGCCAACATGGCCAGCACTGCCAACCACATTGATAAAGAAGTTATATGTTTAACAGCTTTCCTCATTGCACCGTTAAAATAACAGGCAAATATAGTAAAATGTTTATTTATCTGACCTTATCCCTCTGTATTCCTGTAATATCCCTTATCACCACAGATGCGCATGCGATACCGAAAGCGGCCGGCATATAGGAGATCGTTCCTACCACTGAAGCTTTATTCTGCACATCGGTTGTGGGGACGATTTTCTTCTTATCTATTGCCTCGGGTGAAAATACTGCAGTAAATCCTTCCCTTACACCAAGGCGGTGCAGCCTTTTCCTGAGGATCCGGGCTAAAGTGCAGTCTGTGGTTTCCGAAATATCAGCAATGCTGATCTTCAGCGGATCGAATTTACCCCCTGAACCCATCGAGCTTACAACCGGATATTTACGCTGAAGGGAATGATATATCAGAAAGATCTTCGGAGAAAGCGTATCAATTGCGTCAACTACGTAATCAAATCCGGCATCGAGGATCTCAGTCATCCTGTCGTCTTTAATGTATTCATTGATTGAGACCAGTTTCAGGGCAGGATTGATGTCCAGCAGGCGTGAGCCCATAAGTTCTGCCTTAGCCTGCCCTTTTGTACTTTCAAGAGCCAGCACCTGCCTGTTACGGTTTGACGGATGTATGGTGTCGCCGTCGACAATGGTCATGGAACCAACACCTGCACGGCAGATCATCTCTGCAGCAAAGGCACCTACGCCACCAAGTCCTACAACAAGAACCCTTGATTCCCTGAGCTTCTTCAAACCTTCTGCGCCAAGAAGCATTTCCGTCCGTGATAACCAGTTCTCCATTTTATAAATACTCCTTTGTGTTCTTCGTGTGCGCTCTAAAGGTTTAGTTTAAAGAATAAGTTAAAATTTGAAAAAATCTGTTCTCTAAGTTCGTTCCCTGTTAAACCCAAACAAGCAGATACCTTACTATATATCTCCCTGATATCTATTTCAGCGCCGTCGGTTTCGAGGAAGATTCTCTCTTTCGGAACACTTTTCAGCAATGGCACTGCCTCAGGTCTCGTAACAAAATCGAACCAGAATGAAAGGTACATCCCCTTTGAAACAAGCTGTTGCGCCAGGTCAGGTTTTCCCCTGAAGCCGTGTATCAGCCACGGCATTTTCGGCTTCAGTCTTTTATGCTCCCGAAGCAGGTCATCCCATGCTCTGACGCAATGAATTATGACCGGTTTCCTGTTCTCCTCAGCTATAACTGCCTGTTCCTCGAAAGTTTTTCTCTGAAGTCCTGATGAAGGACCTTTGATCCTGTCAAATCCAGCTTCTCCTATTGCTGAAACATCAGGATTGCCTGCATTTTCGATTACGCGCGCAAGGAACAGATTATGGTTTTTTTCATCGAGATGCCAGGGATGAATCCCATAGGTGAAGGTCAGTCCCTTTACATTCTCAGGCTTTCTCTCTTCATGAGCCATCAGTGTTTCGACAGTAAACACTCCGTCGACCGGCGCTGCTCCATGATTGTGAATATCGATAAAATCGCCTGGCTCTGGAAAATTCATTATGCCTTCTCTCCGATTATGCTGATGCCTCTTTCGATCCTTTTGAGTGTCTCCTCCTTCCCTATCCATGATATTATGTCGAACATGTGCGGTCCCCGTGATGCTCCGACAATTACAAGCCTGAAAGCATTCATGACGGCGCCAACGTTATATCCCTTGCCTTCTATCCATGTTTTAACAGCCTGCTCGGTGACTGAAGGAGTGAATTCTTCTATTTTGTCAAGGATTGAGATGAGCTCATTGAGTTGTGAAGGTGTTTCCGGTCTCCATCTTTTCTTTATTACCTCTTTGTCATAGGATTCCGGGGCAATAAAGAAGAAATCCGTTTCCTGCCAGATATCCCTGACAAAGCTTATTCTTTCCTTGACAAGTCCGGCAAGAATTTCAAGATGGATGATATCGTGATGAAGCCCTTTCGCCCTCAGGATCTCCCGGAATTCCATTGCAATCTGCTTGTTATCACTGCCCTGCAGGTAGTAGTGGTTGAACCATTTTGCCTTTTCTGGATCGAAGCGCGAACCTGACTTATGGACTCTTTCAATCGAAAATGCATCGATGAGTTCCTCCATGCTGAATATTTCCTTTTCTGTTCCCGGATTCCAGCCCAGGAGCGCCAGCATGTTCACAAAGGCTTCAGGATAATAACCTTCCTCGCGGTAACCTTTTGCCGTTTCGCCATAAGGCCAGTAGAGTGGAAATACCGGAAATCCCATCCTGTCTCCGTCACGCTTGCTTAGCTTGCCTTTTCCGTCGGGCTTGAGAAGGAGCGGAAGATGAGCGAACAAAGGAGCCCTCCATCCGAATGATCTGTATAGCAGTACATGAAGAGGCAGCGACGGCAGCCATTCTTCACCGCGGATCACATGGCTGATCTCCATCAGGTGATCATCTACAAGATGTGCAAGGTGATAGGTGGGCATTCCATCCGACTTGAAAAGCACTTTGTCGTCGAGGGTATCGGTATTTACTACAACATGTCCGCGGATCATGTCGTCACAATGAATGGTCTCGTTCGAAGGCATCTTATACCGGATCACATAAGGTTCACCTTTTGAAACCATGTTTTTCCAATCAGGTTCAGCCATCGAGAGTGAATTACGAAGTGTTCCACCAGATCCGGCGTTATAAATAAAGGTATTGCCGGCCTTTTCAGCATCAGTTCTTAATTTCTCGAGCTGTTCCGTAGTGTCAAAGGCATAGTATGCATCTCCTTTTTCAACCAGGAAGTCAGCATATTGCCGGTAAATGTCTTTTCTGTCGCTTTGGCGGTATGGCCCGCAGTTTCCGCCTTCCTGTATTCCTTCATCCACTTTAATGCCGCACCATTTAAGTGCTTCCATTATATATTCCTCTGCTCCTTCGACAAACCTTGTCTGGTCGGTATCTTCAATCCTCAAAATGAAAATGCCCTCATTCTTCTTCGCAAACAGATAATTGTAAAGTGCTGTCCTCACTCCTCCGATGTGAAGAGGACCTGTCGGACTCGGGGCAAATCGTACTCGTACTTGCTGCATATGGCTTATTCCCTGTTAGAACAGTGTAAAGATAGATAAACGTCGTTATATATAATAGTATGTGACAAATCAGCTTTCAGGGAACAGATTTGTATTAAATTTACAGGTTCCATAATCTTTAAAGCAGCTTCTTATGAAGAAAATGAAAGCTCTTGTCAAGGCGAAGCCTGAAAAAGGCCTTTGGATGCAGGAGGTACCCATACCTGAACCTGGCCTCAACGAGGTGATAATCAAAGTTAAAAAATCTGCGATCTGCGGCACAGATCTTCATATCTATATGTGGGATGCATGGTCGCAGAAAACCATAAAGACACCTATGGTGATAGGACATGAATACATGGGATATATAGAAAAAATGGGTGCAGGTGTGACCAACCTCAAGATCGGCGACAGGGTTACGGGAGAAGGACATCTTGCCTGCGGACATTGCCGCAACTGCCGCCGGGGAAAGGAACACGTTTGTGAAAATACCGTTGGGATAGGTGTGAATATTGATGGTTCATTCGCTGAATATGTAAAAATACCTTCAATAAATGTAATACCCCTCGATAAGCGTATCCCTGATGAATGGGCCGCAATTATGGATCCCTTTGGCAATGCAACACATACGGCACTTTCATTTCCCCTTCTTGGAGAAGATGTCCTTGTTACTGGCGCCGGGCTTATTGGCAGCATGGCTATCGCGATAGCAAAATATGCCGGAGCCAGGTTCATTGTTGCAAGTGATCTGAGCGATTACCGTCTTGCCATTGCAAAGAAGATGGGAGCAACAATTGTAATTAATCCTTCAAAGGGAGAAAAAATATCCGATGCTGTTAAACAATTGGGGATGAGGGGATTTGACGTTGGACTCGAGATGTCAGGATCGCCAAAGGCATTCATCGAAATGATAAGCAATATGTATAACGGTTCAAGCATTTCCCTTCTTGGAATACTTCCTTCAAATTTTGAGGTTCCATGGAGCGATATCATTTTCAAGGCTATAACGATGAAAGGCATTTACGGAAGGGAGATGTGGGAGACATGGTACAAGATGGAGCAGATGATCATTGGCGGCATCGACCTTAATCCTGTAATCACCCACAGGTTTCATATTGATGATTTCCAGAAGGGATTCGATGCAATGGAGGAAGGGAACTGCGGAAAAGTCATTCTCAACTGGGAATTGAATTAAATCGAAAGTCTGTAATGTCATATTTTGAATTTTGATCCTGACTTAAAAAAAATGTTTATCTTGGATGTCAGGGTAAATCAATAAAATTTGTTTTATGTCAAATTTCGGTCTGTACGAGGAAAGGATCAAGGACTTTGACTGGTCCATTGCTGAAAAGGAACTTGAGTACAGAGATGGAAATGTTATAAATATAGGATGGTATTGCTCTGACCGTATATGCTTAAAGGGAAAAGGTGATAAAACTGCTCTTATTTATGAAGGATTCGGAGGCATTAAGAAGAAGTATACATTTAATGATATTCGTATCGCAGGAAATGTTATCGGCAAGTTCCTCCGCGATCTGGGAATTAAAGGTGAAGACAGGGTATGCCTCTTCATGGACAGGATCCCGGAATTATATTTATCCTTTCTTGGAGCTCTTAAAATAGGAGCAATCGTTCAGCCTCTTTTTTCAGCCTTTGGCGAAGAATCTCTTTTTATCCGCCTCGAAAATGCTCAGACGAGGGCAATTATAACTCAAAGCAAGCATCTGTCTAAGATCCGGAAGATCCGGGACAGGCTTCCGAACCTTGAATTTATTATCATTGTTGACCACAACATTGCTAAAAAGCCGGAGGAGAGGGAAATTGCCTTCAGCCTCGATGAATCAGCCCCGGTTGAGAATCTTGAAATATATCCTTCTGTAGCCGAATCACCTTCCGTGCTGCATTATACATCCGGTACAACCGGGCAGCCAAAAGGGGTAAAGCATGTACATTATTCAATTATTGCCCAATACCTTACGACCAAATGGGTACTCGATCTGCAGGATGATGACATATACTGGTGCACTGCTGATCCCGGATGGGTGACAGGCACGTCATATGGAATCATCGGGCCATGGAGCCTGGGCATTACCCAATGCATCCTTGATGCGGGCTTTTCAGCACAGACCTGGTACAAATTCATTGATGATCATAAAATTACTGTATGGTATTCAGCCCCAACAGCAATAAGGTCATTGATGAAGGCAGGTGATGCCATAATCCGGGAATTTAACCTTTCAAGCCTTCGTCATCTGGCAAGTGTCGGAGAACCATTGAATTCCGAAGCAGTGATCTGGTCCATAAAAATGTTCGGCAAACCATTTCATGATACTTTCTGGCAGACTGAAACTGGCTGTATAATGATTACCAATTTCCCGGGAATGAAAGTAAAACCGGGATCAATGGGCAGACTTTTCCCTGGAATTACAGGTGCGGTTCTTGATCCGAAAAATTATGAACCCATTACAGAACCTGGCAAAACAGGACTTATTGCATTTCGTCCGGGATGGCCTTCAATGATGAGAACTTACTGGAATAATGAAGAAAAATACAAGGAGAAATTTCAAAATGGCTGGTACCTTTCAGGTGACCGTTCGAGTATTGACAATGAAGGATATTACTGGTTCATTGGCCGTGATGATGATGTTATAAACACCGGGGGACACCTGGTAAGTCCTTTTGAAGTGGAATCCGCCCTTCTGGAACATCCTGCTGTCGGGGAATCAGCTGTAGTCGCAAAACCGGATGAAATAAACATGGAAGTGGTAAAAGCATTTATTACCCTAAAACCCGGATTCAGCCCAAGTCCTGATCTTGAACTGGAGATAATGAATTTCATAAGGAAAAAACTTTCTCCTCTTGCAATGCCTCAGGCAGTGGAATTTATGGATAAGATTCCAAAAACAAGGAGCGGTAAAATAATGAGAAGATTATTGCATGCAAAGGAATGGGGTGAGGAAATAGGAGATATCTCGACTCTTGAAAATGACTGATTCAGATAATGCTTAAAATAAAAATCTTAACCACTAAAAATTATGGAAGATATTAAAGAACTCATCCGGAAATATGTCATCAGCGAATACCTTGATGAAGGTGAAGACATTAACTACGATTCTCCCTTGATTTCCAGCGGATATGTTGATTCCTTCTCGATGGTTTCCCTGCTTGTATTTCTTGAGAATAAATTCAAGATCAAAATACCGCCTTCAAAAGCCACTCCCGAAGCATTTGATTCAGTAAATAAAATCGTTGATCTTGTAAACCAGTTTTTAAATAAATAGAAATTTCTGGAATTATGATGTTCTCGTTGACTCAGTTTATTGGAATTTCAAACTACCGTTCTTAAATAAATTAAAAACGTCAATTATGAGCTACAGTAACAAAATCAAGGAAATTTACGATAATCAGTTGTCAGAGATACACAGCGCAGGCATTTATAAGGAGGAAAGGTTTATCCATTCATCACAGGCAGCTGATATCGAGGTGGAATTCCCTTCCGGAGCAAGCCTCAGGAAAGTAATCAATATGTGCTCCAACAACTATCTTGGACTATCAAGTAATCCTGATGTGCTTCTGGCTGCACATGAAGGGCTTGACAAAAGAGGTTATGGAATGTCATCGGTACGCTTTATCTGCGGAACTCAGGATATTCACAGGGAACTTGAAAACAAGGTTACAGAGTTTCTGGGCACTGAGGATACTATTCTTTTCCCCTCATGCATGGATGCAAATGCAGGGGTATTTGAAGCTATCCTGACAAGCGAGGATATAATGATTTCCGACAGGCTTGTTCATGCGTCAATAATCGATGGAATGAGGCTTTGCAGTGCTCAGCATGATACCTTCAAGCATTCCAGCATGGAGCATCTGGAAGAGAAGCTTCAGCTGCATGCGGATAAAAGGATCAAGCTGGTTATAACCGATGGTGTATTTTCAATGGATGGAGATCTGGCAAAGCTCGATGAAATGGTAAGGCTTTGTGAAAAATATGACGCCATGATCCTTGTAGATGATTCTCATTCCTCGGGATTTATCGGAAGAACGGGACGCGGAACACATGAATATTTCGATGTGATAGGCAAAATTGATATTATCACCACAACATTTGGAAAAGCACTTGGCGGAGCCTCCGGGGGATGTGTATCCGGGAGAAGGGAAATCGTTCAGATGTGCAGACAGAAAGCCCGTCCATATCTGTTCTCAAATACAATATCACCTGTAATTGTTGCCGGAGTGCTTAAGGTCTTTGATATACTTTCTTCAAGTACAGAAAGACGCGACAAGCTGGAAAAGAATGCTGCCTGGTGGAGAAAGGGGCTGACTGAAGCAGGTTTCATTTTAAAGGAAGGAAACAGCCCTATTGTTCCCGTAATGCTGTTCAATGCAAAACTTTCGCAGGATTTTTCAAAGGAGCTCTATAATGAAGGTATATATGCCATCGGATTTTTCTTTCCAGTGGTTCCAAATGGACAAGCCAGGATAAGGACGCAAATATCCGCCGGACATGATCTCCATCACTTGAAAAAAGCACTTGACGCTTTTATCAAAGTCGGGAAAAAATATGAAATCCTGGGCCTCACAAAAGAAGAGATTGTTGCAAAATACGGTATGTAAGCATATCTGATTTTTGTCGGATATACTGATTATCATCATAATTTAATATTGATAACATCCCGACTTTTGCCTCTTCTTATTTCAAACAAAATACATGTACACTTCATTCCAGAAACATCTTGAAACTCAGCTCAGGGAAATAGAAGAGGCTGGCCTCCATAAAAACGAACGGATTATTGTCTCTCCCCAGGGAGCTGAGATTACGCTTGATACCGGCCAGAGGGTGCTGAACTTCTGCGCCAATAATTACCTCGGGCTTTCGAACGACAAACAGCTTATAGAAGCTGCCAAAGCCGCTCTTGACGATCATGGCTACGGCATGTCATCGGTCCGCTTTATTTGCGGAACAACCGATCTTCACAAGGAGCTCGAAGGAAGGATAGCAAAACTCTTTCATACCGAAGATACTATCCTTTATGCAGCATGCTTCGATGCCAACGGGGGGGTGTTTGAACCTCTTCTTACGAGCGAAGATGCTATTATTTCAGATGCTCTGAACCATGCATCAATAATTGACGGAGTGAGACTCTGCAAGGCGCAACGCTACAGGTATGAGAATGCAGATATGGAAGATCTCGAAACTCAGCTTCAATCAGCCCAGGAACAGCGATTCCGCCTGATTGTCACCGATGGCGTCTTCTCGATGGACGGGAACGTTGCGCCCCTGAAACAAATCATCGACCTGGCCAATAAATATAATTCCATGGTGATGGTCGATGAATCACATTCTGCGGGAGTAGTTGGCGAAACCGGAAGAGGTGTTACGGAGCTTTATAACATAATGGGACAGGTAGAAATAATTACCGGTACTCTCGGTAAGGCCTTTGGAGGAGCGATAGGCGGATTCACAACAGGTAAAAAAGAAATAATAGAACTTCTCAGGCAAAGATCGAGACCATATCTTTTCTCAAATTCAATTCCACCGCTGGTGGCTGCGGCAGGAATAAAGATGGTCGAGATGATGACCAATACCAATGAGCTCCAGGATAAGCTCCATGGAAATGCCGAGTACTTCATTAGCAGGATGACCAATCTTGGCTTCGATATAAAGCCTACCAAATCAGCTATTTGCGCAGTGATGCTCTACGATGCGAAACTGTCGCAGGAATTTGCTGCCAGGCTTCTGGACGAGGGTATCTATGTGATCGGATTTTACTATCCGGTGGTTCCCAAAGGACAGGCCAGGATCCGGGTACAGCTTTCTGCAGCTCATGAAAAAGAGCATCTCGACAAGGCAATAAAAGCCTTTGAAAAAATCGGAGCAGGAAGACTTGGAGTACATTATCCGCACTTTGAGTGGCCGCAATCCTTGCAGATCAGGCAGCCCTCCTCGTAGACAAGGTTATGGGAGCCGCATTCACATTTCCCTTTGGCCTTGGTTCCGTTGGGTATATATTTTTTGAGTGCCCTTTCGACTCCGTTCTTCCAGTTGTTGATCGACTCGCTGTCGAGGTTTAGAGACTGTACCAGGTTTACCACATCAGCAATCGGCATCTCATGCCTGAGAACACCGGAGATGAGCTTGGCATAGTTCCAGAATTCCGGCTGGAAGGTGTGTGACAATCCTCCTATAATTTTCTTGTATCCGTACTTGTCGGTATACTGAAAATCGTACCTGGTTTTTCCCTCTTCGTTCTTTGTCTTAATGATCTGGCCTTTCACTATGCTCCTCGGAATGGGGAATATTTCCTCATCTGCTATACCGGTAAAGATCTCATATGGCTTGCCGTCTTTCGTGCCAACAAATGCAACCCACTTCTCTTCATTGATATTGAACCTGATAACATCACAGTCAAGCACTTTCGGGCGTTTTGGCCTCTCTTTGGTCGTTTCAGGTTTGCCGGTGATCAGCACACCATCCCTGGACCCGTCGCGGTAAACCGTGGCACCCTTGCATCCCGATTTCCATGCAGTAAGATAGAGGTCGCTGACAAGCTCTTCCTTCACGTCGGCCGGAAGATTGATGGTGACACTTATCGAGTGGTCCACCCATTTCTGGATAGCGCCCTGCATCTTCACCTTGGCGATCCAGTCGACATCGTTTGCCGTTGCCTTGTAATAAGGTGATTTTGCAATTATTTTTTCTATCTCGTCATTATCCATAGCTGTCAGCTTCTCCGGATCGTATCCGTTGATCCTGAGCCAGTCGACAAATTTATGATGAAAGACATTGAATTCCTCCCATGAATCGCCAATCTCATCCTTGAAAGTAACCTTCACCCCTTTATCATTGGGATTGACTTTTCTGCGCCGCTTGTAAAAAACAGAGAAGATCGGTTCAATGCCGGAAGTTGTCTGTGTCATAAGGCTTGTGGTCCCTGTGGGTGCTATAGTGAGCAGGGCAATGTTTCTCCGGCCGAATTTCACCATGTTGTTGTACATTACCGGATCGGCTTCCTTCATCCTCAATATAAAAGGATTGTTTTTCTCGCGTTCCGAATCGTAAATGGTAAAAGGGCCTCTTTCCTTCGCAAGATATGTGGATGATTTATAGGATTCGAGAGCCAGCGTCTTATGGACTTCAACAGAGAAATCAGTTGCCTCTTTGGTTCCGTATCTAAACCCGAGAGCTGCAAGCATGTCGCCCTCAGCTGTTATTCCGATGCCGGTTCTTCTTCCTTCTTCCGATTTCTTCCTGATATTCTTCCACAAATTCCTTTCGACTCTTTTAAGTTCATCGGCTTCCGGATCTCCATCGATCTTTGATAGTATTGAATCGATCTTTTCCATCTCAAGGTCGATGATATCATCCATTATCCGCTGTGCAAGGCCTACGTGCTCCCTGTAAAGCTCAAAGTCAAATTCAGCGTTCCTGGTGAAGGGATTTTTTACATAGCTGTAGAGATTGATTGCCAGCAGGCGGCATGAGTCGTAGGGACACAACGGTATTTCACCGCACGGATTCGTCGACACGGTAGCAAAACCAAGATCGGCATAGCAATCGGGAACACTCTCCCTGATTATCGTATCCCAGAACAAAACCCCCGGTTCAGCCGACTTCCAGGCATTATGAATGATTTTCGTCCATAGCTGGTTTGCATCGATTTCGTTGGTGAATTTAGGATTATCAGAATTTATCGGATACTGCTGCCGGAAGATTGTTTTTTCTTCGACAGCTTTCATAAATTCGTCTGTTATTTTGACTGAAACATTGGCTCCGGTCACTTTTCCGGATTCCATTTTGGCATCGATGAACTTTCCGGAATCAGGGTGCTTGATGGAGATCGAGAGCATAAGTGCTCCACGTCTTCCATCCTGGGCTACTTCCCTTGTTGAATTCGAATACCGTTCCATGAAAGGAACCACACCTGTCGAAGTAAGAGCGCTGTTGAGCACCGGTGTTCCTTTTGGGCGTATATGCGACAGGTCGTGACCTACGCCTCCGCGGCGTTTCATAAGCTGAACCTGTTCCTGGTCGATCTTCATTATGCCTCCGTAGGAATCTGATGTCCCATCGTTCCCTATCACAAAACAGTTCGACAGAGAGGCGATCTGGTATTCGTTGCCGATGCCTGTCATCGGACCACCCTGCGGCACCAGGTAACTGAAATCCTTGAGGACTCCATAAATCAATTCCTCAGGAAGAGGGTTTTTATATTTAATCTCGACCCGGTGTATTTCCCTGGCGAGCCTGCGATGCATATCATCAGGGGTTTTTTCATAAAGGTTTCCGAATGAATCCTTAAGTGCATACTTGTTTGCCCATACCCTTGCAGCAAGCTCATCACCCCTGAAATAGATGATGCTGGCCTCCACTGCCTCGTCATGAGAATAAACAGCCTTCTCATTCACCTGTTCCCCTGATTCTGTGTTTTCCTTCCCACCGGCTTTTTTCTGAGTTTCGGGTTTCTTCTGTATTTCTTTCTCAGATGCAATAGGTGATTCCTGGACAAAAAGCTCTCCCATAGTTACTGTTAAATTCTGTTATTCTCTGATTATAATGAGATTATACGACCACCGGTTTTTAAAGCGGGTACTTGCTAAATTAGATAAGCATATTTCTCAATGCAAGTCAAAAATTTTAAGTTTATCAACATTTGCATGAATAGTTATTAACCATTCATTAATGCCTGATTATCTGCGTTTTACAAAATATTGCAAATCGCCGTTATATAAGAAATTTTGTAAAGTAATTAATAATCTGATCTTTAAATTCCATTTAGAAATTAACCATGGTTTTGCAAAAAAAAGAGGCTGCTGAAACCAGCAGCCTCCTGAAAAAGATTTATAAATGTTAGTTGAATACATAGCGAAGGCCGATCTGCATTCTCCAGCGTGAACTGAAATCGGATACTGAATATGCCTGGCCATTGGTCAGGCCTGAAGGTGCATAGGTAAAGCTCGGTGTTGTTCCTGTAACGCCCTGAATAGTTGATAAGGGAGTACTGCTGGTTCGACAGGTAGAGGCTTTCTCCCCAATGCTTATTCAGCAGGTTGCCGAAGTTCAGGATGTCGAAGGAAACCTGAAGCTTGTTGCGTGTCGACCCGATATTTACTGCCACATCCTGAAGTATCCTCACGTCAAACTGATGCGAGAAAGGAAGACGTGCAGCATTGCGCTCTGCATATTCACCCCTGTGTTTCCTTAAATAATCGTCGCCCATGATATAATCATTCAGTGCCTTCCACTGGGCATCGACCGTAACCGGGTTTGATCCGGTTATCGGGACAAGATTTATTTCCGACAATGCAGCCGGGATGTAGATCATGTCATTTGATGTGCCATCATTATTCATATCACCATTATATATGAATGATATGGGCTGACCTGACTGGCCATTATAGTATAAGGATACCTGTGTTGACAGCATCTTGTTCACATACTCTATCTTGTAGGATACGAGACCGGTAATTCTGTGGCCAAGGTCGAAGTTGGACCTGGTAAGGCGAAGGTCGTTAAGTCCGTACACATTATTCACATATCTCCAGTTAGAGTAAGCAACGCTGGATGTTCCCGAGTTGAGGTCGGTCGATTTACCGTAGGTATAGGAAACCTGTGCATTGAATCCCTTGTCGAACTGTTTCTGCAGAACAGCGACGATATTATATGAATAGCCCAGATTGGTATTTTCAAACTTCACTATCTCATCGTAGTTTGCGTCAACTCTTCCTCCTATATACCTGGGTCTCTGGTCAACACCTGTGAAGGTGAAGGCCGGATCTACCTGTCTGTTAAGGTTAATGAAATTTACGTTATTGTATGTTTTGCTGTAGATGCCTTCAACTGTTGCGAAAATATCCCATGGAAGCTTGTAATCAAATGCAAGGTTGGTCCTGAATACCTGCGGGAATTTGAGATCCGGATCTACAACGTTTATAGCACCACGCCCTGGTGTTCTTCCATAGTCTTCAGCTCTCTTCTGTGTAAAAGGATCAGGATTGAATGTCACTCCTGCCGGATTGGTTATCGGAGTGGAACTGGATGAAGAATTTCCCAGGGTAAATGTACCATTCAGCTGGCCGTTGTTCGAGTACTGGTTTGAGATCCATACAAAAGGAACCCTTCCGGTGAACAGTCCGGTACCACCCCTGATCTGAAGTGTCTTGTTGCCAAGAGCATCATAATTGAAGCCGATGCGCGGAGACCACATGATCCTTGATTTTGGAAGAACACCGGTAGCAACACCCTCTGCTGCATATGCAGTATTAAAATCCGTATTTCCTTCAGGATTGGAGGTGAAAATCGGGATGTCGATCCTTAATCCGCCTGTAACCTGCAGATCAGGAGTAACCTGATATTCATCCTGGGCATAGAATCCTATCTGGACAGCACTCCAGTCGGCAGCGCCTTTTGTCTGCATGGGATCATCCGTTTCATCGAATGAATAACTGACTCCATAATAGGAAGGTGCAACTTCTACGTGCCCGACTGTATCAATTCCCACAGTTTCGAAATTCTCAAGTCCGGTTCTGGCAGGGGCTGCTGTTCTCGGACCATATGAATAATTCCCGAAAATGTTCTGAACAAACAGGTTGTAAAATGAATATATCTCATTATGTGTTCCGAAGGTCAGGGTATGTTTTCCCTTGAAGAGAGTTACATCGTCGGTAAGTGTATAGATATCCTGGTCGAGCTGGTTGGCAACTGAGGAATATTCGCTTCCGAAGGTTATCGATTTTCCTGAACCGAGATGAACGGTAACCTGTGAGAATGGATCACCTAGCGGATCACGATCGTCGCGAACCCTTGTATAGCCAAGCATCAGTTTGTTCGACATGCTTCCGCTCAGAATACTGCTGAGCTCAAGTCCCGTTGAATTGGTAGTGCTCGGGAAATACTGTCCGTTGTTATAAAATCTGAGTGCAGTGCTCGAACGGCTGTTGTCTATATTTTCGCCGAAAGTATAGCTGTGCCTGAAAACCAGCTTATGCTTGTTGCTTATGTTCCAGTTGATCTTGGCCAGTATCTTATTACTGTTGGTTTCGTCGTTTATATCGAGATAAGATCCCGGATCATAGTTCGGAGCAACCCTGTCCAGAACTGCCAGCACTCTTTCTACTTCAGCAATGGTTATTGCGGAACCGGATGTCCCCGGAACAGCTGAAAGCGGGGTTATACTCCTTGAGATCTCACCGTTAAGGAAGAAGAAAAGCTTATTCTTGATGATCGGGCCGCCAATTGTAAAGCCTGCCTGGTAATCCTTGTATTCTGCAACAGGCTTGTTGGTATCAGCTATCGGCTCATTCTTCCCGACAAACTTCTGGTTGTTGCCGTAGAAATATACTGAACCGGTATATTTGTTGGTACCACTCTTGGTAATGGCATTTATGCCGCCGCCCGTGAATCCGCCCTGACGAACGTCGTAGGGAGCGATGTTGATCTGGAACTCTTCGATTGCATCGAGGCTTATCGGCTCTATTCCGGTCTGACCACCGTTTGTGCCTGAAGCCGTAAGACCAAAAACGTCGTTGTTAACCAGCCCGTCAATTGCAAACTGGTTGTACCTGTTATTGCTTCCTGCAAATGAAGTTCCGCTTCCGGATGTATTAGCCAGAGGACTTATTTTAGTAAAATCCTTGAGGCCCCTGGAGATAGTCGGAACAGCAGCTACCATTTCGTTCGAAACGTTTATGGCTGCACCAGTTCTCTCAGAGTTGATGATACTGTTCTTGCCAGCGGAAACTATCACTTCATTCAGATTCGTAATGGAAGGTGTCAAACCGACACTGATATCCGTAACGTTACCAAGGCTTAAATTAATGTCGCTGTAAACCTGGGAATTGTATCCAATGAATGACACTGTCAACTGGTATGGACCTCCAACTCTCATATTGTTAAGAGAAAAGCGGCCATCTTCATTAGTTATAACTCCATACTGGGTACCTGAAGGCACATGCACAGCCACAACTGAGGCTCCGGCCAGGCCTTCATTTTTTTCGTCAAGAACCCGGCCCTTGAGACCGGAAGTTGTAAGCTGACCAAGGACATTTGTGAATAAAAATCCCGCCAGCAATAGTGTGAAACTAAATTTAAGTAAGACTTTTTTCATAATAATGAATATTAAGGATTAGGTTAAATTTTAATATCTGTAAAAGTATCGTAATTAGCTGATTATGTGACGATAAAAACAAATACGTTTTTGGTTTATCGGGGCTGATGAAGTTACATCTCTTTAAAAAAAAGGGGAGTCCTTTGCAGTGATTTGTTATTAACAAGTTATGAGCGTGGATTGTTAATATATTTCACACGATTTCGCTCATTATTTTGGCTGTTGCGCCACTATTTTTATTAACATATCCTCCTGCCGATTCTGCGGCTTTCCTGTACAGGTTTTCATCTGACAGCAACCTGTTAAGTATTGTTTCGAAATCATTGTAATCTTCAAATGATACTGCCCCCCCCGCTTCAATAAGTCCGACAGCTTCACGGAACTTGAGATGTTCAGGCCCGAACAGCACAGGAATACCCCAGCAGGCCGGCTCAAGCACGTTGTGTATACCTTTTCCGAATCCTCCCCCCACTTCTGCAATATATGCATACCGGTAAGCCGAAGAAAGCATGCCGATATTATCAATGATCAACACTCTTGCATCATTCTTTTTGCCAGAAAATTCAGAAAACCTGACACAACTGACTGTAAATAGTTTTTCAAGCCTCCGGATGTTTTCTTCATCAATCTCATGCGGAGCAAATATCCATTTCAATTTCCCCGGATTTGAGTTGATATATCTTGCAATTATTTCTTCGTCCGGCTTCCAGCTGCTTCCGGCGAGAAACAGTTTTTCATTCGCCCGGAACTGTTCTATCTTTGAAATGTCTTTTGCATTCGAAGCTATTTGCAAAACCCTGTCAAAACGAGTATCGCCGGCAAGGATTGAGTTTTCAATGCCGATCGAAGAGAGTAGTTTTTGCGATCCCTCATCCTGAACGTATATCCTGGTGAATTTCTTCAGCATACCACGGAAAAATCCACCATACCATTTAAAAAAGTACTGATCCTTCCTGAAGATCCCTGAAATAAGATACAGTGGAATGTTCCTTCTTCGGATATTCGAAATATAATTGTTCCAGAATTCATATTTGACAAAAATAACCCTCTCAAGATTGAACAGGGCGGTGAACTTTTTTGCATTTGGCGGCGTATCGGGGGGAAGATAACAAATGATATCGGCATGCGGATAATTTTTTCTCACCTCGTAACCCGACGAGGAAAAGAAAGTCAGGAGTATTTTGTACCGGGGAGCTTTTTTCCTGATCTCCTCAATAACGGGACGTCCCTGTTCAAATTCCCCCAGTGAGGCACAATGGACCCAGATATATTTGTCCTGGCTTCCATCATTCTGACTTAACAAATCATGCCAGTTCTTCCATCCCTTTACAATAAGCCCCGCTTTTCTGTTGAATGGAGAAACCAGCCTTACAATAAGAATATATATCTGTATACCAAGATTATAAAGAAATTCCATGCCGCTGATCACAAGTTTCCAAAGGTAAGAAAAGAGGTTATTAAAACCATAGACGCAAAAAATAATGTGATATCCGGGATTAAAACCTTCTGACAAGGTCTCCTCTTACAGCTTTTTTATGTTAGGCTTTCCGACATTGCCGGAGAGCTTTCTGATAAAAGTCCATAGCCCGGGAAGGTCAGGAGGGGTTTTCAGCATCCTTGTGATATTCTGTTTCACCTCCGGGGAGCAGGTAGAATTATTTATATACCCGGTGCTGAAATCTAAAATAGCATTCGCATTTTCCGGCCTGAGCCTGCAACAGCTTCCGGTTATCCCGGTAAACATTTTCTCAAAATTATAGTACTCGTCCGTCACCAGATTAATAAAGCGTTCAGGAATAAAAACCTTAAAGAATGATCCATAGGGAGACATCCTGATTATGATCCTGTTCAGATCCCTCTGATTCATCAGCATCGGAGGAAAGGTGTCGAAAAAAAACAGAGTGTCATTATGCAGCGCATAGTTCCGCAAAGTGGGATGAAATCCTATATCCATTGATTCTTTAGGGTAGCTGAGGAACTTCAGCACATCATCATAGATCAGTTTGCAGAGCTTCGGCAATTCGTCTTCCGGAGAGTTTTCGAATCTGGTTCTTAACATCTCATCCTTTCTGAAAGCTTCCTGCAGTATAAATATCTGGTATTTCCCTTTTGTTTTAACAGACCTGATAATTGTTTCCGGCACCCTGATTCCAATCCTGCTCAATGCTGAAATGTATCTTTCATGGTTTTGCAAAATCTTGGAAACAATATCAGGGTTCCTGACAGGGTAATATTTTTTCAGCATAAGCTCAGAATTCCTGAAACTTATCCTGAAAGGTTTTGAGAAATAACCGAGATTTGAATCGGCAATGCGGGAAGCTGCTTCCGACAGGATCAGATCTGATTCGCTCTGAGTGATTGTCAGCATACTTTACGTTGTTTGACGGGATTTGATTTGCTTCATTAAATATTCCAGTAGCTCTGTTTATGTAAATTTAAACTTTTAAGGGAATTAAATATCCATAAATTGAAAAATGTTAATGTAACTCCTTTGGTGTATCCGAATGAGTGTTGATACCGTGGATATTTATACTTTTGTAAGATAATCTCTCATGCATTATGGTTCGGATTATTGCCCTGATTATTTCAATTGTACTGCAGATTATTGCTGCATCCTTTGCTCTGGGATTCATAAAACTGACCCGGTACAGGCTTTCATGGATACTCCTGTCGCTTTCCTTTACATTCATGGCTGTGCGGAAGATCATCCAGCTTTTGGAATATCTCAGGGGGACACCTTCAGATACATGGCTGATGATAGATGAATGGCTGGGTGTTTTTATCTCTTTCATGATTATAGTCGGAGTTATTCTTATAAGGGAGATCTTCTACTCCCTGAAAAGGGCCGAGATCGACAGGGCCAGAACCGAAAGAAAAGTGCTGAATGCAGTCATTAATACCGAGGAAAACGAAAAGAGGCGATTTGCAAAGGATCTTCACGATGGCCTTGGACCGATCCTTTCCACTGTGAAAATGTCACTTTCAACTCTTGATGACCGGATAAGTGATCCAACTTGTCTGGCAATCCTTAGTAATACCAACCATCTGGTCAATGAGGCTATAAGTACTATCAAAGACATTTCAAACAACATGAGTCCTCATATTCTTTCAAATTTCGGACTGGCAAGCGCAATAAACACATTTATATCCAAAATAAACCAGACAGGCACGGTTGATATAGATTTCAAGTCGAACATGGAAAATAAGCGCCTGGAAAATGACAAAGAGGTTGTGTTATACCGTGCTGTATGTGAGCTTATTAATAACTCCGTCCGCCATTCCGGCGCATCACGGATCGAGATTGAATTGAACAAGCATGAAAAATTCGCTACCTTGCAGTTCAATGATAACGGGCGCGGATTCGACATGTCGACACTGAGCAGTGAAGACAGTAAGGGAATGGGCCTTTCAAATATAGAAACACGAGTTAAGACTGTCGGCGGCGTCTTCATCCTGGAAAGTACCCCGGGAAAAGGAACCAGTGCATTGATAAAAATAACGGATTGATCATGGAATTTTATTCGATCGATTAGAATGGGGAAAATACGTATAATAATTGCCGATGACCATCAGCTTTTCAGGAACGGACTGAAGATCCTGCTTAACTCCTTCCCTGAATTTGAAGTGACCGGAGAGGCTTCCAACGGGATGGAATTTCTCGAGCTGCTTAAGACAGCCCAGGCTGATATAGCCCTTATGGACATCAATATGCCGGAGATGGATGGCATAGAAGCAACCAGGAAGGGAATTAAAATGAATCCTTCGATAAGTGTAATAGCCCTCTCAATGTACGGCGAGGAGGAGTATTATTATAAAATGGTGGATGCCGGCGCCAAGGGATTTCTCCTGAAGGATTCCGATATATCCGAAGTTAAGGAAGCAATCCTTACTGTCGTGAAGGGGGGCAATTATTTCTCTCAGGAGCTTCTTTACCATGTTATTCAGAAAATAAAGCACCGCGAACAGGAGACCAAATCGGCAAACCTTTCAAAAAGAGAAAGGGAGATACTTGCAAAAATATGCGAAGGCCTCTCCAACCAGGAAATTGCCGAGGCGCTCTTCATCAGCAAGAGAACCGTCGACAAGCACAGGGCAAATCTTCTTGGAAAAACAAACTCCAAGAACACCGCCAGCCTTATACTTTTCGCTATCAAGAATAAACTCATAGAAATTTAATATGGCGGAATCCCATAATCTTGGAAAGAAGGGAGAGGATCTGGCAGTTGAACATCTTAAAAGTCTGGGCTACAGGATCCTCAGGAGAAACTGGACATCTGGCAGACATGAAATCGATATCATTGCCGAGAATAAGGACTATATCATATTTGTCGAAGTCAAAACAAGGTCTGAGGATTTCCATGTCGATCCCAGGGATGCAGTGAACCGTGAGAAACAGAGATCGATGATTTACTGCGCCGATAACTATGTCAAATGGAACAATGTCACGAAGGAGTGCCGCTTCGATGTCGTCACGGTAATTATGTCAGAAGACTCGCACAGGATAGATCATATAGAGGATGCATTTTATCCAACGTTGAGATAATTTCTTTAGCTTAGTGCCCTTGATCTTTCGTATTAAGACAAATATGTTTAATAATTAAAACCAACATGAAAAAGTTATTTCTTTTACTGACAGCTCCGGCATTTTTCCTTATGCCGTTAACTGCACAAAACAGGGATGCCCAGCCTGCCAAAGCTGAAGAGGGCTATAAATTCACTCCCGTGGTCGACCTCAAGGCAACTTCAGTCAAGAACCAGTCTGCAACAGGAACATGCTGGTGCTTTGCCACAACCTCATTCGTTGAGTCGGAACTTCTCCGGATGGGCAAAGGCGAATTTGATCTTTCGGAAATGTTTATTGTAAGAATGAATTATGTCGACAGGCTAAAGGATAATTATCTCCGGAGGGGAAAAGGAAACCTCGGCCCGGGAAGCCTTGCACACGACTGGATGAGAGTTTTCACAGAATATGGAATTGTGCCCGACGAGGTATATACGGGCCTCAACTACGGCTCACCCACTCATAATCACAGTGAACTGCAGGCTTTTATAAATGCAGTTGCCACTGTCCCCGTAGAGCGCAGGAAGGAAAGCGATCAGTATCATAAAATTGTCGATGCGGTTCTGGACACCTATCTGGGAAAAGTTCCTGAATCATTTGCATACAAGGGAGCAACATACACTCCGAAATCATTTGCAGCCAGCCTTGGCATAAATCCCAATGACTATGTCGAAATCACTTCATTCACACATTTCCCCTTTTATACACAGGGAATAGTTGAGGTGCCCGACAACTGGACAATGGCCAGGTTCTATAATGTTCCCCTCAATGAACTTATTGAGATAATGGATTACTCATTTAGCAAAGGTTATACAGTCAACTGGGACGGTGATGTAAGTGAAAGCGGCTTCTCACATCAGAACGGCTATGCTGTCATACCTGCAAATCAGACACCGGACAGGGGTGCTGTGACCGACAGGCAGAGACTTGAGAGGACTCCCCAGCAGGGACCTGTTTCCCAACAGGTACAATCACCGGGTCCTGAACTTAACGTTACACAGGAAATAAGACAGGCCGGCTATGAAAGCTTCTCCACAACCGACGACCATCTTATGCATCTGACAGGAGTTGTAAAAGACCAGAATGGAATAAAATACTACAAGACCAAAAACTCCTGGGGAACTGACAGAAATGCCTTTGGCGGATACCTCAACATGTCAGAAAACTTCGTAAAGGCGAAAACCATTTTCATCATGGTTCATAAGAACGCTGTCCCGCCGGCAATAAAAACCAAACTGGGAATTTAAATCTGTCCTGCCAGTCGTGCATGATCATGCAATCGTGCAAGTCAAACCGGACTGGCAAGACTTGCACGATCTGCACGATTGCAAGACCTATTCAATCAGGAGATTACACCCCCTTATATCAGAGTTGTCGATCCTCCCGAGAACCTCGAAGGAGCCATCTTCATGTAGTTTACCGAGATCACCAGTCGCAATGAAAGAGCATGAGTGAATGTTGGCCAGGTCGATAATGCTGATCCCTCCTGTTATTTCCGGTTCATTGATTATTGTCAGCGGATCCTGAGGATCCCTTATCAGTATTTTCATCCAGGGCGGACAATGGAATATCCCCCCGTCTTTTGAATAGGCCTGGCTTAAAAGCTCGGTCATGCCATATTCAGAATGAATGGCCTCAACATTAAAGGCTTTCTTAAGCACTGAATGAAGCTCCATGCGCGTGATCTCCCTTCTTCTTCCCTTCATCCCTCCTGTTTCCATCACAATGACATCATGCAGGTCGGGTGAATATTTTTCCGCGAGGTCGAGCAGTGCGAAGCTGACGCCCACCAGAAGAACCTGCCATTTTTCAGACCTTGCTTTTTCTATGGCCTGAATCATTGATCCGGTATCATCCCTGTAAAATCCGCTCCCTGAATATGAGCTTCTTTTTATCAGGCTGTCCATCATATAAACCAAAGATGAATTTTTCCTTTCTGTATAGGAAGGAAGAAGGGCGGCTATCATGTATCCTGCCGGATCGCCGTAAAAAAGCCTGAAGGCATTCAGGAAACTTTTTTCATATAATTCAGTATCGGCAACATAATGTTTGCTTGTTGCTGTACCTGTGGTTCCGCTGCTTTCAAAAGCCAATATATGAGGAAGATTGCCCGTTACTATCCTGTGGCTTCTGTAAAACTCGACAGGAAGAAACGGAATTTGTGAGACAGATTTTACTAAGGATGGCTCAATCCCGAGGGATTTTATGAATTCACCATAAATCTTATTTTCTGCAGACTGAAGCCTGAAAATCTCCAGTGCACATTCACTGAAAGCAACATGATCTTTTATTTTGAAGATCTTGTCTTTTATTTCCGGTTTCATTTCCCGGGAAAGGTTAAAGATCCGTCAGGCTGATAAACCCACTCGAAGGTGCACTCGGCATAATCGCGGGGAGTTCTTGTTTCTGAATATACTGATACTATTCTGATCTTTGCATAATGCTCATCAGCCGACCGATAAACCCATACCTGGTTCGGCTTCACGGGATTGGCCCAATCAGCCCATACTGTAACGAGAGGTGCTGTCAGGCTGGCAAATGCCTGTTTTGCCGTTGCTTCATCAGCATATTCGCCTTCCAGAAAGAATCCATTCAGGCCTGAACCGGTCTGAAGAATGAAAACAGAAAGAGATCCTCCGAGGTCAAGCGTTATGTCAGGAGCAGGCGTCGACAGGGATGAGACCTTCGCGGCAGTTGAAAAATTAAATCCGATTGCATAATAAGGTCCGGTTCCATAAAGAGTATTGTCTATGGTAACGGTGCCCGATGTTTTCTTGTTGCCGGGATCGTCAGAATCATCGCATCCTGCACAAGCAGAAACAACAGGAGTATTACAATTGAATTGCCTTTTCATACCGCAAAGATAACGAGATTTATGCAGAGATATTTTAAAACAGAGGCCGTGTAAAATCCTCTTTTCTGGACCCACCCCTAAATCCCCCAGGGGGGACTTATTAGAAACCAATGACTTAAAAAGCCCCCCTTGGGGGGTTGGGGGTAAAATCAGCCTTTATTTATTCTCCCCTTATTGAAACGATGCCCGGGAGTTTTTTCCCTTCCATGTATTCCAGCATCGCACCTCCGCCGGTTGATACATAACTGACTTTTTCGGAAAGGCCGTTCTTGTTGATAGCTGCAACAGAGTCGCCGCCTCCGATAAGTGTAAAGGCGCCCTTTGAGGTTGCTGAGGCAAGAGCCTTTGCAACGGCAGTAGTGCCTTTCGAGAATTTTTCCATTTCGAAGACTCCCATCGGTCCGTTCCAGAGAATGGTCTTCGATCTCTCGATAACTTCAGTGAATTCCTTAATTGTCTTGTCAGCGATGTCCAGGCCAAGCCATCCATCCGGTACTGCATCGACTGCAGTTACATTGGTATTGGCCTCATTTTCAAATTTGTCAGCATTCAGGCTGTCGACTGGCAGATAAAGATTCACTTTCTTTTCCTTTGCCAGCGCCAGTATCTTCAATGCAAGGTCGAGTTTATCCTCTTCGCAAAGTGACTTGCCAATTTTTCCTCCCTGAGCCTTGATGAAAGTATATGTCATTCCGCCTCCGATGATCAGGTTATCGACCTTGTTGAGAAGATTCTCAATAAGCATGATCTTGTCGGAGACTTTTGCTCCGCCCATTATAGCCGTAAATGGCCTCTGTGGATTGAGGAGTACTTTGTCCATGGCAGCAAGTTCGCTGTTGATCAGGAATCCGAACATGATCTTGTCTTTCGGGAAGTAATCGGCAACGACTGCAGTGGTTGCATGAGCTCTGTGAGCGGTTCCGAATGCATCATTCACATAAACATCGGCGTAGGCGGCCAGCGTCTTCGCCATTTCTTTCTGCTTTGCCTTAAGTTCGGCTTTGGCTGCTTTTTTCTCTTCTTCCGTGGCTGTCTCCGGAAGGATAGGTTTGCCTTCTTCCTCAGGATAAAACCTTACATTCTCAAGCAGGAGTATTTCACCAGGCTGCAGTGCTGCAGACATTTTCTTTGCAGACTCACCCAGGCAGTCATCTGCAAAAAGTACTTTCTTTCCAAGGTGCTGCTCAAGAACCGGAAGAACCGGTTTCAGTGAATATTTTTCCATACGGCCCTCAGGTCTTCCGAGATGCGACATGAGAATGCACGATCCGCCGTCACCGGTAATCTTCTTTATTGTTGGAAGCGCTCCCCGGATGCGGTTATCGTCAGTCACCACAAATGTTTTCTTGTCGAGAGGAACGTTGAAATCGACTCTGACTATAGCTTTGATTCCCTTAAAATTAAAATCCTGGATCATCTTCATATTTCAGGTGTTTTTGGTTTACCAATTAATTTATCAGATGCAAACCTAATTATTTTTTATCAATTGAACATCGGGGCTATTCCTAATGTTTATCCACCATTACAAAAGTTTAACTAATTTTGAAAGAAAAAAATTATGGCAAAAATCACATTGAGAGGCAATCCTGTAAACACGTCAGGAAACCTTCCTGCTAAGGGAAGCCAGGCTCCCGAATTCACACTCGTGAAATCAGACCTTACCAATCTGTCGCTTAAAGAGCTTAAAGGCAAGAAATTGGTTCTTAGCATATCACCAAGCCTCGACACATCAGTCTGCGCAACATCCGTAAGAAAATTCAACCAGCTTGCGGTTTCCAAAAACAATACACTTGTTCTGGCAATAACCAAAGATCTCCCATTTGCTGCTGGTCGTTTTTGTACAACTGAAGGAATAACAAATGTAATCGCCCTTTCAGGATTCCGTGATACAGACTTTGGAAAGGCTTATGGTGTTGATCTTGTGGATGGCCCGATGGCAGGTTTATATGCCAGGAGCATAGTTGTCGTTGACGAAACGGGAAAGGTGATTTACACAGAGCTTGTTCCTGAAACAACCCATGAACCTGACTACGATTCTGCGCTGAAAGCAATCTGAAATGAATTTCTCCAGTATCCCGGGACAAAAAGATACTATCTCAAGGCTTGTCCGCTCTGTCAGCGAGGAACGGGTGAGCCATGCACAGCTCTTCACCGGGCCTGAAGGATGCGGCTCTCTCGCCCTGGCCCTGGCTTATGCCAGGTATGTCAGTTGCGAGAACAGGTCAGATCACGATTCGTGCGGGATATGCAAATCGTGCGTGAAATATGAAAAGATGATCCATCCCGATCTTCATTTCGTGTTCCCCGTAATCAAGAACAAAAAGGACTCTGAACCTGTAAGCGACTCATTCATAGAGGAATGGAGGGAATTTGTCAAAAAATCTCCTTTTTTTACCCTGAACAACTGGCTCGATTCGATAGAGGTGGGAAATGCACAGGGAATGATTTTCGCTTCAGAGGCAGGGGAGATAATAAAGAAGCTGAATCTTAAAACTTTTGAGTCGGATTTCAAGATCATGATCATCTGGCTTCCCGAGAAAATGCATCCGTCAGCGGCAAACAAGCTGCTTAAAATGATCGAGGAGCCGCCCGAAAAAACACTCTTCCTTCTGGTCTCGGATGAGCCTGACAAGATCCTTCCCACCATTCTTTCAAGATGTCAGCTTGTAAGGATCCCACGATTCGGCATCGACGAGATCAGGAAATATCTTGTTTCTTCCTTCAGTGCCGATGAAAAGAAGGCTGGCGAAATAGCCCGTGTTTCGAACGGAAACATAATCAGAGCTGCGGAATTACTTCTAAATGAGGATTCCTCTCTTGTAAACCTGGAGTATTTCAAGAAACTGATGCGGTTTGCCTGGAAACGCGATATCATTTCAGTAATATCATGGTCTGAGGAAATGGCAGGGACAGGAAGGGAATCACAAAAAAGCTTCATCCTCTATTCACTGAGGATACTTCGCGAGAATCTCATGCTGTCTCTGGGTCAGTTGAAAAATAAACTTGTGTTCCTGGCAGGCGAGGAAGCCTCCTTCTCTGAGAATTTTCATCCTTTTATCAAACAGGATAATATTTATAATCTCACTGAAGAATTTTCCCTTGCCCATTCCCATATAGAAGCAAACGGCAATGCAAGGATCATCTTTCTCGATCTGGCACTTAAGGTTACAAGGCTGATCCGCTGAACAGTTGCCTTCTGATTGAATTTAAGCATTTATTCACTATTTTTGCGGTTTGATTTTAGGAGCGCTCGATTTTTATGACAGAGAATGAAGAAATACAAGGTCAGCCCGGAGAAGAGATTCACCTGCCTGATATGACATACAGACCCGGATGCAACAAGCTTGATTGTTTCAACTGGCTGAAAGACCTTCCGGATTCCGTGCTCGAAAATGAAATAGTCGAGATCAGATTCAAGAACACCAGGAAAGGCTTTTTCAGGAATGTCAATCACCTCCGGCTCGAGATCGGAGATATTGTTGCTGTTGAAGCCTCTCCCGGACATGATATCGGAAGAGTGGCAATGACCGGTGCCCTGGTCAGGGAACAGCTTAAAGAACTGAAAGTCTGCCCTTCTCTCGACGACATGAAAAAAGTGTACCGCAAGGCCAAACCGGCAGATATACTGAAATGGGAAGAAGCAAAGAAGCTGGAGAATACGACGATGCTCCGGTCAAGGAAAATATCCGAAGAGCTCAAGCTGAACATGAAGATAGGGGATGTTGAATACCAGGGCGATAAGACAAAGGCTATCTTCTATTATATTGCAGACGAGAGAGTCGACTTCAGACAGCTGATCAAGGTGCTTGCCGATGAGTTCAGGGTGAGGATAGAGATGCGGCAGATAGGTGCACGTCAGGAAGCAGGAAGAATAGGCGGCATTGGCTCTTGCGGAAGAGAGCTCTGCTGTTCCATATATATTACCAATTTCCAGTCAGTTACGACCACACATGCAAAATACCAGGAGCTTTCGCTTAATCCCCAGAAGCTCGCCGGACAGTGCGGCAAGCTGAAATGCTGCCTGAATTTTGAGGTTGATTGCTATGTCGACGCCCAGAGATCATTTCCATCAAGGGAAGTGCCTCTCGAAACTGCCGACAGTACTGCATATTTTCAGAAAATGGAGGTTCACAAGGGTATTTACTGGTACTCTACCGATCCTCATTCGACAGCCAACCTGGTGGCAATCCCCGTCCAGAGAGTCAGGGAGATCCTGGCCATGAACAGGAAAGGGGTCAAGCCGGAGCGAATCCTTGAACAGGACAAGTCGTGGAGCGCTGAACCCGTATCGGAAGATCTTCTGAAAAACAACAGCCTTACCAGGTTCGATCCGGAGCCCAAGAAGAACCAGCCTCAAAAGCGTTTTTTCAAGAAGAAGAACAGGAGACCCAATGACAGGAAGAACAAGCAGAATTAATTCTTTGATGGCAGCCTTGATGATGCTGGCGCTCTTCTCATGCAACGACAACCTGATCTATAATGACGTTGCTGAAATGCCGGATTCTGCATGGAATCTTTTCAATAATCCTGATTTTAGCTTTCCTGTGTCCGACACTACCAAAAACACAAACATATTTTTCACTATCCGTACTGGTGCACAATATCCTTTCCGCAATATTTTCCTTTTTGTAACCACTAATGCACCCGACGGAAAGAGTATCACCGACACGCTGGAATATGAAATTGCCGATGAAAAGGGAAACTGGCTTGGGAAAGGATTCGGCGATATCCATGAACTTAAGCTTCCCTACAGGCAGAATGTATATTTCCCTGTGAAAGGCACATATCATCTCATAATCCGGCATGGAATGAGGACAGAGGATCTTAAGGGCGTGTATGACATCGGGCTGACCGTCGAGAAATCCGTGAAGTAAATAACGAACCGTGGGAAAGAACAAGCTGGCAAGATGGGCTGAGCTGGGGACTTTCGACAATGTGATCCAGCATGAAGACGAAGCCGGATTCGGAATAGAGCACCCGGTGAAGGGCAAGTGGAAATCGGAGATATTCAGAAATCAGAATCCCATAATACTTGAGCTCGGATGCGGCAGGGGAGAATATACCACAGCCCTTTCGCAAAGATTCCCCGATAACAATTATATAGGTGTCGACATCAAAGGCTCCAGATTGTGGCGGGGAGCAAAGACAGCACACGAGAACAAGATGCGGAATGCAGCATTCCTCCGTACCAGGATAGAGTTCATTAATTCATTCTTTGCAGAGGACGAGGTCGATGAGATATGGCTCACTTTCCCGGATCCTCAGCCGGAAAAGAAAAACTCAAACAAAAAGCTTACCTGTCCCTGGTTTTTGAACAATTATCGTAAATTCCTGATAGACAATGGCATTATTCATCTGAAGACAGACAATTATGAGCTCTTCAGATATACCAAGAACCTTGCCGAAAGAAACAATCTGACGGTAATTGTTTCGACAACAGATCTGTATTCTGAGCTTACAGGGAATGATTTTCTCCATATCCGGACCCACTATGAGGATCTTTTCCTCAAACAGGGCTTGAAAATAAATTATCTGGCCTTCCGTCTTGAAAAAAACAAAACCATTGAAGATGCCATCACAAAGGCTAAAGAAAAGTGACGATTTCTTCAGGAGCGTTTATGACATCACCCTCCTGATACCCTATGGAAGAATAACTTCATATGGAGCCATAGCCAGATATCTTGGCTCGGGAAGATCTGCCAGGATGGTAGGCTGGGCCCTTAATGTCTCACACACACGGCCTGAATTCATACCGGCTCACAGGGTGGTCAACAGAAACGGCCTTCTCACCGGCAAGTATCATTTCGGAAATTCGACAACAATGCAGCAGCTTCTTGAAAATGAAGGAATTATAATTGAAAACGACTGTATAGTGAATTTCAGGGAGCGATTCTGGGACCCTTCGACAGAACTTAAGTAGCCATTTTGTGTTATTATTTAAAAGTGGTAAAATTGCAGATTGTTTATAATTAAATTAAATAAAAATAAGAAGGTGCCATTATGTTCACCGAATCTCAAATATTAACCGCACTGCGCAAAGTGATCCATCCTGAAAAGAAACAGGATATTGTCACCCTTGGTTTTGTAGCAGAGGTTCGCACATCCGATAACGGGATTTCTCTCATCCTGGCTCCCGAAAGATCCAATGATCCATTCATCACCTCTGTAAAAAGCACTATTGTTAAAGCTCTGAAGGAAGAGCTGGGACCTGATGTTGTGATCTCCGATATCTCTGTGAAACCGAAAATCATTGCAGAAAAAGCTGAAAGGAAACAGGATGAATTGCTGCCCGGGATCACAAATATCATTGCTGTGTCTTCAGGCAAGGGTGGTGTCGGAAAGACTACAGTTGCTGTCAACCTCGCAATAGCCCTGGCAAGGAAGAATTACCGGGTAGGACTGCTTGATGCTGATGTTTTCGGCCCTTCGGTTCCCATAATGTTCGATGCCGAAAAATACAAGCCTGAGGTAAAAAGGGAGAATAACACCGATATGATCATTCCCCTTACAAAATGGGGTGTCAAAGTCCTTTCAACAGGATTCTTTGTCGATTCGGCCGATGCTGTAATCTGGAGGGGCCCCATGGCTTCCAATTTCCTGAAGCAGCTTATGGCGCAGGGAGACTGGGGTGCTCTTGATTTTCTCCTTGTCGATCTTCCTCCCGGAACCAGCGATATCCATCTTACCCTTGTACAGGAGGTTGCCGTAACAGGTGCAATCGTTGTCACAACGCCGCAGGAAGTAGCCCTTGCCGATGCAGTCAAGGGGATATCGATGTTCACGAGTGACAAGATAAATGTCCCTGTGATCGGACTTGTCGAAAACATGTCATGGTTCACTCCTGCCGAACTCCCCGGGAACAGATATTATATTTTCGGAAGAGATGGCGGCAAAAACCTTGCTGAAAAAACAGGGGTTCCGTTGCTTGGTCAGATACCTCTTGTTCAGGGAATATGCGAAAGCAGCGACAAGGGGCATCCCGTTGCCCTTGAAGATTCAGTGGCAGGAAAGGCTTTCTTGTCACTGGCCGAAGAGGTTGTAAAGCAAACCGAAAAGAGGAACAGGGACCATAGACCAACAGTTAAAGTTCAGATGAATAAAAATTAATATCCATACAGATGTCAGACATTAAAACTATCAAAGACAAGGTCTTAAAAGCGCTGGAGAGGGTAAGACCTTATCTCCAGTCAGATGGAGGAGATATCGAACTGATCGAGGTAACCGACGATCTGTCAGTCAAGGTAAGGCTTAAGGGAGCATGCCATGGATGTCCATACAGCATGCAGACTCTGAAGGCCGGCGTAGAGCAGGCAATACTCAAGGAGGTCCCTGAAATCAAGAAGGTAATTTCCGCCTGACACGCCGCAACTGCCCAATTTTATCTACCTTTGAAATACTATATACGGCTTAAGTAAGTTTATAGTATTAAAAGTCATCTATTGCCTTCATTAAAAGCCTCATATAAATACCTGGCCCTCGCCGGAGCTCTCTTTTTTGCCACTACATGTTCAGTGGAAAAAAACACTGCATCGACGAGGTTCTATCATGGCATGACCGCCAGGTACAATATCTATTTCAACGGATATGAGAGTTTCAAGGCAGGAGTGCTGAAGGTTAACAACGGATACAGGGACGACTATGCCGAGCTCCTGAAAGTGTTTGAATACAGCGACCCTTCTGCCGCTTCATTATGTGCTTCCGACATGGACAGGGCAATCCAGAAAGCCTCGAAACTTATTTCACTGAAATCAATAACGGCAAAACCAGAGGTAAAGAAAAATGGAAAATCGTCTATCCAGGAATCCGACCTTCTCGAGCGAAAGGAATATAATGAATGGGTCGACGACAGCTACCTTCTGATCGGCAAAGCACGTTTTTACAGGCAGGAATTCAATGAGGCTGATGCAATCCTGAATTATTCCATGAATCAGGCTTCAGAACCCGATATAAGGAAGGAAGCCGCAATCTGGATCGCCAGAATATATAACGAAAAGGCCAAATATGCTGATTCGTACAGGCTTCTTTCAGAGCTTGAGATCAGTGATGAATCATCGCGCCTATCTCCGGTCGATGTATTATTCGACTCTTGCCGACCTTAACATTAAAGAGCAGAAGTACGCTGAAGCTATAGAACCCCTGGAAAAGGCAATAGCCCTTTCTTCCGGCAAGCATCAGAAATACCGGCTTACCTATCTCCTTGCCCAGCTGAATGAAAATGCCGGAAACTCCTCGAAGGCAATTTCCCTTTACCGCGAAGTCGTGAAAATGAATCCTCCCTACGACGTTGAATTCAATGCACGGATAAACATTGCAGGAGTTTTTGACGTGAATTCCGGAGATGCAAGGGAGATTGAAAAAGAGCTGGGAAAAATGCTCAGGGATTCAAAGAATAAGGATTTCCTTGATCAGATATACTTCGCCATGGGCAGCCTGTCAATGAAAGAAGGCAATGAAGATGCGGCGATCGGATACTATATTAAATCGGCAGCCAATTCCACAATCAATGCCAATCAGAAAGGAAGATCCTACCTGGCTCTCGCTGACTATTTCTACGGGAAACCAGACTTCATGAAGGCTGGCCTCTATTATGACAGCACCGTCATTTTTCTGAACCAGAAACATCCTGATTACCTGGAGGTAAAGGCGAAATCCATGGATCTGAACATGGTCGTTTCCCAACTGAAGATAATTGAGGAGCAGGATAGTCTTCAAAGAGTGGCCGCAATGCCCGAGTCTGAAAGAAATGCTTTAATCTCGACGATAATAAATGAAATAGTGACAGCCGAGAATGAAGGAAAAACCTCCGAATATGCTTCCAGGTACAGTCTGGGTCAGTATTATGAAAATGAAAGACGCTATCAGACCAATATTGAACAGGAGGGAAAATGGTATTTCTACAATCAGGCAGCTCTTACTTTTGGACGGGCCGAGTTCAGGCGCCGCTGGGGTGAAAGGCCGCTTGAAGACAACTGGCGCAGGTATAACAAAGCCAGGGTCAGCATGTCTGAAGCCTCGACAAATCCTGAAGAAGAAGTTAAGAACGGAGCCGATTCAGCAAATGTGATAACTGATTATAAGAGACCTGAGTTTTATCTTAAGAATCTTCCCCTTAATGATTCAATGCTGGCCGTTTCAAATGAAAAAATCGCAAATGCCTACCTCAATGCAGGCAAGGCTTATCATGAAAAACTGGCTGATACAGAAAGGGCGACGGAATCATTCGAAAACCTGCTGAACCGTTACCCCTCACATGAGCTTGTACCGGAAGCGTTATATAATCTCTATACGGTGAACAAGGATGTCAATACCACAAAATGCGAAACCTACAGGCAAAGGCTTCTCGAAAGATATCCTGAAACAGAATTCGCAAAGATACTGTCCGATCCTGATTATTACTCCAAGAAGCTGGCTGTAATGAAAATGGCAGAACAAATCTACGAACAGGCCTATGAGGAATATTTACGCGAGGATTTTACTGCTGCAATCTCAATTTGCGATACTGCAGTGAAGAAATATCATGAAGATCAGCTGGCTCCCAAATTCATGCTGCTGAAAGCATATTCCGTGGCGAGGATAAGCGATGAACGCGCATTCAAGGAAGAACTTAATTCCATCGTAAAAACCTGGCCCGCGAGCAATGAAAGCAAAAAAGCTTCAGAATTAATAGCTTACCTTAATCAGAAGGTCCCTGAGCTGAAAGTGGAGGAAGAAAAGGAGATTGCCAAAGAACTGTTCGTTGTCGATACCGTATCCGCCCACTTCTTCGTGATCATAATTGAAAATCCCCAATTCAACATAAACCAGGCTGCATTTGATGTAATAAGCTATAACATTGACAATTACACGAACAATAATTACCGGACCATGGGAGAACTGATCGATAATAAATTCGTCATGATCACAGTGTCAGGATTCGCCAAATTTGTTCAGTCTATGGATTATTACAGATCTTTTGCCACTGAGAAAATTGTGCGAAATCCGTCATCATCCAGGATCTATGCATTCATTATAAGCAATAACAATTTAAGGACATTGAATACAGACAAAAATCCTGAGAGGTATCTGTTGTTTTTTAAGGAAAACTATCTGAATGAGAAAAATTAAGATACTCTGGACTGACGATGAGGTGGAGGCTCTGAAGCCGCATATCTTCTTCCTTGAAGATAAAGGCTATGAAATAGACACCTGCTCCAATGGAAACGACACTGTGGACCTTGTCCGTCAGAATTCCTACGATCTTATTTTCCTCGATGAGAATATGCCGGGCCTCAGCGGCATTGAGACGCTCAGGCTGATCAGGGAAATCAGAACTGACATACCCGTTGTGATGATCACCAAGAGTGACGAGGAAGAGATAATGGAAGCAGCCATCGGCTCAGAGATTGCGGATTATCTCATAAAGCCTGTAAAACCCAAACAGATACTTCTGGCCATAAAGAAGATCCTCGACCAGAAAAGACTGATAACTGAAAAAACTTCCACAGATTACAGGCAGGAATTCAGCCGGATAGGCATTATGACCTCAGAAGCGAGAACCTGCAGCGACTGGACTGAGCTGTTCCGGAAACTGACTTTCTGGGAGGCAGAGCTTGAAAAAACAGACGACAAGAGCATGTCGGAAATATTCAGGATGCAGGAAAATGAAGCCAACGCTTCTTTCACGAAGTTCGTCGCAAAAAACTATCTGACATGGCTCGGACAGCAAAATCCTGATGATCCTGTCATTTCACCTTCGCTGTTCAGGAAGAAAGTGCTTCCGCAAATAAGCAATAACAGGCCTCTTTTTTTCATACTCATCGATAACATGAGATATGACCAGTGGAAAATGATTTCTGCAGAGCTGTCAGGACTCTTTCGCGTTGTAGATGAGGATATCTATTTCAGCATCCTTCCGACTGTAACACAATACAGCCGTAATGCAATCTTCGCAGGTTTGATGCCGTCTCAGATAGAGGAAATAATGCCACAGTTCTGGATCAACGATGATGAAGAGGAGGGTAAAAATAATTTCGAGGAAGAGCTTTTCAGGAACCAGCTGTCAAGAAAAGGACTTAAATACAAATGGTCCTACAGCAAGATCAGCAGCGGCCTTGAAGGGAAGAAGCTGAATGAAGGTATCAGGCAGATGCTTGATAACGACATCAATATCCTGGTATACAATTTTGTCGATATTCTCTCGCATGCCCGCACCGAAATAGGCCTTATCAGGGATCTTGCTGAGGATGAACGCGCCTACCGGAGCCTGATCCGCTCATGGTTCATCCATTCCTCCCTTTTTGATCTGCTGAAGCTGCTGTCGGAACAGCGGGTAAGGGTAATATTCACAACCGACCACGGGACAATAAGGGTCCAGAATCCGGTAAAAATTGTCGGCGATAAGAAAACATCCTCTAACCTCCGCTATAAAATGGGAAGGAACCTGGATTATAATCCCAATGCAGTATTTGAGCTAAAGAATCCTGAAAAGGCGCTTCTTCCAAAAAGCAATATCAGCTCGAGATATATTTTTGCCGTAAACAAGGATTTCCTTATTTATCAGAACAATTATAATTACTATGCCGGCTATTATAAGAACACTTTCCAGCATGGAGGCATCTCCATGCAGGAGATGCTGCTTCCCTTTGCAGTTCTGGAACCGGTTTCATGATGGAAATAATCATCAGACATAAAAAAGATATTCCCTCTGCCGTAAAGAAACTCCTAAAGCACACCGGCAACAGAAGGATTTTTGCTTTTGACGGACCTTTGGGCGCAGGCAAGACAACTATCATAAAAGCAATCTGCAAATTTCTGGGAGCAACCGATACCACCAGCAGTCCTTCATTCACGATTGTAAACGAATACAGGAGAGAAGCCGATACTTCCCTTTTTCACATTGATCTTTTCAGGATGAGAAAAACAGAGGAGGCCTATGACATTGGACTTGAGGAATACCTCTCCGGAGATTCTTACTGTTTCATCGAATGGCCTGACCTTATCAGAGATCTCCTCCCGGAAGAAACCGTAAACGTCAGGATTGCTGTCGGAGAAAATGAAGAACGGATTCTGCAGATCCCATAGGCAAATCCTGTTTGCACCTGTATTGCAATTTTTTTAACTTTGAAGAAATAACATCCACTTCACAATGAATGACAAAGGCAAGAGCGGAAAAGTCAACATGGGAAACAGCGCCTTCATGCCGAAGGAAGAACATCTTGAAACTGCGGTAAGGTTCAGAAGGATCTCAATCGGCCTCCCATGCGACACTAAGGATGAAGAGAAAAGAATAGCACTGACTCCCGAAGCAGTCAACATGCTCGTTGAATCCGGTAATGAAGTGATCCTCCAGAAGGGTGCAGGCAACGGAGCCAATTATGTCGATAAGGATTACAGCGAGAATGGGGCTATTGTAACTGATTCACCTGCAAGGGTTTTCAGTTCCGATGTTATTATGAAGGTAGCTCCTTTCACTGAGAAGGAAGCCGATTATCTTAAAGGCAGCCAGGTGCTTCTGTCATACCTGAATATACTCAGGCTAAGCGAAGATACCCTTGCAAAGCTCATAAGAAAAAAAGTGACTGCGATCGCTTTCGAAAAGATACGCGATGCCAACGGCATCATGCCTGTCGTCGAATCCATGAGTGAGATCTCCGGGGTGACCTCTATCCTGATCGCATCCGACTATCTGAGCAACCACCATGGTGGCAAAGGTGTCATGCTTGGCGGCATAACTGGTATAACTCCAACCGAAGTTATAATTCTTGGAGCAAATACGGCTGGAGAATATGCAGCAAAGGCAGCACTCGGACTGGGTGCACAGGTGAAGATTTTTGACAAATCACTCCAGCAGCTCAGAAAGTTTGAAAACCTTGTAGGACAAAGGCTTCAAACATCAGGATTCCATCCTCAGGTTCTGAAAAAAGCTCTTAAATCAGCCGATGTTGTCATCGGTGCCATTGAGCTGGAAGACCTTAAACCATGGTATTATGTGACCGAGGAAATGGTGCGGTCCATGAAAAAAGGATCGGTGATTGTCGACCTCAGTATCGATCGTGGCGGATGCATCGAGACAACCGAATGCCGGGCGCTCAGGGATCCGGTATATGAGAAGCATGGAATTATCCATTTTTCAGCATGGAACCTGTCATCGCGCGTGGCACGCACTGCATCTATAGCGCTGAGCAATATCAATGCTCCATTGCTCCAGAATCTTGCCGGATCGGGAAATATAACCCAGTTGCTTAAGAATGATCTCGGCGTACGGAACGGAGCATACCTTTACAATGGAATACTCACGAATGAAACGCTCGGACAAAAATTCGGGATCCTTTCAAAAGACCTTGATCTTCTTCTTTCAGCCTTCTGAAAATTATCAGCAGGAAAGAACTGCTTTCTTCCCTTTTATTCTGATACTGGCCTGTGCTCCGATATAAAAAGCCCTGTTGTCTGCAATGTGCCCTGCAGGAAAACTGAAGAACACCGGATACTTATAATCCCGGACTGTTTCCTTTATCGTCTCCTCAGCACTTTTACCCCATGGCGTTTTGCCATCCATCATTTCATTCATTCCTCCGACAATCAGTGCCTTCAGATCTGTAAGCTTCCCTGCAAGCTTCAGAGAGGTCATCATTCTGTCGAGATGGTAATAATATTCTCCCACCTCTTCAATAAACAGGATCTTTCCGGATGTTTTCGGTTCTGCGGCAGTGCCTATAAGGCTGTAAAGAAGGGAGAGGTTTCCTCCTGTCAATTCCCCGGAAACCTGGCTGCGCTTTACAAATTCCCCATTCCATTCGATCGGAATGCAGCCTTCGAACAATGCCATGCGCAGAGACCCGAGAGTATCGTCCGTCTTCTCCGGATTAGCATAATTCAGCGGCATTTCGCCATGAACGGAGATCATCCTGCATCGTTCATTAAGCCATGAATGCAAAACAGTTACATCGCTGAATCCCACATACCATTTGGGAGATTTTCTCAGGGAGGAAAAATCAATCTTGTCGATGATCCTTAGCAATCCGTATCCACCCCTGGAGCAAAAAACTGCTTTTATCCTGTTATTGCCCGTTGCCTTCTGAAAATCCGATAGCCTTTCATTGTCGGTTCCGGCAAATGGACCATTTCTTTTAAGGACATTCTTTCCGACATGTACTTTTAATCCCCACGATTCCAGGACCTTAACAGAATCCTCAATCCTGGCTTCATCAATTGCGAATGCCGGTGACACTATTGCAACCTCATCGCACGGCTTTAAAAACGGGGGCTGGATCTTATTGAAAGGCATATAAAATATATTATACGTAAAAGTAATGCATATTGTTTCATTTTCAAACCCGTGCCATTGAGCCATTGCGCCATTGCGCCGTTATGCCTTTTTTATTACCTTTGACCGTTTTTATTTTAGTGCAATGAAGAAATTCAAAAGATACCTCGTCACCTCTGCCCTGCCCTATGCCAACGGCCCGCTTCATATTGGACACCTTGCAGGAGTGTATGTTCCCTCCGACATCTATACAAGGTACCTCAGACTGAAGGGTGAGGATGTGATCTCGATCTGCGGCTCTGACGAACACGGCGTTCCGATTACCCTGAAGGCGCGCAATGAGGGAGTCACACCACAGGAAATAGTAGACAGGTACCATGCAATCAACAAGAAGGCATTTGGGGATTTTGGCATCGCCTTCGATATATACTCAAGAACATCGAATAAGATACACTATGAAACTGCATCGGAATTTTTCCTGAAGCTGTACAATAAAGGCGAGTTTATCGAAAAAACTTCGGAACAATATTATGACGAAGAGGCCGGATGCTTCCTTGCTGACCGCTATATAATGGGAACATGTCCTCATTGCGGAAACGAAAATGCCTATGGTGATCAATGTGAAAAATGCGGCACATCCCTGAGCCCCTCCGACCTGATCAATCCGCATTCGACAGTCAGCGGAAGCAAGCCTGTTCTGCGGGAAACGCTTCACTGGTATCTTCCGCTCGACAAATATGAACCATGGCTGAAAAAATGGATACTGGAAGATCATAAGGAATGGAAGACCAATGTTTACGGCCAGTGCAAATCATGGCTCGACCAGGGATTGCAGCCAAGAGCTGTAAGCCGCGACCTCGACTGGGGAGTGCCGGTACCCGTGAAAGAGGCAAAGGCAAAGTACTTTATGTATGGTTCGATGCACCAATCGGATATATTTCCGCCACAAAGGAACTGACTCCTGACTGGGAGAAGTACTGGAAAGACAATGAGACAAAAATGGTTCATTTTATCGGAAAGGATAATATCGTTTTTCATTGTATAATATTCCCGGCAATGCTCAATGCCGAAGGAAGCTTCATCCTTCCCGAAAATGTGCCTGCCAATGAATTCCTTAACCTGGAGGGCGACAAGATATCCACCTCCAGGAACTGGGCTGTCTGGCTTCACGAATATCTTGACGATTTCCCGGGCAAGCAGGATGTGCTCAGGTATTCACTCTGCGCAAGCGCACCTGAAACAAAGGACAATGACTTTACCTGGAAGGAGTTCCAGGCACGGAACAACAATGAGCTGGTTGCCATACTGGGCAACTTTGTGAACCGGACGCTGGTCCTGACCAATAATTACTATGAAGGAATAGTGCCGGCAAGGGGAAAGAGCGACCTGAATGACGAGTCAGTTCTTAAAGAGATCTCCGCTATAAGGGATAATGTCGAATCAGCCATCGGAAATTACAGGTTCAGGGAAGCTCTCAGGGAAGCAATGAATCTTGCCAGGCTGGGCAATAAGTATCTCGCCGATGCAGAACCCTGGAAAGTAGTCAAAACCGATCCGGAAAGGGTAAAGACAATAATGAATATCGCTCTTCAGATTACGGCTAACCTGACTATCATACTTGATCCCTTCCTGCCCTTCTCCATGGAAAAGCTGAGGGGCTGGGTAAATATCGGAAAAGTCAGCTGGAGCGATGCAGGCAAAACCGACCTGCTCGCTGCAGGGCATAAGATAAACAGGCCGGGCTTGCTGTTTGATAAAATCGAGGATGAAGAGATCGCTAAACAGATCGAGAAGCTGATGGCAACCAAAAAAGCCAATGAAACAGCATCAATAAAATCAATTCCTTCGAAGGAACCTGTGTCATTCGATGATTTCACCAGAATAGACATCAGGACAGCAACCATACTGGAGGCTGAGAAAGTCCCGAAAACCACAAAGCTGCTCAAGCTCAGGATCGACACTGGCATTGATGTGCGCACAATTGTATCCGGGATTGCGGAATATTATGAACCCAAGGATATTATTGGAAGACAAATCTCAATTGTAGCGAACCTTGAACCGCGCAAAATAAAAGGGATCGAATCGAAGGGAATGATCCTGATGGCCGAGGATAAGGACGGGAAACTCGTTATGGTCACCCCTGTCGAAAAGGTGAGTGACGGGAGCATGATTAAATAAATTCAGATTTTCTTTACCCAGGATCCCGGGAACTTCTGAGAAATGCTGTCTTTCTTTACTTCTGCAGCGCTGACGTCAAGGCACCGGATTGCACTTACCCTGTAAAAGCCATTCGGTCCCTCGATAATCTCAGGTGTATAGCCTTCCTTCGACAGCATATCTGCCTGGATCTCGGCATTCTGCTTTACTTTGAAGCTGCCAGTGATAATACAATAGGCCTCCTTCGCGACAACTGCCGGTACAACCGCTTCAGTTGCAGATGGCTGAACTGCTGATTCTTCAACCCTGATAGCAACCTCCGGAATATTGCTGTCGACAGCTGCCTTGTTGCTTTCAAACTCTGCTTTTGCAAGCGGGTTCAGGCTGGACGACTCTACCTTTGATTTAAAGAGGTCTGTTTTAAGGGGAACTGCCACCATCAATGCGAGAAGAGGAATGGCTACGGCAGCTGCTCTCCAGATCACCTTCCTGGTCGACGAACGCCTGACAGGATCCTTGTCGAGATGCCTGGCGATACGTTTGCGGACATCATAGCTTTCCAGGGGAGAAAACTGAAATGATTCGAGTCCATAGGAATCGAGATGGTAATTGACGTTCCTGTCGGGTTCGAACTGGACATTCCCCTCCTGGTTATTGATGAAACTGCCTATATTGTCGAATACCACTTTTTCCCCTTTTTCAAGCTTCCTTCGAAGGCTGGCTACGAATTCCTCGACAATATTGCGGGTATCCCCATAGTTGAGCTTTGCATGGTCTGATATCCTGCCAACCAGCAGACCATCATTGTGATTGAGGTTCCTGTTGAAGGAAATCAGCTTCACGGGAGGATAAAAAGTGGACGTGGTTTTATCAATACGTGCAGGAGTATAATTCCCGATAAAGCCTCCAAAGCCCGGAACAATGACGCAGTCGTGGCTGAATAGCAGTTCGCGTATGAAAGCAGTAATATCCATCAATAAATTATATCCTTTCACAAAAATAAGAAAAAACATGAATAGTAAATAATTATCTTCGCAGTTCCACTAATTTGCTATATAAAAGTATAGTCAGGATGAGAGATATACAGATGGTCGACCTTCATACCCAGTATGAGAAATTTAGTGCCGAAATTGATTCTGCAATAAAGTCTGTCCTTAATTCAACTGCCTTCATAAAAGGCCCCGAGGTTAAAATATTTGAGGAAGAATTGCAGAAATACCTTGGCTGCAATCATGTAATCTCATGTGCTAACGGAACCGATGCGCTTCAGATCGCAATGATGGCCCTCAACCTGAATCCGGGAGACGAGGTTATTACAACGAACTTCACTTTCATTGCGACAGTGGAGGTGGTTGCGCTCATGGGACTCAAGCTTGTACTTGTCGATCCTGATCCCCATACTTTCAACATATCCGTCGATGCAGTAAAAAAAGCTGATTACTCCGCGCACAAGGGCAATAGTGCCTGTACATCTTTTCGGGCAGTGCGCTGATATGGAAAACATTACTGAAGCTTGCAAATGAAAATGGATTGCATGTAATTGAAGATGCGGCCCAGGCGACCGGTGCAGAATATACATTCTCAGACGGAACGCATAAAAAGGCAGGCACGATGGGAACGATCGGTACGACATCATTTTTCCCTTCGAAGAATCTTGGCTGCTATGGCGATGGCGGAGCAATCTTCACAAATGATGAGATCCTTGCCGGAAAACTCAGGAGCATCTCAAACCATGGAATGAAGGAAAGGTATCATTATGATGATATCGGAGTCAATTCCCGGCTGGATACTATCCAGGCAGCCATACTCCTGGTAAAGCTGAAACATCTTGACGAATTCAATTCATCAAGACGAAGAGTGGCTGATTTCTACGACAAAGCATTCAGAGGGTGTCCGGAAATCATTGTCCCTGAAAGAGCCGGATATTCCACACATATCTTTCACCAGTACACGATCAGGGTCAGGAATGGCAGGAGGGATGAACTTAAGAAACATCTTGAATCTGCAAAGATTCCGGCAATGATCTATTATCCGGGACCCCTTCACACCCAGAAGGCATACCGCAGCCTGGGCTATGGAGAAAATGATTTCCCTGTAACGTCAGGCCTTTGCCGGGAAGTGCTTTCTCTGCCTATGCATCCTGATATGGAACAGGAACAGCTTGATTATATTACATTTAATGTTTTAAAATTCTTTGAAGGAAAATAACTATGAAAAAAGAATATTTCGCTCACGAGACAGCGGTGATCGACAAGGGATGTAAAATCGGAAATGGAACCAAAATCTGGCATTTCAGCCATATCATGACAGGCGCAGAGATCGGAGAGAACTGCAATATCGGTCAGAATGTGGTTGTTTCACCCGGAGTGAAGCTCGGAAAAAACGTGAAGGTTCAGAATAACGTTTCAATCTATACCGGCGTAATCTGTCGATGACGACGCCTTCCTGGGCCCGTCGATGGTGTTCACAAACATCATCAATCCAAGAAGTGAGATCATCCGCAAGGACAACTATGAAACCACGATCGTGGAAAAGGGAGCATCAATAGGGGCCAACTCGACAATCATCTGCGGAAATATTATCGGCAGGTATGCATTTGTCGGGGCAGGTGCCGTGGTGACAAAAGATGTCAAGCCTTATGCCCTGGTGGTTGGAAATCCTGCAAGGCAAACCGGCTGGATGAGCGAGTTCGGACATAAGCTTTCATTCGATAAAAAAGGATTTGCCGTATGTCCTGAAAGCGGCGACAGATACCATCTTGAGAATGGCATTGTTTCCAAGATTGTTTAATTGTTTAACCCTGAATTATGAAAGACATCATCGATACATCTCCTAAAAATTTCGGATTGATAGGTGTTGCCGGATATATTGCCGTCCGGCACCTGAGAGCAATCAAAGATACTGGTAATAACCTGCTTGCCAGCCTTGACAAGTTCGATTCTGTCGGCCTGCTCGACAGTTATTTCCCGAAAAGCGATTTCTTCGTTGAATTTGAACGTTTCGACAGGCATTTCGACAAGCTGAAGAGAGCCGGGACAAAAATCGACTATGTAAGCATCTGCTCGCCCAATTATCTGCACGATTCACATATCAGGTTTGCCCTCAGGCATCAGACTGATGCGATATGTGAAAAACCGATAGTACTCAATCCATGGAACGTCGATGCATTGCAGGAAATTGAGAAAGAGACCGGCCGGAAAATATACACGGTCCTTCAGCTGCGGCTTCATCCTAAGATTCAGGAACTCAGGGATAAGATCCGGAATGGACCGAAAGATAAAGTATATGATGTCGATCTGACTTATATCACAAGCAGGGGAAACTGGTATTTTATTTCATGGAAGGGCGATATACAGAAATCAGGCGGCGTCGCCACCAATATAGGCATACATTTCTTCGATATGCTGGGATGGATCTTCGGTGAGGTAAAGAATAACGTCGTCAATTTTTCAGAACCCAGCAAGGCAGGAGGCTATCTGGAGCTTAAGAATGCAAGGGTGAGATGGTACCTTAGCCTTGATTCCAATGACCTCCCTCAGGATTTAAAGGAAAAAGGACAACGAACATTCAGATCCGTGACTGTCGAGGGTGAAGAGGTTGAGTTCAGCGAGGGATTCACTGATTTGCATACAAAAACATATGAAGACATCCTTGCCGGAGGCGGATTCGGATTAGATGAGGCCAGGCAATCAGTTATGGCTGCATATACGATCAGAAATGCAAAACCGATCGGCTTGCAGGGAAATTATCATCCAATCTTAAAAACTATAAAGCATGTATAACAAACTCATCAGGAAAAAAACAAAACTTTCCCTAATAGGCCTTGGCTATGTAGGATTGCCTATTGCGCTGGAATTTGCAAAAAAAATAAAAGTTATCGGATTCGACATTAGGAACGACAGGCTCGAGCTTATGAGGAAAGGCATCGATCCGAGCAATGAGCTGACTTCAGAAGCCTTTAAGAATACAGATATTCTTTTCACCAGCGATCCGAAAGATCTTAAGGAGGCATCTTTTCATATAATTGCGGTCCCCACACCGACCAACATCTATAACCTTCCCGATCTGGGACCGGTGCTCAGGGCATCAGAGACTGTCGGCCGCATCCTGAAAAAGGGAGATTATGTGGTTTATGAATCTACCGTTTATCCGGGCTGTACAGAGGAAGATTGCATTCCTGTTCTTGAAAAGTTCTCCAGGCTGAAATGCGGGAAGGATTTCAAGGTCGGATTTTCTCCTGAAAGGATAAATCCCGGCGACACTAACCACACACTTACAAAGATCGTAAAGGTTACCAGCGGATGCGATCCTGAGTCAGCAGAGAATATTGCAAAAACATATGAGCTTATCATCAGGGCCGGTGTTTACAGGGCCAGCTCAATAAAAGTGGCCGAGTCGGCCAAGATCATTGAAAATACCCAGCGCGACATCAACATAGCATTCATGAATGAGCTGTCGCTGATATTTAACCGACTGGGAGTCAACACATTTGAAGTACTCGAGGCTGCAGGCACAAAATGGAACTTCCTGAAGTTCTATCCCGGACTTGTGGGTGGTCACTGCATCGGGGTCGATCCCTATTATCTTTCATTTAAGGCAAAGGCTCTCGGATATCATCCCCAGATGATAGATTCCGGACGCTTCATCAACGACAGCATGGGAAGATATATCGGCAAGCAGACGGTAAAGAAAATAATTTCAGCCGGAAAGAATCCGACGCATTCCAGGGTCCTGATAATGGGGATCACATTCAAGGAAGACGTAACGGATATCAGAAATTCAAAAGTAGTGGATATAATTGCCGAACTGACCGAATTCAATGTCAGCCGTCGATGTAATTGATTCCGGTGCAAGCGCCCATGAGGTAAAGCATGAATACGGAATAGAACTGAAGAAAAAGCCTTCAGGCAAATATGATGCGGTTATTCTTGCTGTAAGCCATAAGGCATATCTCAAGCTGGATGAAAAATGGTTTGCACCCCTGCTGAGCAAGGATGGGATAATAGTTGACGTAAAAGGAGTGCTTCGCGGAAAAATCAAGAACCATACTTACTGGAGCCTGTAATGAAAAAAAGAATCATTGTCACCGGAGGAACCGGCTATATAGGATCACACACGGCTGTGGAGCTGATGAACGAGGGCTACGAGGTTATCCTGATCGACAACCTGTATAACTCGGAAGCCGTTGTCGCTGACCGGATAGGTGAAATAACAGGAACAAAACCGCAGCTTGAAGTATTGGATCTCTGCAAGAGAAAAAAACTGAATAAATTCTTCAGGGAAAACAGCAGAATTTCGGCAATAATACATTTTGCCGCCTATAAAGCTGTCGGAGAATCAGTCAACAAGCCTCTCGAGTATTACAGAAACAATCTTATTTCGCTGATGAACCTGCTGGACGCAATGAAGGAATTCAGCATTCCTTCAATTGTATTCTCATCATCATGCACGGTTTACGGACAACCGGAAAAACTGCCGGTCACCGAAGAAGCACCGATGCAGCCGGCAATTTCACCATATGGCAATACAAAGCAGATAGGCGAAGAGATAATCAGGGACACCATTTCTGCCAGCAAGGATCTGAAGGCAATTTCACTGAGATATTTCAATCCTATCGGAGCGCATCCTTCAGCCCTGATAGGGGAGCTGCCCCGCGGAGTGCCGGAAAACCTGGTGCCCTTCATTACCCAGACAGCTTACGGACTCAGGGATGAACTTAAGGTTTTCGGCAACGATTACAACACCCCTGACGGATCATGCATACGTGATTATCTTCACGTTGTCGATCTTGCAAAAGCACATGTGATAGCAGTAAAAAGGCTGATCGAGGGCAGGAATAAAAAGAATTACGAGGTCTTCAACCTGGGAACGGGTAAATGGTGTTTCAGTGCTGGATGCGATCAGATCATTTGAGCGTGTCACCGGATTGAAGCTTAAATATAGAATTACAGGAAGAAGGGCAGGCGATATTGAGAAGATATGGGCTGACCCGTCATTTGCCAATAAGGAACTCGGCTGGAAAACAGTCAGCTCGCTCGACGAGTCCATGAAGACAGCCTGGGAATGGGAAAAACACATTAGGAAAAAAGAGAAATAAAATGAAAACCGGAAGGACAATCCTGATAACAGGGGGCGCAGGCTTCATCGGGTCACATGTGGTGAGGCGCTTTGTAACCAATTATCCCGGATACCTGATAGTTAATGCCGATAAGCTCACATATGCAGGCAATCTTGAAAACCTGGCCGACATCGACAAAAATGTGAATTACGCATTCGAGAAAACCGATATAGTCGACAAGCAGGCTGTTGCCAGGCTCTTTCAGAAATATGACTTTGACGGGGTGATACACCTTGCAGCTGAATCTCATGTCGACAGGTCGATAACCGGACCTGATGAATTTGTTTTTACGAACATTGTCGGCACCGTCAATCTGCTGAATGCTGCCCTTCACTGCTGGCAGAAGGATTTTGAAGATAAGCTCTTTTATCACATTTCGACCGATGAGGTTTACGGTTCGCTTGGAAGTGAAGGGATGTTCACTGAAGAGACAGCCTATGATCCTAAAAGCCCATATTCAGCATCCAAGGCAAGTTCCGATCATATGGTGAGAGCATATAATCATACTTTCGGAGTTCCGTACAGTTATATCGAACTGCTCAAATAACTACGGACCCAATCAGTTTCCGGAAAAACTGATACCACTTGCCATAAATAACATTAAAAATAACAAGCCTGTCCCGGTTTACGGCAAGGGTGAGAATATCCGCGACTGGCTCTATGTGGAGGATCATGCCGCTGCGATCGATCTTATCTATCACAGGGGAAATGCGGGCGAAACCTATAACATTGGCGGAAATAACGAATGGAAGAACATAGATCTTATCCGGCTGCTTTGCAGGATAATGGATAAAAAGCTCGGAAGAAAGGAAGGTGAATCAGAAAAGCTGATCACATATGTCAAGGACCGTCCGGGACATGATCTGAGATATGCCATTGACTCATCCAAGCTTCAGAAGGAGTTTGAATGGAAGCCTATACCAAGCTTTGAAACCGGGCTGGAAAAAACAGTCGGGTGGTATCTCTCGAATGAGAAATGGCTTAATAACGTCCTTTCAGGCGATTACGAAAAGTACTATGATTCAATGTATTCAGGAAGATAAAGCCTGAATCACTTTATTCTGCTCACTCTCCCGATAAGCTCGTCACCCAGTGAGGTTTTCTTACTGATATGATCCTGTATCGCAGCAACAACGCTGTTCGATTCAAAATCGCCCCTGACCTGTTCGAAATCACGTTTTTTGATTTCCGGACCGCCATCAATCCCGAATCCGGTCATTGATGAAAGAGTAAACTCCTTGCGCGCATCCTCATAAAGCATTTTGTCGAGATCTATAACGCTCTTCTTCCATTTTTCGACCAGGGCGATCACATCTGCAGCCGTGAACTTGCTTACCGGTTTTCCCGCCTCTTCCTCAATTCGCTCACACGACCATATCCATTCCCAGTCATAATATGACTTGTGCATATTACGGAACTCTTCCTCGATACGCTGCAGTGAATCCACCTTTCCCGATTCGATATCAGCGAGGAGTTTTTCGATCACCCGCTGAGGGGCTATAAGCCCCGCAACGTCTACCCATTCTCCGTTGCCATGCGATTTATCAGGTTTCAGTCTGTTCTGAAGTTCTTTGTTCGTTTTGAAGCTGGATATTCTCAAGTCTCTTTATTAATGAGTTGCCAAGGAATTTATTAATTCCTGTCTGATAAAGGTCTGATCCCCCTTTCCAGGGAAGGGCCCTGGATTACCATATTATTGTACGTATAGGATCCCGATACTTCACCGGCGACTGATTTGATCTTGCGGAGAAGGTCCCTTCCTTCGAACATCTTGCGTATCGTGTAAGGGCTGAGCAGGTTGAAGTTGATCTGGTCGATTTTCACAGGGTCTTTCCGCCTGTCTCGCTTCGGCCATTTCTGTGCATCTCTTATCGTACCCACGCTTCTCAGGTTTACACCCGGAGCAAGGATACTTTCATCATTGCTTTCAATCAGATATGAAAAAGGAAGAGATGACGTATCCATATTCTTGTAATGTCGTCCCATTACAAGGGAAAATGGACCGATTCGTGCCGGCCAGAGAAGGTATGAATCGCTTGTGGTCTTTGAGCCTCTCTCCATGATACCCTGATGGATAGGTCCCAGCTTGTACATATGGTTGCTCTGGTTCGAACCGCTGCCTGCATTCATGAATGAAAAGATACCGGCAATGAGCAGGGTCGACTTGTGATGAGTTACCGTATATGGGCCTGCAAATATCGAACATGCTTCGCCGTGAAATCCGGCGCAGTTGGCAAAAAACAACGAGTTCTCGGCTGAATAATGTTTGCCAAGCACACAACCCTGTCCCACGAAGCATTTATCAATAAGCGTCGATTCGGTGACTATTGATCCGGAGCACACAATGAAATGTTCCATTATAACTCCGGGGCCGATGAATATCGGGTCCTCCTTGCAGCTGTTCAGGGATCCCTCGTTAAGGCTCATTGCTCCTTCGACCTGAGTATAGGCCCAAACCTCACATTCCTGACATTCCGGCAATTGAGGATCCTTGTATTCCTGCCGATGGTGCCTTTGTCCGACGAAAGTGACTTTGAATAATCAGCCACCATATTTTCTATTTTCTCTATCGCTTTGATCCGGTGTCTGTAGAGGGCAATTATATAGGCTTCGTGGGCTGAAAGACGATCCCACATTTTCACTGCCCTTCCGCCTGTTTCATTCAGGACGGCAACTTCGGTCCCGTTCCCGAAGGTCGATTTTCCTTCGGTGTGTATCCTGCCGCAGTTCTTTATAACAACATCATCTTCAATATTGTAGTTGGCGATGTATTCGCCTATGTTGCTGATAAGCACATTTGAGCCTATCGAGCAATTATGGATTTGGGCATTTGAAATGCCGCATTTCATAGTAACTCCTGATTCATCTGTATATGATCCCTTGAAGCTTCCCAGTTTCACGTTACCTGAAAACGCGACATTGAAAAATCTCGAAGGGTCAAATCCTTCAGCAACCTTTACCTTGCTCCAGTCATCACACCGGCAGTTATTGGCAGTAAGGGTTTTAATTGCAGGACCGGAAAGGTTCATTAATCTTTTTTCAGGGCTCATTTTAAAGGAATTTATGAATTTCTATTCAACAGTAACCGATTTGGCAAGATTCCTCGGCTGGTCTACATTGCATCCTCTCAGTACGGCGATATGATATGACAGGAGCTGAAGCGGGATGACTGCAAGTATTCCTGAAAACACTGTCATTGTTTCAGGAACTTCAAGAACATAGTCTGCCATTTTTCTTATGATCTCATCTCCTTCGGTGACAATGGCAATAACCTTCCCTTTTCTCGCCTTTATCTCCTGGATGTTGTTGATAATCTTTTCGTAGGTGTCGTCCTTCGTTGCCACAACAACCACAGGCATGTTATCGTCGATAAGGGCAATAGGTCCGTGCTTCATCTCTGCAGCAGGGTAGCCTTCAGCATGTATGTAGGAGATCTCCTTGAGCTTCAGGGCTCCCTCGAGTGCTACAGGGAAAAGATATCCTCTGCCAAGATAAAGCGCATTATGGCAATTGCTGAAGAACTTAGCCAGCTCAAGAGCCTGGTCGTTTATACCAAGTGCTCTTTCTATCTTACCCGGGATGGAAACCAGTTCGGTGATCAGTTCCTTGTAATATGAATCTGAAACGATCCCTTTCAGATGTCCTATTTCGAAAGCCATCATTGCCAGCACAGTCACCTGGGTGGTAAATGCTTTCGTTGAGGCTACACCTATTTCAGGGCCGGCATGTGTATAAACCCCGGCATCTGTCTCGCGTGGTATGCTGCTTCCCACCACGTTGCAGATCCCGATAACCTTGGCTCCCTTTTGCCTGGCAAGCTTGACGGCGGCAAGTGTGTCTGCAGTTTCGCCGCTCTGACTTATTGCGATTACAATATCACCCTTATTGATTATCGGATTCCTGTACCTGAATTCCGAGGCATATTCCACCTCGACCGGTATCCTGGTAAACTCCTCGAAGAAATATTCACCAAGCAGTCCTGCATGCCATGAAGTCCCGCAGGCGATAATAATTATCCTTTCAGCCTGCGACATTGCTTCGAGCTCGTTGTGAAGTCCGCCGAGCATCACGCCTGAAAGGTCGGGCAGCACTCTTCCCCTGAATGTATCATGGATCGCCCTTGGCTGTTCAAAAATTTCCTTCAGCATGAAATGAGCAAATCCCTCCTTGTCGATCTCACCCATTTTAAGGTCGATCTTTTTTACTTCCGGCTTTATCTGTTCGGTCCTCAGAGTTTTCAGTATGAGCTCATCTTTCCTGATTATGGCCAGGTCGTCGTCGTTGAGATAGATCACTCTCTGAGTATATTCAACTATCGGTGTTGCGTCGGATGCAATGAAATTCTCTCCATCGCCCACACCTATCACAAGAGGACTTCCCTTTTTTGCGGCGAATAACTTATCAGGTTCCTTTGTGCAGATTATGACAAGACCAAATGCGCCCTCGACCCTGTTAAGTGCAAGTGTAATCGCCTGTTCTGCAGAAAGATCTCCTTCTATATAAAGATGTTCTATCAGGTTGGCGAGCACTTCCGTATCTGTCTGGCTCGTAAATATTATTCCCCTTCCTTCGAGGTGCTTTTTCAGTCTTGCATAGTTTTCTATTATTCCGTTATGGACAACAACAAAATTACCTTTGAACGAAACCTGGGGATGGGCATTCAGCTCGTTCGGCTCGCCGTGAGTGGCCCACCTTGTGTGGCCCATTCCAATAGTGCCGTTAAAGCTTGATTTATTGACCATTTCCTCAAGGTCGCTGACTCTTCCCTTGCATTTGAAGATCTTTGTCTCGCCATTTACCAGAGCCAATCCTGCAGAATCATATCCCCGGTATTCGAGCCTTTTCAGTCCATTTATAATTATTTCTCGGGCAGGCCTTGAACCAATATAACCAACAATTCCGCACATAACCGGTAGGATTTAGTTTAAAGGAAGCGAATTTAGATATTTTAGTTTTAAAAATCTAAAACTTGGTGTATGTAAATTCAAACTTTATGGGTTTGTAGCTCTTGTTGGCTTTCAGGATCACGTTGCTCCCTGCTGTCGGGAGAAGGAACAACTCCAGCTCAGGAAGAATTTCATTTGTCTCATCTTCGAAATACCCCTGGACGAATGATGCTATGTTCAGGTTATATACATCGTCTGCCGGTGATGCAAAGGTTGTATCTGCAGTGCCGTCGTAGAATGAAGTACCTGTCTCCGGAACATAGTATCTTGCTCCTGTGGTCGTCTGGTATCTTAAATAAAGTGTGGAAGGAAGTTTCGATCGCGTATAGTAATACTGATCATACATCACCGGGATCTTCAGCCTGGCTTTATTCACCGAAATATCCTTCATGTCAGGGGAATTCTTCAATGAATCGAGGTTAGACAGCACCAGCTTCGTGTACACGCCATTGTATTGCTCTGCATATGAAATGGTATCCAGATAGGTCGTATCGTTTAAATGCTTGCCTGCCGGTACCATGGTATAATCATGCCGGTAGAGGTTGTAAGAGACATTTGTGGAAACAGCATCGAGCAGAAGGGCGAAAACTTTCGAAGCCCCGAAGCTGTCATGGCCGTAAATCTCGAAATAGTTTGAATAATACCCGTAGTTGGCTGGAGATGCACAGCTCAGGGAAACAAGGATCACGTCGTTCGGAGAGAGCATTTGAAAATACAATCCCCTGAAATACTCCCTGAAGTCAACATCGTCGGTATATTTTAGTTTGGATGTGTCTCTCAGAATATAAGTTGCGAAGTAGTTATCGACAACCATCTCAATATTGTTTATTGTATCTTCCTTCAGAACAGGAAGCTGGATATCAGGAATTGACCATGTGGTGACCGGCACTGTCTGGCTGGAATAATATGGAATCGAATCGTAAATCACATCGGAAATCTCCGATAATCTGAGATAATGCTGATCTGAAGTATCGCCTTTAACTGAAAGAAGCTTAAGGAATAATTTCACGGAGTCAACAAAAAAGTTCGACTTTTCGTCCCAGTCTGCTCCAAGCCTGATCTGTGAAACAAACTCGCAGGTGGTTATCCCGAAATAGGGGTCATTAATCGCGCCCAGGTATGATGTCGAAGGCATGCTTGATGAAACAGAATCCCTGTACATCGTGTATGATTTAACCTTCAGCAGGTTTGATTTTATCTCAACGAAATCAGATCCCGGAAGCATCTTGCTTCCGATAAGGCTTGGCGGATCTTCACAGGAACCTGCAATAAACAGAAATCCGGCTAAAAGTACCGGAAGAAAAAAATTTGTTTTATGATCAGAGAAAAATCTGAGTTTGCGGATATAATTATGAAAGTAATTTGTCATAAAATTCATTATAGGCATCAATGTATTTTGTTTCGTCTTTATATGGAAGCACGGGCTTGTTGATTGTTTTGATATATTTTGACAGCTCTCCGTTTATATCCTCACTTCCGATAATGACTGCGTCAGAATATTTGATGGCAAGTTTTGAAACATTTACAAAATCAGGCTTCTTTACAAGCTTCAGATTTTCCCCATCGATCCCGTCAAAACGCAGCTTGTCGGCAAACGTAGATCTAAACGGAGTTTTAAAATCATTATTGTAGATGGAATATATAATCTTATAATTGTGGAAAAGGGGATCGTCGCTGTAAATACTTCTCAGATAAATAGGCACCAGGGCAGACATCCAGCCATGGCAATGAACTATATCAGGCGCCCAGCGAAGTTTTTTGACAGTTTCAATTACACCCCGGGCAAAGAACAGTGCACGTTCATCATTATCGTCAAACTCCTTTCCTGATGCATCAGTAACTATATGCTTCCTCTGGAAATAGTCGTCATTGTCGATGAAATAGACCTGCATCCTTGCGCTCTGAATGGATGCAACTTTTATTATCAGTGGATGATCGGTGTCGTCGATTATCAGGTTCATCCCTGAAAGTCTTATCACTTCGTGAAGCTGATTCCTGCGCTCATTTATGCAACCATAGCGAGGCATGAAGGTACGGATCTCCTTACCTTTCTCCTGAATGCCCTGAGGCAGATATCTCCCGATCTTTGATAATTTTGTCTCTCCCAGATATGGAGTAATCTCCTGCGAAATAAATAATACCTTCCTGCTTTCCATGTACCTGACTGGATACCATTGCGTATCAAGGTGCAAAGATAATAATAAAATTTGAGATAATTTGCAAGACAAGATTCTGCTTACTTGTTCATAGTTAAATCCCATCCCCTCTGCAGGGGGGCAAATTACTTTTATTTTTAATTAGCTTTGTATGTTAAATATTCTTAAATGAAGGTTGTAAGTACTGTAAAAGGACTGCGAAATCATCTGGAAAAACATTCAGCTCTTCCTCTCGGATTCGTCCCGACGATGGGCGCGCTGCATAATGGACATATCTCCCTGATCACAAATGCAACCGGAAAGTGTCCGCTGATCGTAGTCAGCATCTATGTCAATCCGACACAATTCAACGACAAGAAGGACCTTAAGGATTATCCGAGAACTATTGAGGCAGACCTGGTTTTATTAGGAAGGTGCCTGAGGGTAAATGATGTTGTTTTCACTCCTGACGACAAGGAGGTATATCCGATCCCGGATAACCGTACTTTCAGCTTCGGCAATCTCGACAATGTTATGGAAGCACTTCACCGTCCGGGCCATTTCAATGGTGTCGCACAAGTGGTAAGCAGGCTATTCGATATTGTCCGGCCGGATAAAGCTTTTTTCGGACTGAAGGATTTTCAGCAGGTGGCTGTTATAAAATCGATGGTAAAACAGCTTAACCTTGGAGTGAATATCATAGCCTGTCCGATAATTCGCGAGAAAGACGGCCTGGCTATGAGCAGCAGGAACAGGCTGCTCGACCCGGGTATCCGGAAAAAAGCACCGGTTATATACAGAACGATTTCCCGGGCGGCTGAAATGATCAGGACAAAGGATATTCCTTATATAAAGAAATTTGTAAAGTCCTCCGTCGAGAAGGAAAAAGGATTCAGGATCGAATATTTTGAAATAGTCGACGACAGGGATCTGATCCCGGTTAGCAGGAGGAGCAGTATGAGAAAAGAGCAGGCGATATTACGGCTGCATAGCAGTGAAGGCAGGAAAAATACGCCTCATAGATAATATCGAAATCCCATTGGTGTGAAGCAAAAGGTTATTAACTTTGCAATCTGATTATTATTTATCTGATCCCGGATTATGCTAATTGAAATACTTAAATCAAAGATCCACAGGGTGACTGTCACTGAAGCCAACCTGAACTATATAGGAAGCATTGCAATCGACGAGGATCTGATGGATGCCTCAAACATCATCGAGAATGAAAAGGTCCAGGTGGTAAATATAAATAACGGCGATCGTCTCGATACATATGTCATCAAAGGCAAAAGAGGGTCTGGCGCCATCTGCCTTAACGGTGCAGCTGCCCGCAAGGTGCAGGTGGGAGACATCATCCTGATTATGTCGTATGCCACTATGGAATTTGAGGAAGCCAAAAAATTCCGTCCAAAGATTATTTTCCCCGACACTAAAACAAACAGATTGATTTGAAATTCAGAAAGTTCGTAATACAAGCCCTGAAGTTTATCGGATTCCTGGCAGCAGGAATTTTTTTGTTATGGCTCGCTTTCCGGAAAGTGGATTTTCAGAGAGTAGCGGTCAATCTTAAAGAAGCCAATTACTTCTGGCTCTTACTCTCTGTCTTTTTCAGCCTTATGGCATTCCTGCTCAGGGCACGAAGGTGGCAGCTTCTTATTCATCCGCTTGGAGACCGTCCTACCTTCTGGCATACATTCCATGCACTGATGATCGGGTATTTTGCAAATCTTGCATTGCCAAGGATAGGTGAGATAACCCGCTGTGTTTCCCTCGGCAAAAAGGAAAAAATTGCAGTCGATAAGCTGGTAGGAACAGTAATAATTGAACGCACGATCGATTTCATTGTCAGTACTTGTATTCCTGGTGATAATTGTATTTACAAGCAGTGGCGTTTTAAAAACATTCCTGAATGAAAGTCTTTTCATCCCTTTAAAGGCAAAAGTCTTCGATATTCTGAATATTCCATGGTTTGTCTGGGCAATTATCGCATTTACAGGCGTTGCTGCAATTTACCTTATGATCAGTAACAGAAAAAACCTGCGAAAGATCAGGTTCTTTGAAAAAATATTCGAAATAGCAAAAGGGATCATCAGCGGATTGAAGACGATTACAAATCTCGAGAGAAAATGGGAATTTATTTTCACCACAATCCTGATCTGGATCAGTTATGCACTTATGACATGGTTTGTTGTGTTCTGTCTTGAGAGCACATCAGGAATATCATTCCGGGATTCCCTTATTATTCTTGTGGTGGGCGGCCTTGCTATGTCAGTTCCTGTTCAGGGAGGCTTCGGGGCTTTCCATTATGCAGTATCCAGGGTGCTCGCAGTGATCGCCGGTAGTAAGCCTCGAAGACGGCCTTACATATGCAGTGCTTTCACATGAATCCCAGATCGTTTTTGAGATTGTCATCGGCCTTATCTCAATATATATAATGTACGGCAGGCATCGTAAAAAAGAATCCAATGGCTAAGAGCAAGACTGTTTTCGTCTGTCAGAACTGCGGAGCCGAGTCGGCAAAATGGATAGGCCGGTGCCCTTCATGCAAGGAATGGAATACATACCATGAAGAGATAATTGCCCCGGCATCTTCGCACGGAGCATCATTCATTTCCGATCAGGTGAAGAGAAAACCTGAACTTCTCGATAATATTAAATCAGACGAAAAAAACCGTCAGAAAACAGGAATCCCCGAGCTCGACAGGATCCTGGGCGGGGGCATGGTAAGCGGCTCGCTGATCCTCATCGGGGGTGAACCGGGTGTCGGCAAATCAACACTCGCCCTTCAGCTGGCACTTGCACTTAAGCAGACAATAATATTATATGTATCAGGAGAAGAGAGCGAAGAACAGATAAGCCTCAGGGCAAAGAGGCTGAAGAATTCGAACCCGCAATGCTATGTTCTTTGCGAGACAGGGCTGGAGAACATCCTCGCTCATTCCGAACAGCTAAAGCCCGGCCTGATAATCATCGACTCGATACAGACAATAAGTACAAGCATGCTGGAATCATCTGCCGGAACTGTTTCTCAGGTCAGGGAATGTGCCGCACAGCTTCTCAAGTATTCAAAGGTTACAGGCATTCCTGTTTTCCTGATTGGACATATTACAAAGGATGGAACTCTTGCCGGTCCTAAAGTCCTGGAGCATATTGTCGATGTGGTCCTTTATTTTGAAGGCGACAACAATTATGTTTACCGTATTCTCAGATCGGTGAAGAACAGGTTCGGTTCGACATCCGAAATCGGCATTTTCGAGATGGTGGAGTCAGGACTGAAAGAGGTGAACAATCCTTCAGAGATGTTCATCAACCAGCACGACGAACCGCTGAGCGGGATATCCATTGCAGCCACTGTCGACGGTCTGCGACCATTTCTTATTGAAACACAGGCACTTGTGAGCAGCGCTGTTTACGGAACCCCGCAGCGAAGCGCTACCGGATTTGATATCAGGAGACTGAACATGCTGCTGGCAGTGCTGGAAAAAAGGGCGGGATTCAGACTTGCCGTCAAAGACGTGTTCCTGAATCTTGCAGGAGGGATCAAGGTGGTTGATCCGGCTATCGACCTTGCAATAATAAGTTCCGTGCTTTCTTCGAACCTGGATATACCCAATCTCACGTGAAGTTTGTTTTGCCGGTGAAGTAGGACTTTCCGGAGAGATACGACCTGTTTCGAGGATCGAACAGCGGATAAGGGAAGCTTCGAAGATGGGATTCAAAAAGATCTATCTTTCAAAATTTCATAAAGGTGTTTCTGTAAAAGGGCTGGAAATTGAAAGATGAGTGTCCAGTGAGGGAAGATTAAACCTTGAAGCAGCTCTGGTGAACCGGTGCATTGTCATTCGTTTTAGCTACTTTAATACCGGTCTCTTATCGGATTATCCCTTCTCCCGCTTTCACGCCTTACCTTATCGCAATCCAGTTCTGTATTGAATCCCGAAGGGCGTTCAAATTCATCAGTTTCCATGATGCCGAACTCAGGATCGTTATATACCTTTTTGAGGAACCTCCCCAGAATAGGAAGTGCAACATTGGCGCCCTGTCCTTCGGCTAGAGATTCGAAGTGGATTGACCTGGTCCTCCCATCCGCACCAGACGCCTCCGACAAGATTTGGCGTCACGCCCATGAACCAGGCGTCTGACTGCTCCTGTGTGGTGCCTGTTTTGCCACCTATCTGGTTCATAAGCATATAGGGTTCCCTTCTCAGTCTGATCCCGGAGCCGGTCTGAACAACTCCCTGCAGGAGATTGACCATAAGAAAAGCAGTCTGTTCGCTCAGTACTTCTTCAATGGTGGACGAAAATCTCGAAATGACATTGCCGTTCTTGTCTTCGATCCTTGTGACATACATCGGTCTTGTATAAACTCCTTTATTGGCAAAAGTGCCATATGCGCCAATCATCTCTTCAAGCTTTACATCAGATGTTCCGAGGAAGATAGATACTACAGGATCTATAAAACTCCTCACTCCCATTTTATGCATCAGATCGACAACAGGTTCCGGACTGAACCGTTGCATTATCCAGGCGGAAATATAATTCTCGGACTGTGCAAGGCCCCATTTAAGTGTGACCATCTTGCCATGATATTTCGGATTCCCGGAACTTCTGGGAGTCCACGTCGTATCCTTGCCATTCATGATAACCTGAAAGGTTCTGGGAATATTCTCCACTTCATAGCATGGGGAATAATCGTTCATCATCGCAATAGTATAAAGGAAAGGTTTTATTGTACTGCCAACCTGCCGCCTCTGGGAAGTACATGCATCATACTTGAAATACCTGAAATCAGGTCCGCCAACATAGGCTTTTATATAACCCGTCTTCGGATCCTCGACCATGAAGCCTGCCCTTATAAAATATTTATAGTACCATATTGAATCCAGCGGTGTCATTACCGTATCGACCTCTCCCTTCCATGAGAATACCTTCATCCTTACAGGGGTATTGAATGCAAGCATAATAGAATCTTCCGAGGCGCCTCTTGCGCGCATTAGATAATACCTGTCGCTCTGCATCAGGGATCTCATTATCAATTCATCGATCTGTTTCCTTGTAAGATCGTTTGAATACGGAGGATTCCTGAATGTTTTTGCTCTATAATAAAAGTCAGGCTGTATCTCCTGTGAGAGATGTTCTGCAACTGACTCTTCTGCATATTGCTGCATTCTTGAATTCAGGGTGGTATAGATCTTCAGCCCGTCTTTATATATATCATAATTTGATCCGTCGGGTCTTTTATTCTTTGTGCACCAGCCATAGAGCGGGTCGGTTTCCCATTGCCAGACTGCATCATTGTAAGAGGCCGGGTTCCGGAATTTCCTGGGATCAGGTTCAGGTCTTGTCACGATAAACCTGAGATATTCTCTCAGATATGTTGCTCTTCCTGTATTATGATCTTCTATCTGAAAATCAAGTTCTATCGGCATTTTTTTTACAGAATCTGCAACTTGCTTGCCGATGTAGCCATATTTGGCCATTTGTGTGAGCACCGTATTCCTTCGCTGAAAGACTCTGTCGTAATTCCTTACAGGATTATATCTCGAGGAAGCTTTCAGCATGCCTATCATAACCGCAGCCTCCTGCATATTGAGCGAATCAGGCGTTGTGTTGAAATAAACCCTCGCAGCTGATTTTATCCCGATGGCTGAATAATTGAAATCATAAATATTCAGATACATCGCAATTATCTCCTCTTTTGTATAGCTTTTCTCCAGTTTGACTGCTGTCTGCCATTCCTTGAATTTGGCAACTCCAAGCCTCATCTTTCTTGTGAACGCGGATACATGTGAAGTATCCCTCGGATAGAGCTGTTTGGCCAGCTGCTGTGAAATTGTGCTTCCTCCGCCGGTACGCTGTCTGAGTATAATAGTTTTCACAACAGCTCTTACCAGTCCCCGGATATCGATACCCGAATGGCGATAATATCTGATATCTTCAGTGGCAATCAGGGCATCGACAAGATATGGGGAAAGTTCGTTGTAATTTGTCCAGGTCCTGTTCTCGATCGCGATCTTGCCAAGAAGAACACCATCTTCCGAAAAAACCTCAGCTGCGAGGTTCAGTTCAGGATTCTCAAGTTCCTTGAAAGAGGGCATCGGGCCAAGCTTTTCCTTTGAAATCAGAATGAAGATCGTAATTAAAACCAGGACAGGAAAAGTGAACAGCGCCCAGAACCAGATCAGATATTTTTTGTTGTTTGAATTGCCTTTCATCGGGCTTCAGAATTTGGACCAAAAATAGTAAAAACTAAAGAATCTTTACGGTTTATTTTGAAGTTTGGTGGCGAATTGATTTACTTTGCCGTGGTTTTAAAACGAAAAATCTCCCTTTAAATGATCGAAAACCTTGTAATTGTAGAGTCTCCTGCAAAAGCGAAGACAATTGAGAAGTTCCTGGGAAAGGATTTCAGAGTCATTTCAAGTTTTGGACATATCAGAGATCTGGCAAAAAAGAATCTTGGCATAAATATCGAAAAGGATTTTGATCCCATCTATGAGATACCAAAGGAAAAGACAAAGGTTGTGAGCGAGCTTAGAAAAGCTGCATCGGAAGCAAAAAATATATGGATAGCATCTGATGAGGACCGTGAGGGAGAAGCCATTGCATGGCACCTTGCTGGTGTTCTGAAGCTTGACCTTGACTCTACGAAAAGAATTGTTTTTCACGAGATTACAAAAGATGCCATCTCGAGTGCCATCGAGAATCCCCGCACAATCGACATGAATCTTGTAAACTCCCAGCAGGCGAGAAGGATTCTCGACAGGCTTGTCGGTTTCGAGATATCGCCGGTATTATGGAAAAAAGTACAGCCTTCGCTCTCAGCCGGAAGGGTACAGTCGGTGGCAGTAAGACTGATCGTCGAACGCGAACGGGAGATAATTTCGTTCAAGAGTGAGTCATCATACAGGGTAACCGCTGTATTCAGGATCGATTCTGACGGAGACATTGCTGTTCTTAAGGCAGAAGCATCGAAGAAATTTCCTGATGAGAAGGAGGCTCATAAATTTCTTGAGCTGTGCAGCGCTGCAGGTTATACCGTCACAGGCATTACCGTAAAGCCTGGCACCCGGTCGCCTGCACCGCCATTCACCACATCAACTCTCCAGCAGGAAGCATACCGCAAGCTGGGGTTTTCAGTTGCGCAGACTATGACAGTTGCACAGAAGCTTTATGAAGCCGGGAAGATAACATACATGAGAACCGACTCGACGAATCTTTCAAAGCTTGCCCTGGCAAAATCCCGTGAGAAGATCGTTTCGGAATTCGGTGAGAAGTATTCAAAGACACGCCAGTTTAAAACAAAGACGAAGGGAGCACAGGAAGCTCACGAAGCGATACGCCCTGCTTATCTTGAAAATGCGACCGTTCCCGGCAACCAGAATGAGAAAAGGCTCTACGAGCTGATCTGGAAAAGAACAATTGCATCACAGATGGCAGATGCAGTGATCGAAAAAACAACAATCTCCATCGACATGAACAACTCTCCCGTTAAATTCAATGCGACCGGAGAAGTGATCAAATTCGACGGATTCCTGAAGGTGTATATGGAATCGACGGACCAGGAGAATGGCGATGATGAAAAAGAAATCATACCTCCCGTCAGGAAAGGAATGCCTCTCTATTACAACATCATAACTGCATCTCAGAAATTCACGGCTCCTCCGCCAAGATACACTGAGGCGAGCCTCGTGAAGAAACTGGAAGAGCTTGGAATCGGAAGACCCTCCACATATGCGCCTACAATTTCGACTATTCAGAACAGGGGATATGTTTCGAGAGAAGACAGGCCTGGAGAAAAGCGCCCGCTTAAAATGCTGACTCTCGAGAAAGGCAAGATCAGCGCAACTTCCAAAACAGAACTTGCAGGCAAGGAAAAATCGAAACTCTTTCCCCAGGATATAGGCATGATCGTGAATGATTTCCTGATGGATAATTTTTCGGAAATAGTTGACTACCATTTCACAGCAGAGGTTGAAGAGCAATTCGACGAGATTGCTCTCGGCAAGCTGAAATGGACCGGCATGCTTCATGATTTTTATGTTCCTTTCCATAAAACCATCGAGAATACTCTCGAGAAAAAGGACCGGAAAACCAGTGTCAGGGTTCTCGGAAATCATCCGGAAACCGGAGAACCGGTAACTGTCAGAATGGGAAGATTCGGACCCGTGGCCCAGATAGGCAATGCTGACAATGGCAACAAGCCTCGGTTTGCGAGCCTTGCCAGGAACCAGCTTCTCGAAACCATTACACTCGAAGAAGCGCTGAATCTGTTCCGTCTGCCGAGGTCGCTTGGCAGCCACGACGGTGAAGAAATAGTTGTCGGAATAGGCAAATTCGGACCATATTTAAGATTCAAAGGCAAATTCTTCTCACTTAAAAAAGGAACCGATGATCCATATACGGTGACAATGGAAAGAGCTGTTGAGATTATAAATGAGAAAAATGAGGATGACAGGAAAAAAGTCATCAAAGACTTTGGGGATATAAAAGTATTGAACGGAAAGTATGGTCCGTACCTGGCAAAGGATAAGCAAAACTACAGACTTCCAAAGGGCACTGATTCGGAAAAGATTACAAAGGAAGAATGTATCAAGATCATCGAAAATAACGACAAGACTAAAAAGAGTTCCTGATATCAGCCATGATCAACCTTAAAGATTATTTTGATCCGGTAAGCATTGAAAGCCATGATTTCGAAAATATTTCAGGAAACACCGGATTTCCGCATTCCATTTCAGTGCATACCGAAAACATAAATCTCAGGGATGTCAGTAAATTCAGGATTGCAATGTTCGGAGTTCCTGAAGGCCGCAATGCTCATGGAGAGGGCTCTGCAAAGGGGCCCGACAGAATCAGGACCGAACTGTACAGGCTGGCCCGCATTCCCGGTAAATCGAAAATAATCGATCTCGGCAATATGAAGCAGGGAGTCACTTTCAATGATACCATTGCCGGACTTACGGATATACTTTCATTTCTGATAGGGGCAAACATCTTCCCCGTGATTATCGGAGGAAGCAGCGCACTGGCAGTATCAATCGACAGGGCTCTGTCGGAAAAGAAAATAAAATATACTCTTGCAGCAGTCGATCCGAGGATAGACTACCTCAATGAGAAAAGAGATCCTGATTCCTTCAACTATCTGAATACCATACTTCACAATCATAAGAGCTTCTTTTATCATTACATCAATATAGGCTACCAAACATATCTTAACGACCAGCAGGTTGTGAACCGTTTCCTGAAGCGTAAATCGGAACTTGTAAGGATTGGCGATGTGAGAAAAGCAATATATCTGACGGAGCCTCTTCTGAGGGATTCCGATGCAGCCATTTTCGATATTTCGGCAGTAAGGCAGTCTGATGCTCCCGGCACCACAAGTCCTTCCCCGAACGGATTTTACGGTGAGGAGATCTGCCTTCTTTCCAGGTATGCAGGCATTTCAGATAATCTGAAGATCTTTGGTCTCTTTGACGTGAATCCGGATTTCGACATAAGGAATCAGACATCAGGACTGGCAGCACAGATCATCTGGTTCTTCCTCGAAGGCTTTTCGCAGAAGCAATATGAGACACCGGCACTGGGAGCCGGCAACTCCGGAAGGTTTATAAAATATCATGTCAGGGTTACAGACCTTGACGATGACCTGATCTTTGTCAAGAGCAACCTGACAGACAGGTGGTGGATGGAGCTTCCTGCGGAAGACGACAAATTCAGCTATATAGCCTGTTCCCACGAAGATTACCTGAAGGCAAACCGCAATGAAGTTCCTGAGAGATGGGTCAGGGGGATCGAAAGGATGAAATCCTGATTTTTCACCGGTTCTTCATCATTCATCTGCTATTTTTATCAGTTTATCATTTAGCGGAATCAGCTCATCAAAACGATTATTTTTACCCCTCAAATAAATAAAACTATCTTTGTTTACGTTTTAGTTTTTTGATTATTTTTACATGTTCAGTACAATAGTGTCGAACTCCTTGGTAATTAGAGAAATGAAAAGAACGGGAATAGCATTACTTTTTTCAGTATTGGTATGCATCCCCGGATGGTCGCAGCAGGATCCGGTAACAAGTCAGTATATGTTCAACACACTGACCTACAATCCCGGCATCGCTGGCACATCAGGAATGATCTGTGCAACAGCCCTCAACAGGCAGCAATGGGTGGGTTTCAAGGGTGCCCCTTCGACCACCGTTTTCAATGTCAGCGCTCCTATTTCCCTTTTCAAGCGAAAACATGGCGTTGGCCTTTCCATTGAGACTGATAATATCGGTTTCGACAAGGACCTGAATCTCTCGGGAATATATACTTACCTGCTCGACATGAATTTCGGAAAGCTGGGTATCGGCGTCAGCCTGGGAATGCTGAGCAAAACACTTGAACCCAGCTGGTTTATTCCCGATGGCGACGACTTTACTCCACCTGACCAGGATCCGCTTATTCCGGTGAGCAAGGAAAACTTCATCGCATTTGATGCAGGACTGGGATTATACCTGCTGGCAGACAAGTACTATGCAGCACTTTCCACAACACATCTTAACCAGCCAAAGATTAAATATACCAAAGAGGGAGGAGACGATGTCACCACATATGTCAGCAGGCATTATTACCTTACCGCAGGCTATAACTTTCAGCTGTCCAATCCGTCATTTGAGCTTCTCCCGTCTGTATTTGCCTTCAGCGACGGCAAGGTTGTACAGTTTAACATAACGTCGGTTGTCAGATACAATAAAAAAGTATGGGGAGGCGTTTCTTACAGAGCCGGAGATGCGATTATCGGTATAGCTGGCGTAGAATTATACAACGGCCTCAGGATAGGGTATTCCTATGACTTCCCGTTGTCGGATATCAGAAAAAGCACAAGCGGGTCGCATGAATTCATGGTGAACTACTGTTTCGATCTCAGTCTGGGCAAAAGCCCGATGAGATATAAAAGTATCAGATTTTTATGAATATTTAAAAAAAAATAACTTACTTGCATTATAAATTCAAAAGAGATATGAAAAAGGTACTTCTATCTGCCCTGATTATTACAATTTTCGTTACTGGGTGCGGTAATTCAAATACGGGTGAGCTGACAGGAGTTCTGGGAAGAAAGAAATTTTTTGAACCTGAACCTATGGAGATGGCATTCATTCCTGCCGGCAATTTCATGATGGGGCCCAGCGACCAGGATGCCTTATTTGCAATGAACAGCCTTTCAAAGTCTGTTACCGTTGACGCATTCTGGATGGACCAGACCGAGATAACGAACAATAAATACCGCCAGTTCGTATACTGGGTACGCGATTCCATTCTGAGGACAAAGCTTGGCGAAGCCCAGATCCCTGATCGCGCATATTTCATGACAGATGAGGATGGGAACGTGCTGGAGGGCAATATACTTAACTGGGATGAGAAGATCGATCCTGAAGAAGAAACAACCAAAAGTGTTATCGAGGAAATGTTATTACCCGCCTGAAGAGAGATTCAACGGAAAGAAACAGTATGACGTCCGCAAATATAACTACTCTGTACTGGTGGGTTGATTACAGGCAGGCCGCCAAATCAAGATATGTTTATGACTATCAAAACAATACAGGGAAATATGAAGGCCAGGTGACAAATAGCGATGGAACACGCACAGACGTTAAAGACCGTTCGTCATTCATCAGGAGGGTTACCATCAATATTTATCCCGACACGCTATGCTGGATCAGGGATTTCACATATTCATTCAACGATCCCATGGCTGACCTGTATTTCTGGCATCCTTCATTCGATGACTATCCTATCGTTGGTGTTACATGGCACCAGGCAAATGCTTTCAGCCACTGGAGAACCGACTTTATGAACACAGCCCTCAGGAAAAACGGCCAGGCTGATGTGCAGGCATACAGGCTTCCTCTGGAAACCGAATGGGAATATGCAGCAAGAGGCGGCCTCGATCTTTCAATGTATCCATGGGGCGGCCCGTATACACGCAACTACCAGGGATGCTTCCTGGCCAATTTCAAACCGCTTCGCGGTAACTACATCGATGATGGTAACGTATATGCCGGTAAGGTTGCCTCCTATGGACCCAATGAATATGGTCTTTATGACATGTCCGGCAACGTGGCCGAGTGGACAATCTGCGCATACCATCCTTCAGCCTATATATTCGAGCACGATCTGCAGCCTGATTATCAATATAACGCCACCCCTCAGGATCCGCCAATATTGAAGCGCAAGGTCATCCGCGGAGGTTCATGGAAGGACATAGCATACTTCCTTCAAACCAGTGCAAGAGACTATGAATATCAGGATTCAACAAAACCCTATATCGGATTCCGTAACATAAGACCCTATATAGGAGCAGAACTATAATCCACAAAGAAAAACAACCCTAAAATTATCAGGTATATGAGTCTAGCAGAATTAGTACAAAGTAGTGGATGGAAGAATTTCATCGCAAAGCTTTATGGTATTGGTGCATCAATTGTTATTATCGGTGCATTGTTTAAAATTGAGCATTTCCCTTTGGCAAGGTTAATGCTTATGATAGGTCTCATAACAGAAGCTGTTATTTTCTTCTTCTCTGCATTTGAGCCGCTTCATGAAGAGGTCGATTGGTCACTCGTCTATCCGGAACTTTCAGGAATGCCGGAAGAGGGTGCAGAACTTGCTGCGGCAGGAACCGGAAGACAGCGTGATGCAGCCTCAAGGGGAATCGGTGGCGGCGGTTACGGAGGCGGCGCAGGCTCGGCAGCTCTTGCCAAATTTGATGAAATGCTTGAAAAAGCTGAAATCACTCCCGAACTGTTCCAGAAACTGGGCGGAGGAATGCAAAAACTAAGCGTTGCCACAGCCAACATGAATGCAATGGGCGATGTTTCAGCAGCATCCTCAAAGTACATGAACACAATCAATGTTGCTACCGATTCTCTCGGTAAGCTGGCTGATTCATATCAATCAACAACAAAAGTCATTAATGAAACCGGTTCGACATACAAGAATCTGACAGATTCATTGTCAGCAATCGAGGTGGGCGGTAAATCATACCAGCAGCAGCTGGAGGTGCTTAACAAAAACCTCTCTGCACTCAATGCTGTTTATGAAATCCAGAAAAAGGGAGCTGACGAGCATATCAAAGAATCGGAATCACTCTATAAAGGAATTCAGGGTCTCGTGAAGGACCTTACAGATTCTGCTGGCGATACCAAGAAATACCGTGAACAGATAACGAAACTAAACGACAATCTGTCGGCTCTTAACAATGTCTATGGAAATATGCTTGCTGCAATGAATGTCAAGTAAAGCAGCATTTGTTTTACCTAATTAAACTAACAAGAAAATGGCTCACGAAAAGCTATCTCCGCGACAAAAAATGATCGGTATGATGTACCTGGTGCTTACAGCCATGCTTGCACTTAACGTTTCAAAGGAAACTGTTAAGGCTTTTATGCAGGTTGACAAGGGTCTCAGTCTTACCGTCGAAAACTATATAAAAAAGAACAACATAATTTATAATGACTTTGAAGCATCATTCGCGACATATCCTGAAAAAACAGGTCCGTACAGGACAAAGGCTCTCGAAGTTAAGCAGCGTGCGGAGGAGATGTATAATTTCATCCAGGATCTCAAGATTATGATCATCAAAAAAGCAGACGGTGATGATGCTGTAGCCATTAAAGGAAGGGAAATTGATATTACAAAAGTTGACAGGTATGATGACAATAACGTGCCTTCAGAGGTGCTTATCGGAGCAAATGAAGATGGCAAAGCCTACGACCTGATGGCTCAGATTAATTCATATCGTGATTTTCTGATTTCAGTCCTCGATGGCAAAGGTCCCGGGATTGAGGAATCATTGAAGAAAACCCTCAACACCGATAACGCCGAAAACGAAGATGGTGTTGTTGAAAAATGGCCAAACCTGACATTCCAGCTTCTCCCTCTTGTTGGAGCCAACGCCCTTCTTACAAAAATGCAGGTCGACGTCAGAAACGCCGAAACAGAAGTACTTAATTTCCTTTTTTCCCAGATCGACAAATCCAACTATAAGTTCAACAAGCTCGATGCTGTCGTAATCCCGAGATCTACTGTCGTTACCCTTGGGAGCAGCTATTATGCCGAGGTTTTCCTTTCTGCTACAGACTCAACACAAAATCCGACTATTACCGTAAATGGAAACCAGGTACTCGAGCTTGATGAAAAAGGCAAAGGGATTTATAATGTCAAGGCATCTTCACTAGGATCAAAAAAGTGGGGAGGAGTTATTGCGCTTAAGTCACCCGACGGTTCTAATATTGAATATAAATTCAATTCAGAATACTCAGTTGAAATGCCAAATGTGGTCGTATCTCCCACTGCAATGAACGTGATGTATGCAGGCATTCCAAACCCGATCGATATTTCAATCCCGGGTTATGGCTCAGATAAGATCAGAATCACAAGGGTGGTCAACGGAGTCTCTGCAAAGACAAAAGTCAAAAATCCCAAAGGTGAGTTTTTTCCCGGGGAATGGGCTATAACTCCCACTACCCCCAACCAGATGATACAGATCTTTACTGCAGCTGTGGAGCCTGATGGTTCGCTTAAGAACCAGCCTTCAAGAGAATTCAGGTGTAAACCGCTACCGCAGCCTGTTGCAGTATGCGGCGGAAAATCTTCCGGAAAAATTGACAGGGCCACTCTTCTCGCACAGAAAGGTGTGAATGCCATTCTTCCCGATGCAGATTTTTATATCGTGTATAATGTAACAGGTTTTTCAGTATTGTATACCGATAATACCGGGGACCATATTGAAGAATGTGAAGGATGGCAATTCAGCACCAGGCAGAGGGATCTTCTTACCAGGCTTACAAGAGGAAAGACCCTTACCATTATCAACATTAAAGCAATGGGGCCGGATAAAAGAAATCAGGATCTGCCACCTATTGTGTTACAGATTATCTAATTTAACTATATCGCAATGAACAAGAGACTTATCGTTGGAATCATTTCCGTATTGATTACGGGTAGCGCGATTGCACAAACGTACGGAGACATATACGAAAAATCGATTCCTGACGCTCAGAAGATAAGCTATCCTTTTCTCAGGGAAGCAGATGTTGTGTGGTCAAAAAGGTATTACAGGATAATCGACCTGAGGGAAAAAATGAACCACCCTCTCTATTATCCGACTGACACCACAATCAAGGACGGAAGGAAAAGCTTTGTCAACATTCTTTTTGACGAGATAAATAAAGGGAATATTACTGCATATGACATTCTCGATGTTGAGCTTCCCACCACCTATGACGATGTGGAAAAGAAACTTGGTGCAATCATGAAGACTGAGTCAATAACGATAAATGAGCTGGGAGATACCAGGGATTCAACCTTCAGGTCAGAGGCCAAGCGTGAAGAGGTAAAGCAGATAAGACTCTACGAAGAGTGGTATTTCGATAAGAAGCTTTCGAAGCTTGATGTACGGATTATAGCTGTTATACCTTATTATATGGGTTTCAATGAAGATCTTCAAAGGGATGAGAACTCTGCAGTTTGCTGGATATGGTTCGAGGATATCAGGGATATCCTGGCCAAATATGAAGTCTTCAGCCCTAATAACGACGCTCAGAGGATTTCCTTCGATGATCTCTTCATGCAGAGAAGATTCAGCAGCTATATACAGGCTGAATCAAATGTTTACAACGACCGGAATATCTCGCAATACCTGGTCGGTAAACCTGCACTTTATGAAGCAGAACGCATTAAAACCCAGCTGTTCGACTTCGAACATGACCTTTGGGAATATTAGCAAATAGTCTAAAAAAAGGGGCTTTGTAATCAAAGCCTCTTTTTTTTGTCTTCTAGTCCTGCAGTCTCGCAGTCAGATATTTATAAGTATTTTTCTTTAGTCTGTTTCTTTACATCCTCAAGATAATTCTTGATGTTTTGTTCTTCTTCCTTTTTAACGATAAGAAGAACATCTTCCGAATCAACGACAATGTAATCCTTCAGACCCTGAATGACAGCAACCTTCCCTGACGATATATTGAAAATGTTCCCCTTGTTGTCATATGAGAAGACATTCCCGCTTACGATGGAATTTCCCTTCTTGTCAAGGGTCGAATGATCATACAGGGAACTCCATGTGCCAAGATCCGACCATCCGATGTCGGTGCACATCACATAAACATTGTCGGCCTTTTCCATAATTCCATAATCAATGGAAATGCTCTTGCACTCTGCATAGGTTCTGCCGATAAAGCTTTTTTCCTGCTTAGTTCCAAAAAGCTTTCTCCCTTCGTCGAAGGCAGCAAACATGTCAGGCAGGTAACTTTGAAATGCAGAAAGGATTGAATTTATATTCCAGATGAAGATGCCGGAGTTCCAGTAGAAATCACCGCTCTGTATGAATTTCTTTGCCAGATCGATATCGGGCTTTTCAGTGAATGTTTTGACTTTTAACAGATTATCGTGTCCTTTTACAGGTTGTTTACGGTTAGCCTGGATATATCCATATCCTGTTTCAGGCCTGTCGGGCATGATCCCCAGGGTAAGCAATGCATCATTCTCCTCAACAAAGTCCATGCATTCCCCGATGACCTTACAGAACTTTTCTTCCTTTATTATCAGGTGATCGGCAGGTGTAACAACTATAACGGCCTTTGGATTCTCCTTCAGTATCCTGAATGTTCCATAAGCCAGACAAGGAGCAGTATTCCGTCGGAATGGTTCAGCCAGAACATTTTCCGGCGCAATTCCCAGCTGTTCCACAACCAGGTTTTTGTGTTCAACGCTGGTGACAACAAATATGTTCTTCTCCGGACAAGTAGGTTTAAATCGCCTGTAAGTCTGCTGAATCAATGTTTCGCCGGTCCCCAGTATGTCAAGAAACTGCTTTGGCTTTTCACGACGGCTCAATGGCCAGAACCGGCTTCCAACACCCCCCGCCATAATTATAACATATCTGTTGTCCATGATCATGTTTTTGGTTAGACAAGTTTACAAATATATAACTTATTATGCTTCCTGATTTAAATCCAAACCGGGTGAATTACGGTATTTATTTTTAATTTTGTCTGCTGATATTCGAGACAGAGATGATAAGGTTTCTTGAGTCTTTTCGGTCAATACTTTTTTTTGCTGAAGAAGGTTTTTTCAAAACCTGAAAAAGCTTCAATCTATTACAAGCAGACCATGCGTGAAATGGTTTATCTTGGATTGAATTCAATTGGCATAATCTCCATCATATCTTTTTTCATGGGCTCTGCAATAACGCTTCAGACTGCCTACAACACTGAAAATCCAATTTATCCGACTTACCTTATTGGGCTTGGCTGCCGCGACTCTATCATTCTTGAATTCTCTTCAACTATCTCAGCATTGATCCTGGCAGGCAAAGTTGGTTCCAATATCGCATCGGAAATCGGGACGATGCGTATTACCGAGCAGATTGACGCCCTTGAAATAATGGGGGTGAACTCAGCCAGCTATATTATTCTTCCGAAAATAATCGCAACTCTTGTTTTCAATCCTTTTCTGACACTTATCAGCATTACAGTCGGCATTTTCGGAGGAGGAATAGCAGGGACACTTTCAGGGGTGATAACCATGCAGGACTTTATATATGGGATTCAGTATGCCTTTGTACCTTATTATATAACCTATTCAATTATCAAAACCCTGTTTTTCGCATTCATCATAACCAGTGTTTCTGCTTTTCAGGGATATTATGTCAACGGAGGATCCCTGGAGGTAGGGCGTGCCAGCACTAAAGCTGTTGTCTTCAGCAGTATCCTGATTTTGCTTTTCAATGTTATACTTACTCAATTGCTCCTTTCATGATCAGGGTAAATAACATTGATAAATCCTTCAACGGCAAAAAGGTGCTTGATGATATATCAGTTACTTTCGAAGAAGGGAAGACCAACCTTATCATCGGCCGAAGCGGCTCTGGGAAAACCGTGCTGCTGAAATCCATAGTCGGACTGCATGAAATCGATAGTGGAGAGATCTGGTACGAAGATGTTCTTTTTAACAAGCTGGATTTCAAGGACAAAAAGGACGTCCGCAGACAGATGGGGATGCTGTTCCAGGGAAGCGCTCTGTTTGACTCCATGACTACCGAGCAAAATGTAAGGTTCCCGCTGGATATGTTTACCGATAAGAGTCTGGAAGAAAAAACCGAAACGGTCAATATGTGCCTTAAAAGAGTCGATATTGTTAATGCCAACAAGCTCTTCCCGGCAGAATTATCAGGCGGAATGAAGAAAAGAGTTGCTATAGCCAGGGCTATAGCACTCAATCCCAAATATTTGTTCTGCGATGAACCAAACTCCGGTCTGGATCCCATCACTGCAATACTTATAGATGATCTGATAAAGGAGATCACTGAAGAGTATTCAATGACAACGATTATCAATACTCACGACATGAATTCGGTAATGGAGATTGGCGAAAAGATCGTTTTCATAAATGAGGGTGTAAAGTACTGGGAGGGCAACAAAAATGATATCCTTAAAACTGATTGCGAGATTCTTAATGACTTCGTTTTTGCAAACTCCCTGGCAAAACAGTTGCGGTCAGCTCAATGATATCAATTGAGTCAACTGCCGTTATTATTTTTTCTTCTTGCAAATTCCCTCCTCCATAGTCATGACCATTGGCTTGTCTTTCTTCTTTTCAATATTGTTCCCAAAGACAAGATTCATTCCAAACCTCAGGTGGACCGTATTCAGGCTTGCCGGGAGAGGATAGCTGCTGCCCTCTGATACTACCTTGTTCCACGTCAGCGGGATCCTGTCTGCAAGCGCGTAGAACTGGAAGAACCCGGGCTTGAATGCAATTCCGAAACCGAAGTTGTCGTACCTGTGATTCATGGCTGTATAGGCAACCGTTGTGGAAAACAGGCTGTTTATATTAAGATTGGCTGAAACGGTGAGTGCTTCCCTGACCTGTGAACCGATGAATCTTGTATAGGAAAGCAATCCGATTGAAAAATTCTCAGAAAGGTTATAGCTGCCACCAATAGCTACTCCGAATGGCAGGTATGTGTTGAAAGCCGATTTGGCCTCGGTGAGATAAAACGAATTCTTAAGGGAGTCGAGAAGTTCTGTTCTCAGTGAATCCGGATCTATTTTATCATTGATTATATGCAGCAAGTCAAATCCGTTGAAAACAAATTCGCTCTTTGCCTTGAGATTTGAGAGATCTTTCTTCCATTTGATGTAGCCAAGGTCGGTTACTGCTGCCGACACTCTGAATTTGTCTGTAATAGTATATTCGGCGCCAATGTCGATGCCAAATCCGAGATTTTGAGTTTCAAGAAAATAATTTACTACTGCATTAACGTCCGTTACAACATCACCGGATCCATTTGTTTTTTCAAATCGCCCGCTGTCGAATACTGCGCTGTCAATAGTATTCTGTCCGCTCAGGTAAAATTCGACCGGAGCGCTGAAATTTGCAATCAGGTCGGCATTGTAAGTATGTGTATAATCTTCATCCACTGTAAGCCAGAGAGATCTGTTGTCGATGGATACGGCAGCTATCCCGAATAGTACTTTTGCCCTGGCACCTAACCTAAGATTGCTGGTGAAATTCTTTGAAAACCCGAAGCTTACTTCCCTGTAATACATCGCATCACCCCTGAGAGCCTTGAGATCGATCCTGCTTCCCGCGAATTGCTCATTCCCCTCCAGGGCAAGCCTGAGGATATCTCCCGGGATTGCAATATTCTGCTCTACCCTGTCATTTATGTCAAAGGAAAAATACAGATCCTTGCCTGCAATGAAGCCCAGCCCGAAAAACTGCACTAGAGCCTCAGTCTCCAGCGAGTTAATATTCTTTATTTTCTTTATGAATTCTTTCGGATCAGAGTCGGGATGGAAAATGGTCACAAGTGAATCAGGCACCACTCCGTTAATGAACACATCTGAAAAATTGAACAAATTGTTGTTGCTATTCTCGTTGACACCTGAAAGGACAGGCAGTCCGACATAAACGGAATTGGTCGGACGCAATGCCGGATTAAGCAGGTGATTCTGAGGCAGATTCATATAATACAGCACCTGGCTGTTCTGCGCCGCCAGATCAACGGCTATCGTGACCAGAAGAGCTGCCAGAAGATATTTTAATTTCCCGACCATAGAAGACGCTTTATTGATGTTTATTTGAAATCAAAAATTATATCAGGCTTCACGATAAGTGATGCTTTGAATTTTATGCGGTAATCGGAATATATCTTTACATTCTTTGTTCCTCCCTCAGGGGTATTCAGTCTGAAGCTGAAAATAATCTGATCGGCAGCATCTATGTGCGACCAGAATTCCCGGTCAAACTCAATGCTGGTGTAACAGGATTTAGGCTGGGTCACTTTCCCGGTCCCATCAATATCAGCAGGCTCCAGAAAAGTTTCTGCAGTCACTGTGTCAAGGTTTTGGGATGAAAGAGTATCGTAAAGTATCATGCTTACCGAGATTTCAAGGGGAAATCCGTTTTCAGCTTTTAAGTCGATTCGCAGGAATTCAAAGTCCTCTGTATTGACATGAGTGTCGGAGGAAACATCAATCTTTAAAAAATTATCGGTCGTATCCGTAAACTGAAGGTTGGTGATGCTTAATTCCAGCGGTATTTCAATTTCAAGATTTCCTATAAATCTGCTGTTGCCGAAGAGGTAATTGTTCCTGCTGCCGTCATTCCCGCCAGGATTCATCGTTGCAGAAGCAGAAAAACTTATTTTTTCAGGCGGCATCGAAACAAGCTCAGGCAAAGCAGAGTTATTTTTATCTGCCGTAAAGAATGCGCTTATGTCTTTTTCAGAAGGAGCTGCCGGATAGCTGAGCGCGAAAGGATCCAGGGCAAGAGATACTGTTTCTGTCTTATTATATCCCAGTGCCTTAATATCGATTTCAGTCGGAATTGCAAAGGAATTTGAATAATCAAGTGTCATCGAAGGATTTGAAAGAAAAAATTCTCCTGAAATGTGGTCAAGCGCCTCTGCAATTTCGAGATCAAGCGTATCTTCATCTGTTTCAATCTGCTGTCCGAAATATCCCTTTGCATAATCGAAGTCCGGACTCGGTATGTCGATATGAACAAACATAAGGTCAAGAAGGCCGAAACTCCCCGAAGCTGGTGCAGCTTTATAGTCTACCGGCAGCCTGTTATATTTCATGTCGGGATCTTTACTGAGATCAGCCTCGGTATTGTTTATTGAAACCCAGCCCGTAGCTGTTGAACGGGCAGGAACAGAGATATTCTGTGTGATCGGGGAACCGCCTCTGAGAACTGTAGGAAGTGTGATTATAAAAGTGGCCGGGACGAGACTTGTAGATCTTACACTATAGTTTACAACGCCTGTTTTAATTATTATTTTCTCTATTTCAATATCGTTTCCGGGTTCGAATGTGATCGTATCCTTAATATTATTAACCGCTGCTCCCGATACAGGATAAACCTCATCTGAATTGAATTCGGCAATGTTATCAAAATCGACATAGTCATCGATCGAATAATCAAGAGCTGAGTCCTGTCTGTAAACAATTCTGATGAAATTGTCCACATCAAAGACTACAGTATCATTGGGAAGATTGTTAAGGTCGCTTATTGAGATATCGCCCCAGACTGCAGCCATGCCCAGTGTGGGCAACAGATGCGCCTTTTTCGAAAGGGTGTCCATGTCATAAGTTTCCCTGCAGCCTGTTGCCGTCAGCAATGCTGCCAGCGGGATTAAAACAAGTGCTTTTCCTGTCATGCCAATATCATTTAACCTCAGTATCCAGTTTATAATTGTACAGGAACCTGTCGGTTCCCCCGACTATAAGATGCCAGTCGCTTTTTTCCGATAACTTTCCGATTGAAAACATCGAGGCTCCCCTCAGAGGGAAACCATTCATGGTGTCTCCGTTTTCGTCTATAAGATAAATCTGGTTGTTGTTTATATCAAAGACCCCAATTTTTCTGTCAGAGGCTGAGAAAACAAAGTTAATGGGACCTCCAAGGTTGTCGGAGCCGAATTCCCTTTTAAACATTTCAGATCCGTTATGATTATAAAGATACAGTATGCCCTTATCTATAAAAATATATTCGCCAAAGCCATCTCCATTTACATCAAAAATATCGAATGAATGGTCAAGAGAGAACTTTCCGAGACTTGTTTTCTTCACGTTTCCGTCAAAATAGATATGCTGTATGGTGCCTTCAGGTGATGAGCATACAACTGACGGTTTGGATCCGGTTATCAAGCGTATTGTTGATTTACCGGCCCTGGTCACCGGCTCACTGAGAGTCAGCCTGGTATTCCCTGTGCGGTCGACGAAATATACCGAGGTTTCGTCTGAAATCAACAGGTAATCCTTGCCGGAAACCCTTATCCAGGATATCTCCGATCTTACCTGGCTTGTGGTTCTGAAAGGTTTCCAGCCTTTGACCACATTACCGTTAATATCATAGGCATATACTCTTTGGTCTTCACCAGCTATCAGAATTCTGTAATTGAGGTTATTGTCATAATCAAACAGGGCAAGAGAATTGGTCGCGGGAGATCTGAGCCGCACCGGATATCTTTCCGCATAATTTCCATTCCTGTCGAGAAGATGAAGGTAATTCCTTCCTGAAAAAAGAAGCTGGTATTTGCCGTTCTTCAGGTAGTCCACCATGTAAATTGTACCGTTTATCCTTTCCCTGAGTGGCACTTTCCAGAGCACCCTGCCTGCAGCATTAATCAGGTAGGCGTTGTTATTCATATCCTGGATGAAGATCTCTCTGGCTCCGGTTATATGGTTTGTGAAAAAGAATGGTTTAATTGCTGCAACGGTGTCAAGAAGGGTCTCCCATTCAGTTGTGGATTCCTCCCTGGCTTCTTTCCTGAACCTTACCGACAGGCTGTTATAGAGCATGTCATTGCTGCTGACAAACTGATAACCAACACCCTGAATCTTGTTCAGCGAGGATTTATTCGATGTCATCGCTTTTATCAGATCTGTGTCGAGCCACCGGGAAAGGTAATCGATGATCCTCGAAGGAACTGCATAGAAGAAGTAGCCGGCAATGCTCGGAAGGGTGCTTTCAAAATCCCTGTATGAAATATCATTTGACAATGTTTTATTGAGCAGATTGTCATATAGAAGCCTCGAAATAGTTGTATACGAGCTGCCGGTTATCAGAAAATTGTCGTAAAATGCGAACCATGAATCATTGAAGCTTTCTGCAAAACCCGGGAGGATGACGGAGTTGAAGCCCATGTAACCGGTAAGGTAAACAGGCACTTTCACCTGTTCGTCAGGCTGAAAATAATGGACATCACTCTGGCCGGATGAAGCGCTGAAGTCATCAAGGAAAATCTTTTCGGCAAATACCCTGTTCTTCAACTCGTAAATTATCAGGGAATTCTCACTTACCGGTCTTCCCCTGATATCGATGCAGGCTTTCGTTATCTCCTCGCCAATGTATGGACGAAGCTTGCCTGCGAGTGTACCTGCCTTGCCTCCTGTAGATTTTTCCGGGATAGAAACAGGATTCAGTATTGATTCGAAAATAATCGTTGCCGATGGAAGTATTTTGCTGGTGTGAAATAATCCCGGTGTGGCTGACTTATATTTAAATAGATATTCTGACGGATCTGCACTTTCGGTGTACCCGCTTAAAACCAGATCATTTTCACTGAGATATATATCTCCTCCTCCGCATCCCGCAAGCTTCCCTGTTTTCTGAACCAGATCCGCGTGATCATTTCTGAAGAAAGGCTTTAACAGGGGCGGAAGGTTCCTGAATACCACAAATATCTTGTCCTCGTTTTTTCCCGATGCCTGAAGCACTTTTGTAAATCCGGTCTGGCTCCTGATATCGCTTTCACGGGTGGTCTGAATAATCGCTTCTCTTGCCAGCTTTTCAGTAGTAGTGCAAACCAGGAGTCCTGAAATGACAGAAATATAAACCGTGTCCTTGCTGCCGTTGTAATTGTAAGGCAGCAGGATAACCTCATTGGCAAGAATGTTCTTTTCGATAACAGCTTTTATTCCCGAAGTCTTTAGTATGTCTTTTATCTGTTTAGGTCTGATGTCAGGCGGGACTGCCATCGACAGCAATGGCTTAATCTTCCCCTTTTCTGAAATGTGAAATGATATAAGTGCCGAGTTTCCGCTCAGTATTCTTTTATACGCCGGTTTGTTAAGCTGATCTGCCAGGAATTTGATCTTCATATTATAGCCTTCAAATTCCTTTATCTTTTCAATCTCGCCAAAAAGGCCTTTCCCGGTAGTTAATGAATTTACAAAGCTCTGAAGATCTATCGTTTCGATAACGGCAACGGCTCCAGGGGAGATGGCTTTGTAAGGATCGCTAAGCAGGCTCTTGCTTCCTTTCTGAAGAAAATAAGCCAGCACAACGAGCCCCAGAATAAGGATTATTACCGAAATAATTGCTAACCTTTTTCTCACTGCCGGAGCCTTATTTATTGAATGGTTTCAAAAATATGAAATATACAAGAACATTTTAATGGAAACGATTAACAGTCAATTCTTATTTCCAACAACGAAGAAACCGGTTCTTTTTTCCGGCTGTACTTTTTATTACATTTATAAATTCTTTGGGGATTACTTAATGAAATACCTTGTTCCGGTTTTAATACTGTTTTCTTTCTTTTTTGCTCCATGCCTGTCTCAAACCGTGACAATAATTGACGGTGAAGATCACAAGCCTGTTCCTGATGTTGTGATCCTGAATCCGGCAAAAACAAAATATATCTCTTCGAATAAAACAGGGAAGGCTGACATTTCCTCCTTCGCCAATGAGAAGATAATCTGCTTTCAGCATTTTACATATGAAAGGGTATGTCTTACCCCTGAAGAGCTTAAAAATGCCGGTTTTGAAGTAAGGCTTGCGAAAAAAGTATTTGCGATTGAGGAGTTTGTCATTTACGCCAGCCGCAGGGAAGAGAGCAGGGACGAAGTTCCGAACCGGGTAACATCGATACAAAAGCCTGTTATTCAGATCCAGAATCCGCAGACAGCTGCAGATCTGATTGGCATTTCCGATGAGGTTTTCATTCAGAAGAGTCAGCTTGGAGGCGGCAGTCCCATGATCAGAGGTTTTGCGACCAACCGTGTGCTGATAGTTGTCGACGGGGTAAGGATGAATAATGCAATTTACCGGGAAGGAAACATACAGAATATCATCTCTCTTGACCCTGGCTCTATCGAAACGGCCGAGATAATTTTTGGTCCCGGAGCAGTGGTATTCGGAAGTGATGCAATAGGCGGTGTGATGGACTTTCGGACAAAAGCGCCTCTGTTCTCGGGAAGCAAAAAGCCATTCTTCAAGGTTGATGCATTGTCTCGTTTTTCCTCTGCCGACAGGGAAAAAACATTCCATTTTGATCTTAACGCCGGGACAAGAAAGGTTGCATTCCTCACCAGTGTCAGCTGGTCGGATTTCGATGACCTCATGATGGGCTCGAGAAAAAATGATGACTACCTGCGGCCTGAATATGCAACCTGGATCGATGGACAGGATTCCGTTATTGCAAATTCCGATCCGCGCGTACAGGTATATTCAGGTTATTCACAACTGAATACAATGAACAAGCTCCGGATTAAGCTTTCGCCTGATATCGACCTTGTGCTGGCAAATCATTATTCACGATTGTCGGATGTGCCGCGATATGACCGTCTGATACAGTACAAATCCGGAAAGCTCAGATATGGTGACTGGTATTACGGCCCGCAGGTATGGATGATGAACAATATACAGCTTACATTCGGTAAGAAGAATGTACTCTTCGATGAGGCGAGACTGACCGCTGCCCATCAAAGCTACATGGAGAGCCGCCACGACAGAAGCTTCGGCAATGTAAATATAAATGAGCAGACAGAGAACCTGACCATATTTTCACTCAACATGGATTTTGACAGAAGGCTGAAAAACGATAAAAAACTGCTTTATTATGGATTGGAAATTGTTTATAACGATATAAAATCAACCGCGCAAACACGGAATATCACTTCAGACCTTATCAGCCCTGCTGGCTCCAGATATCCGAACGGAGATAATAAATACAAAAGTTACTCATTATATGCAGGCTACAAGGATAACCTGTCTGATAAATTAACTCTTAACACCGGGCTGAGGTATAATCATGTTGCGCTTAATTCTGACATCGCCGATAACTCATTTTATAATTTCCCATTTACAGAAATTAATATTTCGAATGGCGCTTTGACCGGATCTCTCGGAGCTGTCTGCAGGGTCAATGAAAGACTGCATGCAAGCCTGAATGGCTCAACAGGTTTCAGGGCTCCAAATCTGGACGACGCTGGAAAAGTCTTTGATTCTGCTCCCGGTGTGGTTGTGGTTCCCAATCCTGACCTGAAGCCTGAGTATGCGTGGAATTTGGATTTCAGTGTCTCAAAAGAATTTGGAGATGTCATGCATGCGGAATTTACGGCCTTTCACACCTGGCTTACCAACGCCATGGTCAGAAATGATTTTCTTTTCAACGGTCAGGATTCCATCTATTACCTTGGGGAATTAAGCAAGGTTGAAGCTATGACCAACAGCGGATCAGCTCGTGTTTATGGCTTTAATATCAATTTGCAGGTAAATATATTCAGGTACCTGTCCCTTAAATCCGCCCTGAACCTGACCGAAGGATATGAAGAGAACGGCGATCCTCTCAGGCATGCCGCTCCCCTGTTTGGATCCACGCACCTTGTTTATGATAACAGCAGATTCAATGCTGATTTCTATGCCAATTATAACGGGGCGAAGAAATTTGAAAAAATGGCGCCTTCAGAAAGTGAAAAACCATATCTGTACGCCAAAGATAAAAACGGCAATCCCTGGTCGCCCGGATGGTATACACTAAATCTTAAGATGTCGTACCGGTTCCTGAACAGAGTTACAATAATGGCAGGAGTGGAAAATATCCTCGATCACAGGTATCGTCCTTATTCGTCGGGGATAGTTGCAGCCGGACGAAATTTCCTGGCATCAGTCAGGCTCGAGCTCTGAAAAGCTTCAGGCTTCTTCGATAACTTTCCATCCCATCGAATCTGCCAGGGCATAAACCGGCTCCTTCAGGTCGCCGTAAAAAGTAACTCTGTGCCAGCCCCATTTGTTCCACATGGTGAAGAGTTTTTCAATATCACCGAGCGGTTCTGCGCAAAGTTTTGTTCTGCAGGCTCTGTCGTCGGGATCATTGTCAAGTGCAACGGCCTGATGAAATAAAATTTCCTTCCTGGAATTATTGATTTCCAGCGTTGTTGTCATATAGTTTACCGGCAGAACGGACTGTACGGATGCTCCATTGCGATCTTCAGAATGTGTCATTATCCTGAACGGATTTGTCTTACCGTCAGGTCCGAACACCCTGTTCGATGCAACACAATGTGCATAGATAATCTGCCTTTTCGATGTGTCGATCACCGGATCGGAAATGAATCCCGGCCTGCCTCCGGAGAGTGTTGAGAATGCCAGCATCGTTGCCGTCGAATTGATATCGCATTCACATGCCCCCACTAGCCCTTCATTGCAGAGCTCATGAAAACCAAGACATGGGTAAGCATGGATATGGCCACCGTAAAATCCTCCGAGGCAGTTCATTGTGATGGCATTTGCATTGTGTTTTTTAAGCACTGCCCTCATTCCCAGGTACATGGCGGCAGATGTTTTCAGAGTTTCTCCGGATACACCGATAACCTCCAGGGCGCTATTCTGCCATCTATCTGCTACTCTTGCTGTTTCTTCCCTGTCTGCGCTGCTCCAGGCGTCGTTTACCTCAGAAAATGGTATGTATTCGATTGGTATCCCCATAACAGGATCTGCAATTGATGCATTCTGATCCCTGACAGCCAGAATTCTTGATGCACTCAGCTTTTCACTGCATTCGGCCGGAGAAATGTTTTTTATCCGGTTTTGTTTTGTGGCATGCCGTCCGGCAGCAGGTGTTGATCCTATCCTCGATTTTGAAACCGCCACAGCAAAATCTGAGGGAGTTCTGCCGTTTTTGATTATGCCAAAACAGGCGACGGCTGAAAGGAGGTCTTCAATCCTGGATGATGCGACATATCCGACATTGCTTGTGTTATCAGAAAGGAAACCTGATGTATAAACAAGGAATCCTCCGCTTCCTCCGAACTGAAAATCAGCATAAAGCACAGGCTTTCCTGTTTTTGCCACAGTCTGGACCACTTGGTTCCAGCAGTTCATCTGGTAAACAATATATCCGTCTATTTTATTCTCCGCATCCATGGCAATGATCTTTTCGGCATCTACAGGTCCTGTCGCCATTTGCGGTATGAACTCATAATCGGGAAAACGGCTTTTCAATGCATTGCTGATCCTGGTCATGTGAGGGTTAAAGTCAAATCCCACATTGGGCCAGTCGGGCCTGGTCTGAACAGGCTCATGAAGGGAATAGAGAACCTTGATTTTCATTGTCCCGGTTTTTCCTTTAACCGGAGTGTTTCCCTCAAGGAATGAAACAGGCTTCATTGCGAAGCAGGCAGCGCAGGCCGAGCAGGAAGCTATAAATCTCCTGCGGGTTACATTTGATATTTTTCCGGATGAAAAAGATTGTTTTGGCATGCTATTTGAGTTTATATAGTTACACAGGCAATCTCAATCATATACTTGATCCTTCAAGTTCAGCCAGGCCCCAAAAGCCTGGCTTTTATTTTTTGATCAGAATGGCCTGTATCCTATTATTTCCCGCACGTCGCGGATTGTTTTTGCAGCGCTTGCCCTTGCTTTTTCCGCCCCTTCAGAAACCACTTTTGCCAAGTATTTTTTATCGGCAAGGATCGCCAGGATACGTTCCCTGATCGGTTCTGTCACTTTGATTATATCCTCTGCAAGCTGTTTTTTCATATCCCCGTACCGGATCTCGCAGGAGGAGTGTTTTTCTGTGAAATATTTAACAGTGGAAGGATCTGAGACAACATTCATTATCGTAAAGAGATTCTGAACAGGCTCCGAAGGTTTTTCGCCCGGTTTTTGTGGTCCCGTATCGGTTACGGCCTTCATTACTTTTTTCCTTATTTCCTGCGGAGTATCGGCCAGAAAGATGCCATTCCCTTCGCTTTTTCCCATTTTGCCGGTTCCATCGAGTCCCGGTATCTTTAAAAGTTGTTTCCCGAAATTATAAGCGTCAGGCTCAGGGAAATAATTAACCTCATAGAGTGTATTGAAACGTCGGGCAAAGCGCCTGGTCATCTCAAGATGCTGTTCCTGGTCCTTGCCTACAGGGACCTTATGAGCTTTGTGTATGATGATATCCGCTGCCATGAGCACCGGGTAAGTAAGCAATCCGGCGTTTATATTATCCGGCTGTTTTCTTATCTTTTCCTTGAATGAGGTAGTTCTCTCGAGCTCGCCCACATAGGCATTCATGTTAAGCAGGAGGTACAGCTCAGTCACCTCTGGAACATCGCTCTGAATAAAGACTGTCGCCACTTCGGGATCTATGCCGCAAGCCAGGTATTCTGCCAGAACCTGCTTAATGTTCGTATGAAGGTCATCCGGTTTGGGATGGGTAGTAAGAGAATGATAATCAGCAATAAAGAAAAAACAATTATTCTCTTTCTGCATCTTGAGAAAGTTCGTTACCGCACCGAAATAGTTGCCAAGATGCAGGTTTCCCGTCGATCGTATGCCACTCACTACTGTCTCCATGTTCAAAATAAAAAAGTAGTGTAAAGCTAATGGTTTTTTTGCAGATAACCCCCCTGCCTCCCTGATTAGGGGTTAATGTCTGTTACATTTTAGCCCCCCTTCAGGGGGGATGGGGGGTAAAAAATCATATCTTTGCCGAATCAAAAAAAACAGAAGCTGTGGAATCAACGGAATCGACTAGGCAGAAGAAAGTCGCAAGACTGATACAGAAGGAGGTGGCCGATATTTTTCTCCGGAAAGGAAGTGAATATGCACCCGGGAAAATGGTATCAATTACCAGGGTAAGGGTGAGCCCCGATCTTTCATATGCGAAGATATATATCAGTATTTTCCCTTCGGCAAACCATGATGAAGTATTGAACGGGATCACGGGTCATTCACATAAAATAAGATTTGATCTGGGACACAAGGTGAGATCACAGCTCCGGATTGTTCCCGAAATAGCCTTTTTCATCGATGACAGTCTCGACTATATCGACAAGATCGATAAGCTGCTGAAAACCTGAACATAATGCAATACGAACCTATAAAAAGATCTATGGGCAGGCTTTTCTCAGGACCTCTTTTCATGAGGAAACTGCTTTACTTTTTAATGGATCTTCTTCTTCTGCGAACATGGCATGTAAAAAGGGCTCTCCGAAAAATCCGAAATGAGCTTCCTCCCGATGCGAATATCCTTGATGCCGGGTCCGGGATGGGTCAGTATTCCTGGCGAATGAGCAGGATGGGCAGGAAATGGAAGATAACCGGAGTAGATATAAATAATGAGGAGGTCGGGAACTGCAATGTTTTCTTCAGGAAGGCAGGTCTTTCAGAAAGAGTGAATTTCAGAAGTGCTGATCTGACTGTCTCCGGGGAACCTGATGCCTTTGATCTTATTCTTTCGGTTGATGTCATGGAGCATATCCTGGAAGATGAGAAGGTTTTCCGGAATTTTCACGCCTCACTGAGAAACAACGGCATTCTCCTGATCTCAACGCCTTCGGACCAGGGAGGCTCTGATGTTCACAGCAAAGAGGATGAATCGTTCATCGGTGAACATGTCAGGAACGGGTATGGTGTTGAAGAGATAAAGTCAAAGCTTAAAGGAGCAGGTTTCAATGAGGTAAACGTTTCATATACTTATGGAAAGCCTGGCAGCATTTCATGGCTCCTGTCAATGAAATATCCTGTTAAAATGCTTAATCTGTCAAAGATTTTCTATCTGATCCTTCCATTTTATTATCTTGTTGTTTTCCCGGTGTCATCAATACTTAACATTATTGATGTTCGTTTTAAGCATAGGAAAGGGACCGGGCTGCTGGTAGATGCAAGGAAAAAGCAAAAGTGAAGCTGTCGTTATACATAGCAAAAAGGTATCTGTTTGCAAAGAAATCGCGCAATGCGATCAATGTGATCTCTGCCGTATCGGTAACCGGAGTTGCCGTAGGGACAATGGCTTTGATCATTATACTTTCCGTTTTCAACGGGCTGGAGAAGCTTGTCATGTCCATCTTCAACACGTTCGATCCTGATATTAAGATCACCGCTGCTGAAGGAAAGACATTCGTTGCCGATACTGCCAGGTTAAAGCTGCTCTCCAGAGTCAACGGTGTATCATGCTATTCACTTGCAATCGAGGAGAATGCCCTTTTAAAATATAATGACAGAAAGGGCATTGCAACTATAAAAGGTGTCGATGAGAACTATGCGGAAGTAACCGGCATCGACAGTTCGATGTGGGATGGTAAGTTTCTCCTCAAGTCTGACGGAGGCCGGCCATATGCTGTCATAGGAGCGGGAATCGCACAGAATCTCGGGATCAGGGTTAATTTTGTCGAAGCTCTTTGGATATATGTGCCTGACAAGAGGAGCAGCAGCACTCTCAATCCTGATGAAGCCTTCAACAATGATTTTATCCTGCCTTCAGGTATTTTTCAGATCGAGCAGGAGTATGATTCAAAATATCTTTATGTACCGCTTGACTATGCCCGCAATCTGATTGAAGGCGGAGACGCAGTAAGTTCGATTGAGATCAAATTCTCAGGAGATGTTGAGGAAAAGGAGGTCCAGAAGAATGTTTCAGAAATTTACGGTACCGGATATGTAGTGCAGAACAAGTATGAACAGCAGGAACTTTTTTATAAGGTGATGCGGTCTGAACGGCTTGCTATCTTTTTCATTCTCACGCTTATACTGATCATAGCCTCATTCAATATTATCGGTTCGCTGACGATGCTCATCATCGAAAAGGAACGCGATATAGAGATCCTGAAAAGTCTTGGTGCCAACGACAGCCTGATAAGAAAGATTTTTATTTTCGAAGGATGGCTGATTTCAATAATCGGAGCGTTTGCAGGCTTAGTGCTTGGCTTCCTTGTATGCTGGCTTCAGCAAAGATTCGGATTTGTAAAACTGCAGGGTGAGACACTGATCGTGGATTCATACCCGGTGGTATTGAAGTTTTTCGATTTTATAATCGTGTCGGGTACTGTCCTGCTCATCGGATTCTGGGCAGCATGGTATCCGGTAAGATATCTCACCAAGAAATATCTGCTCAAATGAAAGGGAATATTTCCGAAATAAAGGGACTCATTCAGAAACTCCTTCTTTCTGCAATTCTATTCCTTGTAACCGTAACATCATGCGTAAACCGAAAGGATAAAACAGAGCATAAAGATCTGATACCCGAAAAGACATTCGTTTCCATATTAACCGATATCTATATCGCGAACGGGCTCCTTTCCATCCCGGAAATCAGAAGCAAGTTTTCAGCCAGAGACTCTGTCCTCAACTTTATGGACATTATCGAGAGCTACGGCTATTCATATGAAGAAATGAATGGCACTATTAATTATTATTTTGTAAGCAAACCGAAGAAACTTATCAGGATTTATGATCAGATAATCGGAAAGATGAGCGAGATGGAGGCTGGCATGCAGAGTGAAATTATGAGACAGGCAGAGGAAGAATCCAGGAAAACGTCGGAATCCAATGTTTATCAGTTTCCCGGCTTCGAACGCACGGAGAATCCGGGAACCAGCACCAGGATATCTCCTCCCGGATCATTATACGATAACTTTAACAGTAACCCTCTATCCTGACGACCAGTCTTACAATCCTCAATTCAGTGCCTGGCTGGTTGATGCCGACAGCATAGAAACGGGAATAAAAAAATGGCTGCCTGGAATTAAATACGTCAAGGATGGCTATCGGCATCAATATATTTATTCGGGACGGATCGAAGGAAAACGACCAATGGTAATGAAGACCATCCTGTATGAATATGAAAACAATATCACTGAGTGGGACCGCCATGCCGTTATAGAAGTGCTTTTCTCCAGTTTTACCGTCATTGAGGAATGAGACGAATTTCAGCTCAGTTCATTTTTACAAATTCAGGTCCTCCGTCAAAAAGAGCTGTCATCTGTGCGGAGGATGACGGAACTATAATCAGCATCGAAGAGAACGCCGGTTCCCTTAATGAGAGTCAGTCCGTCGAATTCTATAATGGGATTATCGTCCCGGGATTTGTCAACTGCCACTGCCATCTTGAGCTTTCGTATATGAAGGATTTCATTCCCGAAGGAACGGGCCTTGCTGATTTTATCATGCAGGTAAGGAATTCAAGGGAAATATATTCTGATATAAATTTATCTGCGGCTGAGAAGAGCGATAAACTCATGTCTGATGAAGGCATCGTACTTTGCGCGGATATCTGCAACACATCCCTGACATTTGAATTAAAAAAGAGAAGCCGGATAAAGTATATCAATTTGCTCGAGGTTTTTGGGATAGATCCCGGTAAAGCAGTCCGAAGGATGAATGATATTGCGGAACTTGAAAAAGCTGTTGTGCAATCCGGATTGACATGCTCAATTGTGCCGCATTCAGCATATTCCGTATCACTGCCGCTTTTCAGGCTGATAAAGGAAAAATCACAAGAGAACATCGTTACTTCCATTCATTTTATGGAAACAGGTGCGGAATCTGTTTTCCTTTCAGGGCATGCCGGCCCTTTGAGAAAATCTTACGAGAATTCGGGGCTTCTGCCAGATAATATTCAAACGCCGGCTGACCATATTTCTGCGGTTCTTAATGAAGTGACTTTATCGGGGAACCTCATACTTGTTCACAACACATTTGCCGATCCTCATATTGTCAGGGAAGTCAGGAAAAGAGGCAATACCTTCTGGTGCCTTTGCCCTGGTTCAAACATGTACATCGAAAGTAAGATGCCTCCTGTTGAAATGCTGATTTCTGAAGGATGTGAAATTGTAGTCGGCACAGATTCACTGGCATCCAATAAAAATTTAAGTATCCTTTCTGAACTCAAGCTTATTCAGCAGCATTTCCCGTCCATTCAATTCGGGGACCTTGTGCGCTGGTCGACAATTAACGGGGCAAAAGCCCTCGGAGAAGATGAAAAATATGGGAAAATTGAACCCGGAAAAAAGCCTGGTCTGCTGCTTCTGGAGAATATTGATCTGGTTAATTTCAAACTACTTCCCGAAACAATTGTTACCAGATTAGTGTAAATTGCATTCATGCCCACATTCCTTTTCGATAAAATAGTTTTTGGTCCCGTTAAAAGCAGAAGGCTTGGCGTATCACTGGGAATAAATCTCCTCCCGGCATCCAGGAAAGTCTGCAATTTCAACTGCATATACTGTGAATGCGGCTGGACTCAGGGCACAGGGATCAGCAGTGAGGGGCTGCCCTCCAGGAAAGAGGTTTATGAGGCCCTTGACCAGAAGCTTTCCACGATGAAGAAAAATCATCAGGCACCCGATGTAATAACTTATGCAGGTAACGGGGAACCAACTCTTCATCCTGAATTCCCGGGAATTATCGACGATAGCATAAGGCTGAGAAACAAGTATTTTCCTGATGCAAGAATAGCGGTGTTGTCAAACTCGACAGCCATAACGAAACCTGCTGTCAGGAAGGCTCTTCTGAAAGTCGACCAGAATATTCTCAAGCTTGATTCAGCTTTTGATCTGACCGTAAAAGTTCATAATCAGCCAAGGGTAAATGTTAAAGTCGAAAAACTTATAAAAGACCTTCGGCTTTTCAAAGGCCGGCTGATTGTACAGACTCTTTTCCTTCGGGGAAAATTCAATGGAAAAAGAATCGATAACACTACAGATGAAGAAATTGATGCATGGCTGAAAGCGATCAGGAAAATAAAGCCTTCGGAGGTCATGATCTATACAATTTCAAGAGATACGCCTGAAGGGGGACATCTGGAAAAGGTACCGCTGGCGGAACTGAGGCAAATTGCCGCCATGGTCAATGAACTCGGTATTGAAACACAGGTATCGGGCTGACTTTGGAAAACAAACGCAATATACTCATATGCCCTCTTGAATGGGGACTCGGCCATGCTGCAAGGATGATCGCGCTGGCAACCAGGCTCAGGGAGCTGAATTTCAATGTTATTGCGGGCGCCGGTGAGAAACACCTTGCGCTCTTCAGGACTGAGATTCCAGACATTGCATGTATCGATTTTCCCGGATTCAAACCCGGATATTCGAGATATCTTCCCCAATACCTGACATTGCTTTTTCAAACTCCTTATCTTATTTATCATATAATTTCCGAGCATTTCAGATTAAAAAAGATAATTCGCGAAAACAGAATTGACATCGTTATCAGTGATAACCGGTTTGGCCTCTGGAACAGGAAAATCAAGACAGTATATGTCACACACCAGCTGCGGATCCCTTTTCCCGGGATCTTCCGGATTTTTGAATTTGCAGGAATAATGTTTCACCGGGCAGTTATAAGGAGATATTCCATTTGCTTGATTCCTGACATGCCGGATAATAAGATCAATTTTTCAGGAAGATTGTCGCATGGAGTCAGATTGCCTGGGAACGCAATATATATCGGTATCCTTTCCCGCTTCACTGGTATGATTTCCATCCCCGAAGAATCGCCAGTCAGCTTCAGGCACAATACTGTTATTTTATCGGGACCAGAGCCGCAGCGCAACATTCTGGAACAAAAACTTACAGAGATCATGAAGGATATGGCACCTCAAACCGTGTATTCTTGGCGGCAGGCCTGAAAGAGGCTCAGTTGCAACAAAGGCAGGCAATATAATCTTCTTCGATCATCTGCCCGGCGTTGCAATGAAAGAGCTCATTTCCGGCAGCGAAAGAATCATAGCAAGGTCAGGTTATACTACAATAATGGAACTTGTGAGCCTGAACCGCAGTGCTCTGCTTATACCAACTCCCGGACAGACCGAACAGGAATACCTGGCCAGATGGCTCAGGGAAAGAGGATGGTTCACCTGTGCTATGCAAAAGCATCTCAGGAAAAGCATTGCCGGAAGCTGAAAGCAAAATAATCCCGTCAGAGGAGATCATTTCACAAAGCAGATCCCTGCTTGAAATAGCTTTAAGAAAAATATCAGAAGATTGACAGCAGTAATGCCATACCGGCAATTCCCGTCAGATAACCAGTCCAGGCTTCTCTAGGGTTATGTGAGTTGAGCCGCAATCTTGACGAAATTACCAGTCCGGACATAAGAATTGATGAGATCATGAATGCCGTCAGTGGCGTGTGCATCTTTATTGAAAGTATATATATCATTGATGTCAGCGCCCCGGCTCCCACTGAATGGATTGAAATTTTCCACCAGAAATTTAAGATAGTGACTGCAAATGAGAGCAGCGCGGTAGAGAGGATAAATGCCTTTATAAACACTGGTATGCTGAAGCGTAACCACAACATATACTGTCACAAAATAGAAGAATGAAGTGAGGGCCATCGGAATGATCCTTTCACTTCGCTCATTTATAGACCATGAGCTTATTAATTTTCTCCATTTCAAATATGGAAGAAGGGAAAGCGGCAGCAATATATTATTGGTCGACAGAATAAGAACAATGACTTTTTTCTGGACAAAAGGGAGATAGCCGAAGAGTGTCGGCGCTGAAAATATGATAAGCAATCCGTAAAGCGGCATAAGCAGAGGATGAAAAATCACTGTAATGATTTTTGCCAGAGTATCTGCAAAAGGACTTGAAGTGCCGGACATTGTCATATTTCCCTTCTTAATCTGGCAACCGGAATATTAAGCTGCTCCCTGTATTTTGCGACCGTGCGCCGGGCTATCTGATAACCTTTTTCCTGGAGTATCTCAGTGAGCCTTTCATCGGTAAGCGGCCGGCGTTTCTCTTCATTATCAATGCAATCCTGCAGGATCCTTTTGATCTCCCGTGTTGAAACCTCTTCTCCGCTGTCGGTCTGCAAACCTTCAGAGAAGAAGAATTTCAAGCGGAAATATGCCGAAATGAGTCTGGATATACTTGCTGTTGGCAACTCTTGAAACAGTTGAAATATCAAGTCCTGTCATCTCAGCAACATCCTTAAGGATCATCGGTTTCAGCTTTGTTTCGTCGCCATCTATAAAATACTCTTTCTGGTACTCGAGGATGGCGTTCATCGTAAGCAGAAGAGTATTTTGCCTTTGCCTTATCGCATCGATGAACCATTTTGCCGAATCTATTTTCTGTTTTACAAACAGGACTGCATCCTTCATTTCCTTCTTGTTGCTCTTGTCCTTAGAGTAAGCCTGGAGCATTTCACTGTAGGCTGTGCTTAGCCGGAGTTCAGGAAGATTCCTGGAATTCAGGTGAAGATCAAAGCCATCCTCAGAATGTTCAAGAATGAAATCGGGAATTATCGGCTGGGCAATTTTGCTGAATGGATCGTTGTATTCACCTCCCGGTTTGGGATTCAGCTTCAGAACCTCATCAATGGCTGCCTTAAGTTCATTCTCGCTGATATCCAAGCCGCGCGATTATCTTGTCATAATGTCTTTTGGAAAACTCTTCAAAATGCTGATCAAGTATTGTATGGGCAAGTTTGAGCGAAGGTTGGGAAAGATCCTTTTTTTCCAGCTGAAGCAGAAGGCATTCCCTGAGTGTCCTGTGCTCCTACTCCGGCAGGTTCAAGATCCTGAATTATCCATAAGCACCTCTTCAAGCTCTTCTTCCGTTGTAGTCACATTCTGCAGGAATGCAAGGTCATCGACTATATTTGCAAGCTCCCTTCTCAGATAACCATCTTCATCAATATTGCCAATAATGTATTCTCCAAGTATTTTTTGCTTTTCGTTCAGCTCTCTCAGTCCGAGCTGCGATTCAAGATGTTCGTGGAATGAGGATCCTACAGAGAAAGGAATTTCGGCATTTTTATCGTCATCCTTGCTGTAATTGTTTGTCTGAAGCCTGTATTCAGGTATCTCATCCTCCTCGATATAATCGTCGATAGTGAACTCATCACTGTTATTTTCATCTTCCTCGAATTGTTCTTCTTCTTCCTCTTCAGGAGTGGCAGATTCCTCGTCAGGTCCTTCCTCAAGAGCCGGATTTTCCTCAAGCTCCTTCTTGATCCTCTGTTCGATCTGCAGAGTAGGAACCTCCAGCAGCTTGATCATCTGGATCTGCTGCGGTGAAAGCTTTTGCAGTAATTTCTGTTGTAATCTCTGCTTTAACATGCTCAGCTCCTTAAACCTTAACCTGTATTTTAATATTCTAAAATTCTGCGTTCCTCGGTGTTCTTGGAAACGGAATAACATCGCGGATATTTGACATTCCGGTAACAAAAAGCATCAATCTTTCAAATCCAAGCCCGAAGCCGCTGTGCGGTGCAGTACCGAACTTTCTTGTTTCGAGATACCACCACAGATCTTTCTCCGGGAGATTCAGTTCCTTGATCCGGGTAAGAAGTTTTTCATAATCTTCCTCGCGCTGCGATCCTCCTATAATTTCACCAATTCCCGGGAATAGAACATCCATGGCCCTTACTGTCTTCCCATCATCATTCTGCTTCATGTAAAATGCTTTGATTTCTTTCGGATAATCGGTAAGGATAACAGGCTTTTTGAAATGCTCTTCGACAAGGTATCGTTCATGTTCGGCCTGTAGATCCCTTCCCCATCCGACAGGGTATTCCCATTTTTTTTGCTGATCCGACAAGAATATCAATAGCTTCTGTATAGGTTATTCTTACCAAATTCATTATCGACAACAAACCTGAGTCTTTCAAGCAGTTCCTTGTCTATCATATTATTCAGGAACTCAAGGTCGTCCATGCAGTTTTCAAGAGCATATTTGATCAGATATTTCAGAAAATCTTCTGCAAGATCCATATTATCGGTGATATCATAGAAAGCCATTTCAGGTTCGATCATCCAGAATTCGGCAAGATGCCTTGGAGTATTTGAATTTTCAGCCCTGAAAGTTGGGCCGAAAGTGTATATATCTCCCAAGTGCCAGAGCTCCAAGTTCGCCTTCCAGCTGTCCTGAAACAGTAAGATTTGTCGGCTTTCCGAAAAAATCCTGACTGTAATCGGAACGTACCGTCTTCATTCAAGCGGGATTTTTGCCAGGTCGAGTGTGGTAACATGAAACATTTCACCTGCACCTTCGGCATCGCTGCCGGTAATGATCGGCGTATGAAGATAAAAGAATCCTTTATCGTTGAAATATTTGTGGATGGCAAATGCCATTGCGTGCCTTATCCTCAAAACAGCCCCGAAAGTATTTGTCCTTGGCCTAAGGTGGGCGATTTCCCTCAGGAATTCCATCGAATGTCCTTTTTTCTGCAAGCGGATATGTTTCAGCGTCGCATTTCCCATAAATTTCCATGGAGGATGCCACAATTTCCACATTCTGACCCTGTCCCTGCGAATTGACAAGCTTGCCGTTTACTCCAATGCACGCACCGGTTGTTATATCCCTTATAAGGCTTTCATCAAACCTCGAGGTATCAGCAACAACCTGAATATTATTTATTGTCGATCCGTCATTAAGAGCAATGAAGGCTATGTTCTTGTTTCCCCGCTTTGTCCTCACCCATCCTTTTACCAGTACTTCAGTATCGATCCTGGGCGATTGCAATAATTCTTTAATCTTTATCCGTTTCATATTATAAAAAATAACATCACAAAAATAATAAAATGCGGTTTGCCAAACCAAATTGGCATTGTTTTTGTGCAAATGACCGTTTTTTTAAGGTTATCAGGTCCGGCGTGAAATATTTATTCGGTTTTGGAGTTATTTATCTCGTTAACACGTTGTATAGGTTATCAGTTTGTAAATTGTTAAAATCTGAATAACTTTGAGTTTAAATCGTAATCATATCAAGCTATGGCAGAGAAACAGAAACTTATAGTGGTACCATGGGATTTCACTCATGTTGCGGAAAATGCACTGGCACATGCAGTCAAAATAAGCCGCATGGTAAAGAATGACATTTGTCTTCTTCATATTGTAGATACCGGGATTAAACCAAAAACCGAAGGAGAAAAAAAGGCTCTTCTGAAAAAGGTGGCAGATGAAAACGCTCAAAAGTACAATGTGGTTATTGTGTCTGCGATCGAAAAGGGAACTATCTTCACTGCCATTGGCGATTTCGTGAATCAGAAGGATGTCAAACCCGAGTACCAGAAAGATATCAATCTTGTGGTTATGGGGACACATGGAATGAAAGGAATGCAAAAGCTGACCGGCAGCTGGGCTTTAAAGGTTATAGTAAAATCGACGGTTCCGTTCATTGTTGTTCAGGATCCGCCTGTAGACCAGGAGAGGTATCATAATATTGTTTTCCCTGTCGATTTCAGGACTGAGAACAAGGAGAAGACTAAGATGGCAATATTCATGGGCAAGTATTTCGACTCTAAAATGCATATTCTTGTCACTACATCAAATGATCAGGGTCTTATGAAGAAAACCAAGATAAACCTGAACTTCGCCATTAAATATCTCATACAGAACAATATAGAATATCAGATACATGAGGTTCCCAGGGGCAATTTTGCTCAGCAGACCCTCGACTTCGCACTGAAGATAAATGCCGACCTGATACTTATAGTAACAACGAAGAATATAACGTTTGCCGATTATATGGTTGGAGCATCAGAGCAATACATTATTGCCAACAGCTCCAAGATACCGGTGTGCTGCGTTAATCCAAAAGCCTCATTTGCAAGTACCGCCCAGTTCATGGGAGGCTGGGGTTCATAGCTTCCTCATATTAAAGAGGATAGGATCTTATGTCTATTATAGTCCGGGGAGTTACAAAGCTTTATGGCGAGCAGAAAGCACTCGACAATGTCTCCTTTGAAGTAAAAACAGGCGAAATCGTGGGATTTCTCGGACCCAACGGTGCAGGCAAATCCACGATGATGAAGATAATAACCGGATTTATCCCTGCCTCATCAGGAACTGTGGCTATAAATGGGACAGAGATAACGACAGATAATCCTGAACTCAGAAAGTCAATTGGTTATCTTCCGGAAAACAATCCTCTTTACCCCGAGATGTATGTCAGGGAATATCTCGGATTCGTTTATTCATTGTACAAGACTGGCACTTCATCAGGAAACAAAATTGACAACATCATTGAAATCACCGGACTCGCACCGGAGCAGAAAAAAAAGATAGGATCGCTCTCGAAGGGATTACAGGCAAAGGGTTGGGCTTGCCCAGGCGCTCATTCATGATCCCGGTGTACTGATTCTTGATGAAGCAACAACGGGACTCGATCCGAACCAGGTGGTTGAGATACGTAACCTCATCAGGGAAGCGGGAAAGGAAAAAACGGTAATGTTCTCGACGCATATAATGCAGGAAGCGGAAGCGGTGTGCGACAGGATAATAATAATAAACAACGGAAAGATCATGGCCGATGAGCTGAAGAATGATATTCATTCGGTAATAAAAAGCCATCGGCAGACAATTAGTGTGGAATTTGACAGAAAGACAGATGCTTCAGCAATACTTAAAATCGGAGGAGTTGTGACTGCAAAGCCCCTCTCTGGCAATCAATGGATTATTGAGGCAGAAGGAGAAGAAGATATCCGGCCTGCGATTTTTGCTTTTGCCGTAAAGAACAACCTTACCGTGTTATCGCTTCAGAAGGAGGAAAGCAACCTTGAAGAGGTTTTCAGGCATCTTACCAGCGGATAATATTTTTTATATCGGAATTTTTTATTTGCTTTGTGCCATAATTTATCAGGTGGAAAGATTTGTGCTGATTGCAACCACAGGAAAAAATGCTAAAACCGCTGAAAAATTCCTTTTCTGATCAACCAATCTTCCCATCATTTGTTAAGTACTTAATGTGAGCTAAAGTTTGAGTGACTTAAGTTTTATATTTATAAGTTAAAACTTAATTATTAACTCTAAGTACTCTAGGCACTTTAGGCACTTAAAACTTTAAAAACTATGGGTTATTTTTTTACTTCAGAATCAGTATCAGAGGGACACCCTGACAAAGTAGCTGATCAGATTTCAGATGCATTGCTCGATGAATTCCTGAAATGGGATCCGGAATCGAAGGTCGCTTGTGAAACATATGTTACTACCGGATTGGTTCTTTGCGGAGGAGAGGTCCTCACTTCAGGATGGGTGGACGTGCAGGAAACGGCACGCCGTGTCATACGCGACATAGGATATACCAAGGCGGAATACCGCTTCGATTGCGATTCATGCGGCGTTATCTCCACAATTCATGAACAATCTGCAGATATCAGGCAGGGTGTTGTTCGCGAGAAACCTGAAGAGCAGGGTGCAGGCGACCAGGGAATGATGTTCGGATATGCCTGCCGCGAAATGGACAACTACATGCCTCTGAGCATTGAACTGGCCCATACCCTTCTTCAGGAACTGGCAGCTATCCGGCATGACGGAAAAATGATGAAATATCTCCGCCCCGATGCAAAATCGCAGGTTACTATAGAATATGACGATGATAATAATCCTGTCCGTATCGACACGATTGTCATCAGCACCCAGCACGATGAGTTCATCCATCCCGGGAATAATTCCGTCGTAGCGGAAAAAGCTGCAGAAAAGGCCATGCAGAAACAGATCCATGACGATCTGCTGAGGATTCTGCTGCCCAGGGTTAAGAAAACATTGCCGCAGAGAATTCAGAAGCTTTTCAAGAGAGATACCAGACTCCTTGTCAATCCGACCGGTAAATTTGTAATCGGCGGTCCTCACGGCGATACAGGTCTTACAGGCCGTAAGATAATTGTCGACACATACGGCGGACATGGTGCACATGGCGGAGGAGCATTCTCCGGCAAGGATTCATCGAAGGTCGACAGATCGGCAGCCTATGCCGCACGGCATATTGCAAAGAACCTCGTTGCCGCAGGTGTTTGTGACAGGGCCCTTATCCAGGTAGCTTACGCCATCGGCGTTGCACAACCGGTAGGACTATATATAAATACTTTTGGAACAGCACATGTCAGGGACAGCAAGGGGAAAATATTGAACGACGGAGCGATTGCCGGAGCAGTAAACAAACTCTTCGATATGCGGCCATATGCAATTGTAAAAAGACTGGGACTCAAGAATCCCGTTTTTCTGCAGACAGCATCTTATGGACATTTTGGTCGCGATTCATATTCAAAGAATGTTGAGGTCTATTATGAAGTCCCCGGAAGCAAGCCAAAAGCTGTCAACGGTAATGGTAAGAAGGTCTGGCTTAAGAAAGTCGATTTCTTCTCCTGGGAGAAGCTGGATTATGTGGATATAATAAAGAAGGCTTTCAAACTTTAAAACGCAGTCTTTACTATTCTTGCAACATTATCCGATCTTCCGAGAGTATAGTAATGTATCCCCGGAACACCCTCTTTTATAAGCTCTTTCGATTGCATCGTAGCCCACTCGATTCCAACCTCGCGTGCCTCCTTGTCGGTAGTGCATTTCCTGATGGCATTCACAAGGTCGTTGGGAACATCGATATGAAATGTTTGGGGAAGCAGCTTTATATCGTTCAATGCGGAGATTGGTTTTAGTCCTGCAATTACCGGAATATTAATTCCCATTTCCATGCATTCGTTCCTGAATCTGAAGAATTTGCTGTTGTCGAAGAACATTTGGGTGACGATATAGCTTGCTCCGGCATCTGCCTTTTGTTTAAGATACTCCATGTCAGTCTGCCTGTTTGGCGCTTCAAAATGTTTTTCGGGATAGCCTGCAACTCCGATGCAGAAATTTGTGGGCGTGGTATCTTCAAGCGTCTCCTCGAGATACCTGCCGTTGTTCATATCAACGATCTGCCGTATAAGGTCTGAGGTATGACTGTGTCCATCCTTTTCAGGAATGAATGTCCGGCTGCCTCTCTGAGGATCGCCTCTCAACGCAAGAACATCATCGATGCCAAGGAAATTCATCTCGATCAGAACATTTTCTGTCTCCTCCTTCGAAAATCCTCCGCACAGGATATGAGGCACGACAGTGATGTTGTACTTATACCTTACAGCTGCCGCAAGTGCGATAGTTCCGGGACGCAGACGCGTTACCCTTTTTTCAAGCAGTCCGTCAGCACTTTCCTTGTAGGCAATCTCATTCCGGTGCGTGGTAAAATTTATATATGCCGGTTGAAATTCCATCAGTCTGTCAATCGTCGTATAGACTTTTTCAATGCTGTGCCCCTTCAGCGGGGGTAAAAGCTCAAAGGTGAACAAGGGTCCTTTTGCGCTTCTTAATTTATCTATAACACTCATACTTTGATCTTATAAGTTGGGGGCAAGCCATCGGGCTGCCTCTTCTATCGTCATTTTCTTTCTGGAAGCATAATCGCTGAGCTGATCGCTGCCGATCTTCCCAATGTTGAAATATGATGATGAAGGATGGGAAAAAATGTATCCGCTTACTGAAGCAGGCGGTGTCATCGCAAAATTCTCAGTCAGTCCGACACCAATTGATGCTTCTGCATCAAGAAGATCGAAAATGGTCTTCTTTTCTGTGTGGTCCGGACATGCGGGGTAACCGGGTGCAGGTCTGATTCCTTTGTATTTTGCTGAAAACATCTCTTCCATTGTCAGCTTTTCATCAGCTGCATAACCCCAGTATTCTTTCCTGACTTTTTCGTGAAGCCACTCTGCTGCAGCCTCTGCCAGACGGTCGCTTAATATCCTTATCATAATGATGGCATAATCATCTTCCTTATACTTTTTAATTGCCTCATTATCAATATCTGCGGTAACAACAAATAGTCCGATATTATCACTCTGTCCGGAAGATTCCGGAGCAATAAAATCAGCCAGTGACAGGTTTGGAACTCCTTTTTCTTTCCTTTCCTGGTTCCTAAGAAAATGTAAAGTTGTTTTGCGGGATTCGTTTCCCCGCTCGAGGGTGGGCACTGGGAGTGTTTAATACAATAACATCATCTCCTTCCGCCACAGCAGGAAACAATCCAAAGACTCCCTTCGCCTTAATAAGCCTGTTACTGATTATCTCATCAAGATAATGCTTTGCATCATCAAACAGTTTTTTTGCTTCTTCTCCTTTAACAGGATCGTTTAAAATAGCCGGGTATTTCCCTGAAAGCTTCCATGCGAAGAAGAAGAAAGTCCAGTCGATATATCGGATCAGTGTTTTCAGGTCGATCTCTTTCATCAGATGTATGCCCGGCTTTTCAGGTTCCGGAATTCTGTAAGAGCGCCAGTCGGCAACAAGCCTGTTTTTCCTGGCATCATTTATTGTCAGAAGTTCTCGCCTTTCATGTTTTGAATCGTGATCCGACTTCATCTTCCGGTATTTTTCCTTTAATGTGGAAACATATCCGGAATTATCCTTTTGCAGAAGCGAGGAAAGAACACCAGCGGCTCTCGAGGCATCCTTCACATGAACAACGGTGTTCGAATATGCAGGTGCAATTTTAACAGCCGCATGAATCTCTGATGTAGTTGCGCCGCCGATAAGAAGGGGTGTTTTCACTTTCCTGCGTTCCATTTCCGAAGCGACATGGACCATTTCCTCAAGCGAAGGTGTAATTAATCCGCTGAGACCAATAAAATCTGCATTTTCCTTTATTGCAGTATCGATTATTTTTTCTGCAGGAACCATTACGCCGAGGTCGATCACCTCGTAATTATTGCATGAAAGCACAACTCCGACAATATTTTTTCCGATATCATGAACGTCGCCCTTGACTGTCGCAAGAAGAATCTTTCCTGCAGTTTTCTTTTCCTCGCCTTCGCTCTCCTTTTCGATATAAGGGGCAAGTTTTGAAACAGCTTTCTTCATCACCCTTGCGCTCTTGACAACCTGGGGCAGGAACATTCTTCCCGAACCGAAAAGATCGCCTACCTCATTCATACCTCCCATCAGAGGTCCTTCGATAAGCTCTATCGACCTTGAAAAAAGAGAACGTGCTTCCTCGACATCCTCCTCGATATGTTCATCAAGTCCTCTGATAAGTGAATGCTTGATCCTGTTCAATTACAGGCAATGAACGCCATTCATCGCTTTTTTCTTCCTTCTTTCCCTCGCTCTTAAGACCTTCGGCAAATTTCACAAGCCGTTCTGTGGCGTCTTTCCGCCGGTTCAGCACAACATCTTCGGTAAGTTGAAGAAGATCAGCAGGTATTTCGCTGTAAACCTGTAACATTCCCGGATTCACAATTCCCATATCGAGACCGGCTTTAATTGCATGGTACAGAAATACAGAATGCATTGCTTCACGTACTTTATCAATGCCCCTGAATGAGAATGAGAGGTTGCTGATGCCTCCGCTGACTTTTGCATAAGGAAGATTCTTCTTGATCCATTCAGTTGCCCTCATAAAATTGACTGCATAATTATTATGCTCCTCGATTCCTGTTGCAATTGCCAGAACATTAGGATCAAATATGATGTCTTCCGGAGGAAATCCGAGTTTTTCAACAAGCAGTTTATATGAACTTTCGGCAACTGTCAATTCTTTTTTCAAAAGTATCGGCCTGTCCTTTTTCATCAAACAGCATAACAACAGCTGCAGCGCCATATTTCCTGATAATGCTGGCATGTTCAAGAAATATTTCCTCCCCTTCCTTAAGGCTGATCGAGTTTACAACCGATTTCCCCTGAATGCATTTAAGCGCAGATTCAATTACATTCCAATTCGAAGAGTCGATCATCAATGGCAGCTTTGCAATATCGGGTTCTGCCATGATAAGGTTAACGAATTTCACCATTGCTTTTTCCGAATCGAGCATCGCCTCATCCATGCAGATATCGATCACCTGTGCTCCTCCTTCAACCTGGTTGCGGGCTATTGCAAGCGCCTCACCATATTTTTCTTCTTTTATCAGCCTTGCAAATTTTATTGATCCTGAAACATTTGTGCGTTCACCAATATTGACAAAATTGGTTTCAGGAGTTATTGTCAGCGCTTCAAGTCCGCTGAGTCTTGTATATTTAGTGATTTCAGGTATAATTCTTGGTTTATATTTTTCTGCGGCTTCTGAAATTTTCTGGATATGCAGAGGAGTTGTTCCGCAGCATCCGCCGATGATATTCACCCATCCCTCTTTCATGAAATCTTCGGTAACCGATGCCATGAATTCAGCCGACTGGTCATATTCGCCAAACTGGTTTGGCAGTCCGGCATTGGGATGGACAGAGACATAAAATGCCGATTTTGCCGAAAGTTCCTCAACAAATGGCCTTAGTTGCTCAGCCCCGAGGGCACAGTTGAGTCCGACACTGAAGAGAGGAAAATGTGAAACGGAAACGAGAAATGCTTCAAGTGTCTGACCCGTAAGGGTTCTTCCGCTGGCATCGGTAATAGTGACCGAAACCATTACCGGAAGCGTTATCTTCTTTTTCTCAAAAACTGATCCGATGGCAAAAAGAGCAGCCTTGCAATTAAGAACATCAAAAATAGTCTCAACGAGAAGAATGTGCAACGCCTCCGTCGATTAGTCCTCTGGCCTGCTCCGAATATGCTTCAACAAGATCATCGAAATGTAACCGATCGGGCGCCGGGGTCGTTCACATCTGACGACATAGAAGCAGTACGGTTTGTCGGGCCAAGAGTTCCCGCAATAAAATGTGGCTTATCCTTTTCTGTCCTCTCATAATATTCAATCGCTCCGGCAGCAAGCCTGGCAGCATTGAAGATTCATTTCATATACATGCTCTTCCATGCCATAATCGGCCATGGAGATACGGTTTGAATTAAATGTGTTTGTTGTAATTATATCGGCGCCGGCTTCAAGATATTTCAGATGTATGTCTTTGATTATTGAGGGATTGGAGAGGGTCAGCAGATCATTGTTCCCCTTCTGAGATTTAGGATGATCGCTGAATGATTTCCCGCGGTAATCTGCTTCCTGAAGCTTATGCTTCTGGATCATTGTTCCCATAGCGCCGTCGAGAATCAGGATTTTCTTTTTTATAATTTCTTCGAGTAAAAGTTTCATAATATTTTCTTTCTGTGCATATCTCTTCATGTTCCCTCTCAATCTAGAGGGGATTCATTCAACTTTTCCCCCCTTCAGGGAGGGGTTGGGGCAGTCTTAGTTTATTCCTTTTCTTCCGGTGTTTACAATAAAAACATCCAGGTTGCGAAGTTGTTCCCGCAGCTCATACAATCTTTTCAGATTCACAATGCCAATGGCATACTTATACAATTTTCCGCTAAAGTATTCCGACACTTCCTCAAATCCAAATAATTCCCTGTCCTTTTCATGCTTATACCTCAGGTATATTTCAAGCTTGTAATCGCGTGTATAATTCGAACCGTTCCCTGCTGGTACTTTTTATACTCATATTTATATCCGTAGGAATTGGCTGAGATATCTGAGAGTACCGCGCTTCCCGTCGCATGACCTCCTGCTCCTTTTCCTGAAAAGAACTGCTTGTCGGCAAAAGCGGCTTCGGTTATTACTCCATTGTATTCATTATCTACATTATATAAATATTTATCTGAAGATATAAACCTGGGAAGCACAAAGCTTGTGATTGTGTTTTCATTTGTCTTTCCGACATATGGTACAAGCTTTATCTTTAAGCCTTTTTCCTTGGCATACTGGATATCGAATTTTGAGATGTTGCTTATCCCGTAATGAAATACTTCTTCCGGCTCCAGGAATAGTCCGTAGGCATGGCCGGTAATTATGCAGAGTTTGTATTTTGCATCCCATCCATCAACATCGAGCGTGGGATCAGATTCAGCAAATCCTTTCTCGCGCGCCTCATTCAGGGCGACATTATAATCTATTCCCTGGTTATGCATCATGGTCAGGATATAGTTCGTGGTGCCGTTCAGGATTCCCCGCAGGGAATAGAGAAGCTCATTATCATAATATTCTTCGAGGTTCCTGATGATCGGGATGCTTGCTCCTGCGGATGCTTCGTACAGAAGCGACACATTATATTTCTCCTGCAGATCGACAAGCTCCTTGAAATGCTTTGCGATCATCACCTTATTGGCACTGACAACATTCTTACCGTTCTTCATAGCCGTAGACACTATGTCAATGCTCATCAGCATCATCGATAAGCTCGACAACAAGGTTGATTGAAGGATCATTCAGAATATCATCCTTTTCAATGTGAAATATTCCATCGGGATCCTTCTCTTCTTTGTGCGGTCCTTCACGCAAATTCTTACAATATCTGCCTTGAAGCCCTTGCTGCTGTTCAGTACATCATGAAGTCCCTGTCCCACACAGCCATAGCCAAACATTCCTATTCTTAGTTTTTCTCTTGTCATTTCTTTCAGTTTGAAGTTTTTTCCCAGAATCTCCTTATGACATCTGTTACTACCTCTGTTTCAATCAGGAAACCATCGTGTCCGTAAAATGAATCTATCTCGACATATTCTGCACCGTTTGTGTGTGCGGTAATGAATATCTGGTCGTCGGTCGGAAAAAGAATATCTGATTTTATCCCGACACAGAGAACCTTTGCCTTGATACTTTTAAGTGCATTTACGATACTTCCTCTTCCCCTTCCTATATTATGAGTATCGGAAAGACAGGTAAGGCACCAGTATGAATATGGATTGAACCTGTTCACAAGCTTGTCGCCCTGATATGCCTGGTATGAGGCTGCCTTAAAGCCTGTAAGTTTTTCGTTATCATCTTCCTTCTGCGTTTGATTATATGCATTCATCGTCCTGTAGCTTATCAGTGCAATCGATCTTGCAGCCTTGAGTCCTTTCTTTCCGCCATCAGGATACTCCCGATGTGAAAGTCTGGTCAGCCTCCATTGCAAGCCTCATTGATTCGCTGAATGCCAGTGCCCAGGGCGTTTGCTTTGCACCGGATGCCAGAAGCATCAGTCTGTGTATCAGTTCGGGGAACATTATACTGTATTCAAGAGCCTGATAGCCGCCGATCGAAGCTCCGATAATTGTATGTATCTCCTTTATTCCCAGATGCTTTCTCAGTATCTCATGAACATTTACCAGATCGCGTACAGTGATAAGCGGAAAATCGTTAAGCCATGGTTTGCCCGTTTCCGCATTGACAGAAGCCGGGCCTGTTGTTCCATAGCACGATCCGAGGACATTCGCACATACAATAAAATACTTGCCCGGGTCAAACAGGAGATCGCCGCCCACCATGCCCGGCCACCACGATTCGACATCGGAATTTGCGGTAAGTGCATGACAGATCCAGATCACGTTATCAGCATCACTATTCAGCTTTCCCCATGTATTGTAAGCTATTTCAACTGAAGGTAAGATTGCTCCGGTTTCCGTCTTAAAAGGTTGTTTGTATTTAAGTGTCTCCATCATATTACCTGTCTGAATGCCTGTTCAAAATCATAAATGATATCATCGATATGCTCCAGTCCCACCGATACCCTGAAGAGCCCGGGTTCAACACCTGCAGCGATCTGGTCGTCAGCCGACAGCTGTGCATGCGTTGTTGTGGAAGGCTGGATTATCAGTGTTTTTGCATCGCCTACATTTGCCAGATGGCTGACAAGCTCGAAATGTTCGACAAGTTTTGCAGCTTTCGATTTTTCAGCTTTCAGAACAAAGCTGAGGACGCCACCTGCTCCTTTTGGAAGATATTTTTTAGCAAGCTGTATTATATGGATTATTTTCGAAGTCCCGGGATAATTTACTTTTTCAACACATTTCTGTGACTGCAAGCCATTTTGCAAGTGCGAGAGTATTCTGAACATGTCTTTCCATCCTGAGTGAAAGAGTCTCAAGTCCCTGAATAAGCAGGAAAGAGTTGAACGGGCTTATGGAAGGACCAAGATCTCTTAATCCTTCGACCCGGGCTTTCATAATAAATGCTATATTCCCGATCGGGTGATTTCTCAGAGAACTGCTCTCCGAAGACCAGCCCGTGATAACCTTCCGAAGGTTCTGTGAAAACAGGGAAATTGCCGTTGTTCCAGTTGAAATTTCCGGCATCAGTGATTACTCCGCCGATGCTTGTTCCATGTCCGCCTATCCATTTTGTTGCAGATTCGACTACAATATTTGCTCCGTATTCAATGGGACGGCACAGGTAACCGCAGGCACCGAAAGTATTGTCGACAATCAAAGGGATCCCATGTTTCCCGGCAAGTTTGGCAAAAGCTTCAAAATCGGGGATATTAAATCCGGGATTGCCAATCGTTTCAACATATATGGCTTTTGTTTTATTATCGATCAGTTTTTCAAATGATCCCGGTTCAAGGTCTTTTGCAAATCTTGCTTCAATACCGAAGTTTTTAAATGTCACTTTGAACTGGTTGTGGGTTCCGCCATACAGAAATGGAGAGGTGACAAAATTCTCGCCCTGTCTCATTATCGTCGTCAATGCAATTAACTGGGCGGCATGTCCTGAAGATACTGCCAGTGCGGCCATGCTCCCCTTCAAGGGCTGCAACTCTCTTTTCAAACACATCGGTTGTGGGATTCATCATCCTCGTATAAATATTCCCGGGTTCTGACAGATTGAAAAGATCGGCTGCATGCTTTGAATTTTTAAAGACATAGGATGATGTCTGATAAAGAGGAACTGCCCTTGAAAGAGTCTCCTTGTCAGGATGATGTCCTGCATGTATCTGTAATGTTTCGAAGTTTATTTTTCTTTTTTCCATATTTTAATAATTATATATTCATTGGTATTCTGATTATAGAGGCAGGTATAGCAAACCTGTCATCGCTTTGATCCGGCAACTTGAAAAAGATGGGTTGTTTCCAAATCAGGATCCTTACCGGCACATGCACATAGGCATGAGCGGCATGATGAAGTTGTTGTGAGTCAGATGAATTGAATTCATTTTTCCGTGTTTTATTTTTATCATCTCCCGGCTTTCCCGGGATTAGGTTTTGGCACCGTTCTCCGTCAGCTGACGACGGATTGGTTGCCAGGGTTTCTCAGAGCCTAATCTCTCCGCCCTTCTTAATAAAAACCAAACACCCTTGAATGGAAGGAATATTTGATTTGTGGGGGCAAATATATGAAGGAATTTGATAAATGCAATAAAAATTGAACCGAAATCTATATATCTACACGTACTCACCCCCTTCTTTTCCCTCTCTGCTTGCGCAAAGAGGGGAATTAATTATTATACAACTCTTTAACACCCCCTTCTTTGCTTCAGCAGAGAAGGGGGCAGGGATGAGTACATGTGACTCAAATTATTACAAATCAAGATTTAAGTTAATTTTGCTATATAATCATTGTACTCATGGATAATAATTTAACCATCTATAATAGCCTTTCACGAAAGAAGGAGCCATTCAAACCGCTTCATCCTCCGTTTGTCGGATTATATGTCTGCGGACCCACGGTATACAGCGATCCGCATCTCGGACATGCCCGTCCGGCAATTACATTCGACCTGCTTTACAGGTACCTTACGCATCTTGGATACAAGGTCCGCTATGTCAGGAACATTACTGATGTCGGACATCTTGAAAATGACGCTGATGAAGGCGAGGACAAGATCGAAAAAAAGGCAAGGCTCGAGAATCTTGAGCCAATGGAGGTGGTGCAGAAATACATCAACAGCTTCCTCGGGAACATGGAACAGCTCAACACGCTTCATCCATCTATAGAGCCGAGAGCATCGGGACATATCATTGAACAGCAGCAGCTTATCGAGCAGATACTGAAAAAGGGATATGCTTATGAAGTGAATGGCTCTGTTTATTTTGACGTCTCAGGTATAACGAAAAATACATGTACGGAAAGCTTTCAGGCAGGGTGCTGGATGAACTCCAGACCAGTACACGGGAGCTCGACGGACAGGATGAAAAAAGGAATCCTTTCGATTTTGCTCTCTGGAAAAAAGCAACTCCTGAACACCTTATGCGCTGGCCTTCGCGCTGGAGCGACGGATATCCGGGATGGCATCTTGAATGCTCTGCCATGAGCATAAAATATCTCGGAGAAGTGTTCGATATTCATGGAGGCGGTATGGATCTTCAGTTTCCTCATCATGAGTGCGAGATCGCGCAATCGACTGCAGCGCAGGGAAAAGAATCGGTCAGGTACTGGATGCATAATAACATGATCACTATCAATGGCCAGAAAATGGCCAGGTCGCTCGGTAACTTCATAACACTCGATCAGCTCTTCAGCGGCAATCATCCCATGCTGATACAGGCTTACAGCCCCATGACCATCAGGTTTTTCCTTCTTCAGGCACATTACCGAAGCACTATCGACTTTTCGAACGAGGCGCTGCAAGCTGCAGAAAAAGGATTCCGGAAACTCATGAAGGCCGTCGAAACACTTGACAAGCTGAAGCCGTCACTTTCATCAACAATAGATATCTCATCCCTCAAAAAGAAATGCTATGAAGCAATGGATGATGATCTCAACAGCCCGATCCTTCTTTCATACCTCTTCGAGGGAGTGAAATACATCAACTCTGTCAGCGATGGCACTGAAAAGCTGACAAGCATCGACCTTGCATCGCTAAAGACTTTATTTAATGTGTTCGTCTTCGATATTCTCGGGTTGAGAGATGAAAATCAGTTAAAGGGTGATGAGAACATCACTTCGGACCTTATGAAAATAATTATCGGCCTGAGGCAGGATGCGAAGAGCAGGAATGAGTGGACATCTTCTGACAAGATACGAGAAGACCTGAAGAAGGCGGGGATAAGCCTTAAGGATACAAAAGATGGCGCTGAGTGGGAAAGAGATTGAAATTTCCGTGAAACTCCGTGGTTGATTAAGGATTTTAAAATGTTAGAAAGATTATATATTTCATCAGAAGTTTATATTGGCACTATTCCACTGGGAGGCAATAATCCTGTTCGTCTTCAGTCGATGACCAATACTGACACTCTTGATACTCAGGCTTCTGCTGCTCAATGTATAAGGATCATAGAAGCCGGAGCAGATTATGTAAGGCTCACTGCACAGGGAATAAGGGAGGCGGAAAATCTCGACAATATAAAACGTGAGCTTCGCAAGTCAGGTTTCGAAACACCGCTTATCGCAGATATCCATTTCAATCCTGCCGCTGCCGAAACAGCTGCTCGCATCGTAGAAAAGGTCAGGATCAATCCGGGCAATTATGCCGATAAGAGAGCTTCGTTCATAAAGACGGAATTCACGGAGAAAGAGAATAACGAAGAGCTTGAAAGGATCCATGAAAGGCTTCTGCCGCTTATAAATATATGCAGGGAAAACAAAACCGTGATCAGGATAGGCATAAATCATGGCTCTCTTTCTGACCGCATAATGACACGCTGCGGGAACACTCCTGAAGGAATGGTCGCCTCGGCAATGGAGTTCATAAGGATTTTTCGTTCAGAAAATTTCAGCAACCTGGTGCTTTCTATGAAATCATCCGACACCGTCGTTTTGCTGGAGTCAAATAGAATGCTCATCAGTGAGATGCAAAAAGCGGGACTCTCATACCCTGTTCATCTTGGTGTGACTGAAGCCGGTGAGGGAGAAGACGGAAGAATAAGATCGGCCGCAGGGATCGGCGCTCTCCTGGCAGAAGGGATCGGAGACACGATAAGGGTTTCTCTTTCAGAGGATCCTGAGAAAGAGATCCCGGTAGCAAAAGAGATATTGAATTTTCTGACAACCGGGTCAGGCAGGATAACCAAGCCAGAAGCTGCCCTTTCTTTCAGGAAACGGGATATACTTTACAGGCCTGAGGTCGTTTCGTTTGAATCAGGAGGATTCCTCTCAGAAAACGGAGAGCCTTATAAAGGTGAAGTGCTGACTTTCAATGCTGCAAATCCGCCTCAGCTTCCTGATAAGCACAGATCGAATATCATCTTAAATCCTATTTTCGATGAAGACGACCAGGTGAAGCTTGGCATAGATGCAGCTTCACTTCTGGGAAGATATTTCATATTGAAGCAACCCGACGGTATCTGCATCACGAACAGGGGCAAGGTGCAGGGAGAAAAGCTTAAAGAGATCTCGTTTGCAATACTACAGGCAACGGAAGCCCGGATAACACGCAACAGGTATATTTCTTGTCCCACATGCGGCCGGACAAAGTTCGATCTTCAGGAAGCCGTCAGAAAGGTTAAATCGGCAACTGCGCATTTGACAGGACTTAAAATAGCTGTTATGGGATGCATCGTAAACGGACCCGGGGAAATGGCCGGAGCTGATTATGGTTACGTTGGCGCCGGCGAGGGAAAAGTACATATCTACCGTGGCACTGAACCTGTTAAGAAAAATGTGCTTCAGGAAAGATGCGGTGGAAGAATTACTGAAGAATAATCGGGGAGGATCAGACTAATCTGTAATCCAACTGCTTCTTCTGCAGATCTGCTTTCACAACTTCAATTGTCACCCTGTCGCCAAGAGTATATAATTTACCGCCCGAGCGACCTCGTATACAATAGTTTTCCTCATCGTATTCATAGAAATCGTCATCCAGTTCGCGGATATTGACCATTCCTTCGCATTGGTTCTCGATTATTTCAACATAGATGCCCCATTCGGTAACTCCGGAGATAACGCCATCGAAATGTTTCCCTAACTTGTCGCTCATGTACTCGACCTGCTTGTATTTAATCGACGCTCTTTCAGCTTCTGTGGCAAGCCTCTCCATTTTGGAGGAGTGCTGGCATAGTTTCTCATATCTTTCCAGTTCGCCGGGTTTCTCCTCAGCAAGGTAGGATGTCAGGAGCCTGTGTACCATCATATCGGGGTACCTCCTTATCGGGGATGTAAAATGTGTATAATGTCTGAATCCAAGTCCGTAATGGCCGATGTTCTCGGTCGAATATACTGCCTTGGCCATCGACCTGAGTGCAAGTGTTTCGATAATATTCTGTTCTTTCTTGCCGACTACTGAATTGAGAAGCTTGTTCATCGCTTTCGGCAGGGATGTTTTGTCATCCTCGACCAGCTTATACCCGAAGCGGGTTACAAAATGGCTGAAGTTGTCGATCTTCTCCGGATCGGGTTTGTCGTGGATGCGGTAAACGAAAGTCTTGCCTTTCAGCTTCTTGCCGACATACTCGGCAACATGCCTGTTTGCAAGTAGCATGAACTCCTCAATAAGCTGGTTGGCTGTTCCCATGTCGCGGAATTTGATGCCTAAAGGCTTGCCGCTCTCATCGAGATCGAACTGGACTTCGATCTTTTCAAAATAAAAGGCCCCTGCGGCAAAGCGCTTCGCCCTCAGCTTCTGTGCAAGATCATGAAGCAGAAGTATCTGTTCCTGCATATCCCCTTCGCCCTTGTCAATGACCTCCTGAGCTTCATTGTAGGAGAATCTTCTGTTGGAGTTGATGATTGTCCTTCCGAACCATTCGCTGAGCACTTCAGCCTTTTCATTCATCTCAAATACAGCCGCATAGGTAAGCTTGTCCTCAGAAGGATTGAGCGAACAGATATGATTCGAGAGCCTCTCCGGAAGCATCGGCACCACCCTGTCGACAAGGTAAACGGATGTGGCACGTTGTTTCGCCTCCTCCTCCAGCAATGAGCCCGGCTTTACATAATATGTCACATCGGCAATATGAACACCCACTTCCCAGTTGCCATTATCAAGCTTCCTGAGCGAAAGGGCATCGTCAAAGTCGCGTGCGTCTGACGGGTCTATCGTGAATGTGGGTACATTTCTGAAATCGCGACGTGATTTTATGTCAGTACCCGTAATTTCTGCAGTTATCTTTTCCGCATCCAGTTCCACCTCTTCTGTAAAACTGTATGGCAGTTCAAATTCCGCCAGGATGGCATGCATTTCCGTTTCATGAAGACCAGGGTCGCCAAGCACATTTATTATCTCGGCAACCGGATTCTTCGATTTTGGATTCCAGTCGGTGACTCTTGCCACAGCCTTTTGTCCCTGTTTTGCTCCATTCAGCTTTGACGTCGGTATGAAGAGGTCAAAAGGCATGTTCTTGTTGTCGGGCATGAGAAATGCAAAATTTGGCATTATCTCTACGGTCCCTACAAATGTGGTCCTCCATCTTTCAAGTATTTCAACTACTTCGCCCTCGGGTCTTGCTCCTTTTCTCTTTGCGAAGAGACATACTTTAACCTTATCGCCATGAAGGGCAGTACGCAGGTTCTTTGCCGAAACAAAAACGTCATCCTCGATCTCCTCAGATGAGATAAAACCATATCCCATGCGTGTCATGTCGACAGTGCCGGTTATATATCCGCGGCTTGTCTTCGCCCTGAACTTACCTTCGTACAATTCCTTTAGTGTCCCTTTGGCCGAAAGCTCCTTAAGCACTTCTGAAACCATTTGTTTTTCGGAAGGGTCAGTGATATTCAGCCGCTTGGCTATTTGCTTGTAGTTGAATCCCTGCTGCGGACTTTTTGACAGAATTATCTGAATTTGATCTGATACTGATTCTCTTGACAATCCTGATCTTTTCCCTCTTTTTCCCTTCTTTTTGCTCATATTTCAGATTTTTGCGAAGGTACTAAAATGAATATGAAATGTAGTACATTTGATATATGAACCATTAATTCCATTAAGGAACATGTGTAAAATAGTATCTGGTAAAAAATTTGCTGCTCCATTGGCAGCAATTTTGTTGTTTTCTCTTTTTTTTCTGAATTCAACTGGTCTCATTTTCGCACAGGAAAATACTCTGAAGCTGAACGACAGGGATTATTTCGAAATGCGGGGATTTAATGTCCTTGTTTTTGAAAATCAGTATAATGGCATGTTCTTCGATGAAAAAACAGGAGGCATTTTGCTGGTTCACCATGGAGTGAGAACTGCCACCGGAGGCGCTGTAAGACTGAAACCGACTCCCGAGCAATGGGACCAGATCCCTGTTGTTACCGAACGTAAAGTAAATAAGGAAGACAACAGTATAGATGTAACCCTGCGATATGCAGATTTCGATTTTAATTCCCGGATTAATGTTAAGCCACAGGGCAGCAGTATTCTGATCTCTGTCACACTTGATAATCCTCTTCCATATAAGCTGGCCGGAAGGGCCGGATTCAACATCGAGTTTCTTCCGTCGGAATACTTCGGGAAGACTTATCAGATGGACAATGTCCCGGGTCTTTTTCCTCTATATCCAGCAAGCTCAATGGATGTAAAGCCCGCTTCCACGCAAATAAAGCAGTTTTCCGGTCATTCGACATTTGATGATCACGGCCGCGCTGAATACGTTGAACCTGAACCTATTGCTCAGGGGAAAAGTCTTATACTGGCTCCGGAAGATCCCGAAAGACGCATTCGTATTGAAACAGTGACCGGAAACCTGATGCTTCTCGATGGTCGTACGGTTGCCCAGAATGGCTGGTATGTTGTCCGGACACTCATACCGTCGGACCAGACTGGGAAAGTGGTCGAATGGACCATTACACCGGCCATAATCCCCAATTGGGTAAGGCCTCCTATGATTGGCTATTCACAGGTCGGATATTACCCTGGTCAGGAGAAAACAGCTGTTATCGAACTGGATAAGAATGACAATCTCCTTCGGAATGCTTCAGTGCTGAAGCTGACTGACAGTGGCGAATGGATAGAAAGATTCAGCGGTGAAGTGAAAAGCTGGGGAACATACCTCCGGTATAACTATGCAACATTTGATTTCTCTTCAGTAAAGGAACCTGGAATCTATATGATCAGATATGGAACCCAGAATACAGGCACCTTCCGTATCGGAAAACAAATCTATGATGATGCATGGCAGCAGACTCTCGATGTATGGTTCCCCGTACAGATGGATCATATGTTTGTCAATGAAGCATACCGTGTATGGCATGGCGCAGCACATCTCGACGATGCTCTTCAGGCTCCCATAAATCATCAGCATTTCGACGGTTTCCGCATGGGAGATACTACAGAGACAAGGTTCAAGCCTCTTAGAACGTGTGCCGGGGCTGAATGTCGGAGGATGGTTCGATGCTGGTGATTATGATCTCCGCACAGGCTCACATTGTATTACAATTTCAAGTTTTGTGGATGCCTGGGAGCATTTCGGCATTAAGCGTGATGAGACGCTTGTAAACCAGGGGCAGAGGTTTGTCGATATACATCATCCGGACGGTACTCCTGATATACTGCAGCAGATCGAGCATGGAACACTTAACCTTATAGCGCAGCACAGGGCTTTCGGAAGGGCTATCACTACCATAATCGAACCCAATCTGCACCAGTATCATCATCTCGGCGATGCAGTGAATATAACCGATAACCTGCCATTCAATCCGAAGCTTAAGCCTTATCAGTCTGACGGACGTTCCAGTGGTACTCCCGACGACAGGTATGTCTTTACGAACAGGTCATCACGGGCAAATTACAGCTCCCTGGTGTCACTGGCAGGAGCAAGCCGGGCTCTCAAGGGGTATAATGATGATCTTGCCAGGGAATGCCTGGAGACAGCAAAAAAGGTGTGGACGGATGAACACAGTCAACCGGCAACGGCAACCCGCCAGGGACCTGCCGGATTTGGCGGATCGGGCGAAATGGAGGCAGCCCTTCAATTATTTATCTGCACAAAAGAGGCTAAGTATGCAGTCAGATTCAATGAATTATTATGGCCATCGATGGAAAGAGGCTTTATGATGAATATGAAACTTGCAGTTACAGCTGTTCCTTATATGGATAATGCATATAAAGAAAAGCTGAAGCCTTTTGTACAGAAATTCAAGACAGCGAATGATGATATCTTCAAACAAAATCCTTTCGGTGTGACAATATCGACCGGTGGATGGGGTGGTAACGAAGGAGTAATAAACTGGGCCATAACAAATTATCTGCTGCATAAATCATTTCCTGAAATAATCGGTCCGGAATATACCTTCAGGGGAATGAATTACATTCTTGGTTGTCATCCGTATTCGAATGTCTCTTTCGTTTCAGGTGTCGGAGCAAAGTCAAAAGAGGTTGCCTATGGCAACAACAGGGCTGATTTCACTTTTATTGCCGGCGGGGTGGTTCCGGGGATCCTGGTTCTCAAGCCTGACTTCCCCGAACATATGGAAAAATGGCCTTTCCTGTGGGGTGAAAATGAATATGTGATAAACATTTGTGCAGAATACATTTACCTTGTCAATGCAATTCTCGACCTGAAAAAAGAGGAAAAATAATTCATGAGGAAAATCCTATGATCGATCTGAATTCAGTCGTGTCGCAATCACCGTCAATAGTTACAAGAAAGACAGGCAACGAGTATGTTCTTGTGCCAATTGCCAACAATATTGCTGATATGAACAGTGTCTATACCCTCAATGAGACCGGGGCATTCCTCTGGGAGCAGATTGATGGTAGAAAAACTATTAATGATCTGATTGATGCAATGATTTCGGAATACGATGTCGGCAAAGAGATTGCGACTGAAGATGTTTCCTCCTTTATTGAGGAAATGAATAAATATCTGATTATTAAAGGTTGATTAAAATAACCACAAAGGCGCACAATGGTTTTCACAAAGGGGCACGAAGGGAAGACAATAATGAGGAATTATAGTTTAGAAATTTCAGGTTATAAAATTAAGCTTGAGAGTGCATCAGACGGCTTTGAGTTTGTTCCAGGTGTAAGATTTCAAAAATTTATCTGCACTGGTAATAATAATGACATCGTCATCACTGTTCATTCTGGAAAATTCAGGCTCCCTGGTGAAGCTATCAAAGTCTTTGATGCACCTTATGTGGAAGAAATTAACGGTATCAGAATAAAGAAGACCGATAAATTCTGGAGTGTTCATAAGCATAAGAATGACCTTTACATCAAAACAGTTTTTCCTCTTTCATCTGAAAAGAAAACTGCGATCCTCAGATTTTCATTCTCTGATAGAAACTGGGATCTTTGGTTTAATCACATTGGTAATGAAGTAGATCCTCTCGAATATCCCCTGGACGGGCTTGTGCTTTATTACCTGACAGCCATCAGGGGAGATATTCTGATACATGCCTCAGGAGTAAATAATATGGGACGTGGTTACCTTTTCTGTGGTGTATCAGGCAAGGGAAAGACAACCATGGCTAAGCTTTGGGATAATACCGGAGCACAGGTAATTCATGATGATCGCCTCATCCTGAGGAATACGGGAAATGGATACAGGATGTTCAGCACTCCTGTTTATTCCAATGACAACCCCAGGGAATCTTCTGTTGACAAAATTTTCCTGATCGAACACGGAAGCAGAAATGAACTTATCCCTGTCAGCGGTGCTTCAGCCATCAGCATGGTAATGGCAAATTGCATCCAGCATAACTGGGATCAGCAGATAGTCGCTCGCCTTATCGGTTCCGTATCATTTTTATGCAGGGCAGTTCCGGTAGTCCGGCTGCCTTTCCGTCCCGACAGAAGCATTATAGATGAAATCCTTAATAATGAGTAAGGCCTCTGATAATCATATCATTGTTAAGGATATAGGATTCTCGCTCCTGGCCGGGGGCACCACTATTAAGGTTAAGGCCGATGGTTTCAGCATGTATCCTTCGATAAAGCCGGGTTCTGTGATCCTTGTAGAACCTCTTGCCGATATGGCTATTCCGTCTCCCGGAGAAATAATTGCATGGAAAAGGGAATCAGGACTGGTGGTTCACAGGCTTGTCAGAATCACGAAGGAAGACAACAAAATAAACTATATAACTCGCGGAGACAGTTGTGTTAATGAGGATCAACCGGTATACCGTGATCAGATTGCGGGGAAGGTTATTCAGGTCGAAGATCCGTCCGGAACCATCTTGTCGTCCGGAGACAAGCTGATCCGCAAACCTTTCTATCTTTATAACAGATTAATGGTATGGACGCTGGTTAGGATCAGGAGAGTGTTAAATGACCCCCCATCCCCTCCAAAGGGGGGTTAAAATCCAGAATTTAATGAAGGATAGGATAAAATATTTCCGCGATTCCATAAAGCTTGTCTGGAGGTCTGCTCCGGGCTGGGCACTGGCAAACATCATCATTTCTATTTTACGGAGCATCCTGCCCCTGCTCCTGATATGGCTCATCAAAGGAGTAATTGATGTGATTACCGATGCCGCATCGGCAAATACAGGAGGCAATGTTGTAAATATTATATGGCCTGTCATTGCGGTCGTAATTGTCTGGTTCCTCGACGAGGCTTCAATGGACATTGGCAGTTTTATTCGTAAAAAACAGTCGGTGAAACTAGAGGCCTACATGTACGGACTGCTTCATGAAAAGTCGATAAGACTCGACCTGATCTATTTCGAGCGCCCCGATTATTTCGATTTGCTGGCAAGGGCCACGCGCGAAGCGCCCTGGAGGCCGAACAGCATACTCAACAATCTGATTTCGATGCTCAGGGGATTTCTGTCCCTGGTGCTGATGGCAGGAGTGCTGGCATTTCTTCACTGGACAATCGCCATTCTGCTTCTGGCGGTTAACATACCCGCGATCTGGCTTCGGCTTCATTATGCCGGTATCCTTTATAATTTCCAGAAGGAGCAAACACCAGAAGCCAGGAAAACAGCCTATTTCAACTGGCTTCTGACTGGCGATCGTCCCTCAAGGGAATTAAGACTCTTCGGACTTGGAGAATATTTCATTTCACTTTTCAAAAAATCATTCCGGAAAACAAAGGATGAAGAGATAAGGATTGTCCGGAAGCGGACACAGATTGAGCTTGTTTCTGATGTTGTCAAGGCTGCTGCGGTACTTATTACCCTGCTTTATATTGCCCGGCAAACAATAAATGGAACTCTTACGCTGGGACAGATGGCATTGTTTCTTCTTGCATTCAGACAGGGGATGGTTGCCATAAAGGATCTCCTGGGCTCACTTGCCGGACTTTATGAAGACAGCCTTTTCATCGCTGACACTTTCGAATTCCTTAACCTGAAAGAAAACATTACAGCCCTGCCTCCTGTCACTGAGGTTAAAGACCTGACCAGGAGCATTTGCGCAGAGAACATATCATTCACCTATCCCGGAAACAATGAAAAGGCAATTGAAAACTTCTCATTCGAAATTAAAGAAAGGGGAAATAATTGCACTGGTGGGTCCCAATGGTGCGGGGAAAAGCACAATTGTCAGATTGCTTAGCCGACTTTATGATCCGGATTCCGGCTCTGTGAAATTCGATGGAAACGATATAAGGCATATTGAACCAGGCAGATACAGAAGATTGTTTTCCGTTGTCTTCCAGGATTTTATGCTATATAACCTTAATGCCGGGGAGAATATCCGTCTCGGCAACA